>NZ_PYFT01000001.1:4223205-5630940 GCF_003023845.1 Adhaeribacter arboris | reverse complement strand
TTTTTTAAAGCTACTGCTGCCCGTACGGTTGGCCATTTGGGTGCGGTGCACATCCGGAAAGATTCTACCTGGGATGTTCCGGAACCAGAATTAACTATTTTTATCAACAACAAAGGCCAAATTGCAGGTTACACCATTGGCAACGATATGAGTTCCCGCAGCATCGAAGGCGAAAATCCGCTGTATTTACCCCAGGCTAAAACCTACGATAACAGCGCCGCCATTGGACCCGGCTTATATCTTGCGGAAAATAAAATTGATAAGGATGCCAATATCAGTCTCGAAATTATCCGCAAAGAAAAAACGGTATTTTCAGATACGATCAGCATAAATCAAATTAAGCGTTCGCATGAGGAATTAGTAGACTTTTTGTTTCGGGAGTGCAGCTTTAGTTACGGCGTTTACCTGATGACCGGCACTGGCATTATTCCTCCTAATGATTTTACCTTAGCCAGCGGCGATGAAATCCGGATTAGTATTGAACATATTGGTACATTAATAAACTACGTCCGCTAAAAACCAGTCTGCCGGTTCGGATAGTGCCGGCTTAAACACTTTAGTTTACCTTATTTTCTTTTCTTAAATCAACCTAAAGCTAAGTTCAAGTAACGACATTAGGATAAAAGTACGTAAACCTTATTTCTCGAAATTTAAATAATCAGGTTTCCCAATCTTTAAATACGATCATCATGACTGATAAAAATATACTTACGGAAGTTTCAACTCCATCAAAAACGTTCCGGGGTTTTAACCCGACTAAAGGCGAATGGTTAACCACCGAATTCACCGAAAGTTCCCCGGAAGCAGTAGCGGCGGCAGCAGAGAAAGCGGAAGCCGCTTTTTTAATCTACCGGAAAAAAACAGGAGCAGAAAGGGCAGATTTCCTGCAGAAAATTGGCGAAGAAATCATGAACTTAGGCGATGCCCTCATAACCCTTTGCCAGGAAGAATCTGGTTTGCCCGAAGCCCGTTTACAGGGTGAACGAGGCCGTACCATTGGTCAGTTAAATATGTTTGCCGCCTTATTACGGGAAGGTTCCTGGGTAGATGCCACTGTTGACACGGCCATACCCGACCGGAAACCTTTGCCTAAATCGGACTTGCGGCGAATGAATATTGCTTTGGGACCAGTGGGTATTTTTGGAGCGAGTAATTTCCCCTTGGCTTTTTCGGTAGCCGGCGGCGATACGGCATCGGCGTTGGCGGCAGGTTGTACGGTAGTAGTTAAAGGCCACCCGGCTCATCCGGGCACTTCGCAGTTAATGGCGGCAGCAGTGTTGCGGGCAGCTCAGGCCACTAATATGCCCGATGGCGTATTTTCGATGGTACACGGGCAATCCACGGCGGTAGGCATGGATTTGGTAGAACATCCGCTTATTAAGGCCATTGGCTTTACCGGCTCATACCGGGGCGGCAAGGCTCTTTTCGACGCAGCAGCCCGCCGACCTGAACCTATTCCGGTTTATGCCGAAATGGGCAGCACTAACCCGGTATTTATTTTACCAGGGGCTTTGAAAGAACGGGGCGAGAATTTAGCGCAAGGGCTTGCGACTTCTGTAACTATGGGCGTTGGTCAGTTTTGTACCAATCCGGGTTTAGTGGTAGCGCAGCAATCTACGGAAGCAGAAAAATTTTTAAATAAAACCACGGAGGTATTTACGGGTTTATCGGCGGGCACCATGCTAACTCCTACCATAAAGCAAGCTTTTGATGCGGGCATTCAAAAGCTAACGCAAACGGCGGGCGTTTCGGTACTAGCTACCGGCATAAGCAATGAGAGCGCTTGCGGCGGTACTCCGCATTTACTTCGTACCGATGCAACTACTTTTTTGGCTACTCCGGAAATTGGCGAAGAAGTATTTGGACCTTCTACGGTTTACATTTCGGCTACGGGTAAAGAAGAGTTAATGGCTATTGCCAATGGCTTACACGGGCACTTAACGGCCACCTTGCAAGCTACCCCGGAGGATTTGGTAGAATACGCCGATCTGGTCGCAATCTTGGAACGGAAAGTTGGCCGCTTACTAATTAATGGCTTCCCGACGGGAGTAGAAGTTTGTGCCTCCATGGTACACGGCGGACCTTTCCCGGCTACTACCGATGCGCGTACCACTTCGGTGGGGACGGCGGCTATCTACCGGTTCAGCCGACCCGTTTGTTACCAGGATTTTCCGGATAGTGTATTACCAGCAGAACTACAAAATAGCAACCCTTTGAATATTTGGCGCAATGTGAATGGTCAGTTAACGAAAGATAAAATATAACGGATGCAGTTATTAAAGCTGGCTAACTACTAATTTCAGAAGAAGATAAATTTTGTCAGTTAATAAAAAAGTCCGACAGAAGATTTTTAATTGTAAAATCTTCTGTCGGACTTTTTTATTAACTATTCGGAGAGCTTCCTTACTAAAAAATGCTACTAAGCGTTAATGCGGTGCTTTAAGCGATCTATTAAAACGGCACCCACAATAATTATCCCGATGATAATTTCCTGCACGTAATTGGGCAAGCCCAACATATTACAGCCATTACGCAAAACCGCCATTATCAATGCTCCAATAATGGAACCCAAAGCGCTACCTTCCCCTCCACTTAAAGATCCGCCGCCAATTACCACCGCCGCAATAATATCTAATTCCATCCCGTTCGCCGCCGTAGGATCGCCTACGGTTAAGTTGCTGTACTGCATTACCGAAGCAATACCCACAAATATGGAGCTTACCGTGTAAATCATAGCTTTGTTGAGATTTACTTTAATGCCGCAAAGGCGGGCCGTGAGTTCGTTGGAGCCAATAGCAAAAATATGCCGGCCAAATACCGTATATTTTAAAAGGATAGCCAGTATGGCAAATAACAATACGGTTATCCAAACTCCCGGTGCGAATACCAGCCACGATGGTTCCGGATCTAACAACATTAAATCCTGCAACCAGTTGGGTGGCGTACTAATGGTTTGTTCTTTCCCAATCCATTTTGCCACGCCGCGGGCAATCTGCATCATACCCAGCGTAACAATAAACGGCACAATAGTAAACCGGGAAATAAACGACCCAATAATTAAACCGCATAAAGCACAAGCCCCAATTGCCGCTAAAGCTGCCACAAGAGGCATAATTCCCCCTACGGAAGTAGCCTCGGAACCACCCTGCAGATTCATGATGGTAGCAATAACCACCGTACCTAAAGCAATTTGAGATCCTACGCTTAAATCAATCCCGCCGGAAATAATGACCATGGTCATGCCAAAGGCCGCAATTCCCACAATAACACTTTGAGTAAGAATGGTTTTTACGTTATCGAAAGAATTAAACTGCGGCGGACATAGAATGGTAAACAGAATTATCACAAACAGCAGCCCGAAAAACGGCCCAAACCTGGCTAAAACTTTATTCATATATCAGATAAAAATCAAATAGGTAGAAACCGAAACCGGGTAAAATATACTTTGGCTAAATTCAGTTTAAACCCGGTAAATAAAATTAAAAATATTTATTCTGCAAGGTCCGGCAACAAGCTCTTCTATTACCAAATAAATTAGGCCATTGCTTCTGCTCCGGAAGTAGCATAAAGCATAATATCGTGCTCATTCCAGGCGGAAATTGGTTTAATCTCCGACATCTGGCCCCGGTACATAACCGCTAGGGTATCGCACACTCCCAATAATTCCGGTAAATAAGAACTTACAACTACAATGGCTTTACCTTCGGAGGCTAAGGTTTGAATTAACCGGTAAATTTCGGCTTTACTTCCTACATCAATTCCCCGGGTGGGTTCATCCAAGAATAAAATGTCGCTATCGTGGTGCAATAAACGCGCAATACAAGCTTTCTGCTGATTTCCGCCCGATAAACTACCAATAGCTTGTTTCGGATCACGGCATTTTATGCGCAATTTTTCCGACCAATTAGAAGCAGTTTCGTGCTCTTGGTTCAAATTTAATAGTCCGAATTTGCTGTATTTACTTAGGGCAGATAAAGTAATGTTATTGGCAACGGATAAATTTAAAGCTAAGCCTTCTTCTTTCCGGTTTTCGCTTAATAAATCCATTTCGGTGCCTAAAGCCTTGCCCGGATTAATGTATACGGCGTTGAGTTCCGGGTAATTTTTAATTTTTACCTGACCATTACGAACGATTTCCAAGCCAAAAATACTCCGGATGGTTTCGGAACGCCCCGCCCCTACCAAGCCCGAAATGCCTAAAATTTCACCTCGCCGGAGCGTAAAAGTTATTTCTTTATGATACGGAGCCGTTACCAGATTGCGAACAGTTAAAACCGGCTCCCCAATTTGGTGCGGAAGATGCGGGTATAACTCCTCTACCGATCGGCCAATCATGTGCCGGATTATTTCCGGAATAGTAACTTCGGATATGTTACCGGAAGTGATAGATTCTCCGTCGCGGATTACGGTAAACCGGTCGGCTATTTCCATTACTTCTTCCAGAAAGTGGCTGATGTAAATAACCGATATATTATTTTCTTTTAGCTTCCGGATTACTTTAAACAAAGCGCGGGCATCTTCGGCGGTTAAAGAGCTGGTAGGCTCATCCAGGATAACCACTCTTGATTCAATCACCAAAGCGCGGGCAATTTCTACCAGTTGTTGTTTACCTAAGCTTAAGCGATTAACCGGCATATCCGGGTCAAGGTGACCTTGTCCTAACCAGTCGAGTGCTTCTTTTACCTGCTGCCGCTGCTTTTTCACGAACCCAAACGAAGTGCGTTCCAGCCCCAGCATTATATTTTCTTCAATCGACAAATGAGGCGCTAAAGTTAATTCCTGGTAAATCATGGCAATACCCGACTGACGACCCGCCGCCGGTGATTCCGGCGCGTATAACTGGCCATCTAAATGCATGGTGCCGCCATCCGCGGTGTAAGCTCCACTCAAAACTTTCATGAGGGTACTTTTACCCGCCCCATTTTCGCCGATTAACGCGTGCACTTCGCCACGCTCTACCTGCAAGCTAACGTTCTTTAAGGCTTTTACCGGCCCAAAGCTTTTGCTTATATTTTCTAAAGAAAGCAGCAAGAAATTTAGATTTAAATGAATAAGATTTTAACTGGCTGTACCTATAAAATTATAGTCCATAGTCTGTGGACTATGGTCCACAGACTATGGACTATGGACTATCGACTAAAGCCTAATTACTCATTCAGCCATTTTTTTAAATCGGGCGTGAGCAAGGCATTAATCTTAGGATCATTGATATTTTCTTTCGTAGCCATAGTAATTCCGGTATCAATGCGCTTTTCGAAAGCATCCCCTTTAATAACAGCTACTGCGGTTTTTACTCCCTGGTATCCCATGTTAAACGGGTCCTGCAAAGCTAATCCCTGAATAGTACCCGCATTTAAGGCCGTAATTAAAGTTTCATTCGAATCAAAGCCCACAAATTTTACTTTGCCCGCTTTGCCGGCCGTTTGCAAAGCCCGCAACATTCCTTGCGTGGAAGATTCATTCGGGCAGTAAATACCATTTACGTCAGCAAAACGGTTTAACAAATTTTGAGAAGCCTGAAAAGCTTTTTCCATGGTAGCGCCGGCGTACTGGTTCGTAGAAACCAGTTGGGCATCAGGAGCATATTCTTTCATGCCCGCTAAAAAACCCTCTTCGCGAGCATGAGTACTGGCCGAGCCTTCGCTGTAACGCAGCATTATTATTTTTCCTTTCCCGCCGGTCAACTCCGCCAACCGTTGCGCGCATAATTTACCTCCCGCAAAATTATCGGTAGCCACAAAACTGGCGTATTCTTTTGAACCCAAATCGGAGTCGAAAATTACTACCGGAATTTTACGTTTTATAGCGGCTTTCACGGGCGGTACTAAGCTTCGTTCGTCGAGGGGAGCTAAAACAATACCGTTCACCCCGCGGCTGATAAAGTTTTGAACCACCTGAATTTGCATTTGCCGGTCGTCTTCTTTTTGCGGTCCCTGCCAAATAACTTCTACATTACCTAACTCGCTGGCTGCTTTCATGGCGCCGGCGTGTACACTTTTCCAGTAGGTATGCGTCGAACCTTTTGGTATTACGGCAATCTTTAACGTCTCACCCGCTGTTGGCTTAGCATTAGTGCTATTTTCCTGCGTGGAGCCAGAATTATTATTACAGGCCGTAAAAACAGAACCAAGAGCCATTGCTCCCAGAACCAGGGCATTTTTCAAAAATCTGCTTCGATTAGTTATCATTTTTATAAGGCGTAAAAAATTATCTTGTCTGTTGTAAAATCTACTAAGTAGATTTTTGCTGAATGAAGGCAAAACCGGTTGTATAAGTAGTTGTTCGATTAATAAATTGGTGCTTACCAATAAATTAGTGTAAGGCATAGGCCAAACTAATTTCGTTGAAGTACTAAATAAATTTTAGTGCAAACCTTTTATTTAAATAGTTAAGCGTAAAATTTTGCTTCAGTGCCAGCTCATCGCGTGGTGAAAATAGGGAAATTAATTTTTATTAAAACAATTTGCTTTCATATTTATTGCCTGGAACAAAAGACAGGTCGTGGCTCCACCAGTCCTTAAATCAAGCTTACATTTTCTAGATCGGGTAAATTTCTCTGGGTGGTGGCAAGCATCTTCCGGTAAATAATTATACAATTTACCGGATTCACGTATACGGAACAGTAAACTTTAACTGTCCCTTTTTAAATATGTCATCAGATAACGATATTTTGGTTAACTCTTGGGAGGAATTGCAAAGGGCGCTATTTAATGATTCTTGGGACCCGAAAATTAATCGTTACCGCTCTTCTTATGTTTACCGGGGCATGTGGAATAAAAATTTTGAGTTAACCACTAGCTTAATCCGGCTCGGTGGTGATTATCCAAAGCTGGAAACGCATTTACTGCGCAATTTTAGGAAATACGCGCACCGCGATGCTGCCCCGGGCAATTCAATCTGGAATTGGCTAGCCGTAGCGCAGCACCATGGTTTGCCCACCCGTTTGCTCGACTGGACTTACTCCCCTTACGTAGCCTTGCATTTTGCCACTAATAATTTATTGCACTACGATACGGATGCTGTAATTTGGTGCGTGAATTACGTACGGTCGAACTCCCATTTGCCCTTGGTGCTGAAAGATGCCATTTCGGAGGAAGGTTCGAATGTTTTTACCCCTGAAGTATTGGAGCCGGTCTGCAGTTCGCTGAAAGAATTAGGCGCTTTTCAGGAGGAAGATTACGTTATATTTCTGGAACCACCTTCGCTGGACGGTAGAATAGTGCATCAATTTGCTTTGTTTGCCATGATGTCGAAGCCAACGGCCTTGCTCAGCGATTGGCTGAAACAAAATCCGGATTTGTATTTCCGGATTATTATTCCGGCGCGTTTAAAATGGGAAATCCGCGATAAACTAGACCAAGCCAATATTACCGAACGGGTATTATTTCCGGGGCTTAACGGTTTAAGCGAGTGGTTGCGCCGCCATTATACTACTATCTGATTTTAAGTTTTCGGTTATAAGCTTTTGTAATTTTGGCTCGTAAATAACCAATAAATGTTGAGTTTATCTTAAATTTTCGGAGATTATCTACCTATTAACTAAAACTTAGAGAATAATATAGTGCTAAACGCGAGGAGATAATAGTTTCCTCGGTAACTCCAACCTACATACCTTTTCTGTTAAATTAAAAGCCGCTACCTTTCAGCTTATAAAAGGCAGCGGCTTTTGATTGTTCTCAATTAAAAAGAGAAAATCAATTCTACCGTACGTTCAGGTTACGTATCTGATGGACAAGCTCGTATAAATCAATAACGTATAACTTAAAACGTACTACTTATAACGTAAAACTTAAAAACCTAAGCCCAAAGTAAAACCTCTTACAGTTGAACTAAAATTAGCTACCGGAGTAGCCGCTCCTCTAGCTAAATTAATACGGTACAGTTTGGTTTTACCATCTTTGGTGGTTAAAAGAGCGTAAGCCATTCCGCTGGTTCCGCCAATATCAAAACCGTTCACTCCATTTTCATTTATCCCCAGATTTCCTCTTAACATCAAAGTGCCCTCATTAGGTGGATTTTGCTGATAAAGCTTGTTTTCGGCCGAATTCAGCACGAAGAGTTCAGTCGTCATAGTACCGGCAAAATTGTTGGTGTACGCGGCTGCAGTAACAGCCAGATTCTTTGTATCGGCGTTAATATTACCATCCACGGTAGCCGTAGCATCATCCGGGTTTACCCGTAGGTTTTGCTCATTGCTGCTCACAATCCGGATGCGATCGGCAACCGGGTTAAAATCAAAACCAAAGACTGAACCACTTAAACGGGTAGTTAATTTACCCACTTCCATAACGGCCCCCGAAGCCGCATTAACTGTGTAGATGCGGCTGGTACTGCCCAAAGCGTAGAGTTGACCGTTCTTTGGCCGGAAATCAAGACCCAAAACTTTTTCGTCGGCTTGTAATCCGGTAATAGGCTTGGAGATAATACTGGCTGGATCTTTCGGGTTAAAAATTAAAAGGTCGTTCATCAAACTCACGGCGTAGGCTACGGGCGGGGTAGGAATAGCGATACCGGTGTACTGCCGGCTTTTAGCGTATCTTCCCAGTACTTGGGTATGACCATTTTTTAAATCTACCGTAAACAAGGTTGATTTATCTTCCACGTTAAAAAGAGCCAGTGCTTTATTTCCTTTAGCTACAATATCAAAACCACCTTCGCCGCTTATTTTCAAACCTAAATCGCCTACTTCTACTAATTTACCGTCGTTAGGAGGATCTTGTTTGTAAAGTTTTTGTTTACTCACGTCAATATCGTATAAAGTAGTGGTAGCTGCTCCCGCCATGCTGTTGGTATACGCTACAGCGGCTATCATGGCACCGGATGCCCCGTTGATGTCGGCGTCTTCCATCGCCACCTTGCCGTTTTCGGGGTTTAACCGCAGATTTTGTCCGGTATTTGTTACTATCCGGATGCGATCAACGGTTGGGTTAAAATCAAACCCGGTTAAATTACCTTCCAGAGCCGGAGTAAAAGGTTCCATACCAATCATGGTAGCAGCGCCGGAATTTAAATTAATGGCGTATAATCGGCTGGTACTGCCCACCCCATACAACTGCCCGGTAGCCGGCCGGAAATCAATGGCTAATATTTTTTCATCGGCCTGTAATCCGGTAATGGTGATGGCTTTTATTATTTTCCCTGGATCATCGGTATTAAGCTTGTGGAGGATTGACCCACGCTGTAAGGCATAAAAAGTAATATCTAGCTTGGGTCGGCTCATCAGTAAGTCGCTGGAAGAATTTACTTCTTTTTCGGAGGCGGAGTCAAAATCATTCTGGCAGCTGGCGAATGACAATAGCAGCATAGCCAGAGCAGCCAATTTAATCTGGTAAAAGCTTTTTTTCATTTTCGAAAGTTTTAGTTGAAGGTTTTAAAGAACAAAAAACCTACGATGTGTCTCCCCTAACGGATTGCTTATTAACTCATTTATTTTCAGACGGATAACATACCCTTACTATTGGTTACTTAGGGGCAATACTTTCCGGGGTGTGGCATTATTTAGCCTGAAATGCGTAGCAATTATTTGTTAATATTACATTTTAAACAGATTAACGGCACTTTCGTAACTTGTAACCTGCAACCGACAACCTGCAACTTAACCATGAACGAACACGAAAACCCCTGGACTACTCTTTCTTCCCAGCCTATTTATGAAAATCCTTGGCTCAGCCTCCGCGAAGATCAGGTAATTAACCCGAAAGGTGGCCGCGGCATTTACGGGGTAGTCGATTTCAAAAATATGGCTATTGGCGTAGTGCCCATTGATGCCGATGGCAATACCTACCTGGTAGGCCAATATCGTTATCCTTTAAACGAGTACTCCTGGGAAATTCCGGAAGGCGGTGGCCCGCACGGCATTGATGCCTTGGAATCGGCCAAACGCGAATTAAAAGAAGAAACTGGTTTTACCGCCGCTACCTGGACAAATCTGGGCCGCATTCATACTTCTAACTCGGTTACCAGCGAATTTGGCTTTCTTTTTTTAGCCCAGGATTTAACTGCCGGCGAAACCGAACACGAAGAAACAGAAGAGTTGCATATTAAAAAGGTGCCGCTCGCCGAAGCCGTGCGCATGGTAATGGCCGGCGAAATTACGGATGCTTTAAGCATCGCCGGTATTTTAAAAGCAGATAAAGTTTTAAAACATCCGCAATAATTTTTTAATTTCTTCTTTCAATCACTCTTTGGTATCTTCAAATTTCTGTGAAAACTTGGTTCCGTTTCATACCAACTTTTGAGGTTATTTTAAATCGGAAACCGGAAAAAGCAAGTCCGTACGTGAACTTAAACCGAATATTTGTACTTTTGCCTTCATGAAGCTGCTGGTAAAAATAGTACGTAAGATTTACGCTGGCTGGTGCGTTATTTCGTTTATTATACCTTTTTTTCTGCTTTATCCTTTTTTTGTGGTTTTGGTACAGAAACCTCGCTGGTACCCGTACGCGCATGGGCTTAATCGTTTTTGGTCGTATATACAATTGCGCTTGTACGGTTTACCGCTGCAAATTACCCGTAAGGCTTTGCTTGCTAAAAACACACCTTATATTTATACCCCCAATCATAGTTCTTACATTGATATTCCGTTGTTGTTAAACAGTGTACCGGGGTATTTAAATTTCGTGGGTAAAAAATCGCTGGCGAAAGTACCGCTTTGGGGGCCGATTTATAATAAGTTGTATATCTCCGTGGATCGGAATAGCGCGGTGAGCCGGGCCAAATCGTACATTCAGTCGGGGCGCACGCTTGATCAGGGACGATCGGTAGTTATTTTCCCGGAAGGCACCATTGCCGAAACTGCCGGTTACGACATGCTCCCTTTTAAAGACGGACCGTTTAAATTAGCGATTGAAAAGAAAATACCTATTGTACCGGTTTCTATGCCCTACAATCATATTTTCTTGCCGGACGTAGATGGTAAATTTATTGTGCACTGGCACTCCTTAAAAATTACGTTCTTTGAACCTATATCTACTGCCGATCTTACCCTGGCCGATCTGGAAGATTTAAAAAGTAAAGTATTTAAAATAATTCAAGCCGATTTAAGTTTACATAATCATTATGAGCACCGATATACAAACGATCCGGAAATTAGCACATTTAGCCCGTCTGGAATTTGATTTAACCAAAGAACAGGAAATGCTGCAGGATCTGAATAAAATTTTGGACTGGATGGAAAAGCTGCGGGAACTCGATACTTCTCAGGTAGAGCCTTTATTGCACATGAGCGAAGAGGTAAATGTATTGCGGCCGGATGAACCGAAAATTATTATCACGCACGAAGAAGGCCTTAAAAACGCTCCTCGCAAAGATTCTGATTATTTTAGAGTACCAAAAGTGCTGGATTAACGTTTAAAACCGTAAATGGCAGAACAAAATTTACTGGGCGGCCGGCGTAAAGGCGGCCCTTTTCTTTTTTATTTATTACTCCTGCTGGGTTTAGCCGCATTAAGCCTGGCCATTTACCATTATTTTACCGGCGCCGAGCAGGTGATGCCGTGGCAACCACAAGCCGAACTGTACCCGATTTCGGCCACGTTTTCCCGGTTTACCGATCTTTTTCAAACGTTTCTGGTACCGGTTACCGGTTTTCTGGTTTCTGAACGCTTTGACGTGGGTTTACCCGAATTGCGACCCGAATTAGCCGCTATCTTCTTAGGAATTTTAAGCTTAGCTCTGGCCGTATACTTTACTATTATCAGCACCTTTCTGCGATTGCCTTATATCGTGGCCATGATTTTGGCGATGCTTTTTCTGGCTACCTGCAACTTTGACTTGTTACGGGCTACTCCCGATGATAATCAGGTATTTTTAATTTTGGTGTTGGGAATATTAGTGCTGGTAAGTTATGCTTTTCAGGCTTTTGTTACTCAAGTTTCGCTGTGGGTCCGCTTTTTTACTTTTCTCGGAATTCTGGTCGCTCTGGCGGCTTTCCTGAATTCTCAATCGCCGTTTTCCGCTACTTTATCGGCCATGCAGGTAGTGCATTACAGCAGCCTGGGAGCATTTGTAGCAACGTGCTTGTTTATTTTTCTGGTGGCCTTCGAAAACATTCACGCTTTGCTTTGGATAAATACACAGGGCCCGTCGCCGGAACGTCGCTACGGTTTATGGCATTTTATCTTGATTGGCCTTTTGTACTTACTTAATTTACTATTGCTCTACCTCAAAAATGCCGCAATTATACAGCTGGATTTTTACTACGTAGATCCGTTTATTATTCTTTTCTTATCCACGCTAGCCGGATACTGGGGATGGAAAAGACGGAAAGTTCAGTACCAGCAGTATTTTACCTTTACCACCGGAGCTTCTTATTTGTATCTGACTTTGGCTATTATTAGCTTGTTAAGTATTGGGTACGCATTTGCTACGGCCAATACCCCGCTTATTTCTGCTTTTACCGATGTTATTGTGTATACGCATTTGGCCTACGGTTTTCTGTTTTTCCTGTATATTTTACTTAATTTTTATAAGCTCATTCAACAGCGGTTAGCCGTTCATAAAGTAGTATTCGATCCTAAACAAATGCCTTTTTACACGGTTTACCTCATGGGGAGTTTATTGCTGCTGGCGTTAATTTTCCGGTCTACGTTTAGCGTTTACAACAAGGCTCAAGCTGGTTACTATAATTACCTCGGTGATTTTTATAAAGCTGCCGATAACCTATTACTCGCCGAACGTTTTTACACGGAGGGTACCGTGTTTAGCCATCATAATTTAAAATCAACATACGCCCTGGCAGGCCTTTACCGCGAGCGCGCCTACAGTACCGCCGAAATAAATTTATTAAAAGATGCCTTAGCCGGCCAACCTTCTGAAAAAGTTTACGCCCGTTTAGCCGGTACGCAAACCGACCCGAAAAGCTTCTTTAATCATTTGTTTTTATTAAACCAGGGATTACGCACTTTCCCGAACAGTACGGCTTTGCTGACAAATAAAGCATTGCTCTACGAAACCACTTCGCTCGTAGATTCTACGGAGTATTTTTATCAGCAAGCGCTGAGCGAAGCGGGTAATCACCGGGAACTGGTACAGAGTAATTTACTGGCTTTTTATTTAAAAAACGGAAATCCCCAACAGGCGGTAGCTTTAGCAGAACAAGGCTCCACCTCTGGTAAATGGTTAGCCTGGCAAAGTAATGTAACTTTATTAAATCTGCTCCAAGAGAAAACAACTGCCGGTTCCAATGATATAAATCTTCCGGCTAAAGTACTTACGCCGGCCGAATTTGCTTTATTTTACCATACTACTTTGGAGCATATCGGACAATCCAATCCGGCAACAGTAAAGCGCATTAACCAGTACCTGGCGCAACAAGAAAATACACCTTACGCCGAGAATCTAATTTTATTAAAAGGTTTAGCGCAGTATTATTCCGGTCAGGTAAATGAGGCCCGCACAACTTTAGAAAATCAAGCCTTGGCTTCGCCGAATACCGCTGGTTTTTATTATTATTTAATTGGTTCCTGGCTGATGGAGCAGAAGTTATACCAAGCGGCGGTTGGTTATTTCGATAAAGCCCGTACGAATAAAATACCGGAAGCAGAACTGCCGTATTTGTACGCCCTGGCTCATACCCCGGATAAAGGCGCGGCGTATGCAGCCGTTTCCCAAGCAGTTTCGGAAATAAAAGAGCCTAAACTTAAAGCCCAGGCTACCTTTCTGGCCAACGTACTTAATTTAACTACGCAAAGTGTACTTACCGCTTCCGACTCAGCCAAAGTAGCTTACCTGATTTTGTACCAACCAGATTTAAAAACTCCTGAATTTGAAAGTGTAGTAACCTCTATCACTGCCGGTAATTTTAAAGGGTTGGGACAACTAGAGTTAGCGCGGCACTATTTACAAAACAATAATCTAACAGCGGCGGCTCAAACCATTCAAACTGCCCAATCTTATGCGGCTCAAGATAAAAATTTAGCAGCCGCCCTTAACTTTCTGCGGGCTGATTTATTAGTAAAGCAAAATAATGTACGTGAATTAGATAAGCTAGTACCTGCACTTACCAACCCAAGTGGCGGCCAAAACCATAAATTATTTTACCAGGCAGTAGTAGCCGAAAAAACTAATCCACAGCAAGCCAGAGCTTTTTACCGGCAAGTTCCGCAAGCCTTAATCTACGACGAAGATGCGGTATTAGCGGCCGCTGATTTTTTTAGCCGCGTTCAGAAAAACGACAATCAAGCCTACGATTTACTTTTAAGTAGTATTAAGTATAATCCGTTTTCGCCTCGCTTGTATCAGGCTTATATTTTTAGTAGTATTAAACTCGGCTTTATTGATTTTGCGCAAACCGCGGCGCAGGAATTAAAAAACTTGCTAAGTCCGGCAGAGTATGCTATCTTTCAAACGACGTACGAGCAAAAATTAAAAGAGAAACAAGCCGCTTTTCCGGGCTGGGAATAATAGAAGTAGTTGCTTGTTATTAGTTGTTCGTTGCTAGATTAATACCTTTAGGATTAGCTGTATCTAGGGCAAATGGTTATCTAAACTAATTTCGTTGAAGTACTTTAAAAGAATTAAACTAGTTTCTTTAAAAGTTAAATCCATTTCCGGTTACATAGAATAAACAACAGCTTTATCGTTTAAAATTAGGAACGCCACTAATTATGAGCATAGTTATCGAAACGAAAGACATCTCGCGGGTCTACCACATGGGTAGTGAAACCATTCATGCCCTTAAAAGTGTGTCGATAAATATAAACCGGGGTGAATACGTGGCCTTTATGGGCCCATCGGGTTCCGGCAAATCTACTCTCATGAATATTGTGGGCTGCCTGGATACGCCTTCTGGCGGGCAATATATTTTAAATGGCAAAGACGTGAGTAATATGACCGATAACGAATTGGCCGAAATCCGAAACAAAGAAATTGGCTTTGTCTTTCAAACGTTTAATTTACTACCTCGCTCTACCTCCCTGGATAATGTTGTTTTACCGTTAATTTACGCGGGTTATGGCAAAAGTGTCCGGGAAGAGAAAGCCATGCAAGCCCTGGAAAGTGTAGGCTTAGGCCCCCGCGCCAAACATAAACCCAATGAACTTTCGGGCGGACAGCGCCAGCGGGTAGCCATTGCCCGGGCCTTGGTAAACAACCCGAGCATTATGCTCGCCGATGAACCTACCGGTAACCTGGATTCGAAAA
The DNA here is from genome assembly GCF_003023845.1 of Adhaeribacter arboris. Lineage (NCBI taxonomy): Bacteria > Pseudomonadati > Bacteroidota > Cytophagia > Cytophagales > Hymenobacteraceae > Adhaeribacter > Adhaeribacter arboris. The sequence continues at coordinate 5,615,799 of NZ_PYFT01000001.1, read as the reverse complement.
CTTCATACGAAATAATGGAGCTCTTCGAAAACCTGCACTCCAAAGGAAATACTATTATTATGGTTACCCACGAAGAGGATATCGCCAAATATGCCCACCGCATTGTCCGCCTGCGCGATGGTTTAATAGAATCGGATGAGATAAATAAGGAAATTATGCGGCATTCGGTGCCGGTTTAAACAGGAGTTTAGATTCTTCTTCTCCCTCCTTTCCCCATTAACACCTATCAGGTAATTTATCCGGCAGTTTATCCAAAACAAAAAAACATGCCTATAAATATTTACAATGAGGCAAATTATGAAAGTATAGATTTTCTCTGCGATGATGTTTGGGATTTGCCCAATCAGATTGATTCACTTGAAAATTGGCTTAGAATAGAAGGAAAGAATTTGCCAAAAGGAAGTTATGTGGCAGATATGGGTTTTGATATTAGAAAAGATGCATCTGGAGGTGGTGGTGTACTCAATGCTGAATCAATGAAAATAATGGGAGAAATCGGGATGAATGTCTATTTCTCAGAGTACCCAGGTTTAATAAAGTAATAAAAGTATGAATACTCAACAAAGTGCAGCCAGATAACCAATATAAATGAAAAAAGCCCCTTGTCGGGGCCTTCTTAGCTTCTTTTTCAGATTAGATTAATTGTCGGAAGAAATATAAAACCTCCCGGGCGGCTTGTTTTAGTTCTTTCGATTTAGGTACGTTCGCACCTGGATTTACATTTTCTAATGCCTCCGCTAACAGGTTCAGGCGGTGAGCCATAGCATCGTATTCTTCTTCTTGTAAAATAGGGTAGTCTTTCAGTTCCATAATTTTATCGTTTCCATCACTACAACTAAAACCAGGCTAATCGTTCGGTATAATTTAGCTAAATAGAGAATCAAACTTTCTTATCGCATAAACCCAATGCTAATCTTGTTTAATTATTAAAATGTTTTTTCTTATATATAGATAGTATGTTATTACAGAAAAGAAATTTTGATCTACTACCTATTAATAGAGGCTAATTTCCGAGCATTAGTTTTGGTCTTGGCCCATTTCTAAAAGTTTTAAATAAAATTTTGCTTAACCGAAAGCAGGTATAATCATAAATACCCTTAGAAGCAAAATAGACCCTATGAAAAATAATAGCTTACCTAAGATCCAAAAATATCTCATTTGCCCATCTGTCTGAGGCCAGGCAACAGCCATTAACTACTTTTATCAGAAGAGATTTTCAGCAGCAAATACGGCTGACCGAGTTGGAACGAAGAAACCTACGGCCCATAAAATAAAGTTGTGCTTTACCTTGATGGATATCTTAGAATTTGTACTACATTTAGGATTACTATATAGTTGAAGTAGAGAGAAATACTTGGGCTAAAGCAATGCAGAAAATTGGTTTAAGAATTAATGCTAGTAGTCTGAAAAAATTAATTCTTACAGGCCGTTTTATTTAGTTAAAAGTAATGGAATGAAGCGCTTTTTAATAAAATCAAACTATTTCTTTACATTACTGGGAGTAATTATTTCTAGTCAGGCTTTTAGCCAGGTGGCAACTAACGACTCGGCTTATTTGGCCACCAGAATAAATAATTTAATTTCCCAGTATGACCAAGCTATTGGCGACCAGAAAATTCTTTTTAATGGTAAAGAATATTTAACCTACGATAAATATTACTTAAAAGGGCACCAGTTTTTTAGATCCGGTGAAGAACAAGAAGGGGATGTGTACTACGACGGGTATTTGTTTACGAACGTACCCTTGTTGTACGACGTCCTGCTGGACCAGATTGTTATTTCCGAGCCGAACGGCTCTCTGCTGTTTAAGCTCGAAAACAAAAAAGTAAACTATTTTAAAGTACATGACCATACTTTTATTCGCTTAGCCGCCGACACTTTAAGCGAATCTCCGGTTAAAACGGGCTTTTATGATTTGCTCGTGGACGGCAAAACAAAATTACTTGCCAAAAGGGTGAAAAGAGTGTACGAAGATGCTACCATCCGAGGCATGGAAGGAGAATTTATAACCGAAGATAGATTCTTTATCCGCAAAAATGATCAATACTATCCGGTGAGCAAAAAGAAAGCCGTTCTGAAAATACTGACCGACAACAAAAAGGAGCTCCAAAAATACAGCCGCAATCAGCATCTAAAATTTAAAAAAGAAACCCGGGAGTATGCTCTGGTTAAACTAATCCAATATTACAACAATCTACCCCCAGGTAAATCGCCCTAAAAGAAGGAACCCAGTTTAAAAAATCAAGTTTCTTCGTCAGCCTAAAAGTATTGTTTATGAATTGTTACTACCGCTTGTTAATTTTCCTGCTTCTGATTACAAAAAGTGGGGTTAGTTACGGGCAGAATACCAAAAATAATGTAATTACCGGGGATTTTAAAAACTTACGTTTTAATCAATTCGTCCACTCGGTAGAAGCACAAACCAACTACCATTTTTTTTATGACTCTACGGCAGTAGATAGTTTATTTGTTACGGTTCAGGTAAAAGATCAACCTCTGGCAACGGTACTTACTACGGTTTTGAATGGTACTGCCTTGCATTTCGCGGTAGATGCAGAAAACCGGGTTTATATTACCTCGGGAGTAGCCCTGAACTTAAATTTACCGGATAATTATTTTAAACCCGAAGCGGCAAACAACGCCATCACCCAAAACAGCCAGCCAAATAATTCCTCGGTAACAACTTCTGGTAATTCCCGCTCTTTAACTTTAGCCGAACGGAAACTGTACGAAATAGGCAGGTCCGGTGGAAACACCAGCGCCGGCAAAGCTACCTTAGCGGGTCACTTGCGCGATGTAAAATCCGGAGAGCCGGTAATTGGGGCGGCTGTTTACATTCAATCTCCTTCTATCGGCACCACCACCGACCAGTTTGGTTATTACTCGCTCACTTTACCTTTGGGGCGGCATGATTTATTTATTCGGGGCTCGGGGATAAAAAATACCAAACGCCAGCTTTTGCTGCAGAGCGATGGCCAACTGGAAATTGAAGTAGAAGAAGACATAACGCCCCTGAAAGAAGTAGTAATTGAAGCGGAAAAAGATAAAAATGTAGCCGGTATGCAAATGGGTCTGGAAAAACTGGATATTAAAACTATGCGCCAGGTACCCACCGCTTTCGGGGAAACCGATATTTTGCGGGTGGTACTTACTTTACCCGGCGTAAAATCGGTGGGCGAAGGCAATACCGGCATGAACGTACGCGGCGGAGCTACCGACCAAAACTTAATTCTTTTTAACGATGCTACTATCTACAATCCGGCGCACTTATTTGGCTTTTTTTCGGCCTTTAATCCGGATATATTAAAAACGGTAGAACTATATAAAAGCGCGGTGCCGGCCAAATACGGCGGGCGATTATCTTCGGTGCTGGAAATAGCTACCCGCGATGGCAATAAAAAACAATTTTCCGGCTCCGGCGGCATCGGATTACTTACCAGTCGGCTTACCTTAGAAGGTCCGATAATAAAAGATAAAAGTGCTTTTATTGTAAGTGGCCGCAGTACTTACTCCGATTGGATTTTGCAAAAGTTACCGAACAGCAGTTTTAAAAATAGCTCTGCGGCTTTCTACGACTTAAATGCGCACATCAGCCACGAGATAAATTCTAAAAACAGTATTTACGCCACTGGTTACCGGAGCCGCGATAAATTTAAACTAGCCGCCGATACGTTGTACCAGTATTTAAATCAGAATGCCAGCTTAAAATGGAAGCATATTTTTAATAATAAATTATACGGCGTTTTAACCGGGGCTTATAGTTATTACCAGTATAATATTACCAGCGACATTAATCCGGTAAATGCCTCCAAACTTAACTACAGCATCAACCAATCGAACGTTCAAGCCGATTTTAGTTATTTTCATAACGCTAAACACACTTTTGATTTTGGGGCGAGTTCTATTTTGTACCATATTGCTCCCGGCAGCTTAAAACCGTTAGGCACCGAATCCTTAATGGTCACCGATGTGTTGAGCCGGGAAAAAGCGGTAGAAAGCGCTCTTTATGCTTCGGATAGAATAGATATTTCCACTAGGCTTTCCGTTTCTATTGGTTTGCGATACTCCCTGTATCAGGCTTTAGGCCCCAAACAAGTATACCAGTATTTACCTGGTATTTCCCGAAGCGAAAGTACCATTACCGATACGCTGCAGTATAAAGCGGGAGACGTACTAGCAAAATACCACGGACCAGAATACCGCCTCTCGGCCAAATTAGCGCTTACCGAAAACTCATCGGTAAAAATGAGTTACAACCGGATGCGCCAGTACATTCACATGCTTTCTAATACCGCCGCCATGTCGCCTACCGATATCTGGAAATTGAGCGATTCGTACATCCGGCCGCAAATCGGCGACCAGGTAGCATTGGGATACTACCGTAATTTTAAATCTAACACCATCGAAACTTCCGTCGAAACTTATTATAAAAAGATGCACGATTTTGTGGATTATAAAAGCGGGGCCACTCTCTTGTTAAACCATCACATAGAAACCGATGTAGTAAACGCCGCGGGCAAAGCCTACGGATTAGAAGTAATGGTAAAAAAGCTGACGGGTAAAGTTAATGGTTGGGTAAGTTATACGTATTCCCGGTCGTTGGTAAAAGTAAACGAAGGCACTACTTCCGATAAAATTAATGGTGGTTCGTATTATCCCAGTAATTTCGACAAACCCCATGATTTCACCTTAATTGGTAATTACCGGTTTAGCCGCCGGTTTAGCACATCGTTAAACTTCACCTACAATACCGGCCGCCCGATAACTTTGCCATTAGCTAAATATTTCGTCGACAATTCGTACCGGGTTTATTATTCTGACCGAAATGCGTACCGGGTGCCCGATTATTACCGCGCCGATTTTGCCATGAATATGGAAGGCAATCATAAAGTGCAGAAGTTGGCGCATAGCTCCTGGACCTTGGCTATTTATAACCTGACCGGGCGTAAAAATCCGTATTCTATTTATTTTAAATCGGAAGGCACCCAAATTAACGGGTACCAGCTCTCCATTTTTGGCCGGCCTATTCCTACCGTCACGTATAATTTTAAATTTTAATGAGTTTATCCATTCGTTACCGGCCAACGCTCTTATTCTTTGCTCTGCTCTTATCGTTGAGCAGCTGCGTAGACCCGTTTGATCCTAAGGTAAAAGACATACCCGAAAGTTTTGTAGTAGTAGATGGTTATATTAACAGTCAGGGCATTACCAGCATAAAATTATCGCGTACCATTAACTTAACGGCCGATACTGTTCCGCCCGCCGAAAGCCGGGCTTCGGTGTATCTGGAAGAAGAAAATGGAATGCAATATGCGTTAAGGGAACAAGACGCCGGCACGTACATTTCGGATAATTTAACTTTAGACCCTCTTAAGAAATACCGGTTACATTTTACCACCGTAGCCGGGAAAGAATATACTTCGGATTACGTTCCGGTTAAAGTTACTCCCGCTATTGATAATATTACCTGGCAACCCAAAAACAATGGCCTGCAAATTTACGTGAGCAGCCAGGATGCCGCCAATGAGACTAAATTCTACCGCTGGAAATACGAAGAGACCTGGGAGTTTAATTCGGCTTATTCTACTTCTTTAGAGTACCGGGACAACGGCGTAAAATCACGCAATTCGAACGACAACATTTATGTTTGCTGGAAAACCGAAAATTCCTCGGCCATAAGAATTGGCACTACGGCCCGGCTGAATCAAGATGTAATATCTAATTATCCTTTGGTTTTAATTCCGCAAGGTTCCGTAAAATTAGGTCGGCGTTATAGTATTTTAGTCAAACAATATGCTCTCAGCCAGGAAGAATACGCGTATTACGAAGCGCTACGAAAAAATACCGAAAATATTGGTTCTTTATTCGACCCCCTTCCTACGCAGTTAACCGGCAACATTCATTGTGTAACCAATCCAACAGAACCGATAATTGGCTTTATTGGAGCCCACTCCGAAACGCAGAAAAGAATATTCGTAGACAGAGAAGAATTACCTAAAACCTGGGGCCGATTTTCTACCGGCTACGAAGATTGTCCTCCGCTTGACTCCATTGTTATTGATTATATTCGATATTTTACAATAGAAGATGTGGAAACTTATTTTGCACCGGGTATTTACTTACCGGTAACGCCTATTTATCCACCGGTAGGTATTCCGCGCTTAATTGGCTATACGGCGGCTTCCATTTCCTGCGTAGACTGCCGGCTAAGAGGCACCAATATAAAACCAGATTTTTGGAAATAATTAGTATTAAAGCATTGATACGTCAAGGAAAAAACTTTTTGTGGGGTTATAAACAAAATACTGTCATCGGCCGGCTTTTCGGTTTACTCTGCCTGTGGGTGGGGCTTACCCATTCAAACCCGGTGTATAGCCAGAGTGAAATTTTATCCAGCATAAACCAGCAATTTAATCAGTATAGCGAACACACTTTACCGGAAAAGCTGTTTCTGCACCTGGACCGACCACTGTACCTGGCTGGCGAGACGATGTGGTTTAAAATTTACGCCGTAGACGGCACTTTTCATAAACCTTTAATTTTAAGTAAAATTGCCTACGTGGAGGTACTTGATAAAGAGCAAAAACCCGTGTTACAGGGCAAAATTGCTTTATCCGAAGCTACTGGTCAAGGTTCGTTTATTTTACCTCCTTCGCTGGCATCCGGGAATTATTTGGTGCGGGCCTATACGAACTGGATGAAAAACTTTAGTCCGGATTATTTTTTTCAAAGCCCGGTAACTATTCTAAATACGTTAACTCCTTCCGGGGTAAAACCAGCCAAAGATTCGGCCACTTATGCGGCTCAGTTTTTTCCGGAAGGCGGCAATCTGGTGAAAGGAATTGCCAGCACGGTAGCTTTTAAAGTTACGGATAAATCAGGACGGGGATTAGAGGCCGCAGGAAGCATCCAAGATAAACAAGGCAAAGTACTAGCCTCCTTTAAAACCTTCCAATTTGGTTTAGGGCACTTTGATTTTACGCCCACCGAAGTTGACAGGTACACGGCTACTTTAAAATTAGTTGATGGTACCATTATCACGCAAGCCTTACCTCCCGTTTATGAGCAAGGCTACGTTATGCACCTGGAAGATACCAACCCGGAACAGATTAAAATAACCGTGCAAACCAATGTAACCGGGCAAACTTTCGAAGATGTTTTTTTGCTAGGACATGCCCGCCAGAAAATATCCGTAGCCTTAGGTAATCGCTTGAATAATGGAACTGCTGCGTTTACGCTTAACAAGAAAGATTTAGCCCAGGGTATTTCGCACTTCACTCTATTAAATTCGCGCAAACAGCCGCTCTGCGAAAGATTGTATTTTCAGCGACCTTCCCAAAAATTAATTATTACTTCTACCACCGATAAAAATAACTACCCTACCCGCGAAAAAGTAAGTTTACAAGTAGCTACCGCTAACTCCTTAAAAGAGGCGATACCCGCTAATTTATCTGTTTCTGTTTACCGCTTAGATTCGCTTCCTTCACTTCCGCCGCCTTCCATTAACAGCTACTTATGGCTAAGCTCCGACCTGAGAGGAACGATTGAAAATCCGGAATACTACTTTACTTCTGGGGAACCAGAAGTAACAACCGCCGCGGACAACTTAATGTTAACCCAAGGCTGGCGACGATTTCGTTGGGAAAGTATTTTTACCAATAAGCGTGATTCGTTAGAGTTTGTTCCGGAATTAAATGGTCACCTGGTTCGGGGCCGGATTACGCAGCGAGGTACGGGGCAACCGGCGCCGGGTATTTTAACTTACTTGGCCTCGCCGAGTCGTTTGGTTCGCGTATACCATGCAATTAGTACAGATAAAGGCACCCTGCAATTTGAAACAAAAGATTCTTATGGTTCCCGGGAAATAGTGGTGCAAACCCATACCCGCCAAGATAGCCTTTATCAATTCGAGATTTTTAGTCCTTTCTCGCCTAATTATTCCGCCAGTCAGGTACCACTTTTTACTTTATCCGAAAAATTTACCTCCGATATTGTTCAAAGGCACGTGCAAATGCAGGTACAGAATAATTTCTATAAAAAGCCGGCTCTTTCGTTCCGCTGGCCCAAAATGGATAGTCTAGCTTTTTACGGGGAGCCCGACGAGAAATACCGGTTAGATGATTATACCCGTTTTAAGGTTATGGAAGAGGTATTGCGGGAGTACGTGCCCGGCGTACAAGTCCGAATCCGGAAAGATGGGTTTCATTTTATGGTGTATGATAACGTAAACAAAACTATTTTTCAGGAGAACCCGCTGGTATTGTTAGATGGGGTACCGGTTTTTAATATTAACAAAATAATGGCGATGGATCCGCTTAAGATTCAGAAACTGGAAGTTATTACCAGCCGTTATTTTCAAGGAACTTTGTCTTACAACGGACTGGTCAGTTTTTCCACGTATAAAGGCGATTTAGAAGGTTACACGTTAGATCCGCACACGTTTGTGTTGGAATACGAAGGATTGCAGCGACAAAGAGAGTTTTACGCCCCCCGCTACGAAACCGCCGCCGAAAAACAAAGCCGCCTGCCCGATTTAAGAAATTTGCTCTATTGGAAGCCTCAAGTTATTACCGACACAACGGGCAATCAGAAACTAGATTTTTTTACCTCAGATAAAGCCGGCAAATACAGGGTATTGATCCAAGGGCTTTCTCCGAACGGTTTGGCGGGTAGCACAAGCTTTACCTTCGAGGTAAAATCCGCAGCATTATAATTTTTATTTCAGGCCGAAGCCAGCAAGAATTTCTTTACTTACCTAAAGAATTGATTTTACTTCTTATCTTCCCTCCGCATTAATGACGGTGCGCGAAAGCGTGTTTTCTTAGATTTAGTTGTTTATCATGGGCAAGTTTTGCCAATCACAGCATTCAGAACATCCGGCTAGCGATGCAACCGCTATCTGGCAATCGGAGGAGTATACCATTTATCCGGCCCAGGTGGTGCAGCAAAATTTTGTGGCGCACGTACTATCCCCCACGAAAGTAATCTCTAACTATGTATCCAGCGCGAATAATTTCCTTAACCCGCTGCTTACGTTTAAGTTTAGTATTAACGGCCACGATAACGAAATGGAGCCGGGCAAAGATCACCAGTTTGTCTGTATAGCGCAAAATGGTTACTCCGAAACCCCCATTATTACTTTTGGTTCCCCATTAAAATTACCGGGCAAAGTGCCCACCGATACCTATCTGACCCCTAATACCAAATTTAAAATTCGCCTGAATTTAAGCCCGGTGTTAGATGCTTTTGAGCAATCCGGCTTTTACACAACTTATACCGGCGAAAAAATTTATCAAGAAGATTTTAAAGGCGTATTTGTCGCGGGCCAGCCCGCGCCCTTAACCTGGAACTTCGCTAATCTAGCCAATCAACCCGAACTAGAATTACAAAATACAAAAGAAGAAGGCATTTTTGAAGTTACCTTACTCCTGAATCCTGATCCAACGGAAACCACTAACCCTACCAGCTGGCAGTTATCTAAAAATACAACCGCTTTCCCGCAGTATTCCTCTGGTTACCCCATAATGGATGCTCTGTACAACTTAGGGTTAGAAGAAATGCTAAATGCCGTAGAACCGGATAATACCTTCCGGACGGGTAAAGAATGGGCTGGTGTCTGGACCCGAGATATTAGCTACAGCATTATTTTAGCCATGGCAATTGTACAGCCCCAAGTGGCCCGTAAAAGTCTGCTGCGGAAAGTAAATAAAAACCGGCGCATTATTCAGGATACCGGCACTGGGGGCGCTTACCCAGTTTCTTCCGACCGAATTGTATGGGCGATTGCCGCCTGGGAACTTTATACAGTTACCAGCGATACTAACTGGCTGAAGAAATCTTACCGGATTATTAAAAATTCTCTAGAAGATGACCTGATTAACCTCTATAACCCGAAGACCGGCTTGTTCCGGGGCGAGTCCTCCTTCTTGGACTGGCGGGAACAAACCTACCCACAGTGGATGCAGCCGGCCGATATTTACGAATCGGAATGTTTAAGCACGAATGCTCTTTTTTACCAGGCTTGTAACCTTCTGGCGCAAATGGCCAATTTGCTGGCTGATAATCCAGCAGCGATAAAATATAGCCAATTAGCCGAAAAAGTAAAATCAGCAATAAACGAGCACTTATGGTTACCGGCAAAAGGCTACTACGGGCAATTTCGATACGGCCGCAATTTTAAAATTTTGTCGCCTAAAGCAGAAGCTTTGGGAGAAGCCTTATGCGTACTTTTTGATATTGCGGACGATGAAAAACAACAATTGCTTGTAGCCCGAACGCCCATTACTCCTTACGGTATTCCTTGCATTTATCCCCAAATACCTACTATTCCATCCTACCATAATAATGCGGTTTGGCCGTTTGTACAAGCGTATTGGTCTTTGGCTACGGCTAAAGCCGGCAATGAAAAAGCGTTACTTGAAAGCATGAGTGCCATTTACCGCCCGGCAGCGCTTTTCTTAACCAACCAGGAAAACTTTGTCGCCAGCAACGGCGATTATGCCGGCACGCAAATTAATTCCAGTAATATGCTCTGGAGTTTAGCCGGTAACTTGAGCCTGATCTATAAAGTGATTTTTGGAATGGAACTTCAACCAGACGGCTTAGTTTTTAAACCAATGGTTCCAAAGGCGTGGCAAGGACTTAAAAATTTAAAAAACTTTACCTACCGGAATGCTATTCTGGATATCGGGTTAGAAGGATATGGCAACCAAATTAAAAGTATAACCCTGAACGATAAAGAACTCGCGGCACCTATACTACCAGCTACTTTACAAGGGCAGCATTTTATTAAAATTGAGCTGGAAAATAATAACTTACCGGAAGCTGAAATAACTAAAGTACCGGTAGAATTTTCGCCCACAATGCCGGAGGTTTCGTACGCACAAGGCATTTTGTCCTGGCAAAAAATAGCTGAAGCCGAGAACTATAAAATCCTGCGGAACGGAAAAGAATTTCTGCATACGAGAGCTACCCAAATTACCATTTCGCCTACGGTTTATACTGAATACCAAATAATAGCGGTAAATAACCAAGGGCACGAGTCTTTTGCTAGTGAGCCATTAGCAGTATCTTTAGAAGAAAACCAACATCTTTACTCCCTGAAAAAAGATACTCCCGAAGCTAATCTGGCGGGGGAAGAAAGCTATACAGCTGATTTCCTGGAAATTAGTAAAAACACAAATCTCACCGTACAGATTTTAATACCGGCGCCCGGATTATACGCGATTGATTTCCGGTATGCTAACGGGGAAGGGCCAATCAGTACCAATAATAAATGTGCCATCCGTACGCTTAAACTAAATAATAAAATCTTAGGCACCATCGTACTGCCCCAACGCGGCGCCGACGAATGGTCGGATTGGGGTTTTACGAACGCGGTACAAGTAAGACTGGAGCAAGGCCCCCACGATTTAGCCTTAGCCTTTGAGCCTACTAACGAAAATATGAATACTGAAGTAAACCGGGCTCTACTGGATTATATGCGGGTTACAAAGATTGCCGAGTAAGTACCTGATTTGCTCGTAAATACTTACATAATTATTAGCAAACCCAGCTCATTTAAAAATTTACTAATCTTTGGTTTATTACCAAGCTACTGCAATATTGGATTAGCCATTGTAATTGGTAAAGAAAAGTTTTATTCCTATCTTAATGAAGCTCACCCAGCAAAGTAAATCCGGTTAGGTATTCTTTTAAAAACTTTAGCAAATAGCTTATGCAGCGAATCAACGCAATTGATTTTACCCGGGGCTTGGTAATGATTATAATGGCCCTGGACCATACTCGCGATTTACTTCATATAAGTTCTTTAACGCAGAGCCCTACTGACCTAAGTACCACTACTCCCGCCTTGTTTTTTACCCGCTGGATCACGCATTTGTGCGCTCCTATCTTCGTTTTTTTATCCGGTACTTCGGCTTATCTTTCGTTGCAAAGAACTGGCAATGTAACGGAAGCCCGTAAATTCTTGCTGCGCCGGGGAATTTGGCTGATAATTTTAGAATTTACGATTATTTCGTTTGGTATTTGGTTCGATTTAAAGTTCCGAACTTTCTTCTTTCAGGTAATTGCGGCTATCGGCTTTAGCTTTATCGTATTAGCTTTATTGCTGAAGTTACCTGCCCGGGTAATTGGATTAATTGGCTTACTTATCGTTTTCGGGCATAATCTTGTATCTATTCTTCCTTTAGGCGCTGCTACACCGCTTTCTCGGGTAGCTTTAACCTTATTTAATCCTAATATTTTCCAGATTACACCGCAACTTACCTTTTTTGTAGGCTATCCTCCTATTCCGTGGTTAGGTATTATGTTGATTGGGTTTTCCGTAGGGCCTTTATTTACTTTGCCGGTAGCTCAGCGCAAAAGCTTTTTCTGGAGAACAGGTTTGGCTACCGTGGTCTTTTTTATCTGTCTACGATTCAGTAACATTTATGGCGATCCCGCCGCCTGGTCGATGCAAAATGCAGGATTATTTACTTTCCTATCTTTTCTGAATACGACTAAATACCCGCCCTCTTTGCTATATACTTGCATGACCTTGGGTATAATGTTTTTAATTTTTTGGTTAGTGGATGGCTTTAAAAATAAGCTGGTGCAGATTATTAGTACCTACGGGAAAGTACCTTTATTTTATTATATCATTCACTGGTATTTGCTGCACCTTATTTTGTTAGCCATGGTTTTTCTGCAAGGTTTTCACTGGGACGATTTACAATTCGGCACCTTCCTGTTTGGCCGGCCGAAACAACCGAGTGGGGTGAATTTAGCGGTTATTTACTTCATCTGGCTAAGTGTAGTGGTGGCTTTGTATCCATTATGCCATTGGTACCAACGCTACCGATCAAACCATCCGGAAAAAACCTGGCTGCGGTATTTATAAAACCTAGGATATTACCAGAAGGCAAACTTTAAATTATTTCGATGATCTTATGCAAACTAAGGTATTAACACCCGAACATTACCTGGAGACACTTCCCGAAGACAAACAACAGGCAATAAACGAACTAAGAAAGGTTATCAGGCAAAATTTACCGGAAGGTTTTTCCGAAGCAATGAGCTACGGTATGATTGGGTACGTAGTTCCTTTATCGCTTTACCCGCCGGGATATCATTGCAACCCGCAAGAACCTTTACCTTTTATTAATATTGCTTCGCAAAAAAACTTTATTGCGGTGTACCACATGGGTTTGTACGCTAGTCCCGAGCTACTAAACTGGTTTAAAGAAGAATATTCTAAACAGGTGAAAACCAAACTAGACATGGGGAAAAGCTGCATTCGGTTTAAGAAAATCGAGCAAATACCTTATCCATTAATAGGAGAACTGGCTTCCAAAATTACGCCACAACAATGGATTGAAATCTACGAAAGTCAGTTTAAAAGGTGAGAGTGAAAAAAGAGAAGGATTTGACTGATTAGATTGGTGTCTGGAACATCTTCTGGTAAACTCAAATGCTTGAATCTAAGCAAATAAAAAGGCAGGTAAAGTACCTGCCTTTTTATTAAAACAATTATTAAACTTACTGCTTATCCCACCAAACGGGTACCAGCATGGCCTGTAAAAATGCCGATGGTACTTCAGCAGGAATATTGTCCGGGTTATAAGATCTTTCAGAAGAAGGATAAGGGAATCTAACCGGAATACTTTCAAGTACTGGCGCTACTTCTAATTCTGTATCCGGATATGTTTCCGTATTTAAAGGTAAATTCGGGTAACCCGTTCTTCTGAAATCATTATACGACTCAAACTGCAAATAATTTGCAATATATTTTTCGGTCATTATTTGCTCGTAGGCAGTTGTTGGGAGCAATAGATTAGCCGTTTGATAAGTTGCGATAGCTGCTTCATCAATTCCGTACATACCCATGGAAGCCGCAATACCTTCGTTGTAAGCTGTAACTACCGCCGGAGTAATAGTATTACCCGCTTTTAAAAATTCTGCTTCGGCTCTGATAAAAGGAACTTCGGCATAAATTAAAAGATAAAGCGGGGCATCGGCCGCACTGTAAAAAGAACCAATAGCCGAGTAGTTAGCTAGGCCAGTAGGCGTAGCATCATTTGTAACCCCTACGTATTGACCTTCATTGTCCCCCTCCGCAACCGGATCTACCTGGTACTGTAACCGCGGATCATTTTTAGAATTTAATAAATTAAGGTAGAAAATAGAAGGTTTATAAGCAGTACTCCACTTTCCATCTATTGTATACTGGTACCAGGGGTTTTCCGCATTTGGGGCATTAATGTAATTAAATTTAGGCATTTCATCGTTACTAGATAAAGTACCCGCATCTAATGCCTCTAAAGCTAAATTAGCTTGCGTAGCAGCATTATAACCAGGGGCATTAGATAGCCGTAAGTGAAAGCGGGCTTTTAATGTGTGAGCTAACTTTTGCCATAGTACCATGTCACCGCCGTATATAAAATCTTCGGCTCCGGGCTGAATACCGGTTGTTTTACCGGCATCCACTATTGCTTCATCCAATAATACCTGTATGCGCTTATAAATATCTTCCTGCTTGTCGTAAGCAGGTTTTGTAACGCCCGTTTCACCCTGAAAAGCTTGGGAAAAAGGAGCATCGCCAAAAGCATCTGTAATGTACGACATGTTCCAGGCCAATATAATTTTAGCAATGGCGCTGTAAGCCGGATTACCGTTCTGATCCGCTTTGGCAATCAATTCGGTACTGGTTTTCATTATATCTGTGTAAGAAGAATAGCGCCAGAAATTATCCGTTTCATTAGCGGTTAAACGGTACTGACCTTCGTGGGGTCCAGTACCGGCAAAAGCGAGGTACTTGGTCCAGTTAGCAGAAATACGAACCGGAAAACCACCGGCTATCTCGTACGAAAAGGTGCTCAGAATAGCAGGTAGCATTAACTTTTCCGTTACTTCTTTTGGAGCATTCGGATCGTAATTGATATCAAGGTAGTTTTCGCAACTATAAAATGTTGTTGAAAACAAACTTATAATTAGAAGTAATAAACTTTTTCTTTTCATGATTGAATTAGGTAATTAAAATTGAATGTTTACCCCGAAGGTATAGCCTTTGGTAGAAGGGGTTACTGCGTGGTAAAAACCTTGCGCATTGGTATTTCCTAATAAGTTACCTTCCGGATCGCCGTAGCTAAAATCGGTGCTGCGCCACAGGTTACGGCCGGTTGCAGAAAAACTAACGCCTTGAAATGGAGTTTTAGCTAATAAAGCCTGAGGTAAAGAGTAACTTAAGGTAACTTCTCTTAATTTAACAAAGCTGCCATCTTCCACAAAGTTTTCATCAACAGCAGAATACCAGTTAAGGAAATAATCCTGATCACGCAAAACAGGAGTAGTGTTAGGTGAGCCATCTTCTTTCACGCCATCATAAACAATAGTCGTATTTCTTTGCTCCGTTACCTTAGCTGTACCGTAGAAAGTAGAATAGAACAAATCCATATTCATGATGTCGCCACCTTTACGGGCATCAAACAAAGCAGATAAAGAAATACCTTTGTAAGTGAAAGTATTCCGTAATCCACCCGCCCATTTTGGAGTAGAATTACCAATTGGTCCTAATTCATCCGCTAATAAAGGCAAACCATCATCGCCAATAACTAATTTTCCGTCATCGTTGCGTTTAAATCCTTGGCCCCAGATTACGCCGTAACCATAGGTTTTATCTGCTCTTATTTGTGGAGATTCAAAACCACCTAAGAAAATATTATCTACCCCTTCGGCAATAGATTTAAGACGATAGTTGTTTTTACCATAGTTTAGTTGAACATCCCAGGTAAAATCTTTAACTGCAATAGGCGTAGCTTGTACTGTTAATTCAATACCTCTGTTTTGAATTTCCCCGGCATTAATTACGCGCTCCACAAAACCACTGGAAGAACTAATTTCCTGTTGCAGAATTTGCGATTTACTCACTTTATCATAAAGAGAAACATCTACTCCTAAACGGTTTTTAAAGAATTTTAAATCAGCTCCAATTTCTTTTTCGGTTACAATTTCCGGAATTAGATTATTGTTAGTTAACAAGGTACCCGTTTGAAAAGCATTAACTCCCTGAAACGGAAAGTTAATATTACCTCTTTGACCATCGCTTGGGTTTGCTTGCTGATAAGTTTGGTTAGTTAGGTATTCACTGGCATCGTTACCAGCTTGCGCGTAAGATATTCGCAGTTTACCATAAGGGAAGTACGTGTTGTTAGCCAGGCCAAGAACTTCGGTAAATACAAAACCTAAAGATACAGATGGATAGAAGTAAGAATTATTACCGGCGGGCAACGTAGAAGACCAGTCGTTTCTGGCCGTTAAATTCAGGAATAAATAATTTTTGTAATCTACGGTAGCACTGGCATAAAGACCAATTAATCTTCTTTCCGTATCGGATTGAAAAGGTTGGGTAGATTCTACGTTAGTAATATCATAGAAGCCAGGTTGACCGAGGTTAAAACCTTGAATGGTTCTGCTGGTGTATGAACGTTGATTTACATTGTGACCAATTAAAGCATTTAAAACCCAGTCTTCACTAAAGTTTTTATTAATTGCCAAAATCAAGTCATTATTAATTTGCGTTCTCTTAATCAAAGATTCGAACATTCTACCATTCGGTACCGAAAGAGTACCTATGTTTACATGTTCCTTTTGGTTGTCGGTGTAAGTATCTAAACCTACCCGATTAGTTAATTTTAACCACGGTAAAATTTCCAGAGTTGCCTCATTAGAAGCAATAATTCTATCCACGGTATTAGGCATAGTCGAATTCTCCGTTAACCAGTAAGGGTTATTAAAGCCAGTTCCAGTTGTCCAGCTACGGTTACCAAATTGCTCAAAAGCAGCTTTGTTATCAAAACTAATCGGGGCAAAGTTTAAGCTGTATAAATAAGACCGTTTTGTATTCCCTTCCGGCATCCTATTGTTTTTAGAATTAATGTAGTTTACCGAGGTACTAACACTGAATTTTTCGCTTAACTGCGAGGAAAAGCTTGCTAAAACGCTATTGCGCTTAAAGGTGTTATTCGGTACAATCCCCTGTTGGTTTAGGTTGGAGTAGGTAACGATATAAGTTGATTTGTCGCCCCCACCACTAATAGATAGAGAGTTGTTCCAAACTTGGCCGGTTCTATAAAAATCTTTTCTCGGGTCAAAAACGCGCGGCATACCAATTGAGTCAATTACGGCCTGGCTAACCGAATCGCGGTGAGGTCCCCAACTGGTTGTTCCTTGAGAAGCGCCGTTCGGAGTTTGAGCGTAACCACCTTGGCCTAACGGCAAACCATTCCGGTACAAACCATTTAAACCTTGTAAGTATTTGTTTTGATAACCTTCGGTAATAGCATCGTCAAAAGCTACACTAGAAGATAAAGAAACTCTCGGGTATTTCCGGTCAGCAGATTTTTGTCCTTTTTTAGTAGTAATTAAGATAACCCCAAAAGCACCTCTGGAACCATATAACGCAGTAGCGGAGGCACCCTTTAATACCGTTACATTTTCAATAATATTTGGGTCAATATCAATACCCCGGTTACCGGCATACCCATTAAATAAAGCACTCTCTGTATTTTCTGAAATACCCCGGTTGGTAGAGTTATCAATCGGAATACCATCTACCACAAATAAAGGCTGGTTATTGCCCGTTAAGGAAGTATTACCTCTAATAACGATCCGCGAAGAAGAACCCGCCTGACCACCGGAGTTATTAATTTGCACTCCAGCCACTTTACCCGCCAGCGCATTTACCAGGTTAGGCTCCCGGGAATTTAAAATTTGCTGGGGAGCAACATTTTGAGCCGCATAACCAAGAGTTCTTTTTTCCCGCTCTACGCCCAAAGCCGTTACCACTACTTCTTGTAATTGTTTGGCATCCACAGGAAGAGTAACATTTAAAACAGTAGTACTACCAATAGGACGCTCTTGGGTAAGATAGCCAATAAAACTAAATACTAAGGTTTGTCCTGTTGTAGGCACTTGTAGAGAATAATTACCTTCTGTATCCGTCGATGTTCCAGTGGAAGTGCCTTTCACCAATACTGTAACGCCCGGAAGGCCCTGGCTGTTAGAACCATCGGTAACTTTACCGGTAATGGTTCTGTCTTGAGCTTTGGCCTGCAACAGAAGCATCGTAAACAGGAGAAAACTCAATAGTAAAATTTTTTTCATTTTAGTTTGATTTGATAGATAATAATACTTAGGTACAATTTACCAAAATTAGCTAGGAAATAAAAAATGATATTGCTTTTTAATTTATAATCTTAAATTTTTATTGCCTCTAATTGAAAAAACAATTAAAAATCCCTAATTAGATTAAAAATTGTTCTTCCTTAATTAAATTGGAGTAATTATTTATTAAAAGCTTATTCGTAATTCTAGTGCATAAAAAAAGGCGAATCATAGTTCGCCTTTTTTTATGCACTAGAATTAGAAATTAAAAATTACAACTTATCCCAGAAAATTCTGGCAGTTACCACGTCGCCGCCAATTGCAGATGAAGCAGCTTGGTAATTAGTAGTATTTAAGTTAGCTTCCGTAGTCGGGTACGTTAATCGAAGCGGGATTTCGGAGATGGCCGCCGCTGGTTTTACTAAATTAGGAGCATCTAATCTTCTCCATTCCGTCCAGGCCTGAGTTGGTTGGCTATACAAGGCAATCCATTTCTGAGTACCTATTTTCTGCTTCCAATCACCCGCTGCTGTAGCATAGGCAACCGCGGGCTGGGCCAAATACGATTCAGCCGCAGCAGCAGTAACGCCCCATTCTAAAATAGAAGCAGTAACGCCAGCATTATAATGTTGGGCTGCGGTTCCACTAACTGCGTATCCTCTTTCTACGGCTTCTGCTAATAAAAACTCCACTTCGGAGTAAGTTAACAGCATTCCAGGTAGGGTAGGATTTTCCAAGGCGGCACCAGGAGTAGAATTATTAGTTGCACTGTTCGGTGCGCCAGCCGTTCCTCCTTTAAAAGTAGCACTACCTGCCACTGGTTTAAAATAAATTGGAAGTCGTGGATCGTTAGTAGCAACCATTGGATCAACTAAAGTACTAGCACCGACAAAATCAGACCGGCCACTTTGCACTAAAGATTCGTACAGTTGATTACGGTTGGGTAATGCATTTAAATAAGTGATTTTGGCATTGTCGGCATTAGAGGTAAAAACATTAGGCACTGCAGCCTCTACCATTGTTTTTGACTTGCCAGGATCTACATCGGCGTAGTTCATACCCAAACGCAACTTCAGAGAATTAGCAAATTTAACCCAATTAGCGACGTTGCCACTGTAATATAAATCACCGGTACCTAAACCCGCCGCAGTGGCATCAAACATACCAATAGCTTTATCTAAGCGGGTAGCCAAATCCGCATAAATAGCGGCATCATCATCAAATTTAGGTAAAACGTTATCCGCATTTAAAGCTTCGGTGTAAGGAACATCACCAAAAGTGTTTACCAATACGGACCAGGCATAAACTTCCAGAACTTCTACAGCCGCTAATTGATTGGCTTTAACTTTCGGATCTAAAACGGCATCCGCGGTAATAATTTTTTTACCCTCGTTTAAATCACTTAATACATCCCGGTATAAAGGATCCCAGAAAAAACGGTTAATAGATCTGGTTTCAATAATAAATTGACTTTCATCCGGGTAGGTAGTGGCTGCCCAATGCTGCACATAAAACCGGAATGGGTTTATATTATAATCGGGGGTATTTACCGTATTAGCTAATACTCGTTGGGCATTACTTACTAAAGAAACGCCCGGAACAACAGTAGCTGCTTTAGGGTTTAAGTTATTGTAATCATCCAAATCTTTACACGATGTAGCGAACATCAGTGCCGGGATGCAGAATATTAATATTTTTTTCATTTCTATTTAATTAAAATCTAAATCTTAAGTTAACACCGATATTGCGAGTAGTGGGATAAGAACCGGACATATAACCTAATCCGTAGTTACCGTTACCACCAGCACCTAAATTATCTTCCGGATCGGCATACGGAACATGTTTTTTAATAATCCATAAATTTCTACCGGTTAAAGAAAGATCCACACCTTTGAAAGGTTTAATTCTGTTGATGAAAGCAGCAGGTAAAGAGTAAGTTAAAGAAGCTTCTCTTAACTTAACGAATCCAGCATCATACACGTGCATTTGGCGAGGCTGATTATAACCATAAACCCCTTCGGTATTATCAATGCGAATATCATTAGGAGTACCGTCTTCTTTCACACCCGAGAAGATAATGCCCCCACCTTCTCCTACCGGATCTCTGGATGGGTTACCTAAATCATTATTACCCGCTGTTTCTGGGTACATACCCGTACCGTAACCATAATAGGTATCTAAGTTAAACAACTGACCACCGTGCCGTACATCAATCAGGAAGTATAAAGAAACGCCTTTGTATTCTAAGGTGTTTGAAACACCACCTATCCAGGAAGCATTGGGATCCGCAATTACAGTAGTAGAAGGCGATTGCTTGTATAAGCCATAAGTAGCACTGGCTGGATTAGAATCAATTACTTTTTCACCTCTGTCGTTAAATACGAAACCTGTACCCCGAATAGTACCAAAAGGTTGACCAACACTGGCGTTAGAAGATACGCCGCCTTGGTAAGTGGATATTACCAGGTTTTCGGTACCAGGAGCTAAAGATAAAATCTTGTTGCGGTTCCGAGTCCAGTTAGCGTTTAAAGTCCAGGAGAAGTTATCGTTTTTAATAGGGTTAACAAAAGCAGTAACTTCAAAACCTTTATTTTGTACTTCACCGGAGTTTACATATTTAAAGTTAAACCCGCTGGTAGTTGATACCTGAATTGGAATAATTTGGTCTACCGTGTTTGACTTATAGTAGGTAACATCAAAACCAACGCGATTGGTTAAGAAAGACATTTCTAACCCCGCTTCAAAACTCTTCGTTCTTTCGGGTTTTAATTCTGGGTTATTCCGGGTATTAGGTAAGGAGAATAACGGAATAGAACCAAAACTACCTACCGAAGGACGAGTAGAGCTGTTAATCTCCTGGTCTTGTTTGCCATACGTATTATATACAGAATAAACCTGAGCATCATTACCTACTTCGGCGTAGTTAACGCGGGCTTTACCGTAAGATAACCATGGGGTATCTTTAAATAATTCGGAGAACACAAAGCTACCAGCCGCTGAAGGATAGTAATAAATATTATTACCTTTAGGTAGAGTAGAAGATTGGTCTCTTCTGGCAGTCAAATCTAAAAAGGCCAATTCTTTAAAACCGAAAGTAGCACTCGCAAAGTAACCATCTACCCCGTATCTCTGGTCATTTTCAAACGGTGGGTTCAGCGGGTTTACCGAGTTAGATAAAGAATAGATTCCCGGAACTACTAAACCACCATTGGTTTGCGCAAAAATAGTATTAATCTGGTGTCTGCGGAAGTTGCTACCCAATAAACCTTTAAAGGTAAAATCTTCGGTAATATTTTTATTGAAGTTAGCAATCAGGTCGTAGTTTGTTTCGCGGGCGGTACGGTTATAACGAGTATAAAAAGGAGTACCGGTACTACCTACCGCGTTTCTTTCTTCCTGTAATTCGTCGTAAGAGTCCAGGGTAACCCGACCCATTACATCAAACCAATCCGTAAATTTGTAAGTAGCTACTACGTTACCAAAATAGTGAAAACGCTCATCGTTCTCGTAGTTTTCGTAACGTACCCAGTAAGGATTATCCGAATAAATGGGCCGTAAGTCGGTAGCACTTCTGGGGTTCCAGGTTATGTTTTGCTTGTTCCGGAAATAAGCATCTTTTTGCTCTTTTAAATCAACATTGGTTTGAAACCATTGCCGGAATTGCTGCATTGGGTTCCAGGAGTCATAACCCGTACCGTAACGGCCTAAACCATCGATTTTGGTAAAATTAATGTTGGCACTGGTTACTAATTTTGGTGTTAAATTAAGTGAACCGGCAAAGTTTACCATGTTCTTGTTGATTTCGCTATTAGGTAAAATACCTTTGTCTTTGGTGTTGGTATAGCCTAATTTAAAAGTTCCGGCTTCACTACCCCCATCAATGGTAATATTATTATTAAATCCTACCGCATCTTTCAGAAAATAGCTGGGATCATTTTTAGCGGCTACCCAAGGAGTTTTTTGAGCATAAGTGGGAGATGTAGGATCTAAAGAGTTCCATTGGTATACAGCTAAATTAGGATCAAAACCAGCTCCATAAGAAGCATCCTCGGTAAATGGAACATACAATGCTCCCGGTTCGAAACCAGGTCTGTTATACTGTTGAAAGTAAGCATCTTCGTTCGGACCATAATAAGCGCCGTAACCAGCCCCATATTGATCCTGATATTTAACAAAAGTACTCTTATCCACGAAGCCCATTGTGGCACCCGTATTAAGAGTAACATTTACATTACCTTTTTTACCTTTTTTAGTAGTAATTAAAATTACCCCGTTAGAGGCACGGGAACCATAAAGAGCAGTTGCCGCAGCACCTTTTAAGATACTTACCGAAGCAATATCGTCGGGGTTAACGTCGGCCCCTACGTTACCGTAGTCATAGCCACCCCGGCCGGTATACTGATCCGATTGATTGGTGTTGGCATTACTAATTGGCACTCCGTCTACTACAAACAAAGCCTGGTTACTGTTATACAAGGATTTATTACCCCGGATAACCACGTTGGTAGAACCACCGATGTTGTTCGATTGTCTGATATTTACCCCTGATACTTTACCCGATAAAGAGTTCAAGAAGTTTGGGTTACGAGCTTTTGTAACATCATCCCCCGCAACTTGAGTGGCCGCGTACGGCAAAGAGTTACGGCTTCTTTCTACCCCTAAGGCGGTAACCACTACTTCATTTAACTGGCGGGTATCGGCCGCTAGCGAAACGTTTACGGTAGAAGCAGCGCCAATAGCTTGCTCTATAGTAGTGTAACCGATAAAACTGAATACTAAGGTACCCGTATTAGGTACATTTAAAGAATAATTACCTTCCGCATCGGTAGCAGTACCCGTAGAGGTACCCTTCACCAATACCGTTACTCCAGGTAAGCCCTGGTTCGACGCTGCGTCGAGAACCCGGCCCGAGATTTTCTTATCTTGTGCAAATGCCGTTTGCAACAGCATCATGACAAAAAGAAAATTCATCAGTAGAATTTTTTTCATTTTGTTGGTTTTAGTTTGTTTTAGTTAAAAAATATAAGAACTATGTTCAATTTTAAAGATTTTGAGCGAATTAACAAAATCTTAATATTGCCTAGTTTAGGCACTTATATACGGAAGTTTTATAATTTTGATTCTAAATACTTGAAGATTAGTTTATTATAATTTAATTAAGATTTATATAAGATTATATCTTAATTAAAAATTGTAAAATAATTTTTATAATTTAAATACAACGCAGTCATTTTCATTTTGGATTATGCAATAAAACTTAACTATATTTAACTTTATTATATATTTTTAAAAAATCAAATACTAAAGTTAAATACTTTTAAAAATATCAGCTAGATACCTGTACAAATAATAAAAGCGTACTTTAACTAAAGCACGCTTTTATTATATTATTTATAAGATAAAATTAATTATTTAGATTATTGAGATAATTGAATAGTAAAAAGAATTTGCTTATCTAAGCCACAGAGTTTAACTCTGCATTAAAAAAGCTTTAATATATTCGTCTAAATCTCCGTCTAAAACGGTTTGTACGTCGGTCCGTTCTATGCCGGTACGTAAATCTTTAATTAATTTGTACGGGTGTAAAACGTAATTCCGGATTTGGGAACCAAAATCAATGCGTTTTTTGGTACTTTCCAGTTTATCGCGCTCTTCGTTGCGTTTGTCTACTTCTATTTGGTACAAGCGGGAGCGTAACATGTTGATGGCATGTTCTTTATTCATCAGCTGCGACCGCTCTATCTGGCATTCAATGATAATACCCGAAGGTTTGTGCTTTAAGCGTACGGCAGTTTCTACTTTATTTACATTTTGCCCACCGGCCCCCCCCGACCGAAACGTATCCCATTCAATATCGGCCAGATTGATATCAATATGAATGGAGTCGTCCACTAAAGGATAAGCAAATACCGAAGCAAAAGAGGTGTGGCGGCGTCCTCCGGAATCAAAGGGAGAAATGCGCACTAAACGGTGAACCCCAATTTCTGATTTTAAATAGCCATACGCAAAGTCGCCGTTAATTTCAAGCGTAGCCGACTTAATACCAGCTCCGTCGCCGGCCTGGTAATTTAACTGTCTAACCTGGTACCGATGACTTTCCGCCCACATAATATACATCCGCATCAGCATTTCGGCCCAATCCTGGCTCTCGGTACCGCCGGCTCCCGGATTAATTTCTAAAATGGCGCTCAGTTGATCTTCTTCGTTGCTGAGCATGCGCTTAAATTCCAACTGTTCTAATAAGGCCAAGGTATCCGCGTATTCCCGGGTAATGTCTTCCTCCGAAACGTCCCCTTCTTTATAAAAGTCAAATAATACTTCCAGATCAGCTAACCGGGTAGCTACTTCCTCAAACTGATCAGTCCAGATTTTAATTGATTTTATTTCTTTTAAAATTGCTTCGGCTTTTTTAGAATCATCCCAAAAGCCGGAAGCAGTGGTTTGTTGTTCCGTTTCGGTTACCTGCGTTTTTTTCGCATCGTAGTCAAAGATACCTCCTCAAAGCCTCTACCCGGGCCTTTAAATCTTTAATTTGTTCTACCGTCATGTTTACGTTATAAGTTATAAGTAGTAGGTTTTAGGTTGTTGTTTTACTATTGAGAATTTAAGTTGTTACATTAAGAAGTAGGAAGAAAATAAAAGGTTGTAAGCCGTAAGCGGTAATTAAAACTTACCAAACTTACTACTTACAACCTATTACGTATAACCTAATTTTAAATCTGAACCATCCAATTGTGGGTATCCGGAGCTTTGCCCGTGCGGATATCATCTAAGACTTGAGCTAATTGCGGAGAATATTTCCGGGTATTAACGGGTGGTAATTCGTAATCCTGACCCTGATAACCAATGGTAACAATGTGCGAAATAACAGCGGCCGTACCGCAGCCAAATGCTTCTTGCAAAGTACCTTGCTGAATGGCTTCCATTACTTCCCCTACCGAAACTTTGCGCTCTTCTACCGTTATGCCTTGATCTTTGGCTAATTGCAGGATACTGTCGCGGGTAATACCTGCCAAAATGGAAGTACTTAAAGCCGGCGTTAGTAAAGTATCGTTAATTACGAACATCAAGTTCATGGTACCCGATTCTTCAAAATATTCGTGGGTTTTACCGTCTGTCCAGAGTAATTGATGGTAACCGGCTTCAAAAGCTTTTTTAGCCGGTAACAAAGATCCGGCGTAATTACCAGCAGCTTTCGCAAAACCAAAACCTCCTTCTACTGCCCGCACATACGTTTCTTCTACCTTAACCCGTAAAGGCGCCGAATAATAAGCATTTACCGGACAGGTAATAATGGCAAAGCGGTATTCCGTTGCGGGTCTTACTCCTAAAAACTCGCCGGTTCCGAACATAAATGGCCGGATATACAAGGCACTACCCGGAGCCGAAGGAATCCAATCGGCATCGAGGCGCAGCAATTCGGTTAAACCTTGCATAAACAGTTCTTCCGGTAAAGTAGGCATGCATAAACGCTCTGCCGAAATGTTTAGCCGGTCTAAGTTAGCTACCGGACGAAAAACGGATATTTCGCTTTGCTCATTTTTATAAGCTTTTAAGCCTTCAAAAATGGCTTGTCCGTAGTGCAAAGCCGGATTAGCCGGACTTAATTTAAAATCAGCAAAGGGAACAATAGTAGGCGTTTGCCACTCACCATTGGCATAATCAATAACCAGCATGTGGTCAGAAAAAACTGCACCAAAATCAAGATTTGCAAAATCTACGGCCGATAACCGAGATTCGGTAGTTTTTTGTATCTGGATCGTCTGCGTGTCGAGCATAGGAAAAGAAATTAAAAAATTAACTATAAAGAATCGCTTATAAAAAATATATACTCTTTTATAACGGATGCACGAAGCAAAAGTAACAAATTTTTAGAGAATATACTGGGATTACGGCAATTACCTGGGTGCAAGAAGGAATGAAGTTGTCCGGTTATGAGGAAACCTATTTTTGAGTTTACATTTTACGGTTTCTTAAACTACAACCGCGGTTGCCAGGATAGTTCCTCTACCTTTAGCTCGTGCGCCATCTGGCGGCTCAGCATAAATAAGTAATCAGAAAGGCGATTTAAGTATTTAATTATAATAGGTTCCACAAACGATTCTTCCTGCAAGGCAATGATTAAACGTTCGGCGCGTCGGCAAACGCAACGAGCAACGTGGCAAAACGATACCGCGGGGTGCCCACCAGGTAAAATAAAGGCTTTTAAGGGCGGTAAAATAGCATCTATCCCATCCATTTCAACTTCTAATCGGATTATATCTGCTTCGTGTAAGTCCGGAATGTTTTTTTTGACTTTGTCGGGGTCAGAAGCCAACAATGCCCCAATGGTAAATAGCCGATCCTGGATTTCCTGCAATAAGTTTTTCCGGAATTCATTTACCGGCTGGTCGCGTACCAATCCTATATAAGAGTTCAATTCATCCACCGTACCATAAGCTTCAATACGCAAATGTGATTTTCGTACCCGCGTGCCGCCAATTAAACTGGTTAAACCCTGGTCGCCGGTTTTGGTGTATATTTTCATGGTAAATAAGCCTCAAAATTTAATTGTTATGTAAGAAAGTGAAAATAATTTAAGACTACTTGCCTTTCACTTTGCTAAAAGCTTGCGGCGTTCTAGTAAATTACTACCGGCAAAGGTAATTGAATGCCTCTCTTCTATTTAGCTAAACAATTAAATTTTATCTGGCTAACTTATTTTATTGTTTTTAAATTAAGTTGGTTTAAAAATTATGGCTTTGATTTAGTTAAGTATTTCCCGTTGATATAGAAGCCGATTTTTGCCTGTACGGGTTTTAAGTAAGGACTCTCCCCAGCCTGGTGTAACAGGTTATACTGCATCAAAGCATAACCATTTATTTTCTTATAAAACGTATAACTCTTACCTATGCCAAGCGACAAACCATTTACCCAGCGTTGTTCTACTATTTCAGCTTGTTGCCACGAGTTCAGGCGAGGAACGGAAGTATTTAAAATATCGTAATGGAACCGGGCAAAAAAGCCTTTTGTCACCTGAAAATCGCTGAAGGCAAAATAACCAAACACTTTATCGGAACTGCTTACCCAAGGTTTCTGCTTCGTACTCACGCTCAATCGGTACTGAAAGCCTGCTCCCGCCGACAACTTATCCGTAAACAGCCAGGCAACCGAAGGCCCCAAATCAATGCGGTATCGTTCCTGTTTACTAAACTGCCACTGACTGCCCAGTACTACCCGTTCGTACCAGGGTTTATTGCGGAGCGGATTCAACCGGAACATTCCTTTAGGTAAATCTTTTAAGCTTTCTACCTTCTCCAGCCGGCCTTTATATTTAGTTAATTCGTTTCGCGCCTGGTCAAGAGCCGTTGACTGCTTTCCGAAGTAAGTTTCGGCCGCATCCGAAGCGGCTTGTTTTGCCAGTTCCGCTGCTGCTTTCGCATCTGGTAACTTCTTTATTACTTCTACGCCTGCTACTTTCTGCGCGAGAGGAATGTTAGGTAAGCTTGATTTAATTAAATGGAGTTGGTCGGGTAATTTTTGGGAAATAGTAATTTGGTTTAATTTTGTAATTACTTGGTCTGCTTTGGTTGGTAGTACGTCTGATGGTATTACTTGCTTTCCATTTTCAATTAAATTAGACAGCTCGGTATTCGAAATCTCATCTTTACTTAATCCTTTTACTCTACCGGTAACTACCTGCAGCAAGCTATCTACTTTGTGTTCCAATTTAGTAGATTCTTGGTTTAAATGTCTCAGGCTATCAATGACTGTTTTAAATTGTAAAGAATCTGATATGCTTGACACCTGTGAGCTATCCTGTTCTGAAAGTAAATCTTGCATAGACAGCTCAAATAAATTTGTATTTTGATTTATATTTTGCTGTTGAGCGTAACTATTTAAATGAAAAAAAAGAAATAACTTTAACGTTAAAATCAACAATACAGAATTTGTAATTAGGCTCTTTGATTTGGAAATAATTAACATG
Organism: Adhaeribacter arboris; assembly: GCF_003023845.1. Classification (NCBI taxonomy): domain Bacteria; kingdom Pseudomonadati; phylum Bacteroidota; class Cytophagia; order Cytophagales; family Hymenobacteraceae; genus Adhaeribacter; species Adhaeribacter arboris. The sequence goes on along the minus strand of NZ_PYFT01000001.1, from coordinate 5,587,691 downwards.
TTCATCTATGTCGGAGCAAAATCTTACCCTCATTTAAAAGTATTAAAAATTATATATTTATTTTTACTTATATACTCAACCATATAACTTACGCAAATAACATAATCTATTATAATCACCTATTTTACTATATATACATTAGCATCAGACTAGACTCTAACATTCGACTTTGATTAAATGTACTCCATTAAGCTAATCTACTTAATAGTTAACACATGAGAATTCAACAAACCATTTAATTAACTGCTCGACAACTTATTGTAATTAAATCTGAATAGTAATCAAAGTGCATTACTTGAACTGAAATTTCGTCATAGTTACCCCCATCAGTAATAAGGCTATAAATACCATTCTTTAAATTGAACTTACCTTTTTTAGAAGCTATAGAACTTTCTATTACTTGAATAGCTATTTTATCTTTCAATAAAATTTTAGTAAGCATCCGAATTTCTGCCTCTAAATATGCTTTGTATTCACTTACTTTAGCTTCATTACCTAGTATCTCTTTTTTTGAATTAGTTGTTAAACTTACGAATGTAATGCCATATTCATCTTCATTATTCCATGGCTTTACTTGAAAAATATAGCGATTCTTTAATATTCCATTTCCTCTTTTATTTAATTCATCATAATTGAAATAAATAATTTCTTGCTTATTCTTTAGATATGAAAGGTTTGTTATACTATTTGATTGAAATACTGAGCTTTTTTTAAATGCATTTGTACTTGTTAATACCTTTAGAGGCAATAAACTCATTGTTAATAGAAATATAATACTTAAATTTTTCATAGCATTAATATTATGTAAAGAAGTAGTTTTTAGATTTATAACTTATTTTTACCAAGTAATTAATTGAGAATAATCCATTTTAGGCATAGGAATACCCCTTTGTGGCTCCGCAGTCACCTTGATTTCAATGTGATAAGCAGCTTCACCTTTATTGTTGCCAGGATGTAAAAATTTGGACACAGCTCCTTTTTCTACATAACTTTCAACTGTATTTACAAAATTTCTTTGAGCATTAAACCCTCCTTGACTTTTTACACTTGCTATAGAAACATCTACAACTGTGAGGGTACTTGGATCACTTGCATGATGCGACACTGTTGTTGGCCCTAATTCATTTATTTTATCTGTCATTGCACTTTTTATTTCTTTTGGGGAATTTTTTCCAGCCATTTTATCGTAAACTTTAAGTACTTCTTTTCCTGGTCTTCCGTATGATGAAGATTTACCTTTCACTTTATTTTCGTACATAACTCTTGCTTGATGAGCGGGTGTGCGTGCAGTATTAGTTATAGTTAATTCTTCTAAACCAGCATCTTTAGCTATTTCTTTTAAGACTTTCTCTGATGAAGGAGCAACATCCGAAGCTTTTGCCTTTTTGCCATACTTAAGGTTGGGGTCATCTCCTTCTGGGTTTTGGGGTGCCATTCCATCCAGATCAATAAACCTAATCGGATTGTCAAACGCATAGTTATAAGGTGAATGCCTCCGCATCTTATCGGCTAGCGGATCCACACTATGCCATTGGCCTAGCTGTGGATCATAGAATCTAGCTCCATAATCACTCCAGTTTAATCCAAATTCCTCCTGCCTCTCTTTACCATTGTACTGGAATTTATGATCGGGCTGACCTTTACTTTCAATACCGGTTAAGTTCAGACCCCAGGGATCATAATGGTTTTCCTGTACAATCAAACCGTGCTGATGCGTTATAGTTAAATCATCGAAGTAAATATCGATATTTTCGGCCACATCATGGCTAAGTTCAATGCGTAAATAACCAGCTTTTTCGATGGGAGGGATATTTAACACTAATTCCTGGTGATTGCCGTTGGTACTCGCGGCATCATACATCGCCGCAGTACTATTTACCTGCTCGTAACCGGAGGTAATGCGGTGGTTGTTCTCGTCGAAGAGATAATAATTGAGATAAGCGTGGGGCTGCTGGTCGGAACTGCCGCCGTTTTGCAGGGTAGCAGCCGTACCGGAGGCATTATCTACTACGGTCGTTAGCACGCCGTCGCTGGTAATCGAGTAACCAGCGGCTCCGGTCAGTGCTGCTAGCAACACATTGGCGTTGAGTTGGCTTTGCCGTAAATCTAGGTATTTGGCGTAGACTTTCGCTTGTACGTGGTCGCCGGGCATCACACGCAAGCTCAAGCTAGGCCGGATGTCGGCTACACTCCGACCCCGGTTGAGCCGCACTACTTCCGGCGTGGCTCCCGTGGAGTAAGTAGTTGTATGCGTATGGTCTAAAGCCGTGGCTACTGGCACTTTAGTGTTACCAAAATCTTTAAATTTCGTTTCCTGCTCGGCCCGTTCGACCTCCATCGTAGCTAAATGTTGCTCTACCGTTGGTTCGGCAAACGACACCCGCAGATTACCCAAGTGATCTTTTAGGTGGTACTCGTACTGCCAAGTGTTAGTAGCCGGTTTATACAAAACTCGGCCTTCGCTGCTATGCGCAAACTGCAGGGTATCATTTTGGTACACGAAGCTGCCGCTGTAATCAGTTACTTTATCGGCTTTACCACTTTCTACTACTCGTTTACGCAGCTTTATTCCGGCGGCATTGTAGCTAAAATCCAGATATTTATCAGAGCCAAAATAGATGCGCTGCGGCAAGTTCAAATGATTGTAAGTAATATGCGTAATGCCTTTGTTATCGTCCTTGATAAGGTTACCGTTTGCATCATAGGCATATTCCGGAGCTGCTTCATGGTACTTACGCGCGTTTAAATCTTCAAAATCGTGCGGCGTAGCCGTCGTCTCTGTGTCGTCTACTCCTAATAGTTGGTTACCACTGGCCGCACTATAACTATATTTTAGCTTATCCAGGTCGCCGAAAGTTTTTACGCCGTCTACTTCGGCGCGTAATCCTTTGCGATTCATCGTCCGGATATTGCCATTCGCATCGTAACTGATGTTAGAAACGCTGTAATCTTCGGTGCTGGCCGAGGGAGCCAAATAAGCGGCTCCGGTTAAGCGGTTCACCGGGTCGTAGGCGTAATGGTAGCCGCGCAATTGCTTATCGGTGCTGGTTTTCCAGAAACTCTCGGCAATATTGCCGTTAAACTGCGCTTTGGCCTTCGGGTCGGAAGTGGGCTGGTTATACGTCAGTTCAAAACCGAAGACATCGTTCGTATCGTCGTTCGTAGTACCATTATCGTTACTCAAGGCGGTATTATTAATGTGCGTGAGCCAGCCCCGGATAGTATAGCGGTAGTCCACGCTTTGTAAATAATTATTGTCGCTAACAGACCGATGCAGCTTTTTGTCGATGAGTTGGCCCAATTCGTTGTATTGATTAGTTGCCAGCACAACCGGGTTGGCGCCATCCATCTGCTGGGTAGTTTGCAGCAACCGGCCCCCGTGGTCGTAAGTAAAGGAGGTAGTTACAATATGACTTTGGTTGCCTTTGGTGTGCGTTGCCAGAGTTTCCAATACTTTACCGGTAAAATCGTAACGGCTCGCCAAGCGATCAATGCCACCTACGCTGTTATCGGCCACTGTTTGAATAAGGCGGTAGTTATCGTCGTAATAGTTGGCGGTAGTGAGCCAGGTAAAGCTACCCAGTACTTTTACCCGCTGACCTGTTACTTGCTCCTTTACTCGTTCAAAGTAATCCGAAGCCCAACCATTGGCTGGACTGCCTGGCGCGGTAAAAGCGAACGTAGTATTTTGTAAGGCAGGATAGTTATAACCGTCGTAATAAGTAATGGTGAGCAGGTCGGCGTCGGTTACGTTCGTCGGGAATGAATTAGTAAGTGTGTAACCAGACGAAGCAGTGCTGTTCTGGGTTTCGAACGGAGTTAAGTCCTCAGCCGCTGCTGCTTGCATTTGGTCATGAGTACGATTATCCGTGAGCATACCCGACAGAATCGGCCGGCTGAAGGCATCGTATTTGGTGAAGCTCCACTGGTTAGTCTTACTCTGTTCGCCATCCTGGGTTAAGATGAGTTGATCGCGCCGGTTATAAACCATTCGAATTGGTTGTGCTCCCGGCACTTTCTTTAAAATCATCCGCTGGCGGGCATCGTAATCGTACTGAAAGCACCAGGTATGTATGAATTCTTTTTCCGGAGCCCAGGTAGCCGTACCACTCGGCAGCGAGCGAACGCCTTGTGGTGGCACTACGAGGCGCAGATTACCCAAATCGTCGTACACGTAGTAAGTTAACAAGTAACCCGAATCATCCTGCGGAGTAGTAGCGCTTTCCTGCACTTTTTTCAGGACTATGTGGCCTTCCTTATCCTTGTATTCGAGCGTAAGAGCATTGTGCTCATCGCGCTGCTCGGTTACATACAATTGCCGCGCTTCGTAAAAGCTTGCTGCTGTAGTGCGATCAGTCGCATACTCATACCTCCAAAGTCTTACTTCATTAGCAGTATTCGTGCGCTCAGTAATCTTAACGGTTTTGCCGGCTTCGCTACCAGCCATGGGTTGCCAAGCCGCCCCGGCAGCTCCTTTTTCTATTACACGATTTAAAGGCGAAGCTTCCAAAACGTTTAGAGCGTAAGGAGCAGTATCCGCCGCGTGTTTATCCGCGTTGGCGGCAGCATTTTGATAAAATAAGTACTGCTGACTGGCAGAATAATCAGGTAGTAAGGCATCGGTTTTAAAATAGCCATTATCACCACTTGTATATGGCAAGTAAGTGGTAGTCTGACGACCAAAAGCGTCGTAGGCAATTGGTTGCACTATATCCTTTTTCGTGGGGCTTCCTTGGGTAACAACCGTTTGTAATTCCCGGCCCAATCCGTCGAAATAAACAATACTTTGGGAACGTTGCTCTATCGAAAGGTTTTCTACTTGGGCTTCGCTGGTGATGCCTTCCGTTAAGATTGTATTGCTGACTACATAATTATAATTGTTAGGTTCCAGGGCAATAGTGGCCTCGCTGGAGCAACCCCCATCGTTCGTTACTATTACCGAATAATTTCCTGCCGCAGTTACCGTAATGCTAGGAGTCGTGGCTCCCGTACTCCAGCGGTAAGATTTACCCGTACTAGCGGTTAAAACTTTTTTATCGCTCTGATAGATATTATCAGGGTTGGTATAGGTTATTGAAGCTATTGGTTTTGGGTTTACGGTAACAACTATTTCATCCGTGGCCGAACAGCCATACGCATTAGTAACGGTTACCCGGTAAACAGTAGTCTCTGTTGGAGAAGCCATTGGATTCGCAATATTAGGATCTGATAACCCAGCTGCAGGGTACCAGTTATAAGTTATTCCCCCGGTAGCTGTTAGTACAGTAGAATTATCAATACAAATTGCTTTATCGGCTCCAGCATCTGCTACTACTGCCGGGTTTACTGTTACTACTACCTGATCCGTGGCAGAGCAACCATTAATGGTAGTAGTAAGCGTATATGTATGACTAACCGGTTCAGACGTTGTATTCGTTAAATTTACGGTTGGATTGGCTACATTAGCGCTCGACAAGCCAGTGGCCGGACTCCACTTATACGTATAACCCTCCGCGGGCGCTACTCCTATGCTGGTTGTACCTCCCGAGCAGATAACTTTTGCCACTCCAGCGTTTGCCAGCGGTTTCGTTACGGTAACCATTTTAGTAGCTGATTGAGAAGGCCCACAACCAAAAGCTGTTACGGTAATGGTAGCAGAACCAGTAAAATCAGTTGCCCAAGTAACAACTCCTAAATTATTAATTGTACCTGCCGTAGCTGGGGTAAGACTCCAACTATAATGAGTAGCATTAGCAGCCGAACTGTTGTAAGTATCGGTTCCGGCTCCTTGGCAACGGCTCGCAAGTCCACTTATAGCCGTTAGTGGACCTACATTTGGTTTAATAAGTATACTGATCGTATTGGTGGCCGTATTACTAGTTAAACAGGAGCCAGTGGCATTCATAGTAACGGATACATTCTGACCAATATAATTAGGCACGGTACAAGTAGCACCCGTACCAGCCGCTTGTCCGGCCACTGTCCAGGAGTAACCCGCTGCTCCCACCCCATTGCTACCCGGTGTTGCGGTAAAAGTAATACTACTACCCAAACAAGTATAATAATATCCTTCCGCCGAGGGCGTAGCGCCACTGGTAGGCGTAATACTCACGTAAGGGGTTACGCTTGCTGCTCTAGTTACAAGCAGAGTATTAGAAGTTGCCGGATTATTAGATAAACAATTTCCAGTAGCAGTTATCTCACAAGTAACTTTGTCATTACTATTAAAAGTAGATGATAATACATAGGAAGGCGCATTAGGCGTATCGCTTGTTCTGCTTATACCATTTACCCTCCACTTATAAGTATAACTCGTCCCGCCGCTAACATCGGCAATAAACGCTCCTTTACCATCGGCACAAACCGGTGTACTTGCTCTAATAGAGATACTTATTGGGGTAGCAATACTAACACTCACTTTTAATGCGTTGGAGGGACTAGAATTATAGCTTGTGACACAGGGGTAATTAGAATAAAGTACGCAGGTAATAGCATCATTGGAAGTAAAATTAGCGGAAGTAGCAACGTAAGTTTTGGCCGTTGCTCCCGAGATGGCTGTGCCATTCTTGTACCACTGATAAGTCGGGCTAGTACCTCCATTAGTAGGAGTAGCGGTAAATGTGACGGCATCTTGCCCATTGCCGCAAATAATCGTTTTATTTGCCGCTATTTTCACGGATGGTGTTACATTACTAGAGATAGAGTAAGTAGGCGAAGATACTGTACCATTATACGGATAGGTAGAGCTGTTATAATAAGCATATACATAACCACTCCCCACTGTAGTCCAACGAACCTGAATACTGGTAGAACTTTGCGATAAAATAGTGCCGTTCTGTACGCCCCAGGAACTAGCGCTGCCTCCCTGAAGTGCAAATACCTGATTAGCACCAACGCAAGGTGAACCATAAGGACTGAAAATAGTTGGGGTTTGCGCCTGTACCTGTAAGATAGCACATAGTATTAGGAGTACTACTAAGCTTACCTTTTTATCTAAAAACGTATTACTAACAAGAAAAATGGGTTTGTAAATGTGTAGCATAGAAAAGTTTAAACAATAATCATCCCTCGCAAGCTTAGGTGCTAGCCTAACCCTGCTATAAGAGCATTCCTTATTCTGTATTAATTTATATTACAGGTATATGAAAAAATAATAGATTAAATAAACAAAGTCTTATTTACTTTTTTTAGGACCTTCGTTTTCTTTCGAATCATAATAGATAATATCTCCCACTAATAGGCCATTACTGAAAGTTGCCCGGGATCTTTTCCGGCCATTTGTATAGTATTCTACTAATTCCCCCTCGATTTTACCACTACTGGCTTTGTATTGCGTACTTGGCTTTCCATTCTCGTAATAGCTCATTACTTTTCCTTCTTCACGCCCATTGACCAAGGTTGTTTCAGAAAGCAATTGCCCATTATCATACCACCGGCGGTGTTTTCCTTCCCCAAATCCCTTCCTAAACTTTCCTTCGAACTTGAGTTGCTGATTAGGATAATACTCCTTAAAAAGTCCTTCTTTTAACGCATTTGAAAAATCAAGTTGGTATAATGTTTCCCAGATAACCGGAAAATTGCGGACCTCATAGATACCATTTTCTTTCAAATTTCCCGATATAAAAAAAGTACTAACTGTATAGCGTGTTGTATCTTTTTTTATTTGGGTAATAGTACTATAATAGCTAGCCTGATCTTTAATCGTTGCTTTGCCCGCCTCATTAAAGTAGATCGTCTGACTAGGTTGTGCCAGAATAAACTTAGCCGAGCAAATAAGAAGGAAGAATAAAAGAAATCGTAAATAAACCATAGTAAACTTATAGTAAATATTGAAATTTTTATGAATACAGGTGAAAGGGGTAAAAGCAGACGTTTTTGATAAAAAGGCTTATTTAGTTGCTTGGAGTAATCCGCTATTGCGATAATAGTATTTATATGATTTAACAACATTGCCTCTCCCATCTTTTACTAAGATTAACCGACCAAGCTCATCATATTTGTAATAGGCAATTTGGTTATTACTACCCATTACAGAGGAAATACCAACTAAAAGATCGTGGGTATACGTTGTCATGAAGGCTCCCAACCTAAATTTACAGAACTAGCTTCTTCACTTAACTTAATACAGCAGCATGATACGCTAGAGAGATGGCCACAGTAATGTTACCGCTTTCAATGGTATACAGAGGTACATCAATATTTAGAGTTCCTGAATAGTTACTAACTGGAATATCCCCGAACTTCATCAATGCAGCAGCATTCGGAGAGGAAGGTATAGTTGTAGAAGTTTTAATTTGAACCCAACTTATTTTAGAAAAAAGCAACATAATACGATATATAAAATTAAAATCTTATGTATTGTTAAAAGTATCTTCATAAAGAAAAATAGTAAAATTTACCTATCAGCTAGTTATACAATATGTATTTCCAAAAACTATGCAAATATAACTATTACTGCATAAATTAACATAATAATGTTTATTATATTATATAATTATTTTTATATTACAACTATATTTTAAACCAGTTTATAGAAAATTATATGATAATAGATTTTATAAAAATAACATCTATTATCATATAAAATAATAGATTACATCATTTATGCGACAGTTACTAAATTAAAAATGTAATAATTTAAAATTTTATAGATATTCGAATCAATCATTCTAATTTTAAATATTTATAACTAAACACATTAATATAGAATAAGTAAACGATTAAGCTTATTATATAATATACAGTAAAAATCAAGTACATATATTAATTTATTAAGTAAGTAAAAAATGAACTTTATTTATTCAATTTAATAGGAAAATCATCTTATTATCTAAAGCTTAGTATTTACATGATTCTTTAATTATAATTTTTTATTCCATGTATTACTATACTGACGTTTGGCTTATGATAGACCAGCATTATAAACCCGTTCAGATAGATGAAGTGTGGAGTTTTGTCGGTAAACGCAATAAAGGAGAAATATTAGTTATTGTATGTCTGTTGTCCTGAAACAGACCCAATACTAACATATAGTTGTGGTAGGAGGAGTGCTAAAACAGTTCGGGAGTTGGTCAAAAAGCTGGAAGCAGTAAAATTAGAAGAGTATTGCACCAATCATCGGAAAGCCTTTCCGAAAGTACTATCCTCAGAAAAACACATTATCGGAAAAGCGTATATTAAAATTATAGAAGGTCTGAATATCTGTATTAGGACTAGAACCAGAAAATCTGCGCGAAAAAACAACCGACTTCTCCAAAAAGAAATTAAATCAATTGGCTGTAATGGTTCCATAGATTCGCTACAGTTTAATTACTTTTAAAATTGAGATTTGCTCAAGTTTAAGGAAGTAAGGCTTTTTTTCTAAACTTAGGAGGTTGCGGTCTTTTCGATAACTTTGTTCCCGGATAGGTTCTTTAACAGAGTCATATTTGGCTTCTACATCCTCCCAAAAAGAAGTTAAGGCAGATTTGCTACAAACAATGTTCATGGGTGTTTTACCTTTTAAAGAACTATGCTGCCAATACCAATTATAATGAAATTGCCGTTCCTCCATCCTGCCATTTAAGTTCGGGACTTTTAGGTTGGCTGCTACGTAAAACTCTTGCAGGTTCATCTGATGGCTCCGTTCCACTTTTCCATTCAGATGAGGAGAACGCGGCTTAATAGACCTGAACTTAAGACTATACTCCTGCAACTTCTGTTGAAAGAGAGAAAAATTCCTGTCCTCGGTCCGTCTGAACCCGCTGGATAAGAAAAGGCATTTGTTCCACCACCCGCTCCAGAAAATTAATAGAGTTTTTAGCCGTTCTTCGGGAATAAATATGAAGTACCCGGAAGCGGCTACAGCCGTCAATAGCCGTATACTGATAAATGCTGGTGCTTATTTTGCAAAGATCCATCTGAACCTTTTCCTCGGAATGTCTTTGGCATAGCGTTTAAGCAACTTCCGGTCATATCTTTCCAGAACTCTGGCAACTGTGAAAGCTGATGTTCTAATTTGATGGTGTTGCCACAGGTGAGAGCAAATCCGGATTTTGCCGAATCGGTATACATCCCTTACAGCAAAAATAAGAATAATGGTTTCATGATCTAGTTTCTGCGGCCTTCTGGAACGGTCTGCTAATCCTTCTTGGAGCAGGCGTTTAAGCTACCGTTGGAGGGTAGCGCGGGTAATACCACAATGACGAGCAGTCTTGCTGATTGAAATTAATTGTTCATAAATTCTTATCCAGTACGCTCGGGCTTTCTGCGTTGCTTTTGTTTTTACATAACTTCACCAGCCCTCAGCTTTAATAATAGTTACTATGGAAGATTATGTCAACTAGTAAGACTGTAGCGTATCCCTTGAACCTTCACACTTTAGAAACAAATACAATTCTATTTTAAAGGAAATACAATAGAGCAAATATATTCTGACTAAGTTTTAAATTCCGAAATATCTAAAGTTAACCGGCCACAAACATATGAGCGGCTTCCGTATGTTTACACTTAAGAGCAATGTCCATAGCTGTTTCACCGCTGCTGGTAGTGGCGTTGATATCGGCTTTGTGTTCCAATAAAAGTTTAATCATTTCCGCATCACCGCTCTGGGCAGCAGCATGTAAGGGCGTGAAGCCATGTTGCTGTTGGGTATTTACTTCGGCGCCATTCTCCAATAAATAAGTAGCAATTTCAAGACTGCGAGCCGCAACTGCCGAATGCAAGGGTTGTACTTGCCAATCATTTTTGGAAGGTTGATTTATGTTGGCACCTTTTTCAACTAATAATTTTACGGTATCAGCATGACCAAAAAAACTGGCTAAACCCAAAGAACTAAATCCATCGGGTGAGATAGCATTGAGTAAATCTGGTTGATTATTTAGTAGTTCCACAACGCGCTCGTTCACTCCTAAAGCAGCCGCTTCAAAAATAGTAAGCTCGTAATTAGTGTTACTTAGTATAGCCTCCAATAATCGTGGATTGCGTTGATAAGTAGCTAGCAAAACCAAAGATATTTGATTTTCAGTTTTTGCCTCGATTAAATTCGGCTCAGCTGCCAATAAAGATTTAACCTTCGCAATATTACCGTTCTTTACGGCTTCTAATATTTCGGTTTGAGTAGACATAGCAGAGCAAATTATTTTTTATACCGTAAATAACGAATATACCGAATTTTGTTTTCAATAATTTACAATATTGCTCTTAACTGTTTATTAAATGCAGAACTTTAACTTATAATAATTAGCCAGTAAAATTGAATAGAGCATTCAGGTAAGTTGAATATTTGAATTTTTCGGAATGTGCCCTTTAAATAAAGCAACTTAATATAAAATAAAAAAGCTTGTACCCTTATGCAGATACAAGCTTTTGTAATGGATGGAGAAGTTTTATTATTGTGGTTTATTACTTAATAAAACAACCTGCATTTTATCGGCTACAGCTACCTTTTTATAGAAGTTAATTAACTCCGTGTAGGCTGTTTTGGGATAAGCGCCCTTGTTCATCAGTAATTTACGCGTGTAAACCAAGGTATTTTTGTCAGCGGTAATAGTGGCCGTATATTCTCCAAAAGTAGATTTTATAGATATTTTTTCCGGTAAATGCTCGATTTCGAAAGCACCCGTAGGTAAATGGTACCGAATAGTATCTGAATCACAGAAGGCTAACCGTCGCACTATTTCTGACTCGCGATTTTCTAATTTTGGAGGAACGTGCCGGGAGCGATTAAGCATATTAACATCCAGGAAAAGCCTTTTACCACTAACAGTTGCGTATTTGTTTGCTTGCAGTAATACCTTCTCTTTAACTGCAGGTACCTTATTTCTCTGCGATTTAAATTCAAATTTGTTAATATTAAAGTTTGCTAACGAGAAATTGTCGTAAAGCCATTTCTTTTGCTTTTCGGTTGTTTCCTGCATGATACTACTTACTTCGTCTTGCTGCAAACCTGTATAAGTAGTATTTACTTCGACAGTAGCATTACCTTCTTGGTCAAGATCAACTAGAACAGAACGTTGCTGTATATTATGTTGAGCTTGGTAAGTGGGCGTTTTTACTAATTTCCCACCTTCAGGAGTGATGAGCAACACATGCCGGTCGCTGGTAAAACTTCCCAGATACCCCATAGATTCTGTTTGACTGGTACATTCTAGCCACATGGTATCTTTGGGTAAAGGAACACTTAAAATTACGTGGTTAAACTGAAAACTTGGAAAATCGGTAAGAATATCAGATTCATTCCGACCTGACATAACCAATGCTGCATGAGAATCTATACCTACCGCTTTAAGCATAGCTTTCATGTAATTGGTTAGGGCTTTACAATCGCCATAGCCATTCTTATCTACTGTTAAGGCTTCGAATGTTTGTAAACCGCCAATACCTAACTGAATACCAACGTAACGCGTATTGGCTTGCAGATAATCATACAATTTCTTGACCTTACCCTCCACCTCATTCTCATTCTTAACAATTTCTTTTAATTTGGCTACGGTTACTTCCGGCAGATGATCCCGGTCTTTATTCAACTCATAATACCAATTACCAAATGCTTGCCAACTCTTCATATTACCCATAGAACCACTTAGTTCAAATTCGTTCGGAGCAGTATAAACAGCAGACATTAATTGGCTAATCGGCAAACTAAATGGTTCAATTTCTTTAGCGGGTAAGTTTGTTAGTGACCAGTTATAAGTTTTGCGGTTTGCTTCGTTACTCGTTGCCGCGGCCTGATTGATATTCACTTCTTTATACCGAAGCTCCATATCGGTTGGTAAACTTATTTGGAACGTAGCTTTCTCTAGCGCGAGATTTTCATCGTCTTGAGGCATCCAATCCGGATAACCAAGAATGCCATTCAAGTTTATTTCATTTTCAAACTCTACAGTATACGGATAGCGAGTGTCCTCAAAACCAGCAACTTTAGCACGATTATCCTCATACAAAGAAAAATTGGAAGTGGTGGAAATATCTTGTAGATCAGAGTTCTTTAGCTTTTTAATCAGCTTACCATCAGCATCGTACAAATTACCTTTTAAGTACCCGAATTTTACAAATTTATCATAGCCAACGCCGCATATCCGGTAATTCTTGGCTTTTTCATTGAAAATGGTAACTACATAATGTACCTTTTTTATTGCCCGACCTGGACCTAACACAGTGAAAGTTGTTTCGTGCAAACGAATAACGGCGTTTGCATTTTCTCGTAGTGTCGCTGGAATAGCACTTACCTCATATTTACTATCAGCTGCCAAACTGAATGCATTAGTAAGAAGTACTAAAATAAGGGCAGTAAAAATTGCTCTGCCCCAATTTATGCGCATTTCTGATTTCATTTGCTTAGTTCGCGTTCTTCTTTAATACAATCTGTTCGGATTGTTTGGCTACAATCTGATTATAGAATTCTTTTAAGTAAGGATATTCTTCTGCCAGAAATTGAGGCCGGTTTATCACCACTTTACTCAGCACATTAATAGTACTGCCCATGGTGGTTACGCTATAAATAAAGCTTCCGCCATTTTCGGGTAAAGACACCTTAGCACTTTTAGGTTGCTCTTCCACTGTATAACCATCCGGAATGGTATAGGTGTACATATAGGTTTGATCAATAGGCGTAGTAAAGTCAATAGGAAATTTGCGAGTTTCGTGCTTAAACGGATTTGCTTTCGTTGCCGCGTTTTGAAGGGGCTGCAAGTAAATGATATTGGAAGGCTGAGCTTGGTTGGTAGTAGCTATCTCGTAATCAATAATAAGTGGCTCTAAAGATGGCGTTGTATTTTTTAGGTTGATATTTTTAATTTCAAAAAGATCAGAGGCTTTCTTTAAATTATCTATATACTTCTTTTCGCCGTCCTGAGAAATAGATTTACGATAAGTGAATGCATTATGGCCGTTTCGGATAACGTGTACGGCGCCACTAATAGAATTGTCTTGATTAATCACTAATTTGGAGTGGTGAACAAACGAATCTTTTGCTTCAGATTGTAATACTACCCAGTCGGAATTAGTAGCGGATATTAAGCGGCCCACTTCGTTTAAACAACGGGTTGGCAGTACATTTAAGGTCCCCATTGGTTCAGTAGCATCAAGTAAATACACCTTGTCGCCTATTTTAGCATGTGCAATGGTATAGTTAAATTTAGTTAAACTCGGATAATAAGGATTAACTCTGCCGTGACCACGGGTACTTAAAATAAGTGGGTTAGCTTCTATGTCTGCTTCTTTTAGCATAGCAGTTAATAATAAATTAATTTCGGCAGAAGAACCCACTTTCTTTTCTACCAATTTACCAAAGCTTTGACTAGCAAAAAGCCGATTTGCATCGTTCCATTTAAAATTAGACCGTACATAATCAAAAATAGCTTCCAACCGTTTAATTGGATCAGTGCTCTGCGCAAGTACAGGAGCCGTTAAACTTTTTACAACAGAACTTTTCTTTATGCGGCCACCAAAGTTTTCGCTGGCAAGCAAATTAGTAGTGATTTTTTCCCAACTATTATTAATGGGACGTACAAAATCACCGGGGAGGCTTATTTGACCTAATTCAAATTCGATGCGGGCTACATAATCTTTAATGCTGCCCATATAAGGTTCTTCTTCAATGGCCGGAACGTCTTTCATAGCCCAAATATAACGCGTACCCGAAGTGGCTAAAGTAGAGGATAAACTAACGTTTATTGGTTCTGATTTAACTATGTAAAAAGCTTCGTAGCCTTGGGTAACTTTTTTATAATCGAAATATTGCGGAAATTCTGCTTTGTATTGGCTGTATAATACAGGGATAGTTCGCTGAAATGTCCAGTTAGGAAAATCGAAGAAATAACCCGATTTAATCCGGTAACTATATTCTATTATGGAACCCTCTTTTACATTGGGTAAAGAGAATTTTTGATTTGTCCAGACGTCATCTTCTTTTTCGGTAAAAATGGCTTCTTTCGATAACTTATCGGTAATAATTTTACCGTCAACCAAATTGTACGTATTCCCTTTAAGATTCATTACCACTTCTCGATCAGCATTAGAATTACCGTAAAGGGGAATGGTTTCGGTGGCCCATTCATAACCACTCTTTTTAAGAATTTTTATCCGGACATGGTGGTCAGAGTATAAAACCAGACCGGAGGCATCTACGGAAAACTTTGATTCTCCTACCTCAAACAATACCACGGCACTTACGCTGGTGTCTGCACTGTAAGGAGTTTTTTCAAAATCTTTAATGTCTATCTTGCCAAATTTAGGAATTTCTACGGGTAACTGGCTAAAAGACCAAAAAGAGCTGCAAAATAGAATTAGAAAAAAAGGTAGACGTTTTACCATACGAATTGTTTTAAAATGGAAGATTAGTTAAATAAATGAGGTTTGATTTTGGAAATATATAAATATATTAATTTATAAATATCATGCCAATAGTGAGAAACTATGAATGATTTTAAGTTAATGAGTAATTAACCTAAAGAGTTGCTACCTTTGGCTGGAGAGAAAAAGATAGGCAGGTTTGATGAAAGTATTAAATTTGACTAGATGAGTAGACGAGTATTTAATACTGCTTTTAAAAAAATGGTCGTGGATCTTTCTTATGCCAGGAATTCAGTTAAAGGGGCGACTGCCAAGTTGGGCATTAATCCGGGCCGGATAACCAAATGGAGCCACCAGCAACAAAAACCTGGGAAAAAAACTGCTGCTGGCCTCACCGAAGAACAAAAAGAGATCCGTCGGTTACAAAAAGCACTGAAGGAGGCGCAACTAGAGCGCGCCATTTTAAATAAGGCAGTTAGCCTCTTCTCCAGGGGAGACGGGCGATATATGGATTCATAAAAGCGCACCGGAATCAATTCTCCACCAGAGAAGAGGTGCCAGGTGCTCCGGGTAAGTATCAGTGGCTTTTATTATTGGCTGCAACACCCGGTTGATTTAAAAGCCGGAAAGGAGCAGCAACTGCTAGCGGCAGTTAAGAAGGTATACTGGCAGAGTGGCGGCTGTTATGCTAGCCCTAAAATGCAGTGGATTTGCAGAAAGGCATTAACCAAGAATAGCCCGACTGATGCGCAAACACGCTACTCGCAGCATTATCCGCCGGAAATATCGGGTGCGAATCACTGATTTTAAGCATAGCTTTGCCTTAGCAGATAATTACCTGAATCGGAATTTTTCCGCTACCAGGCTGGCGGAGAAATGGGTATCTGACCTGACTTACATTAAGACTTAGGAAGGCTGGCTTTACCTGAAGGCGGTACTGGATCTGGCTGATAGGAAAGTAGTAGGCTGGGCCTTAAATAATACCATAGAAGCGGAAGTAACCAGTGTGGCTGCCTAACAGGTGGCGGTGAGAAACAGACCAACAATCCAATCGCTCTTGTTTCATTCTGACCAAGGCATGCAGTATAATACCTGTCAGCAGTTCAGAAACCAACTACAAGGCAAGCCAGTGCGGCAAAGGATAAGCCGTAAGGGCAACTGTTGGATGCTGTGGCTGAAAGCTTTTTCAAATCGATGAAAGCCGAGTTAATCTACCATCGGAAATTTATTACCCGGAAAGAAGCCCGCTTGGCTGTTTTTGAGTATATCGAGGGCTAGTATAACCGAAAAAGGATACATTCGGCTTTGGGATATTGCAACTCCTGCCACTTTGAAAGTTTATTCTAACAACAAATAGTAGCCGCTTAAAAAAAGCCTCCAGTAAACTGTTGCATTGCCCCTTTCGTACCAATAAAACGCTCAGTTTACAGCTTTATTACAAAACTAATATAGGCTAATGTTTTTTCTCAACTGCCAGAACTAAGCCCAAGGCATATGTCTTAGCTAAAGGTGGGGTTAACAAGTGGATAACTGGGCGAGTTAACCGCAATTACGTCTCTTAATGATAGCGGCAGCTATGTTAAAATTTAATGAATTTTTTTATTATTGATTGGTTTTCATAAGGGGAGCAGACATTGGCGCTTTTGCAACTCGCTTTTATTAATCTACTTTTAGCAAGAATAGTTACCTAGCTTGTTAAAATACTATTAGGGTTTTTAGTATAAGAAGTAGATACTTTTTCACTATCAAAAAGTATCTACTTCTTAGCAATAGTATTAATTAAATCCATAACGAACTTGTAAACGAATGTCTTCTCGTTTATGTCCTTTGATTTCTTCTAAACCTGATCCAATAGTTTCCTGATGACGGTAATTAGTATTTGAATATTTAATCCAGAAATCAAGATTAGGACCCACTTTAAATTGGGCTAATACATAATAATGTGCTCCTAATCCACTCAGAGCCGGCACCGAAAAGGCATACAATACATCTCTTTCAATGGTATATTGGCGGTTATCATAATTATCCGTGTCGAATAAACCATACCGAGCGCTTAGCTGCCATCTTTTTAAATCAAGATTAATATCCTGAGCCATGAAATATCCTTGGGTAGTGGTTCCAGCTAATGCAAAAGTACTGTGCTGGATACGGGACCGTAAATTAACTTTTGCGGTGGGAGTATAATCCAGGTAAAGTAAATAACTGTTGTGTCTTGCCTGACTTACAAAATCAATTTGCTGGTTTAGTAACGGAGCATTACGGCCTTTCTTTTCCGAACGAAATTGCACGTACAACAAAGCCGTTTTGCTTGGGCGATATTGCAATCTTACTAAACTTTCGTGCCCGTAGGAAGGGGCATCTACCCGGTATTTTAACCACGGAAAAATAAAGGCGTCGTAATAAGCAGTAATTTCCCACGGAGTTGTTGGTTTTATCTTTACTCCAAAATACCAGCCTTGCTCATTATTATTCCGGGTGTTTTCCCCAAAAGCAGTGCCATAAAAGGAGTAAAACCTCCGGCTGTAATTCCGGTAAAGGATGGAAGCTTCCAGACGAGCCGATAAGCTTGCCAGTAAACCATTTACAGTTCCCCAACCACCCGTA
Organism: Adhaeribacter arboris; assembly: GCF_003023845.1. Classification (NCBI taxonomy): domain Bacteria; kingdom Pseudomonadati; phylum Bacteroidota; class Cytophagia; order Cytophagales; family Hymenobacteraceae; genus Adhaeribacter; species Adhaeribacter arboris. The sequence continues at coordinate 5,569,835 of NZ_PYFT01000001.1, read as the reverse complement.
GAGGAGTAAGCTGTTTCACCAAATAAGTTTATATTATGCCAATTATATGAATAATGCGTCCCTAAGTTGGTAAGTTGTCGTCCGGCAAACTCAAATTGATTGTAGGTTCGGGACAAGGGTTTCCTGGCCACATTATAAACAGTTCGGAGAGCCGTTATACCAATGGTAAACGGCTGATTCTTAGTCCGAAACAAAAGATTACTCCCGGCTACTTGCTCCCTTAACTGATGTTTGGCAGCAATTTCGGAAAGAGTGCGGTGAAAACCCGTTGTTTGAATAGACGAAAAAGAAAATTCCTCTAATCCAGTATTAGCATCGAGAGTATCCAGCCCACTTTCCACGTTTCCATCAAGTTTTTTATTAGAATAAAAAGAAGTTAATTCCCATTGGTGCCACGAGTAGGTGAAAGCCGCTCCCCGCAAAAACGAAGCTTCTAAAACAGAAGTATAGGGTCGGATCCCCAAATTACTCCGGCGCAAGGTAGTAATGGTTTCGGCTCCTTTACCTACCCCAAAGCCGCCCGCCAATAATAGTCCCTGCCCAAATTGAATTTGATAATCTCCCAAAGCCAGGGTTTTAAATTTACCTTGGTTATACAATTGCACATGCGCCGAGTAAAAGTCCAGACCATACCGTTGAGAGTTCGTATTCCAGATAAATTTTTCTCCGGCATCTTTTTCGGCGGTAAACCCCACACTGTAATCCCGGGCATGACTGTTGCGGTAACGAACTAAAAACTTATCCGGTGATCCTTGATATCTAGAGGCGACATTACCCATACTGCTAGTATCCGCCAAAGTATAGCCTTTTTTTTGCTGCAAAGAACGATCATAGCGAACAAGCAGATATTGGTTTTGCTCCTGCCGCATTCGTAACCATAGCGGCTTTAATTGAGCAAACAGGTTGCCTTCAGGAACATCTACAAATGGTAAGAGTTTATAAATAGTTTGTACATCAAAACTTGGTACCGCTTGTAATTCGTAAATATTTAATAATGGGCTGTTCTGCTTCCTATACTCAAAAAAGTTGTTTACTTGAGCCGGCGACAGAATAAACAGTGACTCTAATTCTTCGCGGGTAGTTTGGTTGAGATTAATTGGTTGCTGGTAATATTGTAAAAGATTTTCGTAAATATCTTCGTAGACCAGATTAGTATTATCAGGCTGAGCCAACAATTCTTGGGCAAACAGTTCCAAGTTAAGGGTTGGCCGGGGAACATCCTGGGCAGAGACAACCACACTTTTTGCTATTAGAAAACTAAAAAGCAATGTTATCAGCCACTTCTTGCTGCTTAATTCCATTTATATGAAATAGCTAATTGGTGCAGGTTACCTAACACGGTTTGTCGGCCGTAGGCATAATCGAATTGAAGTTGTTTTGCCTGAAAGCCCGTGCCAAACGAAAATTGTTCAGTAGCAGTAGCAATTCCAGCACGTAAGCTAAGCTTAGCAATTAATTTATACTCCAGACCTACTTTTACATTAACCGGGTAATCTAAGTGCTTCTCGGCTTCCGTTACTAAAAGCACCGATGATACAGGCTGGTACGATAACCCAGCCCGCATAACAGTTGGCAAACGCTCATCAGTATACTCGGCTAATTTCGCCTGATTAATATTGAAAACCGAGGCAGCAAAAATTAAATGAGGAATTACTTCGGATTGTCCGCCCAGAGAAATAGCAACCGCTTGTTTACTACCAACTTCTTCTATATGCGTTTGCAGTAGGTAGATGTTATTTTCTTTTAATTTCTCCTATTTTCATTTGTTCGCATAAAGCAATATAAAGGCTAATTATAAGTAATTTATAATGCATTTAATACTTTCCATTTTCGTTTATTTTCTTATATTGTGTGCAAATTGTGTGTGCAACATTGTAAGAAACTAGTTATGTTTGATTACTCAGATAGTGGTGTAACCATAGCGGCCATGATAGACAATAGAAGGGCAAATAAAGAAGGCCTATATCCGGTAAAAGTAAGAGTAACTTTTAAGAGAGAGCGTAAATACTACTCTACCGGGAAGTGGCTTACTTTAACCGAATGGGTAAGGCTACCCGATGCTAAAAGCAAAAAGCTTTCTGATCTTAAAAAAGATATTCAAGTGGCATTCGATAAGATTAAGCAGGCAACCCGGGATTTAATAAAAGATGATCTATTTACTTTTGATTCTTTAAATATAAGATTAGGTAGCGCTTTAGGCCTTTCGGTTAATACTGCCATAAAAGCCAGAATAGCAAGTATGTTGGAAAATAACCAAGTAGGAACGGTTGCCATATATAAATCAGCGGAAGTAAGCCTTACAGTTTTTGCCGGTAATAACATTAAGTTTAATCAGATTACTCCAGATTGGTTGCGGCGGTTTGAACGGTATATGTTAGATAAAGGAAAGTCTTACACTACTATTTCCATGTATTTGCGGTCTTTACAGGTAATTGTTAATGAGGCTAAAGCAGCCGGCATTATAAAAGCTAACCAGTATCCATTTGGAAAGGGTAAATATGAAATTCCTCAATCTGCCGGCCGTAATATTGCTTTAAACTTAAAAGAAATAGCCAGGATTGTTAATTATGAGTGTAAAAACAGTAAACAGGAGTTATCCCGGGATCTATGGTTTTTCTCTTACTTATGTAATGGGGCAAATATGGCTGACATTTGTCGTTTTAAGTTCAGTAATATCCGAGGTAATGAGATTGCGTTTTACCGGCAAAAAACAATAACTAAAACCAAAAAAAAGAAGCTTATCCTAGCAATAGTTACCCCACAGATGCAAGCCATAATGGATAAATGGGGAAATAAGTCCAATAATCCAGATGATTATATCTTTACCTTCATGAAGGGTGGAGAAAGTGCCATTGAAGAAAAAAAGGTTATTTCAAATCTTATTTCCTTTATGTGCCACCATCTTCAGATTATAGGAGCAGCTTTAGGTATTAGTAATCTATCTACCTACACAGCCCGGCATAGTTATGCCAGTGTATTAAAACGGTCTGGTGCTAACATTGCCTTTATATCGGAGAGCCTGGGTCATAGTGATCTAAAAACTACAGAAAACTACCTTGCATCCTTTGAGCAGGAAGAACGGGCTAAGAATGCGGCTTTATTAACTAACTTTTGATTTATATACATGACGAATGTGATAACCTCAGATGATGAGCTTGAAAAACTTCAAGCTGATTTAAATTATGAAAATCTACGGGAACAATCTGACTATGAAAGAAATATAAACCAGTGGAAAACCGAGTATGAAAGAATTTTAACGCGTTACAGCACAAATTCTACTCTTGAAGAATTGAGGTTGTTTGAAATCCAATGCGTTCAAATAATAACTAATTTACAAGGATACTTTGATGAGCATCCTACGCCTTTTCGAAATGCAGTGGAATTAAATCAACTTATTATAGAAAATCGAAATGTTTATATTAATCGCTTTAAAGATTTGCTATATGCTATTGAAAAAACAATACAGTATAGAGAAAATAAAGTTACTCCTCCTCGAAATAGCGAAAATACAAGTACCAAGAAAGAGGTTTTATTTGAAGACTTTTTAACTGAAGAAGGAAAAGAAATCTTACCGGCTTTAATTAAGGAGTACCAGAACTCTGACCCGCAAGAAATATTTTATATGTTGTTAGCACTGGAAGAATTTGAATTAATAACGAAAAATTATACCAAGAACAAAACACGTTTAAATAAATCTTTAACTCAATGCTTCGGTAAAATAGGCGAGAGACAAGCTTATGACAGATATTTCAATAATGTAAGTAGAGAAAGCTTGTTCGATAAAGAGGAAGAGATGTTTAATGCTCATAAAAGAATTATCTATAATTTACAAAAGCCCAAATAATTGCTTTTTAGTTGCAGCAACTTATTAGCAAAAATCGCAACTTAAAACCGTTGCAATTTTGGTCTATACTTAAAAAGATAGGCCATGATAGACAACCCATTCGCAGTATTAGAAAGAAAGTTAAACCGGATCGAGCTCCTTATAGAAAGCAAATTTATACCTTCGGCGCCGTCCCAAACAGACCGGTGCAATTTTGAAGAAGCATTAAAATTTTTAAACGAACAAGGGTGTACAATAAGCGAATCCAAATTCAGAAAGCAATGTGCAGCTAACGAGGTACCCCTTAAGTGCTTCGGTTCCCGTTTAGTATTTTCCCGCAAAGACCTTCTTAACTGGATTGAATCTCAATTATTAGAAAAATCTAATAATCAAGATATCGTTTTATCTTTAGCAAAGAGCGCTCGTGCAAAACAAAAAAATAAGGCTGTGCACCACCACAGCCTTAATCTAATAATATTCTTTAACGCAGCAGTAAAGATATGAAATTCCCTCTATCTAACCAAACAATTGAAAAGAGTGATAAGGAGAACACTATCATTCCCCTACTTGCAAAAGAAAAAAAAGACCCTTCTATATTATCATTAAGACCCTACCAATCAGAAGCCATTTTGCAGTTACGAGGAGCTTTTCGTTCGCAAAAAAAGAAGGTCATTCTGTGCTTGCCCACCGGAGCGGGAAAAACTTATACCTTTAGTGATTTAGCCAAAAAAACAATTGATAAAGGAGGTAAGGTATTAATCCTTACTCACCGGGTAGAACTACTAACTCAGGCCAACGGTGCTTTATCGAAAGTAGGTTTAAACCCCTTTATTATTCAGGCAAATTGCAAGCACATTCATCCCTCCTCATGTTACGTGGCAATGGTAGAAACGCTCTACCGTCGTTTACAAAAGCCTGAATTCGTTCAAGTAATTGGTAATATAACGCTGATAATTATTGATGAATGCCATTTAGGTAATTTTCGTAAGGTTTTAGAATTATTTCCGGATGTCCATATTATCGGCGCCACGGCTACCCCGATTTCATCTAAGAAGGAATTTCCTTTGAAAGACTTCTTTGATGAAATAATTGTGCCGATAGATATTCCTTCTTTAATCCTAATGGGTTTTTTGGCATCCGCCCGGACATACGGGGCAATAGAAGAAGTATCGAACCTGAAAACTAAAATGGGAGAGTATACGGATGCTTCGTTAATGGGTGCTTTTGATAAGAAGCTCATGTATGATGATGCAATTAATCATTATAAAGACTTTGCCCAAGGCAGAAAGGCCATTTGTTTCAATATCAATATTGAACATAGCTTGAAAATGCGGGATGCTTTTCGGGATGCCGGTATCCGTTGCGAACACTTAGATGGAGAGATCTCGGAAACTGAGCGTAAAAGAATTTTAGCTTCTTTCAAGAAAGGTGAGTTTGAAGTTTTGTGCAACGTGGGAGTGCTTACCACCGGATTTGATGAACCTTCCATTTCCTGTATTATCGTTAACCGGGCCACTAAAAGCACTTCGCTTTACTTTCAAATGTGTGGCCGGGGCAGTCGGATTCTGGAAGGGAAAGAAGATTTTATCATTATTGATATGGGTTCCAATTTCAAAGAGCATGGGCTTTGGAATGAGCCGGTAAACTGGAAAGAACGCTTTTTAAACCCCAAAAAACCAAGTAAAAACGCCGGAGTTGCCCCAGTAAAAGAATGCCCGGAATGCAATGCCATTATTCCGGCAGTATCCAAATTGTGCCAACACTGTGGGTTTAAATACACTAAAGAAGTAGAAACTAAAGAGCTACTTCGATCTGCCGGCTTTGTGGAAATTACACCTAGCGATTTAAATAAGCCGGCAAACAAAATGAGTGTGCGTGAAGTAGAAGCATTCCGCCTTTTGAGGGGCTATAAAATAGGTTGGGCGGTGCATCAACTTCGGGAACGGGGCCGCACGGCCCTAGAAGAATATGCCCAATTGAAAAATTATAAAGCGGGTTGGGTAAACCATCAAATGGAAGAAGAATATGTTAATATCTAAGTTTAAATATCTTACCGAAACTTTAAGCCCGGAAAACATCTCTTTCATAGATTTTTTGGACAGCGTAAGAAATGGGGAATGGGAAGATTTGCTGCATCGCGTACGGACGGAACCCGACCAGGAACGTCGCCAGGAATATAAGAAGAAACTGCCTTACGTCACCATTTCAGGTACCTTCTGCCCGCGTAACGAAAAAGGCTTACAGGAACATTCCGGCTTATTGTGCATTGATTTTGATGATGTCCAAAATCTGAATCAAACCAAACAAAATATAATAAGCGACCCGTTTATGTATGCCTGTATGGTTTCAGCTTCTGGCCGGGGTTTAGCGGCTATTGTGAAGATAGATCCCAAAAGACATCAGGAGGCTTATTTGGGATTAGAAAGTTATTACTACAATAAGTATTCGCTCATCGCCGATCCATCCTGTAAAGATGTTTCGCGACCTCGCTACGTAACGTATGACCCGGATGCCTATCTGAATCCCAATAGTCAAAAGTTTACGACTTACTTACCTAAGAAAGCACAGCCGAAACTAACGACTTTTATTTACTCTAATTCGGATTTTGATAATGTCATTCAGCAAATAGTAGATAATAACTTGGACCTTACGGGCGATTACCACCAATGGCGCAACATAGGATTTGCGATTGCTTCGGTGTTTAAAGAAGCGGGCGAAGAATACTTTGTGGCCATTAGCCAATTCCACCCCAAGTATAATTACGAGCTAACGGTTAAGCAATACCGCTATTGCGTTAAAAGTAAAGGCGCCGGCATTACTATCAGTACCTTCTTTTATTTCGCTAAAATGGCCGGCTTACAGATTATATCGGACCGGACGCGGGTAATTGCGACCGCTGCGAAGCAGGCCAAAAGGAGCCGCCGCGATGAAGCCAGTGCCATCAATATTTTAGAGCAGTTTGATGGCATTTCACCGGAAGAATCGGAGCCGATTGTTAAGCAGGTATTCAGTCAAAATATAGATACCCGCGATGAATCCGATCTTCCATTAGTCGAACAAGCGGAATTGTTCTTAAAAACAAACTACTCCTTTCGCCGCAATGTGATTACCCGCTACATCGAGCACCAGGGTAAAGAACTAACGGCCAAAGATTTAAACAGTATCTACTTGCAAGCCCGGAAAGCGGTTGGTGATTCACTTACTTACGATTTGTGCGATCGGCTCATAAATTCGGACTTAACGCCGGACTACAATCCCTTGATTGAATTTTTTCAGCGCCACCAATATGACCCGGCCGGAGGCAATATTGATAAATTGATTGGTTGTATTCGGACAGACAACACCTTCGATATTAAGCCTTACATAATGAAATGGTTAGTAGGTATTGTGAGTGCCGCTCACGGTAAGCACAGTCCCTTAGTGTTGGTTTTAACCGGGGGGCAGGGTTCCGGTAAAACGGAATTTTTCCGGCGCTTGTTTCCTCCGGGCTTGGCGAAGTATTATGCGGAATCTAAACTAGATGCCGGGAAAGATGATGAATTATTGATGACCCAAAAGCTGCTGATTATGGACGATGAAATGGGGGGCAAGTCCAAGCAGGAAGCCAAACGCTTAAAAGAACTTACTTCCAAGCAGACCTTTTCCCTGCGGGAACCATACGGACGTAACAACGTGGACTTGCAGCGTTTAGCGGTGCTTTGTGGCACGACCAACGACACGCAGGTACTTTCCGACCCGACTGGCAACCGGCGCATTATTCCGGTTAATGTGCTTTCTATCAATCATAAAATGTACAATGAAGTAGATAAAACGGCCCTTTTTGCCGAAGTCTACCAGCATTACATTTTTAACTATCCTTGGCATTTAAGCAAAGAGGAAGTTGCCTTATTAAATGGGCAAACCTCCGAATTTGAAGAAGTTTTTACCGAAAAAGAATTAGTGCTGGAATACTTTGATAGGGTGGATGATGAAGGTTTTGTAGGCTCTTTAGATAAGCAACGTCGCTCTTTATCTTGGATTGCCAGTTGGTTAACGAAGCATACACAGCACCGGATAGATAAGCGAAAATTAAAATTAGGCATGGAGCAGCTAGGGTATGTTTATAAGCAATATAAAATCGCAGGCGATAAGCTTTGGGGATTTGAATTTAGGATTAAGCAAGCGGCAACCGCCTAACTAATTTGGTACTTTTGGTACTTTTTAAAATAAAATGTTACCGATTTTATGCCCCTAACTAATTGGTAATTAATAATATAAATATAAGTACCAAAAGTACCATATAATAATCTATTAAACGTAAGCAAATGCAAAACAGGCTCAAATAACTAAATATATAGTTTGAACAGGCATATAGTATATTCCTATAGGACTTTTGAGAAATAAATTTTGGTACTGTTAAAAACAGCCTTTTAGACAATGATTATCAAGTAGTTGCGGGTACTAATTTGAAATGGTTACTTTTCTGGTACTCCTTTAAAATATTTATAAAATGCAAACCAAACAATCAGAAATACAATTACAGGCTTCCGTATTTCAGCGTCTTTGGAACGAATACCCGCAAACTCGGTACTCCTTCTTTGCCGTACCGAACGGCGGTACCCGGAATTCAATAGAAGCAATGCAGTTGAAGGCTTCCGGCTTAGTACCAGGGGTAGCAGACACTATTCTTTTGTGGCAAGGGAAAGGCTACGCCGCCGAATTTAAAACGCTTACCGGCAAGCTGAGAGAAGCCCAAATTAAATTCCGGGAACAATGCGAAAAACAGGGTATCCCTTACACCGTTATCCGGACAGAGCAAGAATTTTGGAACTGGATTTTACCCATTATTAATCCTTTAGAACAAGCATCATGAATAAGATACGCACCTGGATAAAGCAGTACTTCTGCCGGCATCCGACTAAGAAAACCATCCTCGTTTATTGGCCTGATCGGTACGAAGAAGAGATTTGCCTTCAATGCGGCAAGCATATTTATTCAGATATATAACTACCCTAAATAACCTTAAAAATTATGTATTCAGAAAACAAATTACCACAGCCCACTACCATTGAGCAGAAGTACGGCGCCTTATTAGGTATTATGACCGGTATAATTGCTAATGAGGAAATAACGAGTGACTCCAATAGCTTAAAGGTCCTCATTGCTACTTTGAAAGACAACACCTCCAATGAAACCGAACAGTTTGTATTAGACCAAGCGCAAGAGTATAAAGAAAAACCCGAAGTGTTTCCATTTGGTGATTTATCGCACTCTCCTGGGTGGGCTCTTCAGAACCAAACTTTAGAGAAAATTATTCCTCAGGAAGTAAGCACAAAAATCTTTGATCTATCTCTACCCCACAGTGAAGTAGATATAATCGTGGATGCTCTTTTCTTTTATCAATCAACCATGCAGGAGCATTTAACCGGAGAGGAGCACCAAAGATTTGAAAGTATCTATAGTAAGTTAGGCATCGTGTCGAAAGAATACTGATAGTTAGTCTCCTCTCTTTACAACCACAACACTTCAATTTAACCCGTAGATCTATGCCCCAAGATAATATGCTTTTAGAAGCAATTTTACGATTAAGAAATCTTATTCAAGAAAGTGTGGATAATTTACCCTTACATGAGAAGCAGAAAAGAGGCTTTGTGCCATTCACTCCTACTCTGCCGGAAAACGATGAGCAAGCCAGGCAAAAAATAGAAGATTACTTACAGCCTTTTCTAGCAGTTCCCTATACGGATCGAGATCTAAGAACCCACTTTTTGTATTTAAGCGAAAAGGCAGGTGTTGCTACTGATTATTCCCTGCCGGTTAAAGATTTGGAATCCAGGTTGCGCCATAAATTAGAATCGATGACCAAAGAAGAACTTCTGCAAGCGGGGATCTTTGGGGTTGCCCGGAGCCAACAACAAGCCGACGAAGAAAGAAAAAGTTACGAAAGATGGGCTTATATTACAGTAGTAGATTCGGTAAAGTCTAGTACGCGCCCCTATCCTGTGACCATGGCGATAATTAAACAATATTTTCCCAAACCCCTCCAGTTTATGACTAATTATGTTAATCGGCTTGGGGAAGATGCTTACCAAAAGTATTTAAATATTTATCAAGAGAAAGAAAACAAAAAAAATGTAACCTTAACACCCTTTTATGAGAGGGTACCCCTGCCTGTATTTTTCACAAATATACTAGCAAAAGCTACCAATTTGGGTTTAATAAAAGATAAACAAATTGCTTCCGATAACGATCTGGGAGGAGCATTTTTAAATAATAAAATAAACTCCGTCGAAATAGATTACCTGAAGTATTGCAAAAAGAGAATAAAAGTCGAAAAAGTATTAAATGATAAAAAGAACTGGGTAACTACGGCATTAGCCATTGACATCGACGACCCGCAAGCGATGGAAACATTTTTAGATTTAGTCGAAGAAAAATTTAAGACTATAGTAAAAGATGCCCAGCATTTGAAAGAGATGTTCGCGGATCAAGAGAGTAGATTATCCGATTTTACCGAAGAGCTTGAAAATATTATAATTTACGGCCGGGAGAGTAAGTACCGTTTAGCTTTAAAAATTGCTATTACGAATGGTGCTAAATACAAGGACTTACTGGCTATCGAACCTAAAGAATTTCATTTGCCGGACACTTGGTCAGGTTTTGTTTCTTACCTCACTCCGGCAAACAAATTCAGTTCGATTGCCGCAGCAATATCTCAGGCTTTCAATCTAATGGATGAAGATACAACACAGTCCAGACTCGGTGAAGTAGCAAACGAATTAGAGGTTTCCTTGAAAGTTATAACTGAAGCCTTTCATTTTTATTGGCACGAATAGACCTCTTATGCTAGACAAAACTAGACAAATTAATAAGTGTTTGGTTTAAAAGATGTGATCTAAATCCTTGCCTATAGCAGATTCATAATAAGAAATATAGAATATATAAATTTTAATAACCAATTGAATTACATCACCTTCCTTCACGTTATAAAAATGTGTATCTTTTAAGAAGATTTAGGCTTAATTAAATTTTTATGAACTCAGACGAACAGGAGCTAGAAGACGAATTAGCCGAAACTCCTAATCCAGACGAACAAAGTCCTACAAAATTTACGGTAAAGGAATCCCGGTTCATTGAAGAATTCTGTTCAGATTTTAACGGTAGCCGTAGCGCTAAAGAAGCCGGTTATAGTGAAAAAAACTCCCGTAGAATAGCTTATCAGCTGCTTAAAAAACCACACATCAAGAAAGCCATAAAAGCCCGGCTGGAAGAGTTAAGCATGCCCGCAGAAGAAGCCACTATGCGGATGACGAATATCGCCCGGGCAAATCTAAATGAATATTATGATATCATTGAAGTAGATGAGCTTACCCAAATTGAAAAGCCATTAATCGAAATAATTTACGAGCTGGAAGAAGAGGTTAAGTTTGAACAGGAGTTTGCCGAAAGAGCGGGGTTTACTGGCAAAACACTCACCAGTCACCAAAAACAACAAGAGGCCCGGAAACTCAAAATATTACGTATGCAAATGGAATTGGAAAGGGATCCACTGGCTAAGCGCCTGGTATCAGGTCCACCAGTGAAGAAGGAAGTAGCAGAATTAAACCTAGTCCGGTTAGTGAAAGCAAAAGAGAAAGGCAGCATTAAATCCGTAACACCTACCCAGTTCGGGACTAAAGTCGAATTGTATGCTGCCGATGCAGCGTTGCGCGACATCGTTAAGATTCATGGCCTATACGCTCCGGAAAAAGTGGAAAGTACGAATACCAACCGTAACCTCAACTATGATGTATCGAACTTAAGTGAAAAAGAAATCCAATCCTTATACCAGGCTTTAAAAAAGGAATATTTATGATTGAGGAAGTAGAGTTTGATCCAGCGAAAGAGAGGGTTGCTAAGTTTGCCTGTTTAGATTCTACTTTATTTTTTACGGCTTACTTTTTCAAAAAACAGTACAATCGAAAGTTTGTAATTGGTAAGCACCACGAGCTTATTACTCAGAAGCTAGATGCTGTTTTAAGAGGAGAAATTACACGGCTTATTATCAATATCGGGCCTCGGTATGGTAAAACGGAACTAGCAGTAAAATCATTTATAGCCAATGGATTGGCCTTAAATCCTGCTTCAAAATATATTCATTTATCTTATTCCGATGATTTAGCCCTGGATAATTCGGAAACGGTTCGTGACCTGGTACAACAAGATTTCTATAAAAAGATGTTTCCTCAGGTCCAAATTAAAAAAGAATCTAACTCGAAAAAAAAGTGGTATACCACGGCCGGAGGAGGTGTTTACGCTACCGCAGCTGCTGGCCAGGTAACTGGGTTTGGAGCTGGTATAGTAGATGATGAAGAGCAGGAAAATAATGAAGTAGAGATAGATAATTTCCTCACCGACATAGAGCAAAAACAAGGCTTTGGCGGCGCCCTCATTATTGATGATCCAACAAAGCCGGTTGATGCCGATTCAGAAACCATCCGCGAGCGCGTAAACCAGCGCTTTGATTCTACCATCTCTAACCGGGTAAACAGCCGCAATACCCCCATTATCATCATTATGCAGCGCCTGCACGAATGGGACCTGTGCGGCTATTTAATGGAGAATGAGCCGGGTGTATGGGATGTTTTAAGCTTGCCCGCTATTCAGGAAGATGAGCACGGTAATGAAGTGGCTCTTTGGCCCTTCAAGCACACCTTGGAAGAGCTTAAGGCCATGAACAGCCGGAATCCTTTGGTATTTGGCCGGCAATACATGCAAAACCCACAACCAAAAGAAGGCCTGCTTTATTCAACCTTCAAGACTTATACAGTTGCTCCTGCTACTAAACGTAAAACCCGCAAAGCTTATATAGATACGGCCGATACGGGCTCTGATTACCTCTGCTCTATTGTGTACGATGAAACGGAAATCGGGCTTTATGTGGTCGATATCTTGTATACTCAGGCACCAATGGAAACTACTGAACCGGAGACAGCTACTCAATTAACTAAACATAAAGTTTCAGTTGCTCGCATTGAAAGCAACAACGGAGGCCGTGGTTTTGCCCGAAATGTGGAATCCCAAATGCGTATTCTTAAAAACCATGGAACCAGAGTAAGTTGGTTTCACCAGTCGGATAGCAAAGAGGTACGCATATTTACCCGTTCCGCGGAGGTTACTAATATGATCTACATGCCGGCCAACTGGGATAAGCTTTGGCCTACTTTTTACAAACACGTTACTAGTTACGCCGCTACCGGTAAAAACGCGCACGATGATGCGCAAGATACCTTAACCGGCATGGTGGAGCATATCGGTAAAAACATGCCAACGGACCCGGCTGTACTGCAAATGCTTATTCGCTAATCAATCAAAATAAAATGCAAACACTGTTTTTTATCCAAGATACAGCTAATGAAAAAGGAATTAAAATACTTAGAAAGTATGACTACCAAGTGAAGGTTTATCCGGGCCTACAAGTGAGCTTTGAGAGTATGCTCTATATAGTAAGCCGACTTTACTTAGACCTAGATAAAGATGGTCAATGTGTAGAATTAATCGAGCAATAATATGAAGAATACACTAAATATCCAGACCTTATAAAAACGAATGGGCCCAGAACACCGAGCCTTAATTATACAGGCCATAGAAAACAAAGAAACACATTTGCTCCAACAACTCCGGCGCGTGACTAAGTCTGGTAAGCCGTACATCCGGTTGTTAAATGGCTTTTATGATGCCCTGATGTATAGTTCGTGGGCAGGTGAGGAAGAAGAAAAGGAGTTTGAAATTGTATTAAGTGAACCGTTCTACAGTTTTCTTAAGAACTGTAATTCACATTAATAGCTATTTGGTTCAAGTGGGCATCTAAATAAAGTAAATGGTGGCAAAATTGGATTTTTTGACCACTTAAAGAAGGAGTAAAGCAAGGAATTAACTCCCCACACGAGAAAAGAAATTTAAAAAAGTGAGAAAGGGTATAAGTCGTTTCTGAAAGCTATTAGAAGATTTTTTCGGAGTCTCTACGCGCGGATTAGGAATCGCCTAAAATTCGACTTTTTCAACAGCTATAAAAGGGCAGAACTTTCAAAATATGTATTTTATGACCTACTTAAAAAGAGGAATAAGCTCCCTAAAGACTTTTCGGGAGTAATAACTCGCATAGATGAAATTACCATATTGCGTTTATTAATTCCATAAAAAAAGGAAAAGAAATTATTAGGGAAGGCTTCTCACTCCTTAAACACCCCGATTCTGCACGCGGGAAGATTTTATTCCAATCACAAAGCAGATGCGTACAAAACCTGAGAAAACCTGAAACTTATGAGCTAAAAGTTCACTTTTGTACCAATAATATCCTGCACAACTCTACCTACTTGAAGCCAGAACTTAACAAAACTTTACCTTTTATAGAACTTTCACAAGGAAAACTACATAAAACTACATTTCCTAGAGGGATTTTCCCAGAAAATGTGTAACCCGCTTAAACCTCAGTACATACTCCGGCCGCCTTCTGCTTGTTACTTTGCAGGAAGAGGGCCGGAAGAACTACTGGAAGATATGCAATCTATTCAGGTGAAGGAAGAGTATATTTTAAGGGCGGGCTTCTTTTGTAAAAGATGTAAGGTTTATATGTTTATTCCCTTTTGTAAAATTTAGCTATAAACTGAATTTTATTAGTTTAGGCTCTTAGGTGTTATTGATTGTGATATTAATTCAAAAATGAAAAACGTAAAAGATAGATATCAATTTATTATAGGGTTTGCAGCGATTATAATTTCATTAAGCGCATTCAAAGAAGAGCTAAATAAGATTTTAATTGATTTTGGTTTTATTTCCTTTACAGGCGCAAGTTATTTATATGCTTTAATTTTATCGTTTGTTTTAATTGTTCATCTATATGTAATCCTATATATTCTTGCAGAAACGCAGTATGCAAATTTCAAAATATTTAACACTCTTGAAACCATCAGTTTTACCTTGTTTCTATTCACCTTAGCCCTTCCATTCATTTTAGCAACTGTTTATATTCTAAATACTGCTTTTTTATGGCTGTCAACAATTAAGCCTTTTGTATTTAATACTAGGTATGCAGATTTACTTAATGCAGCTATTTCTACAACAATTAGTACTTTATTTATGGTTGTAATTAATATGCTTATAGATAAGTACAAAAAGATTAGAAAAAAAACGGAACAAGCAGAATTAGAATATGAGGAAATAAAATCACTTGAAATTGCGAATAAATTGTATAGGGAGGGATATTATTATCAATCTTTTGTTGAAGCCTTCAAAATACTGGAAAATGCTATTTTCAAGGCTTTAAGATCAAGAGATTTAATATTTAGAAAAGGTGATTTAAATCAAATGCTTGCTATTGCAAGAAAGTACAATATAATTACATCAACTGAGTTTGATAAAGTTCAGGCTTTTCAAAATAGTCGGAATGCAGGCATACAATTATTAACTTCAGAAATTACTAAAGCTGAATTAGATAATCTATTAAGCTTTATAAAAAATATATTTAATAAAACAGAAATAAAATCTACTCCAATAGAAGAATCCGCTCCTATAGAAGAATTCTCAAATCAGTATTTTAAAGGTAAAGTTTTTAAGGACTTTTCTTCGGCAAAACAATTATCTGGTGAAATTAATAAGCCTATTTTCATGGTAATTTACGATGATTCCAATCCTACTAAAAGTAAACTTAAACATGCATTAGGTTATTTTACTGAATATGAAACAACTAAAAATTTAATTAAAGAAAATTTTATCCAAGTTTTAGTAGATAAAGATGTGCCTAATGTGGCAGAATTTATTCCTATTGAAGATCCTTTAGAAAATTGTTTACTAGTAATTCTTACACCAAATGGTACAATTCTTAGACAAGAAGGAGTTAGTGGTAATCCAGATGTAGGTTTAGGAAGGGTTAGACAAGCTATTTCAGATTGGGCAAATACAACTGAATAAAACAGGTGCCTTTAATGCTCAAAGAATAGTACAAATTGAACAATTAGAAGTTCTGAAGGATGTACGCAGCCTGGTTGCTATATTAGCAGATAATCCGGAACTACCTAAATCGGATGGTACCGGCCTTATTCCTTCTGAAGTACAGGGTAAATCGGGCGATTTCTACGAATGGAGTAAAGGCTTAGTAGATGGCTTGGGGGGCAAGTTTGATGTTAGTGGTTTGGATTTACGACTAGTGGAAACCAACGACATTCTAAAGAATGGCCTAGAATTTAAGTTTGCGGATACCGGACTAAACATTAATACAGAGCAATTAACCCAGGCCCAGCAAGAAACTATCGCTATTCAACAAGCTAATACCGCCATTTATGCCCGTATGGAAGAATACTAACGCCGAACCGCAGAAGGTGTGGAGATTATTGCCCAATACGCCAAAGTTTGGCCGTCAGTAGAAGGATATTTAAAATCAATGGATAGCAAGATTAAACCCGGAATAAGCCAAGCCGATCAGCTACGGGCAACGGGGAGGTAAGACAGGGAAATAAAAACGCGATTAAGCGAGGAACTCCGCACTAAACTGCGGAGGTACTTTCTGACTGAACATCCAGCCAAACAAACTGTATATTTATTTATACGCGTATAAATAAATTACGTACATTTGTTACAACAAGATTACAACAAAGCTACAACAAAAGTAAAATATTAATTAAGAGAGGAGCATAAATGGCTAAACCTATTAGAAATACGCCTGTGCTTACAGGTAAAGACTCAAAAAACTTTAATGAGATTATTGTTAAATCTAGTTCTCAAAAGGTTTCTGAAGAGAAAAAAAATCAAATGAAGAAACTCGTGAAAAGTGTTTTAAATAATTCTTATATCTAATCTCTTTTGCTTTCCCTTTCCTCCTTGTCATTCGAACGACTAAATGATGGTCATAGTTTTAGCGAGTTTGACTGCGGAGATCCAGACATAAACGATTTTCTTAAAGAAGACGCTATAAATTTTTGTAATAGTCTAATGGCTGTTTCTTATGGATTCATCCATCCTGATAACAAAGAATTAGTAGGGTATTTTTGTATCTCAAATGATAGCCTAATTGATAAAGGTGACAGAAGTATTTGGAATAAGCTAAATAGAGGAATTAATAATTCAAAACGGAGAAAGGAATACCCTTCGGTAAAAATTGGCAGGCTTGGGGTTTCAGTAAATTACCAAGGGCAAAATATAGGTGATCAAATACTTGACTTTATAAAAGGGTGGTTTGCTTTTGATAATAAAACAGGATGTAGGTTTATATTAGTAGACGCTTATAATAAACCCAAAGTTATAAGTTTTTACCAAAGAAATGAATTTAACTTTTTAACTAAATCAGACGAGGGACAAGAAACACGAATTATGTTTTTCGATTTAGCAAGATTACTATAAAGCCACTCTCCTGGGTGGCTTTTATAATTACTGGTTACTTTAACCTTTCCTTGATTTCATCCAGTAAAGGAGATAGTAAGTTTATTTGGAAATGTACCCAGCTTTCATATTCCTGGTAAATTTTATCCGATACCCGCCAATCCATCGTAGCGTTATTCCGTTTTAAAAACTCCTGATGTTTGGCGATGATTTGACGTAGGATTCTATCGCAACTTTCCAGTTCTTCTCTCGTGGGATCATCTTTGCTAATTTTACTCAGAGCTTTAGAAATAGCACTTTCCGTCATTTCCTTAGTTTTCTGAAAATGCTGGTAGTTTTCCGCAAAGGTTAACCCGGTCAGCAGCATTAGGTGTGCTTCTTCCGGGTCTAAATCTTCCATTTTATAAGTAGTCATATTATTTTCTTCTTTTCTTATACTTATTAATCCACCTTTCCCGGAAAAAATGCGGCAGGAAGTAAAACACTACTATTGCTGATAAGATAGTGGCAGGTACGTCGTACCAGTGAAATCTATCCATTGCTCATCCACAGTCATTACCGATTGCTGGTAGAAGTTATTACATTTCATTTTAAACTGGTCAGTGTTGGCCAAATTACAAAGAATACTTTCATTACTACCTACAGCAGCAATCAAGCCGCTACTAGCCAACTTCAGCAAAACTCTTACAGAGCTACCTCTTTTTAGCCTTAAAGTGATAGTCTTTCTTCCTCTATTTAGTAAGTTTTAGCTTTCTCTACTAATCCTTCTAACCTTTATTTTACAACAGTTACCCATTTGTATTTTTCTTGTACTTTTTTTAGTAAAAGGCACAATTTACCTGCTTTAAAAAACTTATAATTAGGAATAATTTCTTATATTTAAGTAAGTAATAACCTGATAATAAGTGCAATAATGCAAAAAAATTTAACTAAAGGATCTCCCGAAGAGTCCTTCACTGTAATGGTAGATTTCCCAGCTCCTACCTCTTTGTGGCAACGTCTATTAGTGCGATTAAAATTAAGACGCTTGCAAAAAAAATATGTGCTAAGGCCACTTCTGGTAATTAACGTTAGCCGGGTATGCGCCAAAATGTCGGACTTGCCCGAAGAGTTAACGGGAGGTAATATCACCAAAGCCTTAGAACATGCTACCTGGGAACACCTGGATAAAATCATTTATATCGTCGCCGTGGGGTTACAAAACAACGGCCGCGAACCCTCTAAATCTTTGTTAAAAACTATTCGGGATAATTTTGATTTACAAGACCTGCTTCGGATCCTACCCTTGGTACTAAAACAAAGGAACCTGCCCTCCCTCTTGGAAATGATTGTCATGGTTAAGGGTCCGAGTATTCTGGACAATATCACTAAACCCACTCCGGAGGAAGTACCTGCCGGCGAAGTACTACAACTTACTTTAAAGGAGGAATAGAATCATGGGAGTGAATATAACGGGGGAAGACGGAGGATTATACTTTGAGTCCGGCATCAACCTAGACCGGTATGCGGAGGATCTGAAAAAGATGCTGAACGGTGCCGTTGTTATGGGTACCGGTGTCAGCAAAGAATTTGATAAGGTAATTAGTCACATTCAAGATAATGAAAAAGCATTAAATGCGGTAGTAGAGTCGTATCGCAACGTAGGTAAAAATAGCAAAGGAGCTTTTTCCGGGATCAACCAGGAGGCCCAACAATCCATTAAAACCTTTCAGGATTTAGAGCAACAATTAGGTAAGATTAAACTAGACAAAATTTCTCTCGCTGATAATTTCAAGGTTAATCAAACCAACGCGGCTAATTACCGGCAGGAGCTCGCTAAGCTTACGGATCAGGAACAATTATTAAAAAGCCAACTCGAAGCGACTAAGGCTAGTCTAAAAAGCATAGAGGCGCAGTACAGCCAGAATCAATCCAAGCTAAAGGCGGAAGAGAAACAGCTGGAAAGGCTTCGGATCATGTATGCCGAACTGGCAAAATCTTCCCCTGGCTCCCCGGCCGCTCAAACGGCTCAGGCAGACATTAAGCGGTTAGAAACCTCTGTTTCAAAAGGGCAAGATGCGGAGACTAAAATCTTAGAGCAACGCACTAACCAAACCAAGCTGCTAGCAGATCAAACCGAAAGGCTATCGAAAATAAAGCTCGAAAAAGTTGAGTTAAAAAACAACTTCGGCGATGACGCCAAATACATTACCCAATACCGGGAGGAACTAGAGAAGCTCAATCTTGCGGAACGGGAAATTGAAAGCGCTCTGGAAAAAGAATCTGTTGCCTTAAAAAATAATGCTACTATCCAGCAAGCCGCGGCGGCAGCGGCGGAAGAACGACGGATGAAAATTATTGCTTTAAACGAGGCTTATGATAAATTCTCCGATTCGGATAAAGCCTTACCCGAAGTTGGCGGAAAGTTGCAGGCCGATTTACAGGCAGCAACTGCGGAGCTGGGAGTTCTCAACCGCGTGTTTGAACAAGTAACGACCCATGCAAACGAACTGAAAAGTACGGTTAGCAGCATGCCGGTTTTTACGCTGGGAGACCTGGAAAAAGAAAAGCAAAGGTTTCGGGAGTTAGAAACGCAACTGGAAAAATTGTCGGATGCGGATATGGCCGCGGGTAAGGGGGATCAGCTAGTAGCTGATATGGACCGGGTGGAAGAAAAGATTTTAGCTATCAATAAAGCCCTAACCACGACTCCGGAGTTAAACTTTGGTGATTTACAGGACAAGCAAGCTAAATTGGAAAGTTTGCGCCTAACTTATGCTCAGTTAAACGATGCGGAGAAAGGTACTGGTCCGGGACTGGCCATTGCGAAAGATATTGAGCAAACCTCCAGGGAGGTAGATGAACTGATTGCCAAAGTGGGTAAGATTGGTAATAACGTGAATGCTACGGGCATTGCCAAGGTTAAAAACGAGTACCGAGACCTACTTGCTATCGAACGAGACCTTTCCAACATAGAGGTAGCTAAATTAAAAATAGAAACGGATTTTAAAGCAGGTGCCATTGATGCTACTGCCTACGCTCAGGCTCTGGCCAAACTGGAAGCGGAAGAGAATGGATTGGTTTCTGCCTTGGTGAAGGGGAGTAATGCCTTAAGACAAAATGCTGATTTTCAAAAAGCAGGCAAGGATATCATTGAAGAAGAAACCAAAAGTTTAAATAAACTCAAAGCGGTGTACCAAAACTTACCGCAAAGCGCCAAGCTGGACCCGGAAGTAGGGGGTAGTTTTCAAAAAGATATTGCCGAAATCGAGAAAAGTATCACCCAGGTAAAAGCCGTTTTGGAAAGCACCAGCACCATGGATGGTTTTAGCAAAAGTGAGCAAAGTGGCCAGCGTTTGAACAAGACCATGCAGCAACTTAAAATCGAGCTGCAATCTTACGAGGCTATCATTGAAAAGTCGTGGGATCCGGTTGTTATTAAAAAGTACGCCGGTGAAGTCTCCCGGGTTAAAACCGAGATGCAAGCGATCAAGAATGTGGGGAAGGAAGGGTTTGATGCATTAGGAAGACCGGTAAAAGAGCAACTTTCGCTGATGGGGAAATTGGAGAAAGTTATTCAAATCTATAAACGCGGGATTGCCACTGCTCCGAGTACCGAACTTATAACCAAGTACAACGCTAAATTACAGGAAGCCGAAGCGCGTTTAAAACGCATGCAAAATATAGGTAAGGTCGGTTTTGATGAAGTAGGCAATGCCATTGAGAAAAGTTCTAATAAAGTAGGAGGCTTTTTAGGTGGCATAAAAGGTGGATTAGGTCAATTAGTGGCCGGTCTAGGTATTGCCAATACTATTCAGGAGGTAATTGGCTTTATGAAGCGGCTAGTTTCTGAATCCGTAGAATTAGCCGCCAAAGGGGAAGGTATCCGGACAGCTTTTAAAAGGATTGGTGATGATAATACCTTGCAACGATTACGGGAAGCTACCCGAGGCGCTACTTCTGACATAGATTTAATGGCCGCCGCTATCCGGGGTAAAAACTTTCAAATAGGCCCGGAACTACTCGCTAAAGGTTTAGAACTCGCCGGTAAAATCTCTCGCCAGACCGGACAAGACGTAACCTACCTTACTAACTCTTTTGTGGATGGATTAGGCCGTAAGTCTATCCGGATATTGGATAATCTGCAAATCTCTCAAGTAGAACTGCAAAAAGAAATTAAGAAAACCGGCGATTTTCAGGTAGCTGTTGCCAACATAACGGAACGAAAGTTACAGGAATTGGGCCAAGTGGTAGATACTTCGGCAGATCGTATGGCCCGAATAGGGGCTTTCTATCAGAATTTAAAAGAGAAGATTGGCCAGGGTATTATTAAAGTATTTAACTACGATGGTTTAAACGAGGCCAATAAAGCTTTCTTCGATACTGGACAAGAAGTTACCAAACTGCAAAAAGAGTTTGTTCCTCTGCTCAATCGTTACGATGAACTTTCGGCTAAAGCTAAAGCAAATGGCGGGGTTACGAAACTCAATAAACAGGAGCAGCAGGAGTTAAAAGATGCCCTCAAACGTATCAGTGATACTACTCCAGGTGCGATTACGGCTTTCGATAATTACGGCAACGCCTTGTCCGCTAACACCGATAAAGGCCGGGATTTTGTCAAACAACAGGTTCTGGTTTTGCAGGCGCTGAACGCAGAGCGGATTAAGAAAACAAAAGACCGGTTGGAAGAATTAACTACTACCCTTGGCCCATTGAAAAAACAGATGGATGAGCTAGCCAAAACAGGGGAGATCAAGTTACCTAATGTTTCAGCCGGTGCGGGTGATGCTTTTGGGGGTAGTCCTATTGTGGGCGAGGTTTACCGCAAAGCAACTGGGGAGGAGAAAAAGGCGATTCAAAACCGGTACCGAGAATTGCGTCAAACCGAGGCGCAACAAAGGGCTTTGTTGGCTGCTGATAGCGGGAAACTCTTAGAGGATAGTTTAAAAGCAGCCACTCCGGATGTTCCCGAATTTGATTCCTTATTAGTTGAAGTAGACAAAAACTTCAAAAGACTGCTGGAACTGGTTACTAGCAAAGATGACCTGGAAAAAATCCGGGATGCGATGCAAATCAAAATAGAAGGATTAGCGCCTAATAATAAAGATATTGCTCGATTACAGCAAAAACTGGAACAAGTTAAAAACTTACTGAAAGTCTACGATCCGGATAAAAACAAATCTGGTGTTACCAATGATTATCTGAAGCGCTATGAGGATATGATGCAGAAGTTGGATGGTATAAAGAGCAAGTATGCCAGCAAGACTATGGAAACACCGGAGGCTGAAATCCAAAAGGTAAGAGATGAGTTTAAAAACATCGCTACTGATATTGCGCAATTCAACCGAGACCCGAAAAATGTTTTAAAAATTAAAACTGAAGGCCTGGAAGAGTTGAGAAATAAGATTATTGATGATTTAACCTACCGGCAGAATACAGAAAAGCTCGGCATTGATGCCGAAAAGTTAAAAGCTTCCTTTGCCGAGTATGAAGCGTTTAAAACTCAAACTAGTAAAGAA
This sequence comes from Adhaeribacter arboris, assembly GCF_003023845.1. NCBI lineage: Bacteria > Pseudomonadati > Bacteroidota > Cytophagia > Cytophagales > Hymenobacteraceae > Adhaeribacter > Adhaeribacter arboris. Next base: position 5,547,182 of record NZ_PYFT01000001.1, on the reverse strand, counting down.
GAGGCAGATAAGCGTTTCGCCAATGAACTGAAGGGTTACGAGAATTTTGGACAATTTATTCAGGAGCAGATTGCCAAGATTGATACTTCTGGTCCGATGGATGCCGACATAAAAGCCCGTTTGGATTTGTATACCAACCTGGCTAAAGAAAACTGGCAAAATCAAGCTAAACTTCGGGAGCAGGATTTTGTGGATGCCTACAACGAGACTATCTCTTATGAGCAGAAAGTTCTGAAAATAAAAGAAGAATTTGGCCGCAAAGTACAAGCCCTGCGGGATGCTAATCCAGGTGGCAATGTTGACCGGGAAGTAGAACTTCTTAAAAAAGATAGTGAAGCTAAAATTGATGCTACCAATGATGAATATTTCCAGCGCACGAAGATTTATAAAAAGTTAAGCGAGGATATTATTCAGTATAGCAAAATTCAGTTAAAAGCAGAAATAGCCGCTATAAAAAATAGTTTAGAACTGGTTAAGAACATGGCGCCGGAACTCAAAGCCGAGTTGCAAGAAAAGTTAGCTGATTTGGAGATTCAGATTAAAACCCGGCCCGATAAAGCTTATGAACAAAGTCTGATAAAGCGGAATCAAGAGATAGATAAGCTCTTGGCCAAACAAAATGACATCAATAACAAAGAAAAACTTTCGGTTGCCCAAATAAGGGCTTACACCAAAGAACAGGCTAAGAACATTCAGCAGTTGCAGGAAATGAAAGATACCTGGGCTGAGTTTAACCAAATGACGGGTGATCAAAAGGTGGCTTTCTTAGGCAATGAAGCTAGCAAACTCTCTAGTAATCTGAAAGCATCCGTGGATCTAATCGGCCTGTTTGATAAAAAAGCTGCGCAAGCTGTAAATACGGTAGCTAATTTAGTTGATTCCGCCGCCCAAATATTCAAAGGTGCTTCTACCATGGATCCAGCTGCTTTAATTGCCGGCGCTGCTGGTATTATGACCGGGTTTATGGAACTAATGGATAAATCCCAGGAGCGACAAGCAGCTTACCAGGAACGCCAAAGACAGAGTATGGAGAAAACCCAGGCCGCTATTGAAGGCATGAACCGGGCTTTAGAGCAGCAGGCAAAGATTATTGACAAAGCCTTGGGGGTAGATAAAATTACGGCTTATCGGAATCAAATCGGGTTAATTAAAGATGATATTCTCAAAACCATTGATAAAATCAACGGAGTAGATTTATTTATTAACGCCGAACGCGGAGTAGTGGAGTACGAAGCCGCTCTTAAAAAGCTCAATGATACCATCGGGGGTGATCAGGGTAGACCGGATAGAGGAACTAATTCCGGCCGGGATATTAATGGTAATCCGGTAGTAGTTAACCCAGGCGTAGAGCAACTGGAAAGCCAGCTGGATACCATTGATAAAGTAATTGAGGCTAACCGGGCCGCTATTAACGACCTGTATAAACAAATGGAATCAGGGCGGTTAAAAGGGAATATTGACGAATTAAAAGCCCTTATTGAGCAATATGAAGGCTTAGAAGGTCAACTAGAATCTTACCGGGCAAAAGTACAAGAAGTGGTTACGGGTACTACCTATAGTTCCATCGTAGATACCATGGCTAACGCTTTCAAGGATATGTCCGGCCCAGAAGCTTTTGCCAAAAATTTCCAGGAACTCATGGAGAATGCTATTATCCAATCGCTCAAAATGACCGCCTTAGAGGTTCCTCTTAAAAAATTCTATGATGATTTGGCGAAGGCTTCGGAAAGTGAGGGTGGCTTGGATAAAGAGGAAATAGCGGAGTTGCAAAAAACCTATAATGAAATAATTGAGAATGCTCAAAAGCAATTTGATGATCTACAGCAAATTGCCGGGGTGGACTTTGCGGCTAATAAGGCTAACGATGCCAATACCTTGAAAGGCGCCATTCGCCGGGAGCTCACGGAGGAAACAGGTACCCTTTTAGCATCGCAATGGGGAGCTGAAAGAATTGTCCAGATAGAGCAATTGGAAGTCTTAAAAGATGTACGAGGGCTGGTGGCTATATTGGCCGGCAATCCGGAACTACCTAAAGCAGATGGCACTGGTTTAATCCCTTCCGAGGTACAAGGAAAATCCGGTGATTTCTATGATTGGTCTAAAGGTTTAGTGGATGGTATTGGTAACAAATTAGATTTCAGTAAAGACTTTAGTAATCTGACTTTCGAAACTATTAAGGGTAATGATATTTTACAGCAGTATGTAAACTCTCTTAAGTCGGGTGATCAGAGTTATGGCCTGAATTCGCCGGAGTTTATAGAAACTATAAAACAAAGTTTAGAGAGACAGAGTGCAAACCTTAATTCGCCGGAAATCGCGCAGGCCATCAAACAGTCAGCAGAAATTAGCCAGTTTAATTCGGCTATTTTTAACAGGATGGATGAGAAACTGGGACGAATTGATGAGAACACCCGCCTGAATGCTGAGTATTCAAAAGTTTTACCGGTTTTAATGCCAGTAATAGCGGATTATTTAAAATCAATGGATAGCAAAATAAAAGCCGGCACCGGCATAACTGAGCAGGATCAATTACGGTCTAATGGCTATACAGGCAGGCCAGGGCGGGGATAAAACCAATTAAACTAAAAACAAGAATGGAATCACAAAAAATAAGTTTAGATCGGCTTACTGCCATGCAGCAGAAGGCCCAGTTTGTCATAAATACAAACCTACATACTATTAGTCAAATGTCTGATGTAATGAACGAGACGGCTGTTCAATGTATCAAAAATTTTGATTTACCCGGGATAATACAAGATGCCATTATCTCCAATGCCCGGGCTCTCTTGGATGCCAAGGATGCTTTAACACAAGCCTCGGAGGGTTATAAAACTATTAGTGCTTCCGCGATCGTTCTCTATAAATTAAACTTGGAATTTGGAGAAGCTTTGAGACAGGCAAAAGCAATGCACGAAGTGGAGACAAAAAATAATGAAGCGAAGATTGAAAAACTAGCCTCAGAAAATATCAGGCTAAAAACTCAATCTATCTGGTCCTTTATTAGGAGTAAATTCAAATAAAGCAATAACATGCTAGACACATAATAAAAGGCCACTAACAGCTGAGTGGCCTTTTATATTTTTAAAGCAATTAGGCGCTAATAAGCTAATTCATTAGGATTAACCGGATGGAGATTTGCTGCTTCAATCCTCTCTACCCCAATAATTTTACCTTCCGGAAAAAATTTTACTTAGTAAGCCGTGTCAATTCACTTTTTACCCGATGCCCCATGATGATTTTGCCGGCTCTTACGGGCTTCTCCGTTTTGTTCACCTAAATGTTTTATTGATTCTGTTATTTGATGTTATTACCGTAAACTTCATAGAGCTCATGATTCGAGGCGCTGGAAGTACCTGAACTACTATAAGCTCTTCCATTATTGACAAAGGCAAAGCCCCTTTCTATCGGCCGATACCCTATAGGAGATAAGTTCTTCCATTTATTGGTGAGTGGGTCATATTGGTAACAATCGTTAGTATCCCACCTAGTTACTGCTGCCCCACCTACTACATACCCTAATTGATTAATACTAAAGGAAGAAGTATATGATCTTGCATCGACAAAGTTAGCAATGGATGACCAGGTATTAGTTAGACTATTATATTTATAAAAATCGTTAAATGCTAACTACTACATATTAATTGATAGATCAGTATTTTAAAGATTTCCTAATAGATCCGCAATACTGAATTTTCAGTATTTTTGTGATTACCCTAAACGACATTATAACTTTTTTAAATAGTTAATTGTCTGATCGAATTTACTAGCTAATTTCTTGAGTAGATAGGTTATTATTAGTAATATTAGGATACTGTAACTTAATGAATCTGAAGGATTTAGATCATGCCTTTATAGTAGATTCGATTAATTGCTATTAAAGCAATACTATCCTTAAGTAAAGTTCAACATATCATGAAGGATAACATTTTATCAACCTCATTCAAGAAATGGTTAGAAGCGTTTTTAGGTTTCTTCATAGGGGTATTTTATGGTATAATACTGACTCTTCTTGCTGCCTCAATTTACGTCTGGATTCTTCATACTTTTTACCACTATCACCAAAATAGTGAGGTAAGCCTAGGAAGTGGGTTATTTGGTGCTATGCTCCATTCTATACTAGGTACAACCTTATTTTACCCTATTTTTGGTAATTCTCAGAACAAAACAAAACGAATAGTAATAGGTACCACATTGGGATTAATAGCAGGAGCTAATCTTGGACGAGGTTTTTTATATCCAGATAGTGTTCAAGTATTTGGGGAGGTATTTTTTATAATATATACTTCCTATTTTGGAGCACTTGGAGGATTTTTAGTTGGATTAACAAGTAGAAAGGTGTTAGATATATTTGTTAATAAATCTAAATCCTATGAGGTTGATCTAAATCCAACAACAGCTGGAATCTGGTCAGCTATTATAGGAGGAATATTTGCAGTTCTTGTCAGTATTATTTCCATCAATACAGATTTTTGGAAGGAAGATAAAGAAAGTGAACTATATGTAGTGATTTACTCTGCACCAAACTTCGAGGATGCAAAGAATTTTGCCTTGACTAAGATTAATAAAGATTTCTCCCCAGAAGTGTATTTTACTTCAAACGGAAGTTATGCAGTAACAATAGGCCTTTATGAATCAAGTAAAGCAAAATATATTAAGGACAATGCTATTAAACACAATCTTATAAGTAAAAACTCATTCCTTATTGGTTCTAAGGGAATAATCAAGAAAGTTTATCCTTAAAGACTTACGGCAGTAATAGCATTTTACCATATGAACCATATGCTAAATTAACTCCCAGAGGTAAATTCTTAAGAAAGAATATAGCTAGATTGATAATTTATGTTTTATTATTGCTTGGCTACTACTACGGTTGTTCAAGATGGATGAAGGTCATGAAACCATCCTCACCACCTTCTAAGCAGGGCAGGAGTTTACCTGTAGCTCACCTTTTCTTAAGTTAACTCTTACTTTGCAGGTTTTGTACACTTTGCAAGGTTTGCATTATTAAGGAAATCAGCATTCTAAGACAAAGAATAGATTAGAGTTAATTAAATAAGTATGCTTGCTTTTTCTTAGGAATATAGATATTACCAGGAAGCCACGATTTGGGTGGCGCTGTTCCTTCGGCTAGTGCCATAACAGATTTAGTTACTTTTTGTAATGGATCCTGTACGGATATTTTTAATTGTTGCCTCCCGATAGTTGGATTTAATTGCCAATGAAACTTCACTAATCCTAATTGATTTGTTGTTCCACTGTTCCAGTTTAAACCAACACAAGAACTATCTGTGAACTGGACCAAGACGTTTTTTAATACCGTATCCGCCTTGGTAACTTTAATAACTAAAGGTTCAGGTAATACTCGGCCAATAGTATCTGATTGATTATTGCCACTGATGATTTCAATTTTTACCTCATTTAATTGAGTCCTTAAAGGAGGATTATCTTCTTTAGTACAAGAAACTAGTAGAATGATCAAAAATAGAAATAGGAAATAGGAATTATTGAGCATTTAATACTTTCCGTGCAAAACTAACAAGTGAAAATTTAGGTAATCAAGCCCATTATGTATTTTACAGGGCTTTGTTAAAATTTATTATGGAGATAAATAATGTAATCAGGTAAAACTAAAACGACTCACGATATAGTTTTCTCGCTAATTAAGGTAGGTTAGAAATTCTTCTTCTTCTATAATTTGGATATTACACCCTTCAGAGTTATATGTAAAGATTTTCTCTAACTTAGAAGGTCCAGCTTTTTCGCCCATAATTACAATATTGGTTTTCTTACTTATGGCTGTATTAATGTCCCCTCCTAGCGCCTGTACCTTTGCTGCCGCCTCGTGCCTAGTAATTGTTTTTAAATCGCCGGTAAAGACAATTTTCTTATTATAAAACACGTGTTCTTTATCAGCAGCCTCCAGATTAGGTTTCAATAGATTTGAGTCCACCTTTTTGTGTCCAACTAGGGAATCAAAACTTCGATCAAGTTTGTCAGCAGATTTCTTTTTTATGATATGTCCGGTTAGATCCTGATTTAAGTAATTAAATCCAGTGTCATGACCTGACTTCAAAGCTTTAAGCGTAATTTCCGCACATACTAGAGCATCAGATAAGGCATTGTGATGATCTAGGTTTAAACCAAAGAATTTGGCACAATCATTTAGCCGATAATTTTCTAAAGATGGAAAGGCTTCCTGCACTAATCGGTGCGAGCACATATAACGGTAATCTGCAAGTGAAATATAGTTGTATTCCGCTGTTTCCTCCAGCACATTTATGTCGAAACTACTGTTATGAGATACTACAATTTGACCTTCAATCAAAGGTTGTAGTTTTACCCAGATTTCGTCGAAAGTGGGAGCCTTCTGCAATTGTTCATTGCTAATTCCGTGAATAAGATAGTTCCTGGAGCTCACCGGATGAAAACGCGGATATATCAAAGAACAACCCATATCTACGATCTTGCCATGCTCCACCCGAACGTAGCCCACGCAGCAAGCACTACTGTACATTTCGTTAGCAGTTTCAAAATCAATGGCCGTAAAAGTTAAAGAATCTCTTAACTTTTTATACTTCTGAATCTCTTGTTGTATACTGTTGTATACTGTTTTAAAGGGTAGAACTTTGGTCATAGGATTGATGCAGTAAGGTTTTCTCTTGATAAATATTATAGAAGCCTTACATTACATATACTATTCCATATATTTAGTTAAGAGAAATCAATGATCTACTTTTTAATTTATCTCGCGGGAAAAACCGGAAAAATATAATGGTATTCTAAACACTATCCTATTTTAGTAAATCTTCTATTTATTGAAAATATTGTTCAAATATCTTAGTGGGACATCTTACCATTTCTTGTTTCCTTTGTCACAATTAATAGGAAATGAAAATGCTTTAATTAAGGAAATCAATCATAAATTTTAGGTTTGCCGAATTAAAAATATTAATAGGCTTCAATAAGAAAATGTACTAACAGCTATTGGCAAGCTTTTATCCGGGTTAATAGGTGTTCTCACTTTATTTATCGTCCTGTACAATCTTGCGCAGGCAAAGTAAAGGCTATGAGTAAGGCGCTATAAATTACAATCCGGGCTATTGTCATGCGGATGATTTTACCTTCTGGGGAGAGCTCATTATAAGGCTTCATATATAAGATTAATATTCTGTATTGAAAACAACCTGTTTTCTAAATATGTTTTGTTGGTAACCCTTCCGGATAGAATTATTCAAATAGCATCATAGTACTTTCAAGCAATTCGAGTACATATTCCTCAAGGCCTTGTTTTCGGTGCATAACTTGCAAGCTTTTAGAAAACTATGCACTTTTTTATGAAGAAACCTTTACTACGAACCTCTACTAGGCCGCTTGCTTTATGCCTGGGGCTTTTATCTTTTTTATCAAGCTGCGAGAAGAAGGAAGACACTCCTGCTCTGGAAGTAAAACCTACTACCTGCCTTCCCAGTAAAAATTACAATGCTGCCGATCCCACTCAATACACGACTTTTCAGTACGATGATCTGCAGAGACTAACCCGCATCTCCGATTATGTAAAGGGTAAAGAGAGCAGAGCCTCAATCTACGAGTATAATGCTCAAGGGCAAGTTGGGAGAATAACGATTACGGATGAGGCACTAAGTATTGATCTTGGCTTACCGGATAAAGTTTATATGATCTACACCTTTGACTACAACTCTTTGGGTCAAGTGAGTAAATACTCCTCTTACAAACCCTGGCTGAATAATTCCTACGCCTTAGAGGAAACAACTTGCGAGTACGATTCGGAAGGGAATCGTACGAAAACTACTACCACCACTGACAATGGCGCCAACAGTTTTACTACGGTTTACACCTATAAAGATGGTAATTGCATTCAAAGAGATATTAATCAAGGACCATCACCGGTGGGGCCCACCTTTTATCAGTATGACTTAAGCAAAGAAAACAAACTTAGAAGTTTTAACCAGAAGTTTAGTTTAATGCACCTAACGGGACCAACTGCTAGTAAGAATATGAGCGCGGAATCCACGCAAACCAATGCAGATCCCCAACATAATAGTACCTACAAGCAGACTTATGAGTACAATGAGCACGGTTATCCAACTAAAGTAAATGATACCTGGAAGAACTTTTTCAATTCGGGAACCACAGTTATCGCTATGGAGTATGTTTGCCAGTAATGGAGTGGATTATCATAATAAATAAGTCTATTTTACTTTAGCCCTTCTGTTTGCCTAATAACTGCTTAATTCCTGTAGAATCTTAAAACTGGCTTTTAATTTGCCTAGACAAATATTGCGCAAACAAAATATTTAGTCAGGCAAATTAAACCTTTATTAATGAAACAACTTTTACTCCTTCTAGCTTTTCTTCTGCACATTGGTTCGGCCCCGGCTCAAACGGCCAATCCTGCCAAGGCTCAGGCTACTACTTCCAAACCGTCGGTAAAAAAACAGCAAGCTCCACCGGTGTACATTTGTGAGGGTGGTAGTGCTTACGCCTACCATCGCACGGAAAGCTGCGCTGGTTTGAACCGATGCACGCACACGATTTTGGCAGTAAGCAAAGCGGATGCAGAGAATAGTTACGGACGACGGCCTTGTAAGAAGTGTTATTAATTCGAACAGTATAAAATTATCATCAACCCCAAAACATTCTTTACTTCCAACTCATGTACTTAAATATAAGTAAACCTTTCCTCCACATATTTAATTGGACCATTGCCTGGTGCTTGATTTTTCTTTTTCTGTTAAGTAGCTGTGAAAAGGCGGAAGAAAATCCAGAGCCGAAGGAAACACCTTCCGAATGCCGATTAAGTAAATTTATTTATGGTTTGGATTCCACTAAGTATACTACCTATCTATTTGATAACCAAAACAGAATCCTTCAAAGTAAAAAATCAACCAATAAAGATTGGGAACTAACAACTTTTAACTATAACGCTTCCGGGAAATTGGTTACTATCAACAGGGAGGCAAAAGTTTTCAACCGGGATGGAGTTGCCAACGATTATTCTTCCGTATATCTGTATGAATATAACTCGATGGGGCAGATAGCCAAATATAAAATCACCCAACCTGCAAGCGCCGGTTCTAAACCAATTTCCGAAACGGTTTGTTCGTACGATAGTGAAGGTAATCGCATCAAGACAACTACTACTTTTGAGAATGGAAATACTCCTATAACCAATGTTTACACTTATGAAAATGGAAACTGCGTAAAGGCTGTCTATAATTATGGTTCCTCTCTGGAGAGTACTACCCAATATGAATTTTACCTGGATAAGGAGAACAAACACTCATCAATTAACAATTTCAACGTTCTCATGCATTTTATGGGGCGTACGGGTAATAAGAACTTGCTAAAATCCGAGACGGAGAACCTCCAAGCGGTAGATTTAACTTTGCACTATCAATACTCTTACGATTACAACGAGCAAGGATTTCCCATCCGACAATATATTATCTATCCGGAGAACTTTACTCCCAAAACGGCTACCTATTTAATGGAATATAATTGCCCGTGAAAGCTAACGGTAAAATAGGCAAACTGCACTTTTTTACCCTATCGTTTACATTAAGAGCCACCTTGTAAATGAGTGGCTTTTAATTAATTCTTTTTCCTTAATGAATATTTATAAGGGAATAAGCAGGGGGTTATTCATATTATGCAACAGCACTAGGATAAAGCAGGTTTGCCGTTAAGTACTTTGGAAATTGCCACATGTAAAAAAACATTTTTGCTGCATATATTCTAAGATACCCATATCCAATTATCAGTAAACTGGCTCGCTAATTTACTGAACGATCCACCAACCGGGACTTGCTAGATAAAGCGCTATAAAAATATAACATTGTGGTTAGTTTGGCATTATATTTAATATATATTATATTAAATATAAATATCAGATGAAACTCCACGAGTTTAACCGGAATATTCACGAGCTACGCGCTGCATTGGTAGCCAAACATGGTAGATTCTTAGCTGTGCGTTCTACCAAAGACCACGAGATTTGTTTGTATTGCATGGAGAATTTTTTTGCCGAGGTCTGGTACCGGAAATCGGATAGTGAAATTGCTCTAGTTAGAGGCTTTACCGGAGTGTCCATACTTGAGCCTTATCTAGATTCCATAGAACTACCCCAATTAGCCCATTAATAATATGCAGTGGTGGCAATGGCTGATAGCCGTAATATTTTGTCTTTGGGGTATCGTTACCCTCTGGTCAGCATGGGAATGGCTCCTGAATCAATGGAAGCCCAAGCCAAATAAGCGCCGGAAATACAAAGGTTTATAGTTCTTATATTTTTTTCATATCAGTATAGGGTCAAATCCCTCTCTCTCTACAATCCATTGTGGTCCCACCCAGAATCACAATAAGATCTAAGCCTTTAATCCAAGTCTACCCATTTGTGTAAGGCTAAAACTTTTTAAAAAATTTTGTCTGTTTTGCCCTTAGCTGAAAACTTACCGTATATTTAAACTCTTCAAAATTCATTTTTCAACTGGCAAGAAATAATTTACCCTGATATATGCCCGAACTAAATCGCCGCTTTTGGAGCAATGATTTGAAACGCTGGCGAAACATGGATTTTGTTCTGGGCTACGAAGTTAAACCGCCTGCTCGCACGCACCTTCCTTATCCTATATGCCAACAACTTGCAGGCATCTATCCGAAATGGTTTGAGTTTACCGGCTGGCGAGAAGATTGCGGTTGTTCTTTAACTCCTATAATGCCAGATGAAGTAGAATACAGTCAGTACGAAGAATCGATTCTAAATGGCACTGCTTCTCTATTCCAATTTAGAAATATGGTTACCGACGTGCCGCATAATTTTAAACGGTGGGTTGCTGACAATCAAAACTTGGAAGAAGTGCCAGATTTCGTAAAAGCTAACTTTGTCAATGGAGATATAAAACAAGGTTTATCTTATCCTTCTTCTACCTACTAACCATGCCAAACGAAGAAAGAATACCCGCCTTAAACCTACTATTAATCAAGATAAAACTTTGTTAACCTGGCGCGAATTCAATTCCCTTTCCCCAACAAACCAGTTAGAATACCTCTACAAACATAGTCGGTTTCTCTGCGTTCGGAAAACTTCTTCGCACCGGGTGTACTTGCATTACTTACCCAACTTCTTTGTAGAAATTTATGTACATTATCCGGGAGGTAAATTCAAGGACATTGTCACCTTCAAAGGCACTAAAATGCTGGAGCCATATCTGGAGCAGTTAATGGTGAAATGGGAGTAGAATTAGAAAAATTCCCTATTAAAGCATGATCCGCAAAATACTTAGGTCTTCTATTCTTCTAAAACAAAACTTATGCAAGAAGATTACCAGTGATCCGGTAAACTGGGTTGAGGTTTGGGAGAGTTAACTAAACCTGCGGCGGCTTGATGGAGGGCAGACTTTAAATTACTAAATAATTCTTCGTCAAAAAATTGCTGTTTGGTTTCCAGTATTTCAAAGGCTTGAGTCAAAGCTAAAAAATCCTGTGCTTTAGATGTTTGTACCATATTAGATATTAAACCCTAATCTACTCCATTATGTTCCTTATGACATCCTTTACCCAGGCGACTCTTTAATCCACAGTACAGGAAGGATTCCTGTCCAAATTAGCCACCATAAAAACTTTGGCTGGCAAAAACCGCTTCGTTCAGTTTATATTATTAATTAATCGGTGGTCAAAAGGTAGGTTAGTAAAGATAGGTATTGGCCTAGTTTATGCATATACAAATATCTATATATTAAACACTTACTTCTTATTTTTATTAATATGCCAAAGCCGGTCGTTGCTCATAAAACTATTATAGTTGCTTTACTACTTATGACGCCTGTTATAGTACTTTTATTTCATTCTTGTAGTTGAGAAAGTGTTACTACAATCCGAAATTATAATAGAATTATTAAATACCCGGGCTTAGGGCAGAGGAATAAGGATAGGAGTTATAGGTAGATGTAGACGATATTAATTTATGGAATATGGAAATCTATACTAAAATCGTACTCTATATCCCTATTTGAAAGCCCCCGAAGTTTATCTAAACCATTCATAGCATAATGTAGATATTGATTGCTTTTTCTCTTTAATAATTTAATATTATACAATTCTCCTTTTGTAAGTTTATTAGTGTGATAAGGTAAATATTTAATCAAATCTTTAGGTTTAATTCTGTTTATAATACTTTTTTCTTCTGAGGCCATATACCTAAATACCTTTATGCAACTATTCAAGCCCTCTATTTTGGATTTAGGAGCTATGCTTCGAAGTTCGATAAATAAAGAAATTAAGTTTCTTTTAGAATATTCGGGAAATATTATGAATTCAGAATTTAAATCGGGTTTCTTTATAGTATTAAAAGATTTTGTAAGATTAAAGTCCATTTCACTAATAGCTTTCTCATCATAATTAACACTATCTATTTGCCTGAATTGGTCAGATACTAAATATTCAAATTCTTCATTAATCTCTGACGAAACATAAAATAGTTCATAAAGTCGGCTGGTGATTTCAGTAGATAATCTATCTATTTGCGCCTGCTTTTTACTTTCTTCAGTGTACTTTTTTTGGTTTTCACTATAAAGAAAAGTAATTGCACCTACGATGACGGAAGAAAGTAACCAGATACCAAAACTTGTATTAACAAATTTCCACCAACCGGCCCATTTTTTAAAATTAATTGTTTCCTGTTGTTTATCTAAATCCAATCGAATTTCTTGCCTGTAAATTTCTTCCTGCCGAATTCGTTCTTTTTCTTCTGGAGTAAGCATTTTTAAATTAAATAATTTTTTTAATACCTTAACGGGCCAAACAAAAAAAATATTTAGTAACTACAAAAAGGCAATGTCAGTTCCACCAAGCTTTGTCCAGATTATAAAGCTTGGCGATATTGCTATTACTCGCCCGTTTAAATCTTCTCCTTACCTCATTTTTATAAGTAGATCCAACAAGAAGGAAGCCTACATTTATCTGAATTAATCTGACAGCTGTAACACTGAATACACGCGTTACAACTGTTACAGTACAATCCGTATGCAGCCTTAATTACTCTTGAATCCCAAGACCATCAAGTTTTTCTTCCAATATCAAATCCGTATCCGGAAAGCCCCAGGTTTCTAAAGTAGGAATATCAAAGCCCATTTCCTGGAGCTTGGTTTGTATCCGATTAAGTTTACTTGGTTCAATTGATTCAAAATGCCCTATAGCGGTAGTAAAAATTCTAAGTGGCTCATTGTTTTCCCATACAATCCGTATTTCGTAGTCCTCTGCATCTAACCGAATACCAATAGCAGGCTCTCCCGCAAAAGGAAGAATTTCCCATTGTTCGGGGTGTACATCAGAATCAGAATACAAAACAATTTTAGCAATCTCTAATAATTCTGCTTTGGTAATACTGGATAGATGTCTCATAATGCTTTATTCTTTAGTTTTCGATGCAGCCAAAGTACGAATACGATATTATATTTACTAATATTTTTAGTTGATTCATTTTTTTTATTAATTATATGACAAATAACTAAGTATAATAGCATTATAACAGAACAGCAATAAGAGAAGTATCGAGAATGTAATGGCTATGCTGCATTCCTGCGAAGAGTCACTTCAGCAAATTTACGAGAGCCTGGAATCCATTAAGTTAAAATTGCACTAGGTGGCTATTTCTTTATTTCAGCATCTACATGGCATCTATTGAATGACTTCTATTTTTAATTACTACTCTTAACCATTGCGCTACTGGATTGGTGCTTTTCCTGAAAGGGGAGTTTATCCATTTTCTCAACTTCCAAACTAGGAAAACCAAATTCTACTACTACCCGGCCTAGAAGCAAATACACTCCTGGACCTTTAAAGGGCCACTCTTTTAAGGAAGCCGGGAAGTTAACGGTATCAAAAAAGTTGTTTTGTGCATCCAGAAAAGTACCAAACTGCATTAACTCGCCTCTAATGGTGCGCACCTGTTTGGTGGTTACCAGAATGCCCATCATCCGTACTCTCCGTCCTACCCACTGCGGCAAATTTACGGCTAGTACATCGCCTCTTTGTTTGGTTTTGAGTAAGTCAAAATAGGACAGACTAACCGGAAAGCCAAGTAATTCCAGTTCATCCCAGGCTGCATCTACCTGGGTATAGGTCAGCGGCGGCAAAGTAAAGGGTTTAGCCGAACAAGGAAAAAGAGCGGCTTCTGTATCCAAGCTGCTTTTATGCCCGAGGAGGTAAAGGGCTTCCCAGAGCAAAGTAGTTTTATTTTTACCCGTAAAGCGAAAGGCATCAATGCGAATGAGAATTTCAATTTGCTCTACGGTTACCTGAGTGCGCTTAATAAAATCTTCTAAACTGGCATAGGTACCCTGCTGCTGGCGCTCGGCTACCAGTCTTTGCCCTAACTGCTGTTCCAGGTTCTGGATATGTACCAAGCCTAAATAAATGTCCTGGCCGTAAAGGAAGGTAGTAAAGTGGCTCTGGTTGATACAAGGCAAGTGGATAATAGCTCCGGCTTTACGAGCTTCCTGCACATAGACCCAGGTCGAGTAGAACCCGCCAAAGTTATTAATCACGGCCACCATAAACTCTAAGGGAAAGTAGGTTTTCAAATACAGGCTCTGGTAGCTTTCCACGGCAAAAGAAGCGGAATGTGCTTTCGAAAAACTATATCCCGCGAAACTCTCGACCTGCCGCCAGACTTCTTGAGTGATGGCTTCGGGGTAGCCCTTCTCCCGGCAGTTTTGAAAGAACTTATCCACTAACTTCTGAAATTCTTTTTTGGAGCGCGACTTGCCCGACATACCCCGGCGCAATACGTCGGCATCGGCTAAATCCAACCCCGCAAAGTGGTGGCAGACTTTCAGCACATCTTCCTGGTAAACCATCACCCCGTAGGTTTCCTGCAGTTGCTCGCCTAGTACCGGATGAATGTGCTGAATCTTATCGGGAGCGTGAAAGCGCTCGATATAGGCCCGCATCATCCCTGATTTCGCTACTCCCGGCCGGATAATGGAACTAGCTGCCACCAGGGATAGATAATTATCACAGCGTAGTTTCTTAAGTAAGCCGCGCATGGCCGGGCTTTCGATATAAAAACAACCGATGGTATCACCGGCTTTTAGTTGCGCTTTTACCTTCTCGTCCTGCTTAAAGCGGGCGATATCGTGGGCATCTACTTTAATCTGCTGGTTCTGCTGCACAAGATGCACGCATTCTTTGATGTGCCCAATGCCGCGCTGACTTAAGATGTCGAGTTTCTCAAAACCAATACTTTCGGCGACATACATATCCCACTGGCTGGTAGGCATGTTTTTCGGGGGTAAGTCCAGGGCCGTATAGCAGGTAAGCGGCTGTTCAGAAATAAGCACCCCGCCGGCGTGAATGGAACGGACATTGGGAAAGTCGGTGAGCAATTTGCCGTAACGGAAGATTTGCTTCGTGTACTGGTTTTGGTTAACGTTAGCTCCCGGGTTAGCTACCAACATATCCAATTCACTTTTGGGCAAGCCGTAGACTTTCCCTAGCTCCCGTAAGATGGCATTTTGCTGAAAGGTACTCATCGCGCCGAGCAAAGCGGTGTGCTCGTGGCCGTAGCGTTTGAAGATATAGTCTAATACCTCGTCCCGTTCATCCCAACTGTAATCAATGTCAAAATCAGGGGGGCTGGTGCGTTTGGGATTTAAGAAGCGCTCAAAGTACAAGTCCAGCTCAATCGGGTCAACGTCGGTGATGTGCAAACAATACGCTACTACGCTGTTCGCGCCGCTGCCCCGGCCGACATGGTAAAAGCTGCGGCTCATGGAATAACGAATAACATCCCAAGTAATCAAAAAATAAGCCGAAAAGCCCAGCTTATCAATGATCGCTAGTTCGTGTTCCACCCGCTGTTTAGCGACTTTATTACTTGCTCCGTAGCGGTGCCGTAAGCCATCCCAGGCTAATTTCTCCAGCAGCAGCTTATCATCATAGGCCGTGGTACTATAATGAAATTTGTTTTTGCGGGTGGTAAAATCGAAGGTAAAAGTCGCTTGTTCTACGAGCTTTTCCAGATTGGTCATTAAGCGAGGGAACCGCTGGGAAAGAGGACTTAGTTGGTTCGCCGGCAGAAAGGCTGCATTTTCACTTAACGCATGCTCCGGGGTAAGCTGACTAAGTAAGATATTATGATCAATGGCCCGTAAGTGGCGGTGCAAAGCATAGCCTTCCGCGTCCAAGTAAGTAAATACCGGTTGTAGCAAGAGTTTTTCGGGTTGGTGGCGCAAGTCCGAGAAGGTTAGCTTATTTAGTTCGTGGGGTCGGATGCCGATGTATTCATTCTCCCGGAGCGCCTGGGAACCAGCCGCAGAGAAAGGGTAAATGACAACTACCTGATTAAAAGTGGGAGGAACGTCGGGTAAGGGCTGTTGCTTTAATTGATAGTAGCTAAGAAACTGATTTAACTCCTGAAAACCTAACTGATTCAAAGCTACTCCTGTGTAGAGTAGCTGGTTCTCGCGCCGAAACTCAATACCTACTACGGGATGGATGCCCTGCTGCTGGCAGGCGGCTATAAAGGGGAAAACCCCGGAGGTATTATTAATATCGGTCAGCACTAACGTTTGATAACCTTGGTTCACGCCTATCGCTACTAAATCTTCGACGGACAGGGTACCGTAGCGTAAACTGTAGTAGGAATGAACAAAGGCAATCATCGCTTCTTACCCGTTAGTCCCGCCGCTCGTTTAACGGCCTCGGCTCCGTAGCGGTGCCGGATCTTATCCATGGCCTGGTAGAGGTTCACCAGTTCCGCGGTATCTTCAAATAAATCAATCTGCTGAAAGCCCTGCACTAAATGGCTGAGCCGGACGCCCAAAAGCCGAATCAGCATTCTCCGGTTATAAAGCTTGTGGAACAATTCTTTGGCCTTGCGAATAAGGATATGGTCGGCCGCATTATAAGGAATCATCAGCTGCTGAGTATGGGTATCAAAGTTGGCGTAGCGAATCTTGACGGTAATACAACTGGTTAGCTTTTCTTGCCGGCGCAGTTCAAAGGCCAGCTTCTCGACCATGGCTACCAGCAGGTTGTTGAGAAAAGGAATATCCGTCGTATCCGTAGCAAAGGTCTGTTCGGTGCTAATAGACTTCTGCTCCGAGTAAGGCACCACGGGGGTTAAGTCAATGCCGTTGGCTTTTTCCCAGATACTCACCCCTTCTTTGCCCAAGACCTTCTGAATGACGTCCACCGGAATCATGGTGAGCACTTCAATGGTGGGCACCCCCATGTTGCGCAGGAGCTGGTAGTTCTTTTCTCCCACGCCCGGAATCTTGCGGATGGAAAGCGGGGAAAGAAAAGGCTTGACTTGCTCTTGCCGCACCTGCAAAGTACCATTCGGTTTCGCTTGCCCGGTAGCAATCTTGGAAACCGTTTTATTCACGGATAAACCGAAGGAGAGTGGGAGGCCCGTTTCCTGCATAATATAGTTGCGGAGTTCATTAGTCCACTTCCAGGTACCAAAGAAGCGGTCCATGCCCGTCACATCCAGGTAATGTTCATCAATAGAAGCTTTCTCGTAAATGTCCGCTTTCTCGGCAATGATTTGCGTCACATCGGCCGAGTACTGGCTATACGCTTCCATATCGCCCCGGAGCACCAGGGCTTCTTTACAGAGCTGTTTCGCCATTCGCATGGGCATGCCGGCGTGTACCCCGTAGTAGCGGGTTTCGTAACTGCAACTGGCGACTACCCCTCTGTCCGATAAGCCACCAATGATAAGCGGCTTATTCTTTAGGTCCGAGTTACGTAATCGCTCGACGGACACAAAGAAGGTATCTAAATCTAAGTGAGCAATGGTTCGATTTTCCAGCAGCATATCTTACCAGCATGGCTAAAGATTAGTATAACTAAATACTAATTATGTTAGCAATAACGTAATAAAATATACTAAAGCTAAATATATTGGAATTATTTTTTTTGCTATGCACCAATAAAACCAAAATAATTAGCATAATGAATGACTGATGCTGCTAATTCTGCCAGAAAAACTGGCTAAACTAAAAATAGACAGATCAAAGCTGCTAAATATAGGAACCTATTTAAACGAAAAATTATTTTTGATCCTGCTCAAAGTGCTTATTCTTCCCAGTACGAACCCGAAGCTTGGATGGGTATTCTATACGCCTGTACCGCCAAACAGCAGGAAACAATAACGTACCTGGCAAGTGTGCTGGAGATAGAGGAAAACTTGTCCGAGAAGATTACGCAAGTAACTATAATCCGTAGCCGGGGCAGCGGCTATACGCCGGCGAGCTATTGATGAGGATGCTGGGAGTTGTAGTTACCGGATTTACTTGGGATTAGGGAAAGAAGTAATCCCTGGAATGGGCATGGCTTTCATCTCCTGGGATTCATAAGGGGTTAGTAGCGCTAATAACTGCTCTTTGGATAAGCTATCATCCAGCCACAGCTTTTCGGTTTCCCGGGTTAAGATTACCGGCATGCGTTCCGGGTGGATTGGTTTTACTAATTCATTAGCAGTGGTAGTAATAATGGTAAAAGAAGGCACAACTTCGCCGGTTTTCTGATCTACCCACTCATCCCACAAGCCGGCCATGGCAAAGAGCTCGTCTGATTTTAAATTGATAAAGTAAATTTGTTTTTCCTTTTTGGTTTTGGGTTTAGCAATCGGTTGACCAAACATATCCTTCTCTGGTGTAGTTACATCCTTCCATTCATAAAAGCCGGTACAAGGAACCAGGCAGCGCTTGCTTGTTATAAGGCTCCGGAAGGAAGGCTTTTCCGTGAGTTCTTCTGCTTTGGCGTTAAAGGTACTGTATTTAATCTCTCTGGTCTTGGACCAATGCGGCAGGATAGACCACTTCATAAAAGTTAGCTGCTTAGGATCCTTGTTGGTAATGACGGGTAATACGTTTCCCGGAGAAGCGTTGTAATTAGGCTTATACTTCTGGTCGATTTGTAAATCAAACCGCTCCTCCAGTACATCTACATCTTCTGATTCTGCATAACGTCCGCACATAGGATTAATATTTAAACTTGAAATTACCGGTTTTTACGAATTCTTTTAATGATTATCAAGTAAATGCCGGCCGCAATAAAGGCGTAAGCCATCCAGTCGTACCATTCCATAGTAAAATCTATTTGTACTAATTCCCCCTTTTATAACAAACTAATTAGCTTACTACCCAATGCAAAGCATCCAGGATGGTCTGGTTGATTTTAATCTGCTTTTGGTTTTCCAGCAGGGTGCCCATGGCTACTTGGTCAATTTCATCTTGGGCCACGATTTTTGTATCTTTAAGCGATAGAAGCTCGTTTTGACTCTCTAATTCCTGGATTCTAGCTAAGACTTCTTGTTCGGTTTTCATAGGAAGATATGAAAGAATTACTAAGTTATGTCGGACAAATCTACCATATTTAAATACGGCTCCAGGCAGATAATACTATTAAATCCTCTTACTCCTTGAACCTCATTATCCGCTACCCGGTACCAGATTTCGGCAAAGAAGTTGCCCATGTGGTAGAGGCACAAGGTGTAATTACCACTGATTCGGGCCGCTAAGAACTCACCTTTATTCCAAACCATTTCCGCCCGTTGGTTATAATTACCGCGATTGAAATCGTACAATTCCATGCAAGTTGATATGCTGCAAGTATTATTCTACAATAATTTTACTGTTTCGTATTTTTTTACCATCGTTGATTTGTAGCAGGTAGGTTCCTTTGGGGTAATTAGAAATGTTTATACGAGTGGCAGATTTAAATTCTTCCTTGTAGAAAATTTTACCTGTTACATTGTATAGTTTGACCATTGCTTGCCGAGAGCTCTTTTCCATTTTGATGTTTATAAAGTCTTTGGTGGGATTGGGAAAGATAGAATAATCTAGCCTTATTTCCCCTGGTACAGCGGTTACTATTTGGTACTTTTCAGTACTGGCTAGCCTTAGAAAACCGGCCTGACTGTTATTGTCATTATATAAAAAAATACATCTCTTCTGGTTAAGTACCGCTACGGGCTTATTGCCATTAACATACAGCATATCAGGGGAAGTGATTTTTTCCGAAAATCCAACTAAGTCTTTATGAATGTCGACCAAAAGAATATTTCCTTGGAAGACACCTCCTGGGGAAATATTATCAAACCCAATCACTATTCTGTCAGCGGAAAGTTTAGTAGCTGAAATCCCTATATTTTGATCTTCGTGGAAGGTAAATTTTTGAGAAAAGGAAATCTCCTTTTCAGTTGTAGTGCCTAGCTGAACAACACTTTGGTGGTCCCAGTAATTTTCTGTATAGACAAGAGCAAATTGGTTTTCATGAAGTCCTACAGCCCTAACAGAATAGCAATCCTCAGTAGAGAATCTATAAGGATTTCCAAAGGCAATAGTCCCATTAGCCTCTATTGACCCAATAAGTGCAGTTCCACCATCATAGCCATAGGCAATCACAAATTTAGTACTGGAGAGCGTATCCAGGGAGATGATGGTTGAATTGTTCATTGAAGACAAAGTAAAATTGTGAGAAGGGCCTAATGAGATACTGATCACGTCTTTTACCTTACCAATTAAACATTTACCCAATTGAGTTATAGGCTCCATATAGGCAATTAAAAAGGAGTCTTCCGATAGAGCAACCAATGAAAAATCATATACGAACGGGGAGGCCAATCTAATAGGGTTCCCTACTATAATAAAATCATCGCTTATAACTTCGCATACTCTTATAGTAGTAGTGGAGTTGGTCCTGGCGGTTAAAATAAATGTAGTGTTGGTTAGCCTGGTAACTTCCAACCCGTTTATTACCATATCGGTTGAAAAGGAGGTTGGCTTATTTAAGGTAATGGTCGAATCTTTGCTAATACTTCCGATTCGTATCCTACCTTCCCAAAATCCTCCTTGCAGATAGGCAATTACAAATTTATTAGGGGTTAAAGCGATTGTAGATAATGATTCGGAATCCCCTTGGTGGTCCGTAAAATCTATTCTTTTGGTTAAATACAACTGATCTTGTCCATAAGATAGATTTCCGGTTAAGAGAACAACGGCAATAAGTAGTAGTAAGCGCATAGGATTAGTGGAAATTATGGAAAATCAATAGGTATATTTTCTTGATATACTTGAATATACCGGCAAAATAGGCACTCTGTAGTTGGTTGTTCTGGCAAAATGTAAGGAGGAAGAAGTTATCCAATGAATATAGGAGAATAGTACAAAATATATTTAATAGATGTGTAATTTATTTAACGGAGACAAGAGCTAGACTACTTCCCACCCACCTGATTCTACTCCTTGCACTTTTTACCTAGTAAAAGCTAATTACAAATAGAAAGTGCAAGGTTTTAAACAAAACTTATTTCCTCACTTCCTCATTGATTCAATAACTTCTGCAATGGCTTGGAGTAAACCTACTTCTATTTTAAAGTTCTTTAATTGAAATTCATCTACCAGAGCCCGGTAGTTCTGTTCATCGTCTGGTTCAAAAAAGACGTGTACGCCATCTACATTTACCTCTAACTTGTGGGTGTAGCCGGTTTGAACTAGTCGCACTGGAAAAAGATACTCCTCCCCTTTGTAGGTGACGGGTAATTCAAAGTAATCATCCATTATTTAGAGATTGTCTTTACTGTAAAGTGGGCATGTAGGTGGATGGGTAAAGATAATTCCACTAAACAGTAACTTAAGGTTCTGAATTCATAAATTTAATTGCCGCGATGCCTACGAAGAAAATTATGCCCCACCAGTAGTAAAAGGTAACCTGTCTGTTATGATTAATAAAGGAGATAATGCCACCAAATACTACAGCCAGCATAAGCAATGCTGTTAGTAAGGTGGCTGTTTTTATGGTTGGTTTTCCCGTGATTTTAAATTAATATACTTCCTTAGTGCGTAGAGTATTTTTAAGCTTGCTTTTGCCCGTATCTTGACGGAATTGTTTTCTAATAGCTAATACATCTTTTAACAATATTCCGGTACTTACCAGACCGGTGGCACCTAAAGCTAAATGAAAGAGTGGATTTAAAAGAACCTGCATATTCTAGAGTAGATGGTTAGAATGGCAGTAGCGTTTTTATCGGGAGGAAGGTTTCACCCGTTTTTAGTAACCATCAGAATTAAAAAACTTTTATATCCCTATCTTATTTAAATACAAATAAGCTTATATTCCTTCCTAGTGCTTATACTTATGTACAGCCGGAGAGTATAGGGGTTAACTCATACCCTAAATAAACAAAAAAGCTCCTATTACTGGAGCTTATTAAGAATAAAATTAACTAATCAATTCCTTAAAGTTTGGGTGACGGTAATGGCGAGTTGCTTTGCCCGGGGAAATCTCGTTTAAAATCTAATTCAATCCTAGGAGGTGTAGTTGAAGTTGGATTAGGTCTGGGTGGATTTTGTAGAGTTGGTTTTTTCACGCGCAGCATTCGTGCAATTACACTTTTAACAGGCATTATGCTCTTTTCGTTCTTGGTAATAAGTTCTTTGTCAGTTAAGCCCTTGTTTATATGTGCGGGTTTTTCTTTCAATTATTATGGCTGCATAGTGGCAGCTATAATAATATTAGCGCCCCCTTTTCTTCGTAAATACAGGGTCTGATTCAAACGAGCCAGTAAAATAAAAATTATGATTCATCATATCTGCTATACGGTTAATAAAGGTCAATGCTGAATACAAGCTGTTTCCAAGTTCGTATTCAGGAGTGTTTGTTTTAATGATTTCAGACCCAAAAATCTCCTCCGCCTCAGATTTGTCAATAACAAAACTATGATCTTTGTACTTGTAAACTAACTCATTAGCAATTCCCTTTACGTCTTTTTTCAATTCATTACGGTGACTATTCAGTAGCTTTTCCGCATATTGCATGGCTGACTCAGCTACTCTTTCATAATATCCTAAGTGAATGAGTGGAAGCGATGAGTTTAAATAATTAGCAAACATTTCAGAAGATGCTGGATGGTTTTTCACCAATTCTGCAATATGCTCAACAGAATTTTTTAATCCTAAAGCCGGCAATTCGTTTATTTGCGGGTCAATAGGGCCCAATTCCGACAAACTACCCATGTGAATTTCATTGGCCGCGCAACAAATTAATGTGGCCGCCGACTTTGCCATTCGTGGCACAGCAATTATAAATCTTCCACCAGAATTATCAATACACAATTTGCCGATCAGATAAGCAGAACCAGCATCACCGCCCGGTGAATAGAGTATCAACAATATTGGCTTCTTTTCTGGAAAATCCGTTACTGCATTATAAATTCTATCAGCGTCACCTTTTACAAGCGCCCCATTATCGTGCAGAATCAGTACGTTATATGTATCGCAGCAGAGGTGTTCTTTAGCCGTTTGTTTCAAGTATTTTTTTATGACTTTATAGCACTCGGCTTTTAAGGCTTCTGTCCCCGTTTCTGAGAACCCATTAATAGTGCTGTTTATCACATCAACAGCAGAAACACTATCCGCCTTTTGCTTGTCAGCTGGTGCTGCATCAATTTGTAACCCGCCTGTATCTATGTTAGCTTCGGTTGCATCAGTTTCAACATCCTCTATTTGTCCATTGCTATTACTCTCCATCAAGCTCATAATTAATTTATTTTATAAATAAAAAGCCCCTTGATTAAGGGGTTAAAAATTAACACAAAAAGTTATTTATTACGCCTTTTTTGAAGGTAAGATTGAATCTTTTTTAGGTGAATGATGTGTACCAATATTATTGTTCTTTTTATCAATATCATGGTTTAAGACCTCAGTTACACTTAACTTTTTTTCTTTTGTATAAATTTTAACGTTGGGGATATTATGGGAAAATCGAGTAATAGGTGTCATAAAGCGAATTTTAGTAGATTAGGGATTAATAGCAAGCAAAATTACATAAAAGTCATACCAAGTCATACAACTTTGATCAAAAATGGTATGACTAGTACTTGCCTCTGACAGTAGCGGCACTATCAGATGCAACTGTGGTTTTGTTTAAAATACCTATTATGGCTGTCATTCTTTTGATTAAAACAATCTAATTTCAAATATAATAAATAATATTGAATTAATTAAAGTAGTATTAGTAACGCATTTAATTATCACTCGGACAAAAACGGTATATGGTATTTAAGATCGGACTTTCTATTTCACTTTTATACTCGTTATTAGCTTTATGCCTTACTTCAAGTTCTTCTTTTAATTTTTCTAGTTCTTCTAGCTTTTGCAATACAAAGGCTTTATGTGCCTGTAATTTGGCATCTGTCCGCTTTTGACTGATAAAAAGGTATACATTCAGGACGGTAAGAGCAATAATAAGCCCTAGGATACTATACAGGCCAATAAAAGAGGTTTGTAAAACGGGCATATAAATTAATATAGGATTGAATTATAAAATTAATGATAAACTTGTATATGTCCAACATATATAATATAATTGCGTAATTATTATTTAAATGGCAGATAAGAAACCAGTACCTCAATTTGTAACGCCTTATAAATACGCTCAACTGTGCGGCGTGTCTTATACTGCTATTTACGGACGTATTGAGCGAGGTTTAATTGAACTTTCAGAAGAAACTAGTATGGATGGAACAGTAAAAAGATTAATTGACACTATTAAATTTCCACCTACAAAACTAAACGATTACCCAATCGAATATAAAGGAAGATCAAAGCCAAAAAACAATTAATATTTTTTAAGTGAAATGTTGTACATGTTAAACATTTCACATACATTTACAGTATAATAATTCAGAGAGGTGTAAAACCTTTTATTTTTTTCGAATATGTTATACATGTACAATATTTAAGTATATGAAAACTTACACTGCATCCTTCAAAACCTATAAACTAAACGGAGTTAAAAAGTATGAGACTAACATTTATCAGAATGGCAAAAAGGTATTTACTAACACTTTAGAGAGCCGGGAAAAGCAGTTACAGTTTACTTCCAATTGCATTAGAATCTTTAAAACGCGAACTATAAACACTTAATAAAATGAACGCTTACACCATCAGCTACAAGCATTACAAAGTAGACGGCCATAAACGGCTAGATGTGATAGTTTACCAGAACGGAACCTGGATAAACAAATTTTTAACAAAGGAGGCGGAGAAGAATAAAACTTATGCCGCTAACCTAGTCAACGCATTACGAAGGAAGGAGGCCCGAACATTCCCATTCTAACAGATTGCCTTATCCGACCTATAATCAATCCGAGCTATGAAAAAAGGAGCCTACTCGTAATAGGCTCCCTAAATTAAAAATTAACAAGAAACATTTAATTATTGGAAGTTATGCAAAACGAATGCCAAAACCAAGAACAACCGTTTGACCCTAGGGCTTTAATCAATTTTATTGTAAATGTGATTGAACCCGATACGGCCGCGAGAACATTAGACAAAGCTATGTTTTTTCTAATCAGTTATGTTATTACTGAAAATATAGTCAATCCCGATCAATTTGATTTGTACTGGAATTTACGCGAAATGCGAAACGCGATTTTAGTTGGTTCCAACAATATTAATCTGGATTAAGGCTATGGAAAATCAATTAAATAGTATTCGCGAAAAGTTAAAAACAGCGGCCGATACTGCTTTTAACCTTAATAAAATAAGTGAGGAAGAATTTCGCTTTTATGGTTATTTAATTAAAGATGATACCAAATCACAATTCACCTATGAAGAGGCATTAGAAAATTTGGAAAAAAAGCAATCTGGTTATCTGATAGACTTAGATGAAAACGATTGTGAGGATATAGAAATCCGATTTAAAAACACAACCTATTATAGTCAGCCTACAGAAGTTGTGTTTAATGCTACTTACATTCTGCAAGCTATTGCCGAATCTACGCCGGAAGAAGTTGCTCAAGCTCTTGACCAAAGCATGGTATTTATGATTGGTTATATGGAAAAAGCAGGTTGGACAATGAATGGCAACTTGATACGAATGTATAACAATTTAAGAGAGCTTAGAAACGGAATTATTTTCGGTTATACCAATGCGGTTTTAGGTATGGTTACACAATATAATCCCAAAGGCGATGGAAAATAAAGATAAAGAAATAGCACTTTTACAATCACAAGCCCGTGAAAAAGCAGTTAAGGAAGGCAACAATCCGGATATTTTATTTGCCATAAAGCCAGATGTAGTTTTCAATGCTCAAGCCTTGTTAGAGGTAGTGGCTTATGATGAACCGTACCTAATGGTACAAGCCCTGGATTCTTTCATCTTTGAATTTTTACAGGTATTGAGTGATGCCAGTTCGGATAACAGCCTGCATTCAGATGTATACCATCACATTTGGCGAATCAAGCGGTTACGGGATGCCATTTTACACGGCTTGCCGGATGGAATACCGTTAGGGGATGGTGATCATAAAGACAGTCAATTTACCATGTAAAAACCTTTAAAGTTAAAAAAATGTGTCAGG
Organism: Adhaeribacter arboris; assembly: GCF_003023845.1. NCBI lineage: Bacteria > Pseudomonadati > Bacteroidota > Cytophagia > Cytophagales > Hymenobacteraceae > Adhaeribacter > Adhaeribacter arboris. The sequence continues at coordinate 5,520,787 of NZ_PYFT01000001.1, read as the reverse complement.
CAAAAAATAACTATATAATCCCTTCAATGCTACACTGCAATGTTAAGGCCATTATTGTGGAAGCTGTTTTTAAGAATTACAATGCTGTTCCTTTGTTACAAGAGATTTTAGAAGATTTTGACCGTCCTCAAGAGTTTGCAAAATGGTTGAAACACCTTCTAAAATCTGACAAGAATCTGCAAAAAAAGCTGCGTAAAAATGCTAAGAACTGCAAGGAAGATGAATATCAACAGCGACGGTTTTTTATAAAAAAGCTTGCCAAAGGAATTAAGGCAGGCATTCCCGTAAAAAGCGATGGAACTGATTAAAATTTCTCAATACAATAATATCCCGGTAGTAGATAGCCGGGATATTGCTTCCGAGTTAGGGATTAAGCACAAGAACTTACTCGAAACCATAGACAAGCATCTTTCTACCATTGAAAGTACTTTTGGAAGGGTGGCGTTTGAAACGGAACCCTTACCCACGGCCGGAGGTATCCAGAAAAGCGCCGTTGCTTATTTGACCGAAGATCAGGCTATTTTCATTGGTGCTCTTTCCCAGAATTTAGAGCAATTACCTCAACAATTTAATTGATTTTATACTAAGACGATTGTTCATGCAACTAATAGTCGAAATTAGGAGGGTATCACCTATCTAGATAAAGAAGAAGGCCGGTCAATGCGGTTTTACAAAGATAAAGCCACCAACCAACTGTACGTGAACTCCTACGACATGGCCCGAGTACTGGGCTATGAAAATGCACACGAGCTGCTTAGCTTTGATGATACTTTAGATCAAATCCTATTGCATCAGAAAGAACATCCGGAAGAACCCTTTTTTATGAGATAAGGGTTAGTTGTGTACAAATCGTGTGCAAGCATAAAAGCAAACAATTAAAAAGTATATATAATCAGCTGATAAACAGAGAATTATATCGCTTCAACTATTTTATCTATATGCGTTTGCAATAGGTCAGCTTTGATACCTATGTTTACTGTACCCAATCGATGGCCAAAGCCAATACCTAAACGTTGTTCATTATACCACTGGTCACCAAAACGGGATAAATCAACGCCAATAGAACCTAGCTTTTTAGTTGGCAATACAGCTTGTAAACCCACGGTTGTAAAAGCGGTTACATTAAACCGGTTCTCCGCGAAGATTCCAATTTCCACCTTTTTTAAAGAAGCAATTCCTGCTACGTTATTGCGGCTAGACCAAACATCGGATAAAGTAACTGCTGCACCTGCTAAGCCAGCTGCCCGGGCACCAATAGGAAAAGGTTCGTGGGCAGCGGAACCTTTTAGTGCAATAAGAAGAAAAATACAAAATAGTAACCGGGTAAAAACAACCATGCAGTAGTATTAAAATTTTAATTTATAGCGCTATTAACTAGCCGCCTTAATCTTTTAAAAGGATTTATTCAACTTATAACACTTTCAACAATTATTCTTTTTAGTTTTTCTGAACAGTACTCCTGTAATACCGGAAAGAATTTATAGATCGTCGGCGCACGTAACTACTTTATTTTTAGTTAATATAGAACTACCTTGTAGTTCAGAACGCATGAAAATACTGCAATACTTATTACTAGGTTTCGTTTGGGTTTACCAAAAGATACTTTCCCCTCTCAAACCACCAAGTTGTCGTTTTACCCCAACCTGTTCCGAATATGCCGCGCAAGCCCTTCGCAAACATGGCCCCATCCAAGGTGCTAAACTGGCTGTTAAACGATTAGCAAAATGCCATCCTTGGGGCAGCAGTGGGTATGATCCTGTTCCTTAAGCCAACAGATATTAATTCAATTTTAAATAATTAACCAAAACGGCTACATACCTTCGATCTATTATAGTTAACAATATCTGCGTAACAAGCCCTACCAGGTAAGAAGTTTAGCTTACTGCTTAAGGTGTCGGCTTTTATTTGCATTAAAGAATAAGATACAATTTGGCAACTTAAAAATTTCATATTTCATCTTAAGCTTGCTCAGCAAAATTTTAAATTCTTGAGTGGAGTAAATAGGTGAGAATATTACTTGAGGTAGATATGGCTAAGTAGTAGTAATTACGATAGTATAGAACTACAAGTAACCTGAAGTAAAATCTTAAACTTATTAGTGAAATTGGTAAACCTTGGAAGGAGTTGTAATAAACTGTAACGAAATATCTTTCTCGTCCACATCGGAAATTAGCAGTACCGGTTCTTCCTCCAGCGATAATCCTACGGTAACTGTATCCGGACGGCACTCAGCCAAAAAACGATCGTAATAACCTTTTCCGTAACCTACCCGATGCCCTTTTTCATCAAAGGCCAGTAATGGAACCAGTACCAGATCCAAGTCTTGCGGGGTAACTGGCTCAGCACCATTTGGCTCCGGAATACCCCATTGATTGAGTAACAGCTTGGTTTCGGAAGAGAGTAAATAATGGGAAAGGGTTTGCGTGTCCGTAACCGGCACCGCAAGAGTTATCCTTGGGAAATCAGCCCGCAAGCGCTCGATAATAAACCAGGTATTTACCTCATTCTTAGAAGCAATGGGTAAAAAACTGTGGATTATTTTAAAGTTATTAATTGAAAAAAAACTAAAAAACTGCCGGCAAATTTCCTGACTACGAATGGTTACTTCTTCCGGCGTATACTCCTGGCGCTTTTGCAGCATTTTCCGGCGAAGCGTAGTTTTGAGCATTATTCTTCTTCCAGAATAGTAAATTTAGCGGCAAATGGCTCGAACGCCTCGTACAAATCGCGGATAAATTCTGAATTATTCGTTTGATAGGTTAATAAATTTTCGACGCGTTCCTGCAAAGTGCCATTCGGAAATAATTTATCTCTTAAAGAAGTAAGTTGGTTGTAAATAGTTTCGTACTTAGTATCGTTAGCCTTTACAATTTTTTTCTCCAGTACCATTAAAGAATTGTGCGTTTTTTGCGCTTCGGCAGCTACTGTTCTCGATAAAGTAGGATCAATGGTCGCCACAAGCTTTTCAATTCCCGCAAAAACGGCTTCCACTTGTTTTCTTTCTTCTTCCAGGTTGAGTTCTTTTTCTTGGTAAGTAGCGGTTACCTGTTTTTTTAAGGCTGGTAAATCCTGGAATAAATCCGTGGCTTGCAAATTTAATTTATGCATCCGGGTAGCCTGATTTTTTGCAATGTACAAACCCGAATTGCGTAGCATTATAACAGGAAAAGGAACTTTAAAAAACTGGAATACTTCTTTTAATTGGAACCAATAAGCCACTTCGGCTCCACCCCCAATATAACAAAGATTAGGTAAAAGTATTTCTTCGTAAAGTGGCCGCAGGATAACATTGGGGCTAAACTTTTCGGGTTGCGTTTCTGCTAAATGCAGAATTTCTTCCTGACTAAAGGACAAATCGGTATTTAAAACCTGATAACGACCCTCTTTTAGCACCAAACGTTCGCGTAAGCCATTATCCAAGTAAAATAAATTAATCTCGCGAGGAGTTACTTGGGTTTTATAACCGGCCGCCGCTAATTTCTCGGTAGTAGCATTGACTAGCTTAAAAGTAGTTTGCTCAAGCAACTCGTTTTTTACTACGGGTTGCAGTGCTTTTTTTAAGGCGGGAGCATCGCCATCAATGCTAATTAAACCAAATTCACCAAATAATTCGTGCGCCAGAAAACGGGTAGCCGCCGATAGCGTACCAAATTCTGTATAAGCTTTCTCAAACAAGGGATAACTTTCCGGTAAAGATTTAATTAAAGAAGAAATGGAATCTGTTTTAAACCGGCCTACTGCCCCTTTTTGATCGGTTTCCCAGGTGTAGGTTTTACCAAATAAGGTAAAATGATTAATCTCCGCAAAATCATGGTCTTCGGTTGCCATCCAATATACCGGCACGAAGTTATAATCGGGGTATTGCTGTTGTAATTGCTGCGCCGTTTTAATAGCCGTAATTATCTTGTAAATAAAATACAGCGGACCAGTAAAAATACTTAATTGATGCCCGGTAGTAATAGTAAAAGTATTAGGCTGTTTTAACAAATCCAGGTTTTTACGCACGCCGGCCTGCACTTCAGGTAGTAAAGCATATTGCCTTTCCAGTTCCTCGCAAAGTAAAGTTCGTTGTTCGGGAGTAAATTGTTTTTCAGAAATTTGTAACTGAAAATTTTCTAAAGTAGGGAAACGATGATAAAAAGAAGCTAAATTGTTTTTTTGCTGTAGATAATCGGTTACTAAGGGCGAAAACGCATGAGTAGCACTGTAATCTATTTGCGAAATTTTCATTCGAAAGCATTTTTGGTGGCCGGCTAGTGCCGTATCGCAAAGTAACATGTTATTTTATTAGTTTGACAGGGATTTTAACGGAAAACGTTTTTTACGCTTCAGCAAGTAAATTTTATTTTATGGAGAGTAACAACAATGTACCGAAATAGTTTAAACCGAATACAAATGTTCATGCGGAAAGAGCCAAGCTAAAAAAGAAATGTTCCTGAAAGTAGTGGATGATAAAATCCTAATTACTTTCAAGAACATTCCCAGCTACTTCTCAGAAACGCTGCTTCTAATCGGTATTTATAAAAATTTAATGTTCCAGAAGCCTTAAACTAGATACTCCGGCCGAAAAAAGGTAAATTTAGCTAACTACTTCCCCGTATAAATCAAAATCGGTACTGCTGGTAATTTTTACGTTGGCAAATTCTCCCGTTCTTATATAGTGGTTAGTAGCCGGAACCAGTACCTCGTTATCTACTTCCGGTGAGTCGTATTGAGTACGACCAACGTAATAACCGCTTTCCTTTCGATCAAATAATACTTTATAAGTCTGGCCTAGGCGCGCTTCGTTCAGCTCTAAAGAAATACCTTGCTGTAATTCCATAATAGCATCGGCCCGCTCTTGTTTTACTTCATCCGGCACCGTATCGCCAAGGGTGTGTGAATGCGTGTTTTCCTCGTGCGAATACGTAAATATACCCAAACGATCGAAGCGGGTTCTTTCCACAAAATCGTAAAGCTCTTCGAAATCTTGTTGCGTTTCGCCAGGATGACCAGCAATCAAAGTAGTGCGCAAAGCAATATTTGGCACCCGCTCCCGAATAGTTTCTACCAGTTCAATAGTACGGCGTTTACTTATTCCGCGACGCATGGTTTTAAGCATATTATCGGAAATGTGCTGCAGCGGCATATCCAGGTATTTACAGATATTCGCGCGCTCGGCCATTACGTCCAAAGCTTCCATCGGGAACTGCGAGGGATAAGCGTACTGCAACCGAATCCAATCGATACCGGGTACATCGGATAAGTGCCGTAACAAATCCGGCAACTTCCGCTCGCCGTACTGCTGCAATCCGTAGTAGGTTAAATCCTGCGCAATCAAGATCAATTCTTTTGTGCCCATTTCGGCTAAACGATTCGCTTCTTTCACCAAATCTTCTATTGGGCGGTCTACGTGTTTGCCCCGCATTAACGGAATAGCACAGAAAGAACAGGGGCGATTGCAGCCTTCGGCGATTTTAAAGTAAGCGTAATGTTTGGGTGTGGTCAGAAGGCGTTCGCCAACTAATTCGTGCTTATAATCGGCATTTAAAGTTTTAAGCAATTGCGGCATTTCCAAAGTACCGAAATACGCATCTACCTGCGGGATTTCTGCTTCCAGAGAATCTTTGTAGCGCTGCGACAAGCACCCGGTTACGTATAATTTGTCAATGTTGCCGGCTTCTTTCTCGTCGGCGTATTGCAGAATAGTATCAATGGATTCCTGCTTGGCATTGTCGATAAAACCGCAGGTATTTATGATTATAATATTGGCATCGTTTTTTCCGGATTCGTGGGTAACCGCAAAATTGTTACTGCGCAATTGCCCCATTAAAACTTCCGAATCAACCAGATTCTTAGAACAACCTAAGGTGATAACGTTTACCTTATCTTTTTTTAACGTTCTTACTTTCACTTATTAATTATGAGGTAATATGTATTCAAATCGAAAACCTTCTTTTGGATAGAATGGTTCGTTTCGAAATGGCTGGCAAAGTTACAATTGTTTAGTGAATTAAATAAATCCAAAACGTTTTTGATATAGTAGTAGAACCTGATAACGAATAGCTGATACAAAAATTAAAACCGGTAGCTAAGAATTTACTTCTGCTACTTTTTGTTAATGGTTAATCCTGGCCAGTCATCCGTGCGGAACGGAGAGGCCGGTAAATCGGCTTTATTGTATAAATTAGCCTCATCCGGATTGTCAGCCCAGGCATAACGCACGGCTACTGGTGCCAAAACTTGAGTCGAAGATACCACTACTGTGTTTCCTTCAATCTGCGCATCGGCCCAAACGAATTTATGATCTGAACCGGCAATAGCAAAACCTTTTAAAGTTGCTCCGTTTTTGGTTATAAGTCCTGGTTCAGCATGATCAAATGTGAGACGAATTTTGCTTCCTTCCACTTTCATATTTTTATACAACGGACCGCTGAACGTTACTTTTTGGTTGTAAGCCAGCTTTTCTGCGGCAAGGGCTAAACGCTTCCCAACGTCTAGTTTATTTTTTGGGTGAATGTCGTCCGCTTCGCCAATATCAATAATAACGGTCATAGCCGTATTAGGTATAGTTAAAGTTTTGGCTTGGGCTTCTCGTAATTCTGCCCACTCGCTTTCGTTAGGTTCCGGAGTGGTTTTCATAAAATTAGCGAGTTGCACAAACAAAAACGGAAAGTTTCCCTGGCCCCACTTAGCTCGCCAATCTGTTATCATTGCTGGAAATAAATCGCGGTAACGGTAGGCTCTACCCGCATTGCTTTCGCCTTGGTACCAAATCATTCCTTTGATAGCGTAAGGAATTAGGGGCTTAACCATGGCATTATACAGTAAAGTTGGGCGACTATTAGGCCCTACATCTACGGATGGCGGCGTACCTATTTTGTTTTGCTTAGAATCGCTGCCTACCTTATACTGCCAGGTCCCACTCAAGTCGGCAATTTTATTTGCTTTAGTATCAGTCAGAAATAATTCTTCCGGTTTGCCGTAGATACCGCCTCCGCCGCCCGTATCCGTTACGCGCACCACTACTACATTTTTACCAGGCTTTACAACCCCTGCTTTTACCGGATATTTACGAGGAATATTGTATTGCCCGCTTTCGCCTACGAGTGCACCGTTTACCCAAGTCTGATCCAGATCATCAATCGGACCTAAGTTCAGAATTATTTCCTGCGCTTTAAAATTGGTAGGTAAAGTAAATTCTTTGCGTAACCAAACAATGCCATCAAAATCAGGCAGAGCGATAGTTTCCCATAAGGAAGGAATATTCATTTCTTTCCAATCAGGAGAATTTACATTGGGGCTGTTCCAACTGGCCATGCCATTCGTATATCCTGCATCAACCGTATAGCTCTGCTTTATCCATTCTTGTACCTGAGCTTCATTTTCCTGTTTTAATTTATTTAAGAAATCGGGCGAGCCATCCATACCAGCAATTTGGCTTTTCAGCTCCGGAAATTTATTTATTGCATCCGGACTCATCCAGGTTTCGATGATGGTGCCGCCCCACGAGGTAAGAATTACTCCTATCGGCACTTTTTCTCTTTGGTGCAATTCCCGGGCGAAGAAAAAGGCTACAGCCGAAAAATTATAAGCGTTCTCTTTATTACAGACTTTCCATTCCGCCTTTTTAACATCTGCCAAAGGTATGGGGCTTAAATCATTTTCTACGGTAAACAGGCGAATGTTTGGAAATTCCGCTTTCCCGAGTTGCGCATCGTTGAATTTGAGCCAGGAACTCTGAAACTCCATATTAGACTGGCCAGAACCTAACCAGACATCGCCCATTAAGATATTTTTTACCGTAATAGAATTTTTGCCGGTAATCTGCATATCATACGGGCCACCAGCTGCCATTGCCGGAAGATTAACCAGCCATTTACCAGTCGCATCGGGCACTGCGGAGTAGGTTTTATTTTTAAATTGTACGGTTACTTTTTCTCCTTTATCCGCCCAGCCCCAAACCGGCACTTTCCTATTGCGTTGCAGGACCATGTTATCACTAACCAGTTTGGGTAATCGTACATTAGCCCAGCTAATACATGATACAGAAAAGAAAAAGATTAGCAGCAGGTAGCGAAAAAAGATATAAGACATAATTGACAGTTGAAAGCAGAAAAATAATTCTATCCAAAGCCAATATAAAGAAATAATTACAATGCCGGCAAGTTAAATAGCGTTGTATTTCAGAGGATTATTCAAAGTAAGCACTGAATTCAAACAAAAAACCAGTTCCTAACCTTCTAATAGTTTGGTCTGGAACTGGTATAAAGAAAATTTTAAAAATAGGAAAATTTATATGGATAGATTTTACTTCTGCTTGGAGAAAAGCGAATCAACAAATTCGTGTTTGTCAAAAACTTGCAAGTCATCAATTTTCTCACCGACACCGATGTATTTTACTGGAATTTTAAACTCATCAGAAATACCAATAACAACTCCGCCTTTGGCCGTACCGTCCAGTTTGGTAATAGCCAGTGCCGTAACATCCGTAGCTTTCATAAATTCACGCGCCTGAATAACGGCATTCTGGCCGGTGCTGCCATCCAATACCAGCAACACTTCGTGTGGCGCCTGCTCGATAAACTTCTGCATGACCCGTTTTATTTTCGTAAGCTCGTTCATTAAACCCACTTTGTTGTGCAAACGACCAGCCGTATCAATAATGACCACATCCGCCTCCATTTCTACGCCTTTCTTTACCGCATCGAAAGCTACCGAAGCTGGGTCGGTGTTCATACCATGCGAAATAACCGGTACACCAACGCGTTCGCCCCAAATAATTAATTGATCAACGGCCGCCGCCCGGAACGTATCAGCTGCTCCTAAAACTACTTTTTTACCTGCTTTATTAAACTGAGCGGCCAATTTACCAATAGTGGTAGTTTTGCCTACTCCGTTTACGCCCACTACCATTATTACGTAGGGTTTAATATTAGCGGGCAGCACAAATTCAGCAGTAACTTTACCGGAATTATTTTCTTCGAGTAAAGCGGCAATTTCTTCGCGCAGAATGCGGTCGAGTTCAGCCGTTCCCAGGTATTTGTCGCGTGCTACGCGATCTTCGATGCGCTTAATAATTTTAATGGTAGTTTGTACGCCTACATCCGAGTGCACGAGGGTATCTTCTAAGTCGTCCAGTACTTCTTCGTCTACCTTAGATTTACCAACTACAGCTTTGCTTAACTGGTCGAAAAAGTTGGTTTTAGTTTTTTCCAAACCTTTATCCAACGATTCCTTTTTTTCTTTACTGAAGAAGTCGAAAAGTCCCATAGTGGTAATTACTGCTGAAATATGTTATTAAGTTATAATTATAAATTTTTAAGTATCAAATACTATTTAATACAAGGTTAACCAAATAAGTTATTGCTCAAAACTCTATTTAGCTGAGGAAATAAAAATTAAGCTATTGTTTACGTCTATCGCGCCAAAAGCAATAATAAGTTTATTACTCTTCTTTTTAGAATTGCAATTCACTGACTATAAACAGAAAAAGTCCCAACAAATTTTGTGGGACTTCTTAATATTAAATGGAGAGCGAAAATAGAAATTATTTCGCTGCTAAAAATTCTTGCACTTTATCTACGGGCACCATTTCTTCTCTAAAAGTATAGGCTCCGGTTTTTGGTGACTTTACTGCTTTAATAACTTTTGCCCAATCTTTACCAGTGGAGGTTTTAAGGGTCGCAACTACTTTCTTAGCCATGGTTATTTAATTTCTTTATGTACAGTAACTTTTTTCAGATTTGGATTAAATTTCTTTAATTCTAACCGTTCAGGGGTATTTTTACGATTTTTGGTAGTAATATATCTGGAAGTACCCGGAACACCTGAGTTTTTTTGCTCGGTGCATTCCATTATTACCTGTACTCTATTTCCTTTTTTAGCCATCTCAACTGTATTTTTGAATTAGGACTGCAAATATAGCTTATTCAATTTTAAATTACAAGGAAGCCTCTTTAAAAGTTTTCTTTGCCTGATATCTTGATTTCACATACTTATCCTAACTCATTGCCATTTATATTCTTAAATCAAGTATCTCTATAACTATCAATAACTTACAAGCACAGGCAAAAGTACTGTAAACGGCAGATTTATTCAAGAGCCTACCTACTATCCTTTAAGCAAAACGTATTCAAATAGAAGCTTAATTCGTTATTAAACTAAGGCGAGAGAAATATATATAACTTTCAGTACCTAAAATAGTCTTTTTTACAGCAAACACGTATTTGCTAACAGCGAAAGTAATTGTATTTTGTTCAACTTTCCCAAACCTAATTAATACATACACTACTATTAAAGCAACGAAAAGCAACTTATGCCATTAAACATCCGGACTACGTGCATTATCCCTTTTTATAACGAAGAATACCGAGTGTTTCAGGTACTGGAAGTCGTAACAGAAATCAGAAATATTGTTCAAATAATTTGTGTAGACGATGGCTCAAACGATGATACCGCAGATTTAATCGAACAATACTATCCGCAGGTAAAACTTGTCCGTTTGCCTTATAACCAAGGTAAAGCCGCCGCTATCCGGCAGGGTTTAAAATATGCCAAGTATGAAAACATCCTGTTGATGGATGCTGATTTACAATCAATTAATAAATCGGAAGTAGAGAGCGCTATTCAAGCAATTGCCCATTATAACCTGGATATGCTTATTCTGCGCCGGGTAAATGCCCCTTGGTTTGTTAAATTTGATCGGGGAGATATTTTACTATCGGGGGAGCGAATTGTAAAGAAAAAAGATTTAATTAAAATTCTAGACCAGGAAGTAAACCGTTACCAAGTAGAACTGGCCATTAACCTGTACATGCAAAAACACAAACGCAAGGTACGCTGGATGCCCTGGTCAGCTACCAATACGTATAAAGCTAAAAAAATAGGTTTAGTAGAAGGATACAAGAAAGAATTTGAGATGTTTACGGACATTGTATTGTATGCAGGTTTTAAAAATATAGTTAAACAAATCAGCTCATTTGCTACTAAAAAAATAGACCACGATTATTTAATTGAGCAGCCCCAAAATAAAGAAAGAAGCCTTTAAGGCTTCTTTCTTTATTTTATAGAATTTTATTTTTAAATTATTCGGGTAAGGAGATTCTTGATCCAGCCTTTAAAACGCCTTTTTTCTTGGGTACGATAAACCTGGAATAAATCTTAAAAAGAACAATTGTATAATTGTTACTTTAATTCCGGCAGTACAAAATCATGCAAGGCACTGGGCTGCGCCATCAGAGCTTCTATCTCGGCAACACTACGCGGAGCCGCAATCGACAAATTTTCCCAGCCTTTTTCCGTAATTAAAATATCGTCTTCTATCCGGATACCCATTCCCCACCACTTCTTATTACAGGGGCTACCTTCCGGAATGTAAATCCCTGGTTCTACGGTAATAACACTGTTGGTTTGTAACTTACCATACGTTCCCCGGTCGTGTACGTCCAAGCCCAAGTAATGCGAAGTACCGTGCGGAAAATAAGTAGAAGCGTCTTCTTCCTTTTTAATAATTCCCAACTTTTTAAGCCCTTGAGCAATTATACGCTGGGCAGCTTGATGCGGGGCGTTAAACGGATTTCCCGTTTTACATTGCTCAAAAGCGGCCTGCTGGGCTTCGAATACCAATTGATACACTTGCTTTTGCTCCGGCGTAAATTTGCCACTGGCCGGAATGGTACGCGTTACATCAGCGGTATAACCGTGGTACTCAGCTCCTACATCCATTAAAACTAAATTAGTACCTACCTGGGGTTTGTCGTTTTCGATGTAATGCAGGACACAAGCATTATTACCGGCCCCCACAATAGAAGGATAACCCTCGTACTCGGAACCGTATTTTTTGTAAACAAACTCGTGCAATCCTTGAATTTCGCTTTCGGACATATTTGGCCGCATGGCCTTCATCACTTCCTGCTGCCCTACTGCCGAAATAGCAATGGCTTTCCGCAATAATCTTAATTCTTCGGGGGTTTTAATTTCCCGCATTCTATCCAGAATAGCATGTAAAATGGTATTATTTACCTTCGGGTTGCCCGGGAAATTTACTTTTTGTTTAAACTGCTGTATTAAGCTAAATAAATCGGCGGGGTCACGGGGAGCATCGCGGGTATCTTCGGGTAAGTCTTTTATCAAAATTCCACCCGTAAAAGCAGATGAGTTTAAGTCAAAAGCCGCAAATGCGGAATTCAGTAAAATATTCTGAAAGCCTAATTGTTGGGCTACTCCTTTTTCGCCGAGGCGTTTTCCGTTCCATTGTTCTTGCTTCAGGTCGCGGGGCTGCACAAAAATAACTTCGCGCGTAGACTTACCCCCAATAGATTGTTCTTGCGCAAACAGAATTAAAACGGAATTAGGTTCATGGTAACCGGTGAGGTAGTAAAAATCAGGGTCTTGGTGATAGTTAAAATCTACATCATTGGCGCGGTTACGTTCCGGATTGGCAAAAAAAACGGCAACGGAATGAGCCGGCAATTGTTTAATTAGCAGCTCTCTCCGTTGCCGGTGAAAATCTTTATCTAAAAAATCGGTTGGCTTCTCCGGAGAAACTTCGCCTTGTGCAAAGGCCTGAGTGGCGAAACTAATTCCTACCAAAAGCAGGAAAAGCCGGATAGCCGCCATAAAGAAAATATTAGTAAACGATATAACCGTCGGCTACTGCTTTCTTAAGTACCGCCGAAATACCATTTTTGTTAATGGTCCGGATAGCTGAGGTAGATACTTTTAAAGTAATCCAGGCATCTTCTTCCGGTACATAGAATTTCTTTTTCTGAAGATTGGGGTAAAATTTACGCTTAGTTTTATTATTTGCGTGTGATACGTTATTACCAACCTGTGGTCTTTTTCCGGTTAAATCACAAACTCTGGCCATTTCTATCTTTGTCTAAATCAGTTTATTCTTAAAGGGACGCAAATATCCGAAAAATCATCTGAAAATCAAACTCTCATTTGAATAATTTTCGAAATGCTTGGATTTGGCCGTTAACGAATAAATCGAAACAAGTTTTTACTACGAATAAAAAAGCAATATATCTGCTTGTAAAAAAGAACCGCCATTATTTTAAAAGCTTATATACAGAAATACTTCAGGCTTTTTTCTTAAATCCGTACGGACAATGTTTACAGCCATTCTGACAGCAATAACCCCGTTTTAAATGATAAGCAGCTGTGAAAACCATTAAGCCTTGCTCGTTAAAATAGAAATCGCCAGGCTCTAATGGGGGAAGATTATTTTTTTCAAAAAGAAGAAAATTTTAAATTTTATTGATTTAACAAAATTACACGTTCCTGGTTATAAAGCCACCTTTGAATAGCAAGCTGTTTTACGTAATTTTAGCTATTTGAAAGAAAATAAACGTAACTGCTGTTTAAGCAACAGCCTATTCATTTAAAATTACCTAGCCATGAATTTTACCAGCATTACCTCCAGCCAACAAGCCATAGACCTTGAAGAAAAATACGGAGCGCATAATTACCATCCGTTGCCGGTAGTGTTAACGCGGGGCGAAGGCGTTTATTTATGGGATGTAGAAGGCAAACAATATTTTGATTTTCTGTCGGCTTACAGCGCGGTAAACCAAGGCCATTGCCATCCCAAAATTATTCAGGCATTAGTAGACCAAGCACAAGTACTCACGCTTACTTCACGGGCTTTTTACAACGACAAACTGGGCGAATGCGAAAAGTATATCTGCGATTATTTTGGTTACAATAAAGCTTTACTCATGAACTCGGGGGCCGAAGCCGTAGAAACAGCCATAAAATTAGCTCGTAAGTGGGGTTACGAAGAAAAAGGCATTCCGAAGTACCAGGCCGAGATTATAGTGGTCGAGCATAATTTTCACGGTCGTACCAGCGGTATTATTTCTTTTTCTACCGATCCGGATTCTACGGGTGGTTTCGGACCATTTATGCCGGGCTTTAAAGTAGTGCCTTACGACGATTTGGCAGCTTTAGAAGAGGCTTTGCAAAATCCGCACGTATGCGGTTTCTTAGTAGAACCTATTCAAGGCGAAGCAGGTGTTTATGTACCCAGTGAGGGATATTTAACCCAAGCCAAAGCGCTGTGTGAAAAGTATAAAGTTTTGCTGCTCGCCGATGAAATTCAAACCGGTATTGGCCGTACCGGTAAATTGCTCGCTTCGCAATACGATAATATTCACCCCGACGTATTAATTTTAGGTAAGGCTTTATCGGGTGGTGTTTTACCCGTTTCTGCCGTTTTAGCCGATGATGCGATTATGCTGTGTATCAGACCCGGTCAGCATGGCTCCACATACGGGGGAAATCCTTTGGCTTGCGCCGTGTCTATAGCTGCTTTAGAGGTAATAAAAGAAGAAAACTTAACCGAGAATGCTTTTAAATTAGGTGAAATTTTCCGGGCTCGCATGCGCCAATTGCAAGGTCAGTACCCCGAAGTATTACAAACCGTACGCGGCAGAGGCTTGCTCAATGCCCTAGTAATTAAACCTACCCCAGATGGACGCACTGCCTGGGAGGTATGTCTGGCTTTAAAAGAAAATGGGTTACTCGCTAAACCTACCCACGGCGATATTATCCGCTTCGCCCCGCCGCTAGTTATTTCGGAAGAGCAGTTACACGAATGCTGCGACATTATTCAGAAGACTATCTCGGAGTTTTAGAATTTAAGTAGAAATTGGTTATTAGCTGTTCGCTACTCGACTAATTAATATATAGTAACCAGTAAGTTATCCCAAATACTAGTTTAAAACAATTTCCTAGAAGTACTTACCTTAATTTGCTTTTGCTCTGGATTTAGTCTATCCCCTTTTTGGGCAGAAAAGGGGCTTTTTTATGTTTTAAGCCTAGGAATAATAAGGGCAACCCGCTAAAAGCAGCGGTTTACAGCCACCTTTCTGATTTACAATTCTCTAAGTCATTTCTTAATAATTCTTTGATTAGGGTCCATCTTTCTTCATTTAGCGTTCTTCTGAGGAGCCTTTTCAAGTCTCCCGGCGAAGGTACTGATGCAACTTCTAACTGCAAGTTTGCCGGCGCCAGCAAGCCTCTTCGGAACGCTCGGGCGGGCTACTTTTCTTACTTCTCCTATATTTTTCTTTTTTTGTGCCTGCTTATTAGTGGGCATTTCCTCAATACGATTCAGGCATTCTTTTCTACAACCGAAACGCATAATTGGAAGAGTGAGTAGGTAATCTGTTTACCGGTGAAAGTGGACCTTATTACTTTGTATTAAACCTAACCCACTAATCACCTAACAACTTAAAAAAATCAAGAAAATGAAAAAGCTCTTTTTCCTGCCTATTTTATCTATTTCCTGTTTATTCCTGCTATCTCTTACCAGTTGCGAACTACTCGAAACCGAAGAAAAAGAAGAAAACAGTGCTGCATACGGCCCGCATCCGGGTGGTAGTAATTTACCCGATGAACTAAAAGGCAGTTGGTCTACTACCACTATTTCGCTGGCGAACGCCTGGAACCAAGGTCAATTTGTGAAGGCCATTGGTGTTTCGGGCGCTATTACCCTCGTATTTAAAGACGATAATAAAGTAGAACGTTACTGGTACACCGAAAATCGCCCCAGTACTTATTATAGTATTTACGGGGCCTCCAAAGAAACCGGCCGGGTGAAAGTAGGCACCGATGGCCGTCTGACTTTGATTTGGGCAAAAGGAGAATGGGAAAAAACCACAGCACCCAGCGCCAATAGCACGGATGGTCATTTTACTTACAGCGACGAAGAATTGACCAACCGTACTAAAACTTATTTGGGGTACGAACTAGGCACTAGTAGCAGGAATATTCCGGAAATCCGTTTAGTTAATGAAAGCGGTACAATTTCCTATATGGAGAAGATGTAACTTTCTAGAGTACTGCACCTAGCCTAATTACGAGTGAGAACTTTCATTTGCGGCATGATAGAGTTATCCATTTGCTTGTAAGAACGCAACTTGTTACTTTGTATTAATTCCAACACTTAGCCCGTTGTCTCTTGAAACTTACTCATAGCTACCAAATACGCATTATTGGGATATTAGTGGTAGCCCTGCTCCGATTCGGGCTTTTTGGCTCGGCAACCCTGGAGATGGAAGGCAGAATAACGCTGCAAGGGTTAATAGATAATATTCTGATTGCTTCGGTGATAATATGGGAAACCAGCCGGGCCGTGGTACTTTTTTTTCATCGCAGATACGCCTTACAACTTTCGGTGAAAAGATACATTCTAGAAACTTTCGGGGTATTATCGGCTAACGGCATTCTATACGGTGTCATAATGCTCTTGCACGAAAGTCCACAAGAGATTTTAGCGGTTAAGCCTATATTTCTGTTGTATGGATTTCTTTATACCTTTTTATTCGGCGTTTTAGTAGCCGCCTTTTACGAATTATTATTTTATATGGACGCCTGGAAAAAAGCCACCCAAGAAGCCGAAGAGCTTAAAAAAATAAACCTGATGGCCCAACTCGAATCGCTTAAAAACCAGGTTAAACCGCATTTTTTATTTAACAGCTTAAATACTTTAACCGCTTTGGTGGAGAAAGACTCGGTGCAGGCGGTAAAATTTATTGCCGAACTGGCCCAGGTATATCGCTACTTGTTACAGAGCAGCGAAAAAGAACTAATTGGTTTAGATCAGGAATTACAATTTACCCAGGCCTATTTTTTTTTATTGCGTACCCGTTTTGGGGAGGGCATCACCCTAAAGATGCAAGTAGCCGAAAATTTAATGAATTGCCTGATTCCGCCGCTGACTTTGCAAATACTCCTGGAAAATGCCATGAAACACAACCAGGTTTCGGTACGCAAACCCTTAGATGTAATTATCCAGAGCGAGCAAGACTGGTTGGTAATAAGCAATAATTTACAACCGAAAAGAGGCACTGTACTTTCTAATGGCATGGGTTTAACCAACATCACGGCTAAGTACAAAATACTTAATCAACCCGAAGTTATTATTTTAAAAGAACCAAATTGTTTCACGGTAAAAGTTCCTCTTATTAAAGCACAAGCAGCATGAGAATTTTAATAATAGAAGACGAAACTGTAGCTGCCGAACGCATGCTGGAAATGGTACAACAAATTGTACCCGCGGCCCAAATTATGGGACCAGCTGATAGCATTGAAGAAAGTGTGCAGTTCTTGCGTACTCACCCGATGCCCGACCTGATACTCATGGACATAGAACTGGTAGACGGGCAAAGTTTTGAGATTTTTAGCGAAGTAGAAGTTACCTGCCCGGTAATTTTTACCACTGCCTACGATGAGTTTGCCTTGCAGGCCTTTAAAGTGCACAGCATTGATTACTTACTCAAACCTATTCAGCGCGAAGATTTACAAAAAAGTTTAATTAAGTTTCAACAATTGCAACAAGTATACGGCCAGCAGCCTACGCTCCGGATAGAGGAGTTGTTAAAAGAGTTGCGGCGCACTGCCGCGCCCGCTATTAAACCAATTCGGGAACATTTTCTGGTGCGGCAAGGCCAACGCCTTGTTTCGGTAGATACCAACGATGTAGCTTACTTTTACAGTGAAGACCGGGTTACCTTTCTTAAAACGCACGATGGTCGTTTTTTTTCTTTGGATTATCCTTTAGAAGAAGTAGAACAACAAGTAGACAACGGAAAGTTTTTTCGGGCTAGTCGCCAGTACCTGGTTCAACGCCGAGCCATTAGCGATATTTTCGTGCATTTTAACGGCAAATACAAGTTAGCTTTAAAGCCTGCTTCCAACGAAGAGGTGTACGTAAGCCGCGACCGGGCGCCAGAGTTTAAAAAATGGCTGGGCGCTTAAGCTAAAGGTTTCTACTTATACGCTCAAAAACCTTCCTCTTAATATTTATCTTAAATGTGTTTGCCGGAGCAACCGCTTCTATGGCATTCCTGTGCCAGTAGGTATTCCTAAAAATTACACCTTCTATTCGCTGCATTTTAAATTTTAAGAAAACGAAAGTTAGCCTTAGGTTTAGAAGCCCTGTATTTTATTTAAGTTGGTTCAGCTTTGAGCCGAGTTTCTCCTTTTTGGTACAATCCTTTATCTAAAATATACTTTTAAAAGCAGTAGTAAATCTTAGTAAAACTAAAGCTACCACTCAAACAGCTTTTTCTACGATTGAAACCTAAAATAAGGCGAGTAAGTCACCTATATGCTTGAGAGCCAAAATTTAAGCTATTCCTTTGTATCAAATCAAACACTACTCTTTACGAAACTGATGAACAACAAAACTCTCGGCATTTTTGCTCTTATTGGAGCACCTGCCCTTTTAATTGGTACACAGGCAGAACAAACCTATCCTGCTTTATCTAATTCTTGGCTAACCGGAATTTGGGGCATTGTTTACATTTCGGCCTGGATGGCGAGCATGCTTGCTCTCCGCCGCATAGAGGCTACCGGTAACAGTCAAATTGGAAAAAGGCTACTGTGGGTTATAATAAGCACCCTTACCTTAGCTAATATTTCCAATGTATACCAGCTCCTTGCCCCACAAGATAAATCTATCTTATTTATGACGCTGGACTCTTTCTGGCCCATTAGTAATTTAGTTATGCTGATAGTGGGTATCTCCATTATAAAAGCTAAAGTACTACCCAGTTGGAAACGCTATGTACCACTAGTAGTTGGTTTGTGGTTTCCGTTAACCATGTTAATTATGGCTTTAGTCGGTCGTGATGCTCCTATTATGGTATTTGTTCCTTACTACTCGGCAGTTGCCTGGAGTTTACTGGCTATAGTTGTTCTAACGGTTAAAGAAACTTCCATCTTAAACAAAACCGCTGAAGCGGGATGGCAAGTAGTCTGAGGCAATCTCTGTAAATGTCCAACTCTTACTGGGTTATTTAAAATTACAGAAAGATCCGTCAAAATAAATTGCTCCTGGTCCCAACTACAATTTTTCAGCTAAAACCTAAAAAAGAATTACCAATATCCATTCCCTACATACGCTAAATTAAAAGCACAACTTTAAAAACCTGCCAGTCCGCTTCTATTTAAAACCAAGGCTAGCAAGAACCTATTTTCTCCTTAATCTATTACTTAAACTCTCAAATAATTCAATCCCATCATGAAAACACAATTAACTAAACTCATTCTTTTTTACTTAGTGGTAGTATTCGCTTTTACGGCCTGTACTACTAAAGATAATGACCCTAAACCGGATAATGGGGCGGGTGCCAATACTGTGAGCGGAAAAGCCGTTGATGCGCAAGGTAATCCGTTAGCGGGCGTGAAAGTACGGGCCGAAAACCCTACGGGCTACAACATTTACGTAGATGGCACCACCGGACCGGACGGTAAATACTCTTTACCTTTGTCTACGGTAGGTGGTTGGAAAATTTACGCCTGGAAAGAAGTAGAGTATAAAGGTAAAATTTACCACCTGCGTTTAGGCATGAACGATGACAAAGATTATGATGCTTTTACCGCCGGTGATAAAGGTGCAGTAAAGAACTTTGTCTGGAAATTGAGCGGCCGGATTGCGGACCGAGGTGCGGACATTAAAAGTGGTGCAGGTTATTTTGGCGGTTCGCTAAGATTTGTTAACGATAATGCCGTGGTACCAGCCATGGTCGCTGGTACGCAGGTAACAGTTACCCTTACCCCCACCCCAAATGCTAAATACCTGGATGGCACCCCCACCTCCACAACCAACCCCATCATTAAAAGTTTTACCATCAACAGCGATACAGACCAGAATTATTATATAAGCGATATTCCGGTAACCGAATACCACATTTCTATTATGAGTGAGCGAAACAACAGTAAAAAACAGGTATACCTCGGGGAAAAATACGGTAATTTGTACGAGTGGTTAGAATTTGACTTTAACCCGGTGGGTGGTTCGTCGGGCACCTACGAAAGCGGCATTCTTACTCCCACTAATACACCCTTTTACATGGGTCAAAAGAATTAATGATTCATAATTAGGACCAAAGTAGTTGCATACTTTTTTTACTTATGCTCGTCGGAAGCATCTCGCTAACCATTCGTTATTGATTAACAAACTAACAAAATTCATCCACGCCCTCCTTTTAAACAGCTGGCAACTACCTTTCTAAACTTTAAAAATTAAAATATAAACTCATGAACAACAAAACATTGGGAATACTGGGCCTGATCGGCGCTCCGTTCCTCTTTATCGGCATGCAATTAGAAGAAATATATAATCAAGAGTTAGCGTATTCCTGGTTTACCGGCGCTTGGGAATTTATGTACATATCGGCCTGGCTGGCCAGTATTATTGCTTTACAACGTTTGAAAGCTACTGGCACCAGCAAGTTTGGAAAAGGCATAATCTGGGTTATTATCTGTACTCTGCTCCTAGCGGAAGCCTCTAATGTGTACTTACTTATCTTCCCTAAAGATCGAACTACCTTGTTCTGGATACTGGATTCCTTCTGGCCTATCAGCAACCTGATTATGTTGCTAGTAGGCATTACCGTAGTATGGGCCAAAGTTCTGCCCGGGTGGCACCGGTTGGTACCGCTCCTAGTGGGTATGTGGTTCCCCATTGCCAGCTTAGCAATGGTAATTCTTGGCCGTACTTCAACGGCTTTTATCATAGGTGGCGTATACTCAGCCGTTGCGTGGAGCTTGCTGGCCATTGTGGTTCTGATCTCTAAAGAGCAACCTGCTAATCAAAATCTGAATACCAGCCCACTGAAATCTATTCCTGATTATCCCGTAAACGTATCTTCTTAAAAAAATTTATTGGCAAAGCGAGGTTCAAGATTACAAGATGTTCATACAGCTTTTTAAATTTAAGTGAACCATATCTAGTAAAAATCTACGGAATAGTAAATTTACTTGCAAGGGAACGGCACAGGTTTAAACTTTGTGATAATAAGAGCTGGTTTATTTTAACTAGCTCTTAAAACTTAAAATATTTACCCATGAACTTAACCAGACGTCCGCGCCGGAACCGGAGAACCGAAGTAATCCGGAACTTGGTGCAGGAAAATAATCTTACCGTTAACGATTTAATATACCCCATTTTTGTGCTGGAAGGTGAAAACAAGAAAGCGGAAATTACCTCTATGCCCGGCATTGCGCGTTATTCTCCCGATAGAATGCTCGACGAGATTGCGGCTTGTGTAGAACTCGGCGTGAAAGCTTTTGCTCCTTTCCCCAATATTCAGGAAAGCAAAAAAGACCGCTTTGCTACGGAAAGTTTTAACCCCGAAGGTTTATTTCCATCTTTTATCCGGGAAGTAAAAAGAAATTTTCCGGATGTGATTTTAGTAACCGATGTGGCTATGGACCCTTACTCTTCCGACGGCCACGACGGCATTGTAGATAATGGCGAAATTTTAAATGATGCTACCTTAGAAATACTCGCTAAAATGGCCTTAGAGCAAGCCCGCGCCGGTGCCGATATTATTGCTCCTTCCGACATGATGGATGGACGGGTTGCTTTTATCCGGGAACAATTAGACCGCAATGGATTTCAGAATGTAGCAATAATGAGTTATACCGCTAAATATGCCGGCGCTTTTTACGGTCCGTTCCGCGATGCCCTAGATTCTGCGCCTAAATTTGGCGATAAGAAAACCTACCAAATGAACCCGGCGAATAGCCGGGAAGCCTTATTGGAAGCCGAATTAGATACTGCCGAAGGAGCCGATTATTTAATGGTAAAACCAGCTTTAGCCTACCTGGATATTATAAAATTGCTGCGCGACAACTCCCATTTACCTATTGCCGCCTACAATGTGAGCGGCGAGTACGCCATGGTAAAAGCGGCTGCCCAAAATGGATGGATTGATGGCGAAAAAGCCATGATGGAGTGTTTACTAAGCATGAAACGCGCTGGCGCCGATATAATTCTTACTTATTTTGCCAAAGAAGCCGCTCAATATCTAAAAAAAGGCTAAAAATTCAACAATACTTTGAAACAGGAAGGGCCAGCTACATACACTAGCCCTTCCTGTTTTTCGTAATCTTTTTATCTTCTTTTGCCTACAAGATTTTTCGGCGGCGGCACAAAAATCAGTTTTCTTAATCACCTAAAAACACCACTTTACCCGATTCTAAATCAGTAGCAGTAGCTACGGTATATAAGTACATACCCCGATGCACTTGGATTCCCGTGGACGAACGGCCATTCCATTGCACTGTATTGTTACCGGGTTGTTTGCTTTCGTCTAACAAAGTAGTAATAAGTCGCCCCGCTACATCGTAAATTTTAATAGTTACCCGGCTTGCGCGTGGAATAGTATATTCAATGGTTATCGGATTATTTACCGTGAACGGCGAGGGATAAGCTCTTACCGCAATCTGATCGGCGGAGGCAGGGCTTTCAATATCCACGTTATAATTTACGGTATATACCCCATTACCGTGAGTTCCCACTGCTACTAAGTTATCTACCGAGCGGGATAACACCATATCTATCGGAACATCACCAATGGTGTTTTGGCCTTCTTTCAGCCAGATAGTTTGTTCGCCCTGTAAATTGGCGGTGGCATATAAACCAGTACTGGTTCCTACAAAATATTTGGTTTGACCACCGGTGGTAGAAGGTAAAATACTTACCCAGCGGGTAGAAGGACCATTACCTGTACCATCGGAGCTTTGTTCTAAATTACCGGCCACTGCGGTCCAGGAAGTACCGCCATCTTTGGTTTGAAATAAACTAATCACCCCATAGTTGGAAAACGTAACAATTACTTCCTTCGCATCAACTGGATTTACGGCAATACAAGAAATATAACCCGGCGGGAGATTAGTTCCGGTAATAGTAGTTCTGGTTGGGGAGGCTCCTCCCGGATTCGTTAATTTAAATAATTTACCATTATCGGTGCCAAAATAAACAATATCGGCGGGTGTTTTACTTACCGCCACCGTGGTAATACGCCGGGATAAAGAAAGCTCGACAGTGCTTATAATCCGCCAATTAGGAGTTTCTTCGTTTAAATTACCTTTGGAAACCGGAATAGTCGAAATATCGCTGTTGCGGTACAAGGTATCGCCTTTGGGTAAATACATCACATATTGATTATTCGGATCAATAAGGTACGGGTTAATAAAGTCGTAGCCTTCCACCTCCGCTGGATTAAGCTGCGAATAGCCTAGAAATTCGTTGGTATTGCTAAAAGCAAACCGGATAATAAAACCTTCCTGCGCCGAAACAATCCAGGAATTTCTGGTAATAGCAGCCGTTGCACCGTCCCCAAACAATAAGTCACTCCAGTTAGTAGTGGCATTCGTATTTTGCGTTACCCAGGAGCCGTTGTCCTGAAAACCACCCAGAATATCGTTGTCCTGTTCGTTTAGGTTAATGGCAATAGCGTGGCATTGCGTAGTAATATAGCCCCGGTTTAAATCTTCGTAACGAATAGAATCGGCAGTATTGATATTATTAGCCCGGCTAAGCCCCCCATCGTGCCCGGATAGCATCCGGTTCGGATTAGATGGATAAAATACCAAAGCGTGCTGGTCCGGATGATGATTCAGATAAGGATTTACATCTACCAGATAACCCCCAATCCAGCGGGTTTGATTAGCAGTAGCAAACCCGTTCGTGGACATATACAAGTTGGTACCGCCAATAAAAACTTGATTCGGATTGTCGGGTTTCACCTGGATAAGCATATTGTAATTATCCTGGGCATTATAATCTCCTATATCCTGCGGGAAATCAGGCACGTTGGCTGATCGATCTTCCCAAATACCACCCGCTCCAGTGCCATCGCCGGACAAGTACGTATATTTCCAGATGCTGGCATCAAACTTACCAAAGCCGGGAGTATGGGCCAGAAAATACACTATGTTTTCGTTTGCAGGCGCAATAGCCAGCACAATTCGCTCGAAGCCTTCCGGAAAGTTAGCCGGCGTTATATTGGTCCAGTTGGTGCCATCAACTGACCGGAAAACACCTTTTTGGGGCGAGCTGCCGGTTCCACTGGTAGTAACCTCGCTCATGGTAGCATAACGCACTCCCTGGCTACTTAGGGCAATATCCGTGTAACGGGAGTAATTATTACTTTGGACGGCGCTGTTCGTGCCCAAGGCATTCGTCCAGGTGGTGCCGCCATTTACAGAACGCTGAATACCGCCAATAGTAGCGGCGTAGACTTCATCCTGATTGGCATTAGCCGGGTTAGTGGCCAAGCGCCAACTCCACTGAAACACATTACTAAAAGTGGTAACATCAGTGGTTTGGGTAGACGGTAAAATTTGCCAGGAAGCCCCGTTATCCGTTGATTTATAAATGCCGTTGCCCCGGTAATTGGCCGCTGGCGCTGCCGCTGAATTACCCTCCAGCTCACCGCTCCCGTGGTACCAAATATTCGTTTTACCCGGGCGAGTATCTTGCGCCAAGGCCGAAACACTGTGCAGCATACTGGGTTCGGTTGTTTTCTCCCACGAAGCACCATTATCCGTAGAGCGCCACATACCACCCGAAACGCCACCGGCTAAAATCACATTTTCGTCGGCCACGTCGATTGCCAAAGCCCGTGTACGCCCGCCCACATTAAACGGACCGCGTTGGTTCCAGTCGGCAATTAATCGCCTAGCCGCCGGATGTACATTTTTATACCGCAATAAAGCTGTGTTGCGGGGTAATCTGGCCGAAAAACTTAATTCTTTCGCGCGAATATTTTCCGGAATTTTCCCGGTAAACGGATTTTTGAGTCTCTCAAATTCATAGCGGGCGCGGGCACCCGGATCTTCTTCGGAGCCAATTTCGGATTTTACTTTTTTCTTGATGCGGTGAATGTAGTAAGAGGCAGATTGGGCGTCTTTATTTCGCAACATAGTTTCAGTAGAAAAATAAAACGCCCCACAAAAAAGAATAATTAAGAAAAATATAGATAACCCGTAGCGATTCCTGGTTGATGAATGCCTCATGCACAAAAAGATAAGTAATAAAGAAAATTAGTTTCCCGTCGAATGGCTATATAAGCCATTAACCAGTATCTACCCAACATAGTAAATCAGAGTTTTAACTTTTATTGATTATATAACTTTACTTTAAAACGAGATAAAAAAGCATCTAGTACCAGTAATAAAATTTAAGGAATTTGATAAACGGCCACCTGGTACCAAGGCACCGTTGTGCCGGCCATCTCCGCGCTTGGTGAAATATCGGCCTGAAAAGAACTGCCTATTTTTAAACCAGACAAAGGAGTGGTCATGTTCGGTAACAGCTTAGCCGTAGGTTGTAAGGAAAAAGTAAAATAAGCGTTGACTTCCTGATCTATGGCCAGCGTTTGATTAAAGGAATGCCCGTAGCCTAATATTTTTTGAATTTTTATTTTTGCCCGGCAAGGTACTTTACCACAAATACCGGTAGCTCCGGCTTCGGGTTCCGGTGAAATAGCAATTACTTTCCCGATAATGCGACAATGCCCGGGCGCTATAACTGGAGCCGCTGTTTGCTGGTTATTCAGCGTAATAGGCAAAGGTGGGACTTTTTTCTTTTCAATCATCTGGTTTTTGGTAGTTGCTGGTAGCTCCGCCTCCTTTTTTTGCTGGGAAATCGATTTGCAATTCCATAACCATACAACCGACCATACGCAAGCAGTTATCCATTTAACAGGTATTTTCATCTAGCCCTTTCTACCTCCTTTTAGATAAGTTCAACAATTTGTTTTAACTCCGGCGTTTTGGTTTATAATGCGAATTATTAAAAATTTTCTGCGCGTCTTTTTCCGCCATGAGCTGCGGCAAGGTAACAGTCGGATTTTCTTCCATGTATTTCCGCACAATTTGCCAGCCTACCCACCGGCCAATCCGACCGGGGCATTTGGCATCAATTTCCGGTACGGTGGGGCGCTCTTCCAGGTATTTGCCGGTTTTAAAGTGATTGGTTTCAAAGAGCAAATTCTTCTCTACTAAATGCGCCCAAATTTTACCTTCGTTGTACCGTATATCGGCTATTTGCTGATCGGAGAAACCAATTAAGGTTGAATCGGGAGTGCAAGGCAGAACCTGTTGCGTAAAATAATACGACTTTCCGTAATAAATCATTTGTGCCATCATGCGCTTATCTTCTAAATCCGTAGAATTAAATTTAGCCGATTGCTGCAGCATTACCGCCGGAATTAAATTTTGAGGTTTGTACCGGTATAAAATATACTGGGGTTGTTTAGGTCGATAACTGCCCTTATCTCCTACAAAGTAATCCAATCCTAAAACAATTAAACTATCGCTCACTACTAAATCCGGCCCGAGTAAACCCGAAATAAAAGTTTGGACCCGTGGTAAATTTGTTTTTGGGTAATAATACTTAATGTGCTTAAATGCCGTTACCAAGTCGCGCTGTTGGGTCTCCAGATTACCAAAAGTTTGCTCAGTCTCCGTCACAAACTTATTTAATTGTGGATTGGTAACCAGCCCGTAAAGTGAGTTTATAAAGTTGTCATCTAAACGGTTAGGATCAACTTGCAGGTACTTGCGATCGAATACAGGGTTTGTTTGTAAAAAGCGTTGCACATCTTCTTTTGATTTACTGGCGTATAAGTCTTTTTCCAGGCGTTGTATTGGCAGATTAAGGTTAATGGCAGCAATTCTGGGATCCATCTCGCAGGATTTTTTCTGGCAGCTGAATGCTAACAACAAGGAAAGAAAAACAAATATTTGGCTTCGTTTTATTAAATACATTTGCTACAAAACTAAACTATTATACTAATAGGCTTTTAATCCGTTTACTTAATTTACAACTATGAAAAAAATTACCTTTATCTGCTTCTTATTGGCTTTTACGTCTACTGCTTTCGCCCAGGATTTAGAATTAGGCATTAAAATTACACCAAATATCTCAGGCAGTCGTATCATTGCTCCTTCAGAAGTAAATTTTGAAAAAGAAGGAGCCAATCTCCGTTTTGGATTTGGGGTAATAGCCGATTTATATTTTACCGAAAATGCAGCTTTTTCCACTGGCTTATCTTTTACTGGTAAAGGCGGTACCGTTTCTTATCCTACTTCTTTGATTACACCTGGAAGTAATAATGGCCGCATCACAGACGAAATTTCGCTGCAATACTTAGAAATCCCATTAACAGTAAAACTATTTACTAATGAAGTAGCTCCGGATATGCGCATCTTTTTCCAAACTGGTTTTTCATTAAATCCGCGGATGGGAGCAAAAGTGAACGGTGAAAAATTAGATCAAACCAATAATAATGAAAAGTATTCTAAGCGATTTAACGTACTGGATGCCGATGTTATTTTGGGAACTGGCTTGGAATACCAAGTAGGAGAAACTACTAAATTGTTCGGCGGTATATCGTACCATCGAGGATTAGCCAGCATTGATGATTATTATGAAAGTAAGAATGATAAGATAGAACTTCGGAATAATGTTTTTTCCCTCGACTTAGGCGTTAAGTTTTAAGAATATTCATCTTATCTAAATTCATTTTATATTCATAACTAGACCCCATTAAAAAACCCGCCGTTTATTTAACGGCGGGTTTTATTTTTTATTAGTAATGGGGGCTCATTAAACTACTTCGTCTACAGCTTCAAACTTATCTTGTACACTGTTTACCTCTACGGCGCTGGAGTGTACTTCAATTTCTTCGTTTCGTTCATCCATAATTTTATATTCCGTTAAACCAAGGGAAGTATCTTTCATTACTCCTATCCATTTATAATAATGGAAAAACCACTTCAATTGCTTCGAAATCAGGCCTTTGGTGTAATACGCGTATAAAAACGGATGCACGAAAAGTGTAATGTTCTTCTGATTCTGGTTCGTTAGTAAATCATCAATGGTATTTTCGATTTCGTCCGTCACCAAAATGCTGGCCGATATTTTACCAGTGCCGTTACAAGTCGGGCAAACTTCGCCGGTTACAATATTTTGTTCCGGACGTACGCGCTGGCGGGTAATCTGCATTAACCCAAACTTTGAGATAGGCAAAACCGTTGATTTAGAACGGTCTCTTTTCATCTCTTCTTTTACTACATCAAACACTTTCTGGCGGTTTTCCGCCGATTTCATGTCGATGAAATCGGTAACAATTATGCCCCCCAAATCGCGGAGCCGCAGTTGACGCACTACTTCGCGGGCAGCGGTCAGGTTTACATTTAAAGCGGTGGCTTCCTGATCCGTTTCAGTGTTCGATTTATTACCGCTGTTCACGTCGATTACGTGCAACGCTTCGGTGTGTTCTATTACCAGGTAACCGCCACCTGGTATACTTACCGTTTTACCAAACAGCGATTTTAGCTGTTTTTCAATGCCGAACTGCTCAAAGGTTTTTACTTTACCTGAATAGTGCTTTAAAATCCGGGCTTTATCCGGTGCTATTTTTTCAATATAATTTCGGGTCTCTTCGTACAGCTTGGCACTATCTACCACTATGCTGTCGAAACTTTCGTTTAAAATATCCCGCAGGATGGACGACGATCTTCCTAGTTCGCCGAGAACTTTATCGCGCTCTTTGGCTGTACGCAGTACATTAAATCCTTCTTCCCAGTTGGCTACCATGCTCCGCAGATCTTTATCCAGTTCTGCTACATCGCGACCTTCGGCAACTGTCCGGATAATTACCCCGAAATTTTCGGGTTTAATGGACATAATCAACCGTTTTAGTCGCTGGCGTTCCTCTTTGCTCACAATTTTCTTTGATACACTTACTGTATTCGAAAACGGAACTAACACCAGATACCGTCCGGCCAACGACAACTCACACGAAAGTCGCGGCCCTTTAGTAGAAATAGGTTCTTTAACTATCTGCACCAGTAATTGCTGCCCTTTTTTCAACACGTCGTTGATTTTTCCGAGCTTATCAATTTCCGGTTCAAATTTATACTGGCTTAAACGAGCCGTAGCGTTTTTTTGCGTCTGTGCTACTTTTACGAATTTACTCAGCGACCGGAAATTAATACCTAAGTCGTGATAATGGAGAAAAGCATCTTTCTCGTATCCAATATCAATAAAAGCAGCATTCAGTCCGGGCATCACTTTTTTTACGGTGCCCAAAAAAATATCTCCTACGGTGTAGTTGGTATCATTGCGTTCAAAATGATATTCAACCAGTCTTTTATCTTGTAGGAGCGCGATTCGTTCCCCATCCTGAGTAGAATTGATAATTAATTCATTACTCACTATTTTAAGGATTAGGTGTTAACTAAAATACCAAAACCCACGGTTGCGCGCTGCAACGTGGGCCTGCAAAAAAACAACAAGCTGTTATTTTTTCTTATGTCTGTTCTTTCTGAGACGTTTCTTTCTTTTGTGGGTAGAGATTTTGTGTCTTTTTCTTTTTTTACCGCAAGGCATAATTTTTTAATTTAATGGATTAAAATTTTTGATTTTTTATTTACCAAAAGTAATAGTTTAGTAATTTAACTAAATACCATTACTTCAATTTACTCAACTCATTATCTACGGAAGCCTGAAATCCGGGGTCATCGCTAAGAGTTTTTGCTTTTTTTAAAGCAGCCTTCGCTTCTTGTTTTTTACCAGCTTCGGCCAGGGCTACTCCCAGGTAAAAATTACCTTGCACATGCTTGGGATTAAGACTTACCAACTTTTCAAATCGCTCAATCGCTTTATCGTACTGCGTAGATTGAATAGATAATATACCCAAATTAAACAAAGCTTTTTCGTTGTTTGGATCGGTGGCAATTACTTCCCGTAACAGGGTAATTCCTTGCATCGGCGACTCACTGGCAATGTAAGTCATGGCAATATTGGTTTTAGCGTCCAGGTTTGCCGGATTATTTTGCAATACTTTTTCGTACAGACTCCGGGCTTTTTCTCCTAATACCTTCGAGCGGTCTTCGGTAGCGGCAAAGCTGAAAGCTTCAAAGTACTGATCGGCCGCTTTTTGGTAAGCAGTTTCACCGGGGCGAGCCACCGCTACCTGCTCATAAAAGTAACCCGCACTATCAAACTTGCTGATTGCTGCGTACTTTTCCCCTAACTGATTAGCAAGTTTCAAGCGCGCCAAACTATTTTTCTCCAGGTTATACTGACGACGAAGAAGACTTAATTCACCTAGTTGTTGCGGAGTCGCTTCCACGTGGGCCATCTCCTCCGCATCATGTCCTTCACCGGGAGCATGGGCATGCCCTTCATGGCTTTCTTCCCCCTTAGCAGGTGCGGTTCCCTTATCGCGGGCCGCACCTGATTTAGATAGGGCACCTTGCTTATCTTTGTTTATAATAACTCTGGGCAGAAAAAACATACCGATAGCGAGCAAAACTGCTGCTAGTACTACTAAAATTTGAAGCCGGATCGTTTTCAGAAGCTATTACGAATTATTATGATACAAATAAGATAGGATGTATATTACCATTTATTGAGAAATAGTGGCTACGTTCAGCTTTTTGCTGTTCTTTATTTTCTGAATAAATGTTTTAGAAGGTTTAAAGGAAGGAATAAAGTGCTCATCAATAATAATAGCCGTATTTTTAGAAATGTTCCGGGCTACTTTCTTTGCTCTCTTTTTATTGACAAAGCTACCGAATCCTCTCACATAGATATTGTTGCCATTTGACATAGAATCTTTAACTACCTTGAAGAATGCTTCAACGGTAGCTGCTACATCCGTTTTCTCAATACCTGTCTTCTCTGCAATCTCTGATATTACTTCTGCTTTAGTCACTGTGGTAAAATTAGTTTGTTAGTTAAAAAAATAATTAAATAAAATTAATCTGTTTTAAAGTTAACTCCGTCTATTACTTAGCTTTAAATCGGGGCACAAAGGTACTCCCACTTTTCGATAAGTAAAAACTATTTACTCAAAAAATCATTTTATGCCTATAAATTGTTACTCTGCATACTATTTTTAAGTCAAATAATACCAGAATGGTACTTTCTACTCCTGTTCAATTTGCCGCTACTTTACTAAATTGGTATTACCGGCACCAACGTTCTTTGCCTTGGCGCGAAACCAAAGATCCGTACGCGATTTGGTTATCCGAAGTAATTTTACAACAAACCCGGGTAAAACAAGGCTTACCTTACTACTTGGATTTTATCTCTGCTTACCCTACTGTTCAGGATCTGGCAGCTGCTCCCTCCGATGAAGTACTCCGCCATTGGCAAGGTCTGGGGTATTATTCCCGGGCCCGTAACATGCACCAAACGGCCATCTACATAACGAAAGAATGCAACGGAATATTTCCTACTACTTATAATGGATTATTACAATTAAAAGGAATTGGCCCGTACACGGCGGCGGCTATTGCCTCCTTTGCTTTTAAAGAAAAAGTAGCCGTAGTGGATGGTAACGTTTTCCGGGTTTTGGCCCGGGTTTTTGGTCTGGCCGAAAATATTGCCAGTCTGGCAGGAAAGAAGGCCTTTCAAATACTCGCCGATTCCCTCATTCCGGTCGATCATCCGGACACGTTTAATCAAGCCATTATGGAATTTGGAGCTATTCAATGCACGCCATTCATGCCTGATTGTTTATTTTGTCCTCTCCAGCACGCTTGCTATGCTTTCCAACATGGTCTGGTGGAGGCTTTACCGCATAAAGTTAAAAATAAAGTTAGTCGCCTGCGTTATTTTCATTACTTAGTATTCCGGCACCAGCAAATGTATTATCTTAAAAAACGCACCCAGAACGATATTTGGCAAGGACTCTACGATTTTTATCTATTACCAGAAGGAGAAGTCTCGGTATCCCGGGAAACTATCCAGCAAGAATTAGCTAATTTAGATCCGTCTATTACTTATGAATTTATTATGGAACCTACCAAAACGTACAAACGTACTTTAAGCCATCAGAAAATAGTGGCCAAATTTTATCTTATTGAATTAAATTTCCGTTTAAAGGAAGAAAACCTGCAAGCAACGGGTTTAGCCGCTTATTCTCGGGAGGAAATTGAACAATTACCCAAAGCGGTACTTATCAGTCAATATTTGCAGGATACCGGATTTTAATTATTTTTAATCTTAACTTTATTTTTATAAACGTAACCGAATTTACTATGGCAAGTGTAAACAAAGTAATTTTAGTAGGTAATTTGGGCAAAGACCCGGAAGTACGGCATCTGGAAGGTGGCTTAGCAGTAGCTCGTTTCCCGATTGCTACTTCCGAAAGCTTTAAAGATAAAAACGGCCAGAAACAAGAACGTACCGAATGGCACAACATTGTGGTTTGGCGCAACTTGGCCGAGGTAGCCGAGAAATACTTAAAAAAAGGCCAATCTGTTTACATTGAAGGAAAAATCAGAACCAACAGTTACCAGGATAAAGAAGGGATTCAGCGTTATACTACCGAAATTGTAGCCGATAACCTAACTATGTTAGGTGGCCGCACCGATGCCGGAGCCAATAATGGCAATCCGGAAACGGCTAGTTCTAATGCAGGTGGGCGTTCCGAAGCGCCGGCTTTCGAGGGCGAACCCGATGACTTGCCCTTCTAACCCGATGTTCCACTAAATAGTTTTATTTTGGAAAATATTGATTCGGGCGGCGACCCTGAGAGTAAGAGTTTTACTACACTCTCCTTACTTTTATACCTTTCCGATTTTTCGGGCCTTTTGCCGTACCTTACTTTTATTAGTATTATTTTATTGTTAACGGCCTCAGCTCTGGTTTCAGGAGCTGAGGTTGCCTTTTTCTCCTTATCCGAAAGCGACCTGCTACTTTGCCGGCAAAGTCCGAAACGTTCCTTGCAGCTTATACCTGTTCTACTGGAAAACCCGCGTCGGCTGCTTACCACCTTGTTGGTGCTCAATACTAGTATTAATTTAAGTATTGTTATTATCAGTTTGCATCTTTTTTGGGAAGTAACCGTTTTGCCTGCTATTTCCACGGGCATGTTATTAGGTTTTGTAATGCTATTTACTTTAGCAATTGTTTTTTTTGGAGAAGTGTTACCTAAAGCATACGCCAACCAGAAAAAATTAACCACGGCCCAGCGAATGGTTGGAGCAATAAATACCGCCGAAAAATTACTCTATCCGCTTATTTCTATGCTTTTATATTTCACGCAGACTATAGAGAACCGGTACCGTAATCGGCCCACGACGCAAATTATAGAAGAGCTGCAACAAGCTATTGAAGAGGCCAGCACCTCCGAAACTACGCACGAAGAAAAAGAATTATTAAAAGGCATTATTAACTTTGGCTCCCTCACGGTAAAACAAATTATGCGTTCCCGGATGGATATTGTTGCTTTTGACATTACGCAGAAGCTCGACGAAATTCTATCCTTAATCAACCAGTATGAATATTCCCGGATACCGGTTTATAATGGCAGCATTGATCAGATAGAAGGCATTTTGTACGTAAAAGATTTACTTCCTCATTTAGACGCAGAACCTGATTTTGTCTGGCAAACCTTAATCCGGCCCCCTTACTTTGTACCGGAAATTAAAAAAGTAGATGATTTGCTGAAAGATTTTCAGGAGCGGCACGTTCATATGGCTATTGTAGTAGATGAATACGGTGGCACGTCAGGTTTGCTTACTTTTGAAGATGTAATTGAAGAAGTTGTCGGGGATATAAAAGATGAATTCGACGAAGAAGACGAAATTGTTTATTCGCAGATCGACGAAAACACTTATATCTTTGAAGGGAAAACTTCTCTCGCCGATTTCTGCCGGATTATTGGTAGTTCTACTGATGTTTTTGAACCAGTAAGGGGCAAAAACGAATCCATTGGAGGTTTAATGATTGAGTTGTTTTCCAAAATTCCGCTGGCTGGCGAAGATACTGAATTTGATAAATTTAAGTTTGTAATAGAATCGGCTGATAATAAGCATGTAAAACTAGTAAAAGTATATGTGGGAGAGAGCAAAGAAAATATTTCATCGGTGGCTTAAGCAGCCTATTCTACTGCTATGTCTGGGCTCATTCTTGTTTTATTCGTGTTCCGAAGAGTTTACTCCTAAACCCAAAGGCTATAACCGCATTGATTTACCGGTTCCAAAGTACCAACCGCTCACCGAAAAACATCCCTATTTTTTCGAGTATTCGGTGTACAGTAAAATTCGTCCTGATTCGTCGCGCCTGGCGGAGCCGCATTGGTTAAACGTGTATTACCCCCGGTTTAATGCCAACGTGCAGCTTACGTACCGCACTATAAATCACAACCAAAAAACCTTTAATGCCCTCATAGAAGACGCCCGTCGTCTTACCTCTAAGCACCAGATAAAGGCCGAAGGCATTACGGAAGCAGTTATAAAAACGCCTAAAGGTAAAACGGCCAATTTATTTGAATTAAGCGGCGAAGTACCCAGTCAGTTTCAGTTTTACGTAACTGATTCTACTGAGCGTTTTTTCCGGGGCGCCTTGTATTTCCGTACCGCTACCGCCAACGATTCCCTAGCTCCCGTAATCGAATACATCAAAAAAGATATCGTCCATATGCTTAATACTTTGGAGTGGAGGAAGTGAGTTTAAAGTTATGAGTTATAAGTTATATTTGCGAATGGAATAATAGGTGAAACAGAAGGACATTCAACCTTTTCCTTAATTAGATTTTTACCCAACTCATAACTTTTAACTCATAACTCTTAACTCTCAAAAGTGTCTAACTTTTTCCGTACAAAAATTGAGTTTCTGAAGGGAATTGGACCGCAAAGAGCGGCTTTGTTACAAACAGAACTTAATATTTTTACTTACGGCGACCTTATTCAGCATTACCCATTTCGCTATCTCGATCGCACCCAGTTCTACCAAATTGCAGATCTCGAGGAAGGCTTACCCTTTGTACAGGTAAAAGGCTTTATAAAGTCGAAAGAATTATTAGGCGAAGGTCGTAAACAACGCTTGTCGGTGATAATACAAGATGAGACCGGTAAACTGGAATTAGTTTGGTTTAAAGGCGTAAAATGGATGCATACTCACCTGCAAAAAGGCTTGGAGTACATCATTTTTGGTAAGCCTACACTTTTTAACAGCCGCCTGAATATGGCCCACCCAGAAATAGAAGCTGTAACCGAAATAAAAGCCGACCAAAGTTTTCTGCAGCCAGTTTATAATACCACCGAAAAACTTAAAAATCATCGCATCGATAGCAAGGCTATTAACCGAATGATGGCCGAATTGTTAAAGCTAGCCCAGCCGCAAGTAAAAGAAACCTTACCTTTTCATCTGCTGGACCGATACCGGATGATTTCGAAATTAGATGCTTTACAGAATATCCATTTTCCGGTATCCACCGAAAAGCTTACGGCGGCCCGCTTCCGTCTTAAGTTTGAAGAGTTATTTTATGTACAACTTAAATTGCTGCGGCAAAAAACAGTTCGTAAAGCCGAGTTAAAAGGTCAGGTATTTAAACAAGTACCTACGCTTACCGAGTTTTATAATAATCATTTAGCTTTTGATTTAACTAATGCCCAGAAAAGGGTAATTAAGGAAATATACAAAGATTTAGGCGCCGGAAAACAAATGAACCGGCTCCTGCAGGGCGATGTAGGTAGCGGAAAAACCATTGTGGCCTTTATCGCAATGCTTATCGCGCACGATAACGGGGCACAGGCCTGTTTAATGGCGCCTACCGAAATTTTAGCCGACCAGCATTACGTAGGTTTAAAGCAATACGCCGATAAATTAGGGATTCTCATGGGCAAACTTACGGGCTCTACTAAACAAAGCGATCGCAGAATTTTGCACGAACAACTGCAATCCGGCGAAATGCAAATGATAGTAGGTACGCATGCTTTACTCGAAGACGTGGTACAGTTTCAGAACCTGGGACTTTGCATCATTGATGAACAACACCGGTTCGGGGTAGCACAGCGCTCCAAACTCTGGCAGAAAAATCCACGCATGATACCCCACGTATTGGTTATGACTGCTACCCCCATTCCGCGTACCTTGGCCATGACCTTGTACGGCGATTTAGATGTATCCGTGATTGATGAATTACCGGCCGGCCGGAAAGAAATTATTACGGTGCACCGCTACGATGCGCACCGGCTACGGGTATTTGGCTTCCTGCGCGAACAAATAAAATTAGGCCGTCAGGTATATATTGTTTATCCGCTCATCGAAGAATCCGAAACCATGGATTATAAAGATTTGATGGATGGATACGAAAGCGTAAAACGGGCTTTCCCGGAATACCGGATTAGTATGGTACACGGTAAAATGAAGCCGCAGGATAAGGACTTTGAAATGCAACGCTTCGTAAAAAATGAAACCCAGATTATGGTAGCCACTACGGTTATTGAAGTGGGTGTAAATGTACCCAATGCCTCGGTCATGATTATTGAAAGTGCCGAACGGTTTGGTTTATCGCAATTGCATCAATTACGCGGACGTGTAGGCCGAGGAGCCGAGCAAAGTTATTGCATTCTGATGACCAGCTATAAACTAAGTAAAGACAGTAAAGTACGTTTAGAAACTATGGTGCGCACCAACAATGGTTTTGAAATTGCCGATATAGATTTAAAACTACGTGGTCCCGGAGATTTAATGGGCACTCAGCAAAGTGGCGTATTAGATTTATTAATTGCTGATTTGGCGAAAGATGCTAAAATATTACAGGAATCCAGGGCAGCAGCCCAGGATATATTAGCCATTGATCCGGAGTTAGTCTTGCGGGAACATGAGAATATACGACAGCATATTCAATCGTTGCAGGCCAACACGGTAAATTGGAGTAGAATAAGTTAAAAGAAATTATCGTTGACTAATATAAAGCTGCTGAATGGGGGTATTTACCGTTTTAGTTAATTCATTCCCGCTCATTGGGTAAGTTGCCGGAATAATTACTTCAACTGGTTGAGGGGTTAACTGCCAGTTATGTTTATTTAACCGACTTACTATCATTAAACTTCCTAACAACAACACTTTAAGTATAGATTTCATATAAGCATTCAAACTGTTTATAAGTATAATTTCACCAACATTTAAAATTTACCTTTTATATGTTGGTTAGTTATCTTTTAATTAGTGAATAGTTTTTCCTTAAAAAAATAAATCGTAATTAACTCATATTTACTAACTCCTTGTATAATATAACTTGGCTAATAAGCTTAAAAGTATAAAACTACTTTAAAAATTAGTGAGTAGTACTATTACATATTTTCTGCCTTAAAGGTAATAAGCATATTTTTTAAAATTCTAGTCAAATTCGAATAATCCTATAACATTCTTTTTATTATCCAGGTAATTTTGAAGTTAGGCTTACTATATTATCTATAAAATTATGCAATATCCTACTTTTGACAAAAATCTTACCTAATTACTGACTAATTAAATATAGAGTAATTTATATTTAATTAAAGAGCAACATGATGAGACAACCTTTTTTATTACTAAAATCAACCGCTTTTTATTAACAATTACTTCATATTACTATAACTTTAATCACTAAAAAAGCCAACTCCTAATTAAAGAATTGGCTTTAATAGCAATAACTTCGTACGTCTAGTACTAGTAAATAAATTGGTTCTGCTGAATCATATCGGCTGCTATTCGCCGGCGGGCTTCTTTGGTGTTAAATGGTTCTGCTTTTGTGAAACGCTTTATTCCGATAAATAATAATTTGTATTCATCGCCTTCGACCATAGAGGCAATAGCTTCTTTTCCGGCTAAGTAAATAGCATCCAACGCATCGTACAGGTAAACCATGGTCATATCTTTTTGCCGAGCGGCCGCTTCCTCCCCTTGCAGAGTAATTAACTTTTCTACGCGCAGCAAGGTCGATTCAGCGGTATAGGTTTTTATAGCCATGTCGGCAATGTTCATGAGTACTTCCTGTTCTTTTTCCAGGGTCATCATAAATTTTTGCACGGCGGTGCCCGCAACGAGTAAAATAGCCTTTTTCATGTTGCGAATCATTTTCTTTTCCGCAACAAACAAGCCTTCTTCCTCTTCGCCAAAATCCGGAATGCTCATTAATTCATCCTGAATAGCTTTGGCCGGACTCATTAAATCTAACTCTCCTTTTAAAGCTTTTTTCAGGAGCATATCTACCGTAAGCATGCGGTTGATTTCGTTGGTGCCTTCAAAAATGCGGTTAATGCGGGCATCGCGGTACGCGCGGTCCATGGGATAATCGGCGGAGTAGCCATAGCCCCCGTAAATTTGTACGCCTTCGTCTACCACGTAATCCAGGGTTTCGGAACCGTCTACTTTTAGCATGGCTGCTTCTACGGCAAACTCTTTGGCCGCACCTAATAAAGCTTCGGCAAAGGGTTTACCGGTGGCTAACAGTTCCTGCTCTTTCAGGTAAATATCATTACCAGTGCGGTACAAGGCCGATTCGCTGGCATAAATCCGAGTCGCCATTTGGCCTAACTTGTGGCGGATAGCCCCAAATTTAGCAATCGGAATTTTAAACTGCGACCGTTCGTTCGCGTATTTCACGGCCAGATTCAATACCTTTTTAGAAGCTCCCAACGTAGCGGCTGCCAGTTTAATCCGTCCCAGATTTAAAATATTAAAAGCAATTAAATGCCCTTTCCCAATTTCACCGAGTACGTTTTCTTTCGGCACGATACAATCCGTTAGAAATACCTGGCGGGTAGAAGAGCCTTTAATGCCCATTTTATGCTCTTCGTTGCCTAAGCTCAAACCCGGAAAATTTTTCTCCACGATGAAACCGGTAAATTTATTGCCATCCACCTGCGCAAAAACAATAAAAACCTGCGCGAAACCAGCATTGGTAATCCACATTTTCTGGCCGTTTAAAATATAATTTTCGCCGGTGGCATCCAGTATTGCTTTGGTTTTAGCTGCCAGTGCATCGGAGCCTGAACCTGGTTCGGTGAGGCAATAAGCGGCGGTCCACTCGCCGCTGGCTAATTTGGGTAAGTATTTTTGTTTTTGTTCTTCGGTACCAAAATACAAAATAGGTAATATGCCAATACCGGTATGCGCCGCGAACGCCACCGGAAACGAATGCCCGCCGCCTACCGATTCCGTTACCAGCAAAGCCGTATTAAAATCTTTATCAAAGCCACCGTATTCTTCGGGCAAGCTTAACGCAAATAAACCTAACTCGCCGGCCTGTTTCATCAAACCTTCCATCAAGCCTTCTTCGTGGTTATCCAGTCGGTCCAGCAAAGGTTCTACCTGCGTCTGCACAAATCCCTTGGCTGTGTCGGCCATCATGCGCTGCTCTTCGTTAAATTCTTCGGGAATAAATATATCGGCAGCCGCAGTTTCTTTAATCAAGAACTCCCCGCCTTTCAGGGTTTTGTTTATTGTTTCCATAAGCTTAGACGCTAGACACTAGTATCTAGACATTAGATTTTTTATTTATAATTGATAATCGAAAACCATTAATCATCTTCTGTACTTTTACTAATTATTCAGACAATTCTGAAAAATTTTCTTCTTTTATAAAACCAAAAGAATTAGCGAGGATAATTTGTGTTTCAAGCTCAAAGGCTGAATCAAGTGCAATGCCTAAAAACTGAATAAACTCCTTATCATAACTTCTACCAGCCCCTTCAGCTATGTTAGACGGAATAGAAACTGCTGATCTGTTTATTTGTGATGTAAGTCCATATTTTTCATTAGAAGGAAAATTAGCCGTAGCCTGATAAATTAGCTTTGCTAAAATAATTCCTTCTTGCCAGATCTTTAACTCCTTATCATTATGCATAAGTCTAATGTCTAGCGTCTAGATTCTAGCATCTAACTAAGTAATTCATAAATTCCTGCTACGCCTTGGCCGCCACCTACACAAGCGGTTACTAAACCGTATTTCTGCTTTCGGCGACGGAGTTCGTGCCATTGCTGGATGCTGAGTTTGGCACCGGAACAACCTAAAGGGTGACCAGTAGCAATAGCGCCGCCACTCACGTTTAATTTTTCCTCCGGAATATCTAAATGGCGAATTACCGCTAAGGTTTGCGCCGCGAAAGCTTCGTTTATTTCAAAAAGGTCGATATCATTCAGGTGCAGGCCAGCTTGCTTGATGGCTTTCGGCACGGCCGCGATAGGCCCCATGCCCATAATGCGCGGATCTACACCGCCGGTAGCGTACGTCACCATGCGGGCAATTGGTTCGAGATTGAGTTCTTTTACCATTCGCTCGCTCATGACAATGACAAAGGCAGCTCCATCCGACGTTTGCGAAGCGTTGCCGGCGGTTACCGTTCCGTTTTGGGCGAATACGGGCTTCAGCTTAGCTAACTTATCCAGGGAAGTATCGGCCCGCGGACCTTCGTCGGCATCTACCACGTAGGAACGGGTTTTCTTTTTGCCATTATCGTCTACGTAGGTTTCTTCAATGGTAATGGGCACAATCTGCTCCTGCAACAAACCGGCTTCAATGGCTTTAATGGCCTTCTGATGCGAATTATAAGAGAATTCGTCCTGGTCTTCGCGGGTGATGTTATAATCTTTCGCGACTGCTTCGGCGGTTAAGCCCATGCTTAAAAAATATTCCGGGTGCTTTACCGCCAAATTATAATTAGGCGCTGTTTTAAAACCTACCGTGGGCACCAGTGACATGGATTCGGTACCACCGGCAATAATACAATCGGAAATACCAGCGGCAATTTTACTACAGGCAATGGCAATGGTTTCAATCCCGGAGCCACAATAACGGTTTACCGTCATCCCGGATACACTGGTGGGTAAAGCGAGTAAGGCAATCATCCGGCCCATTTGTAAGCCTTGTTCTGCTTCGGGCACCGCATTGCCCACAATCAAGTCATCCACCCGCTCGGGGTCTAGTTGGGGAACCGAAGCCAGCAAATATTTAATAACATCGGCAGCCAGGTCGTCGGGGCGGGTAAACCGAAAACCGCCCCGGTTTGCTTTGGTAATAGCCGAACGGTAACCGGCTACGATATAGGCATTTTGCATATTTTTAGATGTTAGGTATTGGACGTTAGATTTTCGAATGATCTTAAACCTTTTTACTTTTTATAACTAAATATCAAACCCGTTTATTTAATCTTCATTTAGCTTCCTTCTCCTGTCATCCTGAAAGGATCTAACCGGCCAACCAAAAGAGCTAACAATGAAACAGGTATGTTTAACTGCTCTCTTAATCTCTGATTTTTAAAAATAATAAATGTGGATTCTCCGATTTAATCAGCTTCTCTTTATCTTCCCGGCTCATTAACTTTATTTCCTTTTCCCGTTCAATGGCATGAATCATCTTTAAATGCCGCTCATAATAAAGAAGGTTATAACAGTAATATTTGCCAGCAAAAGTTTCTGGTTTTCCTCTATTCTCAAAACGCTCGTTTAATCGTCTTTCTAAGTCGTTAGTAACTCCCACGTAAAGAACCGTTTTGCGCGGGTTAGTAGCGATGTAAGTGAAATAGTTCTGGTTCCACATTTCTGTAAAAAGCAGTTTGCTCTTTAGTAAGTAAAGGTTTATTACCAATCCCGGCTAGTTCCTTTCAGGATGACTAGAAGAGTGGCGGCTGGTTTTATTATCACTATTTTAACTATTATTTTAAAAACACTTACTAGTTGTTATGTACACTAAGTAGCTGGTCGTAATTAGTTGTTCGGCTTTTAGAGTTATGACAATCAACTACATAATTATTACTCTTTATTAATTTCATTTTTTCTTACTAATGAAATATTTAAAGTTGAACAGAATAACAGCTTATCACGCTTACAAAATAGTTCTTTAAAATAATCCAGGAAAACAAGCTTGTAAGCATATCTTAACTCTTCATATATAACTTTAAACTCATAACTCTCAACTTATAACTCTTCACTCTTCACTAATTTCTTAACGGTTTACCCGAGGTTAATATGCTTTTGATGCGTTCCAGGGTTTTGCGTTCGCCGGTGAGCGATAAAAATGCTTCGCGCTCCAGGTCGAGTAAGTATTGCTCCGATACCAACGTGGGAGCCGATAAATCACCCCCCGACATGACGTAAGCTAATTTGCGGGCAATTTTTTGATCGTGCTCCGAGATGTAGCTTCCTTCGTACATGGCGTAAACACCGGCCATAAACATGGCTAAGGCACCGCGGCCCAGTACTTTAATGTCTTTGCGCGGCAGGGGTTGCGTATAGCCGGCTTCGGCGAGTTCTATTGTGGCTAACTTAGCTTCGGCGAGTAAGCGGTTATTGTTAATGGTAATGGCATCACCGCGGCGCATAAATCCTAAATCAAAGGCTTCTTCCGCCGAAGTAGATACTTTCGCCATGGCGATGGTGGTGAAGGTATTGCGTAAGCTGTTAAACTCCGGGTCGCCTTCTTCAAAAGAATCAGCGGTGCGTAAAGTCATTTCTTTGGTACCACCGCCCCCCGGAATTAAACCCACGCCAAACTCCACGAGCCCGATATAGGTTTCGGCGGCGGCCTGAATTTTATCGGCGTGCAGACTTAACTCGCAACCGCCACCCAATGCCAAACCATGCGGCGCGGCTACTACCGGAATGGCGCTGTAACGCATGCGCATCATGGTATTCTGGAACTGCCGGATCATAAGGTTCATTTCATCGTAATCTTGGTCAAGGGCGTACATGTAAACCAAGGCCAGATTAGCGCCCGCCGAGAAGTTAGGCGCATCGTTCCCGACTACTAATCCCCGGAAATTTTTCTCGCCGATTTCTATGGCTTTGTTCAGCCCCTGAATAATTTCGGAACCGATAGTATTCATTTTGGTTTGGAATTCTAAATTCAGGATGCCATCGCCAATGTCAAACAAAGTAGCCCCGTTATTTTTCCAGACGACGTTGCTTTCCCGGAAATTGTCCAGAATAATAAAGCTTTCAGTGCCTGGTATATTTCGGTAAGATTGGGTTGGAATATCATAATACAGGCGCGTGCCCCGATCCGTTTTATAGAACGAAGCATGTCCGGCCGCCAGCAAATCGTACACCCAAGCGGCTGGTTTGCGTTCTTCTGCTTCCATGACTTTTATTGTTTCGGCTATGCCCAGGGCATCCCACATTTCAAACGGCCCAATTTCCCAGCCAAAACCAGCCTGCATAGCATCGTCAATCCGGTATAATTCGTCGGATATTTCGGGAATGCGGTTAGAAATGTATTGGAACAAACCGTGCGCCGTGGCTTTAAAAAACTCGGAGGCTTTATCGGAACCAGTATAAAAAGCTTTTAAGCGCGGCTTCAGGTTATCCATGGTTTTGAGCGACTCCATACTGGCAAACTTTACTTTTTGCTTGGGCGCGTACTCCAGCGAGTTTAAATCTAAAGTCAGGATTTCGGTTTCACCTTGCGCATTTTTAGTTTTCTTGTAAAAGCCTTGGCCCGATTTATCGCCCAGCCAGTTTTGCTCCAGCATTTGCTGCACGTAAGTGGGTAATTGAAATAAGTGGCGGGCCTCGTCTTTCTCGCCGGTTTGGTACAAGCCCTGGGCTACTTTCGCTAATGTATCTAAACCTACTACATCCAGGGTGCGGAAAGTGGCCGATTTAGGGCGACCAATTACGGGGCCCGTAATGCGGTCCACTTCGTCGATGTTTAAGCCCAGCTTTTGCATCTGGTAAAAAGCATCCATTATCCCGAAAATACCGATGCGGTTGGCAATAAAAGCCGGCGTATCTTTCGCCAGCACAGTGGTTTTGCCCAGGTATAAATCGCCGTAGTGCAGCAAAAAATCTACTACCGTTTTATCGGTTTCGGGGCTCGGAATGATTTCGAGCAGTTTTAAATACCGCGGCGGATTAAAAAAGTGCGTTCCACAAAAGTGTTTCCGGAAATCATCGGAGCGGCCGGTTGCCATCAGGTGAATGGGAATACCCGATGTGTTAGAAGTAATGAGGGTACCTGGTTTACGGAATTGTTCTACTTTCTCGAAAAGTTGTTGCTTAATTTTTAAATTTTCTACCACCACTTCTAATACCCAGTCGCAGGTAGCAATATCTTTTAGGTTATCTTGGAAGTTACCCGTAGTAATATATTTCGCGTCGGTTTTACGGTAAAGCGGGGCCGGATTAGAGCCAATGGCCGTTTGTAAGGCGCTGTTCACAATCCGGTTTTTTACCGCGGGATGGTCCAGGGTTAAACCACGTTGGGCTTCTTCCGGGGCCAGTTCTTTAGGCGCCATATCAAGCAGCAGTACCGGCACGCCAATATTGGCAAAATGGCAGGCAATGCGCGAACCCATAACGCCCGAACCTAAAACCGCAACTTTTTTTATTATTCTTTTCATTTTATAGATACAAGTATCAGAAT
Organism: Adhaeribacter arboris; assembly: GCF_003023845.1. Taxonomy (NCBI): domain Bacteria; kingdom Pseudomonadati; phylum Bacteroidota; class Cytophagia; order Cytophagales; family Hymenobacteraceae; genus Adhaeribacter; species Adhaeribacter arboris. Next base: position 5,476,841 of record NZ_PYFT01000001.1, on the reverse strand, counting down.
GTTAGACACTAAGTTTTGTTCGTTATTAGTTGTTGGTTGCTCGACCAGTAAATTTTTAACAAGCAAAAAATTGGTATAAACTCATTTCGTCAAAGTACTTATAATTCAAGTAAGAATGCTTCCGCGTGTTACTTATAAACTTCTTTGCTTTCCACTAAACCGTTAATTTGGTTAATTACCTTAAAAAATATTGCCAGTTCATTTTCAGGTATTTGTTCGCGTACCTTCTGATTAAAAGTCCTAACGGTTTGCCGGGCCAATTCTTTCTTGTCTAATCCCTTCTCTGTTAGGAATATCCGCACGGAACGTTTGTCAATAGCATCGCCTACTTTGTATATTAACCCATCCTCTTCCATACTTTTTAAAATTCGGGTTAAACTACGGGCTTCAAGGCCCATTTTAGGCGCAATCTTCGTGGCTGGCGTACCTTCCTGCGGATGAATATTTAAGAGAACAAAACCAATAGAAGTGGTAATATCAAATTTAGCGGCTTGCAGGTTATACATTCTGGCAATGGCGTGCCAACATACTTTTACATTATAATCGACGGTTTCTTCGGGCTTCATGGGTAAGCGAGGTGTTATCAAATATACGAAAGAAACTAAAAAAATAGTATGCAAGCATAACACATTTTAAAATAAATTTTCTGTCTACTTAAATTTTAACTGATTAAACCAGATTTTATCCGAAGAAATAATAGAAAAGTAGAACAGAAAAGCGAGTGTCTACCTCTTATCCTGAAAGAAGTAGAATGAATCTACGGCCAGTACGCAGAAAAGTAAATTGGTAACCATAAACTAAATACGTACCACTAAAACGAAAAAATTACTACAACTACCGAAGCGGAAGTTGGCATTGCTAGCAACAAAGCAAAAGCCACCCAAAAGTACAAAGCTACCTGGCTTTTGCTTCTGTTAACTTGGTTTGTACCAGATTTGTAAAATTTAAGTGAGAGCAGTAATTAATAAATTTTTTCGATGAGTTCTTGATTATTCTGCAGAATAACTTTGCGTTTGAGACTTAATTTGGCGGTCAATTCTCCGCTTTCAATACTCCACAATTTTGACAGCAGTTCGTGGCGTTTAATTTGTTCCCATTGCGCAAAATGCTCGTTATACTTCTTAACTTCCTTATCGTATTTGGCCAGTACTTCGGGGTGTTTAATCATTTCTGCATCGGTAGTGTACGGAATATTATGCAGGCGGCACCATTCGCGTAAATCAGGAAAAGAAGGGACAATTAACGCCGAAGCAAATTTACGCCCGTCGCCAATTACCATTACCTGCTCAATTAAAACCGATTCTTTTAGTTTATTTTCAATTAGTTGAGGAGCAATGTATTTACCGCCCGAGGTTTTAAACATTTCTTTTTTCCGGTCGGTAATTCGCAGGTATTTTCCTTCTACTAATTCGCCAATATCACCAGTATGAAACCAACCATCCGCATCAATTACTTCGGCGGTTTGTTCCGGGTGCTTGTAGTAGCCTTTCATTACGCTGGCACTGCGAGTTAAGATTTCACCGTCCGATTCCGCAATTTTTACTTCTATGTCGTCCACCGGCGGACCTACGGTACCGATCATGTGATCTTCGGGGTTATGCCGGTTAACCGCAATTACAGGAGAAGTTTCGGTAAGTCCATACCCTTCCATTACCCGAATGTTGGCCGCCCCAAATACCCGGGCCAGGCGCGGTTGCAAAGCGGCACCACCCGATACAATGGCAATTACATTGCCGCCTAACGCTTCGCGCCACTTATTAAAAATAATTTTATTGGCTATTGCTAATTGAGCATTATACCAGGCACTTGTACCCCGCACATCGTACTTTAAACCTAATTCTAAAGCCCAAAAAAATAAAGATTTTTTCACCCCAGTTAACTCTCTTCCTTTCGCCACAATTTTATCGTACACTTTTTCTAATAAGCGCGGCACGGTGGCAAATACGTGGGGTTTTACTTCGCGCAAATTATCGGCTACTTTTTCTATACTTTCGGCGTAATAAATACTTACTCCTTCGGCGATGTACAATACCGAGAGCATGCGTTCGTAAATGTGACAAAGCGGTAAAAAACTTAAGGCCCGGTGCTGGTTATTAACCGGCACATAAGGCTGGCAGGATGTATAATTACTGACAATGTTATGATGCGTCAGCATTACCCCTTTGGGATTGCCGGTTGTACCCGAGGTATAAATAATGGTAAATAAATCTTTGGAAGTAATAGCGGCTTTGCTGGCTTCTAATTCTGCTGCGCTTACAGCCTTATATTGGTCTGAAATTTCTGACCAATGTTTCACTCCAGTGAGGTGGTCAAAAGAATAAATTCCCTGAATACCTTCTATTTGGGCAGTAGCCGCACTTACCCGGTTATATAATTTTTCGTCGGAAACCAGAATAAGCTTTACTTCGGCTTCTTTAAATATATACCGGTAATCTTCTTCGGTAATGGTGGGGTACATGGGTACGCTAACTGCCCCCATTTGCTGAATACCTAAGTCAGCAATAATCCACTCCGGCCGGTTAAAAGATACCAAGGCTATTTTATCATTCTTTTTAATTCCGTTGGCCAATAAACCCAAACTAAACTTATCTACGGCATCTTTTACTTGCTGCGTACTCTGGGTTTGCCAAGCGCCGTTTATTTTAGCCGCTAAGCAATCGGTTTGAGGATATTTTTGCAACTGATACGCTAAAATATCAAATGCACGGGTTATTTGGGGTATGGCGCTCATCGAGAGTTCTTGTACTTTTTACTAAATAAATACGTAACAATACATTGGTATAACGTCTTTTTTGTAAAAAAAGCATCTCCGAAAGATACGTACTTCTGACTGAATCCGAATTAAAAATTTAAAAAATACTAACCCCAAAATGCTTTTACCTGAAGCAGTCTGCACAATTTTAGTATTTTTGATATACATTACTATTTCCGCATGAATCTATCTATTTTCTTTGAACCTATTACCGAAGAATTTAATCTGTCGCAAAGTAGCCCCAAAACTTTTGGAGCCAGCCTTGATTCTTTTATTCATAAATTTCCGGATTGGCGGCAAGCTGATATTGCTTTGTTAGGAATAAATGAAGTACGAGGAACTGGGGTAGATACGCAGCCAGAAATTTGCCCAGCCGACGAAGTTAGGCGTAAATTATACGCCTTAAAGAAAGGAACAGGACGTTATAAAATTGTTGATTTAGGCAATTTACTTTCCGGCATTACGCTGGAAGACACTTACCTGCGCATTAAAGAAATTGTAGAAAACCTGATTAGTCATAACACGTTGCCGGTGCTAATTGGCGGCAGCCACGACTTAGATTACGGCCAATTCCTAGCGTACGAAAACCTGGACAAAGCCATCAATCTGGTTATTGTTGACTCCCACATTGATATGAGCGAAGAAGTGGAGGTACCCGCGCACCGGCAACACCTGCAACGTATTCTGCTGCACGAACCTAATTATTTATTCAGCCTGAGCCAGGTTGCCTACCAATCGTACTTTGTAGAACAGGAAGTAGCCGTAGTTTTAGAAAAGCTGCATTTCGAAACAATTCGTCTTGGTCAGGTACACACCAATATTCAGGAAGTGGAACCCGTTCTCCGGCACGCCGATCTTATTAGTTTTGATATCCGGGCGTTAAAACACAACGATGCACCGGGCTACGAACCCGCCAATCCCTTTGGCCTAACCGGCGAGGAAGCTTGCCAATTATGCTGGTATGCCGGATTAAACGATTCGCTTACCTCTTTTGGTATTTATGAATACAATCCAGCCTTAGATGTGCGTCAGGTAACAGCCTCTGCCATTGCCGTTATGATCTGGTATTTTGTGGAGGGATTTTATCATCGTAAAAACGAAACTGATTTTACCAGCAACAAGTTTTTAAAATACGCCATTGGTTTTCATGATAACCCCAATAAAATGGTGTTTTATAAAAGCAAGGTAAGCGATAAATGGTGGATGGAAGTAGAGCCGCTGCGCTCCGAAAAACAACCTCAAATAATACCGTGTTCTTACGAAGATTATTTACTCGCCGCTAAAGGCGAAATACCCAACCGCTGGATTTTAACGCAATCGCGGCTGGCTTAGAGGTTGCAGGTTACAAGTTTAAATTATTAAATTAGTTAAAGCGATATATTATTCCGAAGCGGGTTATGCGGGAGTAAGTTTCATAATCTGCCCCTTCCAGGTTGGCCTGGTAATTACTTAAGCCGTGCGCGTACCCTAAACTCACGCCTATTTTCCGGTAATAAGCGGTAGCATTTAGGCAGGCTCGCCAATCCATTACCGGATGGGTTCGCTTTAAGTCGGTGGTATACTTATAACCACCAGCTTCAGTAGCAAATCCTTTTTCGTGACTTTTCAAAAATAAACCAAACTCAGGCCCTGCCGTTATATCCAACGTCCAATTATTTTGCTTAACTCTGTACCCGAAAAAGGGTTGAAAATTAATAAAATTATTCCTTAAAACAGTTTCTCCGCCAGTAAAGGTAGATAATCTGTAGTTCGAACTGAAGAAGCCATCAATATCTATTTTGCTCTTTAAAACTTCGTAACCAGTCTGCACCCCAAATACTATTTTATGGTTTGTAATTATTTGTGCTTGCACTAAAGCCCCGTACGAAATACCTGGTTTTTTACCATACGGATGATTAGTATAATTGGGAACATTTATATCGTTTAAAACAATTTTAGAACTGTTTGCTGCTGATCTACCACCAAACCAGGATAATCCCGAATTTATCTGACCGGAATATTCGATCTGCTGCCCCAGGGCTGTGCTGGCCGGAAGAAGTAAAACGATTAATAATAAATATTCGCTCCCGCAAACGAGCAACCTAAAGCTTTGGTTAATGTTTTTTAAAAGTAACTTCATCGCGCATTGAATTAGAAAAGCAGATAAATCTTGGAGGTATCATTAAACATATGACCTGAAAAGCTATCTTCTAGTTGCGAGCAAAAAATTATATTTTTGCTAAATTAAAAATATTTATGTCCCGCTGTGTAACTATGCTATTTTTATAATTGCTTTGCTTCATGGCAGAAAAGGTACTCCCAGAATACACCAAAAATCAATTAGCTTTACGCAACGGGCAAGACCACGATGATATCTGGATTGCTTACAAAGGTGCTATTTACGATGTAAAAAAATCACGATTATGGAGCCGCGGCAACCATTACGAACATTGGGCGGGGCAAGATTTAACGGAAGAACTGCAAGACGCTCCGCACACTGACTACGTCTTCGATAAATTTCAAATAATCGGCCGTTTAAAAAAGTAAAAAGATAAATCTAAGGTTGCATTGCCATGAATATATCCTTTTTCATAAACTTACAACTTCCAACTTGAAACTTACTAATGAGTACTACCGAAACCGCCTCCCATTTCGATAATCTGGAAAAAATGTCGGTAAACGAACTACTAACCAATATTAACCAGGAAGATAAAACCGTACCGCTGGCAGTAGAAAAAGCTATTCCGCAAATAGAAGCCTTGGTAAAAGCTGTGGTAGAAAAAATGCGGGCGGGTGGCCGGTTGTTTTATATTGGGGCCGGTACCAGCGGCCGGTTAGGAATTGTAGATGCTTCGGAATGCCCGCCGACTTATGGTGTACCGCACGGTTTAGTAGTAGGAATTATAGCCGGCGGCGACACCGCTATCCGGAAGGCAGTAGAATTTGCCGAAGATGATTTTAGCCAGGCTTGGCAGGATTTACAAGCTTACACTATTTCAAATAAAGATGTGGTGGTAGGTATTGCGGCTTCTGGCCGAACGCCTTACGTAATAGGCGGCTTGGAAACAGCCCGAAAAAATGGCCTTGTTACGGGTTGCATTGTGTGTAACGCCGGTTCAAAAGTAGCCGCTGCGGCCGAGTTTCCCGTTGAAATCGTTACCGGTCCGGAGTTTGTAACCGGCAGCACCCGCATGAAAGCGGGCACCGCCCAAAAACTTGCCTTAAACATGCTTACTACCGCCACCATGATTCAACTCGGCCACGTGAAAGGCAACAAAATGGTAGACATGCAACTGTCTAACCACAAATTGGTAAACCGAGCCATCCGGATGGTGATGGATGAATTAAAGGTTGATGAAGCAAAAGCCACCGCCTTAATCAAGCGATACGGTAACGTGCGCGAAGCTCTTGAGCAATACCAAAAGTAAAATCAGAATCGCAGATTTTTGCAGATGACACGAATTTCGCGGATTGTTTATCAGAACCAGAATGTAAAGATTTAAAATACAAGGTGAACAGAATTTGTGAACCTGGAACAGTTACATATAAAACATCCTTCTTTAAGTGAGAGAAGATTAAAGATGGTTGCTCTTCGGCGAAATAAATTTTTTAAGTGTCCCTGAAAATAATCTGCTAAATCCGTGTTATCCGCGTAAATCTGCGATTCAAATAAGAAACCTCGTTTTTGGTTTTGAGTAGGAATGAGTAAATTTAATTATCTAAATTTTTACTCATTTTATGCATACCATTGAGCCTTTTTACAACTGGATCGAGGCCTACAGTGCTTCTGAAGACCCGCGTTCCCCCCTTTTCGGCGCGGAGAATAACTTAATGGAATTTACGAATACCATATACGGCTACTACATCCATCCGCAGTGGGACGATATTGAATCGGAAACGCTGTTCTTAAAAATACTTTTTGTGGATTACGATTTACGTTTTTGCATTATTGAATTTATCGGCGAGTGGAATGATACCCTGCACAACGATATTATGCAGCTAAAGCGGAACATTATTGACCCGATGGTGCAGGAAGGTATTCAGAAATTTATTTTAATCGGCGAAAACGTATTTAATTTTCACGGTTCCGATGATTGTTATTACGAAGAATGGTTTGAAGACGTGGAAGATGGCTGGATTGTAGCTATTAACTTTCAGGATTTTGTTCTCGAAGAGATGAAAAAATACAACCTGGATTATTACATTAACTTTGGCGGCAACCTGGAAGAAATCCACTGGCGTACGCTGGAGCCTCGCCGGTTATTTCAGTTAGTAAGTACTTTAATTCAAAAAAGACTGGGTTAACAACTTAAATAATGGAAAGCGAGTTTTCCGGATGAAACAATAAAAAAGGCCCGGCGATAAAGCCGGGCCTTTCCTCATAATAGATTTACGTTTGCTGGTTACTGGGGAGTAACGGCGTCAATACTATCCTTTGAGGCTTCTGCATTATCTTTCGCTGCCTCTTCCTGGTGTTCAGCTGCGTCTTCTCTGTGTTCTGTAGCATCCTCGGCCGCTTTTTCCTGTTTAGATTCGCAAGAAGTAAATGTAAAAGCGCTGGCCGCAATAAACATAAACAATAGTTTTTTCATAGTTTCAAGGGTTCGGTGGCAGATTTTATAAAACGCTTTTCTTTGAGCTTAATAGAAGCCTTTTAATATATAATTTGTGGTTTATACGGAGTTATTACAGAATTGTTTTCCGAACTAATACGCATAAAAAAGCCCCACCTAAGTGAGGCTCTTTTCTTGTAGTACTATATTAAAATGAATTACTAAAAATCAACTTTTACCACGTATATATAATCTGGAGGGAATTATTTCTGAATTTAAAATTATGTTTACTTTTTTCGGAAAACAATGTTAATCGGCACCCCTTCAAAACCAAAATGTTTCCGGATTTTATTTTCCAGGAAACGGGTGTAGCTTTCTTTAATGTACTGCGGTAAATTACAGAAAAATGCGAAGGTAGGATTATGCGTCGGTAACTGGGTGATGTACTTAATTTTCACAAATTTTCCTTTAATTGCTGGCGGCGGATACGCTTCAATTTCTTTTAAGATGACATCGTTTAATTTGGAAGTAGATATTTTCTGCGTTTTGTTTTTGTAAACCTGGTAAGCCGTTTCAATGGCTTTGTGTACCCGCTGTTTGGTTAATACTGACGTAAAAATAATGGGCATGTAGGTAAGCGGCGCCATTTTTTCGCGGAGCTGCTCTTCGTATTCTTTCATGGTATTGGTTTCTTTTTCCACTAAATCCCATTTGTTTACCAGAATCACAATGCCTTTGCGGTTTTTATCGGCAAGCCCAATAATGTTCATGTCCTGCGCTTCCAGGCCGCGGGTCGCATCTAGCATCACAATGCACACATCCGATTCTTCAATAGCTTTGATAGACCGCAACACCGAATAAAACTCAATATCTTCGTGCACTTTGGTTTTACGACGCAAGCCGGCCGTATCGGTAATAATAAATTCCATCCCGAAAGCATTGTAACGGGAATTAATCGAGTCGCGGGTTGTGCCGGCTACATCGGTTACAATATTCCGCTCTTCGCCGAGTAATAAATTAACGAACGAGGATTTCCCCACATTAGGCCGGCCTACAACCGCTAATCTTGGAATACCTTCGTCGGGGTTTTCAGCATCTTCGGTCTGAAAATGCTTCACCACTTCGTCTAATAAGTCACCGGTGCCGGAGCCGCTAGCCGAGGATACCGGGAATATTTCCTCGCCTAAACCTAAAGCGTAAAAATCGCCGATAAATTGCGATTTTAAGTTGGTATCAGCTTTATTGGCTACAATGTAAATGGGCTTATCGGAGCGGCGCAATACCGCGGCAAACTCTTCGTCGAGGCTGTGCAAACCTTCTTCTACATCCACCATAAATAAAATTACGGTAGCTTCTTTAATGGCCAGTTCTACTTGTTTCCGGATTTCTCCTTCGAAAATATCATCGGAGCCGTGCACGTAGCCGCCGGTATCTACCACGGTAAAATTTTTACCAATCCATTCGCCGTAGCCGTAATGGCGGTCGCGGGTAACGCCGCTTTGGTTATCCATAATGGCTTTACGCTCGCCTACCAGGCGGTTAAAAAGCGTGGATTTACCCACGTTGGGGCGCCCCACAATTGCAACAATATTTGACATTCGTCTTTGTTTTGTGGTTTCAGCCCGTGCCGGAGCGGACGGGTTACCGAAACCGATTTAGAAATTAATTAAAATCCATGGCCGGCAGTTTACAGCCGGTATTCCTTCCATGGCACATAGTTACTAGTTGTTGGTTGTTCGTTATTAGTAGATGATAGGTTTTAACTAATAACTAGCAACTAAAAACCAGTAACTACAAATCGTTATACCCAAATTTATTAAGCGCTTTGGGGTTAGAGCGCCAATCTTCCTGCACGCGTACGTACAATTCTAAATGCACTTGTTTGGCAAAAAACTGCTCCATTTCCTGCCGGGCCTGGGTGCCTACTTTTTTCAGCATTTTACCTTCGTGGCCGATTACAATGCCTTTCTGGCTTTTGCGTTCCACCATAATTTCGGCCCGCATCCGGATAATGGTATCATCTTCTTTAAACTCTTCCACTACTACTTCGCAGCTGTACGGAATTTCTTTTTTATAATTCAGGAAAATCTTTTCGCGGATAAACTCGGCGGCAAAGAAACGTTCGGGCTTATCGGTTAGTTCATCTTTATCGTAGTACGGCGGATGCACCGGTAAATATTCCAGAATAGAATTAAAAACTTGGTCCGTATTGAATTTCTCCAGAGCCGAAATGGGAATAATGCGATCGGCTTTAATTTTATCTTGCCAGTAAGCCACTTTTTCTTCTACTTCCGGCTCCGAAGATTGGTCTATTTTATTGATCAGCAGCAGGATTTTAGCTTCTACGTTTTGCAGCCGTTTAATTATTTCCTCCTCGTCGTGCTTTTCGTAAATGTCCGTAACAAATAAAATAACATCAGCATCCTCTAAAGAAGCACTTACAAACCGCATCATCGATTGGTGCAACTCGTACTTCGGCTGAATAATACCCGGCGTATCGGAATACACCACCTGAAAATCAGCACCGTTAAGAATACCCATAATCCGGTGCCGCGTGGTTTGGGCTTTAGAGGTAATTATAGATAGCCGCTCGCCCACCATTACGTTCATGAGCGTAGATTTGCCTACGTTGGGTTTGCCAATAATACTGACAAACCCGGCTTTGTGTGGTTTTTCGCTCATAATTGGTTAACGGTTACAGGTTACAAGTTGCAGGTTAGAAGGTTGGAAAGTTGTAAGGTTAAAAGGTTGAAATTTTGGGTTACTACTGAGAATTTTTATCTATTGTTAATTCTTACTCCAACAAAGTACTTAACGTTTAAATTTTAAAGTTTTCAGCTAATTTCCTCTATCTCTGGCAACGAGGGCGCAAAAGTACGGCTTTTTGTTGGATTTTTGTTGTTCTTCTTCACGTAAGCTTGTTGCCCGATAAATTTTAGAACAAAGCTGGGCTTACATATGTTAACTTTTCAACTTTATAACCTTTCAACTTTCAAACTTTTCAACTAGCAACTAGTAACTTGCAACCTGAAACCGGCAACGCTAAACATGAATGACACCAACACCCGGAAAACCGGGGTTTTATTAGTTAATTTAGGTACGCCCGATACTCCTGAAACGGGTGATGTACGGAAATACCTGCGGGAATTTTTGATGGATAAGCGGGTAATTGATATACCCACGCCCCAACGTTTTGTTTTAATCAACGGCATTATTGCTCCGTTCCGGGCTCCTAAATCGGCCAAAATATATAAAGAGCTGTGGGAAGAACGCGGCTCGCCTTTGTTGTACCACAGCGTAGATTTAAAAAATAAACTCCAAGAGGAACTGGGTTCTAAATACCACGTGGCTTTGGGTATGCGCTACCAAAGCCCCAGCATTCAGAGTGCGTTAGAAGAACTGCGCAGTAAATATGTGGACCGGATTATTGTGCTACCCTTGTTTCCGCAGTACGCCTCGGCTTCTACCGGCTCCGTGCAGGACAAAGTAATGGAAATTGTCCGGGAATGGTGGATTGTGCCGGATATTACTTTTATCAGTTCGTTCTGCGACGATCCGTTGTTTATTCAGGCTTTTGCCGCTTTGGGCCGCAAGTATTTAGAAAAAGAACAATACGACCACGTGGTTTTTAGTTACCATGGCATACCAGAACGACACGTTTTAAAAGGCAGCGTGAATAATTATTGTAAACTAGGTTCCTGCTGCGATACCTACCATAAAATGAACCGCTATTGCTACCGGGCCCAATGTTTTCTAACCTCGCGGTTGCTGGCTAAAGAATTAAACCTAACGGAAGACCAATACAGCGTTACATTCCAATCGCGGCTAGGAAAAGACCCGTGGTTAAAACCTTATACCGATATATTACTGCAAGATTTACCAGCGCAAGGGAAAAAGCGAGTGCTGGCGTTTAGTCCGGCTTTTGTGGCCGATTGTTTGGAAACCACCATTGAAGTAGGCAGCGAATTTAAGGAACTGTTTGAAAAAGCCGGCGGCAAACACTGGCAATTGGTAGAAAGCTTAAACTCTAGTCCCCTATGGGTAGAGGCCGTGAAACAGCTGATTTTACGCCATTAAAACTTTATTTCTGCAGGATTGATTTTAAAAAAGAAGGCAGCTCCACGAGGATGTCTTCTTTTTAAACTTTATTTAAATCTATCCATTTACAGACAGTTACCGGAGTATAAGCTCGCAACTTTTGCAATAGTTCTTCCGGTTCTTCCGCTACAATCAAGCTCGCCCAGTGTTCTTCCCGGATAAAGCCGTCGGCCACGCTCCCGTCTATGAACTGCATAAACGAGTTAAAGTAATTATTCACGTTATAAAAGGCCACGGGTTTAGTGATAATATCCAGTTGGTTCCAGGTGATAATTTCACAAACTTCATCCAGGGTACCAAAGCCGCCGGGCATGGCAATAAAGCCATCCGCTAAACTGGCCATTAAAGCTTTGCGTTCGTGCATGGTTTGTACCACGTGCAATTCCGTAAGCGCGGCATGGGCTACTTCCCGGTCTACTAAACTTTGTGGAATTACTCCTGTTACTCTTCCGCCGTGCGCCAATACACTATCGGCAATAGCACCCATTAAACCTACTTTGCCGCCGCCAAATACCAGTTTAATGTTTCGCTCGGCCAACAATTTTCCTAATACCTGGGCCTTGATTTTATAAATGGGATTACTACCAAAATTAGCACCGCAGAATACAGCTACACTATTCATTTGTTTTCGTTTTAGTCGGTGGTAAACCTTCGTTCAACAGCAAATCAGTAAGTTTTGCCACAACCAGCATACTTTTAAAATTAACACCATATTTGCATAATCTATTAACTAGCATACTAGAAAGAAGCACGGATTAATCGGTCATTTATAGCTTTGCCCAAACCTGTTTCCGGTACTAACTCCGCCAAAATTATATCGATAGATAAGGAATCCAGCTGCCGTAAAGCCGCAAATAAATTTCGGGCAGCCTCATTGGTATCGCCATTAGGGGCTAAAATAAATTGCTGATTACGGGGAACCTGCTCCCAAACATTTTGGAAAGATAGAATACCTGTTCGTTCCGGATTGTAATTTTTTAAATTTTCACGGATGTTGCCCAGTAAAACTTTTTTACGAGGCGCGTAATGGCTGCTCAGCATGCCCGGTGCTTTCGGGTTAGAACTACTCGTTTTCACATATTTTACGGGCTGCTTAATAACAGTTTCAATTTCCTCAATAGCCAAGCCGCCCAAACGTAGTATTTCTACTTCATTGTTTACTAAATTAATAATTGTAGATTCTATTCCAATTTGGCAAGGTCCACCGTCTATAATATAAGGAATTCGGTCGCCGAGTTGTTGCTCAACATGTTGAGCAGTAGTAGGACTGACATAGCCAAAGGGATTAGCGCTGGGAGCCGCTACGGGAAAATCCAGTTGCTGTAATAAGCTTAATGTAAGCGGATGATTGGGAATACGCACTCCTACCGACTCATTACCAGAGGTAACCAACAACGGAATTTTCGGATGTCGCGGTAAAATTAGAGTAACAGGTCCCGGCATAAAGGCTTCGGCTAATTGGTAAGCCCGCTGCGGTATATTCACGGCTATCTTATTCAATTCCTGAATACTATGCGTATGCACAATTAAAGGATCAAAAGCCGGCCGTTGTTTGGCCTCAAAAATAGACACAACTGCTTCTTCCAGGTAGGCGTTAGCAGCTAAGCCATAAACCGTTTCGGTTGGGATAGATACCAATTGTCCGGCTCGCAATAAATTAGCTGCCTGTTCTGTATCCGTTCCTATTATTGCCATAATGATTGGTAAATTGCCGCAAAAGTAGAAAAATTAAACTATTTCAAGCTTATTCTTAAAAATCATTTAAAAATAAATTCGGAATAGACATAAAACACGAGGGCTGCTATTTTTGTTTATAGCAGCCCTTCTTTATAATGTCAAGGTTTTGAATATTTTATACCGAAACTTTAACGTATAAGCTGGCTAATTTTTCCGCGGCATAGTCAATTTCGGTGGGAGTATTGTATTTACTGAATGAAAACCGGATGGCTCCTCTTTCCGGATCGCAATTTAACGCGCTTAAAACATGTGAACCGGCATTTGCGCCACTGGTACAAGCACTTCCTCCGGAGGCTGAGATTTTGTTTATGTCTAAGTTAAACAGCAGCATTTCGGTAATGTCAGAGGGCGGTAAACTTACATTTAAAACGGTATACAAGCTTTTTTCGGGTATAGCTGAATTTCCGTTAAACTGTACATCCGGAATTTGAGCGGTTAAACGTTCAACCATGCGATTTTTCAAACTTTGGATATATTGCTGATGAGCTTCTAAATCGCGGTAGGCAATTTCCATCGCCTTGGCTAAGCCAATAATACCATACACGTTTTCGGTTCCTCCGCGCATGTTACGTTCCTGCGAACCGCCATGAATCAGCGGAGGCACTTTTACGGCTCCGCTGGTATAAATAAAACCTACTCCTTTAGGCCCGTGAAACTTATGAGCCGACCCAACTATAAAATGAGCTTTTACTTGCTGTAAATCATGGCGGTAATGTCCCATGGTTTGCACTGTATCCGAATGAAAAACAGCCTTGTATTTTACACAAATTTCACTAATAGTTTGGATATCGTTTAAGTTGCCAATTTCGTTATTGGCGTGCATAACAGATACAAACGTCTGGCTATTTTCTGCTAACAGAGATTCTAAGTGATTTAAATTCAGATTACCTCGTTCGTCGTGTTGGAGATAGTGCAGTTTAATTTCACCGGATTTTTCTAATGTTTCTAAAGGGTGCAATACGGCATGGTGCTCTAAACGCGTGGTAATGGCCTGTTTAATGCCTAATGCCCGGATAGTGGAAAATATGGCAGCATTATCGGCTTCGGTGCCCCCGGAGGTAAAGAATATTTCGGCAGGAGCGGCGTTAAGCAAACCGGCAATCGTTTTACGAGCTTTTTCAATGGCCGACCGCACCTGGCGTCCGTGCGCATGAATGGACGATGGATTGCCATAATATTCTAACATGTACGGCGCCATAGCATCAAAAACTTCTTTATCTAAAGGAGTAGTGGCGGCGTTATCCAGGTAAACAACCATATCTTGTTAATTAAAATTAGGAATGAGAAATTACGAAAGCACAAATCCTATTCTATCATGCTATTCTATTCTTCTGCTCAAAAATAAAACATAAAAAAATGGATGGAAAGTTTAATAGCTAAACTTTCCATCCATTTTTGATTTATAACTTAAAATTTCTACTTCAAGCTCAAGCTTTTACCGAAATAATTTCTTTAATATCGGCGATGATTTTATTGGCCAAATGCTCGGCGGTGGCGTTGGTTTCTGATTCGGCGTAAATCCGGATGATAGGTTCAGTATTAGACCGGCGGAGGTGCACCCATTCTTTGTTAAACTCGATCTTTACCCCATCAATTGTATTTACCGGCTGCTTGGCGTAGCGTTTCTGCATTTGCACCAAAACATCTCCTACATCTATTTCCGGCGTTAATTCTATTTTATTTTTTGAAATGTAATAGTTAGGATAAGAAGCCCGCATACGGGTCATGCGCAAATTACTTTTGGCTAAATGAGTTAAAAACAAGGCAATACCCACCAAGGCGTCGCGACCGTAATGCAGTTCCGGGTAAATAATACCTCCGTTACCTTCTCCCCCAATTACGGCATTTTTCTCCTTCATTAAATTTACTACGTTTACTTCACCAACTGCCGAAGCAAAATATTCTCCACCAGCTTTTTCAGTTACATCGCGTAAGGCCCGGGTAGAAGACAAATTAGACACCGTATTACCTTTATTGTGTTGTAATACGTAATCGGCTACGGCTACCAAAGTGTACTCTTCGCCGAACATACTGCCGTCTTCGCAAACCAAAGCCAGCCGGTCTACGTCCGGATCTACTACTATGCCTAAATCAAATTTACCTTTTTCCAGTACTTTTGAGATTTCGCGCAGATTTTCGGGTAAAGGTTCTGGGTTATGCGCAAAGTTACCGTCAGGTTCGCAGTATAATTTCTCAATTTGCGTCACTCCCAAAGCTTCTAACAACATCGGCACCGCAAAACCACCACTGGAATTTACGGCATCCACTACTACCCGAAAATTTTTCTCCTTAATAGCTTCTACATCAACCAAAGGCAGTTCTAAAATAGCTTTTATGTGCTTGCGTAGCGCCGTGTCACTTTGAATGTATTTACCTAATTTAGTAACCGGAGCAAATTCAAAAGCTTCTTTTTCGGCTAACTGCAACACTAACTTACCCTCATTATCCGAAATAAACTCGCCTTTGTCATTCAGTAATTTTAAAGCGTTCCATTGTTTCGGATTATGGCTAGCGGTTAGAATAATGCCTCCCCCCGCCTTTTTAGCGGGTACGGCCATTTCAACGGTGGGAGTAGTAGACAAGCCTACATCCACTACGTTAATTCCCATACTCTGCAGGGTAGCCGCTACCAGCTTATTAACCATGTCGCCGGACAAGCGGGCATCGCGACCTACTACAATAGTGTTATTTTGCGTTGTTTGCAGAACCCATTCACCAAAGGCGGCGGTAAACTTAACTACATCCAATGGAGTAAGAGCTTCCCCCGTTTTTCCCCCAATTGTTCCTCGGATTCCTGAGATTGATTTTATTAAAGCCACGTGTATTACGTTTATTTTTTACAAAGGTACTTATTCAAGAATATATTGCTCTACAAAAAAGCAGCCGAATTATTAGGTTAGGGCTAATTCATGAATTTTTATGCCTAATTTTAAATTAGAGGTGCAATATACGATACAGTTAACAGGATTACCAACCATCCCTCTAGAATAGAACATAGAGGTGTACCAAACTAACGGTAAGAATCAGAATCCGGGCATTTTTAGAAATCTTTGCCATACCTTTACCTCAAATCTGTTTTGCTTTATTAACGTACTTTATAATAATTGAATTAGATTTATTTTTTATCCTTTATTTAATTTATGTCCGACAAAGAAACCACCCGACAGAATCAGTTACAAGCATTTAACCGCCTGCTGGATATTATGGACGAGTTACGAGAAAAATGTCCTTGGGATCGTAAACAAACAATTGCCAGTCTCCGGCATTTAACAATAGAAGAAACTTATGAGCTTTCGGATGCTATTTTACGCCACGATTTACCCGATATTAAAAAAGAATTAGGCGATCTAATGCTGCATTTAGTATTTTACGCTAAAATTGCTTCTGAGACACAGTCTTTTGACTTAGCCGATGTATTGCATACTTTATGTGATAAACTTATTTTTCGGCATCCACATATTTATGGTACTACCGAAGCCCACACGGAAGAAGAGGTTAAAAGAAACTGGGAGCAGCTAAAGTTAAAAGAAGGCAATAAATCGGTGCTGGGCGGCGTTCCTGTATCGTTGCCAGCTTTGGTAAAAGCTATGCGCATTCAGGAAAAGGCCCGCGGAGCTGGATTTGATTGGGATAATAAAACCCAAGTTTGGGAAAAGGTGGAAGAGGAGCTAGGTGAATTTAAAACAGAATTTCAATTAAAAAACGAAGAAGAAATTGATCCGGAGAAAGCAACAGCCGAATTCGGCGACTTACTATTTTCCCTGATCAACTTCGCCCGTTTTATCGGTGTAAATCCGGAAGAAGCCTTAGAGAAGACTAATTTAAAATTTATTAACCGATTTCAGTATTTGGAACAGGAAGCCCGAAAAAACGGCAAATCTCTTCACCAAATGACTCTCGCTGAGATGGATGTATATTGGGAACAAGCGAAAAAAGAGCTTTAAGAACTCATCTATTTATATTAGAAATAAGTATAAAAGTATAGGCAGCAAAATATTTTTTTTGTTAAAATGTAATTAAACGGGCATTTATCACTACATTAGGTCAACTTAAAATATATAGTAAGAGTATAATACATATAAATACTTGATATTTACTATTATTGAATTTAAGCTTAAAATTAAATTAATATAAAATTTAACTAAATACATTATTAGTATTAAAGATAGATAAATAAATTTTTATTAATTTGTCAAGGATAAATTAATTCATGTAGAAAAATACTAATTTCAAAAATATCTGTATTTTGCGTTAAGGGCTATTTTTATTTAGGTTTGTGATAAATGTTGCTAGAATTTTATGGAAATTTCTCTTTACTTACATCCTTAAATCAGGTAGCTGATAAAAAACTGAGTAATCCTGGAAATTCTGGTTACACTCTGTTTCAAATCAAATTTTACTTAGCTGGTTCTTAAAAAGGCGTAAACCGGTTATTTTAGCAAATAGCCTTTTAAAACAAAAACAAAAAAATTATTTAACCCAACCCAAAAACTAAACTTTTAAATCTCAACAACAATGGAAAAAAAGAATGCCGTAATTACGAATGCGCCAAAACCAGCAACTTCAAAGCCAGCTGCTACTGCCAATAAAGATGGAGGAGCCGCCGGTTCTATATTTGCCAGCATCGTTATCCCTGTAGCAATTGTGGTTTCAATCCTGATATACATGTTTATCCTGGGTAACCCGGCAAACTTTGAAGGTGGAAATCCGGAAAATCACCCCCTACCAGGTAATTACCTTGGCGTAGTTTACAAAGGTGGCATTATTGTGCCCATGTTGATTTCCCTTAACTTAATGATTTTAACTTTTGCTATTGAGCGTTTCTTAACCATCAATAAAGCAAGAGGCAGCAAGGGAATTGAGCAATTTGTAAGAACTATCCGCCAAAGATTAAATGTAAATGATGTAAATGGCGCATTAGCTGCTTGTGACGCACAGAAAGGTTCCGTAGCCAACGTGGTAAGAGCTGGTTTAGGCAAATACAAGGAAATGGAAAATGAGCGCACTTTAGCGAAAGATCAAAAAATCCTGGCTATTCAGAAGGAAATTGAAGAATCTACTGCCTTAGAATTACCTATGCTGGAGAAGAACCTGGTAATTATTTCCACTATTGCTTCTATCTCAACCCTGGTAGGTCTGATTGGAACAGTATTAGGTATGATTAAAGCGTTCTCCGCTCTGGCAACGGCCGGTAGCCCGGACGCCGTAGCTCTCGCAAACGGTATCTCTGAAGCTTTGATTAACACGGCATTAGGTATTATTGGTTCTACCATTGCGATTGTGGCGTATAACTTCTTTACTAGTAAAATTGATGCTCTTACTTATAGCATCGACGAAGCTGGTTTTAGTATTATTCAAACCTTTGCCGCTCAGCACGATAACACCGGCCAAACGGCTACTCATTCAACTGTAAACGTTTAATAATTAAATTTTTTAGTACCAAAGCAATATGCCAAAAGTAAAACCTCATAGAGCCCGACCCTCACTGGACATGACGCCCATGGTGGATTTGGCCTTCTTGCTGGTTACCTTCTTCATGCTGATTTCTAAATTTGCTCCCGAAGAAGTGGTAGTGGTAGATACTCCGTCATCAACCTCGGACATTAAATTACCGGAATCGGATATTATTACGATTACGGTAGATAAAACCGGACGAGCTTTTTACGCAGTAGGCGGCCAACAAACCAGACAAGCATTATTAGATAAAATGTCGGCTAAATACAAAATCAACTTCACCCCTGCGGAAAGAAAACAATTCGCTACCATGGAGAGTTTTGGCGTGCCGATTGAACAATTGAAATCTTTACTTAACCTGAGTCCGGAAGAACGGAAAAGAGCTAAACAGCCAGGTGTTCCTTTTGATTCTGTGAACAATCAATTAGGCGACTGGATTATGCAAACTCGTTACTCCAACCCAAAAGTGAAGATTGCGATTAAAGGTGATAACGATGCCGATGTTCCTGCGATTAAAGGGGTGATAAAAACTCTGCAGGATAGAAAGGTAAACCGTTTTAACCTGATCACCGATATGGAAGTAAAACCTAGAAACCTCTAAGCACAGACAGAAATGGCAGAAATACAAGAGAAAGGCGGCGGAGGCGGGAAAGGCGGGAAGAAAAGATCCAAGAAGCAATCCACCCGAATTGACATGACCCCGATGGTGGACCTTGGGTTCCTTTTATTAACGTTCTTTATTCTCACAACAACCTTCTCCAAACCGCAGACAATGGAAATTAACATGCCGGTAAAACCAGTTAAAGAAGAAGAACAGCAAGCATTGAAAGCTTCAAATGCGCTTACGCTGATTGCTGATGAGAAAGATCAGTTATTCTGGTACGCAGGCTTACCCGATGCTCCTACTGCTCCTGGTGTACAATTAACCGATTATTCGGCTAATGGTCTCCGGAAAATTTTATTGGAGAAACGCTCTAACCCGAACTTAACCGTTCTGTTAAAGCAAACCGATAAATCGCGCTACAAGAATATGGTAGATATGCTGGATGAAATGAATATTACTGGCATCCGGAAGTATGCAATCGTAGATGTTGACCCTCGGGATACGAAAATGATTACAGAAGCGAAAGCGAAATTATAGTATAAAATGGAAAAACAACTGAATTATGCAACCGCGTCGCTCGATGATATTGTTTTCGAGTACCGCAATAAATCCTACGGAGCATTTTTCCTTCGTAAGATTTACAATAAACACGTAACCATTGCTACTATTGTTGCTATTGCCCTTTTTATTTTGTTTCTAAGCGCTCCTTTAATTGCTAAATTAATTGGTGGCGACGATGACTCAAATAAAGTGGTGAAAATAGAGAAAGTAGTAGAATTGGCCGAACCGCCATCATTAGAAAACAAACCACCTCCACCCCCACCAGATTTGCCACCACCACCGCCACCCGTGGTTTCAACGGTAAAATTTACTCCTCCGGTTATTAAAAAGGATGAGGAAGTACGGGAAGAGGAAGAAATTCCGGACCAGAAAGAACTGGAAGATGTAGTTATCTCTACTAAAACGGTAGAAGGCAATACGAACCAGGAAGTTTTAACTGAGGTAGAGGCGCCTTCTGAAGTAGGTGAAGTTGTTGAAGAACAAATTTTTACCTTCGTAGAACAAAACCCAACTTTCCCTGGTGGTATAGAAGCCATGTATAAGTATCTAGGTAAAAATATCAGATACCCCGCAGTAGCTTCCCGAAATGGCTTAGAAGGTAACGTAATTCTACAGTTCGTAGTAAATAAAGAAGGAGCTATCTCCGATATTCAGGTAGTAAAATCCCTGGGTGGCGGTACTGACGAAGAAGCGATTCGGGTAATTAAATCAATGCCTAACTGGACTCCAGGAAAGCAAAACGGTCGGCCGGTAAATGTGCGTTATACCTTACCTGTTAGATTTAAATTACAGTAATTATTCCGCACTTAGAAAAAAACTCTGGTTTCTTTTATGGAAATCAGAGTTTTTTTATTCTAATAAATAAGAGACTATCCTATTTTACCAATAATGCTTTTTAAGTTGGCTCGCTAACTTTTTAGTTATTTATAATAGCCTTATTATACTGCTATAAATACCTAATAAATAAACAGCCATAAAGAAAATCGTATTAGTAAAGTTTAAAATTATCACCATTTTTATGCTTCCTAGTTCAAACCAACCTAATCGAAGCCCTGATAAGGTATTAAAGTATTTTGCTTTAACTATGTGTCTATTATACCCGGCACTGGGTCTTTTTATTATGTTATCTGATAACAGCCGGCTTGCTTTGCCTACGAATTATAAAGTTATTCTAGGAATAATGTTAATTGTGTACGGGGTATTACGGTTTTATCGGGCTTACAAAAAATACTTTCCGCGCGACTATCCAAACGAAAATAGTTGAGCATTAATAACGTTATATAATATAATCTTGTTATACAACCATAAAACGAGTTTGCGGAGTAATTGAAACAAATAGAATTGCTAAAAGTAAACAGCTTACGCCATAATATTTTCTTTAATTATAATGCGATAACTAATCCGTTTTATATAAAATGAAAAATTCAGTAATCTTAAAATTATATTGGAAATGGATGGTTTGCCTGCTATTGGCAGCCGGAATATTTGCCTGTAACCGGGAAGGTAAGATTGAAGATACACCTACCTCCGGAAACATAAAGATAAGCGTTGACGAAGCTTTTGCTCCTATTATAGATTCGCATATTTATGCGTTCCAAAAATTTTATAAGTATGCAAAAATAAATGCTACTTATAAGTCCGAAGCCGAAACGGTAAAGGATTTACTACAGGATAGTGCCCGGTTAGTAGTGATTTCACGGCCATTAACCAACGAAGAAAAGAAAGTTTTTGAGCAGCAAAAGATAACGCCACGTATAACTAAAATCGCCATTGATGGAATAGCTCTTATTACGCATCCAAGTAACCCTGATACTACCTTTACTATGGAAGAAGTGCGTAATATTTTTAGTGGAAAAGTTAGTTCTTGGAAACAGCTTGATCCTGGTTCTATATTATCCGATATTACCATTGTGTTTGATAACGCAGGCTCTAGTACGGCACGTTACATCACGGATTCTGTTATAAACAAACAACCCCTACCCAAAAAAGTATTTGCGGCAAAAACAAACAAAGCTTTAATAGACTATGTCGCTCAGAACCCAAATGCCTTAGGAGTAATAGGTGTAAATTGGATAAGCGACTTTGATGATAGCACCTCAATTGGTTTTTTACGTAAGATAAAAGTAGCCGCGGTAAGTAGCAATCCAGATAAGGAAGTAACCGATGCTTATGTTCAACCGTTTCAAGGATATTTGGCACAAAAATCTTATCCTTTGCGTCGAAATGTTTATATTGTAAGCCGAGAGGCACGGGCAGGGCTTGGCACAGGTTTTGCGTCTTTTGTAGCTGGTGATAAAGGCCAGCGAATTGTACTAAAGTCGGGCTTAGTACCTGCCAGCGTGCCAGTTCGTATAATATCAATTAAAGAATAAAAATTAAACCAACTACCAATCTTCTAATTATTAAACCTTTTAAACCATGATCAAAAACTGGAAGTATATTCTGGCGATTTCTGCTTCTTTTATTACATCAGCTGCTTTTGCGCAATCCGTGCAAGATGTACAGCGTTTGGTAGAAGTAGAACGTTATAAAGAAGCAAAAGCAACCTTACTTCGCCTAAATACATCAAATCCTAATGAGGAAGTAAGTTACAACTTAGGAGATTTATATCTAAAAGAAGGAAAAATTGACTCCGCCAACGTCATATTTACGCAAGCCTTGGCAAAAGACGATAAATCTGCTAGAAGTATGGTGGGCTTAGGCAAAGTTGCTTTAATGAAAGGCAATACTGCTGAAGCGGAGCGTCAGTTTGAAGCAGCTATTAAGCGAACAAAAGGCAAAGACGCCAGCATTTTTAAATTAATTGGCCAAGCCTACGCTGATTCTGATGTAAAAGATATTACCAAAGCCCTCGGATACATCAACGAAGCCAACAAAAACACTAAAAACAACGATGCAGAGGCTCATATCATTTTGGGTGATATTCATTTAAAGAACCCAAATGGTGGTGGTGAGGCAATGACTGCTTATGATAGGGCCATTCAAATTGATCCTAATAATGCGAAAGCTTACCTGAAAAAAGGTCAGTTATATGTTCGCTCTAAGAACTATAACGAAGCTCAGGCAGCTTTTGAGAAAGTTATTGCTCTAAATCCAAATTATGCTCCTGCTTATCGCGATTTAGGTGAAATGAATTACTTCGTAGGTAAATACGATAGAGCTGTTGAGAACTTTAAGAAATATCGCTCAATGGCCGAAAATTCAGTAGATACCCAAATTAAATATGCGTCATTCTTGTTCTTAACGGAAGACTATGCCGGTACGCTAGCCGAAGCTCAACAAGTGCTGCAGCAAGATCCTAATAATTTAGTAATGAACCGTTTATTAGCATATTCTCTGTACAAAACCAATAAGGTTCCGGAAGCCTTACAGGCGATGGAAAATTATTTCAAAATAGCGCAAGCAGATCCAACCAAGATTATAGCTTCTGATTATGCGTATTACGGTCGTATGTTAGCAGATACTGGTAAAACTACTGAAGCAACAGCAAACCTGGAGAAAGCTCTTGCCATGGATCCTGAGAATTTAGATGTGCAAAACGAGGCAGCAGCAGCTTATGTAAAAGCTAAGCAATACGATAAAGCTATTGCGATGTACAAAACTAAAATTGCCGCTAAACCTAGTTTAGTAGATAATTTTAAATTAGCAGAAGTGTATGCAGCTGCGGAAAAATTTGATACAGCTGATTCTTTATACGCCGGTATTATACAAGCTAGGCCAGAATACGCGACGGCTTATTTGCGCCGGGCTCAAATAGCTGAAGCGAAAGATAAAGGACAAACGGGAGCCGCAAAAACAGCTTACGAAGAGTACATTAAAGTGGCTAATCAGGATCCAACAAAAGCGGCTTCTAATAAGCAAGGTTTGTTTATCGCTAATTACTATTTAGGCTTCCAGGCCTATAAAGCCAAAGATTTAGCTACTGCCAAAACCTACTGGACAGCCGCAAAAAGCTTAGATCCAACTAACAAAGATGTAGATGTTGCTTTAAAAAATATTGCAGCCGCCCAAAAAAGACCAACCGCATCTAAAAGGAAATAAATAAAGCCTTTAGATAATAAATAAAAAGCCTGCTCTTCTTGTTAGAGCAGGCTTTTTATTTATTATCTAAAAATTTCTGCCACCTATCCAACACAATTGTAAAATCATTGGGCAAATCGGAATCAAACTGCATTATTTTTTTCGTAGTTGGATGGCGGAATCCAAGTGATTTGGCGTGAAGAGCCTGACGGGGCATAAGATTTAAGGTATTTTCTATAAAAGTTTTGAAAGAACCTGTTTTTTGTCCGTATAATTGTTTATCGCCCCCATAAGTAGAATCACCAAATAAAGGATGACCAATATACTTAAAGTGAGCCCGAATCTGGTGAGTGCGGCCCGTCTCTAAATTACACTTCACTAATGTTACGTACTCAAACGATTGTAGTACCTTGTAATGAGTAACAGCTGGTTTACCTTGTTCACCATTCGGGTATACAGCCATAATTTTACGGTCCTTTAAACTACGTCCAATATGTCCCGAATGGTTCCTGTTGGTTCTTTCGGTACGCCCCATATTAAGGCATAGTAGGTGCGTTCAATAGAATGATCAAAAAATTGGCGAGCTAAATAGCTCATGGCATACTCCGTTTTGGCTATTACAAGCAGACCAGAAGTATCTTTATCAATTCGATGAACTAAACCTGGCCGGCCTTCGCCGTTACGGCCCGTGGGCAAATTCTGCAAATGATACGTTAAAGCATTTACCAGGGTTCCTGTCCAGTTACTGTAAGCAGGATGTACTACCATACCCGCTTCTTTATTAACTAGTAAGAGTTCCTCATCTTCATAAATAATATTAAGGGGAATATTTTCGGGTACAATATCTGTATCACGCGGAGGATCAGGCAAGGTAACCGTTATTACATCGTTGGGCTTTATTTTATAACTTACCTTGGCTGATTCGTTATTAACCCGGATGGACTTTGAACGAATAGCATTTTGCAATTTATTACGCGTTACATTGGGCAAGCGATCCATTAGAAATTTATCTAATCGTAATAGAGCTTGTCCTTTATCCACCACTATCCGGACGTGCTCGTACAGATCGTCAGATTCTAACAAGTTTTCCTCAAACAACTGATTTTCCTGCAACATTAGATTAGCAATTTTTACTAGTAAATTCTGGTAATAACTTATTTGTAAATCAACTTACAAAAGACAAAGCAATATCAAAATGCTGTTGATAAACGCGACCTTACTTAATTGTAACTACTACTAATTAAAAAAGCCGGTGTAAACCTTACACCGGCTTTTAAAAAGAAATTTATATCCTTATTTGTTTTTCTTTCCGGTAGCAGGAGCAATTGCTTTACCAGGTAAAGTATTGCTGGCTGCTGGAGCTTGTACCGCCGGAGCTGGCGCACCTTTAGCAGGAGGAGTAATACCCATTTGTTTTAAAACTAAATCAGAAATATTACCATCTTCGGGAGCATGCAATAAAATAGCAGCAGTTCCGGCACCCGCATCAGAGTTAAATACATAGGTATAACCATTACTTTTTGCTACATCATCAATCGCTTTCTGCATCTTTTTATAAGCTGGCTCTAATAAAGTTTGTTGCTTTTTCTGTAAAGATAATTCAGCGTTGCGTTGAAACTCTTCAATAGAAGAGCGCAGGTTCATGAGTTCTTTTTCTTTATCCTTCCGGATAACGTCCGTCATGGTAGCGGCCCCTTTCTGGTAGGTTTCTCCCTTAGATTCAAATTCTTTAACTTTACTTTGCAGCTGAGTTTCTAATTGCGCACTATATGTTTTTAAATCTGATTCAATTTGTTTACTCTCCGGCATTAAGCTTAATACATAATCTACGTTAGTATAGCCAATTTTGGGAGTAGTTGATTGCGCATAAGACGCAAAGTGCACGGTTACAAATAATAAAGAAGTAGCAATAAAAATTTTTACTTTGTTCATTTTAATCAATTAATTGGTTTACTTTTTACTTTTTCTTTGGTTGAGTTTTAGCAGGGGTTTTACTACCCGCTGCTTTACGAGCTGCCGGAGCTTGTCTTTGAGTAGTAGCACCCTCATCGGAAGTTCCCACCTCATCGCCTTCCTGCGATTGAACCTGGCTACCCGGGGTATCTACATTCGTTGTATTAGGCCGAGTTCCGGCCGTGTTCTTATCGGGCGACGCTAAACCTAATTCTTCTAATACGTATTCGGTATAATCATGAACCGGATTGGTATATAACATAACCAACTCACCGGATTTATCAAAAACAATTTGCAACTGGCGTTTTTTAGCTACTTTCTCAATAGCATCGTAAACTTCATCTTGCACTGGTTTAATTAACTCTTGACGCTTCTTGAATACAGTACCCTCAAAACCGAAAATTTTCTTTTGGTATTCCTTAACTTCTTTTTCTTTCTCTACAATTTCATTCTGCCGCTTCTTTTTCATTTCCTCCGTTAACAATACCTCCTCTGCTTGATAAGCTTTATACATCTTATCAATATTTTGGTACATTCCTTCAATATCTTTCTGCCAATTAGCCGATAATTTATCGATTTCTTTTTGAGCCGAGTTGTAAGCGGGCATTTTACTTAAAATAAACTCTGAATCTACGTAACCAAACTTCTGAGCATAAGAAGCTTTGGTTAAAAGAAGGAGTAAGATAACAATAAACAAATATTTTTTCATTTTTAAATTAAGTAGATTCTTTAATATTTTGCCTTAAAGGTTAAATCAAACTTGACAAAGTACTGTATTTTATAGTAAACACAGATAAAATTATTAAAATTTCGTACCATAAATATTTTATTATAAATAGCTTATCTAATTTGCTGACCTATAATAAAGTGGAACATACCACCTGGTTTGGTGTTAGGTACATTAGGAGCAGCAGGCACTCTATCAAAGCCCCAGCCATAGTCAAAGCCTAGCAAACCAAAAGCGGCCATAAAAATACGGGCTCCTACCCCAGCTGAACGGTAAAGCTTAAATGGATTGTACTGCTGAAGCGAACCAAAATTATTACCTGCTTCGGCAAATCCTAACACATACACCGTTGCCTGCGGATTAGGCGATACTAAGTAACGCAATTCGGTAACAAATTTATTGTAAGCAACCCCTCCTTGACTAGATGGACTAATGGATTCGTCTTCGTACCCACGTAAGCCGATATACTCCGTACCTACTAAGATATTACCACCGCCTAAACCGGAACCACCTAACTTAAAGCGTTCTACAGGTCCAACTTGCTGATTTTTTCCGTAACTACCCAGGAATCCAAAGTGAGCCCGGGTATTTAATACTAATTTTCCTTTGCGCGTTAAGGCAGTAAAGAACGAAGCATCAAACATCCATTTATTGAATTCTATCCATTTCATAGCATCCCGATTTTCATCAAAGAGTGAATATGGTGGAGTTAAATTTAAACTTAAACTCAGGGTTGAACCACTTCTCGGAAAAGTAAGCTGATCGACACTGCTTCGGGATAAAGTATTGATAAACGAAATACTATTTAATGTTCCAGATTGATAATTAGTGCCGAAAATAGGATAGTTTTTTGTTATATACTGATTATAGGACAGCGAGTGGGATAAACTGAAGTAATTATCGGGCCAGCTTAAACGACGGCCTAAGCTAACAGAACCACCATTGATTCGGATACCTTGTACTTCTTCGCCGTTACTGATGGTGCGCGATACCGTCCGGTTTATACCTACACTAAACGAGTTCCGCTTACGGCCACCTAACCACGGCTCGGTAAATGATAATGAGTAAGATTGATAACGCAAACCATTGGCTTGGATATTCAATGCTAATCGTTGACCATCGCCACCTGGTATGGGGCGCCAATTGCGCGGATCACCGGCTTTTTTAAGGGAGAAATTGTTTAATACTAGACCTACCGTACCCACAATTCCATATGGTCCACCCCAGCCACCGGATAAAGTAATTTGATCGCTCGGCTTTTCCGTTACAGTATACTTAATATCTACCGTACCATCTTCCTGATTAGGAATCGGGTTCATGCCAATTTGTTCGGGGTCAAAATACCCGAGCGTAGCAATTTCGCGTTGTGAGCGTATCAAATCAGAACGACTAAATTTCTGACCTGGAATGGTATACAATTCGCGTAAAATTACGTGATCGCTGGTTTTGGTATTACCAGCAACGGTAACTTCTTTAATTCGTGCTTGGGCACCTTCTCGCACGCGCATTTCAATATCAATAGAGTCGCCTTCTACCAATACTTCCACTGGGTCAATCTGGAAGAACAAATAACCATCGTCCATGTAAAGCGACGACACATCGCTGCCATTCGGATTGTATTGCAAGCGCTTGTTTAATTCTTCTTTATTGTAAACATCGCCTTTTTTAATGCCTAGTACACTGCCCAATTGTTTGGCATCGTAAATATAATTACCCGTCCAGGTGATATCGCGGAAAAAATATTTACGGCCTTCGTCTACATTAATCTTAATGGCTAGTTTGCCATTTGGCCGCATGTAAACCGAGTCGGATACAATAGTGGCATCCCGAAAACCTTGCGCATTATAGAAATCAATCACACTGGTTTTATCTGTTTCGTACAAGGCACGATTAAATTTTGAAGCTGTAAAGAGTTTATAAGGGCGTTTCTCTTTGGTTTTCTTCATCTTGCGGCGCAGCTTTTTATCTGAAATAGCTTTATTGCCTTCAAAAGCAATTTCTTCTATTTTCACTTTGTTGCCTTTATCCACCGCAATATTTAATACAACACTATTTGGCAGCACGGAATCAGGTTTTTGAAACACATTCACTTTAGCGTTCATATACCCTTTATCTACAAAGTAATTACGAACCGTATTTTTGGTAGTACTTACCAAAGCATCGGTTACTACTTTGCCTCGAATTAACTTTATTTTATCACGTAAAGCATCCGCCTGCCCTTTTTTAACACCTGAGAAATCAAAGCGGGATAAACGAGGCCGCTCGGTCAGAAAGAAATCTAAGAATACTTGGTCGCCCTCGATTTTGGTAATAGATACCTCCACGTTACCCAAAATACCTTGATCCCATAGTTTATGAATAGCTTTGCTCAAATCCTCACCGGGGAGCTTTATACGGTCGCCTACGCGTAAACCGGTAATAGAAATAAGAGTATTAGGGTCCAAGAATTTAGCTCCACTTACTGTTACCGCACCAATACGGTATTCTTTCGGATTATTGTAATCCAATTCTACACCGGTACCTTGGGTTCCTATATTTACTTGAGCGGATGCAACGGTTGTTAATAAAACAAACAAAAACAACCAGAAATATTTAATCATTAAGTAATACTTTTATTAGTTAATTGTTCACTTGTTTTACCAAAGCGGCGTTCCCGGCTCTGGAAAGACAAGATAGCTTCGTATAAATGTTGTTTCCGGAAATCAGGCCAGAGTAAGTTGGTAATATAAATTTCGGTATAAGCCAGTTGCCAAAGCAAAAAATTACTAATCCGCATTTCGCCGCTGGTTCGAATAAGTAATTCCGGATCGGGCATTCCTGCCGTAGCCACATGTTCTGAAATAAGCTGTTCGTTAATATCTGCCGGCTGCAGTTCACCAGCAACCACTAAAGCACTTATCTGCCGCATAGCTTGGGTTAAATCCCAACGTCCGCTGTAACTAAGCGCAACATTTAATGTCATGCGGGTATTATCGGCGGTTAGTTCCATTGCTTCCAGCAGTTCCCGACGGCATGTTTTAGGCAAGCTATCTGTATCCCCGATAGTTTGTAACCGAATATTATTTTTATTTAAGGTAGCTGTTTCCTTCCGGATGGTTGAAACCAGCAACTCCATTAATGCGTTTACTTCATATTGCGGTCTCGACCAGTTCTCGGTAGAAAAAGCGTAAAGGGTTAAATAAGGAATTCCCAACTCCGCTGATCCTTCTACTGTATCCCGCACCGCAGAAATAGCATTTTGATGCCCGAATATGCGGGCTCCTCCCTTTTGTTTTGCCCATCGTCCATTGCCATCCATAATAACGGCAACGTGTTTTGGTAAATTGTTTAAATCAATTTTTTCCTGAAGATTCATTCAACCCAAATTTCCGCGCAAGTTACAAAAACCCTGGCAATTATGCGTTATGAATCTGCAATAATTGATTATTTCCTTCCGGATCAAGCTTCATGGTAAATGCTTGAAAGCAATTGATTTCCAGCGAATATAGTTCCATTTAAGTCTTATTCTACCAGGTAAGACAAACATTTACTTATTAAAATTTCCGTTTTTTACCAGCAAGCATAAAGATTTCTGCCCTGCCTTTATTTAGATGGATAGCTTGTTGAAAAGGTTGCCTGGTTACGTAATTATTTTAATGTTTAGCCGCTTTACCTTTCGTAGCTGGTGGGCAAAGGAGTTTGTAAAAAGTATAAGAAATACTGAGGCCATTATAAAAGTACCAATCATTATCGTAAGGATCGGTAAGGGTGAGCTCCTGGATGGGAAGTTCCGGGTAGTCCTGCGTTTGTAGGTAATCCAGGCGATCTCCATTTTTAGCGAGAGTTTTACGTGCCCCTACTTCCAAACCTAAATTCCAGTTATAGGAAAGAGCATATTTAAAGCCAATGCCCGTAGGAATAGAAAGTACGGTAGCACTCTCCGCGGGCTTGGTGTATTTATTTGCTAATACTACTTTATTGTTAAAGCGGGCAGCGGCAAAACTAATAAAGTAGTAAGGTGTCCAACGGGTACGCCGCTTCTGATCATAGTAATCCAGAAAGTTATATTCTAAGCCCGCTGCTAGTTCAACCAAGTTAGTCTTAAAGTCGGCTTGCCGAAAAGTGTTTACGGGTAATTTAGCGTCTTCGTCTTTAGCCCGCAACATGCCACCCATCAGGCTGGCTTTTAAAGTAACGGGCTTAGAGATATCTTTTTTGTAAAATAAAACGATACCCGGACGATTATTCTGGAAACGGTAATTAGGGGCAACTTCCCCTTTGTAAACTAACCCTCCAATACCACCGCCAACTTCACTGGTGTTTTGGGCAAGTAACTCATTGGCAAAAAAAAGACTCCTTATTGGCCATAAGCCAATAAGGAGTGTAGTGCGTACACTGCGCTTGAACATGTAATATTTTAGAAAAGTAAAGTAGAATTACCTCATTTTACTATCTGGGTTTAGGACACTTAATAGGATGCGGAATAATATAATACAGGGCAATACCCGTAGTTATATACCAGTCTTTATCGCTTATGTCGCCGCGTTGATCTCCTTTCAGACCAAAGCCGCTAATATGTTGGTAACCATAGTTATCGGTTAATACCGGGGTAAAACCCGAGTCAGCACTTCTATCCGACAATAAGGCAGCAGTGCGGCCTTTTGCAGCGGTCAGATCTCCTTTGTCGGCGTAATTACTGCTTATGTCATCAATGTAATCGGTAAAAGTTTTACGCCAGCAAATTTCAAAACCTATATCCAGGTTTGCATCAATTTTATACTTTGCCCCAATGCCTAACGGAATAGCTAATTGAATTAAGCGGTAGGGTTTCGGATAGCCTTTACTCTCCCGATCCTCGGCGTACTGACCTTCGGTACCCAAGGGTTGTAGCTCATAAAAACCGGCCTCCATGCCTTCCCCATCAAAATAAGCTTTCGGGTTATGTTTGAAAACACCAATGCCTATAAAACCATAAGGCATAAAATTAGGGCGGCGGCGATAAGGAAAGCTGTTCTCGAATAATTCGAAAATAGCGACACCATTTAACTCTAAAATATTGTTCCGGAAGTTTAAATTACGTTGAAAACGAGGAATGTTATCTTCTTCGTTTTCGGAAGCACTTTTCTTATCATCGCCGTAAATACGCCCCCACGACAAGCTACCCCGGGCCGAAATGCGAGGCGTGAACTTATAAGTGTAAGTGGCACCAAAATTTAATCGGGTAGAGAGTAAACGAAGACTTGTAATATTCGCATCAGGAGCTGTTTCACCCAAGTAATTCATGGCATTTATGTTCAGCCCAATAGTACCATAACGTCTTGCTTTTGACCACGGCTGACCATAAGCATCGGAAACCCGAATATCGGTACCAATTTTTCTATAACGCCTTTTTTTAAGCCAATTCTGACCATGAGCAGTATCAACCGTGAACGACAATAAACCAATAATTATAACAACCGTGGCGCTAATATTTTTCATTTTCACTTCCTTCACAAGTATACTAATTGCAGAGAGCAGTACTTCGCTAATAATACCCAAGCTGCTCAAAATTAAGAATTAAATATAGAATTAAAAATATTTTCTATCGTACGCCTCCGTCTTTATAAATCGTTCCGTTTATCAAACCCCCAGTTTAACTTGGTACGGAGGGTAGTTAGAAAATTTGTTCCTGTTACCTTAACCAACCGAGCATTAAAACGTTCTCGTTTTACCGCAATTTTAATGGAAGCATCTACAGGCTTTGAACGGGAATCGAGCGAAACCAGAAAATTATTACTACGCCCTTCAATTTCAAACGACAGAACACATTGGTCAGATACGACTAATGGCCGAACATTTAAATTATGTGGACATACGGGCGAAATAACAAAATTGTTGGTTTGGGGCAAAACTACTGGCCCCCCGCAACTCAACGAGTAACCCGTTGAACCCGTTGGTGTTGCCACTATCAGCCCATCGGCCCAATACGAGTTCAGATATTCGCCATCGATGTAGGTATGCACCACAATCATGGTAGAAGTATCTGTTTTTAAAATAGAGAACTCATTCAGACCAAAGTTAATACCGTCAAATATTTCCTGATCGGTTTCGGCCCGAATTAAAGACCGTTCGTCTATCGTATATTCCCCTTTATACAAAGCATCAATGGCCTGAGCTGTTTGGTTAAACGGTACGTTCGCCAGAAAGCCTAAACGCCCGGTATTAATCCCTAAAATCGGTATTTGTTTGTCTCCTACATAGGTAATAGTATCTAACAAAGTGCCGTCTCCGCCAATACTCAGGACAAACTCTACTCCTAGTAACGGATCGCCTCGCCGAAAAGTATTTACATTTGGCGGCAATTGAATATGATTTTGCAAGTAAATCTTAAAGTACTCAACAATTATTATTTCCGTTTGGCGTCCAGCCAAATCATGGAAAAGTTCCTGAATATACGGCAGCAGCGCTTCCTTAAAAGGCTTCCCGAGAATGGCTATTTTCATGCAAGATCTAAAATGGAATGCCGGTTGTTATAAAAAATCCTGTTTGCCCGGTTTTGGTTAAAGTATACTCCAAAGTAACAACTTTATCGTAATACGTAACAAGGTGTAATCCAATTCCTGCGGACATTAGCAAACGATTGGCAAAACTATTTTCCGCAGCATAAAATTCATCCCGGGCATAGCCGGCATCCGTAAAGGCATTTACATATATTGCCAGTGGAATACGATTAAACTTTGGACTTTTAATAAAATCGAGTACAATTTCGCGTTGTGGCAATAGAGTACGGGATAAGCCTTGCTTAAACAGGCCAAACTGCTGGCCACCTACTACATACAACTGGTAACCCCGCACTACCACCGAACCGAAACCCAAGACTTGGTTATCAGCGTAGGCTAAACGACGGCTTAGAGTGCTTTTTCCTTCCAGGCTAATGCTGTAGAAAAGATTTCGGGTTAATGACAGATACCGGCTGTACCTTAATCGCAACGATGTACTGGCATTGCCACTTTTGTTACCGTAAAAACGTTGAGAAAAAGCTACTTGAAAAAAACTTCCGGAAAGTGGATACGAAAAAGTGTTCCGGTAATTACGGGTATGAACTAAATTAATTTCTACAAACTGTCGTTTTTGCCTGCTTAAAAAGTAAGATAGATTTAAATTAAAAGCATCCTCCGAAATTTGCTGCCAGTTATACGCCAGAGAAAGGGTAGTTTGTCTTTGCACATCTGGTCGGTACAGCAAGCCCGCCGACACGTACATTCTTTGGATAGGATACTCATTATTCTGCCTTAAAGTAACTGGTTGGTTAAACTGAGTAGTATAATCGAGAGCGTGGCTGCGATAAAGCGAAGCACCAAACGTAGCTCCTAATTTAGAACGGTTAGCCGCCGGTTTAATGTAAAATAATTCGTATTTTCGGTTAAACCCATGCTGTACATTCATCCGGATAGTTTCGTTTAAGCCCCGAAAATTTCTGACCAGCAGATGTACGCCATAATCAATCCGGCGCCAGTCATGGTGGTAAAGCCAGGCATTAAAATTACGGTCGGCGAGCGAAAAAATAGGGACTGGCCAAACATACCAGCGTTCCTGCAAAGCAAAAATAAGATTTAACTTCCCATTTTCGCATAAGGCAATATAACGTACCCAATGAAAAAGCTGCAAGTTATACAACCGGAGTTGGTTGGCAGCCAAGCGCTTCCGTAAATCGGCGGAGTTTAGCTGCTCTCCTTCTTTTAAATCGAGCTCAGCTCGTAGAATTTTTTCTTGCGTAATTTTATTGCCTTCAAATTGAATGCTGCTAATCCGTATTTGCCCGGAATCGGTGGGGCAACCCAGGATATTTTGTGCCGAATCTATAGCAAAATTATTTGCCGGACTAACAGTTGTTTGCGCGGCAGCCGTAAATTGAAAGATAAAAAGGAAAAGCAGAAATAACGGAAACCGCCGCACGGAGTGAATTAGATATTGATGTACTTCAGGAGCAAGTCTAAACGATCCTGATCGTTTTTTTCTTCGGCAGCATCCTGGTATTGGGCGGTAATACGATAATTAAAACGCTCGAAAGTGGCAATAATGCGTTTCAAATCGCTAGTATTAATTTTAAGCGTTAGCCGGATTTTAAAAGGGTCTAATTCGTCCGGCGAAACATAGGCGCTTAAAATTTTAGCATTATTCATCTCCACCAAACGACTGATTTCAGAAAGTGAATAATCGCGCTCGTTCATACTTAATATCAGTATGCCGCCCTGACCTTGCATAGCAGCCATTTGACCAAAAGCAGAGATAGTATCGTTAACGGTAATAACCCCTAAAAACTCATGTTGCTCGTCGAGCACCGGCACCACCTGAATTTTATTTTTAATAGCTGTTTCCATTACGTTATAGAAATGCTGGTTATGCATCACAAATACGTCTTCGTAACCAAAGGATACCGTTTGTAACGACTCGTGGGTTGCTTTAGATTCCAGGATATCTTCTTCGGTAATCAGGCCCAGAAATTGACGCAGCTTTACCACCGGGAGTTGGTTTACCCGGAATTCTTCCATCCAGCGTACCGCCTTGGCAGGCGTGTCCGATAGCTTTAAGGGTGGAATCATTTGGTTTATTAGTTCTTCTGCAATCATGTTGTTATCTCCGGTTCTCTATTTCTGACTATATAACAGAAAATAGCTACTAATTAGTTTACATACGTAATGTGCCCCTATTAAGGATTTCTTTCCAGAAATTTGTGCAAGTATTTATTAAAAACTTCCGGCTGCTCCATCATCGGCGCATGCGAGCATTTATCTACAAAATGCAATTCCGAATTTTTTATTAACCGGTTAAACTCATGCGCTACATGCGGAGGCGTAATGGTATCGTTTAAGCCCCATATTAAACACGTAGGCACCGTTATCCGAGTTATATCTTTTGTCATATTATGGCGTTGGGCCGATTTGGCCATCGCAATAATCCGAAGAACTTTAGAATTACTGTTTGTAATGGAGAACACCTCATCTACCAGTTCTTTGGTAGCTGTTTGCGGATCGTAAAAAGTAAATTCTACCCGTTCTTTTATATAACCGTAGTTCCCGCGTTTCGGAAAGGTACTCCCCATTGAATCTTCGAACAAGCCCGAACTACCCGTTAATACTAACCGTTTTACGCGCGATATATTGTTTAAAGTATATACTAAAGCAATATGCCCACCCAGCGAATTTCCTAATAAAGTAAAGTTATCTAATTGTTTTAAATGCACAAATTTTTCGATAAAAGCGGTTAAACCCGGTACACCGGCTTCGCGCAAAGGCATTTCGTAAATAGGCATTAATGGAATAATGATCCGGTAATGCGGCGAAAAAGCATTAATAACACCGTTCCAGTTACTTAGAGCGCCAAATAAGCCGTGCAGCAGCAACAATACTTCGCCTTTACCTTCGTCGATGTATTTAAAATCTCCTTCTTCTTTTAATTTGTACTCCATTAAGGTAATCCTTATTCCTGGGCCACGGCCTTTTATTTTACTTCAATATTAGCAATAGTAATCCAATTACGCAGTATATCCAAACCGTACGTAGTTAATGCTGCTTCCGGATGAAACTGCAACGCATATAAAGGTAATGTTTTGTGCCGAAATGCCATAAGCTCCCCGGCATTGGTGTAAGCCAGTGGTACCATGTATGGTCCCGGCTCCTGTAATACCAGCGAATGATAACGTACTACCGGCATTTTTTGCGGCAACCCGGCAAAAATGGGATCGGGCAGGCAAGTAATTTCGGAAACCTTACCGTGCATAGGTTTGCTGCCTTTCACTAAGGTAGCCCCAAAAAATTCGCCTAATGCCTGATGGCCTAGGCAAATTCCCAGAATAGGTAATTGCGCGTGATAATATTCAATTACCGGCATTAAAACACCTGCCTCCCGTGGTTTACCCGGCCCCGGTGATAAAACAATGGCCTTAAAATTCAGTTGCTGAATGGCCGATAACGATACATCGTTCCGGACCACCAATGCTGGTACGCCTAACTGTCCGAAGTAATCCAGCAAGTTATACGTAAACGAATCAAAAGAATCCAACAACAAGATCAAATCTCAGGGAATAGTTAACTGTGCCTGAAGCTAGGTAAATATTGAGTACCTTAAAATAAACCTTTTAAGGTACTCAATAAATATTTTACAAAAGGCAGAAAAAAGCCCAATACCTCCAGTGCATACGGCGTTGCCTTAACAATAATTGGGTACACCTCTGATTTTTTAATTGCTTCTTCGGTGATAGAAATATTTGCCAGATTTAAGACGTACAAAAAAAGACTTACGCCAAAGCACCACTTTAAGGCACCTAATACTCCTCCGGCTAAGCTATCGAACATACCTAAGGGCGTAAGATGAATAACTTTTTTTGCTAAGGTACCGGCCAGTCGTACTCCCATTATAATTAGAATAAAAACAACCAGAAAGGTAATAAAAGGTAAAAAGCCGTATGCTTCGCCAATAATGCCCCGCATCATGGGTATGGCTGCATTTAAAAATTGCAGCCCGAAAATTAACGCGATAAACCAAGCTACCAGCGAAACTA
The DNA here is from genome assembly GCF_003023845.1 of Adhaeribacter arboris. Taxonomy (NCBI): domain Bacteria; kingdom Pseudomonadati; phylum Bacteroidota; class Cytophagia; order Cytophagales; family Hymenobacteraceae; genus Adhaeribacter; species Adhaeribacter arboris. The sequence continues at coordinate 5,439,884 of NZ_PYFT01000001.1, read as the reverse complement.
CTTCGAGCAGCAATCCCTTCCGGAATCCATTAAAAGCACCGTAGGCAATGGGTGCCAGCAATAAAAGGTCAAAAGTTGACAAGTTCAGTAATTAGGCGTTAGTGTTGTTTAATAATTGACTTACCGCGGCCGAAATAGCTTTCCCATCGGCCTGACCACTGAGTTCCCGGGCAGCTACCCCCATTACTTTACCTAAATCGGAAGGTCCAGTGGCTCCTACGCGTTGAATTATTTCCAATAAACGAGTTCGCAGGTCGCCTTCGTCGAGTTGAGCGGGTAAATAATCTTCAATTACAGCTAATTGGGCTAATTCTACCTGTTCTAAATCCGACCGGTTTTGCTTCGCGAAAATTTCGGCCGATTCGCGGCGTTGTTTAGCAGCTTTGGTCAGTAATTTTAATTCAGCTTCGGCAGATAAATTTTCCGAAGCTCCTTTTTCCGTTTCAGCCAATAATATTTGCGATTTTATGCTGCGCAAAGCTTCTAAGCGTACTTTATCTTTCGCCAACATAGCCTTTTTAATGTCGCCTTCAATCTTTTCTTTTAAACTCATAGTTTCAGATTTTTAGTTGTTCGGATGATTATAGATATTTGAATAAAGACAAAATAGTGAAATGCATTTTGTCAGTTAATGATACTGTAGGGTTAAAATTAAGAAATAAATTTGTATTTAGCCGAAGCTAATCGGCAACACCTGCCAGAGAACCGCAAAAAAGCGGCGAGGTATATTTAAAATTAATATCTCAATAACTAAGTCTATTCCTAAGTCCAATGTCTAATATCGAATAGCTAACATCTAAAAAAATGACTAAGTTAAGCGTGAACATAAATAAAATTGCTACCCTCCGGAACGCCCGCGGCGGCAATCGACCTAATTTAATACAAAGCGCTTTAGACTGCGAACGTTTCGGGGCGCAAGGCATAACCGTGCATCCCCGGCCCGATGAGCGTCATATTCGGTACCAGGACGTATTAGATCTGAAAGCAGTGGTAACTACCGAATTTAATATAGAAGGTAATCCTACTCCTGGGTTTCTGGAACTGGTAAAAAAAGTTAAACCCGAACAAGTAACTTTGGTACCCGATGCTCCCGATGCTATTACTTCCAACGCTGGCTGGGATACCATTCAGCACCAAAACTATTTACGGGAAGTTATATCCGATTTAAAAAGCACAGGTACGCGGGTTTCGATATTTGTAGATCCGGTAATAGAAATGGTAGAAGGAGCCGCTCAAACCGGCACTGACCGCATTGAATTATATACCGAAGCTTACGCTAGTCACTTCCACCAAGACCGAGAACAAGCTATTGCGCCTTACGCCCGCGCTGCCGAACGAGCCGTTAAGTTAGGACTTGGGATTAATGCCGGCCATGATTTGGATTTAGATAATTTAAAATACCTGAACCAAAATATTCCGGGTTTACTCGAAGTTTCCATTGGGCATGCCCTTATTTGCGACGCTTTGTATTTTGGCCTGGAAAATACGATACAGCTTTATTTACGCCAGCTTGTTTAAGTAGTATCCTTTGATTCAAACGCTCGACATAGATGCTTTCTTAAATTACGTTGCTCAGCATAATACCCCGGTATTGGATGTACGGGCTCCGAAAGAATTTACCGCAGGTCATATACCTAATGCCCTTAGCTTACCCTTATTCACGGACGAGGAACGAAAACAAGTTGGTACTACTTACAAACAAATTAACAAAGAACAGGCTATTTTGCTGGGTCTCGATTTATTCGGACCAAAAATGTCGGCAATGGTCCGGCAAGCCGAAAAACTGACACCCGGAAAAGAGGTAATGCTGCATTGCTGGCGGGGTGGTATGCGCAGTGCCGGAGTAGCCTGGCTTTTAGATTTAGCCGGCTTTAAAGTTAATTTGCTACGCGATGGTTATAAGGCTTTCCGCCGCTTAGTATTGCATGCCTTTGAACGGCCCCTTCCCTTGGTAGTGATTGGCGGCTTCACGGGCAGCGGCAAAACCGAAATATTGCAGGAATTACACCATTTAGGTGAGCAGGTAGTAGATCTGGAAAAACTGGCACACCACCGGGGCTCGGCATTTGGCAGTATAGGTCAGTCAAATCAACCAACTGTGGAGCAGTTTGAAAATGATTTGGGAGTAACTTTACGGCAATTTCTATCTTCTCACCGTATCTGGTTGGAAGATGAAAGTAGCATTATTGGCCGCATAAATTTACCGAATCCACTTTATAACCAGATGCAGCAAGCGCCTCTGGTGAAACTGGAGGTACCAAAAAGTGCCCGTATCCAAAAGCTAGCCGAAGATTACCGTTCCGTGGATAAAACATTACTGCAACAAGCTATTGAACGCATCAAAAAACGCTTGGGCGGACTTGCTTACAAAGAAGCTTTACAAGCCATTGAAGCGGGCAACATCGAGAAAATGGTAGATTTGGCCTTGGTTTACTACGATAAAGCCTACGCCTACCAATTAGCTAATAAACCAGCCGACAAAATTATAACTATAGCCCTACCCAAAATTGATGCGCAAGAAAATGCCCGGGAAATATTAGAAGTAGTGCGTAAGAAAAAACTAATTTTAGGAATAGAATAATTTTAAAAATTTATTCCCCATCTGGTTTTACATTTATTAAGAAGTCAATTTTATAAATCATAAAAAGTATAATTGATAATACTTCTTATAATTTATAAAATTAATAGCTACCTATTATTAAAATATGCAAAACATTAAGTTAACGCAGTACAGTCATGGAGCCGGTTGCGGGTGTAAAATTTCCCCTAAAGTATTAGATACTATCCTGCATACTACCTTTAAGGCCCCGGAAGATAAAAATCTGCTCGTAGGCAACAGTTCCCGCGACGATGCAGCGGTGTATGCCTTGGGCGATGGTACTGCCATTATCAGCACTACCGATTTTTTCATGCCGATTGTGGACGATGCTTTTGATTTTGGGAAGATTGCTTCGGCGAATGCTATTAGTGATGTTTATGCGATGGGCGGTAAACCTTTAATGGCAATTGCTGTGCTTGGTTGGCCCATAAATACCTTACCGGCCGAAGTAGCGCAACAAGTAATTGACGGCAGCCGCGCAATTTGCCACGAAGCCGGTATACCGTTGGCGGGCGGTCATAGTATCGATAGTCCGGAACCAATTTTTGGCTTGGCAGTTACAGGGTTGGTAAACATGGAGCATTTAAAACAAAATAATACAGCCACCGCAGGTTGCGAATTGTACCTTACTAAACCTCTTGGGGTAGGTATTTTAACTACGGCTCAGAAGAAAGGTATTTTACAACCTGAACACGCCCAAATTGCACCACTGCAAATGATGCAGTTAAATAAAATTGGCGCCGAGTTAGGCAAATTACCCGGGGTAAAAGCCTTAACCGATGTAACTGGTTTCGGATTACTGGGTCACCTTTCCGAAGTATGCGAAGGCAGCGGCTTACAAGCTACTATTCAATTTTCGGAAGTTCCGCGGCTACCAGAGTTGGATAAATACCTGATCCAAAAATCTGTTCCGGGTGGCACTACGCGTAACTGGGACAGCTACGGTCATAAAATTAGCGAACTAACCGATTACCAACGGGCCATTCTTTGCGATCCGCAAACCAGCGGCGGCTTATTGGTAGCCGTTGATCCGGCCAGTCGCGAAGAAGTACAAGCCCTATTTAAATCCTATCATTTAAATTTAAAACCTTGTGGCTACTTGCATACCCCGGATGGTTCCGGTACCTTAATTACCGTTGACTAATAAAAACCTATTGGTTTTATACTTCTATAAATTAGGTTTAATCTACAACCGCACTACATGGCTTTATATTTAAAATTAATTAAAACGCTGGCATTGCTGGTAGGAGGTTTGTATGCATTACGGTTCTGTATTGGTTTATTTTCGAAGCGGCAGAGCACGTTTACTGTCGATATTCACCGGCAGTTTTCGTTGCTTTTTTGGTCTATTTTAAGTTTACTGGTAATCATTCCTTTACTAGGTGCTCTTATTTCTACTGTACTTTTACCCCTGGAATTAGTATTTTTATTAGTGGCGGTAATGTTTTTGTTGTCTTTCTCGCTACCGAGTTTTTTCCTTCATTTCCAGTATTGGCGCCAAAACCGGAATTTGCTTATCGAGGTCGATAAACGCAACGAAAGCTTTAAGGTTTATAATCTAATTCACAAGAATTTCTACCCCAAAGAAAAAATTATCCGGACTACCTATATCCGCTGCCGATCGCGACAGTATTTTTGGAGTAAATATGAATACCTGATTTTTGAAATGGTGAATGGCGATAAGATTACAATTACTTCCCTTCTACTGCCTTTGGACCAACTTATCCGTTTTTTGCCCGCTAAAACAATCCAGATGCAAACCAAAACTATTTGCTGGCTTTAATTTTATCCGCTAATTTACTTCATGCTTCTACTTTATTTTTTATAAAATTCAATTAACCGGAAAACAAAAAGTTGTTGTGTTTCCTTAACCTAGTACTTTCCCGCTATAAATTAGTAGAAATACCATTAGCATTTCTTTTAGTTTAAAAATCTTTTAGCCGAAACTATTAATCATTAATCAGGCGAAACTCTAGTTCTTAGAAAGTTCTTTATAAAGAAAAAGCCCTTGAGTAGTTCAAGGGCTTTTTTTAATCAGGAAATTGTTAAATGTTTATCATTATTCGGTTCCACCATCCCACCAAACTTTAGTAGTGTAAGTATCCGGTTTAGTAGCTCCAGTTAAATAATTTGGATTACCAGCTGCTTCAATAGCCGGATATTTCAGGCGCACCGGTATAGTACCATTCGTAACATTTCCTTGGTAATTTACTGGCGTTAACTGAGGAGATTCGGTTCTTCTCCAGTCTGACCAAGCCTCCCACCAGTTAAAGAATTTGTTTACCCATAACTGCTCGTAAATCATAGGCAGTGCTCCTTTAGTTACGCCGTACGGATAAGTAGCCAGATAAGTAGCTACTTGCGCATCAGACGCCACCAAAGATGCATCATAAGGAGTATACATTTGCATCGAAGCTTTTACGCCTGCATTATAATGCTCTGCAGCAGTACCGGTAATGCCCGTACCAATGCTCCTTTCTAATGCTTCGGCCAAAAGCAGCTCTACTTCGCCGTAGTTCATAATCATGTAAGGCTCATCCAGGTTTAGCAACTTGGTGTTAATGCTGGAATACGTTTCTGATTGAGTAACCGCTTTTCCTTCTAAAGCATCTAATCCACTCTGATCATAACCATTAGGCATACCCTTCTGCGCTAGCGGATCCGCACTATTGGGCCCAAATGGCTTCCAAACAGATGCGTTATTTTCTACTACCCACGTACCAATACCACCGCTCAGAATCATTAATCTGGGATCATCATCAGCAGCAGTAGTCATATCAGTCCCCTTTAGAAAATCTACCAAGGTTTTGCTCAAAAAAGTAGGCTGACCACCATCTCCGGGATAAAAAGCTCGGGAAATACCATTCTGGTTTATCCACTGGCTAGGTCCGGTTCCCATTTTTACCCAAACATTATCGGCGTTACTGGTAAATACCCCTCCCGCAACTGCTTTGGTTACGTACTGCTTAGCCAATTCGGGAGCTACGTTCGACACCCGCATGGCTAACCGTAACATTAGCGAATAACTCCATCTTTTCCATCTAGTAATATCCCCATCATAAATAAAATCGGCCCTTGCAAAACCTTCATCCGGATTGGACGCATTTAGGGCGGTAGCCGCTTCGTCCAGTTCCTTCAATAAATCAGCATAAATGGCCGATTGCTTATCGTAAACAGGAAAGAATACCAGCTCCATACCTTTGTTAGCTTCAAAGTAAGGAACACTTCCGTAAAAATCCGTTAACCGGTGAAAGCTAAAGGCTCTTAATATCCGGGCCGCTTGGCGCATATTCTGGTACTTTCCTTCCGCGAATCCGCCTGGGCCGGTTTGTTTCAGAATTTCGGCAATATTTTTTAATTGGTCACCGTAGGTAAATTCAAAAGGGGCAGACGCCGTTTCAAAGTTATCGGTGTACTTATCGCCCGGTGCAATGCCCCCACCGGCATTGGCTAAATGCTGAATGGCATAAGCGGTCATACCAATATTCGTTCGCCAATCGATAAATCGATTATCTTGGGCAGAACCATTCGAAGCAATACCCAATTCGGAGGTGGTAAATAAGTAGTTTAAATCTATTTGATCTACCGCCTGCGGATTGATATTTAAATCGTGTAGTTCTTCTGTATCGCAACTGGCCAGGGGAAGCATCATTCCCAAGGTACCTAATATAATTTTATGAATGTATTTCATTTTAATCTTTTCTTAGTTAGTTAATCAAAACCCTACTCGTAAGTTAAAACCATAGCTCCGGGTCCGCGGCATGCCGAAATAATCTAAACCTTGGCCATTACCACTGGAATAACTAGATTCCGGATCAATATTGTCGGTTTTTTTCCAGAGGATAGAAAGGTTACGGCCCACGAAAGATAAGCTCAAGCTCTGAAACGGGGTTTTCTGTAACAGACTTTGCGGAAAATTATACCCAAAGGTTAGCTGCCGAAGTTTGGCGAAGGAAGCATCGTACACAAAACGATCCTGCGCTCTCTCGCCTAATTGCTGCCAGTAATTCTGAGCTTCTTGTGGAGTAAGAGTTTTAGAGAATGTTTCGTAAATAGGATTGCCGCTGGCATCTACGGCTGGCTGACCATTCACGCGAGGTTGAGTAACGCCGGACACTGTTAAAGGTGCCTCTCCTTCCCGACCTTGTAGCGATTGCTTATGCAAACCCCATTGGGTTAAGCGCACGTTGGTACCCGAATAAATATCGCCACCTACTTTAAAGTCAATCAGCACACCCAGATTAAAGTTTTTAAAGGAGAAAGAGTTATTAAAACCACCCGTCCAGTCGGCTAAGCCGTTGCCAATAAGCTCCATCTTGTCGGATTGTACGGGCGCGCCATTGGCCTCAAATACTAATTGGCCATCGGGCGATCTTTTTTGGACCCAGCCGGTTAGTTCACCAAAAGGACGTCCGACAATATGTTTTACAAAAACGGTACGGGTACGAGGCTCTTCTACAATTATTTCGGGGTTACCTTCTATTAACTTCGTTACTTTATTACGGTTGCGGGCAAAGTTTAAGGAAGCATCCCAGGTGAAAGCACCTTTAACGGGTGTTGCATTTAATAAAACTTCAATGCCTTTATTTTCTAATTCACCGATATTTATTAAAGTATTGGCAAATCCAGCCGACCGGGAAATATTAGCTCTCAGTATATCATCGGTAGTCTTTTGGTGATAGTACGTAAACTCCAATCCTAACCGATCTTGCAAGAAGCGAAAATCTACTCCCGTTTCTATTTCGGTAGAAGTAGAAGGCAGTAAGTTTCTATTAGGAATAGTTCCATCTCTTCCGGCGGCGGTGGAAAAAGTAGCCATTGGCCGGCCTAAGTGGGTCGCTCCTAATAAAGAATAGGTCGTATTAATTTCGTAAGGATTAACGCCAGTAGCACCACCCACCTGAGCCCAAGAGGCCCGAATTTTACCGAAACTTAACCAAGAAGGCATAGTAGAGAAAGCATCGGTAAACACAAAGCTAGCCCCAATGGAGGGATAAGTAATATCGTTTATATCCGGATTTAATACCGAAAACCAGTCTTTCCGGACAGTTCCAGTTAAATACAAATATTCATTAAAGCTAATTTCTGCTGACCCAAATATGGAGTTGATGCCAGATTCCGAGTACCCAAAATCGTAGGTTCGGGTAGTAGCATTATTAATAAAATGCTCAAATGGCACGTTAAAACCATTGCCATTTAAATTTAACCGCTCACTTCTGCGGCGCATGCGGTTAGCACCAACAAAGGCATTTACATTAAATTTACCAAAAGTTTTATCAAACCCCATAATAGACTCCAGGTTAATTTCGCGCACCCGATCTTCCCCTTCATTCATGGATCCACTGCGAGTATGCCCAGTACCTTGGGGTACTACTTGCTGATCTCTACGAGTGAACCAGTCCATGCCGCCCCGGCCGGAAATGTAAAGGTAATCGGTGATATTAAACCGCATCTGAGCTGACGGGATAACGCGGTCCCGGATGTCATCTACTGAGACTTGATGCGCTACCCAGTACGGATTTTGGCCCCAGTTATTGTCGGCTTGCTGGTATTCTTCGCCCACGGATTTACCCCAAATTTTTAAAAGGTTCGGATCAATATTAGCCGGAATAGCACCCAGCTTATTCGGGTCGCCTTGGTAGTCTAGCACATTATAATTACCCGGCATCCGGTAAATAGATTGAAAAGCATTATTCGGAGAATCCGATAGCCAAGGTCGGTTTTTAGCATTCTCATTCGAATACAACACCTTCGCGTTGAAAGTAACTCTTTTACCGAATTTACCATCCGTAGATAACGACATATTCAACCGGTCGAAGCCGGAATTAGGCATAATGGATTTGCTGCGGAGATCGGAAATGGAAAAACGGAACGATTGGTTTTCGCCGCCGCCGGTTAAAGCCAACGTATTGGTCCAGGCGGTGCCGGTTTCGTAAAAACGTTTCCAGTTGTCGCCGGTGTACGAGTAAGGCCGATTTACGCCATCGAATTGAATCGTCGGACTGCCATCGAACCGAGGCCCCCAAGAGTCATCACCCCAGTTATAAGCTTCTTGAGCCGTACGTGGCTTGGTAGCCACCGAAGGTGAAGTAGGATCACTCGGGTTAGATCGGACGTAACTGCCGCTACCGTAATCTTTTTGCAGATCGGTTTGATTATTAAGACTCTCGAAAACGAAATTAGAATTATACTCCACTCCTATTCCTTTTCTTTTAGAACCTTTTTTAGTGGTAATCAAAATAACGCCGGTACCTGCTCTAGAACCATAAAGCGCGGAGGCACTAGCGCCTTTCAACACTGAAATGGATTCTATATCGTCCGGGTTAATACTAGCCATACCATCCCCTTTATCTACTCCGCCCCAAACACCGGCTTGGCCAAAATTAGAATTGTCCATTGGGATACCATCGATTACATAAAGCGGTTGGTTAGCCCCCTGAAGCGATTTATTACCCCGTATAACCACCCGGGAAGAACCGGCTGGCCCAGAAGCGGGCGCACTCACGTTTACCCCGGCTACTCTACCGGATAAAGCATTAGAAAGGTTATTTTCCCTAGCTTGGGTAAGGTTCTCTCCGCCTACTTCCGTTACCGAGTAACCTAGTGCTTTCTTTTCGCGCTGAATACCCAACGCCGTTACAACCACCTCGCTGAGTTGCTTGGTATCAGCTTCCAGAGTTACGTTAATCGTAGCCTGATTATTAATAGAAACAGTTCGGGCATTGTAACCAATATAAGAAAATACCAAGGTACCAGTAGCAGGTGCCTGCAGCGAGTAGTTACCATCCACATCTGTGGTGGTTCCTTGAGTGGTACCTTGCACAACAATACTTACTCCTGGCAAGGCCTCATTGCCAGTGCCCATTACCCTGCCTTTGATAGGAATTTGGGCTCTTACTGTTATGGTTAGCCAGCAAGTCATAAGAAAAATAAAAAGTAATTTTTTTTTCATTGCTTTGATAAATAGGTTAAAAATTTAAAAGTACTAAAGTAGTAAGTTAAATAATTGCGTTCCAAGTTGTTGGAACTCTACCATCTTAGAACATGGTCATAAGGAGCGCGCAAAACTTTAAAATTGGTGGTGATGTGTATGATTTAAATTTAATATTTATTTTTATATATAAAACAGATGCTTATAAAATTTCGATAACCTTTTGCCCAATATCAATTTATCTGAAAAACAATCAATAATAAGCTTATATCTTTAAAATTTAATCAATAAATACCGAAAAATCATTTAGCTAGTACTCTTGTGATTTTTTGCATAAAACATTGATTTAAAAAGTTTATCTGAGTTAGAGTATGTATCGTCTTACAATAATCTAAACAAACCAGCTTGCCTGGTACCTATAATAATCTAGAGAGGCTACTATGTGAAATATACTCTATTATTTTTGTTTTATTTAATAAAAACGGATAGACTTTTACTTGTAATAGGATTGTCCGAAACTTAGATTCTGGCTCTACCCATTATATTTACTTTCCTCTCTTCCGTGCTCCTATAAGGGATATAACCAGCAGAAAAGAAGAACTGTACAGAAGTACTACCGGTGATTACCTGTTGAAAATAATAAATAACCTTATAGGATGGCCCCAACCATCGCTTTAAACCGGTTAGATCCTTTCAGGAGGACTCGAATGAATAGAAAAGACGGTATTCTACTTATTTTAAACGACAAGCTTGTTTATTAAAAACAGGATATCTTTGCTTTAATAAGTGTATTATCAGGAATACATTTGTGGCTGAACCAAATCTTAAATCGGTGCAGGTAAGACAAAACTGTAGCTCTGCTAAACTGTCTACTATTTAAGGGAAGATGAAAGCAGCTTATTATGCCAAATCACCGAAAGTAATTGTTCTAACAGTTGTAGATTCAACCCAGTCGAGTTGGCTTTCCTTTTTAAGATATTGCTTAGATAGCTAGTAAATACGAACGGGTATTATTTACCCGGCTTTAATTTTAGCAACACATATTGTCCAATTTGTTGTCCTTGTTTTAAGCCATTATCCACGGCATCGCGATAGTGAATACCGCCATACAACCGGGAAATAGCGGCTTCTTGAGCCGCCTGCTGAAAGGAAGTAAACTTACGAGCAGGCAAACCAAACTCTACTTCTACCGTGTCGGTATAAGCAAAGTTTTCGCCGGCCAATGCCGTTAATACCAAAGCAACAGCCGAAGAAACCACGCTGTGCCCGCTGGTATATTCCGGAAAGGGCGGGGTTTGCAGCAGAGAACGCCACTTTTGATCGATGTGCGCGTTTATAAAAGTCTCCGGCCGAATCCGATTGCTCCGGTATTTTTCGTTCCAGCAAGAGATAAATGCATCAGACATAGTAAGTCCCACTAAGGTGTGCCACCGAATAGTTTCTGCTAAAGTAAGTTGCTTCTGCATACAGGCAATACCGGTTATTCCCATCCAATGCCCTCCGGGAGAAATTTTCTTGGTTCCGTAACTAACGTGCCCTTGCAGCACCAAAAAGAAAGGATTGCAGTCCCAGAAATTAGCCATATTTTTTTGTTCCTGACTTAAGTTACGGGTAACACTGTATACTTCGTGGGCTAAGTTATAGAAAGGCGTACCCACCTCCTGATTAAAAGCTACCGGCGGCAAAGGTTTAAATTGAGCCGCACTATCCAGCAAAAAAGGCCGCAAGGTACCCCAATAAGGTTCGTAAGCCTCCAGGTAACCAGGTGGGGTGGGTTGCCAATTTTGCGCTTCTTTCAGTGGCGTATACCGCAAATAACCGGTAGTTTTAAGATAACCATCTTTCGCCGCGTACTGCATTAATTGCTTTACAATTTGATCGGTATAGGCGATTGAACTAGCCAGTATTTCTTTATCTAAACCATACTTAGTACTAGCTTCTGCCACTAATGTTTTACGCGGTTCTTCGAGCAAATAACCAGAAGGCAATAATTCTTCCCCCATCCGGAGCAGCGCGTATAAACTCGAAAAATTAGCTTCAATGGGCTGATTAGCGGTTACAGAAGAAAAATCCGGGTAGTTGCGCAGCATTTCTTGGAAAGCAACATAATGCGCAGGCTTTGCTCTTTGGCGCTGAACTTCATAAGCAGCCAGATTCGCGTAAGCATAGTAACGGGCCGCCGCGCAAGGTCCGGTAACATCCCGCACCATCACATCCGTTAGTTTCTTCAGCGTTTGTACGTAAATCTTTGCTTCTGCCGGATAAGTTGGGGTTCCTGCTTTTCCGGGATTTAATAAAAAAATTAAAAATAATAATGGAATAAGCCGCTTCATAAACCGGGGGCATTTAACAAATAGCTGTGGATGGTTTGATTATTCCGGCCAAATAATAATAGAGTAGCACCGCCTTTTTTTACGACGGCAATATCCCGCACATCGCCTTTTACTTGCAAGCCGCTTTGCCATTGCGGCACATAGGTAAACTGCAGCTTACCGGTATTACGCAAAACCATACCGTAATTAGCATCCATTTTCCCTATTTTAAGCCGGGAGTACGATTGATTGCCACCGAGTATAATATCCTTCAAGCCATCTTGGTCCACATCTAAAAGAGCAATCGCGTAAACCGGTGCAAACTGCGCTTCGGCAGGTAATTCTTGGGTTATAAAGGTTCCATCACCTTTGTTCTCCAATAAAATTGAACTAAAATTAGTTGCTTTTAAGGTTTTAGCCTGGCTAAGCTGTTCGGGGGTTAAAATATCCGATAAAGTAGCATCGGCATAGGCTTTATAACTCGTAAATTTCTTGCGTAATGGAATCATCTGGTTTAAAGCTTCATCGCGGGTTACCAGTGGGTACGAGTTTCCTTGAATGTAATAGCATACAAAAGGATCAATCGATTCGTTTTGATCAAAGTCGCCGTACACGACGGTAACCGGTTCTTTTTCGGAAGGCTTTAATTGCGTATTCTGCCCAAAATTACCGGCTACAATATCTAAATCCCCGTCTTTGTCTAAATCTTCTAAGGCCAGCCGGTTCCACCAGCCGTTCGTATTTGTTCCGGTTATGGCTGCCTCTGCCGGTTTTAATATGCTTTTTTGGTTTAGTAAAACGGTTATCGGCATCCACTCACCGGCAATAACTAAATCGGGCCAGCTATCTTTGTTCACGTCCAGCGAAACGGCATCGGTTACCAGACCAATTTTTTCCAGGAAAGGAGCTATCTGAGCGGTACCATCCGTAAATTTCCCTTTGCCATCGTTGAGCAAAATCCGGCTGCTGGCTGGCTCCGGATATTTGCCCGGAATTACTCTGCCTCCCACAAATAGATCCAGGTCACCGTCTTTGTCTATATCTAAAGCCGTTACACAGGCATCGCTGCTGCTTTCGTAGGGAATGTTTTCTTTCGCGCGGGTGAAGCTGCCCGTACCATTGTTCAGGTATAACCGATCCTGCAAAAGCATATCTTTCTCCATATAAGCAAAGCCGCCGCTCACTACGTATAAATCCTGATCCCCATCCTTATCCGCATCAAAGAATAAAGCCCCCGTATCTTCGCACATAAAATCGGTGTTAAAATCAGCTTGAGGAGAAACTTTCCAGGAACCATTTTTTTGTTGTAACAGTAAAGCACCCGCTTGACCTTTCGCTCCGGCAGCATATATATCTATCAAACCATCGTTATTTACATCGGCTTGAGCCAGGTGCGGTCCCTGGTAAGATAACATGTTGGGCATGAGCGACTGGCGCTTAAAATCATTGTAATCATCTTCATAATGCTCGAAAGGAACGGTATCCTTACTAACCACCGTAAACAAAGGCTTCATACGCGCCATTTGCTTCCAATTTTTGCCAACAGCTTGAGGCTCTAAAACTAATTTTTGGTTTGTTTTAATAGAAGTCTGGGTTTGCATTTTATTATCCGGCCAAACTACCCGGACGCTATCCACTTGGTTGATGGCGCCTAACCCAAAATGCAGCGGCAGGTACATGCTGGATTGAAATCCGCGGGAAGGATAAAATTCCTGATACTGCAAGTTACCTTTGGCAAAAACCCAAACCTTGGCGCCTAAGGCTTTTGCCGGTAAACCTTTCCCTAATTGCACCTGCAGGTAATTTCCACCTTTAGAGCTAGCTTCGTTGCGGTAAATGGCGGCTTCTTTATTAACATTGTTGCTAATAATTTCTAAATCACCGTCATTATCTAAATCAGCGTAAACAGCCCCATTAGAAAGAAAAGTTTGGTCGAAGCCCCATTCTTTTACTTTGTTCTGAAACCCTAAACGACCATTATTGCGAAAAATATAGTTTTGCGTAGCCGATGATGGCATTTGTTTTAAGATGTCCATGAGAGCAGTAGGACTCCCTAGCGCTTCTTTCATTTTCTGGTCCGCGTAATACTTCATGAAGTCCATGTTGGTGTAATCGCGCAAGTAACCATTGGTGATAAAAAGGTCTTTCCAGCCGTCGTTATCGAAATCAGCTACTAAGGGAGCCCAACTCCAGTCGGTGTTAGATACACCCGCTAATTGCCCTATTTCGCTGAAAGTACCATCACCATTATTGAGTTGCAACATATTGCGCATTATCTGGTGATAGAACCCGTTCTTGAGCATATTATAGTATGTCTCGTAGTTTTCCGGTCCGTATAATAGTTTCTGCCGGTGGTTGTCGGCGGGCAGCATGTCTAGGGTAAATATATCGGGCAGCCCGTCGTTGTTGATATCCGCAATTTCGTTACCCATTGAAAAATAACTCAGGTGACCAATGGCTTGCTCCAGCTTATCGGTGAAGGTTCCGTTACCGTTGTTCAGGTATAGATAATCTTGCTCAATGTAATCGTTCGATACGTAAATATCCGGCCAGCCATCCAGGTTTACATCGGCAATAGCTACTCCCAAACCAAAACCAATGGGGTTGCCTTTAATACCGGCGTTTGCGCTTACATCCACAAACTTGCCGTTATCGTTCCGCAAAAGCCGGTCGCCGGCAAATTCATCGCGCATGGCTTTTACCGCCGCCGCGTCGAAGCGCTTAAAATCTTTTACGTTATGATTAAGCGAATAACAATCGAGGTCGCCGTCTTTATCGTAGTCGAAGAAAACTGCCTGCGTACTGTGGGTGGGCAAATCTAAACCGTACTCAGCGGCTTTCTCAGTGAAGGTAAGATTCTTGTTATTGATAAATAATTTATTGCGCCGGTCTTTTGGTTCCCCGTTACCGGAGTAGCACACGTAAATATCCAACCAGCCATCCTGATTAATATCTACCAGACTAACCCCGGTTTTCCAACCCTTACTTTTGTTTAATCCGGCCGGCGAGGTAATGTCTTTAAATTGTAAGTTGCCTTGGTTTAGGTAGAGCCGGTCCGGCACCATGTTCCCCGTAAAATATAAATCAGGCAGACCATCATTATTGAAGTCGCCGGCAGCTACTCCTCCCCCATTATAAAAATATTCGTAGGCCAGCACATTCGCTGATTCCGACTCAGTAAGTTTATTTACAAATTGAATACCGGTTTGCTTAGAAGAAAGAAGAGTAAACTGAGCACTGGCCTTTAAACTAATGAAAACAAACAGCCAACAAAAAAAGACAAATTTAATACTATAAAAAAAATTTATCTGCTGACTACTAAGGCGGGTAGATTGAATTGTATGGTTAAAGGTAAATATTTTTGCTTCCACTGCTACTACTGCATTATTCTCAAACTTTTTAAAGTAAAAATTAAGGCCGTTCCTAAAACTGGAACCAGCTTCTCTTCATTACTTCATACAAGATACTTAATCTATTTCATTTTAAGAAAAATAAATATTTATTCCCCCGAAACTCCAATTCAAAGCAAAAGTTTAAATGCGGTAACTAACTTTCAGGAGAAAGTCTGAAAATATAATTTGTATAACCCAGTAATGGGTTTTAGCATAAAGGCTGTAAAATGTAAGTAGCTAATGAATGAAGCGAGTTTAAATTAAAGTAAAAAAGAACGCATTTACCGGGCAGCGATAATTAACCCGAGGCCAATTAAATAACAAACCAACATACTATTCAATACCAGTGAAGTACCTTTGGGTGCATTCCGGAACTCGCGCCAGATAAAAATTCGCCAGATAGCGGCTATTACGGTGGCTCCCTGGCCTAAACCGTACGAAATAGCATAGAAGCTGCTACGTATTTGTAAAAAAAGCCCATAGCTACCCCGGCCACAATCGATAATAGTAACCCTTTAGAAGAAACGCCCTTGGTATGCGCAGCAGTGCGGCGATACGCAAAAGCATTGAGTAAAATAGCCAAAACCACCAACCCTACGCCGGTAAATAAAAGCGTAGAATCACCCACTGGGTTATCGCGGTAATTAACCAGTACGCCCCAAACCAAGGCAATACCAATACGCACCGGAAAAGCTACCGACATACCGGCAGTAGCAATGGCCGCTCCGAGCAAAATATTAGCCGCATTAAAAATAATCCCGCCTAAAACTGCCAGACCAGTATTAATAAAACTAGCCTGCGCAATATCCGCCAAAAGCTTCTTCCTTGTTCACCCACACTGCCCAAGGTTATCGCAAATAAAAGTGCTATTAAAAGAATACCCAGTACATAATCCCAATAAAACAGTTCAAAACGCCAGATGCTGGCAGCCAGCTTTTGGGTATTGGCCCAGGAGCCCCAGCAAAGCATAGTGACGAAGCAAAAAACAACGGCAGTGGTATAGCTATCTATGATAAACATGCGGTTAGTATTTAATTTAACATTTAAAAAGGGAATTCTGGTACTATTATTTTAAGGGTGCGCTCAGCAGCTCTTTCCGGAAGGGAGCCGAGGCTTGGGCGCCCATGCGGGTTACCGAAATTGCTGCTGCTTGATTGGCAAATTCTACGGCAACATCTAACTCTAAACCTTCCGCTAAACTTACGGCTAAAGCACCGTTAAATACATCGCCGGCGGCCGTGGTATCTACAGCTGTTACCAGAGTAGCCGGAATTAGTTTGGCAAGGGAATCATTGTAAGCAAAAGCGCCTTCGGTACCCAAGGTTATGACCACGTTAGCAATTCCTTTCTGGCGCAATTTCTGAGCGGCTTGTTCCGTTGTGGCTAAATCTTTAATGAGCACGCCGGTTAAAGCTTCGGCTTCCGAACGGTTAGGAGTAATAATATATAAGTTCCGGTACAATTCATAAGGTAAAAGGGCAGCCGGAGCAGGGTTTAAAATTACTTTTTTGCTGTAACGCGCTGCCAAATCGGCGGCAAACAGTACGGTAGGTAAGGGAATCTCCAACTGCATTAAAATTATTTCGGCTTCGGCAAAAACGGCTTCGGCTTTCGTAACATCTTCCGGGCTAAGCGTACCATTCGAACCAGGCGCTACCACTATGGCATTTTCGCCTTTTTCGTCGACGGTAATTAAAGCTACCCCCGAAGGATTATCCGGGTCGGAGATAACATAACCGGCATTTACTCCTTCTTTCAAGAATTGCTGCAGCGCCTGGCGGCCAAAAATATCGTTGCCAATTTTAGTAATAAAGGTAATTTGGCCGCCTAAACGAGCCGCAGCAATAGCCTGGTTAGCGCCTTTTCCTCCCGGATTCATAATAAATCTGCCGCCTAATACAGTTTCGCCGGGTAAAGGAAAATGTTTCGTTTTAATAACCATGTCGGTATTAGCGCTACCAATAACCAGTATTTTCTTGTTCATAGGCCTAAATTTTTTAAAGCATTGGTAAGTATAATTTACTTACTTCTTATTATCATCCCAATAATTCTTATTTTAGACATTGCTAATTCGTAATTCTTAGGCTAAGCAGGTAACTCAGGATTAATTTTCAGCAAATTTTTAACGTACAACACCTTGATAATTATTTGTATAGCTAATTGTTATTATTCAAAATCTAGAAATAATTATTGCTCTTAAGCGAAGCAAACTACTAAAATGAAATAATCCTATGTCTTCTTTCACCGCTTTACAGGCTTTAGTGCATTCCTTATCGAAGGCGGAGAAACGCTATTTCAAATTATTTTGCGATTTACAGACGGGTAATAAAATTTATTTTTGCCTTTACCAGCTTTTAGAGAAAAAAGAATACGGTCCGGAGGAAATTACTACCATTATGAGTAAAAAATATCCGGAAGCGGTAATTGAAACTGCCCGGAAGCACTTGTACCGGATGCTCATGAAAAGTTTGCGCAGTTTTGAATCGGATAAAGCCATCGAGAACCGGTTGATGCAACGCATTCAAGATATTAAAATTTTGTTTAACAAAGGGCTTTTAGAATTGTGTTTCGGAGAGTTGGAGCGAGCCATGGAACTGGCTTTAAAATACGAAAAATTTTCGTATTACTTAATTCTGGCCCGGCTCGAATTGCAGTATCTTACCTTGCTGGAATTTCCCGATACCGACGAAAATGCTCTTATTACCAAGCAAGAGAAAATAAACCAGGTATTGCACCAGGAACAATGGATTAACCGCCACTTTACCCTGGACGAAGTTTTGTTGCACCGGTATTTGCACAACGGCCCCGTCCGCAGCCAACTAGAAATAAATAAGCTAAACGATTTACTGCTCGAAGAATTTCAGGTAATTTCTAATAAACACCACCATTCTATTTTATCGAAAAAACTGCACCTGCACTTTCAATCTACTTACTTTTTAATGACCGGAAATCACCCGGAAAGTTTACATCTCTTTAAGCAGCTACTAGTTTTATTTCAAGCGCATCAACATTTATTACTCGATTCCCCGCTCTACTACATTTATTTAATTAATGGCATTTTAACCGATTTGCGCTCTATGCGGCAACACCGCGAAATGCCTTATTTTATCGATTGTCTGCGCCGCATTGAACCGGCCTCCGAAAGTTTAGCTTTATTTATTCAACATTTACTTTACCTGCACCAAATAATTTTAGCTCTAGATTTGGGCAACTATGCGCAAGGAGAAATTTTGATTCAAACGTATAAAAAAGAGATTTTAAACAAAGTTAAAGTTATTCCGCCCAACGCCGATGCCACCATTCATTTAGCTATGGCTCTAATTTACTTCGGCTTACATCAGTTCCCGACGGCCCTGCACCACGTAAATTATGTCCTGCATCAATCCAGCAAGTATATTTCGCACCAGGTATATTCGCTTTGCCGGATTCTGCGGCTCATTATTCAGGTGGAGTTAAAGAACGATGATTATTTGTACTATGAATTGCGCTCCGTAGAAAGAAAGCTAAAAGCCGAAGAAAAGCTTTTTAAAACCGAAAAACTTACCATTCAGTTTTTAAAAAAATGGATAGCCAGCAACCGGGCACCTAAACATTTAGAATTGTTTTTTCGGAATGTAAAAGAGATTATGCAAGACCCTTATGAAAATCAGCTACTTACCTGGTTTGATTTTATTTCCTGGACCGAAGCCAAACTAACCCGGCAAACCTACGCGCAACTTATTCAGGCCAAAAACAAAGAAATGGTGTGTTAAAATAAAACAGGGCTTCACCAAATTAAAAATTTGAAATGAGAATTAAATAGTAGCTCTATTTACTTCAAAATTAAGGATTGTGCTGAAATCCACTTCCATTTTGTATGGGCATTAGTATGAAAGACGAGGGAGGTAGCTTTTTTAGGTAAGTCCAGTAAGAATGTCAGGTTGGTATCTAATCTGTTAAAATCGTATAACTTAAATCGAACCACGTACTTATCTCTGGTTTAACAACAAAAATTTGTTCTTTGGTCCGGGGAAAGTTTTTACTGGGTAGTTTAAATTATTCTTCCGGAATTCACCCATTAGCAATTCTACTACTTTTGAATAACTTTTTATGCCGTCCTTCTGGTCATTGGCTTTCAGAAATAAATCGTAAAACCATTCGCTGAAAACTTCTATGGGGTTCTGAAAACTTTCCCAATAACGGCGGTTTTCAACTAAATCTTGTTTTAAACCCGCACTGTAATAACGCTGCATTTTCTTGTAAGCCCGGGGGTTTATTTTTCGCAACCGGTTCATGGCGTATCTTAAAGCCATGTAATTACCGGAATATTCAAAAAAAGGATTCGGATTTAAGCGACAAACCAAATAGGATACAAAGTTAGCCTCATCCTCGGAAGCAAAACCAATTTGGTGCGCCATTTCGTGGCAAATGGTTCCGGGTAACAAATACGCCGGCGGATGCATGTTTACGTTGGCTTCGCCGGTAAAAGGAAAATAAATACCACTCACTCCAAAATAGGACATTACCTGGGGCACATAAACGGCCTTTACCGAGTAATGCGCGTAAGCTAATTCCGGAAAAACTTTGGCTACCCTTTGAAAACCCGCTGTAGCCTGGGCCAACATTTGGTTGTGGGTAATTGGTAAACGCAAAGCGTGTTTTTGATCTTGAGTGAGTTGCTGCCGGCTGGCATTGGTAAGCTGAATAAGCCGACGGCAGAGCAATTCTAATTCAGCCTTAGATACGGGTTCTTCTTTTATCTGGACAATTTCTTCTATCGGCCGACGATGGTAATTTAAACCCCACATGCCGGTAAACAGAAAGTAAAATATAGATAAAAACGTAAAAACTCCGAGTAAGCTGCTGCGGCCAAATTCTTTAAAGCTTATCTGCCGGAGAATTAATTTCCGGATATGTTTTACAATAGCAATCAATAAACCTGTTACCAGGCTATAGAACAAAATTTGCCCGATAGGAAAGGAGAAATCACCAAATAATATTCTTAAAAAATGGCTCAGTTTCTTGTAAAACAAGCCCGTATAAAATTTTTCTACCAGTAACGGATTAGCCGCAATTATCTGTACTACTACTATTTGCACCGGTAGACTGAGATAAATTAAAATGTTTTTAAGTTTATTGTTCACTTTACCAATTCTACTATAAATAACAGAAGCAATCTACCTCTTAACTATAAGTTAAATTTAATTTCAGAAGGTTCACTCCTTCAATCTTTAGAATATTAAATCCAGGTATTTACTTGTTTCTTACCATCAATTAGGCTGCAATAAAGAAATAACTTTTTAGTCCATTCTTTATTGCAGCCTGAAAATTCAAAATAATTCCTTTAGAAGTGAGAATTGCAAAGCCAAGTACTTGGCTCACTAAAAAATTAACAACCTTACTAGTAACAGGAAAGGCGAACCTTTTTCAAGATCCGCCTTTCCCGTTATTAATTATCACTCTGGTCCGCAAATTTAAATTACATCCCTTGCTAACTCGCTTTACGCAGCGTTTGGGTGGAAACATAATGAATAAAATCGCCTACGGTATCGAGCGGCACTTCATCCGGAATGGTTATTTTAAAGCTTTTCTCCAGTTCCAGAATAATGTCAACAACATCCACGGTATCGAAACCAAATTCCCGGCTTAAATTAGCGTGGGCCTGCAATCGGGAAGGCTTAATTTCTTTGGTTTTACTGATTATATTAATGATTTGATGCTCGATGTTTTGAGTTCGTGGCATGTTAGTATAATTTAATGTGTACTGTATTCTTCTACAAGATGAGGTTGAGGCTCTATTGGTTGCACGTGTTTCGGCTTCCGACCTATCTTTAATTTAAAGCGCTCACTAATCAGATACATAGCCGGCACTACTAAAAGGGTTAATATAGTAGCAAAACTTAAGCCAAAGATAATCGTCCAGGCGAGTGGTCCCCAGAATACGACGCTATCGCCCCCCAGGAAGAAGTGTGGTTCAAAGTCCGAGAACAAGGTAAAGAAGTTCAGGTTCAATCCAATAGCTAATGGAATTAAGCCCAGAATAGCGGCCGTAGCGGTTAGAATTACAGGGGTTAAACGGGTTTTACCGGCCATTACTACTGCTTCTTTCAACTCATAACCTTCCCGTTCGCGCAGTACATCGGCAAATTCCACTAGTAATATACCGTTCTTCACCACAATACCCGCCAGCGCTATTACACCTACTCCCGTCATTACAATAGAGATATTCATGTTGAAAATGGAGAAACCTAACAGTACTCCAATTAAGCTAAACACAATTTCCGATAAAATAATGAGCGGTTTGGACACCGAATTAAACTGAGTCACCAAAATTAAAAAGATTAGACCAATAGAAGAAATCAACGCAACCCCGAGGAAATCACTGGTTTCTTTTTGATCTTCCTGCTGCCCGCCAATTTTTACTTCGTAGCCTTCCGGCGCTTTAAAATTTGGTAAAGACTGTTGAATCTGGCCAACAATTTCGTTGGCATTATACCCTTCCAGTACGTTAGACGAAAGTGTAATTACCCGTTTTAAGTTTTTGCGCCGAATACCCCCAAACGTATTAGAGTAATCAATTTTAGCTACCGATGATAATGGAATCTGCCGGATAGCCCCGCCCATCGACATATCCCGGAAAGTAATGCGCATATCCATTAAAGCGTCGATATTTTTACGGTAAGGCTCCGCGTAACGCACCTGAATCGGGTACTCGTCTTCGTCGCGTTTAAACTTAGACGCCTCGGTTCCAAAAATGGCAGTTCGTAATTCCATGGCTACCTGGGCCGTGCTGATACCTTCGCGGTTGGCTCGTACGCGGTCAATGGCTACACTAATTTGCGGGTTTTTATCTTCTAAATCGGTCCGTAAATCTTCAATCCCGGCAATACCCAAAGAATTAATGTATTGTTCTACGTCTTTGGATACTTTAATCAGCTGGGCAAAATCTTCGCCGGATACTTCAATACTTACCGGTTTACCTACCGGCGGCCCGTTTTGCTCCTGGTCCACAATAATTTCCACGCCCGGAATGCCTTTCACGCTTTCCCGGATTTTGTTCAGGTAGGTTTTGGTGTTTGGGCCCGTACGTTCCATAAATTCCACAAAAGCAACCGTAACTTTTCCTTTGTGCGACTCGGCCGTATAAGAAGGCTGCGTGGGGTCACCGGCGCCAATGGCTACGTTCGCAATTACCGATTCTACATCAGGATTATTTTTACCGATTACGTTATTTACCCGTTGCTCTACCACTTTAGTCAAAGAGTCAGTTACGGATTGGTCGGTACCCACGGGCAGCGTTAAGTAGGCGTAAACAAAGTTCGGGTCACCGGACGGGAAAAAGTCGACTTTCGGCTGCCGGACAATAGTAAACACAACGGAAAGTATGAGCAGAAAAATAACGGTACCTAACACCATCCACGGGCGGCTGCCTTTTAATACACCGCGTAGAGTACGCTCGTACAAGTTCATGAACTTAGGCAGTACTTTCGTCTGGAAAGAATTAATCCAACTGGTAAAGACGTATTTATTTAAAGCAACAAAAAGCATAATAAACACGGTTAAGTTACCTACTCCCCGGAAACCAGCTAAGTAACAAATCCCCGCAAACACCGCCATCCCAATCATAGAATAAAGGAATGTTTTGCGCGCTTTTACCGGATTCACCTCTTTTTTACCCATGAATGACACCGCAAATACCGGGTTAATAATAAACGCTACCAGCAACGAAGCCATTAAGGTAATAATAAGCGTAACCGGCAAATAGTACATAAACTCCCCTACAATACCCGGCCAGAATAAAAGCGGCGCAAACGGAGCTACGGTAGTGAGCGTACCCGCCAGTACCGGCACAAATACTTCGCCGGCAGCCGCTTTGGCAGATTTAAAAATACTCCAGGGATGCTCATGGTGAATACGGTGCGTATTTTCGATTACCACAATGGCATCATCTACTACAATTCCGAGGGCTAGCAAAAAGGCAAAAAGCACAATCATGTTCATGGAGATGCCAAAGAACGATAGCACGATAAAAGCCACGAACATGGAAATAGGCACTGATAAACCCACAAACAAAGCGTTGGTGGTACCCATAAAGAACATCAAAATAACCGTTACCAGAATAAAACCAATGATGATGGTATTAATTAGGTCATTCAGACTATGGCGGGTACGGGTTGATTGGTCGCCGGTTACCGTTACTTTCAGGTCTTTGGGCAGCGCGTTGCCCTGCATCTCTTTTACAATTGCATTGATTTTATCCGAAGCTTCGATCAGATTCATGCCGCTGCGCTTAATTACATTGAGCGTAATTACCGGTTTGCCATCCAGGCGGGCGTAACTTTCTTTTTCTTTAAAGCCATCGGTAACCGTAGCAATGTCGTGCAATGGAATATTGGCTCCCGGCAGTGATTTTACCACGATGTTCCCGATTTCATTGGCATCGGTATATTGCCCCACTACCCGCACGGCGCGTTTCATTTCGCCTACTTCAATTAAGCCGCCGGACATGGTCATGTTTTCGGAAGCAATGGCTCGTTGAATATCTCCGAAAGTAACCTGCGCGGCCTGCATTTTATACATATCCACGTTTATTTGTACTTCCTGCTCCAGAGCACCTACAATATCTACCCGATTAATTTCGGATAAAGCTTCGATGCGGTCCTGCACGTTTTCGGCGTACTGCTTTAACTTATCGCTGGAGTAATCGCCGGACAAGTTAATGTACATAATCGGAAACTCGGAAAAGCTTACTTCCTGCACATCTGGCTCATTAGGCATATCCTGGGGTAAATCGGCTTTCGCTTTATCTACCGCATCTTTTACCTTTTGCTTCGCCACATCTACTTCCACGTCGGTATTAAATTCTACCGTTATCATACAGAAATCCTGCATGGAGTTAGAGGTAACTTTTTTAACGCCCGATAAGGATTTGATTTCTTTCTCCAAAGGCCGGGTTACCAGATTTTCCATATCGGAGGGCGACGTACCGGGGTAAATAACCCCGGTAATAATCGTGGGAATAACAATGTCCGGAAAGTTTTCTTTCTGGAGACTGTTGTACGATAGTAAACCCGCGATGGTCAGGATTACCGTCATTACATAAATGCTGGTTTTATTGTCAATAGACCAGCTGGTCGGAAAAAATTCTTTTATATTTTTCATCGGCTTACTTTAAAAAGTAATTGTTTGACCTTCGTACAGATTCTGATAACCGGTAGTAATCACCTGATCATTTACGGCCAGCCCCCCGGTTACTTCGGCTTTACCCGCATAGCTTAAACCAGTCTGTACTTTCTTTTTACGAACCACATTTTGGTTACCTTCTTTCGAGGCTACGTACACAAAATCTCCGGTATCATCGCGTTGCACCACATTTACGGGTACTACCAAGGCCTTTGATTTTTCGTAATCTTTTACTTTTATCAAGGCAATCATATTGGGGCGCAGCTCTGATTTTGATCCTCCTTTAATGGATAATTCCACGGGAAAGGACCGGGAAGAAGAATTAATTGCCTGACTAACCACGGTAACCGTAGCGGGAAATTCTTTATTTAAGTCGGGCAGAACTACTATGGCTTCGTCGCCTTTGTTTATTTTACCGGCATTGGCTTCCGAAATTTCGGCTAAAACCTTCATACTGGAAGTATTTACTATGCGGGCTACCGGCATAGGAGAACCTGGAGTTACGGCTTCCCCTACTTTCGGGTTAAATTCATCAATTACGCCGCTAATAGGAGCTTTAATAATGTACTGGTCTTTTTGCTGCCGTAAAGTAGCCAAGCGCCGCTCCAGCGATTCTTTATTATTTTTAGCGGTTAAATATTGAATTTCGGTACCTATTTTTTGATCCCAGAGGCGTTGTTGTTTCTCAAAAACAGTATTGGCTAATTCTAAACCGGTAAGGAGTTCCTGTTCGCTGGTTTCCAGAATAGAAGCGTCAATAGTTGCCAGAACTTGTCCTTTGGTAACGCGGTCGCCCACGTCCACCCGCACACTGGTAAGCACGCCGGGTACTTTCGGACTTACCACTACGTTTTCGTCAAAATCAACCCTGCCTTGCACTTCCAGGAAATGGTCAAACGTTTTGGGTTCTACCGGCTGCACCACTACCTGCACGGCGGCGGCCGCCGGAGCAGTTTCTTTACCGGTACTTTTTACTTTACCTTCCAGTTCCGCAATTTTGCTTTGCGTTTCCGATTGCTGTTTTTTAAGAGCCGCGAGTTGTTCTTCGGGAGTGCCACCACCTTTCGAGCAGGCCGTAAAACCTACTAAGGCAGCTATAAGAGCTATCGATAATTGTTTTTTCATCTTTTTATTAGTGCGTATCATTTCTGAAAAAATTATTTATGTAAGGTTCCGGCTGATTTTTGTAAATCTACTTTGGCAATAAGCGCATCGTAAATGGCAGCGTAGTAGTTGGTTTGGGCTTGACGCAATTCGGTTTCGGCGGTAATTACTTCCAGGTTAGAGCCCACGCCTTCCTTAAATTTAATATTGGTTACGCGGGCTACTTCGGTGGCTAATTCCAGGCTTTCCTTCTGCGACTTAATTACCTGCAAGGCGTTCTGCAGATTGGTATTCGACTGGTTTAACTGCAAGTCGATACTTTGCTGTAAATTCCGGAAACCGTTATCCAGCGTTTTTAAGGTCAGCTTCGCTTCCTGAACTTCGTATTTCTTCCGCAAACCATCAAATATAGGTACCTGCAAGCTTACTCCCACGAAAGCAAAATTGAACCAATTAGGATAAAATTTTTCGGCTACCTGCGTCTCAAATCGCGCTAAATCCCGGAAACTATTGCTTGATCCACTGTACCCATAGCGCCCATTTAACAATAATTTAGGATAGTAACCCGATTGCTTATTTTTAATATCCAGCTTCGCTAAATCGCGCTGGGTTTCTAAAATAGAATATTCTATTCGCTGGCTATAGTCAAAGTTACTGTTAGCTACTACTTCGGCTTCTACGAGGGCATTCTCTAACTTATCCGTTAATTCCAAAGGCTGACTCAAATCCATGCCCATTTGAAATTTTAATAAATCCACTCCCAGTTCTACCAAACGAGTAGCTTTATCTTTTTCTACTTTCAGGTTATTGTAAGCCACTCGTAGCCGGTCTACGTCTATTTTTTCCGCTAAACCTTGGCGGTTAATTTCGGTAATTTCGCGTAATTGATTTTCGAGCCGCTCTAAATTCCGGTCTAATAAATTCAGGCGTTCCCGGGAAACTAAAACTCCGTAATATGCTTTGGTTACCTGGTCAATCACATCAATTTCGGTTTGCTGCGCCTGCTTCTGCGATAAAGCCGTATACACTTTCGCGGCCTTCAAGCCAATCAGGTACGAACCATCGAACAGTAACTGGCTGGCACTAATAGCGGCCGAACCAGAATATTTCAAGCCAAACGCTAAGGTTTGCGGCGGTAATGATCTGGTAGACCTGGCCGTATCAAAGGCCGGCGTAATTAAAACATCTCTGCCTTGGTTGATATCTGCCGCCGGCACCGTAAGAGTACGAGGAGTTATTTCTAGTTGAGGGCCGAAGGTATTGGGGTCGATCAGCGTTTTTTGTAATACCACATTATTACCTACCTCCACGGCCGCATTAATTTGGGGCAAGCCTTGCGAACGAATCTGTCCGATCCGGGCTTTGGCTATTTCGTTTTGCAGCTGAGCATTTTTTAAATTAGGCTGATTAGCTAAGGCGTAGTCGATACTTTGTTGTAGGCTGAAGGCCTGAGGCGCTTGCTGCGCCGTAACAGTTTGGGCGGACCAACTGAAAATACCTGCGAACAGGAAACGGAATAATTGTTTTTTCATAATTTAATCTTGTTCAACAACTTGTTTATAGGCATTAATAAGCTTGTGCCCTTTTAAACTGGCAATGCCCAGCATAAAATGTTCAAGCGTGGCTAACTGTACTTTTTGTAAATCAAATTTGTCCGGCGGAAATATTTCGGGGTTAAATACATCTTCAATTTGGGCCAGTCGTAAGCGGGCCATTATATCCAGATCAAAATCGGTTCGGTATAACCCTTGCTTCACTCCGTCTTTCAGGTTCCGGGCAATTTGCTGCAGAATAAATTTGTTTTTGTGCGTGATCCAGATTTGCCAGGCCGGTTGATGGTATTTTTGCAGATCGTAAAACACCGAAGGGTGCATGCCGGCTAATTGCTGCCGGATCATCTGCATCATCTGAAAAAGCTCTTCAATGGCATTTTTAGCTTGCATCGTAAAACTGCCGCAATCATCCACCATCTTATCTAAATGGTCCTGCAACATAGCCATTACCAGCTGGTCTTTGTTTTCGAACCATTTATAAAGCGTTTTTTTCGACACTCCCAGGTTTAAAGCAATATCATCCATCGAAACACTTTTTATACCGTTGCGCATAAACAGCCGAAAAGCTGCCTGTAAAATTTTATCTTTGATTTCCATTTCCGTTACATCCGGCACAAAACTAAGGAAACTATTTTTGTTTCCAAAGTTTCCAGAGTATAACCTAAAAATTTAGTTTTTGTTTAAAAAGCAGGCCTTACTTAGCTCAGATTTTTAATTTTTTTCTTTAAATAGAAATCTTATTAGATAGATTAGTAATTTTTTGAAGATGTTCTAAAGGTATTAGGCGATTGAAGTCGGAACAATAAGAAAAAAGCAAATAGGGTAAGATTTACCGGTAAAAAGCCGGAATTAGTCGGTGAATTATTCTTTCTATTTTTACTAATGTTCAGAGAATCAAGTAAAAGCTTCAAACAGATAAGTTGCATTTGGCTTTTTTATAACCTTTAAAGGGAGTATTTATCCTAACGGGTACATTCGCTAAATTCTGATAAAGTGTATATTTGCACTTATGATGTTTGAAGAATTAGTCCAGGTAGCCCAAGAAGTGGCGACCTTTGAATTGACCAATAAGGAGCAGTTAGAACAATTCCGGAATTTATATACCGGCCGGAAAGGCCGGATTGCTGATTTATTCGATGGTATTAAAAATATTGCCCCGGAGCAACGGAAAGCTTACGGCCAAGAACTAAATGCGCTAAAAGAACAGGCTATAGCTAAATTTAAAGCTAAACAAGAAGAACTAGAAGCTGCCAGCTCTGCCTCCACCGAAATTCTTTTTGATTTTACCTTACCGGTTATTCCCCAAACTTTGGGAACTCGCCACCCTTTAACCTTAGTGCGCGAAGAAATAATCCGAATTTTTGAACGGATTGGCTTTAACCTTTCCGAAGGACCGGAAATTGAAGATGACTGGCACAACTTCTCGGCGCTGAATTTTCCCGAAAACCACCCGGCCCGCGACATGCAGGATACTTTCTTCGTGGGCGAAGACGCGGCCATGTTGTTACGCACCCATACCTCCAGCGTGCAGGTACGGGTTATGGAAAACGAAAAACCACCCATCCGGACTCTTTCGCCGGGTCGGGTGTACCGCAACGAAGCTATTTCCGCGCGGGCGCATTGCATTTTCCACCAGGTAGAGGGCCTGTTTATCGACGAAAAAGTAAGCTTCGCGGATTTAAAACAAACCCTGTATTATTTTGTGCAGGAAATGTTCGGCGCCGACACTAAAATTCGTTTCCGGCCTTCATTTTTCCCTTTTACCGAGCCCAGCGCCGAGATTGATATTTCCTGCTTAATTTGTAAGGGAGCGGGTTGCAACATCTGCAAACAAAGTGGCTGGGTAGAAATTGGCGGCTCCGGCATGGTTGATCCGGAGGTATTAAAAAACTGTAACATTGATCCGGTGCGTTATTCTGGGTTTGCCTTTGGTATGGGTATCGAGCGTATTGCCATGCTAAAATACCAGATAAAAGATCTGCGTTTATTTACTGAGAACGACGTCCGGTTTTTACGCCAATTCGAATCGATTTAGACCATAGTCCTTGGTCGATAGTCGATAGTTCACGGCTTCTGAAATCGTGATTTTATTAAATACAAGCCATTACTTTCATTCACTCTTTAAATAACAATTTTCTGTGGACCGTGGACTATCGACTATCGACTATTCAATTAAAACCATCGGGGTGGTGGGTGCCGGCACTATGGGTCAGGGCATTGCCCAAGTTTGTGCCCAAGCGGGTTTCTCAACCATCTTGTACGATATTAATCCGGCGGTATTAAGCCAGGCCCGTCAGGTAATTGAACAAAGTTGGCAACGTGCAGTTGAAAAAGGCAAATTAACGCCGGAGCAGAAAAACGAAGCAGGAAAACAAATTGTATTTACTTCGGATCTACAACAGGTTAAAGCCGATTTAATTATGGAAGCCATAATAGAAAAACTGGAAGTAAAGCAAAATTTATTAACTGAATTAGCTACTATCAACCAACCTAGTACTATTCTGGCTTCTAACACCTCCTCTTTACCTATCACGAGTATTGCCGCTAAAGTTCCGTTTCCCGAAAGAGTAGTAGGCATGCACTTTTTCAATCCTGCTCCGATTATGCCCTTAGTCGAAGTAGTATCGGGCCTGAACACCAATACCAAGGTAGCCGATACGATTTATGAAATAGCAAAACAATTGGGCAAATCGCCGGTACGGGTACAAGATTCACCCGGCTTTATCGTTAATCGGGTAGCAAGGCCTTTTTATACGGAAAGTTTAAAAGTGTTAGAAGAAAACGTTGCCGATATACCTACCATTGACGCATTGATGCGGGCAACCGGATTTAAAATGGGTCCCTTCGAGTTAATGGATTTGATTGGCGTAGATGTAAATTTTGCGGTAACCAATGCTCTGTACGAAGCTTTTTACCATGATCCGAAGCTCCGGCCGAGCCGTATACAAAAACAAAAAGTAGACGCCGGCTATCACGGCCGCAAATCCGGTAAAGGTTTTTATGACTATTTTTAAACGTTTCTTATTTTTTGTACTTCTGCTTACCGGTTTTGTTGCCTGCGACGAAACTACGGATAATCCGATTATTCCTAACGTGCTTGTTAACGAGCAAATAAACTTAACCAATATTCAATACAATGCGCTTCGGCGGGATAACGGATATGTCTATTTAAAAAGCGGCGTGAAAGGCATTATTTTACTGCATAAAACCGGCGACACCTATGCCGCCTTTGAGCGCAACTGCCCTTATCGACCATTTGATGATTGTGCCCAGGTTTCCATGGATCCGTCCGGCTTTTTTATGTCTGATTCGTGCTGCCAATCAGTATTCGACTTGAATGGCTTTGTGACGGGTGGCCCCTCTCCTTACCCGTTAAAACAATACAGTACCTCTTTAACCGGCAACTTACTTTATATCAATAATTAATTTTTCTCATAATCAGGAAGATGCAACAATTTTCTAATTTTTTCGAACAAACAGTTGCATTCCACGGGTTTTTGCCCTAATATTGCCCTCGAATTCAGGATTAACCTAGTTCGCAAACTCCTCCTTAGCTCAGTTGGTTAGAGCACATGACTGTTAATCATGGGGTCCTTGGTTCAAGCCCAAGAGGGGGAGCTTGAAAATCAGCCACTTACGAGACTAAACTTGTAAGTGGCTTTTTTTATTACATACAAATTACATACTTTTTTTGATTTTTGCTTTCCTAAAAATTTTAACTTAAACCTCAAAATGAACGATAACGATACTTATATAACCTATGTTCTATTGATGTAAAAGGCTAGCGTTGCATTGTATTTCCTGTCCACCTGTCAAATGCTTCTCACTGAGTGTAACTTTTTCAAAGCCAAAAGGTAAAATTTTTTATTTTCAGGAATACAATGAAATTATCGCACGTAGCTTTTGTTGATCCAGGATATAACCTCAGTGATTTTATCGATATACCCCATACAGGTCTACCATATAAAAAGCATTTTGCCCATTTAGCGGAAACTAAGGAATTACCTATGTCCGTTTATAATTTTTATTTTCCAGATAATAAACCCATTTTCCAATACTTATGGGTAAAAGGAATTCTTCCCCATCCCATTCCAGTTTCCCGAGTTGCTTTTACCAGGCTGCTTCAGGAAAATAATTCGGATAAATTTTTGTATATACCAAATTATCAGCAAGGGTTCTTCCAGGGTTTTGAAGCCTCTTTTATTCCCTTTGTGGATACAACAGAGCACAGGAAAGAGCTTATCTTAAAAGAAATTAACCGGGACATATCCACCTTCCCTAGTAAGCTAGTTTTGCAGCATAAGGATTTTGCTTCCCCTAAAGCCTCCTACTCACCACAAGGTATTTATGAATATGGCCTAACCGTCGGTAAGGTTTATAAAGCTTGGAGTTATCTTCTCGAAAACCCACTCTTTTATGCCACTACCTTACTTGAATCAGGTAAGAATGCGACGGATACTTCCTTGAAACAGGTGCTTCGGCCATCTCAGAAGAAAAATCAAGCACCCCAAGTAAATCCATTTAAAAAGCTTGGCAGTAACGAAGATTCAATAAAATTGTCCAACCCTGCTGATAGTTCAAAAACAAACCCACCAATAGAGGTAGTAGCATCTTCTCCCCCAGAGAAAAATGATACACTACTTCCTGCTCATTTACCGGAAACTACTTCTCTGAATCTTTTTCACGTTTTCGAAGACATATCTAAATATAAACTGGTAATGAACTTATTTGTAGAGCAGGGCTATTTACAGCCAGCCACCTATATCTGGAAAGATGAAAACAAAGGCTACAAAGGGCTTTTAGCGGCTCTGCTTAAGTACTTACACCGCCAGGGTTATTATAAGAATAATATTGAGCTAACCCCTCACCAGATTGCTTGTATTGCTAAAAATACGTTCGGCAGAACTATAGCTATTATCACGATTAAGAAAGCCAAACCAGAAGAACACCAGCTGCCTTTCATACCTCCCGCCTCCACCTTATCTTGATTATACTTATTATATATTTTATACGGGTATATTCTGTATATTCTAAAATCTTTATACTTGGTTTTATTACCACTTCCTTTGTAGCAGTAATATAAAACACTAACTGCTATGCACGACATCCTCTTAACCCCTATCCGACTGAGTGAGCTGGAAATGCTCATTCAAAACTCCGTTCGCAAAGTCCTCAATGAAGGCAACTATCCTTCTCTCCCTCCCTCCTCTGAATCAAATGATCAACCACTTACTGTTCAAGAAGCGGCTACTTTTACGAATCTGGCGGTTCCCACCCTTTATAGCCTGGTAAGCCGGAAAGAAATCCCTTTCTTCAAGCGCTCAGGAAGCAAAAGGCTTTACTTCTTAAAATCAGAATTAAGAAAATGGTTATTAGAAGAAAGGCAAAAGACAGTATCAGAAATAATGGAAGATGCCATGAAGTCGGTAAGAACCAGAAATAATAAAGGTAGGTAGCCAAAGAAAAGTTTAAAGAATCTCTATTATCGGATTAACTTATGTTTTTACCATCATCGCGTTTACTGACCTTTGATGGTTAGCCATTAGGACAATTTGGGCTTAACCCGATTAATGAATGGGCAGTCTTTGATCACAATTAGGGAGCCTAATTGCTAGTCCCTAGTAAAGCTGCCATTAAATCTAAAAGCTTCGTTCCTCCCGCAACCAGCTAGCTTCAAACTTGCTAGTACCGGACTAAACTGCTTATCTTATAACTTCGAGTATTCTTTCCATTCTAAATCGGCTTTTATCTTAGCAAACATGAGTGGTTGGCTTTCGTGTTCCGCGAACTTCCACTGGTAAGTGCGAGGGCCAAAGGTAGGATGTTGTAAGCGCCATTCCACGGTTAGCTGGCCCCAGGCTTGGAAGAGGGTAAAGATGACCGGACCGGTAGGTCTTTCTTCTCGGTAAGCAATATGGCGGCTACCGGTACTCCGCACGTGCAGGCCAGGTTGGGCCTGGCACACGAAGCGAAGCAACTCCTGGTACTTGGTAGCCATCCCCCCTTGCCGGCTAATCTGCCAAGCTTCTTTGAGGTACCGGTACACATAGCGCAGCAGCAAGAAAGCAGCAAGAACCAGTAAGATAATCCAAAGGTAAGTGGGCGACATAGGCAAGTGCTAGTTAGTTTTAAGTAAGAGTAATGGGCCGAATAAAGTAAATCTATTTAAAAGAACAATTCCTACGATGGAGTTCCCTCCTCGGGGTAAACACAGGCGATACACCTCCAGCAATGGTACCCGAAAAAGGGGGCTTTAGGTAGGGCTCGTATCACAGGAAGAGGTACTCCGAGCGAAGCCTATTTGGGTGAATTTTCGGTTGATTTCCTTTCTGGTGTTTAATATACCTGTAGTATACTATAGTGCCTAAGATTGGGCCTCATTTAAAGCACATGAATCACCCGGTATTTCAAAGGGGTGTTCTACTGAAAAATCATCCGTAATACCCTCTCCCATTTACCTTAATTTGCTCTTCCTTACAGGCACAGGCTATATCCATCCTTACTCCTAGGCCTGATCCATTTTACTCGGGTTAACCCAGAACGGCATTACTTCTACTACTGTTCCTTAATTTTTATTTATGCGGGTGTAAGGTAGGTACCGGGATCCGCCTGGTTTGTATGGAGCCGGTAGTAACCAAAAAGAGGATGGTATTCGAAGAGGCGAGCGAATCAGAACCCTCCTTTTTGGGTCAGCGCGCCACGCGGGGTACCACCCTTTTCAACCACCCCCTCTCCCTTTTTCCCCAACCCAAATCTTTTTACCAAAACCCACCATCGGTACCTACCCTTTTTTGCGCTTCCCTATTGAACCGGTACCGCGTACTGCATCCTAAATGTCTTGCTTTATGCTCCAGTGAAGCTCATAGCACCGCTTTTAGATTTATGCAGGGGTAGAGAGCCTTTCTGGGGCAACCTAGTTTTATGGCCTTAATTTCCCTTGCAGGTAGCATTTCTTAGTGGCGGTAGCTATAACCTACTGGCGAAATCAAATTCACCTTTAGGGTTTGAGCAAAACTTTCCGGGTAGTAGGTTACCCTAACTCTGGGGATGCTGCTCGACCGTTTTCCTGGCGGAGCAACTAACGAGCTTACCTAGTATTCGACATCGAAATTACTTTCCAAGCACCTTTTAGCCGATAAGCAACAGGCTACATTTCCTCTTTGACTACTTCTTGAGTCCCGCTCTTTATTGCTGCGGCACTTATTTAATGCTCGGGTCAGCTTACTTGTGGTAGTAGCACCTGGCTTTAGGTAGAACTATTCGAGCACGGGCAAGAGCTCTACTAAGAATAATCATACCCATTTTCCCATCCCATTTTAAAGTAGCATTCCCGATCTAAAGCCACCCGAAACCGGAGTTTGAAGGGGTAGGTTACTCTCAAGGCTCGATGGAAGTAAAAATAGTTTAAAGCATAAACGGTTCCCATATGGGTCTGAAGACCTTCCTGGAATCGTTTACTAAATACTTCTACATCCGCTTCCTCCTCTATCTCCCCCTCCATATAGAAGGTATCTTCATCTTCCATGCCGTAACTGTATACCTGTACCATACGTGTTTTGAATTAATATTCTGAAATGTTTCAGCAAACTTAAGAATATTTTAAATCATGTTACATATATGCAGCATTTAATTTTTTCTGGATTAGTGACCTTTAGCAGGTGAAGAATCCAGCGAAATTAAAAGCTTTTGGAACACATTTAAAAAACATCAGAGAATCAAAAGGAATCAGCCAACAAGAACTGGCTGATATAGCCAACCTGAATAGGGCTACCATTATGCGAACCGAAAATGCTCAGTTTGCTGTTACCTTGGATGTGTTGCTTTCTATTAGTGAGGCCTTGGAAATACCTTTGCGTGACTTAATGGATTTTTAAAAAAAGAATAGGTACCAATCTGAATGTTACTCCGGGATTATCTTAAAGAGAAAGTGCAATTGTTGCTTTTAGAATTTATTACTTTTCTTCTGTTTGGTCAAAAGATTCGATATAAATTTCAGCTGACTTCATTTCAACCAATTTGCTAACAACTCCTTTTAAATCGAAATCGATTTATACTCGCCCATGCAGCCTTCTCTTATACCGTAATCTATTTCTTAAAGTAATAAGCAGGAACGCTTTTTTCCTTTCCCTGCTTTATTAAATTAATTATTTAGAACAGCCTTTTTGTATTCGATTGCAAAAAAGCATTCGGAACGACATAGTAACCGATTAATTAAACTCGGTTATAAAATTGTCCTTTTACTTGTTAACTGAACTAAGCCAGGAGTATCACTGCTGCTTTTTTCCCTTCCCTATTCTTTTAGAATAATACAGATTATAACCGAAGTTCCATCAACTTTTGGTATTGTATCTTTAAGGCAATCCATGCTTCTCGCTCCAAAGCACTGATATGACTGATGTTACTTTATCCCGAGCCCAATGCCATTCAGTTGGAATCGAGTGTGGGCGGTGTCGCACTAGGATTTTTCCGCCAACCGGAAATTAAATTATAACAAATGTAAAAACACTATATTCCGGTGAAAAGCCAAACGTCGGAAGAAACTTGGAAGAAGGCCTTTTTCAGGAAAATGGAAAATGTTTAACAATGTTCTCCAATAGGTTTAAAGAGCGCTTATCTAAATATATAAGTTAGGGTGATGTATCCGAGAGCGCTGAATTAGCCCAAGTGGTCATTTGGTGGTACCAGAGGATAATAGAGAATACCGTGTAATATTGCCACTTCTGACCTTGCAGAAAGATAAATTTTCAAATCTAATGGCAATTAAATTAGAATTACTGTTCTTCCGGTCAGCTTGTCAATAAAACCAGCAGTAATACTATAAGAAGTTAATGAATAGTAAAATTTATTGGAGTTTGCAATAGAATTGAAAAAATCAAAGGCTATAATTAAATTTCTTATAAAAGGAAACTACTTAAGGATTGCTTCTCTTCTATCTTCCCTCACAAGTGAGTTAATAGGCATCAGGGTAAGGGTGCTCTTGGGAGATTATATTGAATTTGGAACCATTTACATTAAGTTTCTATGTTAATCTAATCCTTATTTATCATATAATTGGTTATGAGACCATGGACTCCCAAAATAAAATAGGTTGGACCAACCACTCAAAGGCACATTACCTTTTCTGGTAGGAGGAATAACGCCGCTTTTCCTCCCGGGTACTTTCCCTAAAATGAAACAATGGTTCTCTTTAGCAGTTACTATGCTGGCCAGGCCTTACAGAAGGCTATCTAGTTTTAGGAAAAAGGCCAACTACCTATTTTTTATGCAGCATACTACGGGGAGTAGCCCTTCAACCGAAGAAGGTTTAAAAAGAGAAATAGGCCTGTGGGGGTTAACCGCCAATATCATCAATGTGGTTATAGGCTCGGGCATCTTTGTTTTGCCGGCAGTCGTTAGCCAAGGCCTGGGAGCAGCGGGGATAGTAGCTTACCTGTTTTGTGGCTTTCTCATCACCATCATCCTGCTCTGTTTTGCCGAGGTCGGTAGTCAAATAACCGTGACCGGCGGGGCTTACGCGTATATTGAAGCTGCCTTTGGCCAGTACTGGGGCTTTCTAACCATTAATCTCTTTATTTTGGGGGCTTCCTTGATGGCCACAGCGGCGGTGGCCAATGCTCTGGCCGACACTCTATCTTACTTGGTGCCCCTTTTCACGAACCAGCTATTTAGAGCCGCTTTTTTTGTGGTGCTATTTGCGAGTCTAACCCTGGTTAATGTAATCGGGGTAAAGCAAGGCATCCGCCTGGTAAAGCTAACCACGATCGCTAAATTGACGCCCTTGCTACTTTTAGTGCTCTGGGGATCCACCCACATCTCGGTCCAGAACCTACAATGGGAGCGGGTACCCGCACTCTCCGATTTTGGCAGTGTTTCCCTGATTCTTTTTTTTGCTTTTCAAGGCGCTGAAAATAGTTTAAGCGTGAGTGGGGAAGTTCGTAACCCGCAAAAAACGATCCCCAAAGGCATCTTGTTGAGTTTATTAGTTATTTTGTTGCTGTATATCGGGGGGACTCCTTCCCGCAGTACCAGACAGCTCCCTTAGCGGAAGTAGCTCAGAGAATCATGGGTCCTTTCGGCGTAACCTTGATGATCCTGGGAGCTTCCATTTCCATGTTTGGTTATCTAAGCGGGGATATCTTGAATATGCCGCGGGTATTATTCCGTTCGGCTAAGGATGGCGTAATTCCTATCCGATCATTAGCGCTGATCCATCCGAAATTTGCCACGCCCTATGTTTCGGTAATCGCCTTTACCGTTTTAAGCTGTGTGCTGGCTATTACGGGAGAATTCAAGCAGTTAGCCGTTTTATCTTCTTCTTCGGTGCTGCTTATTTATTTAGGGGTGGCCTTAGCAGTTATTAAACTAAGAATCAACCAGCTACCGGAAACTTCCGCTTTTAGAATTCCCGGCGGCTATACGGTGCCCTTGCTAGCAGTAGCAACGATTCTGGCTTTTTTATATAATTTGACCCAAGCCGAGATGATGGGCATGATTATTACCCTGGTCGTATTAAGTAGCGTGTTCTACCTGCTAAAGTATTTTAAATAACTGGTATTCTTTGAGGCGCGCGTAAATCAATTAAAGTTGCTTGATTTTTATGTTCCGGTAGATGACTTTGCCCGCATTTTGCAAACCAATATGTCCGGATTTGGCGATGCCGTACTGCGGAACCTGGGCCCATTTGCCAGCGGCTTTGTGGGCCTTCCAATCGGTACTGCCAATTTCATACGTTACTACCTTAACGCCATTTAACCAATGCTCTACCTGGGGATATTTAACAATGATTCTGGTAGAATTCCACTCTCCAACTGACTTAACTTTGGCGCCATCGGGAGCATACATATCATAGCTGGCAGCGGTGTACTGATTCGGTTGCATTTTCTTCGGCCAGCCTTTATCATCCAGGATCTGATACTCGGGAGCCGCTTCGTAGATGGGCTGAGCACTGCCTTTCGGAACATTATAAAAAATACCGGAACTGTTAGCCGGAGCTATTTTCCAGTCTAAAGACAATTCAAAGTTTTCATAAGCTTGTTTGGTGATCAAATCTTGGTTGGCGTCCCATCCTGCGCCGGACCCATGTAATTCGCCATTCGTAAGTTCCCAACCTTGCAGGGGACCTTCATTATACATTTTCCATTGATCCAAATTGTTACCTTCTAACAAGAAAACCCAGTCGGAAGTTGGTTGCCCGGTAGTCCGGGTTTCCTGTTTATTAGAGGTATTACTGGAGCAGGAATACAGTGCCAAAACTCCGAGGAGTAAAAATAATTTATGCATAGGAATCATGATTAGGCAGTTTGATGAGCCGCCCCTAAAGTAAGGTATTATTTACTTTAAAATAGTGGTTGGTGCAGGAATAAAAGCAATAGATTTTGCTTATGCAAATAGATGGCGGCTGCCTTTTGTTTGGTAAGGTTGAGTGAACCTGCAACAATCTCCTTATGTTTTCAGGTATTATTGCAAAATAATTGGACGAAAATTTCTAATAAGTTAACCGTTTTATTAAGCTTAGACAGCTTAGTTTAACTTAACCGTACTTATCAGACCTGGCTGACCGAGTAGGAGGAGAAAGTAACTTTTAGAATTTGGATAGCTCGCTGCCTCGCCAGGATTTGATTCTTGCAATAATAGTTTTTATCGTTACAGACAATCAACAGCCTTACTCGTTCATTAATTCTATGCGGTAGCCGCAGGTAGGACCATTAACAGTTTCCCTAAAGGCCCGGCGACCCAGTTTTTTATATAGTGGTTCACTAATTCGGGCTCGGCAATAAATTGAACGCAACCGCCACCCCCATGCTTTTGGGAAAGTTGACGAGCGTATCCTACTAAAGTAAGCGCCACCCCGGAATAAAGTTTATTTCTGCCAATATTAAAGGGAGCACTTTCTATCAGATGAATAT
Organism: Adhaeribacter arboris; assembly: GCF_003023845.1. Taxonomy (NCBI): domain Bacteria; kingdom Pseudomonadati; phylum Bacteroidota; class Cytophagia; order Cytophagales; family Hymenobacteraceae; genus Adhaeribacter; species Adhaeribacter arboris. The sequence goes on along the minus strand of NZ_PYFT01000001.1, from coordinate 5,400,925 downwards.
AGACGTGGTCCGGCTTAAGTTCTAAACTTATAATGCCCTGAATAATGGTCGGGTGTTTGGTAACCGTCACTTTAAAAACCTGCCGCTGAAGATGCGTAAATTCAACCGTCCAGTCAAAGCGCCACCCATTTTTCTTAGATATTTCTTTGAATTCTGCCGGGGTTAACGGCGAGATTTCGGTGAGAAGGTATTCGTTGAGGACATTATTTTTAATAATCCCGGCCATCTTATTAACGAAAGCAAGTCGTAAGGGTTAGTAGTTTCTCTGGCATAAAGTTCTCTAAACGGACACTTTAGTAAGGTAGTTTTTATTCTCTGGTGCGCCATAGCGGCCTGAAGGCCAACTAACAGCTAAAGAAAGTCGTTTGCGACTCAGCTGTAGTAATTCCTTGCCGGTTTCATTTAGCTTTAGCGCTTTTACTCTTCTAACCTATTCCTCTTATTGGAGGTGCTTTATCCCCGGTACCCGAAGCACTTATACCGCAAATCTACCACTTACGAAACGTTGATCACCAGCTGTGAAATGGAGTTCCTATTCTGCTGAGTGATCTACTACCTTTCTTAAAACAAAATACCTCATCTATTTGGACAATCTAATTACTCTAAACCAGAATACTAACCTTAAACTCTTCATTATAGAACGCTTTTAAATTTTATTATTCACTTAAAAAACCTAAAACAATCATGAAAAAGATGCAAATGATGGTATTGGCAGTTCTCGTATTAAGCTCTTGCAGCAAAGATAGGGAGGAAATAGCGCCAAAAATGAAGGAAACTACTTCTGCCTCCCAGCTAGTACAGGATCAGGAGTCTTTAACCAAACAAAAGCTCCAGCAGATAGTGGCCCAGGTAGTGGCCCAAAGTAAGAAAAACCCTAAACTACCGGCAGATTTCAATAAAAAAGTTGGTAGTGGTAAAGAAAGTATGATGGGATAAAAAGAGGCAGTGAAGTGTTTAAGATGATGGAATGTTCGAAGTTCAGATCAAAATAAACTGTCCCCACTGCCAGAGCAGCAAGGTAGTAAAAAATGGCAAGAAAAAGAATGGTTCTCAGAACCTTCTATGTCGTAATTGCCAGAAGCAATTTCAGCCAATATATCGCTATAGAGGAGCGGATCCGACTACCAAGCGGTTGATACGGCGTCTTCTGGAAAGAAATAATGGTGTTCGTGACATTGAAAAGTTGCTGGAAGTGAGTAGAAAGTGTGTGCTAAGCAACTTGTGCCGACAGGGGAATGCCCTTAAGATTCAACCAACCCAAAAGCATTATAGATCCGTACAGATCGATGAAGTCTGGAGCTTTGTCGGAAAGCGCAAGAAAGGAAAATACTGGTTGTTGTATGCTTACTGTCCCCAAACAGATGAAGTACTGGCTTATAGTTGTGGCGGCCGAAGCGCTAAAACAGTACGCCAGCTACTCAAAAAGCTAAAAGGAGTGGAAATAGAACAATATTGTACTGATCATTGGAAAGCGTTTGCTCAGGTAATCCCCCCGACAAAGCACACGATAGGAAAAGCTTACACTAAAAACATAGAAGGCGTGAATACTTGCATCAGAGCCAGAAACAGACGGTTCGTCAGAAAAACAACCTGCTTCTCCAAAAAGAAGGAAAACCATTTAGCAAGTCTAAACCTGATGTTTGACTATCGCAATAGACATAAAGCCAAACATCATACTTTGTAGTCCACAACTAAAAAGTTGCCGGAGGGGTTGCTCATGTATTGGTACCTACGATAAGCGGAGTGGCTCCCCTTACGAGCCAGGAAATACTTTCTATGTCCGTTCGCAACGGCACCATTTCACCCGAAGAAAAGCGGGTATTTTCCCTTTTATTAAGTAAGTTGAATTTCCGGAACCCGAACAGCATTCGCGATGCCCGAAAGGTATTAATTCCGTTTAAACCTACTACCGCAGTAGGAAGCAGCATCGTGAGAAATCTACAAGGTATTCTTACGCCGACTGAAGAACCCGAGGGAAATGCCGTGAATGGGGGTTCTGCGGGAAAAGCGGCTGGGGCCATCCTTGGAGCCCTTATAGGGTTTGGTGCGGGTGGTTTACCGGGAGCTGCTGTGGGCAACAGTTGGTAGTGCGGTGGGAGAAGCTGTTCTGTTGGCGATGCGATTGACGATGCGATTAACGAAGAAGGGGAAGGCGGCGAAGAAGAAAAATAAGTTTATCTACTTTCAAGTCTCCTCCCCCTTCGGTGAAGGTAAAACCTCACCGAAGGGGGAAGAGACGGTTAAGACAATTTTCTTTTTCTATTTTTTAGATGTTGCCATAAGGTCTGTCTCAGAAATAGGGGTGAAATTTTATTTCACGAAAGGACTAATTTTCTGCTAATTAATTTAGATCATTTAACATAACTTGACTTATGAGGACAAATTTATTCGAATAGAAAAGTATTTTACTCAGTTTCTATTTTTTTGTAAACATACCCTTTAAGCTGGTAAGTAGAAATAGGAATTTGGGCCGATAAAGCCGTCTTCAACCAAGGCATTAACTGCTCAGGGGTGATATTTTGAAAAGCCATCGATTGCCCGCAAGCCGTAAACTTAACGCCTATCGCTTGTAGTTCTTGGAACAAGACCGTATTAGGATTATCTGTCTGGTACTTTTCTTTATATAGGGCATTAGTATAGAACGATTTCAAAGCCCCGCCATGAACCACCACAACCACCTCCAAATTATTTTTAGGAACTCCGGCGGCAATATGCGTATTAATGGCGCGGGCAACCTCGGCCAGTCCGTCGTTTATTTCCTTAGCTGCCAAATTATCTTTGATCCCCGTCGACACATCCATTAATAATTTATACTTTAGGTTTGCATCGGGCTTTTCATTCACCTTTTCTACCGGCACCACCCCGGAATACTTGCTGCTTTTGATCAGCGGATAGATCGCCTGAGAGGCAACAAATGTTCGGAAGGCTTGAAACCGCGACTCCGTAGAGCGGGCAGTGGAAGTTACCGGAGTAATAGTGGCGGATTGTGCCTGGGCAGAGATAATAATAAATAGGAATACGAAAGCCATTAGGGCCAGTCTTTTCATGACACTGAATTGGTTAGTGGAAAGATAAAGATACCCCAATCTAGGGGATAAAAAAACTACCGACACCAGCCGAATCTACCGAAGCCCACTTATGTGACTCTTCCATTGGCAATAGCTATTGCTTTTATCCCCCAATCTTGTATACTTTCCATAATACGTTAGTAAAAATGTTGCTTATGAAAGAAACTGTTCCATTTGATTGGTCCCGCATCTGGTTGGGGGAAGAAGCACCTCTTACCTTCCTGGGGGAAGTCCTTTTCCGGAGTGTGCTCATGTATTTATTAATATTACTCACGCTACGCATCATGGGAAAGCGAGGCATCAAACAACTTTCCCTGTTTGAATTTAGTATTATTTTAGCTTTAGGTTCGGCCGCTGGCGATCCCATGTTTTATGAAGATGTTCCAATTATGCATGCGGTGGCTGTCTTTGCTGTAATTCTGGCTTTATATGTCTTGTTTAACTACTGGACCGAACAAAGCGAACGGGTAGAAACCTGGTTGGAAGGAAAGGCTACTTGTATCTTAGAAGACGGAGAAATTAACTTAAGCGCTTTTAAAAGTCAAAAGTTAACTTATCGAGAGTTCTTTGGCGAAATGCGGCAATATCAGGTGGAACATTTAGGACAGGTCCGAAAAGTATATCTGGAATCCACCGGGGAAATCAGTCTGTACTTTTTTGAGGAATCCGCCATCAAAGCGGGTTTACCGATCTTTCCGGAAGTTTTAGCCCAGGCGCGCCAGGAGATATCATTGATTGGCTGGTATGCTTGTAAGAGCTGTGGCCATGTGCAAGAACTCCAGCCCACCCCTAAGCACGCTTGTTCGAAATGCCAGCAGGAGCTCTGGCTAGAAGCGTGTCGCACTAAACGCATTACTTAGGAGTAGCGGATACCAAGCTCGGGAAGGTAATATAAGAACCTCCCTCGCGGAATCTCTTGAAAAGCATCTCAGAAAACAAAAAATGGGTTCATTCTTAAGATGGCTTTATGAGAGGGATATTTCCCAAAAAGACCTGCTACTACCCGGTCTTTTTAAATCTTTTAATTCCGTCGTGGCTGTTGCACAACTCCCTTTTGAGCCGCGTCCTATTTCCCTATCTGAACTCAATGCTGCTCCTAATAGTGCTCTCTTAGTGGAAAAACAGCTTAGTAAAAGCAAAAGAATAGCTGCTAAAAGCAGATTCTTGATTCTTTTGAAGTGCCAAAGCTTGGCTGACCGCTTTCACCGGTTTAAACTTCAGATATTTCTTCAAGTTAAAAGCAGTGGTGGCCAGCAGCATCACCTTGTGAGCCCCGGCTTTACCCCGCACTCCTATTTTCCGGAGACCATAGTAATGAATTAAGCTGCCGAAGACCGGCTCTACCGTGCTTTGTCGAACTCGCTTCATCCGTTTACCTTTTCTACTTTGCTGTCTTTCTAATGCTCGTCGATATTCCGAATCGTATGCAGTACGGGTGATTTGGCGGCATTGGCTTTTGGGAACGCAAGAAGATTTGAGCGGGCAATGTTTACAGTCCTGGTAGGTAGCCCGGTAGATTTTTAGCAAACCTCCCTCCGCATTGGTGTCATAGGTCTTAAAGGCGAGTATCTTCCCGGTCGGACAGGTGAAATAGTCAGCTTGTTGGTCATAAGGAAAACCTTCTATCTCGGACTTGTACTGGCCAAATACGGGTATCCAGCCCGTTATCTTTCTTTGCTCTAAAAAGGCGTAGTTGCTACCGTTAGAATAGCCACCATCCGCTAGCAGTTCCTTTAGACGTAGTTCATTATCTAGTAGCCGTCGCTGCAATCTCAGCGTGATAGCCGGCAAATATTGGCTGTCCCGCCCATCAGCCAAATCCGCTTGAACATGGCTGATAACGCCTTTGGCTGTATCCACCGCCAGGCTGCAATAATAGTTAAGTTGTCTGGCTTTGCCCGGTTTGACCGATATGCGGGCATCCGGATCGGTGGAACTGTAGTGCGTTTTATTGCTGACCAGGCGGGCCTTCTCGTGCTTACCGCCTAAGCCTTTGGGAGATGCTTTCAGCTGATCTTGGTGCTTTTCCAGTTTTCTTAACTGGTACTCCGGAGCCGAGAGGAACTGTTCTGGCTTTCCCTCTTTATTCTGGTTGGACTTCTTTACTACCGCTTCATTCTCGAGGATAACCTTCGTTAAGTGCTTTTTCACCGACTCGGGTGATTGTTTTAAAAGCAGGCTATCCATCGAAGCATTGGCCTTAATGGGGGCGGAGTCAATCGCCTGCCGATGACCGGCTACCATGCCTTTCTCGACACATAAGCGAAAGACTCTATCAAACAGTAGCTCAAACAACTTCTCCGGGTAAAGCTGCCGAGTACGAGAAACCGTGGAGTGCCAGGGCAAGGGCTCATCTATTTGGTAGTCTAAAAAGTAAAGCAGATCTAGTCGGAGGCTACAGTGCTCGATCAGTTGGCGGTCGGAAACAATATTCTCCAGGTAACCCACCAAGCAGAGCTTAAAGAAGACTACCGGATCGATCGACTGCTGACCACATCGTCCGTAGTAAGGTTGGGTAAGCTCGTAGAGAAAATCCAAATTCAACTGCTGTTTCAAGCGGCGATAGAAGTTGTGTTCTGGTACATGTGCCGAGAGCGAAAAAAGCAACGCCTTTTCATCTTCCAAAACCTTTCTGCCTTGCATAACCTTAAAAAATAGTCCTATCCTTCTTCAACGATTAACTTCAATCAAGGGGTTGTGCAACAGCCACCGTCGTTTCCTGAGACAGATTTGGGATTGACCCGTCCTAAAAACGTTAACCGTTGGTTATTAATCCTTACTCGGAGTTGACCATTATTGGTTCCTCTTGTTTGACGTTACTGGCCAACGTTGCTAAATACTTTTTTTATAGTAGTTTTTCCATCTTCTTTTCAGGTACCCTGTCTGGTGATGGGCCTGTTCGGGATCCAGCAGGTCACAACTTAGGTAGGGACGCTTGTAGTTGTAGAGAAACACGGCTTGCTCCAGCACCCATCGCGCCTGAATCAAAGAATACACCCAGCGATGAAGCAGATATTCCTGCTTAAGAATTCCATTTAGCCCTTATTCCGTTTTCAAACTCTTCACCGGGTTTGCCATTGCTGCTTTTATAGCTTGAAAACTTATGGTGAATAAAGTTATTAGTATTATAGATAGGCCGGTAATTACAAATATGTAGGGTGTAATGCGGATGCGGTACGCATAGCTTTGAAGCCAATTACTCATCAACCACCCCGCTGCAGGAAGAGCAAGCGTCAATGAAATAAAAATCAACTTTAAAAAATCTTTTGACAGCATCGTTGTAATGTTGATGACGGAGGCGCCGATTACTTTTCTCACCGCGATTTCTTTTCTTCTTTTTTGGGCAGTGAATGCTGCTAGGCCAAATAAGCCCAGGCAGGAAATAACAATGGCTAATCCCGCAAAATATTTGGATAAGGCAGATACTCTTGTTTCTGATTCATATTGCTTTTGATAAGCTTCCTCCAGAAAATTAAATGTGAACGGTAAACCGGGATTATAATTTTCATACAAGCGCCCAATGGCGGCAATAGTTTGTCGTTCATTGTTTACCTGCACCCTGGCCACGATTGTATTCCCCGGCAGTAAGGACAGATAACAAGGCTTTATTGGCTCATGCAAGGACTCAAAATGAAAATCCTTTACAACCCCAATAATCTGCATTTTATTACCAAACTTAAGGATGTTTTTCCCCACTGGATCTTTTAGCCCCATCATTTTAGCCGCTGTTTCATTCAAGACAATTTTTGTGGAATCGGCGCCAAAACTCCGTGAAAAACTTCTGCCTTCTTTAATTTGCATCCCCATCGTTTCAATAAAGTCATAATCAACTTCAAAAGCTTCAAAAATAAGTTCACTGCTAGGATCTTTTCCTGGCCAATTCATACCGTAATGGGAATAGCCATGCCCAATCATTTTATGCAACGTAGAGCTGGCATTAACGACGCCCGGAATATTTTTAAGTTCTGCTATAAATTCTTTTTCTTTACCTCGTATGTTACCTTCTACAGACAGGCGAAGAATATTATTTTTATTATAACCAGCGTCAGTGTTTTGTATTAATTGTATCTGCTGATAGATAACCATTACGGCAACAATTAAAATAGTGGATAGGGTAAATTGAAAAACCACGAGTCCTTTTCTCGACAACACTTCCGCTGCAGAAGTATGGAGTTTGCCTTTTAATACAGAAAGAGGATTAAACTTAGACAAATACAAAGCCGGATAGCTGCCGGCCAGTAAACCGGTGCCGAGAATAATTACTATAAGATAAACGATGATAGTCGTGTCAAAATTTAGAATGATTTGTTTTCCTGTAATCTGATTGAAGGCGGGCAATAGCAATATGGCAATTGCTGCTGCCAATACGGTTGCTAATAATGTAAGCAACAACGATTCGGAGAGAAATTGAAAGATGAGCTGTTTACGATCGGCGCCAATTACTTTCTTAATGCCGATTTCTTTTAAACGGCCGGATGCCTTTGCGGTGGAAAGATTCATGAAGTTGATACAGGCAATCACTAAAATAAATATGGCCAGTATTGAAAACAGTCTCACATATTCAATTCTGCCGGCGCTTTTCGCATTATTGCCGTAATTATTATGCAGGTAAAGATCTGAAAATCTTGCTGCCGAAACTTTACTGGTCGTATCGCCGAAATTGACCGCAATTATGTTGGAGACTTTTTTGTTAAAGGCTTTAATATCCGTTTTTTGGTCTAACAATATATAGTTGTGTGGGCCTTTATTCTCCCATCTTGTTACCCAATCTTTAATAATTTTAAAATATTCAAATGATAGTACAAAGTCAAACTGCTGCGAGGAATGCTTCGGTACTTTTTCAAACACGCCGGAGACATAGAAGGTTGTTGCTTGATCAAATCGTACCGGCTTCCCGATAATATTTTCGGTAGAACCAAAAAGTTTCTTTGCCAGCTCGTCCGATAGCACAATGGAATTTTTGTTTTCGAGTACTCCATTTTTTTTGCCTTCGATAAGTTTGAAAGAAAAAATATGGAAATAATCCTTACCGGTATATTGCCCATTGGCTTTAATATTTTTGTCGCCAACGGAAAGCGTGTATTGTGGAAACCAGTTAGACGGTGCGACGGCTGCTGCATACTTAACTCCCGGTATTTGTTGCTTAACCGCATCGCTTAACAAGCCCGATGATTCTTCTGAATTGTTTTCCATGAGCTTGTATATGCGATCCTCATTAGCAAAGAATTTATCATAGCTCAATTCGTCCTTCACCCATAAGAAAATAAGTAACGAACAAGCAAGTCCTGCCGATAAACCAAGTACATTTATAAAGGTAAATTGCTTGTCTTTTACAAGATTTCGCCAGGCAATTTTAAGATTTGTTCTAAACATAAAAGAAAGTTTATTTAAACGCTTATACTTCTCCTTTTTTATACCTGTAACTGTTATATCTTAGCAGCGCAGAAGTTATGTATCTGGTTACTATTTACCGCATCCGAGTTTTGGGTCTAAAAATATGCCAGAAATCAAATGCTTAATTATCACTTGGTTGTGACAAAATAAGGCATTAAAGTGTTCGTTTTTGGTACAAGCATTGAACGTTTTTGGAACACGATAACGAGGAAGTTTATGAACTATTCGACCAATTAGGCAAGCTGCGAGAATACCCTATTTTAACTTTGCGTTAACGAAGCACAGTAGGTAATTGGGGCTTGTCTAATTTATAACAACAAAAGCATTAGCATTAATAAAATAGCTGTTCCCTCGCCCGTATGGTTGCTGCGTGGCAATCTCACAATATAACAAAACCTAGAAAAGATCGCTTATTTACCATAAGATTCGTTATTAAGACTAAGTTTTTTAACACTTACTAGTTGATTTAATGGGGATTACGTATACCACCCTACCCAGTCCAAATGGGTGGCTCGGGGGAATAATCCTTATAGACGTGAAAAGAGAATTAAAGAATGCAGCAGGGCGGATTTTTCTGACCATCACCTACGAGCCAGCAACCGGCTGGGTCTATAATAATTGGTTGGGTTCGCAATGCCTGGCCAGTGTTCAGCAAGGTGCCGACGCCAGCCTGGAAGTAGTAGCGGATAATGAAAGTTCCCAGCTACTAAATGATAACCGGTTAGTGGCGGGCCCCTGGAGCCAGGCCACCGAATGGCTTGTCACCCACTGGGTTCCCCGAGCCCTCACAGCCGGATTGACGCATTTTGCCCACATTACTAGCCCAGAACCCTTAGCCCGTTTATCGGCCGAAAACCTGCACCATCGAATACGAGGAGCTTTTCAGATGCAAATCTTTAACAAGAAAATTCAGGCAGAAGAATGGTTACAGCAGGCGCAAGCCGAATTGATAGTAGCCAAGAGGTAGAAAAACTTGCCTCAAAGTTAGGGTCTTAGTCTAAGAGCAGTACTTGATCAGGAAATTGTCTTGGTGGAGTAAGCCTAATCCTTTCCGGCAAGCTTCCGCCCAAGTAGTAAAATCACCCCAAACCTTTTGTTCAATAATGAGCAGATACCGTCCACTATAAAGCTGTTTTAACCTCTCGCGATTGGTTTGATAGAAGGTGATGTTGGCTAACATAATTTATCTTTTAAACTAAGGAAAGCACCTCTGCCAGGTTGAGCGCATTACACCTAAAACGCTTACTTAGTTCCTGGTGGTATTTTATTGGTAAAATATTATTTTTTCTGCCATAGCTACCAGAGAAGCGATGCTTTCATAAGCAGGATATCCTTAGCCGGTTTAAATATAGTTAATAATAGATATTAAACCTAATTAATACTCCTTAATCCTCTATTATCTTGCTATCTCCTCATCAGAATGAAAAATCAATCTTGTTTTTCGAGATGCCTATTCGAGATTACTATTCAGCCAAAAAGACCTGCAACTACCAAGTCTTTTTCTTTCTCTTATTTAAGTCATTTTTGAGATAGATTTATCAGGTGACTCATTCTGAAAAAAGTTGACCGTTGGTCTCGTCCATCCTGGTTTAAAAGTGGTCCATTTGCGGCTTGACACGTATATCTGGGAAGAATTAAAATCCTACTGCCTTCATGTAGGAAATATGGCCATTAAAAGATAGGTTCCTATTTAAAGTTGCTTTTTTAGCTGTAGTTTACATTTTCCTAAATAATCATGATATAGATTACGTATAATGGCATCCAAATTAGATAAATCAAAACTACAGGTTTTTGAGACGGTTCCCGATCTATATTTAATTCTTTCCCCGGATCTGATCATCCTTAATGCCAGCAATGCTTATTTAGAAGCCACTTTCACTTTTCGGGAACAGCTTATCGGTAAACATATTTTTGAGGCATTTCCGGATAATCCGGAGCAGGTGGATGCGAATGGGGTTTCAAAAGTTAGATCATCCTTAGAGTATGTATTAAAACATAAAACACCCCACAAGATGGAGGTGCAACGGTATGATGTTCCGCGGCCTGCCCATTTGGGTACCGGCTTCGAAGAGAAATTCTGGTACCCCATTCATACTCCCGTTTTAAATGCCGATAAGGAAGTGGAGTATATTATCCAGAAGGTAGTAGATATCACCAAAGAGATTCAAAGAGAGGAGGAATATAAAAGTTACGTCAAAAAATCTGCTCAACAAATTGAGGATGTTGTTTCAGTAAAAAATCAGATACAGGTTGAAAAAGAAAAGCTTTATTCCTTGTTTATGCAGGCTCCGGTTATTATTGGCGTTTTAACCGGACCCGATCATGTTTTTGAGCTCGCCAATCCCAAATATAGGGAGTTGGTGGGGATTAATCGACCAATAATTGGTAAACCCGTGCGGGAGGCATTACCGGAATTAGAAGAGCAAGGGCTCTTCGAACTTTTAGACCAAGTCTATCAAACCAAAACAGCCTTTGTCGGCAATGAGATGCCTGCCAAACTTGCCAGGAAAGCCACAGGAGAGCTCGAGGATGTATTTCTTGATTTAGTTTACCAGCCCTACCTGGATAGGGCAGGTAATACTTATGGGATACTGGTTCACGCCATTGATGTAACGGATCAGGTGATAAGCCGAAAAAAAGTAATGGAAAGTGAGCAACTGGTACGAACCGTGGTCGAAAGCTCTCCCTATCCCATAGGGGTTTACGTGGGCCGGGAGAAGTTGCGGATCCAGTTTGCCAATCAAGCCTTAAGAGATGGCCTAGGAAAAGGAAATGATGTAATTGGCAAGTCGTATCGAGCCTTGATGCAGGAGTTAGAAAACCAGCAAGTGTTTGAACAAATGGATCAAGTATTTGATTCTGGACACCCTTTGCATGTAAAACAACAGCGACTCGATATGGAGATAGCAGGAAAGGTCCAGCGGTTTTATTATAATTACAGTCTTACGCCGCTGGTAAATTCCGCGGGGGAAGTTTATGGAATAGTAAATACGGCGGCCGATGTGACGGATCTTGTGGTTGCCCGGAAGGAGGTACAAGAGAGTGAACAACGTTTAAGTCTTGCCCTGCAAGCCACCCGGGATGGCATTTGGGATTGGGACTTTATCAACGATAAAGCCTGGTGGGATGATCGCTATGCGGAAATCACGGGAGCATATATACCGGAAGAGGAAAGAGGCTTACAAAGCATGAGTCAGTATATCCATCCCGAAGATGTAGATAAGATAAAGGATGCTTTCCAAGCTCATGTGGAAAAAGGAGTAGAGTTCGAGGTTGAATATAGAACACTTCACCCATCCGGAGAAATCAGGAATGTTGTTGCCAAGGGAAAGGCAGTGCTAAATGAAAAAGGTAAAGTAATTCGATTAACGGGCACCCTATCTGATATTACAGCATTAAAAAAAGCAGAAGAAAGTCTGAAACTGAAAAATGAGCAGCTAACCATCGTGAACAACGATCTGGATAATTTCATTTATACCGCATCGCATGACCTGAAAGCCCCCATCTCTAATCTGGAAGGATTGTTAAACGCCTTGGTGGAAGAGGATACTATCAGGGAAGAGCAACAGCCGTTAGTTGATAGAATGTTTCAAGCCGTGGAACGTTTTAAACACACCATCAAAGATTTAACGGATATTTCCAAACTGCAACGGATGGAGCTTCAAGAAGTGGAGTTAGTATCTTTTACACAGATATTGGAAGAAGTAAAGCTGGATATCCGAGAACTTATAGAAACATTTAATCCCATGGTGACCACTAATTTTAAAATTTCGGAAATCCAGTATTCCAAAAAAAACCTAAGAAGCATTATTTATAATTTAGTTTCTAATGCATTAAAATATTCCTCCCCGGACCGTAGAGCGGAAGTACATATTTCATCCTATAAAGAAAAGGATCAGATTGTTTTACAAGTGTCGGATAACGGCCTGGGCATCATTAAAGAAAACCAAAAGAAGATATTTGGCATGTTTACAAGAGCCCATCACCATGTGGAAGGCAGTGGTATTGGATTGTATATTGTTAAAAAAATAATTGAAAATAGGGGTGGAAAAATTGAATTGGAGAGTCGGGAAGGGAAAGGCTCTACCTTTAAAATTTATTGGAAGGCGAACGAATAATTTTTAAGGTACGATTGCTTTTAGAAGGAAAGGGCTACTCGCCCTTTTTTACTTTTCCCTCTTCGAAATTCAATTAACTGCTTCCGGGTCCATTTCCTCTTGAGTCTCCAATTTTGCCCTATAAGTAAGCTTTTGTTAAACAAGGATAGGTCTATTTCCTTTTTCCATTAGTTTTGAAGACAAACTTGCCAGTCTATTTTAGAGTTATAAAGTGACTATAGGCATAATAATGTATATTCGCTAGCGGTCTTGCCTACCCTTAAAATGATACATCCAGAGGAATTACAGAAAGATTATATACGTCGTATAAACCTTGCATTGAATTACATTGAGGAGAATCTAAACGCCGATTTATCTTTAAACTTGGTTTCCACCGTAGCTTTTTATTCTCCTTATCATTTTCATAGATTATTTAAAGCCGTCATTGGCGAACCCTTAAATGCGTATATAAGCCGCCGAAGGATTGAAAAAATTGCTTCTATCTTAATGCAGAATAAAGTCGTTAGCCTAGCGGAGCTTTTGCTCCAATTCGGTTTTAACAGCCATTCTTCCTTCACCAGGGCTTTCAAGATGTATTATGGATTAACACCCTCGGAATTTAGAAAAAGAATGCCTGATAGATTCAGTAAGATAAGTAGACTAGATAGCAAGAATGGACAAATATCTTTGATCATTGAACCATATATTTGCAACATTATGGACCATTTAAACTGGCTGACAATGAATGCAAAAATTGAACTTAAAGAGAACCCAGATATACATTTTGCCTGCCTCACCCACATTGGTGTAAAAGGTGTAGAGAAAGCCTTTGATCAATTAATTAAATGGGCCCAGCCAAAAGGACTATTAAAAAATCCGGATACTAAAATAGTTAGAATATTGCACGATAGTAATAAAGTAACGGCTTCCACTAAAATCCGCATGAGCATTTGTCTCACCACGGATAAACCCTTTAAGGAAGCGGGAGAAATAAAGGCTTTAACTATTCAGAAAGGAAGAAGTATTGTTGGGCGATTTACTATAACTTTTAACGATTTTGAACAAGCCTGGAATAGTCTTTTCGTTTGGATGCAGGAACATGGCTACCAGAAATCGGAACTTGCCCCTTATGAAGTCTACCATAATGATTTTCGGAAACAACCGGAAAATAAATGTATCGTGGACTTCCATATTCCGATTAAATAGGAGGTACTAAATCGAAATGACTAGTAATTATCCTAAGCTATTAAAATACAGCACATTCTAGCAATTAATAGCCTTTTTTCTAAACCATTTTAAACTACTCTATTTTACTTCCCCGCTTCGTCAGTAAACTTATATACTTCCATAAAAATTTTTCGGTTCTCTAAGTACAAGGTTGCCCGTATATGGCGAACGACTTGGTTATATCCTCCAGAAGCATATTGGTTAAATGGTTATTATTGAATAATTTAGTCGGTACATGAACCGAGTATTTCCTAAAATTATTCTTGCATTCTGATACCTTAAAGCTTTAGCTTGCAAGATTCCTCCACCCTGGTAGTTCCTTTTAGCATACCTACTAAAAGGAACTTGTTTCGTCTGCCCTCCTGAACTAAGCATTTCCTGTCACCTACCTTAACTTCAACATTATGAAAAGAATTACCCTTACCGCCTTAGGCTTCCTATTTTTAGCTAATTCTGATATCCAAGCTCAATGGAAGCTGGGTGGAAATAATCTTACTACAGCGGAAAAGATAGGTTCCAACACCGGCTATTCGGTCATCTTTGAAACAAATAACCTGGAAAGGGGCAGAGTTACTGGGGCAGGTTTATGGGGACTGGGCGTGAAAGCGCCGAATGCCAAGCTCCACGTGAATAGTACTAGTAGTCAAATTCCTTTTCGGGTCCAGGTAAATGGAGTAACCAAGTTTCTGGCCCATAATGCTGGTGGCGTGTCTATCGGGGCCAATGTAGTTCCTCCCAGCAATGGCTTGTATGTGTTCGGACCCGTAGGCATCGGTACTAATTCCCCCGCTGCTAAATTGCACGTAGAAGGGGGTGGAATATCTATGTATGGCAACAGTAGTACCGGAACCGGGGTTCAGGGTCAGGGAGCCACCTATGGTGTTTATGGTTCCAGTGAAAATGCCGACGGTGCGGGGGTATTTGGTACGGGTAAAAGGGGCGTATATGGTACGGGCAGTACTTATGGCGTGAATGGTTATAGCAGCACTAGTACCGGAGTTTATGGGAATGGCAATGTTGGAGTGTACGGTAGAGGTACGGATACGGGCATCTATGGCGTGGGTAGTAGTTATGGGGTTTATGGGTTTACCAGCAGTGGGATTGGCGTTTTTGGGACCAGCAACAGCAATATTGCGGTTTGGGGATCTAGTTTCCGAAATTATGGGGGAAACTTTTACTCCAGTTCCAACCATGGTTTATGGGCTGAGACTGGATCAACGGCCTCTGGTGTTTATGCCGGAGCCTTTAAAGGCAATGTTTTTACGTATGGCTCCTACCTACCCAGCGATAAAGAAATCAAGAAAAATATACAGGACTTTGGCAATGCAATAGATATAATAAACAAGCTTAATCCTAAATACTATCAGTACCGGGAAGATGGAAAATATGCCTCTCTTCAATTGCCTAAAGGTAACCACTATGGCTTACTAGCCCAGGACTTAGAACAAGTTTTACCTAATCTGGTAAACGAAATGCCTTTTGCATTGAATTCGGATACTCAAGTTAATAATAAACCTCAAGAAATGAGGCCCTCTGCAAACGAAGATCTTGCCAATGCAAGGATAGATCCCCAACCAGTTACAAGAGACATTCTGAATACAAAAGCCGTAAATTATACGGAACTGATTCCTATCATGATTAAGGCTATGCAGGAACAACAGCAAACTATCAATATCCTAACAGATAAAATTGCTAAATTAGAAGCGGGTGGTAGAATGAGTGGAAGTAACAATTCCGAGCATTCAGGTTCATTAGGCGTTTCACTGGAACAAAACACTCCTAATCCAGTTAACTCCACTACTACTTTCCGCTACACTGTTCCTGCTAATGCTACTGCTCAAATTCTTGTCTATAATTCTGCTACGGGAAAACTGGTAAAAACTTTACAGGCTCCTGCTAGTGGGGAGATACAGATGAATGGGAATGACTTACCAGCGGGTAATTACATCTACACCTTAGTGGTGAATGGCAAACAGGTAGCTTCCAAACAGTTAATCTTATCGAGATAAGGTACCTATTAGTAGAACGAACAAGATAGATATCTGAGTAATGGAATGGCTTTTTAGATGGTAGTACGCATACTATAAGCATAGTGTTAATTACCACTAACAACAATATTCTAGCACATTGAACATATATAGTGAAATTGATAATGGTAAATAGTGGTGCCCCTAATTACTTATATCTGAAATCATCAAAATCATAGTCCTCATCACTGTAGTTATCGTCACTGTAATCATCTATGACTTCATCATTATCCATAGATTTTGCCTCCTCTTCAAACGCAATTTTAAAGTTATCATTATTATAAAAAATTTTATCCAGTTCATCATCTTTATGAAGGTAATATCTTAATTTCTTATAGCTTGGAATAGGAGTATCTATTATTTTATCATCCTTGTCCTTTCCCAAGGAATATATTGGTAGTGTTAATCTGGGGCAATCTTGACCAGTTATAAGTATCTTTGTTCTTTGATTCATGAGGCATTATTTTTCACCAAAGTAATACAAGAGAACCTTGCATATAGCTATTTTCTAAGGATTTAACAAAAGGATAATTTTAAAATAATAAGAGTAGGGGAATTACTATTAAGCCTTGCCTAGTGACACCTGCACTATCTTATAAACAAACCACAATTCATAAGCTAATAGAATCCAGATGTATATTGTCTAGGTAAGTATTTAGAAAAGAGGTGCTTTTAAACTCCCTCACTAAATCTATCTCTTTATCAGCTATTCGATAAAAGGCCTTAGCAAAGAAACTACCCATGAAGTACAGGCAGATATTATATACACTACTGATGCGAGCAACTAGGAATTCTCCTTTAGCTCAAACCAAAGAGGCCCTCTGTTCATGAATATTCCGGTTAAAGTCGTGGAGTTTCATTATATATTTATATAATATATTAAATATAATGCCAAACTAACCAGTACGTATACTTTTATTGCGCTTCCTAACCTAAGGCTTATATGGTTATGGACTTGGACTAATTTAAATAAGCTTAGCCGGCAATCTACTTCAAATTTATACAAGTAGACAGTTATGGGAGCGTTCTTCTGCCTTATAGGCAAATAACCTGATTCAGGCAGAAGGCCACTTACAACTTAAGAATTCTCTCCAAGCAAGATTTCAACGCGGGTGGATCGTTCCCGTAATTGAATTCATTACCCTGATATTTGACAATTAGTTTTCCTTGAATAAGGATGTCGGGTCGCACGGTGATCCCGTACGCCCGTAATTGATCATAATTTTGGAAAATGCAGATATGTTCAATTAAGCTTTTTAAGGCGAAGTTAGAAGAGTCGGTGGCCATAATTACTTTCTTAAAAATGGCGTAGTTTTTACGTTAATTATCAGAAAATGATTGATTAATATTTAAGGAGTTTTTTACTATTTAAAAATTAGCGGAGAGAGAAAGATTCGAACCACTCCCTAAATTAGCGAGCAGTTGCCATATAATTGGATATAGGTATCCTAGAGCAAATGCAGCAAGAAAATAGCTTACTCTAATTTTAATATCCTGTATGGAGAAATTTCCTACTTTAGAGAAATACTCCATACAGGATGCAAGCTAATTATAATGAAAAGTTAGGCTTACTAAATCTATTAATTATTGTTTTAGCCATTTACGTTTTAGGTGCCCTGATTGTAGAAACCATTTTTAAACTACCTCCTGAAATATCCCCACTACTTAGTCTACTAGATAATACCATTTGTATTTTCTTTCTAGCAGATTTTCTTTACCGTTTTTATAAATCAGATAATAAGTTGAAGTTTATGCGCGGGGGATGGATTGACTTAATTTCCAGTATTCCTGCCGTAGATTTCTTGAGAGCAGGTTGAGCTATTAGGCTAATTCGATTATTGCGGATTCTACGAGCATTTCGTTCTACTAAGCACCTGGTTAATCACATCTTCAAAAACAGAGTTCAAGGCACCTTCTCCGCAGGAGCTACCATTACCGTGTTAATGGTGTTATTTTCAGCCATTGCCATTCTGCAAGTAGAAACGGATCCAAACAGTAATATTAAAACAGCGGAGGATGCTTTATGGTGGGCTTATGTAACAATTACCACAGTAGGTTACGGAGACAAATTTCTAGTTACTACCGAAGGGCGGGTAATAGCCGCACTTTTAATGACTATTGGAGTCGGACTGTTTGGGACTTTTACTGCCTTTGTCGCCTCCTGATTTATAGAGGAAAAGAAAACATATAAAGAATGAGGCAACAATCTAACATTGTAAAGCAAGCTAACAATACTGAAAAATCAGTATTGATAGCTTGCTTAACTGTTCGCTACTTTACTAGTAATACTGACTTGCTTTATATACCATTATGAAAAACTATATCCTGACATTTCTCTTACTTGGTCTTGTTCATCAATATAGCTTGGCTCAGATAGCTTCCAGTGATCTAAGGCAAATTAAAAATGCTGCTCAGTATAAGGAAGGCGAAGAGGTCTTACTGAAACATTTCGCCAGATCCACAAGACTAACCAGGGAAATGATGAGCAACCCAGAAGTCTGCACTGTTTTAGGAGTTATTAAGGTAAAAAAAAGTGGTACAATTGAAGATATAGGAACCTTGAATAAAGTGCCTAAAGCCTTTAAAGATCAATTTTTTCAGGTGGCCAAGCTAACGGATGGTAAGTGGCTGCCTACGAATGATACCTCCGATTTCTTTTATGTGGTTATCCCAGTTCAGTTTAAACTTTCTGGAGCAGATTATAATGTGAATGTAGAAAATATTCCTACATACTTCCATGAATCAATAGTAGTGGTAGGTTATTTCCCAAATAATGGTTTTTACAATTATCAGGAGGATAGCAAATACTTGGCAAGAGTAGAAGAATTTATGGCAAAGGGAAAAAATGACAAGGCAATTGAAACAATGGAATATCTACTAAGTAGACAGCCGTTAAATACAAACTACTATAGAAAAGCTATTGATTTATATGAGAAAGCGGGTAGAAAGGAAGAGGCAGCGTATTATACTGCTCTGATGAAAGTAATTTCAGCTAAGAGTTAACTAGTTGCCAACTTTTATGGGAGGGTAAACGGAAGGGAGAGTAAACTGAACTGTGTCAGTGATTATTGATATTGTCTTTTAATCAATCTTCAAACCTAATGTAAAGCGCTCGATAAAGTCAAACACCAGTTGTATAAGGATCTAACTAGTATAGATTTAAAACAAATGGGAATAAATCAAATTTTACAACAAGTTTCATCCTGCCTTAGTGTTTTACTAGGCCTGCACTAGATTGTTCAGGACGATAAATAAAATGAGAACCCCTATTATTCGGGATAAAAGCCTACCAATTGCTTACTCTACAAATATAAGGTGTTACAAGCGAATATCTACGTGAACCAAGAGCTACCTGAATTTTTTTATTAGACCGTTTTCTGAGACGAAAATAGAGCCTCGAAAAAGAGGCTTTTTCTCGCTAAAATCCGTCTCAAATGAGCATCTCACAAATCAAAAGTAATTTTGTATATTTGAAATGGCATTCGTGAGACAAATATGAAAATTGGCTATGCCCGGGTCAGCACCCAGGATCAAAAATTAGAATTGCAACTAGACGCTCTAATCAAACAAGGTTGTGAGATGGTCTTCCAGGAAAAGAAGTCGGGGAAAACAAGGAACGACCAGAGCTGGAGAAGCTCTTGGGGCAGCTCCGAGCTGGTGATACGGTGGTGGTGTGGAAGCTGGATCGACTGGGTAGATCCTTACGCGATTTGATTGACCTGGTCGCCGAATTTCAAAAAAGGGGAGTGGACTTTGTGAGTTTACAGGATGGGATTAATACGGCTACTTCCACTGGTCGCTTTACCTTTAACATTTTTGCTTCCCTGGCCGAATTTGAGCGGGAGATCATCAAGGAAAGAACCAAAGCCGGCTTAGTAGCCGCTAGAGCTCGGGGTAGAGCAGGGGGGAGACCGGGTGGTTTAACGCCCGAAGCACAAGAAAAAGCCAAGTCAGCGAAAGTTCTTTCCGAATCTGGTAAACGAGCGGAAGAGATCGCAAAGATTCTGGGTATTTCCCGGGCTACTTGTTACCGGTACTTAGAAGCAACTGATTCATAAAATTGTACTACCAATGAAACTATCCCATTATTTATTGGCATTTTATGCCTTATTAGTTGGTATTTCACTTTTTTATGCACTACTCTTTGTACCTTCCATTTTGGTTCATTTGCCGACTACGGTTTCGAGCTATTTTTTCTGGCTATGCGAACACGTTTCTCTTTTAGTAAAAAGCTTCTCTCTCCATTTTTAAATCTAATTTGGTTACTGGTTCTTATTTTTTCTACTAGCCAATCTTTTGCCCAAGTTAACCTAGCTTTAAACAAACCGGCTACGGCCTCCTCGGTCCAAATGATGACGAGTTACACCGCTGATTTGGCGTTTGATGGTAATACCACCGGAAACTCGCGCTGGTCCAGTAACACGGGTGCTACCGCCTGGATCTATGTGGATTTACAAGCCGTCTATAATATTACGCAAATAAGCCTCTGGTGGGAAGCGGCAAGTGGCCGGGATTATCAATTACAGGTAGCATCCGCTAATCCGGAGGTAGAAAGTAGTTGGACAACTATCCGGACGGTAACCGGTAACACCACTTCTGGTTCTTACCTGAATTATACGGGTTTAACCGGAAATGGGCGCTACGTGCGCATGAATGGCACGGCCAGAAATAACGTTTACGGGTACTCTTTATTTGAATTTCAGGTGTTTGGTACGGCGAATGCGCCTCCGGTTATTTCTTCCAACGGTGGCTTAGCCACCGCTTCTATTTCCATGGCCGAAAACATTGCTGCTGTGACTACGGTTAACGCGACGGATGAAAATGTGGGAACCCTGACTTACGCCATTGTGGGGGGAGCGGATGCGGGTAAGTTTACCTTAAATCCTACTTCCCGGGCTCTTAGTTTTAACAGTCCCTACCCCAACTTTGAAGCGCCTGGTTCAGCTGCCGGCAGTAATACGTATACGGTTATTGTTCGCGTAACCGATAACGGGGGGTTAACCGATGACCAAACTATAACGGTAACGGTAACGAATGTCAACGAAGCACCCGTCGTTGGTACCATCACCACCTCTCCCCAGGTGGCGAATACCGCCCTGCAAAAAGCTATCGCCAATTTAGTAGCTACCGATCCGGATGGGGGTAGTAATGCCATTGGCAGCTTTCGAATTGTTTCGGCACCTACTTCGGGTACCTTATATATTAACAATGTGGCGGTAACGAGTGGCAACAGCTTCACCGCTACGAATAATCAGCTCAGTGGTTTATCCTTTACACCGGCAGCGGGTTTTACCGGTAATGCGACGTTCACTTATTCGGCGACCGATAAAAATACACCTACCGCGGCCACTTCTACTACCGCCAATTATATTATCCCGGTTACGGCCGATAATGCAGCTACTTACACCTACACGGCCGCTACGGGATATTCTAAATTCGGGCTGCAAAATGGCGCCATCCTAGCCACTGCGACCGACCCGAATGGCACTATTACCGAGGCAGTTGTAACCGGCACAGCCTTACCCGCTTTTTTAACCTTGAATGCCAACGGCAATATTACGGTAAATAGTACCACGGTAGTAGCAGGCACTTACAATTCTACGGTGACACTCACCGATATTAGAGGCGGCAGAACCATTGATTTACCCCTAACTCTGGTCATCACCAATGATAATTACCAGGCTAATGCCAACGCCATTAAAACCGGGGAAAATTGTTATCAATTAACCGCCGATGTAGCCAACCAGCGGGGCCAAGTTTGGCGGGCCACCCCCATTTCGTTAAGCAATGCTTTTGAAATTAGTTTCCACGCTTTTTTTGGGAACCACGATGGAGCGGACGGAATAGCTTTTGGATTTCAGCGTACCAGTAATCCGTTATTTGCGGTAGGGGCGCCCGGCGAAGGTATTGGCTTTGGGCACGGGGCCAGTGCTGCCACGCCGCGCTCCGGCGGGATAACCCCTTCCATAGCGATTGAATTTGACACTCATAATAATAATAATGTTAATATAACCACGGACCTTGCCGCGGACCACATTGCTATTTTCAAAAATGGCGAGGAACGGCAACCGGTATTACCCGCGGTACAAATGAGCAGTACTTCGGCTAACGTGGAAGACAATGCCACTCACCTGATTCAAATTGTCTGGAAAAATACTTCCAATACCTTATATGTTTATTTTGACGGGGTCCTGCGCCAGCAATATTCCGAAGATTTTGTCAGTACCGTTTTTGGGAATAATCCCTCGGTTTATTTTGGATATACGGCCAGCACGGGCAGTTTAACCAACCTGCAGAGTGTGTGCGATATTACGCTTAATCCATTGGATTCGGATGGCGATGGGGTTGCGGATGCTCTGGATTTAGATGATGACAATGACGGTATTCCGGATACATTAGAATCGAATGGGGTTGATCCAACCACCGACATTGACAATGATGGTTTACCTAACTTTCGGGATACTACTCCGGGTGGGGGCATTGTCTGGGTTGATACCAATAACGACGGAGTGAATGATACTTTTGATAAAGACAGGGATGGCATTATTAATGCTTTTGACCTGGATTCGGACGGGGATGGTATTACCGACGTAGTGGAACAAGCACCTTATGGCTTTGTACCTGCTACCGATTACGATAACAATACGGGTCGCCTGACCAGTCTAGTAAATGCTAATGGGATTCCCAGCAGTTCCCTGACACTCACCAATGCCAGCTTGGACGACCGGGATGGAGACGGATTAAAAAATTTCCTGGATATTGATTCGGACAATGATGGACTGCGCGATTACTTGGAAGCTCAGGCAACTCCTGGCCAAACCCCGGTTTTACCCGCTGGAACGGATGCCGATCGGGATGGAATAGACGATAGATACGATGGAACCTGCGGGTGTACTACCAACGGAGTGCCTTTAAATCCGCAGAACTTTGGCCTGGATGGCGATAATTACCCGGACTATCTGGATTTAAACAGTGATAATGATCGGTATCAAGACGCTATCGAAGCCTACGACAGTTCCAATCCGGCGTCGAATGTGGGTTATTCTATAACAGAATTAAAAGCCTTAGCTACTCAATTTACTACTAACGCCACAAATGCGGGTAATAACGCGGCCGCTCTTTATTATAGAAACAACTTGGATACCGATAGCGACACGGTACCGGATTGGTTGGAAGACGATGATGCAGATGGTATTTTCAATTATTTAGATGTGGGTAATAGTTTTTACCACGAAACCGATCAGGATGGTTGGGTAGATTTTTTTGATCCTTCCACTTTTGGTACGGAGCCTACCCCCAATTATGCTTTCCGGGAAAATGCGATAAATGTGGCTCTACCAATAGAGCTAGTTACATTTACCGCTAAAAATAACAAAAATCAAGTCCTGCTTTATTGGGAGACCTCTTACGAGAAAGATAATGATTATTTTTTAGTAGAACGAAGCTTGGATGGTATCTCTTTTCAGGTGGTTGGTAAAGTGAAAGGAGCGGGCTCCAGCCAGCAGCTTCTAACGTATACCTTTCCGGACGGACAACGTGTAAACGGAACAAGTTATTATCGTTTAATCCTGGTGGATACTAGCAGCCAAACAGCAACTAGCCCGATTATTTCAGTTAAACGGGAAGGAAGCTCACTTCCTAATATAACCATCTATCCCAATCCAACAACGAGCCAGTTTACTTTAAATATAACGGCTGCTGCCTCCGAAAAGGTGCAGGTAATTATTAGCGATATAACCGGAAAAATCCTTCAGACTAAGATCATACCGGTTATTGCTGGCTATAATGCAATAGATTTTAACTTAGAAGGCGTGCCCAATGGTATTTACCTGGTTCAGGTAACTGGTTCGGCCTTTCACCTGTTACAGCGAATGATCAAGCAGGAAGTGGTACCTTAAGGATTATTCTTTCTTTCAAGAAAGATACTACTCTTTTTTGCCCAGTTTTTCTAACCAGCCACAAGCCCGAAAAACCGCTTTTTTTAATTAACTCAAGTTGCGGGATATAAAAAGAAGTCTGTCCTACCCATGATCAAATACGTTTTAAAGCTTGGGAACCATCAAAATGTAAAAGCCATGAAAGAACAGACCATTGCAATATACTGCTTTATTGACGATTTTTTCACACTATTGGTAGAAAAAGTGATATTCATTGCAAGATTTCCGATGCCGAAATACTCACCACCGCTTTACTGGCTGCCCGCTACTTCTATGGCAATCTTTCTTCCTCTTGCACCTATTTGAAAGAACACCACGGGGTTAAGATGATTGACAAATCCGGCTTTATCCGCCGTTTACAGGGCCGGCAAAATCCGCTTATTGCCTTGTTTAGGCCAAAGCCTGAAAGAACTCAATACGGGCTGTCGCTATCTAATCGATTCCTTTCCCGGAGCGGTTTGTGATAACATCCGGATTAACCGGTGTTATATTTTGCAAAATGAAGCTTACCGCGGTAAAAATGCTAGTAAGAGGCGTTATTTCTACGGTTTTAAGGTACAAGTGATTACCACAGAGGCTGGCCTGCCGGTGCAATTTTATATCCATGCCGGCTCTTTTGCCGATGTAACCGCCCTAAAAGCTATGCCAGTTTATCTGCCGGAACAGAGCCAGCTTTATGCCGATAGCGGCTATACCTGCTATGAACTCGAAGATCTGTTCGCCGAATGTGAACAAGTGGAGTTACGAGTCTGCCGTAAATCTAAGGCCAAAAGAAAAGAAGAACCATACGTAGCTTTTTTAAAAACTATTACCGAAAACGCATCGAAACCACTTTTTCCGGCATCACTAACTTCTTCCCTAAGAAGATTCATGCCGTTACTGCCCAAGGATTCATTCTTAAAATAATCTTATTTATCTTCGCTTTTACGCTCACTAATTTAGTCTAATAGCTCGCAACTTGAGTTAAGTAGGAAAAATAGAAGGGTTTTTTGTCCACTTATTTCTGCTCTTCCCTAGATAGTTCAGCTTCCTATTAACCGTTTAAAGAACCAGCCTTTAACTAATGTAAAATAGGATATTAAGCAATCGTATAATTTGTACCTGGGCCAACTCCATGCTTTTCCAAAAGGCTTTTATTAAATAGATCGGACAATATCCGCTTTACAGTTGGATTAGGTATAGCTAATTTTTTTGCAATATCGCCTGATTTACAACCAGGATGATTTCCAATGAACGCCATAATAGATTTTTCTCGAGGAGATAATTGACCTTCTACCCCCTTGATTTCTAATTTTTGCATTAACTGCTCTTGTATTTTTTTTAGGGCATCAAAAAAGAAATTCACCCAATCGCTTATATTCTCCCGAGGTCGCTGAGCTTGGCAACTTCTTAAAACTCGGTAGTACTCTGCTTTTCGGTTTTCTATTTCATGTTCAAAGCTGACATACTGTGTCCATTTATAGCCTGTTTTTAGTAACAGTAAAGTAGAGAGCAGCCGGCTTAAGCGGCCATTTCCATCTTGAAAAGGGTGAATGCTTAAAAACTCGTATGTAAATAAAGCACATTTTACCAGCGGATGCGTTTCGGCATCCTGGTGGTACCAGGCAATCAAGGCGCGCATAGCATCTTCTGTGGGAAATCCGGCAGCAGTGGTTTGGAAGATGATTTGTTTGGTACCATCCGGATAATTGGCTTCTACCGCATTACTATGCTGCTTGTAATTACCCTTGTGCCAGACATCCTTTTTACTATATTTCATTAGGATGTTGTGCAAATTCTTTATACTACTTTCAGTAATAGCTATATCCTCAAAAGATTCGGATATAATATCTAGCGTTTCAAAGTAGCCCATTACCTCTTGAGAATCCCGGTCTTCTAGTTTGGTAATGTTAATTTGGTTTAGCAGAACTTCTACTTCCTCATCACTCATCCGAGATCCTTCTATACGGGTAGAGGCACCCACGCTTCTGACAGTAGCGATAGATTTAAGCTGTTTTAAACTTTGTCCTTCTTTTCGCTCGATAGAAGACCAGGAAGCATCAAATCGATCAATTTGGCTGATGAGATTAACTAATGGCCAATCTAAGTTAATTGTAAAAGAGAATACATTATTACTCATGTTACAAATAAAGCACTTTTACTAAATAAATGATACGATATGATACGGTTTGATCTAATATATATTCGGTAGGATTATTTAAAAGAAGAATTTGGGTGTTCCACTCTCTGCTAATTTATATTATTTCAAATATATAGTATATTCGTTGATTCCGTTGTGCCTACTCGCTAGTTAGGGGATATTGCATTACAGCAAAACAGTATGAAGAAATACAAGTACCTCGAATACTTCCCTAAACCATTTTTGGATGACTTAGTGAGTAACCGTTGTTTGCCTATCATTGGAGCAGGCTTTTCTAAAAATGCAGAAATCCCAAGAAACAAAAAGATGCTAGATTGGGATGAACTGGGAAGAGCCGTCGCAGCGAATATTCAAGATTATAAATACACGAATGCCCTCGATGCTATATCTGCTTACTGTCACGAATATTCAAGAACTAATCTAATTGAGAAGCTTACGGATTTGCTGTTACTTGGCTCTGTTAAACCAGGGAAAACCCACAAGGCATTTTGTGAGCTTCAATTTGATATGGTATGCACCACAAACTTTGAATTTTTACTTGAACAAGGATACTCTTTAATTCCAAAATATTGCAGACCAATAATTGATGAAGACCAACTTTCAATTGCAAATACAAGTGATGGAATAACCATCTTAAAATTGCATGGAGATTTGCATCATCCAAATAGGCTCGTTATAACAGAGGAAGACTATGACAGGTTTTTAAGTAGAAATCCTATGCTAGCAACATATTTAGCGAATCTGCTAATTATGAGAACTCCATTGTTTATAGGTTACAGTTTGGATGATACCGATTTTAGGCAAATTTGGCAGGTCATTAAAGATAGGCTTGGTAATCTCAGGCGCCAAGCTTATGTTCTAAAAATTGATTGTTCTCCACATGAAAAAGCTAGATTTGAAAGACGAGGGGTTAAGGTTATAAATATAAAAGGAAACGGTAAACTCCTGAAATAGCTTTACACCAAGAGTATAAAGCTATGAACAAAAGGGAATTAAAAGGAAACGTAAAAGAAGCTTATTCGTCTAAAGAGAAAAGGATCATGGTCGAAGAAATTCGTTCCGGCCTGCTATCTTTTCGAGAATCCATCCAAAAGCATCCAGTTTCGGGTTCCGTTTTACAAAAATGGAATCGCTGTTACTTTAAAACTAGGCTGCTCGGAGTATTATCGAACTAAACCTTCTTTTCATATGGCGCCATCCCAGACAAGAACTGAGCAATTAGAGCAGCAACTAGCCGAAGCGCTAGCCTAGCTCGCCCAAGTAAGGCTCCAGAATACCGCTTTAGAGACGATGATTAAAGTAGCGGAAAAACAGTTAAGCATAGACATCCGAAAAAAGTCTGGTTCCAAACGGTCCAAGCGTTAAACACGCAGCATCCCTTAATTGGTTTAGGGAAACTGTGCGGACTGTTTGGAAAATCAAGGCAAGCTTATTACCAGCAAGTATGGCAACAAGATAAAAAGCAGGTAAATCAAATGACTATTGTACAAGAAGTTGTAAAGTTGCGAGAGCAATTACCTGGTGTGGGCACGGGAAAACCACATCATTTGCTAAGTGACTGCTTAGCTGAACAGCACATAAAATTGGGGCGGGATAAGCTGTATGATTTGTTGCGGGAGCATCATTTACTACGTTCTAAGCGGCGCAAATGGGCAAAAACAACCAACTCGCAGCATCCATTTTACAAGTATGTGAATTTAGTGAAAGTATTCACGGCGACCCGCCCTAATCGGGTATGGGTAAGTGATATCACCTACATCAGAACAGGTCGTGATTTTAGCTATTTAAGTTTAATCACGGATGCTTATTCTCATAAGATTGTTGGTTGGGCTTTGGACACCACCTTACAGACGAAAGGACCGCTAGCCGCTCTACAAATGGCAGTTAAGACTTTACCCAAGGGAAAAGGAAGCTTGATCCATCATTCGGATCGAGGTATCCAGTACTGCTGCCAGGAATATATTCAGTTACTTTGCTCCCGTGACATCCGCATCAATATGACCAACCAAGGAGGCCCCGGAGAAAATGCCGTAGCCGAAAGAATAAACAGAACCATTAAAGAGGAATTCAACTGTCGGGCTTTTATCTCCGTTGACTTGGCCAAGGCCGCTATTACCAAGTCCATCCTGGCTTATAACCAACTGCGTCCTCCTGCTTCCTGTGATTACTTAACCCCTAATCAGGCCCACCTAAAGGAAGGAACACTGAGAAAGCGCTGGCGCAAATACAAAAGAAAAAATCCCGTCAACTAGGAGTTGTTCATTGAAAAATTAAATAGAATTTTTACCGTTTAACCGGTAAAGCTATTTCAGGAACTTACCTTTATAAATGAAACTTTTATGCAAGTCTAGGTAAGTAACTAAAATTATAAAAAAGCTTTTTACACATACTTCTTTTCTAACCAAGTGCTATTACACTCGGTCAAAAACGCAAGATTTACATACTCTTTTTAGATGTTTTAGAAGATTTAAGGCTTGTATTTAAAGTAAAAATTTATTAAGTATTGTATATATACATTATACTTAATTAACTAGAGCTATCTCTCCATTCTTCCCTCTAATTCTAAAATCTGCTAATCACTATAAAATTGCTCCTATTAAAGTATTAGAATAATACAATTATAAAAATTTAATTCTCCCGTTAATATTTCCCATTAGAAATTCATTGAAGTACTTTTACGAAGTAATAAATGCAGCTATTCTTAATAACAACCAGCTCCGAGAGCGTATAGCCTAATTTTTATTGAACTAAGCCATCAAGCCTGGTTTTGCCCTATTTAAACGAACAAGATTAGGCAGGCATGTTTAAGTAATTTATTTATATACAAAAACTTATAAAGTACAACTTGACGCAAAAGTTAAGATGGGAGTATTTTGTCCATTCATTTCAAATTATATAGCATGAAGAAAGACTTACTATAAAAAGATTTAAATAAGCATCCGCCTTATTAGGCTTGTGTTTTACTTCCTCTTACAAATCCTATTTAGAGAGTATTTATACTTTCCATAAGGTTTTTTTGGAAGCGTAACCTTGGGTAAGACAAGTAAAATGGCGCCTTCCAAACTACGGCTTCTCTTTTAACTAGTAAGCCTTAGTTTCTAAAATATCAACACGGAACCGAATACATTTTTTCAATAATTTTCTTTAGCAATGAAAACTAAACTTTTACTAACTCTCTTTATCTTTTTCGGGTGTGCCATTCACCTGATGGCTCAATCTTTAAGCGATCAGGCCAGGGTACTGCAGAAATGCGTTGGTCTGGCAGAACTACAAGAGTACTATCCCCGCACGGCTAATGGCAATGTAAAACAATTGTATGTCATGCAGCACGGCGTTTCCTTTCCCAGTAACTTGGTTGTTACCAAAAATGGCAAGCCTTTGGTTTTTAAAACCAAAGAAGAAGTTAAAGCCACTAAAATAGATGCCTTTTTCCTGTTTCGGGAATTTAAAATAACGCAGAATACTGCTCAGGTAGATTTTGCCTACTACTATCATTTCAAAGGGGGATACGAAGAATTTATACCCGTAACCTTGGCCTTGCAAAAAACAGGTGACACCTGGACCATAACCCAAACTAAAATCCAGGAGAAATAAATCATGAAATATACAGAAAAATATACAAAGCTTTTTCTTATAACCCTAATATTAGTTCAGGGAAGCTTACTGCTTGGTTTGCCAGAAAAGGCGCAGGCTCAAACTATTTTAAACAATAATAAGCTGCGCATGGGCAATGGCAACGAGAATTCGGTTAATGCCTCCGGGAATTTGCAACAGCCCTTTTATTTTAATAGTGTTCAGAATGCCTGGCGTCAATTGACCTTCTCTAATTATCCTTTAGATAATGCTTTTGCCGTTGGAGGAGTTAAAACCAATGAATGGAATCTTAATGGCACGATTGTACAGAATCCGGCTTTAAGTAACCAAGTTATTAGTACCTCCGGTTATACGAGTACTGGTAGTAACAATGGGTATGGCACTATCACCTCCAGAGGTAATATAACTGTTGGCAGCTCCCTACTAGAAATTGAAAATACGTATACCCTACCGCAAAATAGCGCCTATATAGAAGTTAAGGTGAAGGTTAAGAACTTAAGCGCTAGCCCAATAGATAATGTGCGTATTTGGATAGGAACCAGAGATGATTTTGTGGGTGGTACAGATACGCCTACCAAACAGAAAGGAAACCTGGTAAATGGAGCTTTTACTCAGATTCCGAATGCCACCACCCGATCAGCCGCTCTTAAAATATTTACGTCACAAGAAGGTATTTTATTTTATACTAATTCTACTAAAGGCAATACCATTATGCAAGGATGTTGTGACTTTAGAAACGTTATTAATCAAAATCCCCTTTCCAGTAGTACTCAGTTAACCAATGATGGCTCCTATGGCTTTTATGTTCGTTTGAATGACTTAGCCGTTGGAGCCAGCGACGATTTTACCTGGTATTATGCGGCCGGGGAACTGGAAGATTTGAATGAAATTATAAATGAAGTAGCACAGGTAAGCGGTAGCATTTCTAACATTACTTCAACCAGTGCGGTTTTTAATGCTACTTCCAGCGTAGCCGCTACCGGTTATTGGATGGTAGTACCCCGCAATGCAGCCGCGCCCACAGCTGCGCAAATAAAAGAAGGTGCGAACTACGGGGCTACGGTTGTTGCCGCCAGAGGTTCGAGTGCCATGCAAGCCAATGTGGAAACTACATTTAATCTGACTGGGCTTCAAGCCGGGACCAATTACGATTTTTACTTTGTAACCCAGGACGCTAATTCGCAATTCTCTGATGTCTTCCGGGCGCCTTTTGCCAGTCATGCTATACCTACTATTTCCAGCATATCAGGACCAACTATTTGCCAGGATGTTACTTCTTCTGCCCTTAACTTCACCGTTGGGGATACCGAAACTAGCCTTGGAAGTTTAACGGTTTCTGCTACTTCTTCCAACACAGAACTTCTTCCGAATACCAATATTACTTTAGGTGGTTCCGGCGCTAACCGAACAGTAACGGTAACCCCTATTGCCGGCCAATATGGTACTTCAAACATAACCGTTACGGTAACCGATGCCGATGGAGATCAGGCTACTACTACCTTTACTGCTACCGTGAACCTGAATGATACCGAGCCGCCCGTAGTCACTAATGTAACCTATTACCAAGATGAGGAAGCGCCCAGCTTAAGCGAACAAGTAAGGGGTTCAAATTTATTATGGTACGAGGCCGCCACCGGCGGAACCGGATCCTCTACTGCGCCAACCCTTGCCACAAGTTCTCTTGGCTCACAAGAGTACTGGGTTAGTCAAACGGTAGGCGGGTGCCCTTCAGAACGGGTTAGGATTACAGTTACCATTATTCCTAATAATGTGATAGCAGGTACCGAATCCAATAAGCAGGCTTATTTTAAGCAAGCTTCAATTGTGGATGATCAACTAACAATTACGGGAAGGGATGTTACTGGTGCCCGCGTGTATATCCAATCTGGCTTCCGGGAAAATGCGGATGTTTTGGCTGTTGGAACACTACCGGACGGAATTTCTTCAAGTTATAATGCTGCCACCGGGGTGTTGACGTTTACAGGTACAGCTACTGCGTCTCAAATGCAAGAAATATTGCGGAGTGTTACCTTCAGCAGCACTTCCTCCAATACTACTGAAAGGGTAATTAAATTTGCCGTAGGGAATAGTGAAAGCCGAACAATAGAATCATCTAGAACCTTAACGTATTATAAACCAGCTACTCCTTCTGCGCCGGTATTAACGGGGGGTACGAACGGGTTTATCAATGATGCTACTCCAACCGTTACCGGAACAGCGGAGCCAAATGTTCAGGTAACCATCTACAATGGAGCGGACTCCATTGCCAGTGTTACTGCCGGTGAGGATGGAAGATGGACCTATACCTTTACCACGGATATTACCGAAGGAGAACATAACCTTTCTGCCAATGCCACGGATTTACTTGGCTTTACCGGCGATAAGAGTACCGCTCTTCCGATTGTAGTCGATACCCAGAAACCTGGGACACCAGAGATGCCGGTTTTAACTGGAGGTAACCAAGGTAATACCAATGACAATACTCCGACGGTTACTGGGACGACAGAAGCTAGTGCGACCGTTACTATTTACACCAATGGCACTATGACTGCTACGGTTACGGCCGACGAAGAGGGTAAGTGGTCTTATACTTATTCTGCCGTTCTACCCGACTCCAATTATGAAATTACCGTCACAGCTACGGATGAGGCTGGGAACATTAGTGAGGGCAGTCCAGCATTAGAAATTATCATTGATACCTCGCTGCCACTTACTCCGGGTACTCCGGTATTAGCGGGAGGGAATAATGGTAACACGAATGATAATACTCCTACCATCAGTGGTAGAGCCGAGGCGGGTTCAGCAGTTACCATCTACCTGAATGGGGAAGCTGTCGCTACCTTAACAGCGGATGAAACAGGCGCCTGGACTTATACTTTTACCACCGCTTTAGAAGACGGTTCCCAGGACATTACCGTTATTGCTACCGATGCGGCTGGTAATGCAAGTGCGCTCAGTACGGCTTTAACTATTCGGGTAGATACTGCTGAACCAGCCACCCCAACTTTGCCGGTATTAGCGGGAGGGAATAATGGCAACACGAATGATAATACTCCTACCATCAGTGGTAGAGCCGAGGCGGGTTCAGCAGTTACCATCTACCTGAATGGGGAAGCTGTCGCTACCTTAACAGCGGATGAAACAGGCGCCTGGACTTATACTTTTACCACCGCTTTAGAAGACGGTTCCCAGGACATTACCGTTATTGCTACCGATGCGGCTGGTAATGCAAGTGCGCTCAGTACGGCTTTAACTATTCGGGTAGATACTGCTGAACCAGCCACCCCAACTTTGCCGGTATTAGCGGGAGGGAATAATGGCAACACGAATGATAATACTCCTACTATAAGTGGTAGAGCGGAAGCAAACTCCCGGGTAACCATATTTACGAATGGAACCGGAGGTGAAACGGTAACAGTTGATGCCGATGGGAACTGGAGTTATACTTTTGAAGCAGGGCTTACCGATGGAGATTATAGCTTTACAGTAACGGCTACTGATTCTGCCGCCAATACAAGTAACGCTAGTTCCGCTTTAAAAATCACAGTAGATACGCAAGCACCAGCCGCTCCAGGTGCTCCGGTACTAGCGGAGGGCAATAATGGCAATACGAATGACAATACTCCCACTATTTCCGGCAATACTGAGGCAAGCGCCGAAGTAACCATTTACCTGAATGGGGAGTCAGTGGCTACTGTAACAGCAGGTGCGGATGGTTCCTGGAATTATACCTTCCACACTGGTCTCCCGGATGAGTCTTATACCATTCAGGTAGCCGCTAAAGATGTGGCAGGTAATGTCAGCGAGCAGAGTGGTATTTTAGCCATCCAGGTAGATACCGTTATACCAACAGGTTATGCTGTAGCTTTCAATACTGCAAGAGTAGACGTTACCAATATAGCTGCTATTTCGATGCCAATAAGCGGGGCGGAAGTGGGTACCACGCTTTATTACACCATAACCAGTAATAATGGTGGCACTCCCGTAATCGAATCTATCAAGGTAGAAAATGCTCAATTTGATATTTCTACCCTGGATTTAACGGGTTTAAACGATGGCACCTTAACTATAGCCTTGTACTTGCAGGATGCCGCTGGTAATAAAGGCGCGGAAGTAACGGCTCAGACCATTAAAATCATGCGCAACATTGTAGCAGTCAGGGAACCCGCGATAATTAGTGTGCCTATCCGGACAGAATATGCGCGGATTCCACTGCCGACTAAAGTGGAAGTTACTTACGCTACCGGAACGAAAGAAGAAATTTCGGTGAACTGGAGTCAGGGTAATTACAATGGTGCCGTTGCCGGCCAATATACCCTCACTGGGGAACTGGTACTCTCTCCTTTAACGACTAACCTGGATAATAAGACCATTCAGGTGGTCGTAGAAGTACAGCCGAACAAGGCGCCAACAGCTTTAGCCTTTGACGCCACTACTTTCCGGCCGGAAGCTTCTGCTAATGAGGTAATCGGAACCTTCTCCACGACTGATCCGGATGATACTGAATTGGTGTACACCTTAGTAAGTGGCCAAGGGGATGTGCATAACAATCTGTTCCAAATTACAGGGAACCAGCTCTTTCTTAAATCAAACAATGGTTTATCGGGAATGACCCAGTTCACCATTCGAGTAAGAAGCACCGATCCTTACAACAACACGATTGAGCGGGCCTTCACTTTAACGAAAACGCAATATGCTACCGCCGTTGACCAGTTAAAGATTGTGAATGCCTTTTCTCCGGATGGAGATGGCATCAACGATACCTGGATGGTACCGGAACTTAAATTTTACAATAAAATATCCATAGATGTTTTTGACCGGTCGGGAGTGCTTTTATTTCATTCTACCAATCCGGAAAAGGGTTGGGACGGCAAGGACCTGCGCGGACAAGTATTAAAAGGCGCCTTCTTCTACGTGATAAAAGTGGAAGATATTCAATTGACGAACAAAGGAGTAATAACTATTCTCTAAAAGTAACTAAAATGAAAAAGTTTTTAATAATTGTATTGGTAATGGCTTCTGCCTGGAGAGTACAAGCTCAAAACAGAAAACAAATTGCTAACTTTTCTTTGGTGCCGCACTATTTCAACCCAGCTTTAACGGGACAGGATGGATCGGTTCTCAAAAGTATTTACCGCAACCAGTGGACTGGGTTTGAAAATGCTCCTAAAACCCTTTTTATTTCTGCTGAATTAGATTTGGCTGATTTAACTACCTGGAAAGATGGCAATAAGCCAGACCAAGGTTCAAACCAGTACTTAGGAGCTAAAAACGCTGTTGGGTTGTCCTTGCTGCGGGATACGTTTGGTCCTTATCGCCAAACGCAACTTTTTCTCAATTATAGTTCCCGGGTTCGGCTTTCTGAAAAGTTAAGTTTACGAGCCGGAGCAGCCATTACCTATGATGCCACCTCCCTGGACCAGACTAAACTGGCGGTAGATGTTACCAATGATCCGAAATATCAAAACTTATTTGCTAACGATAATACGAGGGTTACTAAAGTAGATGTGAATGTGGGCGTGATGTTGATGGCAGAAGATTATTACATCGGATATGCCTTGCAGGATGCGGCTAAGGGAAAGTTAAGTTCCGGAGGGAACTACCTGGAGGATGCTTTTCCAACCAATCATGTGGTGCAGGCAGGATACCGGAAAGGTATTTCGGATCAATTTGGCTTGATTGTAAATGGCATTTACCGGTATGATTCTAAATTGCGGGAAACGATTGAAGGCCAATTAAAAGGAGTAATTAATAATTCCTTTTGGGCTGGAGTGGGCTACCGACAGGATTTAGCCTATTCCTTTACTGGAGGCATGCGTTTCAACCAGGTTAGAATCGGGTATACCTACGAAACTACCTCGGGTAAGGCCAGCCGCATCAATGGAGGCAGCAATGAAATAGTGCTTATTTATAATCTGATGCCTGTAAATTATAAAGGCTTGGGTAAAAAGATTACTCTTTGGTAATAAGTTACCCGCTCAATAAAACAAAAGGCTTATCATTAATGATAAGCCTTTTGTTTTATTGAGCGGGTAAGCTCTACGTCTAGTACTAAAATAAATTGACCAACCGTCTCAGAAAACGATAGAAAAAAGATAAAGAAAAAGGATGTGGTAAAATCCGGTATTTTGGACGGAATAGTAATCTCAAAGAGGCATCTCGGAAAACAAGTAAAATTTTGATTGCTGAGACGAGTGACGGGAGAATCATTCTCTCTTTGTATAGGTGGATGGCCTCTATATCCTAGAGAACAATGCCGCCGGGGGGGTGCTTTTTAGCGGGAAAATCCAGCGCCCCCCATTGTTCTTTTAGGTTAGTCTCAATCGTTAAACTCAGAGCGGTTAGTGGCACATCTTCCAGCCGGTTTTCAAAGGGATCTTCCGAGCGTTCCCCGATCAAGTCTAGGCACAGGAACACAAAAGAAATAATGACGGAAATGGGAATACTCGCCCACCCCAGTTCCTCGACAAAGACAAAAGGTAAGAGGGAAGCATGAATAAACACAAAAACGCGCGAGAAGAAACTGTACTGCCGCGGAAAGGGCGTATTTTTAATGCGTTCGCTGCGGCCTTGCACGTTGTTAAACTCCACCAGCGTTTCTTCCAGTTTGACAAACCGGAAATCGGATAACCAGCCCTGATCGTAAGCGGTGCGTAGGTCTTCGCCTTGTAATTCGAGCAGGTAGTTGGGTGGATTTTGCTTATGGGTAAAAAGCTGGTATTCAGTGGGAGAAAGAAAAGCTTCCGTGTCGGAGTATTGATTGGGTTCCTCGTAAATCTCTTCTTGCCACTGCTTATTATAGGTGTGTTTCTGCCTTAAAAATACGCGCAAGGCATGCACAAAAGCCATGTGCCGGTAGACCATCCGGTATTGTAAATCTTTGACGGCAGCACTTTGTTCTGGTTCGGGCGGGATCACCATGGTAATTACCTGGCGGGCCCAGGCGCGACTATAATTAACGAGCGAACCCCAGATTTGGCGGGCTTCCCACCAGCGCTCGTAGGCATTACTGGTCTTAAAACCCAGGAAGATAGCCAGCGCCGTACTCAGAGCCGAAATAGCGGTAAAGGGAATATGTAATTCCCAGACGGCAAAAAAGTCGTGGAGCAGATAAACCGCCAGAGCCAACAAGAGGTAATAGAGCATACTCTTCCAAGTGTAAAAGAAAATGACACTTGGCTTTAGATTTCGTCGGATCAGCATAGCCAGGAATTATACTGCCTTTACCGATTAGGGAACAATAATGTTTAACCCACCGGCACAAAGGGAGCCTATTACCTTTCCTTAATAGAACATGGAAAAGGTATTTATTTTAATTAAATCCAAACGGAAAAAGGGACTAGAAGAAGGAAAATAATTTTTCTCTTATAACTACTCTTAGAGATTGTAAAATAAACTGTGTCAAAAGAACAAAAGGGAATAAAGAATTAACTTTAAAGGACACAGTTTATTTATGGAAAAAGACCAGGAATTTGACTTTGAAAGCTTCAAGCAGGAAGCGATAAGAGGGATGTATGCAGGCAAACCGCTGAATGGCGAGAAAGGCATCTTTGCGCCATTACTCAAACACTTTCTAGAGTCGGCGCTGGCCGGCGAATTAGAGGCTCACCTGCAGGAGGAAAAGGCAGCGGGATTGACCAACCGCAAGAATGGCAAGACTAGTAAAAAGGTCAAGAGCCTTTCAGGAGAGTTTGAACTGGAAACTACCC
Source organism: Adhaeribacter arboris (assembly GCF_003023845.1). NCBI lineage: Bacteria > Pseudomonadati > Bacteroidota > Cytophagia > Cytophagales > Hymenobacteraceae > Adhaeribacter > Adhaeribacter arboris. The sequence continues at coordinate 5,363,732 of NZ_PYFT01000001.1, read as the reverse complement.
GGGACCGCTCGGGCAGCTTTGATCCGATAGTCAAAGTCCGGGAAGGGAGCAGTGTGGTCACGCGGGCAGTGTACAATATTCTAGGTGTAAGTCTTAGTGGCACCAAAGACTTAATCGGCATGTACTTGTCAGAGAGCGAAGGCGCTAAATTCTGGCTCTCGGTGTTAACAGACCTGAAAAGTCGCGGCGTAGAAGATATGCTCATTGTCTGCATTGATGGACTGAAAGGATTTCCCGAAGCTATTGCTGCCATCTTTCCTCAAACCGAGATCCAGACTTGTGTGGTCCACCAGATTCGCAGCAGCCTACGCTATATTGCCGAGAAGGATAAGAAAGCCTTTATAGCTGACCTCAAACCGGTTTACCAAGCCTTCAACCAGGAAGAAGGCTATGAAAACCTGCTGAAGCTGGACGAGAAGTGGGGCAAGAAATACCCAGTGCCGCTACAAGGCTGGTATAATAACTGGGAGCATTTGTCAACCTTCTTTAAGTATGATGCTGCTATTCGTAAGGTCATTTATTCGACCAATATCGTGGAGGGCTTCCACCGACAGGTACGTAAAGTGACCAAAACTAAAGGGGCTTTCACCTCCGACAATGCTTTACTGAAGCTGATTTACCTGGTGGTGCAAAAAGTATCCGAGAAGTGGACTATGCCGCTGCACAACTGGCGCTTGACTTTATCGCAGCTTTACATTAGGTTTGAAGAACGACTCACAGTCTATCTCAAAAATGGATAGTTGGGGACATATGGAAAACCTCCAAACAGGTTTACCACATGCCCACAACTCTAATAAAAATAATAAGTGACACAGTTTATTTTACACTCCCTTAGTCTTAGTATAAGTTTTGCCATAAACTTCTGAGATTGCCATCAAGAATACCTCCTCTCCACTCTATAAGTTACCTATGTTAATACTAACTATACCACAATCAGCCAACTATTCAGCACTGATGCGTCAGAAATTAACTAACTACCCACTTCAAAGCTTCTTGGATAATCTTGTTTGTTTTTAACTTTTTTCTTTTTTCATCAACTTACCCATATCATCTTAATTATTTTTATCCTGACTAATAAATTCTTTGACATTGATCTCAAAAAGTTGGTTTTCCATTTTAATTTTTAGGTCCAGTTTAAGACTTCTTTCTCTGTTTTGTAAAGGCTCCGCTGCTTTTGATAATATTGGTCAACCTTATACAAGTCCACTCCGTATAAATTCATTTAACAAAACAGTAATTATACGTACGTACTTATAAAAAGCACGAATTATTAATGAAGTATTTATTCTGGTTGGATTAAGAGACAAGCTATAATGAGCGAGTATTTTTGTTTCTCTTACAACATTAATTACCGTCCTTAAGCAATAGAATCAAACTAGATATTACCTCCTGCTTATGTATCACAGGAAGCATATTGATGCTAAAATTTGGTCCTACGAAACGGATATACAACAAGAGTTCGTTATTCATTTTTGAGGTGAGTATTTGTTAGAACATTACTTTTAAAGGGTGAGTCTATCAAAATTTGCTAGTTAATCCAGGATTCTGTTAGTACTAGCTAATAGCCATTACCTTCATCTTTGACTTGACTACCCGAAATACGATTTGCATCTATAAAAGCCATTGCGCCTATTCTTCAAAAAATCTTTATGGTTACTACCTTATCCCAGTCGGCGCTGCACGCTCTTATTGAACAAGCCTGCACGCTGGAAAATTACAATGCCTTAAAAATTTATGGCGTCATCGTTCAACCGGACTTTCTAGGCCAAATAAAAGTTACCATTAAACACAATGGGAATGAATTTACTTGCCTCTACGAGCCGGAGGCTATTAAGAAGTGTTTGATGGCGCTTTTCCAATTATAATTCCTGGACCCACGATTATGAAACCTTGGAATACATTTGAATCCTTATCGCAACTAGAAAAATTAGAGTATATTCATAATAGAGGAAAATTCCTGGCTTGCCGCGATACGTTTTTTTGTAGCATTTTTCTTTTTTATGTTCCCAACTTCTTTGTAGAAATTAATATTTCCAAGAATAAGGCCAAATGCGAATACATCGAAGCCTTTAACGCTACTCTCCGGTTGGAACCTTATTTAGAGAAAATTAAATTAAGGTTGGATTGGTAAATATATAAAAAGCTAATTTTTATTTTAAGAATTGCAATAAACTGAATTAGCCTAATAAATGGACATCCTATAAAGGATATCCTCTAGATTTTTTAAGGATATAAAATTTAAATCTGAGAAGGTTTTAGCAAATTCTTGTTTTTAAATCCTCTCACTTCTTGAATCTCATTATCCACGACTTGGTACTAATTTTCGGTAAAGAAGTTCCTGCGGAAATTAAAATAGGAGAACTAAAGGTTAATTGTAATCACTCTCGAGCTGTACTATTTAAGTTTTGGTCCAAAATCATAACTCACAGGTAGAGGAAAGAGCTCTTTATTAATTTATTTTTTCTTAATTGAGATGCAATTAGCTATCCAACACATTTAAATGGGAACGGGTAGCTGTATAATCATCAGCGTGCCTTTGCCTGTTGACGGCGTGGCGATTGTAAAGGTACCATTGAGTAGTTTAACCCGGTCAGCAATGGCGCGCAACCCAAGGCCTTTTGATTTACCATTTTTCAAGTTCATACCTTGGCCATTATCCCGCAACTTTAAGGTAATTTCTCCTTCTTCCTGGGTCAGCAACAAATCGGCTTCCGTGGCTTGCGCATGTTTGACCACATTGGTCAGTAATTCTTGGGCCATGCGGTAAATCGCTAGTTCTAAATAAGACTCTAAACGCCCTTCCAGATCTACCTCGCAATTTACTTGAATGGCACTTTGTTCATACTTTTGACATAAATCCTCCATGGCCTGGGTCAAACCAAAATCTTCAAGAACGAGCGGCACCAGCTCGTGCGACACGCGCCGGGTTTCCTGAATAGCCTCCGATAAAAGATTCGCCGTGGGTGTCATCACTTCTTTAGGTAGGTGGGCCACTAATTGGTCCAGGTTCAATTTAGTAGCATATAAGATCTGACCTACCCCATTGTGTAAAGATTCGGCTATTCTTTTTCTTTCTTCTTGCTGTGCTTCTAGAACAGCAAGTAGCAAGGCTTTTTGCTGTTCTAAACGAATATGCAGGTTTTCCTGCTCCAAACGTTTCAATTCGGAAACATCCAGGTCTACGCACAACAGCTTGTAAGGCCGCTCCAAATCATCGCGCAACACAATGCCTTTTATTTGTAAAGTAATTACCTTTTCCTTTACCCGGATGCGCAGGGTTTCTTCTAGCGGCTGGGGATTATGTCGGATCGTTTGTGCCAGGTTCTCTGCAATGATCCGATCTTCTTCTAGCACATAATCCAGGTAAGTTTCCGGGCTCTTTTCACTTCCCATTGATAATCCAAATAATTGGTACATTCCTTCCGACCAGTAGAAGCTATTAGTGGTATAATCAAACTCCCAACTACCCATCCCCGCGACTTCCTCGGCTTGTTTCAAAATAGTGAAATTGCGGGTAAGTTCCGCTTCGGCAAGCTTCCGCTCCGTTATATCCAGGTTGCTGGCCACTAACCCATCATCTAATTTCACAAACATGGCCGAATACCACTTGTTAAAGTTTTCGTGCGGGTAATAATATTCTACCTGGCCCGGTTCTCCGGTATCCATCACTCGGAGCATAAGATCAAATAGACCGGCTTGTTTAATGCCTGGGTATTCGACTGAATACAATTTACCCACCAGGTCCGTGCGGCCGGTTTCCTGCTCCAGTTCTTTATTTACCAACTCAATCCTGAAATCAATAATGGTCTCATTTTCATCCCGGACCGCTTTGATAATAGAAAGACTAAGCAAGGTAGTATCAAAAACGGATTGTAGCAGGTCCCGGCTTTCACGTAAAGCCTGCGTACGTTCGCTTACTTGTCGTTCCAGCGACTCATTCAATTGTCGGAGTTCTTCTTCAGCTTGTTTCCGCTCGGTAATATCTACTACAAACTCTACGTACTCGTTTTCGCTGAGGCGTCTGCCGGCAAACCGTCCCCACCAACGGGTGCCATCCGGACGGATATACTGCTTTTCGTATGGCGTATTCTGACCTTTCTCTTCATACTCCTGCCGGGCGATTGAGGTAATTTCCATATATTCCGGCGGCGTAATCTCTTCCCAACGAACTTTGCCCTGAACAAAATCTTCTTTCGAAAAGCCACTCATGTGTTCAAAAGCAACATTGGCATCCTGAATACCTCCTTCTAAATCAAAGTAGATTATACCTACCGTTTCAATAGAAAGTGCCTTTTGCAAACGTTCTTCCGACTGATGAAGCGCTTCTTCAACGCGGGCTCTTTCTAGGCGAATGTATATTTTAGCGGCCAGCTCTTGTAGCAGTTCCACTTCATCGCTGCGCCACTCGCCTACTTCTGCTCGTCCTACGGTGAGTAAAAATTTCCACTGCCCCTCCGCCAAGTGCGGCACATCTACCCGCGAACCAAAGCCAATCTGCTGGAGCATCTGCGCCGAGATTTTCACCAGCCGACTGTTCATGGTAGCGTTTATCACTGCCACTTTACCGACCCTTAAATACCGCCTACCTTCTTCGGTAAGGTTATCAGAAAGGTGGTGCGTTCCCATCAAACTTGGCATTTTTTCATCTCGCCGGTATTCGTAAATAACCTCTACCCGATCGTCGTCTTCATCAACTAGGGCAAAGTGGCAGCGTGAAAGCAGCAAGTAACGGGCAAGCTGTTCCCCTACCAACTCCATCACTTGCTGTATGGTTAATAAGGGGGCGAAATCTATGCTGATTTTTGCTAGGAAGGCTAAGTTCGCTTCTCGTCGCTTGCGTTCACTTACGTCGTGGGCAATGATGGAAATGCCAATAACCTGCCCGAAAGTATTTAACACCGGCGACATCACGATCTCCAGGTAAACAGGCTCGCCTTCTTTGTTATGCCGGACCGTATCAAAAACGGCCACTTCCCGGCTATGTTCTATGGCGTCAATCCAATTTATAATTTCTGCAAAGTCTTCGAGAAGCGTGAGCAGAGTCAAATTCTTACCAATTGCTTCCTCTGCTCTAAATCCATATAGATTTTCGGCGGCTTTATTCCAACTGGTGATATTTCTTTGAAAGTCAATGGTAATCACCGAATCATTGGAAGTCTCCACAATAGAAGCCAAAAAGAACTTAGCCTCTTCCATTTGCCGCTGTTCCGTTAAATCCCGCATGATTTTCACAAAGCCAATAGTTTTTCCTTGTTCATCACGTAAGGGCTGCGTAATTCCCGAACCCCAAAAGCGGGAGCCATCCTTGCGCAGGTGCCAACGCTCATTTTCGGCGCGGCCTTCTTGGTGTGCTGTCTCCGATTCTTTTTCCGGAGCCATCTGATCGCGGTCTTCCGGCACAAAGACTATGTCGCCGGATTTGCCCATAATTTCGGCTTCCGTATAACCAAGAATCATTTGGGCACCACTGCTCCAGCTTATTACCCGTCTTTCTGTATCAATGGTAAAGATGGCATAATCCTTAGCACTCTCTATCAACAAGCGCAGCCGGTCTTCAGATTGCTGCAACGCCTTTTCGGATTGTTTTCGCTTCGTAATGTCAAAAAAGGTAATCACCACCCCGTTTATCCGGTCTTCGGTGGTGCGGTAAGGTAATATCCGCATCATAAAAGCTTGGTCGTCGGTGGTAGTTACTTCCCGTTCGATAATCGTTAGCTTTTCCAGCACGGTTTCGACATCGTGCAACAAATCGCGGTATTCTAGACGATGGGTGATGTCCGAAATGGGGCGACCGTAGTCAGTAGGAATCAAGTTGAAAATTTGCCGCGCCTCCGGAGTATATAACTGGGTGCAGAAAGCCCGGTCCAGGAAAATAGTAGCTACCTCGGCCGAATTAATCAAATTTTGAAGATTGTTGCTGGTGACGCCCATTTCTTCAATTTTTACCTTCAGTTCCTGGTTTACCGTCCGTACCTCTTCATTAATGGATTGCAGTTCTTCCTTACTAGTTTCTAGTTCTTCGGCAGCCGAACGCAATTCTTCATTAATGGCCTGTAATTCCTCATTCGAGGCCTTTAACTCTTCAGCCTGGTATTCGAACTGCTCCGTCGAGTGTCTTAATTGGGCTTTTACCTGGATAAGTTCTTCTTCCAGATGTCTGGCCACTGGTTCGTCCGAACGTAACACGATTGTTTCCGCACTCGGCTCCTTTTGATTTTGATCAAATATTACCAGAATAAACGCATTGGCGGGATCATCTTCTTTCGTTACCGGTCTTATCTGAATGCTTAGCAATTGGCGTTCTTCACTTTTACCATATGGTATATTCCGGACCTCCATAGGTGCCTGGCGTTGTGCGGCTTGGTGAAGCGCCGACCGGAGCTCCAACCGGAGCTCCGGCTTGATCAGTTTTAGCAAATTCTTTGTTGGTTCCCCACCGGAAAATTCCAGAAAGCGGCCTACCTTCTCGGACATATGCAAAATATCATAATCCGCGTTTACCACCAGGGAAGGTGGCGCGTATTGTTCCAGCATTTTCTGGTGCAGCTCCCCGAACGAAATTCGATGGAGCGACTGTCCAATACTGACTTCTTGCTTTTGCAGCAGGGGTTCATTTTTCTGGAATTGAAAGGTCGACGAAACACTCTCCGGCACCGGGTAATGGCGCAGAGCCACTTCCCGCGCTTGGAAGATATGGTTATCCCGGCTAACAGGGGCGTACAGGTCACTTGCGCCATCCACCGACTCAGAAGAGCCAAGAAACAAATAACCACCGGATTTTAAAGCAAAGTGAAACGTTTCCATTACCCGTTCCTGAGCCGTAGCATTCAAGTAAATCAATACATTCCGACAAGTTACCAGATCGAGGCGCGAAAAAGGCGGGTCTTTTAAAAAGTTATGGCTCGCAAACAAAATCATTTCTCTTATCTCGCGTTTAATGCGGTAATTGTCGCCTTCTTTTTGAAAAAAATTCCGCAATCTTTCCGGCGACACATCGGCGGCATCGTTGAGCGTGTACAACCCTTCCCGGGCTACCGTAAGGGCGGCATCGTCAATGTCAGTGGCAAATATTTGTACTTTAGGGGTGTTTAAGGCACTCAGGGTTCTTTCGGCCACCAGCATGGCGAGGGAGTACGCTTCTTCCCCAGTGGCACAACCCGCCACCCATATTCTCACCTCGTCTTGGGCAGTTTTATTCTTAAAAATAACAGGTAACATCTCCCGTTCCATGGCCTCAAAGGGCTTTTTATCCCGGAAGAAATTAGTGACCGAGATTAACAAATCTTTGAGCAGGGCATTAACTTCCTCCAGATTTTGCTGGACAAAGGCCGCGTAGCTGGGTAGGTCGGGCAGGTTGCGAATATTAATACGCCGCTCAATCCGGCGCAGCAGAGTAGGATGTTTATAGTTGGAGAAATCGTGACCGGTACGCAGGCGCAACTGCGTAAATATTTCTCGCAGCGCTTGTTGTTGCTGTTCCGGGCGCTTTTCGGCTTCAACGGGTATTTCAATCGTGCCGACGCTGTTTTGGTATATAATTATTTTGCGGGGAATATCCGCCACTGGTAGCACCTCATCTACCAAATCTGTGGCGATGGCATTGCGCGGCATTTCATTAAACTCCGCCTCGCGCGGATTTTGCACGTACGCCACTCCGCCCATTTCTTTTATCCGTTTTAATCCCATAGATCCATTGGCACCGGTACCGGATAAAACCACGCAAATGGCCCGGGGACCATATGAATCGGCTAATGTCCGGAAGAAGATATCTACCGGCGCCCGTCTATCTTCCAAGTGCAGGTTAACGGAAGGCACTACAAAGCCATCTTCCATTATCAGGTGCTGGTTAGGGGGAACCACGAAGATATGGTCGGGCTCAATTTTAACTTTTTCCGTTACCTGCCTCACCGGAATAGTGGTAACCGCCTGGAGTACCTGGGCCAGCTGACTGTCGTGGTCGGGTGACAGATGCAGAATGACCACATAAGCAACCCCAGAATCTTCTGGTACGTGCTGAAAGAATTCTTTCAGCGCCTGGACACCCCCGGCCGAGGCGCCAATACCGGTTATCAGAAAACCTTCTGGTTTTTCGGTGAGAAACTTGGTAATTTGATTTGTTTCCATTAAACTTTACTTACCCTAATTCCTAAGATGGATTTTACCTTTCTGAAGATGTTAAATCTTCTTCGGTTGCTTGCCGGCTGATCCTATCGTTGGTTAGTTGCTCATGGTTTAGAACTGCTTGTCTTACTATATTTGCCCTGGATTCTGCTTCTTGCGCCTTTTTAAAATACATAGCCGCCAATTTGGGTTGATTGTTTTCGGCATAATGGTCACCCAAGTTATTGAGCAATATCATGCTTTCCTCCACTCCCCGGATGGCACCCCACAAGCTATCTTCGATGTTTTCAGTAATAGAGGTTAGCAGGCTATTCGCCGAATATGCGTGACCCGTGTGGCACCGGTAGCGGATAATGTCGCCATCCTGAATTGCTGACAAGACACCATGGCATTCCGGACAAGCATAGGGCGATAGATGGCCTAATTTCATAACGCCTTGCTCCAGGGCTTGATCCTGTAGCGCAATGCGCACTTCTATTTCGGTCTTTTCTTGCTCTTTCATATCTTCTTGTTTTACTTCCTGAATGGGTTCTGCCGTTAACTTAACCAACAGAGCTGCTATTTCAGCAATTGATAAACAGTAATCTACTTGCACTGCCGCTAAGGCGTTTTCGGGCATAGAAGGCACTTCAGCCTCCTCAGGTTGCTGTACAATAGCCAAGCCGCCTCGGTGTTTAATGGCCCATAACCCCGCCGTTCCGTCATCTAAGCCGCCGGATAGCACTATTCCAACTACTCGGGGGCCATACATATAAGCCGCGGAACGGAATAAGGGATCCACTGCTGGACGAAACCGGTTTTCTTTGGGCCCTCGGGTTACCCGCACCACGCCCTGCTCCAACAGCAGGTGCCGGTCGGGAGGGGCTACATAAACGCGATTCATAACAATAGGCTCCTTATCCACCGCGTTAGTGGCTAGAATAGTTTTCTGCCGGTTAATTAATTGAGGTAAGATGCCCGTTACATCCGGTGACATGTGCCAAACTATGAAAATAGCGGCATCCAAATCAGCCGGCAATCTGGCTATTAATTGCCTGATGGCCTCAAAACCGCCAGTGGAGGCACCAATTACCACGATATTCCTTTTTTTCATTATTCTAAACTATTCCGTTTACCGCTCCCCATTTTTCCAGCTTCCACAAGTTTTCCTTCATTATTTGTGATTAGATGAGAGAAGCTAGAACTTACTTGTACTAAAGGTAAAAACGAGTTGTTATTTATAGTAGTTGTACTTATAATCAACTTGTTAGACTGGCTAAATAGTTTTATAAATACACTTGTGTAAAATAAGGCAAATTCATTGGCAGGATTTTCTCGTTTTATTAGACATTTAGGTCAACGAATTTCCAGATAATCTATTATTTTATTGTGAACTGCCGAGAAGTTGGTCTCATTCACCTAGAATTTGCTAGTGGAATTAGATTTCTCACTGATTTATAAATTATTCAAGCGATTTTGTAGCTGGAGTTTGAGGGTATGATAGGTTTTTTCTTTTTCCAGAGGCAAACCATGAAGAATAAGCTCATCTAAGTACTGGATATAACTCTCGATTTGACCTCGGTCTAACTCTCTTCCCTCCAAATTACAAAAAATATGATCTAATAAGCTTGTCATATTAACTGCTACAAACAACTTATCTATACGGCCTCTAAAAAATAGTAAAGACAAAAAAGATACGCAAAATCCTTGCGGCTACTACTTAAATATATTCCAAAATTATGGTAGCATCTATAATCGCTAAAATAGGATGTACGGTATAATGATAAAAATAGATGGCCATAAGCATGCTGCTTTCTGGAAAGTAACCCGCCTTTGAGGGAACTATTAGGAGAATTCTTTTCTTGCTTTAGCATCCAATATCTTTAGTTCCTCATCAGTGCCTTTATCTTTTTGTAGATTGTCCTATGAACCTTGCTATTTTTGACCAGCTAAGTAAGTCCAGCAACAAAGTACTTTTCCAGTATAACCTGCTAACGGGTAAATTCGATTATCTCAGTTTAACCGTAGAATCCTTGTGGGAAATAGACAAGGCTTTAATAGAACAATCTCCTCCTCTCTTAGCGAAAAGGATCGATGAAAACGACCAGGAAGCAGTAGCTTTACGCTTGGAGAAAGTATGGCAGGGCCAGGCTTGTCAGATCGAGTTTAGTCTTTGTTTTTCTTCGGACCGGTCCAAGCAGGTGAAGGTAGATGCTCATCCTGTTCTGGATGACTCAGGGCGGCTAACTTCTATCGTGGGTTTGGTGGAAGATGTTACCCAGCAAGCGCAATACCGAGAGTTCCTGCTGGAGTTCTCCCGCAAAAAAAATAATGCCTTGCAGATTGTCGCCCATGATTTACAAGGGCCGCTGGCCATTATGAAAGGGGTTGCCGTCCTGATGGAGATGGACCATACCCAGCAGAATTATCAGGACCTGGCTTCTCATCTTAGTATCATTTACCGGGCCTATGAGGATTGTAACAAGCTGATTGCCGATGTACTCCGGGACGAACATATCAAGTCCGTAGCCACTCCGGTAAATACCGTAAGGTTCGATATTGTCGAACGGGTAAAACAAACGGTGGAGGCTTTTGTCCAGTCCAAAGTAATTCAAATGACTATGGAAGTGAGTAGTTCTGAGGAGAAGATCATGGTCGAACTGGATGAGGTTAAATTTACTCAAATTCTTAATAACTTAATCACCAACTCCATCAAGTTCACCCCGCCGGAGGGAAGGATCCGTATCTCGCTAGAACTGCAACAGAATCGGCTGTTTATCTCCCATGCCGATACCGGAATAGGTATTCCGCGGGAGATCCAACCCTACTTGTTCGAAAAACATAACTCCAAAGCAGCTCGACCCGGTTTAAACGGGGAAAAGCCTAATGCAATTGGCTTATCGATTGTAAAGGATTTAGTAGAACTCCAGGGAGGAACCATCCAACTGGAAAGTGAAGAAAGTAAAGGCACAACCTTTTATCTCTCCTTTCCTTTACTACTTTGAGGCAAGTTACTTTTCTTATAAGTTCCTTTATATAAAATAAGCCCATTTATTCTTAGTTAAAGGGTCCTTTCTGGAAAATCGTGTCACTATCTATTTCTTAGGATAGGATAACCGGTTGTAATCCTCTCATGGGTGAGCAGGTAGATACCCGCTATAAATCTAAATCCAGCTTAATGTGGTCCAGATATGGTTCTAGCCAACTGGTACTATGAAAGGTCCCGATGTAGTCACATTGCTGCCCTAGAAGATGATAATACACTTCTACAAAGAAATTATTCAGGTAGTAGAGTTTAATTTCAAATACGTGGGTATAACGGATAGCTATAACGGTTCCTTTTCCCTTCAAGTACATCAGCTTGTCGGGTACCGGTAAATAATTAAAGGTTCTATGGGTAATCATCCTTCTACATCTTTTTATCCATCCATTTTACACTTCATGGGATTTAAGCCAAAACCATTTTTATTCTACCTTCCGTCAATGGCTTGGGCACATAATCTGTAAACGGATTTAGCATCTAGTTAATAAGCAATCGCTTTTAAGTAGTTTAAGCCTTTTTGGGTGATGATAAATTGCTCTTGGCGGCTGTAAGGTTTGTCGTTGATATTATTTTTAAGCAAGCGCTGCTTGAGTAACTGCCCAATATATCGTCTAAAGTTGGAGGTACTATCATCAACCAAAATATACTCTAAAATAGCATTCCGGCTTTTGGCTTGGACACAGAATTGCAAAATTTCTTTTTTTACTTCTTCTAACGGGAACTCGGCCGGTATTTCTAACATCATTCACTAGTTTCTTTATTCCTGTACCTCTTTTCACCTGGCCACTACACTACCATTTCCTTTTGCAATCGGTACGCTTCATAACCAAGTTTTTTTAGCATCCTATAATGCGATTGAAAAGCCCGAAAGAAGGTAGGATTCTCAATGTAAGGTAAACCAAACTCCTGGGCTGTTTGCTTAATAATAGTGGCTATTGCTGGATAGTGAATATGACAAACTTTGGGAAAGAGGTGATGTTCAATTTGCTGGTTCAAGCCGCCCAGCAGAAAGCCCGCTAGTTTACTCTTAATAGCAAAGTTGGCGGTGGTATGCATCTGGTGGGCCGCCCAGGCCTCTTCGATATTACCTTGTTCATTTGGCACCGGAAAGTCGGTGCCTTCTACCACGTGGGCCAGTTGAAAGACTAAGCCCATCACCAGCCCTTCCACTAGGTGCATGCTCAGGAAGCCAATCACAAATTGCCACCAGGTAATATCCAGCACGAGTAAAGGCAAGCCAATATACAGGAAATAATAAAGGCCTTTATAGAAAAATAGATTAAAATACTCCTGTTTCGGGTGGTTTAAAGTTGGGTGGTGTCCAATCTTCTTTTGAAAGAATTTAACATAATCTTTCCGGAATACCCAAGAAAGGGAAGCTAGACTGTAAACGCCAATGGCATACAGGTGTTGAAAGCGTTGCAACTTATTCACTCTCTGCTGAGGATCTAAGCGAATTAATCCCGGAGCTACTTCGATATCCTCATCGTGTCCGGGTATATTGGTATAGGTATGGTGCACGACATTGTGCATCAGGTTCCAGACATAAGGGTTGGCACCAATTAAATGAAAGATAAAGCTAAGAGCTTTGTTTAACTTACTATTAGCCGAAAAGGAGCCGTGGATCGCATCATGACAGACATTGAACCCAATGCCCGCGTTAAAAATACCTAAAAGTACCGCCAAAGTGAACAGACTCCAGATACCAAACTGATTCGAAAGTATCAAGAGATAGAGTGTCAGGGAAACGGTTAAATAAAATATAGTCTTGAGCCACATGACCTGGTTAGCATGTTTAGAAACGCCCTTTTCTACAAAATGCTCCTCTACCCGATAACGGACCGTAGCAAAGAAATTTGATTTATGGCTATTAATAAATTTAACCTTTTGATTCATAGATAGCCATTAGATAATACATTACACATAAATTGGAAGTTAAGGCTTGGTTGTGCCATGCTCTTCGTTTAACAAGTAAGACTAATTTCAACCCCAACCTTGTAACAACCAGGGAGAGAAGTAATGTAGGCTCCTATAATCTTTGCCGGAACTAGGTTTCAAGGATACGAATTAAGCCGGCAACTCATGGATGAAGCGGTTTCTTCAACGGTTGGGAGCAGGAAGAATTCATTTGGTTCGCGATCATCGCCTAAATTGTTAACACGAGCATAAAATATTAGCGGATGTTGGAAGAAAAGGCCAGGAGCCGGTAGAAGTATCAAACATAAGCAGCTAGGATAAAGCGCTATAAACTTATACTGGTCTATCGTTTTGCAATGTTTACTACCTATTGATTGTTATCCAGACAAACAGGTACTCGCAATTATTTCTTATTTTATATTGCCATTAGCTTCTTTTAGTAGTACAACATATTTACTATAGTATACTAAGTATCATAGAAAGAAGATATACTGAAATAGAAAGAAGATATACTGAAATAGAAAGAAGATATATTGCAATGGAAAGAAGATGTACTGAATCAGTCCGTATAACTACTCGATTTTACAAAATTATTTAGGTAGTATTTATCTCAGAAACATCTTTGCCTCTGGCCGTTAAAAAATGGTTGGATCAGGCTAATTAGGTTAATTAAATCGAAGGAAGGGTTAGAGTAGAAGTAAAATCATCTGAAGCTCGGCCTTAGGCACCAAAAGAGATTTCAATAGATTAATCTTTCCGTTAGATTTTATCAAATAACACTTGTAAATATCAGTATCCGCCGCGGTATCAAAATCTTTATTCTCCGTCACTCGAAAAGCCAAGTACGCCTGAGTGGGCTCATGTTGGACCGGAACGAAATGGTTAAAGTCTAGCTTAAATTGCATTACCTACGGATTAAGAATACAGAATTATTCTACTGGCAATATTTCACAAAAAATTGCGGTTGCTGCAGGAGCTGGTAGCTTTGTTGATAGGCTTACCAGCAGCTGCCAAAATCCCCGATTATTACTTCTTCCGAAAAAAGCAAGTATCGGCCCTTATAAGCTTGCTTTAGCCCTGGTTGATGATAGTGGTAGAACAAGATACTCGTCAGGATTTCTTTATCTAATCTTTATCTAATAAGCTCATGGGATGAAGCCGTTTTTAAGCAGACAAAGAAGTTACAATTAAGAAGAATATCTAGTTCTTTCCAAGTTCCATTTTCCGTACTAATCTCTTAAGTTTAAGTGTTTACCTACTAGAATCAGTATTAACCCATCTCTTGAAAGTATTTTATCAGAAGCCCTTAGCCATGATGTTCTAACTACCTGAAATATTCGTTTATCCAGGGCATTGTTCCGGCAGAAAATTAAAGCCCTTGTTAATTTTAATTAAGTTAGTTTAATAAATGCTCTGGTATAAACAATGTATAATAAGATTAGGTATAATATCCCACTTTATACGCGTTAAATTCCGGGTTAATACGACTAAAAGGAAAAGTTCATTCCTTTACATTTACTTGAATATGAACAAGCCATGGCAAGATTAATCGATTATATTATGGAAAGTCTAGAGGTGGATCAATTAACCTTGGCCGAAGCGGATGAAGCTTTGTTTTATATTGACCTGCACCTGGATCAGGATAGCGACATTGCGGAGGTAATCCAGCTATTCCAAGTAAAAAGTAAAATACTCGACCATTTGACTCAACTGGGAAATGAGAAATTTTTAACATTGCCCGGACAAAATCATATTTTTTCTTAACGCTCGCTTTCTAAGAGAGACTTTTTTCCTATATCATAGGTACAAACAGGTAAAGTAGCAGCCTCGTTTAGAGGCTGCTACTTTACCTGTTTGTACCCGTATTACCCCAGGAAACCTTTGAAAACAAATCTCAAAAATTTTGTCGTAAGTTGCGGAATCTTTATCTGTTTAGTCTTAATTACTCCTTATTCCTTTCATATAAGTACATTTTATGTAAATAATATCCTTCATTCATTAGACAGTAGATGAAGTTAATTGTCAAAACAAAATTTCTATTTAGAGGCGCTCAAAACTCAGCAGGTAATCAGATAACCATACTGATTCTTAATTTTATTACTATAAATTCCTTTCTTATGGCTGAATAAGTGCCGATTAAAAGTCTGGTTTGGTTAGAGAATATTACTTATTTCCGTAGTAATAGCGACCTAGTCCGTACTTGTTCGCTGGTCAAAGATTTAATCTGAAAGGAAGGTCTAAATCTTAGTTAAGTTACTATTTATCAGGAATAAACCCGGATTTTGAGATTTACTTGCAACAAAATTATCCATGCCGGAGAAAGTAAAGTGTTACTTACCTCGTTGACCATTAGCCTTTAATCAAAGATGAATGTAGCTTCCTTCCATCAACAGTCTTTAGATCAACGTACCACTCTAATTAAAAAGGAAGGTATCTTCTTAGCAAGCTGCCACCGATTGGTATGTCATTCGGGTTTGTTTTATGTGCGCCATATCTATGCGGAAGTATGGTATGAGGGCATCGGCGAGAAAATTTTTCTTATTCGGGGTTTTACCAGCTTGAATGGATTAGAACCTTATTTGAAACTAATTCAGTTAATCAACATTCCCATGTCCCTAGATTAAAGGAATGATCTGACTTCTGGAAATGTTTTACTCTTTTACGACAGGATGTCTTACTTTAAAATTAAGAATTAAAGCCATGCTACTCCTGCCTTAGCATGATAAGCTATTTCCACCAAAAATACCTCAATAGCATACGCCTACTAGTTCAATCGCATTATGGATAACCTTAATTTTAGTCTCGTTGAAGATTTTAATACCTGCTACCCAGAAGTTGAATTAACATTTACTGTTCAGGAAGCAAAGTTACCTGATCCGCAGCAGGAGCTCGTTTGCTTTTCGTATTATAAGCAGGAAACACTGCAACACCAGCAATACCTCCTTACCAAATGGTGCTTTATTGAACATTCCGAATCATTTGTCATTGCGGCAGTAAAAAGAGATTTAGGTTTACCAAGTTAGTAGAATAAACTAGCTAGGAATTCCATCAGCCATACTTTCTTAGCTAATTCCCCTTTAAATCAAGCTCCCTTTGGTGCTTCTTACTCAATTCTTGAATCTTGGTCAAATTCTATTGTTTCTTGATAGATAGTTCAATGCAAATACCTTAGCAGAATCCTATAACCAGTGTTATGCTAAGTAGAGGCATAATAGCAATTAACGATTTATCGTTCCATTTAGAAAGCTAGTCTCTAAAATTACACCCCTCTAAATATTTCTTCTACCAAAAAGTATTTCTCATTTTGGATAAATGATCACTTAAGATCGATTTTCTATCCGAAATGAGGGCTAGACGAAAGTTTTACCGTCCTTGGTAAAAACTTACACCATTAAATGCTTCAATCAATGTATTCTCTAAATTGATACTAGACGTCACTTGGCAACTCTATTGTTTCCTAATAAAGAAAATAGAGGTCTGAAGTTTAACTGGCTGAACAAACTCCTCAATGACAGTATTAAGGATATATTTTACTCACCTTCTAAGCTCGACTTTAGCATTTTTGTCCAGCTTTCCCGATGAGTTCTTAGGAATAATAATAGCCTATTCTGGTTTATTTTCCAAATCGGTTTTTGTGCATGCCCGTCTTCTAGTAGCAGGAGCCATTTCAGCTCCGGGCAAACGCACCATTACCTCTGTTCTACGGATACTGGGGACTACTGCGCGACCCGGAAGGGAAACTGGCACCGGTTGCCTTACTTTCTACTGACATGGAACTATCGGCAGAGATGATAGGGCTCTACTTTGCCAGAAGGTGGTTCGTAGAAGTTACGCTGGAAGAGACAAGGGCACATCTGGGAGTAGAGACGCAAAGGCAGTGGTCAGAGAAAGCAATAGAGCGTACTACACCAGTGCTGTTGGGCCTTTTCTCTATCATTACCCTGCTGGCTGACAGACTGCAACAACAGGGATAACTGCTGATAAACGCCACAGCATGGTACAAAAAAGAAAAGCCTACTTTCAGTGATGCTATTACTACCGTAAGAGGCCTTTTCTGGCAGAATATTAATTTTTCATCCTCTACTAAACAACAGGACATGATACAAATACCCATATCTTTACTCAATCATCTGCATCACGTATTAGCCTATGCCGCTTAATGCTAAAGTCGAGCTAAGACAATAATTATTTACTAAGGTTGTAAAGTAATCTACTATTTGCTACAAGCGCGGGGTGAGCCAGTCATGACGCACTAGGTACCAGCGCCGCCGGGGTAGAGCACGCAACAGGTCAGGGCGAAAGAGTCAGCGGCATAAGATGAGGCTAAATCAAGATAAAGTAAAAACTAGTCACGTGCATCCTCAGAAATAAAAGAACAAACCAGCTTCTATTCATTTTGATATTTAGCTAATACGTACCTATTATTTGTCTCCTTCCCATTCTAAATCGGCTTTTATCTTAGCAAACATGAGTGATTGGCTTTCGTGTTCCGCGAACTTCCACTGGTAAGTGCGAGGGCCAAAGGTAGGATGTTGTAAGCGCCATTCCACGGTTAGCTGGCCCCAGGCTTGGAAGAGGGTAAAGATGACCGGACCGGTAGGTCTTTCTTCTCGGTAAGCAATATGGCGGCTACCGGTACTCCGCACGTGCAGGCCAGGTTGGGCCTGGCACACGAAGCGAAGCAACTCCTGGTACTTGGTAGCCATCCCCCCTTGCCGGCTAATCTGCCAAGCTTCTTTGAGGTACCGGTACACATAGCGCAGCAGCAAGAAAGCAGCAAGAACCAGTAAGATAATCCAAAGGTAAGTGGGCGACATAGGCAAGTGCTAGTTAGTTTTAAGTAAGAGTAATGGGCCGAATAAAGTAAATCTATTTAAAAGAACAATTCCTACGATGGAGTTCCCTCCTCGGGGTAAACACAGGCGATACACCTCCAGCAATGGTACCCGAAAAAGGGGGCTTTAGGTAGGGCTCGTATCACAGGAAGAGGTACTCCGAGCGAAGCCTATTTGGGTGAATTTTCGGTTGATTTCCTTTCTGGTGTTTAATATACCTGTAGTATACTATAGTGCCTAAGATTGGGCCTCATTTAAAGCACATGAATCACCCGGTATTTCAAAGGGGTGTTCTACTGAAAAATCATCCGTAATACCCTCTCCCATTTACCTTAATTTGCTCTTCCTTACAGGCACAGGCTATATCCATCCTTACTCCTAGGCCTGATCCATTTTACTCGGGTTAACCCAGAACGGCATTACTTCTACTACTGTTCCTTAATTTTTATTTATGCGGGTGTAAGGTAGGTACCGGGATCCGCCTGGTTTGTATGGAGCCGGTAGTAACCAAAAAGAGGATGGTATTCGAAGAGGCGAGCGAATCAGAACCCTCCTTTTTGGGTCAGCGCGCCACGCGGGGTACCACCCTTTTCAACCACCCCCTCTCCCTTTTTCCCCAACCCAAATCTTTTTACCAAAACCCACCATCGGTACCTACCCTTTTTTGCGCTTCCCTATTGAACCGGTACCGCGTACTGCATCCTAAATGTCTTGCTTTATGCTCCAGTGAAGCTCATAGCACCGCTTTTAGATTTATGCAGGGGTAGAGAGCCTTTCTGGGGCAACCTAGTTTTATGGCCTTAATTTCCCTTGCAGGTAGCATTTCTTAGTGGCGGTAGCTATAACCTACTGGCGAAATCAAATTCACCTTTAGGGTTTGAGCAAAACTTTCCGGGTAGTAGGTTACCCTAACTCTGGGGATGCTGCTCGACCGTTTTCCTGGCGGAGCAACTAACGAGCTTACCTAGTATTCGACATCGAAATTACTTTCCAAGCACCTTTTAGCCGATAAGCAACAGGCTACATTTCCTCTTTGACTACTTCTTGAGTCCCGCTCTTTATTGCTGCGGCACTTATTTAATGCTCGGGTCAGCTTACTTGTGGTAGTAGCACCTGGCTTTAGGTAGAACTATTCGAGCACGGGCAAGAGCTCTACTAAGAATAATCATACCCATTTTCCCATCCCATTTTAAAGTAGCATTCCCGATCTAAAGCCACCCGAAACCGGAGTTTGAAGGGGTAGGTTACTCTCAAGGCTCGATGGAAGTAAAAATAGTTTAAAGCATAAACGGTTCCCATATGGGTCTGAAGACCTTCCTGGAATCGTTTACTAAATACTTCTACATCCGCTTCCTCCTCTATCTCCCCCTCCATATAGAAGGTATCTTCATCTTCCATGCCGTAACTGTATACCTGTACCATACGTGTTTTGAATTAATATTCTGAAATGTTTCAGCAAACTTAAGAATATTTTAAATCATGTTACATATATGCAGCATTTAATTTTTTCTGGATTAGTGACCTTTAGCAGGTGAAGAATCCAGCGAAATTAAAAGCTTTTGGAACACATTTAAAAAACATCAGAGAATCAAAAGGAATCAGCCAACAAGAACTGGCTGATATAGCCAACCTGAATAGGGCTACCATTATGCGAACCGAAAATGCTCAGTTTGCTGTTACCTTGGATGTGTTGCTTTCTATTAGTGAGGCCTTGGAAATACCTTTGCGTGACTTAATGGATTTTTAAAAAAAGAATAGGTACCAATCTGAATGTTACTCCGGGATTATCTTAAAGAGAAAGTGCAATTGTTGCTTTTAGAATTTATTACTTTTCTTCTGTTTGGTCAAAAGATTCGATATAAATTTCAGCTGACTTCATTTCAACCAATTTGCTAACAACTCCTTTTAAATCGAAATCGATTTATACTCGCCCATGCAGCCTTCTCTTATACCGTAATCTATTTCTTAAAGTAATAAGCAGGAACGCTTTTTTCCTTTCCCTGCTTTATTAAATTAATTATTTAGAACAGCCTTTTTGTATTCGATTGCAAAAAAGCATTCGGAACGACATAGTAACCGATTAATTAAACTCGGTTATAAAATTGTCCTTTTACTTGTTAACTGAACTAAGCCAGGAGTATCACTGCTGCTTTTTTCCCTTCCCTATTCTTTTAGAATAATACAGATTATAACCGAAGTTCCATCAACTTTTGGTATTGTATCTTTAAGGCAATCCATGCTTCTCGCTCCAAAGCACTGATATGAGGCTCACCAATGATAGAATCTTCGATAGCCTTAACGGTAGCACATTTTCAATTTAGATAAGTTTATAAGGAAGTTTGCAAATAAAGCTCCTGCAAACCTTCCTCTATTCTATTCTCTTCCTGTTTCATCGGAAAGCTCCACAATAGAAAAGGCTAACCTTGCTTTTTTCCCTGCCGGTAATTCAACTGGATTGCTCTTATACCTATCCATCCATTAAACCTATAACCATTAACTTTTATTTTACTCTATGACACCACTATCTAACTCGCTTATCACTAGGCCGGAGCTAATTGTAAAGCTCATTAAAGAGGACCTGAAAAGCAATAAACTCCATTTCGGGTTAAACCTACTCGAAATTATAGCCGAACCCTACCACAGTGATCTAGGCAGCATTATTCTGGTCCTGATGGGCATACCAGAAAACAATGATAGTTATTATGCCTTTTATCATCAGCAAATGGTAAATTTCACCGCTCTGGAAACCTCTGCTTTTTTTAACCAATTAGATGTCTTGGCCCACAAATTCTACGAGCTGCTTGTAAAAGGATACAGCTAATGCCAAGTCTTAATCAAGGAAAACTTACCTTAATACTTGTTATAACCCAAACCAAACTACTTTTCTTTGTAATCATCTCCTGATTACTCGCCTTCTGTAACTATTCTGCTTTTTTAAGTTTTCAGATATCCATCCTAAACCTCCTAAATAATTTGAGGTGCCTGACTTTAGGTGGGCTATAAAAAAATACTTTGTCGAGGCTCTATAATAATATTCAAAACAGAAAATATTTTGTATCATTGGAAATAGATTCCCGAATACCGCATGAACCAAAATCCCGAACAGAAAGCCCGTGACGAGATTGATAAATTACTTACTGCTAGTGGCTGGATCATACAGGATAAAAAGAAAGTAAATTTAAGCGCCGGCATTGGTATTGCGATTCGGGAATACCAAACCGATGTGGGACCGGCGGATTACGTGTTGTTCGTGGATAAGAAGCCAGTAGGTATTATTGAAGCCAAACGCGAAGAAGAAGGCGTCAAGCTGACGGTACACGAAGACCAGTCCGTTGATTATGCTACGGCTAAGCTCAAATACATTAACAATGGTCCTTTGCCGTTCGTGTATGAGAGTACCGGTGAAGTTACCCGCTTTACCGATTACCGCGATCCCAAACCTCGCTCCCGGCCGGTGTTTACTTTCCATCGGCCCGAGACTTTTCAGAAATGGATAAAGGAAAGTAAAACCTTACGAGGTCGGTTTCATGATATTCCGGGACTACCTACCGATGGCTTACGCGATTGCCAGATTCAAGCCATCACCAACCTGGAGAAATCTTTCCGGGAAAACCGGCCCAAAGCCCTCATTCAAATGGCGACGGGTTCGGGTAAAACGTTTACGGCTATTACTTTTATTTACCGCCTGCTCAAATTTGCCAAAGCCAAGCGCATTTTGTTCCTGGTAGATACCAAAAACTTGGGCGAACAGGCCGAGCAGGAATTTAAGCGCTACGAACCACAGGACGACAACCGGCTTTTCCCGGAACTCTACGGCGTTACCCGCCTGAGCAGTGCCTTTGTGCCCACCGACAGCGAAGTGTACATCAGCACCATCCAGCGCTTGTATTCTATTTTAAAAGGCACCCCTTTAGACGAACGCGACGAAGAAGAAAACCCGAACGAAGGTAAGTGGCAGCCCAAGGAACCTTTACCGGTGGTGTATAATGAAAAAATACCCATGGAGTTTTTCGACTTCGTGGTGATTGATGAATGCCACCGCAGCATTTACAACCTCTGGAAACAGGTGCTCGATTATTTCGATGCCTTCCAGATTGGTTTAACCGCTACGCCCGATAATCGGACCTTTGGTTATTTTAACCAGAACTTAGTTTGCGATTACGGCTACCAGAAAGCGGTGGAAGACGGTGTACTGGTGCCTTACAATGTTTTCGAGATTGTCACTAAAATTACCCAGCAAGGGGCTAAGATAGATTTAGGCGAATACGTAGGCACCCGCGAAAAACTCACCCGCAAACAGTTCTGGAATACCCTGGACGAAGAAGTGGAATACCGGGCCCAGCAACTCGACGAGAAAGTAGTAAACCCGAACCAAATCCGGCTCATTGCTAAAGCCGATAAAGATAATTTACCGGCAATGTTCCCCGACCGGATTGGACCGGATGGCAAGTTTGAAGTACCTAAAATGCTCATTTTTGCCAAAAGCGACAGCCACGCCGACGACATTATAAATATTGTGCGGGAAGAATTTGCCGAAGAAAACAAGTTCTGCAAAAAGATAACCTACCGCAGCGAAGACCCCAAAACCGTGTTGCAGCAGTTCCGCAACAGTTATTACCCGCGCGTGGCCGTTACCGTAGATATGATTGCCACCGGTACCGACATCCGGCCGCTGGAAGTGCTGCTGTTTATGCGCGATGTAAAAAGCCGCAGCTATTACGAGCAAATGAAAGGCCGCGGCACCCGCACCTGTAGTTTAGAAGAACTCAAAGCTACCGGCACCCCGGCCGCTAAATACACCAAAGACCATTTTGTGATTATAGATGCCATTGGGGTAGAGAAAAGCCGGAAAACCGACAGCCGCCCGTTGGAGAAAAAGCCGGGCCTCTCGCTGAAAGAAGTACTGGAAGGCATTGCCATGGGCAACAAAGACGAAGCCATGCTCACCACGCTGGCCAACCGCCTCATCCGGCTCGATAAACAGATAAACGAAAAAGAAAAACTCGCCTTTGCCGAAAAAGCCGGCGGACTTACCCTAAACCAGGTGGTAAAGCAACTGCTGCACGCCTACGACCCGGACACGCTGGAAAACGAACGATTACAGGCACTGGCGCAAAACCCCGGTGCTGCCCCCGATGTAATTGAAGCCCAGGTAAAGGAACAACACGAACAAATTATTGAGCAGGCTACGGCCGTGTTTAACGATTACGACCTGAGGAATTATGTGATTGATGTCCGCAAAAAGTACGACCAGGTAATTGACCACATTAACCCCGATGAGCTGGTAAATATTGGCTGGGTAAAAGACAACCAAGCCGAAGCCGAAAACCTGGTGCAGGATTTCCGGACCTGGATAGAAACCCACCAAACCGAAATTACGGCTTTGCAGTTATTTTACGGACAACCCTACGGGCGGAGGGAACTCACTTATAAAATGATGAAGGATTTGGTGGAAACAATTAAAGCTGCAAGACCTAACTTAGCGCCTTTAAACATCTGGCGGGCTTACGAACAACTGGAAAAAGTAAATGGCCAGCCCAAAAACGAACTCATGGCTCTGGTGGCGCTCATCCGGAAAGTAAGCGGACTCGACGAAACCCTGACGGCCTACGACAAAACCGTGGACCGTAACTTTCAGGAATGGGTATTTAAAAAGCAGGCCGGTACCCTCAAGTTTACCGAAACCCAGATGCAATGGCTCCGGATGATAAAAGACTACGTAGCCAACAGTTTCCGGCTGGAGCGCGACGATTTTGATTTAAGCCCCTTTAATGCTCACGGGGGTTTGGGTAAAATGTGGCAACTGTTCGGTGATCAGACCGATGAAATTATAAATGAATTAAACGAGGAGTTAGCGGCGTAGATGGCACTTGGAAGAAAACCGATTGAAATAGTTGAAGAAGGTAAACACCAATTATTAGTTAAGGCTGAACATTGGGATAGAAAATATTTAAAAGAAGTTGCGAAGGTTCAAAATGGTTACGCGTTCAGTTCTTCCTTCTTTTCCAAGGATGAAGGAATGCCCTTAATCAGAATACGTGATATTGATAATACTACTACAGTTGATAGATATAAAGGAAATTACAGTGAAGAATTTATAGTTCATAAAGGAAATATCCTTATTGGAATGGATGGAGATTTTAAAGCATCTTATTGGAAAGGACCAGATGCATTATTAAATCAACGAGTTTGTAGGATTTTACCAGACTCTGAGGCTATTAACGAAAGGTTTTTATTCTACTGTTTACAGCCATTCCTTGATGCCATTCATGCTGAAACTTCTTCTGTAACGGTAAAGCATTTGTCTTCTAGAACCATTGAGGAAATTCCTTTACCTTATCCTACATTGGATGAACAACAAGAAATAGTTGCCAAAATAGAGGAACTGCTAAGCGAATTAGACAAAGGCAAAGAACAATTAGAAACTGCCCGGCAGCAGTTAAAAGTTTACCGCCAAGCCGTTTTAAAGTGGGCTTTTGAAGGAAAACTTACCAATCCAGACGTTAAAGAAAGTGAATTGCTGGAGGGTTGGAGATTGGTTAAAATTGGAGATATATGTAAAAGTATTGTTCCGAACAGGGATAAACCTAAATCATTTACAGGAGAAATAAAATGGGTAACAACTCCGAATCTCAGTGAACATTCAATTAAAATTGATTACACAACGATTAAATTAGGATTATCTGATTCAGAGATAAAGGAATATAACGCTAGAGTAATTCCAACTGGTAGTGTGATAATGACTTGTGTCGGTACTTTTGGGATAAGTGCTGTAGTTGAAAAACCAATTGTTATAAATCAACAGTTGCATGCTTTCTTAACAAATGATTTAGTTGACTCTAATTTTCTTGCCTATTGTATTCAGCTAAATAAATATTACTTCGAGAAAAAATCCACTTCAACAACTATTCAATACCTTAATAAAGAGAATTGTAATTCAATGCCTTTTCCACTCTGTACAATTGAAGAACAGAGAAAAATTGTTCAGGAAGTAGAAAGCCGCCTAAGTGTTTGCGATAAAGTAGAAGAAACCATCACCCAAAGCCTGCAACAAGCCGAAACCCTTTGCCAGAGTATTTTAAAGAAAGCTTTTGAGGGTAAGTTGGTTGCTTATAAAGAAGTCCTCAATACTGTTACTGAAGAACAAGAAGCAAAAATTATCCCTTTGGTTCCCGAAGAAGAATTTCCCATGAAGATTGCTGGTATTACTGCTACTGATTTACACGCGGGCATTCTTGCCTTGGTGATTGACACTCATGAAAAGCACCCGGAGCATTTACCCAAGTTGAATCACGTAAAAGACGAAAAAATTGCCCATCAGGTAGAAAATTTCCTTGGCATTTCATTAGGCAGGCAGCCGGTAAAAGATGCCGCTGGTCCTGATGATTTTAATCATTTAAAAAAGGTAGAACATCGGGCAACAAAAGCAGGTTGGTTTCAAATTAAAAAGCTACCAATTGGCCATACATACACCTCTCTGCGGGGCATGAAAAACATTATTGCTAAAACTCAGCAATTCCTTACAGAGCAACAATTTAAAGAAGTAAATGCCTTAATAGAAACTTTTTTGAAATTTGATATGGAACAAGCCGAAGTGATTGCTACGCTTTTTGCCGGATGGAATAATTTATTATTGGCCAGCAAAAATCCGACGGATGATGAAATTGTTTATGAGTCCCGAGAAAACTGGTCGGAGCGAAAGCTAAACATAAATCGGGAGAAGTTTTATAAAGCGTTAACCTGGATGAGAAGCCACAATTTTATCCCTCAAGGTAAAGGTTCAATGGTTTTGAAGACGGCAAGTCAGGAGAAAAAAACATTGAAAAAGAAGAAGTGAAAAATCAAAAAATAGATTATTGGGCCGATTGTGATTTGCTTTCAGGAGCCTGTTATTCTTTCGAGAATGGAAAAAATCATTTATTATTGAGTGAAGCTGCCGCTAATATGCAATTTTATGGATTTGCCGTTTCGCACGTTATTCTTGCTTCCGAAGAATTAATCAAAGCACTGATATTGATTGGTTTAAACAATGATATTTATTTTATAAGCCCGGTTGAAAGAGATAAAATATTTAGAAATCACAGCTTTAAGCATTTAAATATTGAAGAATTCTTACTATCACTAACAGGATACTACATTACTGATTACGAATATAATTGGCAGTATTACTTCTTTACTCCACATAACGCTTTAAGCAAATTTCAATCTACTGCAATCTTTTTAAGTAAGGCTTTAAAATTAGGGGAGTTAACCGAAGAGGAGGCGGAAATGCTTAGCGAGTTAATTAAAGGGGCTAATAACCTTAAAAACAAAGGCTTTTATGTTGATTATCAAAAAGATTGGATGATACCCGAAGATGTTGACAAAATATGCTATCAAAAGTATAAAAATTTATCAGATAAGCTTTTGCAGTTTATAAGTCCAATTTTTACAATGCCTTTAACTGATGAAAGAATAAGGTCATTTTTGTACGGCGAATAAATATTTGTACGGCGAATAAATATCTTACAATTAGTTAGTATTATTTTAAATGAACGAAGCGCGTGTTAGGCAATTACTGCAACAAACAGAAGGCTTGCGACTTGAGTTTAAGGAAGCAATTTCGGAACTCCCCGCTAACCTTTTCGAAACCGTATGCGCTTTCCTAAATAGAGCCGGCGGCGATATTTTATTAGGAATTTCCGATGGTGGCAAAGTACTCGGTGTTAATAAAGCCCGCGCACCACAACTTTTAAAAGAAATTGTCAATATTTCTAATAATCCGCAATTGCTGGAACCGCCTTTTATTTTGCTCCCCCAATTAGTGGAAGTAGAAGGTGCAACCCTTATTCATATCCAGGTTCCGGAAAGTTCGCAGGTACACAAATGCCGGCGCATCGTTTATGACCGCAGCGAAGATGGTGATTATAAACTTACCAGCCATATTGCTATTTCCGAATTATACACCCGCAAAAGTGCCAGTTATTCCGAAAACACTATTTACCCAGCGCTGCGGTTCTCCGACTTTAATCCGGAGCTATTTCCGAAAGTCCGGAACTTAATTCGCAGCCGCGACTATAATCATCCCTGGCTAGCCCTCGACGACGAACAATTGCTCCGGAAAGCCGGCCTTTTCCGCCGCGACCTGCAAACCGGTCAGGAGGGCTATACTTTAGCCGCCGCTCTTCTGTTAGGTCAGGACGAAATCATTCAAAGTATTTTACCGCATTACAAAACGGATGCACTGGTCCGCCGCCAAAACCTAGACCGTTATGATGACCGTCTTTATGTTCAAACCAACCTGATAGACACTTACGACCAACTAATGAGCTTTATCGCTAAGCACCTACCCGATAAGTTTTTTCTGGAAGGAGCCATTCGCGTTAGTCTTAGGTCCAAGATTTTCCGGGAAGTTGTAGCCAATTTGCTCGTACACCGGGAGTTTACCAACGCTTATCCCGCTCGGCTCTTCATTTACACCGACCGGGTAGTTACTGAGAATGCTAACCGGCCGCACACCTATGGTCGCTTATTACCCGAAAACTTTTCTCCTTTTGCGAAAAATCCAGTTATCGCCAAATTCTTCACCCAACTAGGCCACGTGGATGAATTAGGCTCCGGTATTTTAAACGTAAATAAATACCTGCCCCACTACGCTCCTGGCAAAGTGCCAATTTTTGAAGAAGGTGATGTATTTAAAATGGCTATTCCTTTAGAAGTTAACGGTACAGTTAATGAGGTTATAAGTAATAGAACAACTGATACTGTAAATGACGGAGCAATTGAGGGAGCAATTGAGGGAGCAATTGAGGGAGCTACTAAGAATGTTAAAATTAAACTGGCTACCCTTCTTAACGCTATAGTTAGACAAGAAGGAAAAAGGATTCCTGAGTATAGAACTAGTACAGGAATTTCAGAGAAAAGCCTTGAAAGATATTTGAGGTTACTTCGAGATGCTGGATTCATTGAGTTTAGAGGTGATGCTCCTCAAACCGGCGGGTATTATCTGACCGAATATTTAAAGAAGAACTTAAAAAATGAGTAACAACAACTCCGCTATCGTTTCTAAAGTCTGGTCATTCTGCAATACCCTCCGCGATGATGGCGTGGGCTACGGCGATTATTTAGAGCAACTTACGTATCTGCTATTCTTGAAAATGGCGGATGAATATACCAAACCACCGCACAACCGCCAGTTACCTATTCCCAAAGATTACAACTGGGAAAGCCTGGTAGATTTAAAAGGAGCCGAACTGGAAACCCATTATACCATTATGCTCCGGGAACTGGGCAAAGAAAAAGGTATTCTGGGGCAAATATTTACCAAGAGCCAGAACAAAATCCAGGACCCGGCCAAGCTCTCCAAAATCATTGCTATGATTAACAACGAGCAATGGCTAATGATGGGTGTAAAAGATAAAGGCGATATTTACGAAGGTCTGCTGGAGAAAAACGCCGAAGATACCAAAAGCGGTGCCGGCCAGTATTTCACGCCCCGTGCTTTAATAAAAGCCATGGTAGCCTGCGTAGACCCGGAGCCTATGCGCACCATCGCCGACCCGGCCTGCGGTACCGGCGGTTTCTTCCTGGCCGCTTACGATTACCTTTTAGCCCACCACGACCTGGACAAAGAGCAACGGCAGTTCCTGAAATACAAAACCTTCTTCGGCAACGAAATTGTAGCCAGCACTCGTCGCCTAGCGCTCATGAACCTGTTCCTGCACAACATCGGCGACATTGACAGCGATAATTTTATTTCTCCGGCCGATGCCCTGATTGCCGATATCGGTGTGCGCTACGATTACGTACTGGCCAACCCGCCTTTTGGTAAAAAAAGCAGCCAGACTTTTACCAACGCCGAAGGCGAACAGGAAAAAGAAGACCTTACGTATAACCGCCAGGATTTCTGGGCAACAACCAGCAACAAACAACTTAACTTTGTGCAGCACATCCGCAGCATTCTTAAAACCACCGGTCAGGCTGCCGTGGTATTACCGGATAATGTGCTGTTTGAAGGAGGAGCCGGCGAAACCGTCCGCAAAAAGCTACTGGAAACCACCGATGTGCATACCATCCTGCGTTTACCCACTGGTATTTTCTACGCCCACGGGGTAAAAGCCAACGTGGTTTTTTTCGATAACAAACCCAGCAGCAAAGACCCTTGGACCAAAGAAATATGGGTGTACGATTACCGCACCAACATCCATCATACCCTTAAAAAGAACCCACTTAAGCTGGAAGATTTGCAAGATTTTATCTCCTGCTACAACCCGCAAAACCGCCACAAACGCACCGAAACCTACCACCCCGAAACCAACCCGGAAGGCCGCTGGCGTAAATTCACCTACGAAGAAATAATCGCCCGTGACAAAACCAGCCTCGACATTACCTGGCTAAAAGATAAATCCCTCGCCGACTTAGATAACTTACCGGACCCGGATGTATTGGCAGAGGATATAATCGAGAACCTGGAAGCAGGATTAGAGAGTTTCCGGACAATTTTAACGGCTTTGGAGAAGTAATTCTTAGGAATAGTTTAAAGTTATAATTTAAACATCTTTCATCAAAAGTTGCTTAAGCAAACCTAATCTGGCTGAATGAGTAAAAGTAGTACTTGGTAGACTTCATTAAGCACTAGGTACCTACTATTACTCATTTAATTTTTGAATCTACATTTTGAAAATTACGTTTTATTTATCATATTGGATAAAATCAGCGCTATGAAGGCCAGACAAAGTAAAACAGCAAAAAATTATTTTAGCAAAGAGACTCAAGGAAGAGCTATTCTAAAAAGCATTCAGGAGGCTTCTTCTAAAAACGCGCATGTTATTGCTAACTTAAAAATTAATAGTTCCACCGTAAAAGTAAAAGAGCTTTAGTAGGTGAATTTTGCTTTTGTTACAGTACTTCTCGTATTCATTACTCTTCTTGGTATTGCCCTTCGCCGAAGCTATTTTTCTTCCCGATTCTCCATTGAGTACATTACCACTAATCTAGTTAATGAGATTATCTGGGCCATTATCCCAGCCATCCTCTTACATGCTTTTGCCATTTTAGTCGTAGAAGCTACAACGTCCTATCAAGTATTACTGGAGAACATTGGTTATTTGGTAGTGGGCGGAAACGATAAAGAACGGGTTCCTCCTATCTTCCAGAACATACATGCGCATATAGCTCCTATACTAACCTATAATATTGGTTTAACCGTGTTTGGTATTTTAGTAGGTACCGGAGCGAGAAGTTTCGTCAGAGGTTTAAGCCTGGATACGCTACCTTATTTTTCTTTTCTCCGGTTTCCGAATACCTGGCATTATTGGTTTACCGGAGAATACCTGAACACCGAACGGGGCTGGAAATACCACAAAAATATTGACTTTATAATGGTGGATGTTTTAACCAATATTGGTGAGGGAATTATTTATTCCGGCATTCTGGAAGATTATTATCTATCCAGAACGAGTGGAGGCCTGGACCGCATCATCATAAAGTACCCATCCAAAAAGACCTTTAGTGCTACCGGGGAAACCCATTTTAGAGAGATCCCGGGTAATTACCTTTCTATCCCCTACGACAATATATTAAACATTAATATTCAGTATTACGAGTTTAATGGTGCAGCCGAGAATACCCAAGATGATAGCCAGCCCTCAGTAGAGATAATTGAGCCTTAATCCGGCAAGCTATTCTGGCAAGGAGGAAAAAGGACGATTCTAATTTAAGCAATAGGTAAGCTTTTATCCCGATTAGCCGGTGTTCTCACTTTATTTATTTTCTTGTATAAACGGGCGCAGGCAAAATAAAAGGCAAGGAGTAAAACACTATGAATAACTATCCGGGCAATAGTCATGCGGATGATTTTACCTTTTGAGGTTAGCTCGTGGTACGGCTTCATGCGTTGAATTAATATTCTGTGTTGAAAACGACCTGTTCTCAAAATATGTTTTGCTGATGCCCCTTCAGAAAGTTATATATTCTTATAGCATTATAGAACGATTATTACAATTATCCCCATGGAGTATGTTTGCCATTAAAGATACAAATTATACTATTAAACAATGCCACTCTACTTTACACCTAATCTTTGTCTAACATCTACTTAATTCCAGCATACTCTTAAAACTGGCTTTTAATTTGCCTAGTGAAATATTTTATAATTACAATATTTAATCAGGCAAATTAAACTTTTATTAATGCGACAACTTTTACTCCTTTTAGCTTTTCTACTGCACACAGGTTTGGCTTCGGCTCAAACGACCACTCCCGCTAAACCACAAGCTTTTACTTCCAAGCCGTCGGTAAAAAAACAGCAAGCTCCACCGGTGTACACCTGTGAGGGTGGCAGTGCCTATGCCTATCAGCGCACGGAGAGCAGAGCCGATTTGAACCGGTGTCCGCATCCGATTTCCGCGGTAAGCAAATCGGATGCGGAGAATAGTTACGGCCGCCGGCCCGGTAAGTAGTGTTATTCAGCCTCACAGTCTTCCATTATCATCAAACACAAAACATTCTGTACTTCCAACTCATGTACTTCCATATAAATAAATTCTTACTTAGTACCGCTTCTAGGCCAATTATTTGGTGCCTGGTGCTTTTATCCTTTTTAACCGGCTGCGAGCAGGGTGATGGTTCTGAACCGAAAGAAGAAGTTAGACCCCTAGCTTCTTTTTGTAGGGTAGCTAAACTCTATGATTTAAATGATACCACTCAATATACCCTTTATCAATATGGCTATCAAAACCGGGTACTTCAAGCCAAAGGTTATTACAAAGGAAAAGAAAAGAGTACCATAACTTACGAATACAATAACCTGGGACAACTGATAACGGTAGATGTACGGGAACGGAACTTCGATTTTGCACAAGAATACAACGGAGGCTATCACCAGGTTTACACTTTTGAGTATAATAGCCAGGGACAAGTTGCCAAATACGTGACTTCTGATCTGCAAAATAACAACCCCGGACCCATCTTCGAGACTATTTGCACCTATGATAGTGAGGGCAATCGGATCAAAACTACGACCACCGTTTTAGCTACCGCCTTAACTGCGGTTAGTTATTTTACCTACGAGAACGGAAACTGTGTAAAAGCAATAATCAATGAAGGCCAGGAATCGGAGCGAACCAACCTGTATGAATTTGATTTAACGAAAGAAAATAAGCTGCAAGCATTTGAACAAGCTTCCAATTTATCTAACCTTTTAGGACCCACCGCTAATAAGAACATGCTGTTATTGGAAACGCGTTCTTACAAAGTATATACAGCTACAAGTGGGACGTTTGAATTCTTTCAGGAGTACAACGATCAAGGCTATCCCACCAAACAGATTTTTACGCGTACCAGTAGCTACGGACAAGGTACTACTTCTCGCCTGTTCGAATATGATTGCTTGTAAATTCACATTATACCAATAGTGTAGAGACTTGTACTTATCTCCGGTAACCTACTCCGATTTTAAACCCAATAGTACCGTCTAAATTTAATCCTTATACATGAATAAACCTTTACTCCCTGCCACCACTTGGGCCATAGCTTTGTGCCTGGCTATTATAGCATTGCTTACTAGTTGCGAAAAAGGCGACAGTGATGGTATCTAATCCTCAAGCTGAGCCGACAGCTTGCCGGATCGTTAAATTATATAACCAAAAGGATACTACATCCTACACGACTTATCAGTATGATAGTCAAAACCGGTTAACGCTGCAAACAACTTATGGGCAAGGTAAGGTAAAATCTACTTACGCCTATTCTTTTAATGCCCTAGGGCAAATGGAAAAATTTACTGTTAAGCAAAAAGCTACTTACTTTTATGGACAGCAGGAACTCACCGAGAACATTGTGGATGTTTTTACTTTTGAGCGCAATACCCTGGGACTAATCACAAAATTCTTTAAAACAAGGCCTATTCCAACCACTGGATTATTCACCGATGGAAAACTGGAGGGAACTTGTGAATACGACAGGGAAGGAAATCGTACCCGGATAACGAGTACTTACAATACCAACATGGCGGTCTATAATGCTGTTAGAGAATACACTTACTTAAACGGCAACTGCATGAAAGAAGTAATTCACCAGCCCGGATTGCCGGATATAAAAACCGAATATGAGTACTACCTGGATAAGGAAGAAAAACTCCGGGATTTCTACCAGACCTACGCGAGGAAGTACCTCATGGGTCCGACTGCCAATAAGAACATGCTTAAAAAAGAAACAAAGTATGATGGCAAGGGCCAAGCTGCCGCTACGCTTCTAATCACCTATGAATTCAATGAACTGGGCTATGCCCTAAAAAATATAATGGATTATAATTTTCAGAATCCCGATGGGGTGGAAGCTGATATATTTACTAACATTGCCGAGTATGAATGTCAGTAATTGGTATTACAAATAGTAGAATTCGGATTAAGTACTATTAAATTATTGGTATATCCTATTACGTTACCTTAGGCTTAGTACAAAGCTTAAAACAGTGCATACCATTCCCTTAATTTAAAAATCAAAAGAGATTAATTAAATATAAAATATTCTATACCTATTATTTTATAGACCCTATGTGGGCCTACCCTAGAAGCAATGATTAATATTATACATTTTATTTTCAGAAAAAACAATGCATTTGGTATTCTGCTGGGACTTATTCTTATTGCTGGATGCACCCAGAATCAAGAAAAAGAACCGGATCCGGTACCAGTACCCGAAACTCCTGAGAAGCTAGAAGTAACCTGTTTACTCACCAAGGAAGAGAGTAGCAACGGCAACTATGTCACTCTAAAGTACGGAGCGGATAAAAAGTTACAGAGTATTTTTACTTATATTCCTGCTACAAAATACAATCCGGTATTGACTTCCACTGATACTGTCATTAGAGATAATGCCGGTAAAATCATCAGGCTGCAAAAAAGCAATCCAAATACGGAGGGTAAAAGCATGGCCAGTTATGAGTATGACCAAAATAATAAGTGGATAAAAACCAGTATGTATAATTCGTCAGGGGAACTCACTACTATAATTTCAGCGGATTATAAATCCGAAGGACAAGTTTCTAAAATAACCTACATTCATAAGTATGCAACAGGTCCGGATTATATAAGGGTGATTGAATATGAATACCTTAACGGCAATGTGGTAAAACAAATTGACTACATCAACAATAAACCCTATGTAAGTACCCTGGAATATGATCTTACTAAGGAAAACAAGTATTCGGAATACTCCTTATTGAGAGTATATAATTGGGAAACTATACCACTTAGTAAAAATCCTTTGCTTAAAATAAGTACTCAAACGGATGTTCCCGGGGTATTCTCTTACAATGATTTAACCCGGGAGTACAATGCAGAAGGGTATGAAGTTAAAGCTTCTTCCATCAGCAGTTTTCAAGGTAAAGTTAGTGAACCCCTTACCAGCACCAGATCCTACTCTTGTAATTAGATAAAATTACTTAATGATTATTTAATTACCAGTAATCAGAGTAGCGCTTTTAGCCTGATTTTTAGTTCCTGCCAAGAAAAGGAGAATACTGGATTACCTTTAGCTATATAATAATTTTTTGTTGATTAATCGAGGAACTATAAGCAAGAAAAGGTCTGACAAGGTTCATGGATACATAAAAATATATGTATTAACCACTTACTAAAAAAGTATTACCATGCCAAAGCCTGTCATTGCTCATAAAACCATTATAGCTGCCTTAATCTTGTTGACACCTGGTTTATTGATATTATTTCATTATTGTAGTTAAGGAAGTAGGTAAGTAGTAGAGTACATTTCAGGACCTAAGAGCAGAAAAAGACTTAATAAACAAGAACTTTATTTTACCATAGTCTCCATAGAGAACATAATCTGGGTGCAACAATTTGAAGGAGCAGGTGTAGGGGCATTTAACCCGTTAATTATCGCTAGATCCTTAGGCTTAAGAAATAAAGCTCATAAGGAACAGCTGGATAATTTAAGCGGATTTCTTTTTAAGGCGCAAAACTAACCATGTGGTAGAAACAATAAAGCCAGTAGTAGAAAGGGCGAATAGGTCAATAGGATTCATAGCTAAATGTTAAATTTATATTATCGTAAATGGATTAATTGACTTAAAATATAAAACACCTAAACTAAGGCAATCTCTAAAGCAAGCTTTTTAAGAATTGAATCGCTTCTCGGGTATCTTTATGGCTGAGTGTTAATTTGGACAAATCTGCTTTGGTTTGCGCATTAGATAATGTTTCTGCTAACAAGTTTAGTGATTCGGCTAGGTTAATGTTTTTTTGTTCTGTAGAATTAGAGTAGATTTTTACGTCCATAGATTTATAGCTTTATGGCCTTACTACAACTGTTATTAAGCTAATCGTTCTGATCCATAAGCCTATTTGGGAAAATAGGACCACATACAACATTATTCGTATGGGTTTCTTGTTAAAGTGAAAGTTGGCCCTATAAACAATTTAAAGATTGTCAAAAAAACAACTACGCCCGTAAGTATACCTGGATTCGCAAGAATGTAGCAGCGACGAATGAATATAAATCTATTAAGATTGCTGATGAAGTAATCTTAATAGGATTTACGACCTTCACCCACTATGATGTGCCGCTATATTAATAATTGGATAAACATTTATAAAATATAAAAAAGCCACTCTCGCGAGTGGCTTTTTTATTGTCTCTTCTTTCTATAAATCACTGCTGTCACCACAATCCAACCTGCTAGTAGCCATACATTCAACACAGAGTAGTACCAGGGACCGCCATTCATCCAAGCACGGAAATTGTTAATAAATACGGCTATCAGGAATAAAAATGGGAGTAAACGCATTAACCGTCTTGATTCTTTACGGGGAAAGTGTAACTTATACGTCAGGCGTGGGTCATCGTGTTTTACCATTTACGTCTATTGCGTTTTTGCTTTATGTAAGGGTTAATCCAGCGCTCCTGTATCCAAGCTTTTAAGATGAATCTTGCCAATATCAAAACCATCAGATTTAAAGGCCAGTACTACCATTGCCTTTCTTCCATAGCTTACCTGATTATATCGGATAAATCCACCAGATTTAAATAAGGCTCCAAGCACGAGTTACTCGTAAAACCTCTGACGGCCTCCACTTCGTTTTCTTCTACCCGGTACCAGATCTCGGCAAAGAACTTTCTCATGTCATATAAACAAACGTTGCAGTTGCCGCTCACGCGAACCGTGAGAAACTCGCCCTGCTCCCAAACAAGGGTCGCTCTGTCCTCCGAAGGAAGCTGATGGAAGTAGTAAAGGTTCATGAAGCAAATACCCGTAATGGTTCGAATTGCTTAAAGAACACGAGAATGCAATATTAGTTCATGTGTATATAGGAAAAATTATCTACTTACAGGTTTTCCTCCGGCAATTGAAAATAACCATCATGAAAGTAGAGCTGTTCGGCTTCATTTTCTTCGGGATAATTATTACACTTCGCTAAGTAGATTTCCTTTTCTGTCCCATAATCCACATAGAGGTGCTCCACTTCCGGCCATTCCGCATCGATAATGCCATGCATGCGCTCGCGTTCAAAAGTGGTTAATTCGGCCTGGGTGGAGAAGGTAAAACCCAGATGAATTAAGGTTTCCGTAATTTTTTGCACCTGAAAAGTGCGCACCTGGGCAGCTATTTCCTTCATTTCGGCTCTAACGTGGCGGGGTATGTTTTCCATAGATTTTAGTTTTTAGTTTATCCTCTTAATTTGAGGAGATATGAATAAAAGTGATTTGCGAATTTATTTAGCATATTTAACTATTTATTTCTTAAAACCAATATTATTAGCAAAATAAATTTAGCTACAATTAGTTGATTTTTCCAAGCTAGTAAGGGTTTGATGCTTTTCCTGAAAAGGCAGTTTATCCATCTTCTCCACCTCTAAACTGGGAAATCCAAACTCGGCTACTACTCGCCCTAGCAATAAGTACACGCCTGGTCCTTTAAAGGGCCAGTTTTTTAAGGAAGTGGGAAAGTTAACTGGAATTGCAACAGTTTACTGGAGGCTTTTTATTAGGCAGCTATTGAATTTTCCAGGTATAAGCTTTCCAAGTGGCAGGGTGTGCGATAGCCCAATACGGAATGCCTCCTTTTTCTATTATACCAGCCCTCGATGTACTCAAAGACGGCTAGTCTGGCCTCTTGCCTGGTGGTAAACTTTTGATGATAGATTAGCTCCGTTTTTATGGTTTTGAAAAAACTTTCCGCTACGGCATTATCCCAACAGTTTCCTTTACGGCTCATGCTCTGCAGCACTGGCATGCCTTTTAGCTGGTTTGGGAACGGCTGACAGGCATCCTGTACGCCTTGGTCGGAGTGAAACAACAGCGATTGCGTTATCGGTCGGTTCCTCACTGCCATCCGCCAGGCAGCCACACTGGTTACTTCCGCTTCCATGGTTTCACTCAGGGCCCAACCCACCACCTTTCGGTCCGCCAGGTCCAACACTGCTGTCAGATAAAGCCAGCCTTCCTGCGTTTTAATGTAGGTTAAGTCAGAAACCCACTTCTCCGCCAGCCTGGTAGCATAAAAGTTCCGGTTCAGATAGTTCTCCGCTAGAGCAAAGCTATGGTTAGAATCGGTGGTTTGCACCCGGTATTTGTGGCGGATGATGCTTCGAATGGCATGCTTGCGCATCAGCCGGGCCACCCGAGGCCGGGAAGCCCAGATGCCTTGCTGTTGCAGTTCTACCGCAATCCTGGGGCTACCATAGCGGCCATCGCTCTGCTGGTACACCTTTTTAATCGCAGCCAGCAATTGCTACTCTTGACGAACTCTTGAGCCAACTGGGTGCTGCAGCCAATAATAAAAGCCACTGATACTTACCCGGAGCACCTGGCACCTCTTCTCTGGTGGAGAATTGATTCCGGTGCTCTTTTATGAATCCGTATATCGCCCGTCTCCCTTGGAGAAGATGCTGACTGCCTTTTTTGACCCGCAGACGTGCGTCAGCATCGGGTCCATATCGCGCTCTAACTGCGCCTCCTTCAGGGCTTTTTGAAGTCGGCAGATCTCTTTTTGTTCTTCGGTGAGGCCAGCAGCAGTTTTTTCCCCAGGTTTTTGTTGCTGGTGGCGCCATTTGGTTATCCGGCCCGGATCTATACCTATACCCAGTTCCGTGGCGACCTCCTTCACGGAGCTTCTGGCATAAGAAAGCTCTACGGCCATCTTCTTAAAGGCGGTATCGAATACTCGTCTACTCATATAATCAAATTTAAAACTTTCATTAAATCTGCCTATCTCTTTCCCTCCAGTCAAAGGTAGCAACTCCATAGTTCAGAAAGTAAAGCAGATCCAATCGCAGGCTGCAATGTTCGATAAGCTGGTGGTCCGAGACAATATTCTCCAGGTAACCCACTAAGCAGAGCTTAAAGAAGACTACCGGGTCAATCGACTGTTGGCCACAACGCCCGAAATAGGGCTGGGTAAGTTCGTAGAGAAAATCCAGATCCACCTCTTGTTTCAACCGCCGGTAAAAGTTGTGTTTCGGCACGTGCGCCGAGAGGGAGAAGAGCAGCACCTTCTCCTCGGCAAATACCTTCTTGCCTTGCATAACATCAAAGATTAATTGGTAACCTTCTTTAACGGCTACCATTAATCAGGTAGTTGTGCAACAACCACGATCGTTTCATGAACGATTGGTCGACTTGCCTAGTCCTAAAAAACGTTGGGTCTCCGGGCAGTACCTCCACCTGTTCAGATAGTAATCGGCCCAAAATGAACTCTAATGGAGAAAAAACCGAGTTTGCCAGGCTCGGTTTTTTTGTAAAAAGAGTATCTTTAGATATTAACCTCCTTTATCTCTTCCTGATGCGTGGACAACGGTTTCGTAGTTATTCCTTAAAATGCATGCTAGGGCTGCTCACTCTATGTTGGGTTTTACCTGGCTGGGGGGTTGCTCAGTCCAGGGAGTTTGGCCAGGATCAGTTTACCAGAGTCGCCCATTTACAGGGGCTGAAGGTAAAATGTATGCTAAAAGACAGCTCTGGTTTTATGTGGCTGGGGACCGAAACCGGCTTATACCGCTACGATGGTTACCAAACCGAATTCATTCCTACTACCACCGTCGGGATACGTTTGTCTTCCAATTCCGTCTTGGCGTTGTACGAAGACCGGGAAGCCAACCTTTGGATTGGCACCGACAATGGCCTAAATAAATTAAGTACCGATCGGAAAACAATAACGGCCTATTTAGCCACCGCTAAAGCCGCAGCAACCGGAAAAAATAGTATTCAGGCCATTCTGCAGGCTTCGGACGGAGCCCTCTGGTGCAGCACGCATAACGGTTATTTGTATCGTTCGGCGGATAAGGAGCATTTTACTTTTATGCAAAATGTTGCGGCCGGCACCACGGGTATATTTTCGCCCTTGGTGAAGCACTTAACCGAAGATTCCCAGCGTTTCATCTGGGTAGCGGATGACCATCACGGATACCAAAAATTGAGCCCAGAAGGAGCGGTACTACACTGGTATCCTCTTCCCCCAATGCAACAATGGATTACCAGTTACGTTCAGAAAAATAAATTGCTTTTCGCCGATTACCATTCTATTTATACCTACTCCGCCTCCGCAAACCAATTTCTTCCCCTCGTATCTGCCGACTTATCCGAGTTACTGGATAATAAGCTGCGCTATATTTATGAAGATAATAAAGGTTATATCTGGGTAGCAACGTCCGAAAAATTGTGCCGTCTCAACGTTCGTACCCAAAAAATCGATGATTTTACGCCGGCGTTTAAGCGTACGGGGGGAGCCCCTTATGCGATCGACTGCTTGTACGAAGATGCCAAGGGTCAGCTTTGGCTGGGTACTTATTTCGGCGTCTTCCGGTTAGAAAACCGGGAAAATAGATTTTCGGTTATCTCGCCCCCAGGAATAGCCAATAATACTATTTTTAGTGCGCCGGCTATTTATGAAACCAGTCCCGGAAAAATATTGATTGGCAGCTATCAAGGCTTCTTTGAGTATAATGCTCTCACGAAAAGATTCCAGGAATATAAAATGTTTAAACAAGGCCGTGGCTGGAGCAATTGGTATAATCCGCTGGTAAAAGCTTTTGTGCCCGCGGCCAACGGCAATCTCTGGGTGGCCACGGAAGGGAACGGGGTTTTATCTTTTAATCTTAAATCTCATACCTTTTCCCAACCCGCTATTCCGGACGACCTGAAACCCGAAGAGCGGGCTTCTCTCTTCAATTATTCTTTCTTACGAGACACCGATGGGCAGCTGTGGCTAGGAGGGAACAATAATCTTTATCTTTTTAATCCCAAAACCAAGCAGGCCCTGCCTTTTACCTGGGGAAAAACCAAACAGCCCTTCTCCTCCCTGCAAATAATGGCCCTGTACCAGGCGAAAGACCAATCCATTTGGGTGGGTACTGATTACGGCTTATACCGCATCGTAAAAGGTAAAAGTATTACCGGCTACTTTGCGGCCATTGCAGAACAAAATCCACGTGCGGGTTTAACCAATGAATTTATTACCTGCTTATACGAAGGTCTGGACGGCCGCTTGTGGGTAGGGACCAAAGGTGGCGGCATTAACGTCCTCCATCCGGCAAATGGTCAGATAGAAGAGACTTACACGATAAAAGAAGGCTTAGCTAACAATATTGTCTGTGCCATATTACCGGGCAAGGCCGGCGAACTCTGGATTAGCACCGATAATGGATTATCCCGACTGGATCGCCAGCAGAAAACCTTCCGGAATTTTCTGGTTAAAGACGGCTTGCCGAATAATACCTTTCATCCAGGCGCGGCTTGGGCGGGCAGCGATAGAACCTTATACTTTGGTTCCCTGGACGGTATTGTAGCCTTTGATCCGGAGCAGTTTCGGCCAACAGCTGCTGTCTCCCGGGTCATCCTCACCAAACTGGTACAGCACCGGGGTACTAAAAATAAGATAGAAGAAAATGCATTAGCCGCCCATCTGATTCGCAACATCCAGCTCCATTATAAAGACAAGTTCTTTACCGTTTATTTTGCCCTGCAAGCTTATTTCGATGATGTTAATGTTCCCCAGTTTGCCTATCAAGTAGTGGGCATTACCGATGAATGGCAACCTATCGGTGCCAAAAATTATATCCAATTTACCGGTTTGCCAGCGGGAAAGTATACCCTGCGCATTAAAGGTATGGATAGCAGTGGTATCTGGGGGAAAGAGTTACGCCTTCCCATTGAAGTAGGGCAAGCTTTTTACCTTACCCCGGTTGCTTATGGGTTTTATGCGCTTGTCATCTTCACGATTATAGGGATTATTTTCTGGTCGCAATTCAAGCGCCTCCAATTGCAAAACCAGTTAAAATTCGAGCATTTAGAGCAGGAAAAGCTACGGGAACTCGAACAAATGAAGTCACAATTCTTCACCAACATTACCCATGAGTTCCGCACGCCTTTAACGCTCATCATCAGTCCGCTGGAACCGTTATGTACGCAGCCGACGCTGCCCCCGCCCGAGCTTATCAAGCCGCAACTCAAGGTCATCTTCCGAAATGCCCAGCGCCTGTTGCGCCTGATTAACCAACTGCTAGATTTGGCCAAACTGGAAGCCGGTCATATGATTTTAGATGAATCGAGGGGAGAAATAACTTTATTGGTGGAGCAGATAGTCGAATCTTTTCGCCCGGCGGCGGAGCAGCAAGGTGTCCAGTTGCAATACGTTTTCACCGGTGCATCGGTGGAGTATATTTTTGACGCCGAAAAACTAGAGAAAATTATTTATAACCTGCTGGCCAACGCTTTAAAGTTTACGGCATCGGGAGGTAAGGTGCGGGTAGAAGTAAATCTTCCGGCCTCCAGGGAAGAAACGTATGAACTTCAGTTGCGGGTTCGGGACACCGGTAGAGGTATTCCCGCCTCGCAGTTGCCCTTTATTTTTAATCGGTTTTATCAGGTAACTGATGCCCGTACCGCAGCTTTGGCCGGATCGGGCCTGGGATTGTTTCTGGTAAAAGAACTGGTCGAGTTAATGGGTGGACACGTAGCCGCCGAGAGCCAGGAAGGAAAAGGTAGTTCTTTTACCGTCGTGCTTCCGCTCCGGATAGCAGGGAATAACGTTCCAGCCGGGCCGCTTGCTTCCCAATCAGTTATTGTCCCGGAGGAAGAAGCGGTATCTTTGCCGCTGCCACCATCCGCGGAGGAGGCACCTTTGGTGTTGGTGGTAGAAGACCACGAGGAACTGCGGCACTTTATCGCCCAGGAATTGACCGCGCAGTACCGGGTACTCACCGCCCCAAACGGCGCCGAAGGCTGGCAACTAGCCCAGCAGGAATTACCCAACTTGGTAATTGCGGACGTAGCCATGCCGGAGATGGATGGCTTTACCCTGAGCCAACTCATTAAAAATAACCCGCTTACTACCCATATCGCCGTTATTTTACTCACGGCGCGGACCTCGGTGGAGGATCGGGTGAAAGGGCTCACCACCGGGGCCAACGATTATCTGATTAAACCGTTTAACTTACAGGAATTACAATTACGCGTGGCCAATGGGCTAAGTTACCAGCAGACCCTGCGCCAATATTGGCGCCAAAAGTTCAGCCTGTCTAATCCGGCAGAAGAGCCAGCATCGCCTTCGGAAGACCCCTTCCTGCGGCAAGTCCATCAGGTGCTGGACCGGGAACTGGCCAACTCCGGTTTTTTAGTAGACGAGCTCGCCCGCGAGATGGCCGTCAGTACCCGGACCTTGCACCGGAAATTAGCGGCCATCACGGCCATGAACGCCAATGAGTTAATGCGCTATTACCGGTTGAGTCAGGCGGCGGTGCTGTTGCGGGAAGGCCATCCGGTGGCGGAGACCGCTTATCGGGTAGGGTTCGAAGGGTTATCTTATTTCGCCAAGTGTTTTAAAGCGCAGTTTTCTGTTTCTCCCTCCGAATACGCTCTTTCCCAGCCCCGCTAATAAAGAATTAGCAGTCATTTTTAAGCACATTTTCCCAAGTATTACCCCAAAATACCACCTCCTTAATCTTTTGGCGAATAAGTTGTACTCATTGGCCGAATTTTGTTAACCCTTTTTTTTCCTGGAATTTATTTTTGGCTAGCCGCTAAAATTAATCTGCGCTATTCTCCGCTATCGGTCAGACCGATGATGGAAGCGCCGGGAGTGTTCTCTCGGTCTGGACTACTGTAGCTTATTATTTAGGCAAAGTTTCCCCGAGTGAGTCAGTCTGCTTAAATACCCCTTTGACCCCGCAGTAAGCCCTTTTTCGGGGCTTTTTCTAATGGCTTTGCTTGATAAAGGTTGGTAATCCTGATTTAAAAATGTTACACCTGAAAAATTTCACACAAATGAAAAATCTTATACTAGTAAACCGCCTACCGCATCCAGTAGGGGCGGAGTGGCTCCTGGGGAGCGGGAAAAAGTTTCAAACCAGTTTTTGCCTTTGGGTAGTAGCGGGTTTACTGCTGCTATACCCCCGTCTGTTACAAGCCCAAATCTACAATGGTCCTATGATTTTAAGCACTCAGGCGCAGGTAAATGCCTTTAACTATACCGAAGTAACCGGCAATCTTACTATTCAGGGTTCAGGCATTTATGATCTTAGGCCCCTGGCTATATTAACCAAAGTGGGAGGACCATTCCGTGTTGAGCAAACTAGTTTAGGCCTCTACTCCATACCTGGTTCTAGCAGTTTGGCCGGACTGGAAAACCTCACCTCGGTGGGAGAAGGTCTCGTTATTACTAATAACAGTCATCTGAGCAACCTGGCCGGACTGAAAAACCTTGCCTCGGTGGCAGGAAACCTCGTTGTTAGTAATAACAGTAGTCTGAGCAGCTTAGCCGGGCTGGAAAACCTTACCTCCTCGAGAGCAGTCATCATTTCTGATAACAATAGTCTGAGCAGTTTGGCCAGACTGGAAAAGCTGACCTCCGTGGGATATCTCGCCATTACTTTCAACGGTAGTCTGAGCAGTCTGGCCGGACTGGAAAAGCTTACTTCTGTAGGAGGTAATTTTATGTCAGGGGATATCTCCATTACGGGCAACAATAGTCTGAACAGTCTGGCCGGACTGGAAAAGCTGACCTCCGTGGGAGGAGGTCTCACCATTTTTGAGAACTATAATTTGAGCAGCCTGGCTGGCATGGACAATCTTACCTCTGTGGGTAGAGATCTCTCTATTAATAATAATAGTAATTTAACTAGCCTGGTCGGACTGGAAAAGCTTACTTCCGTGGGAAGCGATCTCTACGTTCGTGATAATGCTAAACTTTCGCAATGCTGCCGGTTGCTGTCGGTTATTCAGGCGACTGAAGGTGCGGTCAACATCTCCAATAATGCCACCAACTGCACCAGCCCCGCCGAAATAGAAGCGGCCTGTACTCCGACTACCATCACCGCTCAGCCCAATGACGTTACCGTCTGTACCGGCGAAAAGGCTATCTTTCAGGTAGAAGCTACGGGCTCTAACCTTACTTATCAATGGCGAAAGGGAACTAAGCCTATCCCTGGGGCTACCAGCCCTACTTACTCCATTGAGGCAGTAAGCGCAGAGGATGCGGGTGATTACTCGGTTGAAGTAATAGGAACCTATACTACTGTCACCTCTAATGCAGCCA
Source organism: Adhaeribacter arboris (assembly GCF_003023845.1). NCBI lineage: Bacteria > Pseudomonadati > Bacteroidota > Cytophagia > Cytophagales > Hymenobacteraceae > Adhaeribacter > Adhaeribacter arboris. The sequence goes on along the minus strand of NZ_PYFT01000001.1, from coordinate 5,319,310 downwards.
CTTTAACGGTGAAACCGGCATTGGTCTTAGGTGAAGTTACCGCTCCTACGGCGCCGGTAGCGGTCAATACCAGCGTTAGCTTAAGTGTTTCTTTCTCGGGCAGTACCGTTAGCAGCGCCACCTGGAATTGGGGCGATGGCAGCACTTCTCCGGCTATCATCAGCGGTAACACCCTGCAAGGTAACCATAAATACACTAAGGCAGGTACTTATTCGCCCATCCTCACCGTCACCGATGCTTGTGGACAAACGACTCAAGCGACGTACGAATACGTGGTGGTCTACGAGTCCGGCGCGATCACCGGTGCGGGGGGCTTTGCTTCGCCCAAACAAGCCTACAAAGCCGATACCAAGCTCGCCGGAACCGCCGTATTGGGCTTGTACGCCCGCTACAAAAAAGGCACCAGCCTACCCGAAGGCAGCACCTTGTTCGCCTTTAAAGCGGGTAAAGTAAAATTAGCTTTTGCCAGTACGGTTTACGAAACTTTAACTATCAGTGGCACCAAAGCCCGCTATACCGGTAGGGGTAGAATCAATGGGCAGGGCAATTACGGCTTCTTAGTTTCTCTTCTGGATGGCCGGCCGGATAAGTTCCGCATCAAAATCTGGAACAAAGACAAGGGTAACCAGATCGTCTACGACAACAACTTAAGTAACACCGCCGAAACAGCCGATCCTGCTACCGCTATTGTGGGATTTATCCTGATTCAAACCAGCCAAGCGGCGGTGGCCCGCCTGAGTGTGCCTGGAGTAGAACTAGCCATAACAGAAAAAACTTTACCGGTGTTTAAGAACTACCCCAATCCCTTCACCGAGAAGACGACCTTAGAGTTTACCTTCAACCAGGATGAGGAGTATACTTTAGCCATCTATGATTTATCGGGTAAGTTGGTGAGTCAACTGCCGAGTGGCACAGCTAAGGCCGGGGAACACGTGCAGGTAGAATGGCAGGCGGGAAAACAAGCGAAAGGCGTGTACCTGGCTCGACTGAAGGCAGCTAAGAGCGTCCAGCAGCTGAAGTTAGTGGTGGAATAAGCAGCTTTAGGCTTCACGAACCCAAACAAATTTCCGCGACTAGCTTTCTTTTCTTAGGAGACGAATAAGTTTCTTTTGCGTGACCTTTTAAGTTCCGGAAATAGCTTTATCCTCAGAGGATAAAGCTATTTCCGGAACTTACCCGGGTTCTATAAGTACCCTTATGTTAAATGGCTTGCTATATTCTCAAAAAGACGGTCATTGCCTGAAAAATTAAGTCAGGTTATTGCCGGACTATACTACCTGCTAACTTTAGGTTTTTTCCTGTGCCTTTGCTAGTGCTTTACTAACAATACAGTTCCAGTAATCTACCCCTCGTTTATTTACTGATTAAAACTTCGATTAAATACTTAATACGTATACTTTTTTAAGCCTTTATTCTTCGTTTCCAATTGACTTTTTTGCCTATCTATTGTCGAAATAGCCTCCCTAATTAAATATTCATAAAATTTAGTCTTTTTTACGTTGACCTTCTTTCTTTTCCGTCATCACCAAGCAAGTTCCTAAAAGAAAGCATCAAGAAAGCTAATAGAACGGGAGTGCCCACCTCTAAGCGGCTAGAGCTCTAAACGAAAATGTTTGACTCTACTGAGATAGGCATGAGATAATCAAGTTTATATCATGCCTGCTCCAGACCAAGCCCTTCCCGTAAGGTAGGCTTAAAAACTAGGCCGAGATGCTTAACAATTTTACTAAAACTGGCAAAACAACGGGCTGTGGTCAAGACTCTTTTTATCGTTTCCCCATTTAGAACGAGACTTGATCCAACATTTTTTTTGGACCTAGGCCTTCTATCTGCTCATCAGGAGATAGTAGCTAGCCTGGTAACAATACTGAAAAATCAGTATTGCCAGCCAGGTTTACCTTCTTTATCTTTCTTTTTATTATGGAAAATAGTACTTATTGCTCGTTCCTCTAAGCTTCCTTCCTGCTCTTGAAGGAACAGCCAGTTAAGGATAGCATTCGGCCATTTAATCGCCAGTTTATGAAATCACTTCTTAAACCTAAATTACTCCAACCAGGTGACAAAGTAGCCACAATTTCGCTTTCCTGGGGAGGAGCCGGGGATTTGGTGCACCGTTACTACCAAGGAAAGAAACAACTCCAGCAAACTTTTGGGTTACAAGTGGTCGAAACAGCGAACGCCTTAAAATCCGCTGAGTTTCTGGCTAAAAATCCCCAAGTTCGGGCGCAGGATTTGATGGAAGCTTTTGCCGATTCGTCCATCAAAGCCATTATTTCTAACATCGGCGGCGAGGACAGCATCCGAACCTTACCTTACACCGACCTAGCAATCATCAAAGCCAACCCCAAAATATTCTTGGGCTTTTCCGATACCACCGTTACCCATTGGGCGTGCTATAAGGCGGGGCTAACTTCCTTTTATGGTACTTCCTTGTTAGTGGGCTTTGCCGAAAACGGCGGGATGCATCCCTATCAAATTGCCGATATCCAGCGTACTCTTTTTTCGACATTGCCCATTGGGCCGGTCTGGCCAAATGGAAGTGGGTGGACCTCCGAACATCAGGATTGGAATGATTTAGCCCTGCAAGGGGTAAAACGGAAGCTAAATCCTAATCGTGGGTGGAATTATTTGCAAGGCCGCGGGCAAGTCCAAGGCCGTCTCTTGGGCGGCTGTGTGGAGGTTTTAGAGTTTTTAAAAGGAACTGATTTTTGGTTAAGTCCCGCCGAATGGCAAGGAGCCATTTTGTTTCTGGAGACTTCCGAAGAAAGCATGGAGCCCGTTTATTTCCGGCGCATCCTCCGAAACTATGCGGCCCAAGGAATATTCCAAAAAATATCCGGACTCTTGGTGGGACGACCTTATGATAATAAGTATACGGCCGAGTATAATCAATTACTGTTAGAGGTCATCCGGGAGGAACAAGGCCAGGACCAATTACCCATAATTACCGAAATGGACTTTGGACACACTTGCCCTACCTTTACGCTTCCGTACGGAGTAATGGCCCAAATTGATGGGGACCGGAAAATATTTTCCCTATTGGAGAGTGGGGTGAGTCCCTAACCAAGGGAATGGTAAAATCTTTATAATACGTAAATAAGCCTTGTAACAACCATACTGAAGAAGTAAGATGAATGGATAGATCCCTTCTTGTTAGACTAGACCTTAGAAAGCAAAATACTATGAAATACTATTTAGCCGGATTCTATTTAATTATTGCGAACCCTTTGGAATATGATAGTTTTAACCGGCCAGAGATTTTAACGGCTAGCAGTTGCTTCAATTGCCACTTACTGGATGATTTTTCCCGGGCCTGGACTTCTAATGAAGAGGATGTTCAAAAAGCAATTGACGCCTTCGAAATTGCTGCTGCAACTATTAGTCGGATTCAGGATTGGACAAGCCAAAAGGATGCCGCGGGTATGCTAGGATATGAAAATGTATTTAATACCCTTGAATCAGCTACTAATTACCAGCAGAAATTCTTTTCCCACCTGGATAAAGTAAAACTACTAGGATTGTATTTACCCGATTCACAAGCAGATAAGTTAATAAAAGAATGTAATGTTGAAACCTTTAAGGAGGCAAATGAAGCCTTTAAAGACGCAAATTTAGAGGAGGGTGGTATTCTACAACTATTAGAAAAAAAAGAACTGGAAACCAATGAAGGAAGAGCTATCGGTTATGATTTGATTGGGGTAGAAGTGGGGGGGAGCTTTCATACCTTTCATTGTCATAGTTTGGCGAAATATTTGGAAAAAGAATTTAAAATCCAAGTAAATGAATACGGCTTGATTGAAACAGATTCTAAGTGGCAAGAGTTGGTAGCCTATATGAATGATAAAAATAGTCCGGCAGAACCTGTTCCCTGGTATTTTGCTAAAGTAAAATTGTTTGAATCTTAAATGGTAAGCACCTTAACCCGCTAAAACCCTCACCCATGATAAACGGAACGAATTACGCCACCACAGATCTTTTCCTGATTGCCTCCTTTGATTTGGCCTCACTGGCGGAATCCCTGGTTCATTCCGGGCTTTTACCCTATTATGTGGGACCTTACGTGGGACCATATCAAGACGGCTCCTGGTCGGCCCGTTTTGCTATAGGGGGAGACCGCCACCAGGAGCCTGACCTAGATATTGCTTCCCTGCTCACGGTCATGGAAGCATTACCTAAACCCTCCCGAGCGCTATGGGAGGCCTGTATCCTCCGCGAGTTTGACATTGCTTATAACTGTACTGCCCAGTCGGAAGATTTACAGCAACAACTCTCCGCCGCTACCCTCACCCGGATCGCCGCGCTTGGGGCATCCATTAGAATTACCCTCTATCCCTGGACGGAAACAGAAGCGTCGGATGCCGCCATTCAGATCTTGAAGAAAGATAAAAGTATTAAAAAGCATTTGGGGAAATTTAATGGCTCTGGTTTCCCTGACTCTCCTTCCCTCGAGGAGGTGAAAGTAACTATATACGGCACGAAAGGTCACGTCCGGGTGCATTGCCTTATGGAGTTGAATCAGCAAGAGAAATGGACCGTAAAAGAAATAAAAAGCATCGAAAAATTACCTTTGCCTCCCTCCTAGCTCGAACAGCCCGCCAGCGTTCCCTTTGTCCTTCCGGTAGGGGTAACGATCCTGGCTCAAATGACCGTCTAACTCCTCCTACCCTATTCCTTGTGCCCGCTCAGAACTCTCTGAACTTTTCTGACAACCAGTATTATGATAAGTAGTCGTACTACTAAGAAAAAACACTGCGTCTTAAGGTAGAACAATATTGCTTTAACAAGTCTAGAAATCAATCTCCTTTAATAAAGATAGATAGCTATTAATTCTTACTATGAAGTCTTCTTTCGAGCCCTTTTTCTAACACTTCAATAGCTGACAACTCTCCTCTAAGTTCCTCTGGAACAGCTTGAATCAGCTAATCTTCCGCTACACCCAACGGAGCGGTTATATCCTTTAATGAATATTTCACTACCTCCTTATCTCGACTTTAGCCATTTAAAAAACAACAATAAACTGCGTTTAAAGCCTAATTAGAGGTATTTTTAATTTTTTAATGTCCTGTTTTTAAGACTACATACAATAATAAGTTTAAGAATTGGCTTTTATTTGCCTGAATCGCCAATTCGAGTTTAGAAAAATGATAAAGTAGAGCTTATTGGGTGTTTTACATAGAAAAATGCCAATGCTTGAATTGTCATTTGGGTAGCGGATTTGGGCATCTTCGGCATTAAGATAGAAATTCAGTTTTCCAGCAAACTTTAGTTGAAACTCCGTCATCTTTACTACTACATGACACCGTAGCTTTGTATGATACAAGAGAACGTCCAGGTAAAAATCATCACCCTCGATGTTTGCATCGACGTAACTATTTAATTACATCGTTGATAAGTTCAACTTTAAAATGCTCTTTTATTTGACCAGTAGTTCCAGCCAGTAGTAATTCTGCAATTTGATTTAAATAGATAAAGGAACCATAGTTGGAGGTAAATTCAGAATCTGGAAATACTATGTTTTGTGGATCAGTAATTACTAAGTGCTTATTATTCTGAAAAACTATTACATTCCCTTTTAGAAACTCCCCTCCCGCATATTCTAAAGTTTTAATACAAGTTAATTTAATTTTTGGTGGGGCTACTTTCTGTTTTAGCAATACTTTTAGGGTCGATGCTAACGGATCTTCCTTTTCTATTATTTGAGTCTGTGCCTCCTTCTCTAGGAATGTGGTTAGATGTATCGTTAACTCAGCCCGCTTCCCACTTTTTATTCCATCAATATAACTTTTCGTAGTTTTCTCTGTTCCGTGGCCTAATAAATCAGATATGAAGGAGGTTGGTACCCCAGCATCATTTAGTACAGTCGCCATAGAATGTCTAGCCACATAGGTGGTAACATCATCCTCAATTCCCTGCTTTTGGGCAATTTGTCGGATGTATTTATTTACCTTTTTTACCGTGTCCCTTACTTTGCTATGCTCTTCCTTAGGGGTCATTCCTCTATTTAAGATTGGAAAAACAAAAGCTCTTGGGGAGTAATCTGCACTTCTCCACCGCTTAATAATTTCTGTGATGAGTGGAGTAATGGTAACAATAATGGGCCTCTGATTTTCAATAGTAGTAAGCTCCGTTTTAGCTCTGATAAAAGTTATATGTTCTTTATCTAAATCTTCATTCTTTAAGTGGGCAATATCTTTCATATTAATCCCATTAGCTAAATAGGTCAGGATCCACATATCCCGAGCCCATAATTCATTTTCATTTTCGGAATGGTAATTGAATAGTAAGGCAATATCTTCCTCTTCTAGGGCTTTTTTTACATTGCTTCCGGAAGGAATTTTATATTTACGTTTACCAAAAGGATAGAATTCCTTACTCAGATCACCCGCTTCTATGGTGACATTGAATAGTGCCCGCAACGGCCGCAAATAAATACCAATGGTTGTCCGGGATCGGCCGTGTTTTTTCATCCATTTTTCATAGGATTTCAAAAACTCTACAGTAACATTAATAAATGGAAGCGGCGGCCTTACTTCGAACTCTTTTTTCCTGGCAGCAATCTGATCTTTAGTTAACCCCTTAGTAGAAAAAGGTGGCATTCTCTTAACAAAAGAAATTAATGAATTTCTGGCTGATTCGTAGCTTTCTCTAGTTCCAACTCTTTCTTCCTCCTCTAACTTTTGTATCTGTTTATCAAAAGCAGAAAAAACATCAGTTCTATCCGAGGTATCTGAAAAGCGCTTTTCGAAGGCTTCGAAGGTAAAAGCTGGTAATCTATCAATTATTTCTTTGGCCTTAGTTTCTATTTTATTGAAACTAAGAGCAAGATCTTTAAATTCTGCCCTGGGCTTTATAGATCTGGTCCTCTCAAAATCACTTTCTGAAAGGGTAAATTTAGTTGGATAATAAATCTGTTTTCTTAGATAAGTCACTCGGAGTTTTACTCTAAAAGTTCCGTCTTTCATTGGTATCCGTTTATTAAGAACAATTTCAGTAGTAACTTTAGACATTGATGCTGGCTTTTAATATTACATACAAATTACATACATTTGCAATTAAAAGCAATAATTAAACAGTTCTAAAAATTACAAGAAACCGCTTAAATTACATTTAAACATAATATTTAGTAAAAAATATAAATAACAATAACACACCTCCACATGACTGTTAATCATGGGGTCCTTGGTTCAAGCCCAAGAGGGGGAGCAAATAAAAAAGCCACTCACGAGATAAAACTTGTGAGTGGCTTTTTTATTTGCTCCCAATTTGCCTATTTCTTCCGATAAATGCTTCTGGATTTAGTGGTTTCATCCGGCAAATTAAAAGGATAGGCCTTCGCGCTAGCTAACCAATAAACAAGAAGCTACAAGCAACCATAATCAAAATAACGACAGTTGGCTTGGTCTGGAAAGAAAGGGAAACTCTTGTATAGATTGAAACAATCCTTGTTCATCTCTTTTGAGCAAAATTACTGCCGATGCTGTAAAGGTTTGGCTAATGGTTTGGTATTGAAACAAACGACAAGCGTACTCATACTTATGTTCTAATCTTCTTCCGATCGTGAGATGAGGCACATAAAACAGGGATTTACAAGTACTTGGTAAGAAGGAAATAGTTGATTTCTCATGCAAATTCCTACTTAATTGAGCAAACTCTTTTATTTCTTCTATTTGCATAAATACGGTTCGGGAGTTAAAGAAAGACCCAAAGCCGTGGGTTGATAAGGAAAATGGCTTTTCTTCCGCGGCCGCTCTACGGAGCGTAGGCACCAAAATTTTTTCTTTACAAACATCCATTATAAAGCTAGCAATACTTAGGTGCGGTTCCGAAAATCTTGCTGTAAAGGAGCCAATATAACTAGCTAACCAATTTTTATAGTAAATAGCTACACTTTTAACCGCATGAGAAGGAGAAATAATAAGAAGGTAATCCGCTTTTTGCATAGAGAATATCGTTATATATTAAGATTAATCAAGAGTATAAAACTGCCTGAACCTTGCTTCATCCCGTTCAAATTTGAAATTTAATAAGTAGTTATAGATTATTGTATGTGGTATTCCTTCATTTATAAACTAAATGTATTGGCAATAATACTAAATAAATTAGCATATAAAAATATATTCAGCATTTTTTTGCCTCATAACTCAGTATTCCTCAGATTAAATTTACCTAAAGACTAACAATCGACTCCTATATTTGAAATTTACCGGATAAAATCACAGGTATTCTTCCGGCAGAAAGAGGTAATTACCCGTACAAGTAATAAGCTGTCTAAATAAAATCTAAAAATCAGTTACTACTTTTGTTGCTTTCTACTAGTATGCGTTACCAAATCCTTTTCCTATTTTCCTTTATCTTACTCCTAACCGGCTGTAAGCAAATCGAAGTTGTACCCAATAAAAACAGAAATTTAATTTCGGAGAATGAGCACCTGACTTTAGGCAACCCCAGTAACGCTACCACCGACATCAACCATTACAATAACTATCTCCTGGAAAAGCCGCAGTACGTGTTATCTTATAGTCGCGATAATAGTATTCCTAATTGGGTGAGCTGGCACGTGAGCTCTACCTGGTTAGGTTCCGCTCCCCGGCAAGATGATTTTAGAACCGACGAAAGTTTACCGGATGATTGGTATAAGGTAAGCCCGGGGAGTTATACCAATAGCGGTTTCGACCGGGGCCATAACTGCCCTTCCGCGGACAGAACCAAAAGCATAGAAGATAACTCGGCCACTTTCCTGATGACCAACATGATGCCGCAGGCGCCGGATAATAACCGGAATACTTGGGCCAACCTGGAAGAATACACCCGCAGTTTAGTGGAACAAGGCCAGGAAGTGTACGTGATTATGGGAAATTACGGCTCGGGTGGCACCGGCTCTAATGGCTCTGCCCGAACCATAGAAGACGGGCGAATAAAAGTCCCGAAACAAATCTGGAAAGTGCTGGTAATTCTGCCGGAAGGAGACGATGACCTTAACCGGATAACCGCTAACACCCGCGTTATTGCCATAGACACTCCTAACAGCAACGGCGTGAATTCTGATTGGAGTTTGTACAGAACTACCGTGGATGCGATTGAAAAAGCAACCGGGTATGATTTGCTTTCCTCGCTTCCGGAAGATATCCAACAAATTCTGGAAGCCAACGTGGACAAAGGACCAACGCAGTAAGCCTTAAGCTTTATTCATTTAAAATATGGCCGTTCCCCTTACCTTAACCACCGAAGAAATACTTCATCAACTCCAAAAACTAACCCAGGGCTTGTATTACCAAAGCGAAGCCGATTACCCTTTAGAAATCGTTCAATATAATGCTACTGCCACCAATGAGTTATCAAAAGAAGCCATTCTGAGCTTAGTCGGAAAAACACCCGCGGAGCCCGTAGAAGTGGTAGAATCGGCTTCTTTCTTTCGCCCTATTATTCCGGTAAATTCAGGCGGTGAAAAAGAGGTTAGTTCTGTAAATAATTCTCAAACATTGCAGCTCTTCTTTGAGCAGTATTTAAGAGAAACAAAAGTTTACCGCATTGGCCGAAGAACAATTCTGGCTTTATTACTAGGCAAAACAGCTTCTGGCAACTGGATAGGTGTAAAAACTACTATAATTGAAACGTAGATAATAGTGTTAGGACTTTCGTAAAATCAGACAAAATCTTACTTCGAAAGGAGAGCTGTTAAGTTCTTGTTCTATCGCGAGCGTCCACGCTCGTGATGTTCCATCGTCCGGCCTCTGGCCGGTAGTAAATTAACTTACATCTTTATAGCTAAAGTTTATCTTTTTACCCGGCCAGAGGCCTTCCGGATAGTAGCCACGAGCGAAGACGCTCGCGCCAGCTTAGACAGTAGAGAACTTAACAACCCTGACCCTTCGAAATAAATAACCTATCATTTAAAATCTGTTACCTTTTTCAACCTTACTTATCTTAGTAGGATCATTTCCCGGCGTTAAACTCTAGTCTTTGAAAACGGGAAAACTATTCACGGATACTCTTAATAATTATCGTAAAACTACTTAAAATTTTAAGCACAAATTGGGTACAAATACGTAGTAGCCAAATAATAATGGTTTATTACGTAAAATAGAAAAAATGTGGACCCAGAAAGTAATCCGACAAATGAAGAGCTAACTAATGCCCTGCGAAAAGGGGAAACCAAAGCTTACGAAAAGCTTTATTGCAAATCTTTACCCTCCCTAATCCGATTTGTTCATTTAAATAACGGACAGGATGAAGATGCCCAGGATTTACTCCAGGAAGCTTCCGTTGTCCTGTTCCGAAAACTGCTTCAGCCTGATTTTGTGCTTACTTGTGCGCCGTCCACTTATATTTATTCTATTTGCCGTAAAAAATGGCTGTACCAACTTAAAAAACGTAAACTAGCCATTATTAAAATCATTGATACCAACGATTACATTGATATTCCGGATTACCTGCCGGAAGAAGAAGATATGCTTTTGGAGAAAAGATTCCGAGAAGCTTTTGAACAATTAGATGCGTCATGCCAGGAAATTCTGAGAAAATTTTACTATCTTAATCAAAGTTTAGAAGAAATCGCCCAATCTATTCCTTATTCCAGCACCAACGCCCTTAAAGTTAAGAAATTCAGGTGTATGCAAAAGCTAAAAGATGTATTCAACTAAAAACATGAATGCAGCAGAGAATTTACATTTAATTGACCGGTATTTAAGAAAAGAACTTTCAGGAGAGGAACTGCAACTTTTTGAGCAAAGGTTGAAAGCGGACCCTGTGTTTTTAAGAGAAGTAGAATTACAGAAAAAGACGATCTTACTCATTAAAGAAAATGAAATTCTACGTGCTTTAAAGAAGGCTCAGAGGGATATTACCGATAAAGGTACTTTTCAATGGCCCCCCCGGCAGTCGTTTGAGGAGGTGGAACGAGTAGCGGCGAAGGCTTATAGAGAACCTGCTCCCCGGGAATTCCTTGAAAAAAGCTTTGAACGTCCAACTCCTAACCCGGATATTACCATTACTTACGAAGGAGATCCCAAACCACCCTTTCCCATTACATCTGCTGCCGGGAAAAACCTGTTTCCGTTTGTAAAAATCTTTCCGGCTTCCGGGTCGCAAACCTTTCATTACCGGTTTAAAGTAGTGCCTAGTAAATATAACCCAACTACTATCAATACCCTATTACTCTTGTACGGCGATTTTGACCCAACTAAACTCATTCTCCTTTACCATAAAAAAGAGAACCAAGAAGTTATTAAACTACGAATGGAAGCCAAAGAATATTCTTTAAAATTAAATCAGCCTATTGCTCCGCTTCAGGCAGAAGACTGAATTTAATAAATGGGGTAACTCTTTAATCTCTTAACAAAAAAAATGTAGGATGCCCCTGTAACCTTTAAGCAGTTTAGGTAATCAATCAAAAAAAAACCTATGGAAACTACTGCTTATAAAACCCAGTTGGCCGATTATATATTGGCTTGTGACTTCAAACCTTTTGACTATTCGGCGGATGTCGCCAAGATTCAGGTATTTACCATTCATACGCCCCAAACTTTTTCTAAGCCCGTTATTGAATTTTCCGAAGCCTTGGAAAAAAAGCTGGTAGAAGTATCCGAGATAGATGAGTCGGGCTCGGTACAAGAACTAACTATTTCTAATTTAAGCAACAGCTATTTACTAATCTACGAAGGCACCCTATTAAAAGGTGGCAAGCAAAACCGGGTAATTAATGCTACCCAATTAATTCCGCCTTTATCCAGGCACATTATTCCGGCCAGCTGCATCGAACAAGGTCGTTGGCGCCGAACTTCGTCCACGTTTGAAAAATCGGCGCATCATTCCCCCATTAATTTGCGCAAAGCCATGCGGGAAGAAATAATGTATTGTAAAAGTTCATTTGGGAGCCAAAGTAGGGTTTGGTCCGAAATAAAAGCGTATTCCAGTTCCAGCGGCTTGCATAATTCTTCCAGCGATTTTGAGGACATGTATCACCGCAACCAAAGCAAAAACCGGGTATTTCCTTCCGGTCTGCCTCTTCCCCCCGCCGAGGGCGTACTTTTACAGGTAAACGGCGAACCATCCGTAGACCTGATTGCGAATACTTCGGCCTTTGAGAAAGTATTGCCCCAAGTAATTTCCGGCCACGAATATGCCCCTGTTATCCGGAAAGAAAGTGTACTAGATAGCCCTGCCCAAACTTTAGCCAAAGAAATAGCCAACGGCAAATGTTATGCGCAACCTGCCGCTGCCATTGGCACCGACGTCCGCATTGAATCTTCGCTGGGCTACATCAGCGCCTTACTAGTGGACGGAGAAGTTGTTTCGGCTACTCTGACGGGTATGTAGAGGTAATTCTGCCATTCTTGTTTTGTATTTGTCAGTGGCTGACAAATACAAAATAAGAGTTTAATAAATACGAGCCTTGAATTTACATGTTTACTTCTTAATTGCTCCAAGAACCTTTCGACAATTGTACCTTTAGTAAAAGGTATAACTCCCGTTTGGAAATTTTATAAACAAATAAATGCTTAAAACTTCTTACTATTGAATTTTAACTACCCTCGTATTAGAAAGCATATCATGCATGCCAATCTTAGTTCCTAGTAAAAAGGAAATAACGTCTAATGTGGCAATTCTAAAAAAAGTTCTAACAATATAATTACCTAAGGAAGGTTCTCTTCCACTCTTATGGACAACGACTGTTTTGGTCACCATTTTACCTAAAGTTTTGTGGCAACTGTATTCCATGGTAAAATAATATACAAAGTAGACTACCTAAAATCAAAGAAAGATAAGGGTAGAGTAGATATATAAAAAATAATTAGCGAATACTGATAAGAATAAAGTTAAAAATATGATAGCTAGCACATCCACTATATAGTTATAAAACCGAACATCTTTATCTACTATTTCAACTTTCATATTTAACAGCATGTGAGTTATAACCAACTAACAATAACGTTTCAGGCTTTAATTATTTTAAAAGCCATTAAAACCTAAATTAAATATAGTGACACTTTAAAATTATAATTGAATGTGTTGGTTTGTTTCTGCTTTCACTTCGAATACTCTTTCAGCCGTATGAAGATCGCCATTTTGCTGGTATTTAAAAGTAGCTCTAACAAGTATAAAACGATAATGTTCCGGAATTTTAATTGCATAATTAAAAGTTTGATTTACGCTAGGTCTCACAAAAAAATATCCGAAACTAGATGGTACTATATTTACTCCTCTAATTATTTTATCTGGAAAATTAATTAAAGGGGTAAATTCTATATGTTCGGTTAAAGGTTCATTATTTTTTATTCCTAGCACCTTTAACCGAATTTCACTAAATCTGTGCTCAACATTACCTTTATTGTTAGCTGTAATTGTAAAAGTAGCTAGATAATTATTAAGGTGAGGTCCATAAAGAACGCATTTAACGTCAAATTCAATTCGTGGGTGTAAAGGCGTTTCTTGCCGAAAACGAAAATAAGCCCAAAACGCACTTGCAATTAATACAGTCGCTTGAATACCTTGAAAAGCCACTTCAAGTATGTTCTTCGTATTATCATCCATAAAAAGTATTGATCAATTTCATTTAGAAGTAAAATCTACTGAACCTAAAATTTCCTCTGCTTGGAAATGCATCTTGATTAAACCTTCAATATCTAATTTATCTGATTTGTATAACAGTATAGCATTTAGTAATACCCTATATGCTCGTCTTGCATTAATACCTTTGGTACTTATCCCGAAAGCTGAAATGATTGCGATTGTGATAGCAAAAACAAAGGATAAGATCTGAATTACAAAATTGCTAACATAACCCTTATCCAGGAGAGCAGTTACAAAGGTTGATGATATAATAGCTAACAGACCTAAAATGATTAGTAATACTCTAAGCTAGAAAGCTGTTCTATCATAAAACTTAAGAGAGTACAATATTTCTGGAGGTATATTTTTCCATCCATAATGGCTTTATATTATTGTACTATGAATTAACTACTTTTAAGTTGTATGAACTGCTTGTGCTATATTCTTCTTAAAATAAATTATTTACCTTCACTTTTAAATAGTCTTTCATTTAATAACATAGTTGAAAAATAGCCAAATACTCTTTTGTTAAATTCTTCTGACTCTCTTCTATAAGCTAAGTTAGAGAAATACCAAGCTGATAAAAAAGTTATATATACAATTAAATAACTTCTAAGGGGTATTCTATTTGATCCTTTATAAAATAAAGCTATAATTGCAAAAGGCAGAGATATAAAAAAGTAAATTACTGATAAAATTAATAATGATCTTGATAGATCGATTCTGTTTTGGATTCTTTTTAACTCATCGTAATAATTTTCTTTTAAGAAAACAGTATTTTTAGCAACGTAATACAACCCCTTAATTGCTCCTTCTACTGACTTGTTAAACTTAGGCCACATCCTTATAGGTGAACTTTCCGGATTGGAGTTGACAAACCATTGTTCTATTTGATTGATAGTATCTCTTTTATATGAATCTGGATGATATAGCCCTTTAGTAAATGCATTTACTCTTGCTAAATCCTTTCCTAATGAATTAGGTATCAGTTTATCACAATCATTCATTAACACATGAACACTAGCTACATCCATTTTTTTTCTCTGAGGATAGATATTTGACAACCATTCTTCAAAAATCGGGATTTTATCAGGATCCATAAATTTATATGATGCATCTTCAACTATTATTCCTATTGTAAAACTTAATAAAAGAAACCCGCTCGTTCCAATTATACTTTCCATTTGATTATTTGATCCTGTAGTATTAGCATTAAGTTTAGACTTTTTTGGTGCAACACCTAAGCCGATTTTACCAGAAAAAAAACCAGTAATGTTTGTATTAAGAAAATAAAAAAGAATAAGTTCAAAGCCCAAAATTGTTATAGCTCCCACAATAAATGTAAATCCAATATCTTTTAACCCTAAATCCATGATACATCATTATTTATTCAGAAGGCTTTATTGTAGTCTTATTAAAATGGGAATAAAACTATTCAGATTCTATTTTTCTGTTCAACCCTGAAGAAGGCGGCCTTTGTTGGAGTCCTTCCTGTTCTATTTATTTTTTTCTAAAGTATTTTTTGAATCAGTATTTCTAACAGAAACTTTCGTAGAATCTCTTACACCTAAAATACCTGCAAATTTTTGAGTTTCAATGGTCCTAGTGCTTCTATCTTGATTGATTATCAATTTCACAAAATTATCGTAAACTTCACTAGATCAAAATGTATAACTAACCCTTATTAATTGATAAATAGTAAGGATACTTACCACATAAATCTGTAGGTTTTGCCTATAAATTTTTGAAAATAGTATCAAAAATTCGAACTTATTATCAAAATTGTTTTCTCTTATACCAAAATAGTGATTAAATTCAGCAGGAATTAACTTTAAAGACTTAGACTGAGATACTTATATTTATTTAATAATTATAATGATGTAATATTTATCAATCTTGTCCTTAATTTTAGAAGTGTCAAAAGCTTTAATTAATTGATCCAATTTATTGTCATTCGTATTTTTAACAATCAGCTTACTTTTATAAAGCACTTAAAGTAACTGGTTCTACAATACCATCAGCCGCATCGGCACCAAATGAAGCACGCTGAAAAGTAAATACGGCACTCATGGTACGCGGACCGAATTGGTCATCAATAATACCTTCATAAAAACGTTTGTTTTTCAGGCGCATTTGCAATTCTCTAACCTCATTGCCAACCGAACCAAACCGCAACCGATAATCCGAGACATCTAGATTGCCGGCAGCAGCCCGGAAATAATCCTGACCGGTAAGCAGTACATAGGGGAACCGGTCCTGAGCTAATTTATAAGCATTATCTACAAAACTAGCCCACGGACCACTGTCGGGCAATGCACCTCGCTTTACGCAGTGCGGATAGCCTACCACCACCTGGCATCCGGCGCTAGCAAAATCGGGGTGGTTTACACCCATGCACCAAGCGGCATGGAGGTTATCAAAAGGGTTATTAAATTCCATCCGGTCATCCGTTTTATAAACCAAATCATCAATGGTTCGCTGTACGTACCGGGCCTCCATCTGCCGGAAGGCACGATGCCGGGTAGGCGAATCTAGGTTATGGTCTCCTTTGCGGTAGTCTTTGTAATACCCGGTTACCAATTGGTTGGCACCTGCTCCACCATCGGCTCTGGCCTGCCGGATATATCTTTGGTGAGGAACGGTACTACCCGGATAAACAGCCAGCTTTTGCTGGGATGGCAACCATTGCACCAAAGTGCACCGAGGATGCTGATGGTCGATAGAAGTCAAAATTAATTGGTGTGAACCAGCAAAAGCAGGTTGGTCTGGATTTACCGGCATGGCTCCTCGTACTCCTAAGAAAATCATTTCTTCAGGAGGTAAAGAAAACCTGTTCCGCCGGCACAAAAAATCCAAAATTAAGTGGTCAATTTGAAATTGAGACATTTGTTTACAGAAAAAAGGTAAATAACTCACATAGAATTTCAAGAGTTATTTAACTGTATAATTATTGGAAAAACTCAGCCGCTTTGGAATACATTAAATTCAGTATAGAGCAGTAATCAGTGATTATTTTTTGGTTTTTCAAAACCTTTAAAAAGTTAAACCTACTTTCAGTAAGTTGAAATCTGAAATAAATTTATCTTAAAACTGTTTGTTAATCTTTATTTAAAATATAATTTAAATTCACAACAGGGCGTAATTGATTTAAATTGAAATCTTTGTTGTATTCTGTTCTAACTCCAAATTGTAGAGCAATATTCTGTTGAATTCTATAGTCACCTCCGTATGCTAATGTATATCTATCCACTCTTTTACTTTCTTCTCCAGGTATATTCTCGTAAACACATTCTGCAAAGAAGTTGACCTTAGAGCTTCCATACCGAAAATTTATACCACCCATATATTGTTCTTTTCTAGCAACATCGGTATATTTTAATAATCCAGAGATGAGAGTCCTTCTACCAAAACCTTTACACGCATTTATCCATAATCCACTTCCACTACTTATAAAATCCAAATTATTAAAATTAGCATTATTATAAT
The DNA here is from genome assembly GCF_003023845.1 of Adhaeribacter arboris. Classification (NCBI taxonomy): domain Bacteria; kingdom Pseudomonadati; phylum Bacteroidota; class Cytophagia; order Cytophagales; family Hymenobacteraceae; genus Adhaeribacter; species Adhaeribacter arboris. The sequence continues at coordinate 5,302,276 of NZ_PYFT01000001.1, read as the reverse complement.
TATACGACCTTCCATAACCAATATCTACCAATGTGGCATTCCAATTATCTTTGATATATTGCTTTTGTGCTTCCTTAATTCTTTCTCTTTCTTTTTCATCAAGGGTGTTTCTATTTAGAATCAATAAACCATACTCACTCTGCTCACTTTGGTCTAATGCACCTGTTCGTTCTTTTTTTGCTTCTAAAGATGCTATTCTTAATTCTAAATTTTTATCACTAAAGACAGGAGCTATTTTATTGATATAAGCATTGTCCATTATAGGATCAGCCTCTCTGTATAAATTTATTTTAAAAGCAAATGCTAAAGAGCTTACATTTTCCTGCTCTACAGTTCCAAGTGAAACGCTCAATGTAGAAAGTGTCCTAGGAAGCCAATCCTGATCTTGATAATTCTTCAAACTAGTTTTATCGTAAAATAATAGCCAAATAGGTTGAGCCTCAATTGCAATATTTGGGGCTAAACCTTCGCCTTGGAACACCCAATCAAATTTAAAATCACGGGCAAAACCTGGTTTATTTACTTTAGTAGGATTAACATCAAGTAGTAAAAACGCAGGTGATGACGGCACAGCAAAATTAGTGGCTTCAGCGATACTTTTTGAATTATCTTGAGCTCTTAAAGTAAAGGCAGATATAATAATTAAAGTAAATAATGACAGTTTTTTCATGTTCTTTGTTTAAAAATTTATTATCCGTTTTCTTCGAACTTAAAAAAATTAGTGTACCTTTTAAACGGCTCATCGGATTTTTCTTCAATAATATTACTACCTGGAGGAGTTATTACTAATTCTTTATTGTTTTGAATAAACTTATAATTTACTTTAATTTGCTCATGCCCTGGAGCAGGTGCATATTTACCTAAAATGGCAACTTCATATTTACTAATTACTTTCAGATCAATTGGAACTTGGAAAATATCCAATATACTATCATCGATTCTTTTGGGATCTTTTCCAAACTCTTTGAAATCAAAATCATCTACTTTTGAACAAGAAAGTATAAATGTCCCTAATGATGCGAATCCGCTTGTTACTTCAATAGTAATGGGACCTTCATTAGTTTTGAAATTCACAAAAGAACTTATTATTTTTGCGTCAGCCATAATTATATTTTTTATAAAAACATTTTTTGTTTATATATTAATTTCTTTTTGCTTTTAATATTTTATACTATTTAAATTTAGAACCCTTTTGAAGAAACAATAGCTAAATTTTAAGTAATTGATTCAAGCTCTTTTAATTCACGGTCCAAATCACTCAATTTAGTTTTATTCTCAAATAGTTCTTTAATTATTGCTGGGTCATCTTTTTTTAAAATTAATGATTCTTCAAGAAGTTTAATTTTATTCTGACTAGCTAATTTTAATTCTTCAATTTCAAGTTTACGCTTATCTTTAGCTTCACTAATCTTAAAAGTAGGAACAAGCCTTTTTCCTACAAAAGCACCTTGGCTTAACCCCATTAATACAACAAAAGACCAAGGCAAGGATGGCAAAGGGACTGGCGGTTTATCCTTATTATTATCTGGTACTTCAAATAACCTATTGATTAAAGTCCTATCGTTATAATTCCTTGCTGCAACTATGAATGGGGTACCCTGTGCTAAAAAGGTAATTATGGCAATTAATGTCCAAATAAACATTTGAAATTTACTAAAGTCCAATCCATTATCTGCAGTAATGAAATCAGCTAATTTAGGGGTTGCTCTTTGAATTGAATTACCCTCGGATTTTGCTGCTGTTATCCCTTTGATAGAAACATAACTTGCAAGGCTTAAGCCTAATAACCATAAAACTTCTTCTGTAAACACTGGTTTAAAATCCATTAAACCAGCTTTGTAATTAATTTTAAGTGCAATTAAAACTGCAACCTGATAACTAATAATTATATATGCCCAGGCTACTACTTGCAATCGAACCATACTATAACGTCCATCATCGCCAACAAAGAAATCTAAGAATCCTCTTTTTCTTACAAGATCAGGTGGGGGATCTCCTTCTCCATGGGCTATCATCTCTCTTTTTGGATTTAACAAGTCATTGGTAAATATCCATCTGATTAACCAAAAAGTAAATGCAACCCACAATAAACCATAAAATTGTATTAGCAGAGCATTGTTAGTAATAAACCATTCCTGATTATTGTATAAAACTATGAAAACAATAAATAACAATGCCACTACTAAGTAAATGCTGTTTTTTGTTGTCCTTGAACTTTTAGCTTTACCCTTTCTAGTAGTTGTAATAGGATTGATAATGTTCTTTACTTGTTCATCAAGTATTTCACTTTCATTATTTCCTGTATCTGTCGTAGTCTGTAATGTTTCATTTACTTTATTTACTTCATCTCTAGGTTGTTCTGTTTCCATTTTGATTTTTTTACTTTTAATTAGTGATTTGAATTATTTATTTTTTTGCTTTACTAGTGATCCTCGCTTCAAGCAATCTAATACTTCTTTTTTTCTGCTTGCTTCATATGTTATATGGATATTCCTCACTTCTTCGATACTAAATCCTCTGCAAACTCGCCAAAATTAGGTCGTAATCACGGGCAATTCTGCCTTTTTTGATAGTGGTTTTGATATAGGAACAAGGGCCAGGATATTTGCCACCAATATCAAAGGTTAGATTAGAAAAATCGGCCAAGAGTCCTTTGTTTTTGCTGTCGGCTAACTCTGCCGCTAAATTTAGTTTAAGGTAATCTTCGAGGAGCAGGTAAGTGGCACAGAGATTCTCGAGCAAGGCCATGCCTACCTTCTTGTTTATTTCGCTTTCTTATCTTCCCATTTTACATTCTTCAAATGGTTTTCCCACACGGTGGCGGCTTACTGTAGTTTTTCTTTATCGGGTTGGGAACTGGCAATAGCCGCCATAAATTGGCGGAAGCTTTGTATATTTCCTGGTAAGCGGGGGCGGTGCCTTCAACGGTATTGGCTACTAAGCGTACGGCGTATTTGTTTGGTACCAAATCGTAGCTTACCCGGTCATTTACTTTCTCCACCAGGTATTTAATTAGGTCAGACTCCAAGGCATTTTTCATGTACATGTTCATTTCCGTTTTGGAATCAAAAGACGGCGTGCTAAATACGCCACCCGCTCTTTTGTAAGAAGCAATGACATTGCCACTGGCTTTGTCTACTAAATCGTACCCGTAATCGGCTTTATAGGTCACATTGTAGTAGCCTCTTTGTTTGCCATCACTTTGATCTAGCTTTAGCACTTTATCGGCACTGTACACACTTTTTACACGCATTTTCAGGTTTAAATCACCGTCGGCTTTCTTAAATTCCAAGCTGGATAACTGAGGCCACTCGCCGGCCAGTACTATCCTATCACCGCAATCATATTCAATGGAGTAAGAACTATACTTGGGCGTGAGCGCTAGCAGGGGAGTTTTGTAGTAAGTTGTCCGGAGTTTATCGTTCTTGATTTTTTGGGCAGTGGCGGGTGCAGCAAAAAGACCTACCAGGATAAACAGGGCCGCCAATATCCAGCCGTTACCCTTACCTAATAAGCATATATTTTTCATGGCTTGTGAATGAATTCAATGGCTTTATGACTAGTAAAATTTTCATTTCATGGTCTTTCTAGTTGTATAAAAAGTTAATCTTAATTTGGGTAAAAGAATCTTTACTCTCTTGGCAATGCCTGTCTTTTCTGTGTTAAGAGACTAGCACCAATCATCCCCATATCCCTTTCAAAAGGGGGTTTTTGTAGCTAGTTATTCGCCACCAATTGTTATAAATCCTTGCGGAAAGGCAATAAACAACCGCCTTCCTTTTGGGAAGTATTTTTTAATCTTGTAGTCAATTTATTAAGGGATTATTCTTTTTTGTGTAATTATAACCGGTTATTTACTCCCGCTCAATACTGATTTTTAAGTATTTTTTGCGCTATTTTATAATATCATTCCGTTTTACAGATTATAATTTCATCTGTTCATTGTTTTGTGATTGAATGCCTAGTATTCAATTTTTTAACAAATCACAACTCACATTTGAAGTTAGCATTTTCCTATATTTCTTTACTTTTCCCTTCTTACTTCAGTATTTCACCAACAGAGGAAAATTCAAGAAATCGGCTGCCTGCTTTCTCTGGCAATTACTGTTTGCTGCGTTACAATTTGGTTCGGGAATGTATTTGCAGTTTTTCGTAAATATGTTCGATGTGCTTGCGCACGGTTTTATCGGAAATAAATAGTTGGGCGGCAATCTGCTTTACCGTTGAACCCTGTTTTAATAATTCCAATACTTCCATTTCCCGCCTCGTTAAATTTTCTGTTCCGGGAAGTGGTGGCTTTCGCCGTGGTTCCTTTTCCAGTAAATAATTCAAAACCATATTCGCCAGGCTCGGCGAAAGGGGTAAACTGCCTTCCAATACCTCGCCAATGGCATTCAGCAAATGGTGGGGTCGGGCATCTTTGAGCAGATAACCCGAAGCTCCGGCTTGTAAGGCTTCAAAAAGTTTCTGCTCGTTATCCATCACCGTCAGCATGACAATTTTCAGGTCCGGGTATTTCTGTTTGGCCAGCTTGGTAGCTTCAATCCCGTCCATGCCGGGCATGCCAATATCCATGAGCACTACCTGGGGAATTGGGCCTTTTGCCAGCAACTCCAGCAACTCTAATCCGTTCCGGGCTTCCAGCACCACGTTGGTTTCTTCGCTCAAAGCCAATTTCTCCCGGATATCCCGCGCCAGCTGCGTATTATCTTCAACGAGGCCAACAGAAGTAGCAGTCATCAGCAAAGAGTTAATGGTTACCTTTTTTTCCTTCAAATATAAAGCAGATAATTACCCTTGTAAATACGCAATTTGCCGTATTTTTCAGGTATTTAACGGTATAATTACCCGAATTTTTGTACCGGAACGACTAGTTTGCAGATTAAAGTTACCTTTCACCTCTTCGGTCCGTTTGCGCATGTTGGTCAGGCCAAATCCCTTGCTGGTTGTGCGGGCATCAAAGCCCTGTCCATTGTCGGTAATAGTCAGCAACAAATTAGTTTTATCAACAGCCAGGTTAACACTTACCTGCGTAGCTATGGCATATTTTAGGGCGTTATTCGTAGCTTCCTGGGTGATACGGATCAGGTGCAAAGCTATTAAGGGCGATAGGACCGGGTTATCCGGCGAGTTCCGGAGCTGCCAGCGAAGTTCCGGAACTTCCCGGTCTTCCCCTATTTTAAGTAATATACCGTGCAGGCGAGAACCGAATGTTTCCAGGGTCACTGTTCCCCGGTCTAAAAGCCAGATGGTTTCGCGCAGGGTCTGGTTCATTTCGCGGGCAAATTCGCATAAGCGTACTAACTGGTTAACATCCGGATTTCCCAGGTAAACCAGTATGTCGAGGCGGGAAATTAAGTGCGTGAGTTGAGAGCCTAAGCCATCGTGCAGATCACGGCCTAAGCGTTCCCGGTGAATTTGTAGTTCTTTTTCCAGCTGCAAAGCTTTAATTTGTTCTGCCTGCTGCTTGCGTTCTGCTTCGAATACCGATTGCTGCAGTAAGTGGTAGGCAGTTAATAATTGTTCCCTTGATTTATATTGTTGCAAGAGCCGGTACGTCCAATCCAGGACGTTACTCAGCATATTAGTAACCACCATTAAGTATAAATTAGATTAAATATTCTTAGAACAAAGCACCTTTTTCGCCATACTGATCTGCAGTATGTATGTTAAAAGGAATTGATTAAATAGGCATAGGTAATTTTGATTTAGGAGAAAAAGTATTCTTCAACTTTTAAGACCGCATGTATTGATGCCTGCCAGTCTGTTACTTTTTGCTAAGTAATAAAGTAATCCCTGTAGTTTTTATTAGCTCGGAATGGAAATAAAAAGTATCTAATCACCTGTCAGGAACAGAAATCAAATATTTTTTTGTAGCCTTATTTAAAGTTAACCTAAACTGTCAAATTAAAAATTAGAAATAAGGAATTAGAAATAAGTTTGGAATACCTTCACCTATCACTTCATCCATTCAATCTGTTCTAAAAATTAATTTAACAATGTACTAACTTTATTTGGTTACTATAATATTTAAGGTTATTTGACTAACACTAGACCGTATTCAAAAGGTTGAATACATAACTTCCTTTTAAACTTTACTTTCATCAATACATCCGGCGCACAGATTGATTGTTACCTACCAACAGAGAAAATTTTAAAAATAGTTTTCGCCTTTAGCTTGAAGCTTTTTTGCCGGAAACTACAGTTATTTTATAGCGATTGTGGTTACTCACCTTGCGGGAAATAAATTACTACCCAATAGTATGAGTTACCTTCCATCAGGTTGATTTAAAAAATTGCGCCAACCCGCCGGGTTTCATATCCTGCGTTATGGCAGCTACTTGAAGCGATTGGGTATTATCGAAGGTTCCGGTGCCGAGGAACGAGGCATCTCGACGAAGGAGAGAAGGAAGCTTAGACCGCCTGGAAGAGTTAAACGGGGCCCGCCGGCCCCGAGGCAAACGGGTTACTTCTCCAACTAGATAGCACCAGAGCATGGAGACTTGAAAAGGTTCCAACGATCAGCCGAGGGGAGTAGTCGGCTATGGCGGCTACTTTTTACTATTTGGTATTAGTTTATCTTTATGGTAATGAACTTAAAGGCATCCTCTATTAAGCTAAACTTCTGCTGTATCATAGTTCTATCTTTAGAGAACTTTTTTTCTCCTACTTACCATGTACTTCAGCTTTTCTTCAAATACGCCGATAAACCTTGCGGGGCTAAAGGCAAGGTTTTTAATTTTAAACCGGTAGCATCGGCAATGGCGTTTCGGATAGCGGGCGCAATGGCGACAATGGGCGCTTCGCCGGCACCCACCGAAGGCAAATCCGTTCGGTTAAGCTGAATAATCTGAATAGTGGGAATATCCTTGAACCGCGGTACCCGATATTGCGCAAAGGTAGGATTTAAAATTTTGCCGTTTTCAAACTCCATGGCTTCAAACAAGGCTCCGCCCAGCCCTTGCACAATGGCTCCCATAATCTGGTTATCTAAGTGCTCGGGATTAATAACGGCGCCGCATTCAAAAGCAGTAACTGTGCGAATTACTTTTACTTGCCCGCTGGTTTGGTCAATGGCTACTTCGGCGCAGGTAGCGGTAAAGCCGCCTTTTTCGGTACCACCGGCTATTCCGAAACCATGGCCTGGAGCGGGTTTAATTCTACCCCAGTTAAAAGCTTTAGCGGCCGCTTCTAAAACAGCCCGTAAACGCGGGTCTTTTAAATTCTGTAACCGGAAGGCTAGCGGGTCTTGGTTGACTAATTGCGCCAAATCGTTCATTTGTGATTCCAGCACAAAAATATTGGCCGTGGCGGCTAGTCCGCGGTAAGAGCCTTGCTTTAAAGGCGAATCGGATGGGTGGTATTGAATCTGTTGGTTTTGTACTTCGTAAGGCGTATGCATGCCCGACCCACCCGAGTTATAATTATGAAACTCCCAGGTTGTAAGGGTACCATCGTTCTTCACGCCGCTGCTTACCTCTATTACACCGGCTGGCCGGAAGTAAGCCCAGGTAAATTCTTCCGGGCGGGTCCAGGTTAGTTTTACGGGTTTGCCGATAGCTTTCGCCAGCCGGGCAGCTTCCAGGGCTGCCTCACCGGAATGCTTGCCGCCGTAAGCCGAACCGGTATCGGGCATAATTACCCGCACTTTTTCTTCCGGAATTTTAAATTCTTCGGCTAAATCGCTTTGTACGCCAAACGGCCGTTGCGTACCCGTATAAACGGTAAGGTTTCCATTTTCCCAGTAGGCCAGAGCCGCCCGGGGTTCCATAGGGGCATGGGCAATGTAATCTACCTGGTACGTTTCTTTCATGGTTTTATCAGCGGTAGCCAGGCCTTGTTGAATATTACCTTTGTTAATGCCCGCATCGCGACCGCTTTCCTGACCAGCCGTGGCCTTACTTTTTAAATAGGTAAATATTTCCGGACGGGAAGGCTGAGGGGTTGTTTTCCATTGGGCTTTAATCGCTGCTATTGCCTTGTTAGCAGTGGCTACGTCAGGAGCTGTAACCCCTACGAAATCACCTTCGTGTACTACGGTAACTCCCGTTATGGCTTTAGCGGCACTTGCATCTACTGTTTCCAGGGTAGCGCCGTAGGCAGGGGGGCGCAGAATTTTGCCGTATACCATTCCTGGTAGTTTCAAATCTGAAACGTATTTGTGTTTACCGGTTAAAAAATCGCGTCCGTTTACTTTGGGCACCGAGGTTCCGGCAATTTTCCATTGATTTACCGGAGTGGCGGTTATTTCTTCGGAAATAGTTTGCAGCATTTGTTTTCCCTTCACCACTTCGCCGTAGCGTAGTGATTTACGGCTAGCCACATGCATGACTCTGCCATCTGCTGCCTTCAGAGAGCTTTTATCTACTTTTAACTCCTGAGCGGCCATATCCAATAAAGTTTCCCGAGCCGCAGCGGCCGCTTTCCGGAGTTGACTACCCATAGCCGGAGTACTGCGACTACCAAAAGTTCCGGCATCGTAAGGCACCAGGTCGGTATCGCCCATTATCATTTTTATCGAAGCTACCGTCACCCGAAGTTCTTCGGCTACTACCTGGGCCAAGGATGTACGAATGTTTTGCCCTACTTCTACTTTTCCGGTAAAAACTGTAACGGTACTATCTTGGCCAATATGCAGCCAGGCCCCGATTTGTTCGACCGGAACTTTTGTAGTGGCTAAATTAATTGTAGTGGGTGCTGCTTGAACCAATGTATCTGGTAATACCAAGGCTACTGCTAAGCCACTACCTAACCATTTAAAAAACTTCCGTCGGCTCATTTCCTGTCCGGAAGGAGTAGTTAATTGTTCCGGCAGATTAGCTACTGAGTCATTTACTATCTCTTTAGATTTCATGGGTTTGTTCTCCTTATGCTTGCGAGGCAGCTTCTTGAATGGCTTGCAGAATGCGGGGATACGTACCACAGCGGCAAATATTACCGTTCATAAAATCTATAATTTGTTCCTGGGTAGGATGTGGATTATTTTTAAGCAAAGCTACCGTAGATAGTACCATACCCGAAGCACAATATCCGCATTGAAATACATCTACCTTTAAATACGCTTCCTGCACCGGGTGCAAACGTCCGTTTTTCTCCAAGCCTTCCACGGTAATAATTTCTTTACCCGAAAGAGAACTTATGGGTGTACGGCAGGAGCGAACTGCTTTTCCATCTAACAATACGGTACAAGCCCCGCATTGCCCTTCTCCGCAACCGTACTTGGTACCCGTCAGGTCAAATTCGTCGCGCAAAACACTTAACAGACTCGTTTCCGGAGTGGCTTTGGCCGTACGCTTTACCCCGTTTACCTGAAGCTCCATAATTCAATTTTTAAAATGAGCAGATACATTAAACTTAGAAAAATTTCTTTAAAAAGCCAAGAAAGCATGGAACTGAGAGAATTAGGTAAAAGAATAAAATAGAAATTTTTGTAGCGAAACTTACCGGTTAAAGCTTGCGTTATTTGCATTAGTGCCAAATGGCAGTTATATTAGTGACAAGAAACAGTGATTATGGATTTACTCTTAGGAACAGGTACTGCCGGTGATAGTTTTGCCGTAGTAGAGCAAGCTCGTGCCGGCGTAGCGCGCGGAAAAGCCGATGAATTAGCCCATCAAGTGGGGCTCACCGATAAAGAAATGGCGCGCATTCTTAATCTTTCCGAACGAACCTTGCACCGGCTTCGGCCCGAAGCCTTGCTGGATAATAATGCTTCTGAACGGTTGTTGTTGCTAAAGGGCTTGTTACGTCATGGATTGGATGTTTTCGATGGGCGAGCGGAAGTTTTAGGGCGATGGTTACGAATACCCTTGTCCGAACTCCGGCGCCAGGCGCCACTTGCTTTACTGGACACCGCTACTGGTTTTGGGATGGTGCACGCCGTCCTGGGTCGAATGGAACACGGCATTTATGCCTGAAGGCAGTACTTCTCTTTCCACCGAACGACCGGTGGTAGCTTATCGGTTAGTAAAAGAACGTTTTATAAATTCTCCTTTATCCACGGAGGGAGCCCGGCGCTACGGCGGCCGCTGGAACCCACCGGGGATAGGCATTTTGTATACTTCGGCGAGTCCGGAATTAGCTTTACTGGAGCAATTAGTACACTTACCTGCTTTGCCCTACGAAGATTTACCCCACTTATTTTTAGTAACCTTAGCTTTACCGGAATTGCCTGTTCCTCTACCGGAACTCCCCCCGGACTGGCGTGAAGAAGCCGAATATCAGGTTAATTACCAGGCATTGGCCGAGTGGTTGGCGAACCCAAAGGTGCTGGCATTAGAAGTACCCTCGGCCGTGGTGGTAGAATCCAAAAATTACTTATTGCATCCGCGCCACTTGGCGTACGCCCGCGTAGAAGTTATTAACACCTCTCCCTTTAACATTGACGCGCGCCTGTGGCGGGACCGTCAGTTTTAAATTAATTATCAATGGTATAGGTTTACTTCCATGGCCTTTCTTCTCCTAAAATGGCAACAAGTTGTTATTAGCCTGGAAGAGTGCTTTACAAAGTTATAAGAGCAGTCGTGTGTTGAGGCACGGGCCATATGAAACTATAATTCTTAATAGAGTAAGTAGAGCTACTCTTATGCTTCGTCCGCGCCATAGTGTGGGATTAAAGTACTTCAACCCCAACCATTCTTAAAAAAACTAGCGTATTTTCTGAATTGGTATTTCGTTAATAAGCAACTATATAACCTTTAGTTCTGGTACTCGGCAAAATAATGCTATTCACGCTTATGCTTCATTTATCTTGTATTGTTGCTGGTAAGCTTTAGGAGTATTTCCGGTTACTTTTTTAAAAACCCGGATAAAATAATGCAGATTCTGAAAGCCGGCCATAAAGCAAACCTGGGTAATACTATTAAAAGGATTCTGTAAGTATTTTTTCGCCAATCGTAAACGTTCCTGCAAAATATAATCGGCGGGCGTATAGCCAAACTGTTCTTTAAACTTCCTGAAGAAATTGGCGCGGCTCATGCAGGCTTGTTCGCTTAGTTTATCTACCTCCAGCTTAGCGGTAATATTTTCTTTTATGTATTGCATAACGTGCGCAAACCGGTAACTACCCGATAGTTGCGCGTAATTTAATTCGAAAAGCTTCCGGGCCTGGGTTTGCATTAACCGAATCAACAACTCGCGCAGGGTAAGCCCCGCCAGCATATCTTTTTCCCGGGTTTTATCATTTAAACTTAGCCGAATTAACCGGTTAATACTTTCGGCTAGTTCCTGGTTATTTATTAAATGAAAAAAGTTTTGATTTAACCCCCATTGGTCCTGGCTATCGGCTTTGGGGCAACGTTCGTTTAAAGCATCAATGGTACGCCGAATCTGTTCCGCCGAAATAGCTAAGGCAACACACTGGGTAGGATTAGTTCTTTCCGCTTCCGGAAAATCAATTTTCATGACTTCGTGGGGAGGTACAATTACCGATTCGCCGGGCAAATATTCGAAGGCCGGTTTATTAAAAAGATGCATCACCTTTTTACCCCGCAGCATACTCGTGAGCACCCAATCCTTAAACGACAAGTTAACGTTAACTGCCGACTGGTGCGTTTCGAACACGTTCAGTTCGCAATTTTCCAGGGAATAGGCCGATCGGTTTTCGACGAGCGAAAACAAGGATGGCTCTGGATGAAGCGGCACCGGCTGCAACCTATATTTTTCTGCTATTCAGAAAGATAGGAACTTTATAACACAACCGGAAACCTTGTCTATGATTTTATAAAATTGAGCCAATAAGTCTCTTTTTTGCGATAATAGTGAAAGCAATTGGTATGTAAAAGATTGAACTTGGGAATTCTTTTATCCACTAAAACGAAGATTTACCAATGGAAAAAGCAGAATTAATTCAGGAAAAATCCTCCGTCCTTCCTCGCCCCACCTTTAAAGAGCGCTACGACCATTTTATTGGGGGCGAATGAGTAGCTCCTGTCTCCGGCGAGTATTTTGATAATATTTCGCTGATTGACGGCAAAGTTTTCACGCAAGCTGCCCGCGGTTCCAAAGCCGATATTGAACGGGCTTTAGATGCTGCTCATACTGCTTTTAAAACCTGGTCTAAAACATCGGCGGCTACCCGCAGCAAGTTACTCCTGGATATTGCCGACGTGATGGAAAAAAACCTGGAATTCCTGGCCCGGGTAGAAACAGTGGATAATGGTAAAGCCATCCGGGAAACACGGGCGGCTGACTTACCGCTGTGCATCGACCATTTCCGGTACTTTGCCGGGGCTATCCGGGCCGATGAAATTACCCTTTCGGAGCACGACGAATTTACCATTAGCATTAACCTGCAAGAACCATTGGGCGTGGTGGGTCAGATTATTCTCTGGAACTTCCCGCTGCTCATGGCTACCTGGAAAATAGCGCCGGCTTTAGCCGCTGGCTGCGCCGTAGTAGTAAAACCCGCCGAACAAACTCCCACCAGCATTATGGTGCTAATGGAATTAATTCAGGATATTTTGCCGCCCGGCGTATTAAATGTAGTAACTGGTTTTGGCGTAGAAGCCGGTAAGCCGTTAGCCTCATCGCCGCGGGTAGCCAAGGTAGCTTTTACCGGGGAGACCACTACCGGCCGTTTAATTATGCAGTACGCTTCGGAAAACCTGGTGCCGGTAACCATGGAATCAGGCGGTAAATCGCCGAATATTTTTATGAAAAGCATTGCCGATGCCGATGATGCTTTCTTCGATAAATGCGTGGAAGGAGCCGTTATGTTTGCCTTAAATCAAGGCGAAGTGTGTACTTGTCCCTCCCGGATTCTGGTGCAGGAAGATATTTACGAGCTATTTATGGAACGGGTCATTGCCCGCACCAAAGCCATTAAAATGGGACATCCGCTCGCTGAAGATACCATGATGGGAGCCCAAGCTTCTAACGACCAGTTCGAGAAAATACTATCGTACTTAGATATTGGTAAGCAAGAAGGCGCCGAAGTACTTTGCGGTGGTGGACCGGCAAACCTGAACAGTGGCCTCGAAAAGGGCTATTACATTCAGCCTACCATTTTTAAAGGCAATAACAAGATGCGCATCTTTCAGGAAGAAATTTTTGGCCCGGTAACGTCGGTTACTACTTTTAAAACTGCGGAAGAAGCCATTGCCATTGCCAACGATACTATGTACGGCTTAGGCGCCGGCCTCTGGACCCGAGATTCTTTCGAAATTTATCAAATGCCCCAGGCTATTGAAGCTGGTCGGGTTTGGGTAAACTGTTACCACACGTATCCGGCCCACGCCCCATTTGGCGGATATAAAAAATCAGGTTTTGGCCGCGAAAATCATAAAATGATGCTCAACTATTACCGGCAGACCAAAAACATGCTGATTTCTTACAACCAGAACAAACTAGGTTTTTTTTAATAATTAAATCCTGTTTTAGCCTGCCGTTACTCCGGCAGGCTTTTTATTTAAAAAATTATGGAAGTAAAAAGAGTATTAGTCACGGAAGAGGCCAAAGAAATAATTGATACGCTCCGGCAGCGGAATGGTCCGTTAATGTTTCACCAGAGCGGCGGGTGCTGCGACGGCTCCCAACCTATGTGCTTTGAAGCCGGCGAATTTCGAACTGGCGACTCGGATGTATTACTCGAAGAAATTTACGGCTGCAACTTTTATATGTCCCGCGACCAGTATGAGTACTGGAAACATACCCAGTTAACCCTAGATGTAACGCCCGGACGTGGTTCCAGCTTTTCCTTAGAAATTCCAATGGGTGTACGTTTTATTATCCGGTCGCGGCTCTTTACCGATGCCGAATTGCAAGAATTAAGCAGTTTGTAGAAGTTAACAAGCAAATTTCATATATGCTTCTGTGCAGCATAGCAGCCCAGCTTATTACCTCACTACTACTTCCCCAATTTGACTTATAGAAATAGAATTAAAATTTATTCTAACTTAGAGGATGTTTAAATTTTAAAGGTTGTACAATTAGAGATTATCTAACGAATGCGGTTGATTGCCTTGAGTCAGCTTTTTAACACTCGTTTTGTTAGGAAATATTTCCCTTACTTAGTGAAAGTAGTGGCTTCAACCCTTGCTTCAATTTCAGTTGGCAGCCTACTGGAGCCATCCATTCAGAAACAGAATGATGTAACTTTTTAAAAATCAGTAAACTTATATTTTACCTTCTTTTTAATATTAGCTCTTAAAAATTCTAAACACACTCTTAGTGTAAAGAGGATGATTAGATTTCTCATTTCTTAAAATTACCGGTCTAAAAAGTGGCTGTTTAGGATCGTGTCCGGATTATTTCAATCAGGCTTTATTTTTCAACCGGCATTTTCTACATTATAGAATCACCGGCTGGGAAAAGCAGCAAAGATTACTTGGTTAACAGGATTCTCTGCGCATGAGCAACGTGCGAAGTTTGCAACCGGAGGATATACATATTATTCAACTGGTTAGTTTTGGGTTGCCAAATTATTTCATATACTTTATTGGCCTTGGCTTCGCCTTGGTATAAAGTGGCTATCTCCTGGCCTGGGGAATTATACACTTTTAGGCTTACTGGTTGCGTATGTGGCAAGATAAAGCTGGTAGTAACCTTATCCTTTATTGGATTCGGATAAGCTTTTAGCGGGCTAAACTCTGTTTTTACTTTGGGTTCTTCTGCCAGTATAGTTCTCTCTCAACCATTATAGCTGTATTTTCCGGGGCTACTTTCACCAGCCAGTAATTCCCGATTCCGAGCGTCCGCCTAACAAGTAGTCCCGTCGGCCGTTTGCAAAGCCATCCGGATTTCTTCGTAGCCACTGCCGCCAAAACGTTTATCCCATTGCTTTATGCTCGTACTGGAAGTTAAGATCTTATTTGTTACCCATTTTTTATAAGTATTTTATAAAAAATTTAAAGAACTATTTCCATCTTATAAAGCAAAGAATCCCTCTAAGTAACGCAACTCTGAGTTTGTAAAAGCAGTTTTCCGAGCTTTAGAAAAGTTATACATACTTCAGTAGCAGCCTAACTATTAATTACCCTGAAGCAATTTCTTTGGGAAGTTATGTACACCTGGCTTCTCCATCAACTTTCTTTAAAATCACGTCTTTCCTTTTTCTAAATTCAAACACTCTATGCTTGATAGTGCTAAAATAATTCTAACCAGGAAAACAGTTGCTTTTCGTTTTATATTTCTTTAAAAGATAGTAATTTAAAGGATTCATATCCAGGTTATTGCCAGCTTTTAGATTTTTCTTTTTTAACTGTTTTTTAAGCAAAAATCACCTTCAAAATGCTGTTCTATGAAAGCTTACGACGAAAAACACATTAAAAACGTGGTGCTGATTGGCTCTGCGAAAAGCGGCAAGACCACCTTGGCCGAAACCATGCTGTTTGAAGCCGGAATTACTAACCGGCGGGGAACCGTAGAAGAAAAAAATACCATTTCGGACTACCAGGAAATAGAGCGGGAACGGGGCAGTTCTGTGTACGCTTCTACTTTGCACACCGAATGGCGGGATTATAAAATTAACATTATTGATACCCCTGGTCTGGATGATTTTATTGGCGAAGTAATTACCTCTATTACCGTGTGCGATACCGTTGTTTTAGTGCTAAACGCGCAAAACGGCGTGGAAGTAGGCACCGAAGTACTCTGGGATTACGTAGACCAGTATAACAAACCCACTATTCTGGCGGTAAATCAACTGGATACGGATAAGGCCAATTTTAACCAGACTCTGGAAGAAGCCAAAGCCTTTCTTGGTTCGGCGGTAACCGTCATGCAATATCCCTTAAATGCGGGTCTGGGTTTTAACGGCATTATTGATTTGCTAAAAATGGTTATGTACCAATTTCCAACCGGCGGCGGCAAACCCGAAAAATTACCTATCCCGGACAGCGAAAAAGAACGAGCCGATGCGCTGCACAACGAACTGGTAGAAAAAGCCGCCGAAAACGACGAAGCTTTAATGGAACAATATTTTGAGAAAGGCAGCCTGGACGAAGATGAAATGCGCGAAGGTTTAAGAATAGGCATGATGAAACACCAGGTATTCCCGGTGTTTTGTTTATCCGCCAAAAAAGACATGGGCACCGGCCGGATGATGGGCTTTATTGATAATGTAGCGCCTTCGGCGGTAGATATGCCCGCCGGTAGTACCGAAGATGGGCATAAAGTACCTTGCGACCCGAACGCTCCTACCCGGCTGTTTATCTTTAAAACTTTGATTGAACCGCATTTAGGGCGCTTGTCTTTTTTTAAAGTTCTGGCCGGGGAAGTAGCCATCGGCATGGAGTTGTTCAACGAAAAAACCAATACAACTGAGCGAATTAGTCAGTTGTTTATCGCGGATGGAAAAAACCGAAACCCCATTGAAAGACTGAAAGCCGGCGATATTGGCTGTACCTTAAAACTTAAAAATACCTATACCAATCATACGCTCAACGGTAAGGGCGCCAAAGGCAGTATGCAACCTATATTTTTCCCGGCCTATAAAACCCGGGTGGCCATTATTGCCAAAAACAAGCAAGACGAAGAGAAATTAAGTGAATTATTAAACGAAGTTCACCTGGAAGATCAGACGATTGGCATTGAATATAACCAGGAATTGAAGCAGTTTATTCTGGAAGCCCAGGGAGAATTGCATTTAGCCGTAATGAAATGGCGCTTGGAGAATATATCGAAAATACCCGTAGAATTCCAGAAAGTGCGAGTTCCCTACCGGGAAACCATTCAGAAAGCAGCTCTTGCTTCGTACCGGCATAAGAAACAATCGGGTGGAGCCGGCCAGTTTGGCGAAGTGTTCCTGAAAATTGAACCTTATTACGAAGGAATGCCTCCCGTGAAAGAATTTCCGGTGCGGGAAACAGAAATAGTCGATTTGCCTTGGGGCGGAAAACTCGTATTTAATAATTGCATCGTGGGTGGGGTGATTGATGCGCGTTTTATTCCTTCTATTTTAAAAGGTGTGATGGAGAAAATGTCGCAGGGGCCGCTTACTGGTTCCTACGTCCGCGACGTGCGGGTAAGCGTATACGATGGCAAGATGCACCCGGTAGATAGCAACGATATTTCCTTTAAAATTGCCGGTACTATGGCATTCCGCGACGCTTTTCTACAGGCAGAACCTCTCTTACTGGAACCCATCCAGGAAGTAGAAGTTTCGGTGCCGGCGATTATTATGGGAGATGCCATGACGGAGCTGCAAATCCGGCGCAGTATTATTCTGAGTATGGAAAGTGAAAAAGATGCCCAGGTAATAAGAGCCCGTATTCCTTTAGCGGAATTAGATAAATTTTTGTCGGCTTTGCGGAATATCAGCCAGGGCCGGGCCAAAGTGCGCAATCATTTTGCCGATTATACTCCTATTCCTGCTGAGCTGCAAAAACGCATCACCGAAGAATACCACCAATTAGAAATGGCCGAACTGCATTAGAGCGAATAGTAGGTAGAGGTTATTTTAATGAGCCGGAGTGAAATAAAGTTAGAATAACTGCTTTTAGGTGGATCCTTTTAAAGTCTTCGATTTCTTGTGCTAACTTATTCGACAAGGCTGAGTTTGCCTCAAGGCCGGCGGGCCTCTTCTACCCCTCCGCCCTCCGGGCACCTCCCCTAAAAACAGAGGAGGAGAGGCCGCTATTACTTTTTTCCTTTTCTCTGGTAGAAACGTGCGCAGCACGCCCCTACACGTCGAAATGTTTACGGCACCGGAAAATCAACGCCCGTCCTCGTTGTCCCGACTGCTGTCGATTCTTCTTAGCTACCGCTTTTCTGGCTTCAGTCTTTTATGTATTTTCTTTTTTGTGTTCTAATGGTAGCTCCGGTACAAAGTGAAGCTTTGTTGTGCTTTATTCTAGTAATAACTTTAATTGGCTTCTGTGTAAAGCAGAAACCACTTCTACTAAATACATGCCCGCTGGAATAGGTTTGCCGAATGGAAACTCGGCATGAATAACTCCGCGGGAATCGCTCACAAGCTCACTGGTTTGAATAACTCGGCCGGCCATATCGTGTAAAGTAATTTTAAATTTTTCCTGCTTAGCAGCCTGGCTTACGTTCAGGTAAATTTTATGCCCTGATTTTACTGGGTTCGGGAATACTCTAACTTCACGGATAGATTTTTCAGGCGTAATTTCCTTGCGGGCAGAAGCGCTGATTACCTGAACCCGGCTTAATGTACTTGGCGCTGGAGCTGACATAGGTTCCACAATAATTTGCTTGGTAACGGAATGCATTGCCCCGGCATTATCTTTCACGCTTAAAGTTATTTCATGTGTTCCCACCTCCAGCGGTATAGTAGCACTAGAGCTAGTTGCCAGCAGCGTATTATTTAAACGCCACGCGTAAGCTACCAGGTATCCATCGGCATCGAGGGAGGCAGTGCCATCTAAGGGAACGCTGGCCCAACCATCCGCTCCCGCGGTTACCACCAGATCTGATCCGGCATTGGCCGTAGGATTTATATTCTGGCTGGCTTCCTGTCGGGGAATAATTTCAATGGCGCTTATTTTCGCATTTTCAATCCGGCGAATAAACTCAATCGTAATAGCTCCATCCGCAATACTAACCGGAAATTCGCGTTTAATGGCTTTGTGGATGCCATTCGCTTCTACAAACACATCAAAGTTAGAAAGCAATAAGTTGCCCTCCATTTTTACATCGAATTGGCGCAAATTAGCGCCGGTTTTATTTAACTCGGTAAAGTAGAGGCGTACCAGGTAATCGCCATTAGATACGGGTACGGTATAAGAAAAAGCAGTAGCGCCTACGGGTACTGCTCCGGTTCCTACGCCACCGCCGGTCCACTCGGTTTGGTAAATACTTTGGTTTAAGTTATCGAAGCTGGCCCCGGTAATAAAGGGCAAGTTTTTTTGCGTGTACGCGGCGCCGCCTTTTACGTAATTGCTGCAACTGTTAGTAGCCGAACAGCCCGACCAGGTTATTCCGTTAATAGTTTGCGTAGTACCGCCCGCATTTATTCGAATGGTAGTAGGAAGCGTTTCCATCCGCGTGAAGTTGGCGGTAATAGTTTGGTTATTATTCATGACTAAAGTAAGCGGATTAACCGTGCTGGTAACGGCACCGCTCCAACCGGCAAACTGGTAACCCGAAGCGGGCAAGGCTGCTAAAACCACCGATTCACCGGAATTATAAGCAGGCTTATCCGGAGTTTTAGATACGGTTCCGTTACCCACTGTATTTACGGTTAAAGTTTGGCCGTTCGTGGCACCGGGGATAGATAGGTTTACACAAAAACTGGTACTGGTGAAATTAGGGGCGCCTCCCGTTCCATTTACGGTAACAATTGCCTGATAATTACCCGGCGCTAAGTCCGTGGCATCAATGGTAGCTTCTATCTCCACCGCCGTTGGAATAGCCAGCCCGGTAGCATTTTTCGTTATTTTTAACCAGCTAGCATTCGAAGTTAAGGTATAGTTTTTTTCCTCTTCTACGGTAAAAAGTAAGTTTTTTAGGGTGGTTTTCTCGCCGGCTGGTACGGTTTTGCTCAGGCAACTAGCCGTAAAGCCAAATTTATACGGTATGCTCCGCGAAATAGTAGCCTGGTAAGTTTCTTTACGGGTATCACTGGAGCTCCACTTGCCGCACGAGATAATAAATTTAGTACCGACTACTTTGGCCGAAACCCCAATGTAATTTTTGGGTAATTGCAACGCCGCTACATTCGACCAGGAACCGAGCCCCCCGTTTGCATCAGGGTTCAGGACAGTTACTTTATTTTGAGCGCCATCGCCGCCGGCCATGTATATTTTACCATCCAAAGGAAAAATTGCGGCTTCGCAATGCGAGCGGACACTGGGCAAATCGGTTAAACGAGTCCATTGGTCGGTAAGCGGATTGTATACGTGCGAATATTTCTGGTCCTGACCACCATTGCAATCGTGCCCAAACTGACCGCCTAACGCGTAAATTTTACCTCCTAATACCGTGGTGCTAACATGATTGCGCTTAATGGGTAGGGGCGTTAACTTGTTTTCCCAGGTAGTATTTTGCGGGTCCGTTAGCCATTTATCTACGTCTAAAGTCAGGTGGTACTTATCCTGGTCGTTGTTGCAGGCATTGGTAGTAAAACCCCCGAAAACGTGTAAAGTACGCCCTACCAAAGCCGCTCCACCCGCCGCCCACAAAATGGGAGCGCCGGTAGCCGGATCTTTTAACGACGGACCGGGTTGCCAGTTATTTTGGCTTAAATCATAAATCCAGACCTCGTTGGTTAAAGGACCGGTCGTATTTTTTAGTCGGCCGCCAATATGCCAGACTTTATCATCTACCCGGGCGACACCTTGGTGCGTAACCGTTTTTCCGTCCGGCATGGCGGCAAGCAGAGTCCAGCGGTTAAGAACCGGATCGTATACCTCGCTGGAACTTTCGGCTTCGGGCCAAACGCCAAAGCCGGTAAAATTATAAATCTTTCCTTTGTATAAAATGCTGGTAAGCTCCCCGTGTTTTTTCCAGGCATCTTGCCGACGTGTCCATTGAGCAAAAGTGCGATTTGCTTGCAGCAGAAATACACTTAAAAAGAAAATACTAATTTTAGAAATAGAAGAATAAGAACAATTCTTTCTTTTAGAAAGCAGTTTTACAGGTAAAGTTGATGGCATATTTCATATAATTACAGGATACAGTATTAACTAACCAACAACCATATGAACAGATGAAAAGAGAAGGCTGCCGGTTTGCGCGCAGTTCCGCTATTATATAAGACCTTCGTTCTATTGTAAGCATTCAAACAATTTAATCAGGCTTAAATGCACTTGCGTATCTAAAACTACTTTCGATTTACATAGAACAAAGCTTTTAACGTATATTAATTTAAATTTTTTTCTTATTAAGCAAACTTTATGATCTCGCTAGTGTCCTTAACCGAAGGAATAAGCTACGTTTTATTAACTTAGGATGATGAAAGAATATTCCTACTTTCGAGCAAAGCTTTTGACCACATAATTATACCAAAAATAAAACAAAAAATACTATAATATAAAAATATATTATTACTTAAGTAGTTATAATAGAAACTTGCCTGGATTTGAAATTTCATTTTAAAGAAATAAAGCCCAAAAAAGAATAGTCTACGGAACAAAATTATCCGATCTCTCAACAATAGAAGCTAAATAAATTTTAATTGTACCTTTAACAAGTTACGTCTAAAATCATTTCTCTAGGTACTAGTGCACTTTTTGGGGTAACCCGGTTTAATGATACATTTGTGTACAAGATCACCGGCAGTAGTTATTTCATTTCCGTTAGTACCGGTAGCTAGGTGAATTCCACCATCGGGGATCAACCGTTAAAATATAAAAATTTAATATTTTGAAGTGGCCGGTTGCCGGTAACTTAAATTTTAATCAAGTTCTATTTTATCCTAGAGCAGTTTCGTTATATTGGAGCATTCTGTATTTTCCGCGTACTTTAAAACTTTTCATACTTTGAAACGACGCAATTTTATTCAGTTAACTTCTGCCGGCATGGGCGGTTTGCTTTTAGGATCGGTGCCGGTATTTGGCCACGCCGTACATCCCGATGCTTATCTAGAAACCGTGGACGTGGCCTTGAAAAAAAGGCTGGCCGATGCGGCCTTAAATGCCGCTAAAGCCAAAGGCGCTACTTACGCCGACGTACGCATTGGCCGTTACTTGCAACAGTATCTTTTTACCCGCGAGAAACAAGTACAAAACATTGTCAACGCGGAATCTTACGGGGTAGGAATCCGGGTACTGGCCAACGGTACCTGGGGCTTTGCGGCCACCAGTAATGTTACGGAGGCGGGTATTGCCAAGGCTGCCGCACAAGCCGTAGCTATTGCCCAGGCCAATGCTAAATTTCAGAAAGAACCCGTGCAACTGGCCCCGGTAAAAGGCACCGGCGAAGTTACCTGGCGCACTCCCATCGTGAAAAATGCTTTTGCGGTGCCTGTAGCCGAAAAAGCGGATTTATTATTGGCGGCCAACGCCAAAGCCATGGAGAACGGGACTAGTTTTGTAAATTCTAACCTGTTTCAGATAAATGAACAAAAATATTTCGCCTCTACCGATGGTTCTTATATCGATCAGGATGTGCACCGAATTTGGCCCACTTTTACGGTAACGGCAGTAGATAAAACTACTGGTAAATTCCGGACCCGGGAAGCCCTGAGCAGCCCCATGGGAATGGGTTATGAATATTTAAGTAATCCTGCCCCTAAAATTGCCGGTCCGGCTGGTACCGGTTTGCAAGGTTATTATAAATATTATGATATTCTGGAAGATGCCGCCGCCGCCGCCAAACAAGCTAAAGCTAAAATTTCGGCTAAATCGGTAGTTCCCGGCAAATATGATTTAGTATTGGATCCCAATCATTTAGGCTTAACCATTCACGAATCCGTGGGCCACGCCACCGAGTTAGACCGGGTACTGGGTTATGAAGCCAATTACGCGGGCACCAGTTTCGCCACTTTAGATAAATGGCAAAGCAAAAACTTTAAATACGGCAGTAAGCTGGTTAATATTTTCGCCGATAAAACGCAGCCCGGCTCTTTGGGTTATGTAGAATACGACGATGAAGGGGTAAAAACCAAACGCTGGGACCTTATTAAAGAAGGCTTATTGGTAAATTACCAGGCAACCCGCGACCAAGCGCATATTATTCACGAAAAAGAATCGCATGGCTGTTGCTACGCCGATAATTGGAGTTCGGTGCAGTTCCAACGCATGGCCAACGTGTCTTTGGCGCCCGGTAAAACCAAGCTATCCGTTGATGATATGATTAAAAACGTGGAAAAAGGCATTTATATTTCCGGCCGCGGCTCATTCTCCATCGATCAGCAACGCTATAATTTCCAGTTTGGCGGTACGGTTTTCCACGAGATTAAAAATGGTAAAATTGTGGGCATGCTGGAAGATGTGGCTTATCAGGCGAACACCCAGGAATTCTGGAATTCCTGCGCGGCTATCTGCGATGAAAGCGATTACCGTTTATTCGGTTCTTTCTTCGATGGCAAAGGCCAACCGGCCCAAATAAGTGCCGTGTCGCACGGCAGTTCTACTACCCGCTTTAACGGAGTGAATGTAATTAATACTGCCCGGAAGATTTAAGTTAGAAGGTTGGAAGGTTATAAAGTTAGAAGGTTGAAAAGTTAAAAAGTTTTGAGTTTTACGGAGCGTGTGTCCTATTTAACTCTATATAATTATCTATTCAACTCTCTAACAATCTAGAAATCTAACAACTTTCCAACCTTCTAACCTTTCAACTTTTCAACTAAAAAACATGGCAATACTAAACAAAGAAGAAGCGCAAGCTATTTTACGCAAAATTTTAAGTTACTCCAAAGCAGATGAATGCGAGGTTAATTTGAGCGGAACCGAGGGCGGCAACATCCGGTATGCGCGTAACAGTGTTTCTACGAGTGGGGCAGAAGAAAATACTTCACTGGCGATAGAATCACGTTTCGGTAAACGCGCGGGCACGGCTACAATTAACGAATTCGACGATGCCGCGCTGCAAAAATTAGTGCGGCAAGCCGAAGAAACTGCGCGCTTAGCCCCTGAAAACCCAGAATACATCGAATTTTTAAGCCCACAAACCTACTTGCCCACCAACGCGCACTTTGCTTCTACGGCCAATATTACCCCAGAATACCGGGCCGAAGTAGCCGGTAAAAGCATTGAGATGGCCAATGCTCAGAAATTAACTGCCGCTGGTTTCCTGGAAGATTACAGCAACTTCAACGCAAAAATGAATTCGAAAGGTTTATTTGCCTACAACCAGGATTCAAGCGTAGAATTTTCGGTAACCATGCGCACTGCCGATGGTACCGGTTCTGGTTACGCCACCCGCGATTTTAGCGACGTTAGTAAGTTTGACGCGGTCGAAGCTTCGCAGGTAGCTATTGCCAAAGCCATGGGCTCTTCGAATGCGAAAGCGATTGAACCCGGAAAATACACGGTTATTCTGGAGCCCGCCGCTTTAATGGCCAACACCGACGCCAGTTTGATGGGAGCTTTACTCAACAGTTTAGATACCCGTAATGCCGACGAAGGCCGCAGCTTTCTGGCTAAAAAAGGTGGTGGCACTAAACTTGGCGAAAAATTATTTGACGAACGCATCACCATTTACTCCGACCCTACTAACCCGGACATACCTAGCAGCGGTTGGGCGGACGATGGCCGGCCGCAAGAGAAAATAACCTGGATTGAAAAAGGCGTGGTTAAAAACCTGTACAACACCCGTTACTGGGCGCAGCATAAAAACATCAAATCTATTCCGCGGCCCGGCGGCTTTATTATGCTGGGTGGCACCCAAAGCATCGACGACATGATTAAAAGTACCGACCGGGGCATTTTGGTAACCCGCTTGTGGTACATCCGGGCGGTAGACCCGCAAACCTTACTGTACACCGGCCTCACCCGCGACGGTACTTTTTACATTGAGAACGGTAAAATAAAACACCCGGTAAAAAATTTCCGGTTCAACGAAAGCCCGGTAATCATGCTCAACAACCTCGAAGCTTTAGGAAAGCCCCAACGCGTAGGCGGCAATCTGGTTCCGCCCATGAAAATCCGGGACTTCACGTTTACCAGTTTGTCGGATGCGGTTTAAATGAGTTTGATATTACTAGACGAATAGTGCCAGTTCAGCTTTCATTCAATTGAGATTTGACCGTTCTGAAAGGAAAAACCACGTATAATAATAGATAAAAAGCATTAGATTTTTTCCTAACCGTTCGAGAATCTATCACTTAAAACGACACGCTCTTCACCTGCAGCAATGAGAATAGAAGAATTTAAACGGATAATAATATGAGAATAGTAAACTTATCCCTACCGGAGAATCTGGATATAAATGAACCAGAGTTGAAAATAATATTAGCTGGTGAGTTATACGAAAGAGAAAAGCTTTCTTTAGGT
Source organism: Adhaeribacter arboris (assembly GCF_003023845.1). NCBI lineage: Bacteria > Pseudomonadati > Bacteroidota > Cytophagia > Cytophagales > Hymenobacteraceae > Adhaeribacter > Adhaeribacter arboris. The sequence continues at coordinate 5,277,437 of NZ_PYFT01000001.1, read as the reverse complement.
CAAGCCGCTGATTTAGCCGGACTTTCTAAAAGAGCTTTCATAGAAATAATGGGTATGTACGGATTTTCTCTGTTCAGCAAATCAGAAGAAGATTTATTATCTGATATTGCCAATGCCTGAATTAATTATCTGCGACACAAGTTGTTTGATTTTATTTGATAAAATAGGCAAACTGGAGCTTCTCAGACAATGTTATGACACTATTTATGTTACGCCCATTATAGCCGCCGAATTTGGTGATGCTTTACCTGATTGGATAAAAACAATAGAAGCAAAAAACCAAGCACTTCAAAAGACACTCACCCATGTTTTAGGACCAGGAGAATCAAGCGCCATTGCCTTGACTTTTGATTTACCTGATTCTATTGTAGCACTTGACGACTTAAAAGCCAGAAAAGTAGCCAAATCACTAAATCTGAAAATTACGGGAAGTTTAGGAATTTTAGTCAAAGCTAAAGAAAAAGGCTATGTTGAAAAGCTTTCGCCAGTTCTGGAGCAAGTGCAAGAAACTGATTTCAGGATATCAGAAAATATATTTAAAAAAATTCTAGCAATAGTAGGAGAATGAAGTAAATCTACACTTTAGGATCGATTATTAATAAATTAACTATTACCCTCGCAAACAAACTTGCACAATACTCACAAAAAAACCTACTCACAATTTTACCGCAAATAAATAGTTGCCCTTTCTTTTAAAATAATTAAAATTGATTACATTTAAGTAGCCTATTTTTAAACACTTACTAACCTTATCCCGGCACTTTCTAACGCACCTATTTTGAGACGACGTGATTTCCTTCAGTTAACTTCTATTGGCATGGGCAGCGTATTGCTGTCGCAGGTGCCGGCGTTTGGCCGTGCGGTTTCTCCGGAAGCTTATTTAGAAATTATAGACGTAGCCCTGAAAAAAAGGCTGGCCGACGCCGCGTTAAATGCCGCTAAGTCCAAAGGAGCTACCTACGCCGACGTGCGCATTGGCCGTTACTTAAGGCAGTTTGTGATAACCCGCGAAGAAAAAGTAGAAAATATTGTTAATACCGAATCGTACGGCGTGGGCATCCGGGTTATTGCCAATGGTTGCTGGGGTTTTGCCGCTGTGGTAGATGCCAAAACGGAACAGGAAGTTGCTTTCGCCGCCGCCGATGCGGTAGCTATTGCCAAAGCCAATGCCCGCTTGCAAACGGAGCCGGTACAATTGGCCCCGCAAAAAGGAGCCGGAGAAGTAACCTGGAAAACGCCCATTCAGAAAAACGCTTTTGAAATACCCATCAAAGAAAAAGCCGATTTATTACTTACCGCTAATGCCGCCGCCCTCAAAAACGGAGCAAATTATGTAAACTCGCTTTTGTTTTTAGTAAACGAACAAAAATATTTTGCCTCCACTGATGGCTCTTACATCGATCAGGATGTGCACCGCATTTGGCCGGTTTTTCAGGTAACTTCTATAGATAAAACTACGGGTAAATTTGAAACCCGCGATTCTTTAAGCGCTCCGGTGGGCCGGGGTTATGAATATTTAACTACTAACCCCCAGGATAAAATAAGTGGCGTTACTACCCGCTACCACAAAGGCTACGACATGCTCGAAGATATTGTAGCCGCTGCCAAGCAAAGTAAAGCAAAACTGACCGCCAAAACCGTAGTACCCGGTAAATACGATTTAGTTTTGGATCCTTCGCATCTGTGGCTTACTATTCACGAATCGGTGGGGCACCCCTTGGAATTGGATCGGGTTTTGGGGTACGAAGCTAACTTTGCCGGAACCAGCTTTGCCACTCTGGATAAATGGCAGAGTAAAACCTTTAAATACGGTAGTCCGCAGGTAAATTTATTTGCCGATAAAACGCAGCCTGGCTCTTTGGGTTACGTTGCCTACGACGACGAAGGTGTTAAAACCAAGCGCTGGGATTTAGTAAAAAATGGAACCTTGGTAAATTACCAGGCTATCCGCGACCAGGCGCACATTATTGGTGAAAAAGAATCGCATGGCTGCTGTTACGCCGACAGTTGGAGCAATGTACAGTTTCAGCGGATGGCGAATGTTTCGCTCGCAGCGGGCACCCTGCCCCTCAGCGTAGAACAAATGATAAAAGATGTAAAAAAAGGCATTTATATTATTGGCGACGGCTCTTTCTCGATTGACCAGCAACGTTACAATTTTCAGTTTGGCGGACAGCTTTTTTACGAAATAAAAGACGGTAAAATTGCCGGCATGCTCAAAGATGTGGCTTACCAATCGAACACGCAGGAATTCTGGAACTCCTGCACGGCTATCTGCGACGAGCGCGATTACCGGTTAGGCGGCACTTTTTTCGATGGCAAAGGACAACCCGAACAGATAAGCGCCGTGTCGCACGGCAGTGCCACCGCTCGGTTTAATGGTGTAAACGTTATCAATACCGCCCGGAAGCTGTAGAAGGTTGGAAGGTTGGAAAGTTAGAAGGTTTTTAAATTAATGAACTACTAAAGTAGATGATTTTTAAATCTTTTAATGAATGATCATTTGGAAGTAAATGAGGAATGCACTTTGTAAAACTTTAAACTTTCTGACTTTAAAATTTTCCAACCTTCCAACTTTTTAACTTTTCAACTATAAAATAAACCCGTGGACGGTGGACCATGGACTATCGACTAAAATATGGCAACAATATTATCAAAGGTAGAGGCAGAAAGCTTGTGCAAGAAGATTCTGAGCTATTCTAAAGCGGAAACGTGCGAAATAAATATTCTGGGTGAAGAAAGAGGCAATTTGCGTTATGCCCGCAACACAGTTTCTACCAGCGGTTCGCTCGTCAATAAAAATATTGCGGTACAATCGTCTTTTGGTAAGCGCGTGGGTACGGCCACCATTGATGAATTTGATGAAGCTTCGCTGGAAAAAGTAGTACGCCGCTCAGAAGAACTAGCCCGCTTATCGCCGGAAAGCCCGGAATTTGTGCCACCGCTTACTCCCCAGGAGTATTTAGAGAGCAGAGGCTTTGTGGAGGCTACGGCTAATGCCAGTCCGGCTACCCGCGCCGAAGCCGTAGCGCAAAGCCTGGAGCTAGTTCGGGCTCAGAATTTAACGGCCGCTGGCTACCTCGAAAATTACAAAGGCTACACGGCCCTAATGAATTCGAAAGGTTTATTTGCCTATTACCCCAGCACCAACGTCGACTTTTCTCTAACCGTCCGGACAGCCGATGGAAAAGGTTCGGGCTATGCCACTAAGGGTTACAACGATATTCAAAAATTAGATACGGCGGCCGCTTCCCGGGTAGCCATTCAGAAAGCACAAGGCTCGGTAAACGCCAAAGCCATTGAACCCGGAAAATACACCGTAATACTGGAGCCGACGGCCGCCGCCGTATTGCTGGAAAACTTATTTTTTAACCTGGATGCCCGTAGCGCCGACGAAGGCCGCAGCTTTCTGAGTAAACCCGGCGGAAAAACCAAACTCGGCGAAAAGTTAGTAGATGAGCGAATTCATATTTACTCCGACCCGCAGCACCCGGAACTACCCACTTCACCGTGGGCTGGTGATGGCCGCAAACAGGAAAAAATTAATTGGATTGAAAAGGGCGTCATCAAAAACTTAACTTATTCCCGATACTGGGCCGAAAAACAAGGCGTAAAAGCAGTGCCGCCGCCTAAGGGGTTTATCATGGAGGGCGGCAACGCCAGCCTGGAAGATCTGATTAAAGGTACTGATAAAGGCATCCTGGTTACGCGCTTGTGGTATATCCGGACGGTAGACCCGCAAACCTTACTTTTAACCGGTCTTACCCGCGATGGCACTTTTTACATCGAAAATGGCAAAATAGCTTTTCCGGTTAAAAACTTCCGGTTTAATGAGAGTCCGGTTATTATGCTCAACAACCTGGAAGCGATGGGTAAACCCGAGCGAACCGTAAGCGGTGAATCTTTCCAAAACTACATGATTCCGCCGTTAAAAATTCGAGATTTTACCTTTACCAGTTTATCCGATGCGGTTTAAACATTAATAAATATTACGGAAAATAATTATCTCACCTGCTCTGGCCCCATTATAGCTCAGATTTACTGACTATCATCTATCGACCATGGACGAAACACCAGTGCGTACTTCCTTTAAAGCAGAATCGGAATTATTAATTTAATTTTCTACTTTAGAAGCTAAAGAATAAGTAGTCGAATAAGAAAATATTTCGGCGACACCGTTTGAAACCGATTGATGCTTTTTACCTCGGCTTTTACTTTTGTTCGTTTGCAATACCGTTCCGGCGATTGGGATACCGATATCCGGATGCCTTCGAACATCCTGAATTCCCTTATTGAATATACCACCCTTCCGGTAAATACCCAGGAGAAAGTAGTGTTGTTGGAAAGCGACGATTTATTTTTACATCCTTTCTGTTATCTCAGCGGGCATAAACTAGTTCAGTTTACGGCCAAAGAGAAAAGCAACTTCAAAAAATACGTTAAAAACGGTGGTTTTGTCTTTGTCGACGATTGCAACCACGACATCGACGGCCTTTTTGCCCGCTCGTTCGAACGACAAATGGAAACCTGCTTTGGCAGCAACGCTTTGCGCAAAATCCCCAATACACATCCTATTTATAAAGCTTTTTTTAAATTTCCGGATGGTCCGCCGCCCACTTCTTTTGAACTAAACGGCTGGGGCGATGACCTGGTGCACGATTATTTAAAAGCCATAATAATTGATGGCCGGATAGGCGTTTTATACAGCAACAAAGATTACGGCTGTGAATGGGATTACGATTTCCGGAACAAACGTTGGCTAGCCGAAGATAATACCAAGTTTGGCGTTAATATAATTATGTACGCGCTCACTGCCTAAGTTTTCGCCAAAGTAATACCCGTTCCTCATTAAAATGAATCAAGAAAATGAAACTGCCGGAACACTATTCGTTTCTATGAGGCAAAACTTGAAATTTTTTATTGAAAGATAAGGCCATTACGTTCTTACTCTATCGCGAGCGTCCTCGCTCGTGATGTTCATCGTCCGGCCTCTGGCCGGCAGGAATTTGACTTAATTGCATTTAAAATCGGTTATCTGTTGGTCCGGCCAGAGGCCTACTACATGGGGAGACACGATCGAGGACGCTCGCGCCAACTTAATTTTCAAAAAAAAACTTTTCCATGGAGATAAGCCACTTTTTTACTGTTTATAGATTGCTAAGTTCTGCTTTACTTTCGGTTAAGGGCAGATTTCAAATGTTTCTCTACAGATTAGCTTCCCAAGAGACAAAATAGTATCCTTGCGTAATATCATTTAGAAAGTAGTTGATAAACCAGTAAGGCAAGCCGTGTAAATACTGGCAGTTAAAAATTTAAAGTCTACTCCACCCGTGCAAACCGAAGAACAAGTACATTATTTATTAGCTAAATTACCGCAGCTCAAAACTGAAATCGGGAAAATAATTGTGGGGCAGGAACAGGTTCTGGAAGAAGTGCTCATTACTTTATTAGCAGGTGGTCATGGTTTGCTGGAAGGAGTACCGGGCCTGGCAAAAACCTTATTAGTTCGTACGTTGGCTAACGCCACAGATTGTGTTTTTCGGCGCATTCAGTTTACGCCCGATTTAATGCCCACCGATATTTTAGGTACCGAAATTCTGGAGGAAGACCATAGTACCGGTAAGCGTTTTTTTAAATTTAACGAAGGTCCCGTTTTCGCCAATATTGTTCTGGCCGATGAAATTAACCGGACTCCCCCTAAAACCCAGGCCGCCTTACTCGAAGCCATGCAGGAGTTTGAGATAACCTACGCCGGTAAAACCTATGTGCTGCCCCGCCCTTTTTTTATTTTAGCTACTCAAAACCCCATTGAACAAGCCGGCACGTATCCCTTACCAGAAGCTCAGCTCGACCGGTTTTTATTGTACATCCGTATTCAGTACCCCACCGAACAAGAAGAATTAAGTATTTTGGCCAACACAACCGGCACCCACCAACCAGAAGTAAAAGCCGCTTTAACCAGCCACGACTTAGTGCAATTACAAAAATTAGTGCGGGAAGTAACCATTAGTCCGGATTTAGTTTCTTACGTGAACCAGCTGGTACGGAATACCCGCTCGGCTACCACCACGGTTAGTATGGTAAAAGAATACGTGCGCTGGGGTGCTGGTCCAAGGGCCGGACAAGCTTTAATCTTAACGGCTAAAGCCCGGGCCTTGCTGCATAATCGTTTCTCGGTTACTGCCCCGGATATTCAAACCTTAGCTTACCCCGTACTGCGGCACCGCATCGTAACCGATTTTAACGCCGAGGCGGAAGAAATAAATACCGACCGCGTAGTTTCCGAGTTATTAAAAGCCATTAAACTTCCGAAATCTAGTTTAAAATAAAAATTAGCCTTTGGTTATTGAATGTTCTTTACCTTATAAAGCTCAACTAAAAAATGCAAACCAAGTTAATAGATCCGCAAACCCTGGCCGCCCTAAAAGATCTGTCTTTAGTGGCACGCATGGTGGTGGCTGGGTTTACTGCCGGTTTGCATAATAGTCTGAAACGAGGTGCTGGATTAGAGTTTAGCCAATACCGGAGCTACCAGCCCGGCGACGATTTGCGACAACTGGACTGGAAAATGTTTGCCCGCTCCGACCGATATTATATCCGGGAATCTGAAACCGATACCAATTTGCGGGTACAATTTGTGGTAGATGCCAGTAATTCCATGAACTACGAGGAAGCCGGTATGAGTAAAATAACTTACGCTAAATTAGTGGTGGCTTGTTTAGGTTATTTGGCAGTCCAACAAGGCGATGAAATCTCCTTACACGTATTACACGAAAACAAATTAACTAATATTTTACCCGCCGGTAGTAACCGTCAGTTGCCCCGCTTTTTTACCGCACTCGATAAATTAACGGCCACCGGCCGTTTTGCTACAGTGCCAGTAAGCAATAGTTTATTACAAACCACTAAAAAGAAAACCATTACCGTTTTTCTGAGCGATATGTACGAACAGGAAACGGAAATTACGGATGTATTAAGTTCTTTGCGCCGTCGCGGCCAGGAGGTTCTATTGCTGCACCTATTGGGTAAGCAGGAATTAAATTTAGCTTATTCGGGTGCGGTATTATTGGAGGATTTAGAAACCGGCGAAACGATTCAGGTAGATTCTAGCCAACAACGGTTGCTGTACGAAGCCAATTACCAGGCTTGGTTGCAAAAATTGGCCGCTAGCTTGCGCAAAAAACAAATTACTTACGACCAGTTGCTATTGCACGAACCTTTAGATAAAGCGCTGCGCTTATTGCTGAAGTATCGTCTGCAGCGATAAGATAAAATTCCAAAATTTAAAATATTTTATGTTGCAACTGCTTTCTTCCTTTTGGTTTATCGCACTGGCTGGCCTATTGGTTCCGGTGCTGATTCACCTCTGGAATAAAAAGCCGCCCAGAGTTATTAAGGTAGGGAGTATTAAATGGCTGGCAGCTACGGCCAGTAAAAAAGCCCGTAGCCTGCGTTTTCAGGATTGGCCTTTGCTCTTGCTGCGCTGTCTGCTTTTAACCGTATTGGTTTTGTTTCTGGTGCAGCCCGTCTGGAGGCAAACGCTTCCGCCGAAAAGCCAAAAATACGTTTGGGTAGCACCAGAACTTCTAATAACACCTAATTTACCGCTTATTCAAAATACCCTTGATTCCCTGACCCAACAAAATTATGAACTGCGGCAACTGAGAAACACCTTTCCGCTTCTATCTGCCGAAGATTGGATAAACATCAAACAAGGCAAATTACTAATTAAGGCAGATTCTGGGGCGACAAATTATTGGACTTTAGTCCAACAGTTAAGCCATAAATTTTCAACTGCATTAGAGCATTTAATTTTTACACCAAATAATTTAAATAATTTCGCTGGTCGTCGGCCAGTTTTAAATAATACGATTCACTGGGTAACTATTCCAACCAACCAGAACAAAATTTGGGTGCAGGAAGCTTTTCCATCCAATGTCGATTCGCTTACTGTTTTACTGGGCCGTAGTACCAGTTCCGAAACTAGGTTTACGCCTTATCCTTTCGCTAAACCAATATCTAACCAGACAGTAACCATTCCTGATGCCCCTGCTTTACTATTTTCCCAGGAAGGTAAACGAGCTTTTTTGAAAATACGGAATACTCCAGAAATAATAGAAGTGGAGAAAGATTCCATGCGCGTTGCTATTATCTATAACCAAAGCCGCCAAGCAGATGCCGGATACGTGCGGGCGACCTTGGAAGCGCTTCGCTCCTACACGCATCGTCCCGTTGCTGTTCAATTGAGCACTACCCTTAATAATTTAAACAGTAAAGCAGATTTTCTTTTCTGGCTATCCGACGCGGCTATTCCGGATAATATCAAGCTTAAACTAGCGCAAGGGCTTTTTATTTTTAAGGATGTACCAACCGGAATAAAAAGTACCACCGCTAACTGGCTTACGGTAACGGGCTGGCCCGCATCCATTCGATTAAGTAAACATGCGCCTATTTCCCGCGAAAATAGTTTGCAAAGCTGGAAAAACAATTACGGCGAATCTATTTTGCACTTTGTACCCGCCGGAAAAGGCGGCACTTATTACTTTGCCAGCCGGTTTAATTCCCAATGGAACAGTTTGCCCGAAAGCAGCTATTTCCCGGAAATTCTTAGCTCCTTGCTCTGGCCGGAACCAACAATAAAATACGACGCCCGCCTTATTGCTGAAACCCAGGTGCAACCCGTAATTCGTCGGCCAACCAGCCATATAGTTTCTGAAAATATTCATTTACGGGATTTGAAATATTGGTTTCTATTACTCGCCGCTATTTTATTTTTACTGGAACGGATGGTAAGCTTTCAAAAGGCAAGAGTATGAGCGGCATAGATTTTATTAACGAAGTCAAACAATCCTATATCCGCCGGAAAATCGCCTTTTATGGTTTATTGTCCCTGGCATTCAGTTTAGTGTGGCTCGCCATCTATTTTAAATGGCAACCAGAAAATAGCTCTAGTTTTACTGTATTATTTATTTGGGGGATAGGTATTTTTTTTCTGATTTGGGAAATTCAAAAAACCCGGCGTATTTCTCCCGCTGCTATTGTTCAACATTTAAACAGAACGCAACCGGAACTTCAAGAAAGCTGCCACCTGCTGCTCACGCCTCCGGAAAACCTGAACTTGTTGGAACGATTGCAAGTGCAGCGGCTAGCGCCTTTGCTGCGTGCTCTGGACCCGAAAAAAGCGATAGCAATTTCGTATAACAAGGCTTGGTTTACCTTATTTTTAAGCTTGTTTTTATCTGCTGTTATTTTATTTCTACCCTATTTTTCCCAGGAAAAAACTACTCTGGCAACTACCTCGGAGCAACCGGAAAATCAAATTAAAACTACTATAAAATCAGTAGCGCGAATCCAATCCGTGAGCATCCGGGTTATACCGCCGGCTTATACGCACCGGCTCGCTTATACTTTAAACAATCTTAATTTTAAAGCAGAAGAAGGCTCCCGCCTAACCTGGGTAGTTCGTACTACCGGTAATATAAATAACTTGCAGCTAAATACTGCGGAAAAATCTAAGCTTACTTTCCGGAAGGTAGCGACTAAACCAAACACGTATACAACTTCCTTCACTCCCGCCCGTTCTTTTATTTACACCCTTGATTTAAATGCTAAAAAATCAGAATTATACGCCGTAGAACTCCTAGCGGATCAAAATCCAGTTATTTCAATTCAAAAACCCAAACCTTATTCCGAAATTCAATTTGGCGAGCCGCAACAAGTAAACGTAGAGGCAAACTTGAGTGATGATTACGGTTTGCAAAAAGCGAATCTGGTGGCCACCATAGCCCAAGGTTCCGGCGAAAGCGTTACATTCCGGGAGGTGCCATACCCGCTAAGTCTCAATTCGATTAAATCGTTAAAACAGCATTCCGTCCGGAAAAATATAGATTTAAAAGCCTTGGGGATGACTTACGGCGATGAGTTCTATTTCTATTTGCAAGCCTGGGATAACCACCGTGGCTACGCTCGCTCTGAAACGTATTTTGTGCAACTCGAAGATACTACCGTGGTAACCGATGGCGCAGCTTTATCCTTGGGGGTATCCGTGGTGCCTGCCTATTTCCGGAGCCAACGCCAGTTAATTATCGATACGGAGAAGCTCATTCAAGGCAAGAAAGTTTTAACGCCCATAGTGGTGCAGGAACGTTCTAACAATTTAGGTGCCGACCAGAAAATATTACGGCTGCGTTACGGCAAATTTTTGGGCGAAGAATCAGAAACAGTGATTGGCGCAAACCCAGCCGCGGAACACCACGATGACGATGGTCATGGCCACAGCGCTACCTCAAAAGAACCTAACAACGCTACCGAATTACTGGCACCTTATATCCACCAACACGACACCGAAGAAGATGCTACTTATTTTGAACCGGCCGTGAAAGCGCAACTAAAAGCGGCTTTAGCCCAAATGTGGGAAGCGGAGCTACGGCTACGCCTGAGCCAGCCGGAAGCCGCCCTGCCTTTTGAGTACAAAGCATTACGTTTATTAAAAGAAGTACAGCAAAAATCGCGGGCTTACGTGCGTAAAATGGGTTTTGATGCGCCGCCCTTGAAAGAAGCTGAAAAAAGACTTACCGGGGAATTAAATAAAATAAACGCTCCGGACAACATCGAGAATCGGACAGAAAAACAATCTTATCCTTTTATAAGGCAGGCACTCCCGTGGCTTTCCGCCCAGCAACCGGGCTTTATAAAAGCGGGAAAAGAAATACTTTTACTGCAACAAGCCGGTCAGGAACTAGCTCAGATTACGGTTAATCAACCGGTTAAATATCTAAAAAGCTTAAAAAGTTTAAGGCAGCTGATAACGGAAGTGCAAACCGGCAAAATTACGTGTAGCCCCTGTTTGGTTACGGTAGCTGCGGCTTTTGAAAGCGTATTACCGCAACCCACCGTACCGCTAACTCCTCAATCGGTTCATCGGAGCCCGCTGGCCGAACAGTATTTCCGGAATGTAAAATAAATTGAACCACGCTACTTGAAGGATATACTAATTTTTGCCGGCGCAATTCTCCTTTTAGTTCCCCTGCTTGGGTTAGCCTGGAAACGCCCGAATCGCCGTTTTTTATTTTTTCGGATTTTAGCAAATGCGGGTGCCGTTCTTAGTTTGTTTTTTATAGCGCGACCAGCGTACAGAACCCTTCGGGTAAATGCCACGGAAGCCATTTTACTTACCCCCGGTTATCCGCTCGATTCGTTAAAAAAAATACTAAAAGAATTTCGAAGGAAGCCGCCAATATTTAGCTACGACACAGCTGCTACGGGTTACCAGTCCATAACCAACGTCGCAGAAATCCGGCAACATTATCCGCGGGTAAAGCGCCTGCACGTATTAGGCTACGGCTTAGATGAAATAGATTTAAAACCGCAGGATTCCATTCGCCTGGTGCCGCATTTAAATGCCTTTCCCATCGGAGTAATCAGCCTGGATTGGACGAAGCAATTAACCCTAGGCGAAAAGTTAACGTTAACCGGGCGCTACCACCAAACTACCAAACGAACTACCTGGCTTTATTTAACTGTAGCCGGTAAAACCCAGGATTCTATTCAAATTAAAAATACCGGTGTCAATCGTTTCAGCGTAACTTACTTACCGAAGCAGATCGGCCAGTACGTGTATGCGCTGCACTGTAAATCAGGGAATAAGCGTTCTTTTGTCGGAGAGCTGCCCATCGAAGTAAAACCCAAACAAAAACTGCGTATTCTGCTATTGCCAGCAAGCCCTTCCTTTGAAATAAAATTTTTAAAAAACTATTTGGCCGCCGAACAACACGGCGTCGCTCTACGCCTTCCTGTTAGTAAAGATATTTTTCAAACGGAATGGCTAAATATGCCTAAAGTACCGCTTCAGCCATTGAATGCCGTTTTATGGCAGCAGTTCGATTTGCTAATTACGGATGTTTCTACCATCCAAACATTATCGGCAAGCCAGCAACAAGCCTTAACGCAAGCCGTGCAGCAAGCCGGACTAGGAGTAATAATAGTACCCGAAGCTTTGCCTTTACATTCGGCGCCGGCTTTACTAAAAAACTTTTCCTTCGTTCGTAGCCCATTGGCAAAACCAGAGTTAAATACCACGCCCGTCTTCTGGCCGGATTATACTCATTCTGTTACATCTACTTCTTTGCCTTATTTTATTAAGCTAACACCGGACCTGAAGCAACTAGTCTGGGACGCCGCCGAAAACGCTTTGGTAGCTACTAAACGAACAGGTTGGGGAAAAGTAACGGTAAGTTTATTGCCTCAAACGTATACCTGGCCATTGGCCAGTAATAAATCCGCTTATACTCATTTTTGGTCTTTTCTATTAAGCCAAACCAGCAAGTCTTTGGTTACGGATCATACCTGGCACGTAGCCGCTGCCCCCTTCCCCTTGGCTAATCAGGTACTTACGCTCTATTTGTCGGATTATACCTATTCTAAAAATAAATCTTTTCCGAAGGGAATGGTGCACGCGGTAAGTCAGCAGCCGGATACGGTGTACTTGGCACAGCAAACGTTATTACCCCACCGGTTTACCGGCTCGTTTTGGCCTCGTAATAGCGGCTGGCATGAGATTAACAAACCACAAGCCTCTCCCCAATTGTTCTACGTTTTTGCGGATTCTTCCTTTATTGCCTGGCGCTTCGCCGCTCGCTTAACCGCTACCCGTAACTTCGTAAAAACTAATCTTAATAAGTCACTCGCTGATACGTCTTTTACTGGCAAGCAGCCTATACCGGCAATTTATTTCTTTTTAACTCTTTTGGTTTGTGCGGGTTTTCTTTGGCTAGAAGAAAAATGGTAATTTATTTAGAAGGACTACATTTGGCTTAGGATTGCCCATAAACTCAGCATTAAGATGTGACTAAGCAAGTATGCTTATACTTGCGGACTAGCTTGACATCCAACATCTCTGGAAAATATTGTTGCTGTACCATTAAAGCTTAACACTTTTCCCAAGCCTTCATCATTCATGTCCTTCCTTTTAATGCGTTTAACCTGGTGTAATACCCAATCGCTTCAAGTAGCTGCCATAACGCAGGATATGAAACCCGGCGGGTTTTGAAAACCCGCCGGGTTTAAGCAATTTTTTAAATCAACCTGATGGAAGGTAACTCATACTATTGGGTATAAATCCAGTTAACTTAAAATCCTCTTCCCGTCCGACTACTTTATCAAATTGTTATTTTTTTATTATAGCTGTTATTACCAAACAGTTTCGTCTAATTTTCCACTTTTAACAAGGGGAGCGTTTCTCTGCTTTAACAATTCTAGTAGTTCGAGTCAAGGAGTTTACTTTTCCGGTGAATACTTAGCCAGGAACGAGAAATAGTTAGATTTCCTAAGGAATTTTGAAAAATAAAAGTAGTAAGCCGTGGCAAATTTCCACCGCTATTTGCTTATTTGTGGGCTACAGCGGGTATTATTTATGCCGCAGTAATCTGGCCATTGCCGCCCCTCTAATTATTCAGGAGTACGCGGCGGTGGGGGTAAACAAAGTGGTCATGGGCCAAATTGCCGCGCTGGGCGTGGTATTTTACGCGGTGGGCAAAGTAATAAACGGGGTACTGGGCGACTTTATCGGGGGTAAAAAAGTCTTTATTCTGGGCATGTTGGGCTCGGTGCTGGCCACGATTTTCTTTGGCTTCGGCAAAGGGGTGTTGTTTTTCGGCGCGGTTTGGTCTTTCAACCGGCTGATTCAATCCATGGGTTGGGGCGGATTATTAAAAATTACCGCGAACTGGTTTTCGTACAAGAGCTACGGCAAAATCATGAGCTTTTTGAGTCTTAGCTTTTTGGTCGGCGACATTGTGGCCAAGTTACTGCTGGGCCATTTTTTAAATTTGGGAATGGGTTGGCGCGGTTTATTTTACATAGCCGCCGGTTTGTTAGTGGTAATAGCAATGATTAATGTTCTTTTTTTAAAAAATTCCCCGGAAAATGTGGGTCTGGTGCCGCCCCCACCTAATCCGAAAAACCTGCATGCCCAATCGGACAATCAATTGGCTCCTCCGGCTAGTTTACGCGAGTTATTAGCGCCGTATTTTAAAAATTTATCTTTTATCCTCATTTTGCTCATGTCCTTCGGCCTTACCGCTATCCGGGAAGCGCTTAATTTTTGGCTGCCTACGTACCTCTTCGAAACTACCAATCAATCGGAGGGATTAGCTTCGCAATACAGTGCTTTGTACTCAGCTTTCGGCATGATTTCTATTCTGGTGGCCGGTTACCTTTCGGATGCCTGGATGAAAGGCGTGCGGGGTTTACTTATTGCGGGAGCCGGTATGCTTTTAACGGTCGTGCTGGGCTTTATGGCCGTTGGGTTTACCGGTCAGATTTTACCACTGATTTTTATTTCCTTAGCCGGTTTATTGCTGTTAGGTCCGTATTCATTCCTGGCCGGGGCCATGTCGTTGGATGTCGGTGGGCCTAAAGGCGCCGCTACCGCCGGCGGTTTAGTGGATGCGGTAGGGTATTTGGGGGGCACCTTGGCATTATGGTTAACGGGTTTTTTAGCCGAGTACGTAGGCTGGAATGCCGCCTTTCTGGCCTTGGCCGCTATGGCCGTAGGTACGGCCTGTACCGCCTTTATTTATTACCGCACCCAGGAAAGCCACTCCGCGAAATCCCAGCCTGCTTAAGTCAGTTTTCTGTTTACCATTGCTCAACACTTTGTATTTTATTCTTTATCCGGGCAAACAGAATTGCTTGAAAGATAATATTTTTAAAAAGCTGATAATTAACGTGCTAAGAAGTTATAATTTTTAAATTTTTTGTAATTCTTCTCTACTACCGTTCCATTTACTAGAAATCCTGCCGGAGAAAATATACCTTTAGTCAACATAATTTAACCATTTCGTAACAATTATATAACCTACCCATTTAGGAGCCAAAGCAGAAAAACTAGCACCTTTGCGGTATAGTCGCCACTAAAAGGGAGGGCCTAATAGAAAACCTACCCAGGAACATCCGGAGGGGGGTTAAAGATCTAATGCACTACCCGCGCGAAAGTGTAACGGCTTCGTAACCAGTTACATTACTAGAATTACCTCCGTTAATTACGGAGTAGCTTTAATCAGGATAAGAGCATCGCAATAAAATCGAATAAATGCACCTGTCCCTACTAATGCAAAATTTACGTACAGTTGCCGGACCTATTTTACTACACCCTATGAAATAAAAACAACTACTTAAAACTTAACCCCGGAACTGGTTTTAAACACCTAGTTCATCCGGCCTTATTCTTCCAATTTGTTCTTACCCCGTCTCCAAGGTGAGTTTTTCTTCTAACGGAATTAACCGGATGGATTTTTTTATTTATCCGGTGAGCGCTACCACTACCAAGCTTTTACTTAAAAATTAGCCAACAATGAAAAACCTTTTACAAAAACAAACCCGCTGGCTGCTGCATTCTGCCTGTCCGGTTCTATTGCTTTATTTCGCTTTTTTAGTCCCGGTGCTGGCCCAAGAGGTGACGGTGCGGGGTAAAGTGGTTTCAGCCCAGGACGAAACGCCGCTACCCGGCGTAACGATTCTGGTAAAAGGCACCACTAACGGTTCCGTTACCGATGCTAACGGGCAATACTCCATTAAGGCCGCTTCGGGCGATGCCGTTCTGGTATTTTCGTTTATTGGTTTTGAGCCGAAAGAAATCCAAGTGGGCAACCAGGCCATTCTGGACGTGCGATTAGCCGTGGATACCAAACAACTAAACGAAGTAGTGGTAACCGCTCTGGGTATAGAAAAAGATAAAGCCAAAGTAGGCTACGCCACTCAGGAAGTAAAAGGCGCCGACCTGGTGAAAGCCCGCGAACCCAACCCTTTAAACAACCTGGTGGGGAAAGTAGCCGGTTTAACGGTAGCGGCTTCGGCCGAATTATTAGGACCGCCCTCCTTGCTTTTGCGGGGCAACCAGCCGCTATTTGTGGTGGATGGCGTACCCATTAACTCCGACACCTGGAACATTAACGCCGATGACATTGAAACCTACACCGTGTTAAAAGGTCCTTCGGCTTCCGCTTTGTACGGCTACCGCGGGCAGTTTGGGGTAATTATGATTACTACCAAACGCGGCTCCAAAGACAAACGCGGCTTTTCGGTGGAGGTAAATTCTACTACGCAGTTCGACAATGGTTTTATTGCCATTCCGAAAGTGCAGGATTTATACGGCCCCGGCGACCACGGCAAATACGCTTTCGGCGACGGCAAAGGCGGTGGCGTGAACGATGCCGATTACGATGTCTGGGGTCCTAAGTTTGAAGGTCAGTTGATTCCGCAGTACGATAGCCCGGTCATTAACGGCGTGCGGCAAGGTACGCCCTGGGTAGCCCGTGGCAAAGATAATCTAAGCCGTTTTATCCGGACCGGTATTTTGTCTACGAACAACATTGCGGTTTCTTCCAGCAACGATAAATACGATTTGCGCTTCTCGGCCTCTAACTCGTACCAGCGCGGCCTGGTGCCCAATACCCAGCTCGGTATTTTTAATTTTAACTTATCCGCCGGCTATAATTTCTCGAAGAAGCTACGCTTCGATTCCAACATTAACTTTAACCGCCAGCATACGCCCAACATTCCGGACGTTAACTACGGCCCGAACAGCATGATCTATAACATTGCCATTTGGGGCGGCGCCGATTGGAACATCGACGACATGAAAAACTATTGGCAGCCCGGCAAAGAAGGCATCCAGCAGATTTACGCCGAGTATACCCGCTACAACAACCCGTATTTTATTACCCACGAATGGCTCCGCAGCCACTACAAAACCGACGTGTACGGCTACATGCAGTTAAAGTACAAGTTCACGGATTTCCTGGATTTAGCCGTACGCACCCAGGCCACTACCTACGACTTATTCCGCAGCGAGAAGTTTCCGCAATCGGCCACGGTATACGGCCGCGAAGAAGCGAAAGGCGATTACCGCGAAGATACCCGTCATTTATTTGAAACCAACTCCGATGTGCTGTTGACTTTTAACAAAGATGTGGCGCCGCAATTTAACGTACGGGCCTCGGTAGGAGGCGCTTACCGCGATTTTGAGTATAACTCCAGCTATGTTTCGACGAATTATTTAAACGTACCGGCTTCTTCGCTCAATCCCTCGGGCTATAACTTAGGCAACACCCGCGATCCGCTCATTGCGACCAGCTTTAATGCCCCCATGAGCGTCGTTGGGGCGTATGCTTTATTAGATGTAACCTACCGCAACTTTTTAACTTTATCGGGTACCGGCCGCCAGGATATTTTGTCTACTTTACCGGCTAAGAGCAATTCTTATTTCTATCCTTCTTTGGCGTTGAGCGCGGTGCTTTCGGATGTCATTCCGATGCCGCGAGCCATTTCATTTTTAAAATTACGGGGCTCTTACGCCAATGTAAAAGGCGCTTTAACCCGCCGCACCATTGGCGCTACGCCCGCCGGTTCTTACCCGTTGAGTTACGGGTCACAGTACGAATCGTCGTACGAAGGCCCTTCTTACGAGAACAGCGCGGTGTATACCACTCCTTTATTGTATAATAACCAGGTGGCGGGCTATTACACCAACACCATTAATAACCCGAATTTAAAACCGTTCAGCCGCACCAATTACGAAACCGGCCTGGACGTACGCTTCCTGCAAAATCGTTTAGGTTTGGATGTCAACTACTTTATCTACAACGACGGTCCGCAAATATTTCAGGTACCCATTTCCGAAACTTCCGGCTATAATACTTTGCTGATTAACGCCGTGGAAACGCGCAAAAACGGTTGGGAAGCCACTATCTCGGGCAACCCGGTGCAAACGGATAAAGGTTTCCGCTGGGACGTAACGGCCAACTGGTCGACGTACAAAGAAGTGTACACCAAATTACCGCCGGGCTTAGATGTACTGTATAATTTTTACCGCGTAGGCGACCGTACCGATGCGTATTATTCGCAGAAATACGCCCGGGTAGAAGGAGGCGAGTTCGACGGCCAGATTATCAACGATGCGGGTGGTCGGCCGATTCCTTATCCGCGGCCGCAGTTTTTAGGCAACTCTAACCCGGATTGGGTGTGGGGTTTAACCAACCGTTTTAGCTACAAAGGCTTAAATTTTGGTTTCCAGTTTGATGGCCGGGTTGGCGGCGTGATGGTCGATTACATTAAACGCCAGACGTACCGTGGGGGCCGCCACATTGCTACTATCGAGGGCGCCATGGGCGTGGCTCGCGAACAAGATACCAAAGGCGTGAAATCCTGGATCGGGGAAGGCGTGCAGGTAGCCAGCGGCGAAATAAAATACGACCCGGTTACCGGTTTAATCAGCAATTACAGCGAGTTGCAGTTTAAGGCCAACAACACGCCAACCTTCTTGCAGGATTACATCAGCCGCTATCATTCCATCGACGAAGGCGACCTGATTAGTAAAACCTACGCCAAATTACGGGAAGTAACCATTGGCTATTCATTACCCGCTAGTATTCTGGGCAAAAGCTTTATTCGCCAGGCCGGCATTACCTTGGTGGGCCGCAACCTGCTGTACTTTGCCAAAGAAAAAGACGTGGATATTGACCAATACGGCAACAATAACTACTCCTCGCTGCAAACGCCGACTACCCGACGTTACGGCATTAACCTGAATTTTACTTTTTAGGAAATTCTCGAAACAAAGTGAAAAGTCCCCCTTGGTAGGTAGGCCGTTTAGTTCTATTAAAAATTAAGATGGCGCGAGGCTCCCGCCTCGTGGCTACCATCTGGTAGGCCTCTGGCCGGGCAGTCAGATGAACAGAGCCGTAAAAAACAGGCCTTTATTCTACCGGCCAGAGGCCGGACGATACTTCTCACGAGCGTAGACGCTCGCGATATAAACTAGAACGGAACGACCCTAAACCCTTTCCAAGAGAACAAAATACTTGAAGTGGATAGTATCGGAAGTTTCAGGTAGCCGATTTACTATTCTCGCCCGGAACAAGAATGATTATTACTAAAAATTTAAAAAAATGACACGCTATATAACCAAAACCTTCTTTTGTTTGCTCGCTATAAGCTTGGCGTTCGTAACCACCAGCTGCGATGATTTTGAAGAATTGGAGAAAAATCCGAACCGGCCCACTACGGTACCCGCTTCGCTGGTGTTTAACGGCATCCTCAACGATATGTCGGAAGGCGCCTGGAACAGTACCCAGCAGTACAACCAGTTTTGGGCCAGTAACTACAATTACTACAGCAACCAGGAATACACCTGGACCACTACGGATTTAAATTATTTTACTTTAAAAAACGTGGCCAAAATGGAAGAAGAAGCCATTCGCAACGGGGCCGAAGCAGTGAACCCGTACGCGGCCATGGGTAAATTTTTCCGGGCGGTTTTCTTCGTCAACATGACCCAGCGCGTAGGCGACATTCCGTTGACGGATGCGCTGAAAGGCATTGATAACGTGAGTCCGAAGTATGATACCCAGAAAGCCGTTTACCTGCAAGCCTTGCAATGGCTCGACGAAGCGAATACCGAATTAACCGCGCTTATTGCGGCCGGTAGCAATACCTTAAGCGGCGATATTTACTTTAACAACGATTTACGGCAATGGCAGAAAGTGGTAAATACCTACAAAATGCGGGTATTAATTAGCCTGAGCAAAAAAGAAAACGACCCGGAATTAAACATTAAACAGCAGTTTGCTGCCATTCTGGCCGATCCGGCTAAATATCCTTTAATGAATACGCTCACCGATAACATGCAGTACGTGTACAATACGTCGGTGAATAAATACCCCTTAAACCCGGATGAATTTGGTAAAACCGCTTTACGTAACAACATGACCGCCGCTATTATCACGCCGTTGCGCGAGTTAAAAGATCCCCGGTTATTTGTGTTCGCCGAACCCGCTCCGGCCAAAGTAGCCGGTGGCTTAAGCCCCTTGGATCACCAGGCCTACCAGGGAGCTCCTTCCGACGAAGGGCTGGATGATATGTCGACGAAAGTGCAGAATGGCCAATACTCGCTCATTAACCGTTACCGCTACTACGGTTCGTACACCGGCGAACCCACTATCCAAATCGGTTACCCCGAGTTGTGTTTTAACATTGCCGAAGGATTGAACCGAGGCTGGGCTCCCGGCAGCGCCGAAGAGTATTATACCAAAGGCATCCAGGCTTCCCAAAGCTTCTACGGCATTAAAGAAGGCGACAACAGCGTGTTTTTGTTAAAAAAAGACGGTAAAATTGGCGAGTACGATACGTATGCCCTGCCCTTTAACTTTGCCGATTATTACGCTCAGCCCAAAGTAAAATACGCCGGTAATAATGCCCAAGGCCTAGAGCAGGTACTCACGCAGAAATACATTGCTTTTTTTCAAAATTCCGGCTGGGAAGCCTTCTATAATCACCGCCGCACCGGTACTCCCAAATTCGACGTCGGCGGACCCGGCACCGGCGGCGGTCGTACCACTTTACCGCTCCGCTGGCAGTACCCCGATAACGAACGCAGCACCAACGCCGCCAATTACACCGAAGCCATCAAAAGGCAATTCAACGGGAAAGACGACGTAGACGCCGTAATGTGGTTACTGCAGTAAAATTTAAAAAATACCTGGTTGTATGAAAGCAGCCAGGTATTTTTTTAAATGGGCTATTTGAATCGGTATGGGCCAAGTGCCAGATTCTTCATTCCCTTTAGTATTTGGAACATTCAACCGCAGAGTTCTCCCCCTAATTCCCTTCGAAGGGTAGGATCGTAATGTTCTATAAAAATATTAAGCTGGCGCGAGGCTCAAGCCTCGTGGCTACTATCTGGTAGGCCTCTGGCCGGGCAGTCAGATGAACAGAGCCGTAAAAAACAGGCCTTTATTTTACCGGCCAGAGGCCGGACGATACTTCTCACGAGCGTAGACGCTCGCGATATAAACTAGAACGGAACGGCTCCGAATGGAGACTTTTCACCGGATAAAATAGCTAACCGGTTAAAGTTGCAAAAGTGTTACTTTACTTTCGGGATGTAAGAGATGCTACTACGGAGTAAAACTTTTTTGCTTTGTAGCCAAATAGGTTCCTCCTGAATGACAATGGGAATAAATTAAAAAAATTAAATTCTACTAGTAAGATATGCAACAAACAGCTTTAGCCCGGTGCAAAATGGGACGCTAACCTGTTCCGTTGTTTCAGCGAGTCTTTAGTTTTTTAATTTTCGGGCATTCCAGCGTCAACTGTATCTCCTTCCCTGTTTTTAGGGAAGGTGCCCGGAGGGCAGAAGGGTTAATATCTGAGCAACCAAAGCGTCCGTCGAAGCTACGCCAACAAAAATTACCAGTAAAAATCATTTCCTTCAAACATGAAAAAACACCTGTATCTACTTGCACTATTACTCCTTACTGGTATCTCCGCCAGTAAAGCCCAAAAATTAAAAACCGAAAATGTCGTGCTTGTAACCCTCGACGGCATGCGCTGGCAAGAAATATTTAACGGGGCCGATTCTACTTTATTTAAACAACAAAAAGCTTTTAAAGGCCCGAACGGGCAAGCCGAAGTATTTGCGAAAAATACCTTGGAGGAACGGCGGCAAACGTTAATGCCCTTTCTGTGGGGCGAAATTGCCAAGAACGGCCAGATCTACGGAAACCGCAAATTGAACAACAAGGTAAACGTGACCAACGATCAATGGTTTTCGTACCCGGGCTACAACGAAATTTTAACCGGCTTTGCCGATAAAAAGGTAAACAGCAACGATAAAAACTACAATGCTAATACCACCGTGCTGGAGTACTTAAACAAGCAGCCCGCTTTTGCCGGTAAAGTAGCCGCATTTTCCTCCTGGGAAGTTTTTCCTTTTATCATCAACGATAAGCGCAGTGGCATTCCGGTCAGCGCCGGCATGCAGCCCGCTACCGGCAGTAACGTAACCGATACCGAAAAAATCCTGAACGAATTAATGCCCCGTATTCCAAATCCGTTAGGCGAAGTGCGGCTGGATGCCTTTACTTTTCAGTACGCTTTGGCTTATGTTAAAAAAAACAAGCCCCGGGTATTATTTATGGCTTTCGACGAAACCGACGATTTTGCCCACCAGGGCGAGTACGGCGCTTATTTACACGCCGCAAACAATGCCGATTCTTTTATTCAGCAGTTGTGGCATTTCTTGCAAACGGAGGAGCAATACCGCAACAAAACCACTCTGTTAATTACCACCGACCATGGGCGGGGAGCTGCGGCTGCCGGCGCCTGGAAAGACCACGGTAAAGACGTAAATGGGGCGGATGCCATCTGGCTAGCCGTTATTGGTCCGGATACGCCGGCTATGGGTGAGGTAAAAACCGCGGGGCAATTCTACCAAAATCAAGTGGCTAGTACGATGGCTACGCTACTGGGCCTTTCTTACACGAATAACCCCAAACCCGGTGCGCCGGTATCGGCGGCATTTTCCGCTCCCATCCGAGCCAACCGGTAAAAATAGGCTTTGTCAAAGATTGCTGGTGATATAATGTTGTTTGCTTTGATAAAGAATCAATCACTCCCGCCCCTCCTTATCCAAGGAGGGGAGTTTCTTTTCTCTTTTGTAAAAGCAAAAGTTTACTATGGCGCGAATTTACTTCCGTGCCATAATAAACAACAAAGTTTTACTTGCGAAAAGAGGATGATTCTCCGCAAAAGCATTATGGTTCTTGATACTCGCTAAATGGCATTTGTAAAAAGCTCCTCTCCTATTTTAGGAGGGGCAGGGGTGGTAAAAATACCTTCCGGTAAATAGTAGATAATAAGGGGCCGAGATTTAAATCTCAAGCTCGAAGAGGCGTGATTTTTTAAAAATTTACGGCGGAAACGGGCAGTTTTACAAAACAATCATTCTTTTTTAGATATTGCTGGAAAGCAGTTAAGGACTCAAATAAGCCGTCGTTCGGGTATTGTTGCAATTGCTCCCGGGTATGCGTACCATTCGTTACGGCAAAGCTAGCGGCACAATTCGCGTTAAAACCAGAAGCTAAATCAGAGGGCGTATCACCAATGTTAATCACTCTTTTAGAATCGGTAATACCAAGGGTACGCATAGCTTTCTGAATTAGGAAAGGACTGGGGCGGCCTTGTTCGACTTCATCGCTGGCAATAGACATATTTAATAAGGAATTCTCATTACCAATAAAGTTTTTATCTAAGCCATTCAGCCAGCCTAATTTTTCTAAAATAATGTTGGTTACCTGGCGGTAAAAGCCGGTAGTTAAAGCAATTTTAATGTTATTTTTTTTCAGAAACCTAAATAATTCTAAACAGCCCTCCGTTGGTTTTACGGAATGGGTGTGGTAATGGTGTTCCAGAATAGACCGAAATACCTGGTACGAATGTTCCACTTTATCCTGGAGCGCGGCGGAGTGTTCGTTGGTTTGTTCTTGCCAGAGCATTTCGAAGACGGCTCGTTTGGCCATACCTTGCACCGCCAATATGCGTTCTTCCGAAGCGAGTAATCCCGTTTGCCGGGCCGCTTCGGCGAAGCAGGTTTCTACTTCTTTGTTATCTTGTACCGTAGTGCCCGCCATGTCTAATACCAATAATTGTACTGTTTCCATGCTGTATTTTTTAAAAATGTTTACTAATATGCACTAAATTTACGTATAATTTTCCTGCCTCTTTGTTATTTTTATATTACTAAATGATGAAACCCGACAAATTGAGCTTGATTGGCCTGCGCATTATGCAACTCAGAAAAGAGAAAGGATTGAGTTTACGGGAACTGGCGAGGCGCAGCAATCTTTCGGCGGGCCTGATCTCTAAAATCGAAAATTACCGGACCATTCCTTCGCTGCCGGTGCTCCTGACCATCGCCGATTCGCTGGAAGTAGACGTAGCCGTGTTGGTCAAAAATATGAACGGCAACCACCAACTGCCCTACCTACTGGTAAGAGAAGGAACCGGAGAAATAGAACCTCGAAATGATTCTAAAGGATTAATATACAAATACTTGCTTTCGCAAAATTTAACCAGTTTTAATTTACGCGTAAACGAAGTAGCCATTAACGCGCGCACTCACCGAAAGCCTATTGCGACGGATGCTCTGGAGTTAATTCATGTGCTGGAAGGGCAAGTAACTTACGGGTTAAAAGGCGAAAATATTACTTTGTTAAAAGGCGATACTCTGTACTTTGACGGCATTGTGCCCCATTCCGTTAAAAACGAAACTGATTTACCCGCCCGGTTATTTAAAGTTTACCTGATTCGCTCTACGGAATAATCTAATAGTCAATAAGGCAAAATTAACAATTGAATAAACAAACAAATTGTTTCCTGATGGTAAACAGTAGTACCTTTCATTTTTTTAATTGACAGACGTATTTAGTATGAGCAGTAAAGCAAATTTTGATTTAATTATTATTGGCGGCGGCGTATTAGGGGCTTTTCACGCGTACTTTGCTTTACAAAAAGGCTTAAAAGTTTTACTGCTGGAAAAAGACCCCCGACCCACCGAGGCCACCGTTCGTAATTTCGGGCAAATTGTACCTTCCGGCATGGCCGACGGCGAATGGTTCCGTTACGGCAAAGCCAGTCTGGAAACGTACAAAAGCATTCAGGCGGAATTTAATATTACCATCCGGCAAAATGGCTCCACGTACATAGCTTCTTCAGAAACGGAAATGCAGGTGCTCCAAGAAAAACATCAGCAGTACCAAAACGTAGGTTACCCCTCCGAATTACTAACCGCCGCTCAATGTCGGCAACGCTTGCCGGCTTTAAAAGAAAGTTATTGTTTTGGGGGCTTATTGTTTCCGGAGGAAGTTACCGCTGAGCCCGCTACTTTAATTCATCGGTTACTGGAATATCTCGTAACCCGGCTAGGATTAGATTACCGGCCCGCCACCCCGGTAATTGCCTGCACATTCAACGATGTTTCTTGCGAAGTAAGGGATGTCTTTGGTCAGGTTTATACCGCGGCCAAGGTAATTATTTGCAGCGGCCGCGATTTTAAATTTTTGTTCCCGGAGGTGTTTCAAACCAGCGATTTGCAAATTTGTAAGCTGCAAATGCTAGCTACCTATCCGTTGCCGCAAGTAGCCTTGCCCGGCTCCATCCTCACGGGTTTATCGATCCGGCGGTACTACGCTTTTAAAAGCTGTCCGTCGTACGCTCAACTAAACCCCGCAGAAGTTGCGGAAGATTTGCGTCAGTGGGGTATTCATATTTTGTTTAAGCAAGCCCTGGATGGGTCCATTATTATCGGTGACTCGCACGAATACGCCGACACTACCGCCACCCAGGAACTGGATTACGGCGTAGAAGATACCATTAACGCCGCTATATTGCGCGAGGCGCAGCAAATTTTACATTTACCGGATTGGCGCATCAAACGCACTTGGAACGGGTATTATTCGCAATCCAAATCAGCGGAAATCTTTGAGCACGTCATCGACCAAAAAATTCACATTGTTACGGGTATTGGCGGGAAAGGCATGACTACGGCGGCCGGTTTTGCCCAGCACCACGTACAAAGGCTTGGGTACTAAAGAAAAGACACAATTATCAAGATATTAGACACTAAACTTAATTATGGTGAATGTTTGTTCGAAATTAACTTACGCAGAATATACAGCCTAAATCAGGTATATACTTGATTTTGTCCTTCTACTTATTTCCGTAATTTTATAAGTTAATTTAAAAAACCAGATTTACCAATGCCCTGGACGAATTACCACAGCCATTGTGCTTACTGCGATGGCTCCGATGCGCCCGCTGTTTACGTAGAAGAAGCTGTTAACCAAGGATTCACGGCCTATGGGTTTTCCTCGCACGCGCCACTACCCTTCCCGACAACCTGGAGCATGAAAATGGAAAAGCTGCCCGCTTATATAGCCGAGGTTAAAGCTTTGCAAAGCCAGTATGTATCACAAATTCAAATTTATGCGGGCCTGGAAGTAGATTTTATTCCGGGATTGATGGGGCCAAAAAGTAAATTTATTCAGGCGGCGGACTTAGATTACACCGTGGGATCAGTGCATTTTGTGGATACTTTACCGGATGGCCGCCATTGGGAAATTGACAACAAACCGGCGGTATTTGCGGAAGGTTGGGAGCAAATTTTTAAAAAAGATACCCGGGCCGCGGTTACGCGTTATTTCGAACTAACCCGCCAAATGGTACGCGAGCAATGCCCCACTCTAGTGGGCCATTTAGATAAGATAAAGATGCAGAATACCAGCACGTTTTATTTCGCCGAAACGGAGGATTGGTACCAGGCAGAAGTGGTAAAAACCCTCCGGGAAATTGCCGCTGCCGGCGTTATTGTCGAAGTAAATACCCGGGGTTTGTACCAGAATAAAACCACGGAGGTTTACCCGGGCCGCTGGATTTTAGCGCAAATGCAGCAATTAAATATTCCGGTTACGATAAATTCAGATGCGCATAAGCCCAGCGAAATCGCGGGTAAGTTTGATTACGCGGCTGAACTATTGCTAGAAACCGGTTACCAGCAAGTACAGGTTTTACTGGATGGCGAGTGGCAGCCGGTGCCGCTCACTTCATCCGGAATACAACGGTAGGTTAAGATAAACTTATAATTTTTTTAAATTAAGTACTCTGGGAACAAAGTAAGTGAAGGTTTCAAAAAATAAAATTAGAACTAATTTAGAGGTATTTCCCTTCGCCTATTTCCTCCAAAGGGTAGAGCCGTTACGTTCTTAAAATACTACTTTCGCGAGCGTCTTCGCTCGTGAAGATTATTCAGGAGGCCTCTGGCCGGGCAAACCAATAGTACTTTCTACATGCAATTAAGTCAAATTTCTATCGGCCAGTTGCAAATCCCGAAGTAGTTCGGGGAGGCCGGACGATGCGCAACCCGAGCGAAGCTGCTCGCATTATTCCAGCTTTTGACAATAGAACTTAACGGCTCTATCTCTAAAGGGGAACTTTCCACTAATAATTTTTTTATTAACTTATTTCGTTCACAGTGTACTTAATAAGTATAAAGAGAATTAAAGGAAGTATAATTTGTGATACTAGTTGGATGGAAAGCGTTTTAGCTATCGAACAACAAACAACTAATAACCAACAACTACTTATCTACTTGCCAGGTGCCGGATAAACATTTCTTTAAAACGACCTAACTCTACTACCGGCTGATCAGTTTCTTTCCCTAGTTCGTCCCAGCGGCGCATCCGGATACTCAGGTTAAATAAATCATCGGCTTCGAAAGCGGCAGCCTCTTCAGCGGTCATGCGGCCTCCTTGAAATTCTAGCGTTTGCTTACTGGCTTCGGATAATTGATTGTAATATTCCGGGTCTTTAAAAGTAAGGTACCGCTTGGCGGGCACGTGGCTTTCCACTAAGCGCGCCACCCGCTCCGAGAATCCTTTGGAACGTAAAAAATCGGCGCCTACTTTTTCGTGGCGAATGACACCAAAACCATCCATGCTTTCTTCGGCGCGTTTTTGCTGGCTGCAAATATGCCCAATATCGTGTAAAAAGGCCGCCAAAATTACGTCTTCTCCGTAGCCTTCCTGCTGGGCTAATTGGGCACACTGCGACATGTGTTCTAGTTGTGATACCGGCTCGCCCACGTAATCATCGGCCCCGTGCTGCACGTACAATTGAATTATTTCTTCGGCAATGTTCTTAATTTGTTCTGGTTCCATGAGTTTTTGCTTTATTCAAACAAACAATAGCCGGCCACGAGGCAAACTGGTTACGGTACCAATAAGAGAGCACCGCCGCCTGGAGCTGGTGCCCAGCTCCAAAGATAAACCGCCTCGGGTACGACTTTTATAGTTCAATCTAGTATTAATAAGTAAATAAAACCCCCAACTTCCAGCAGTTTTATTTACTTATCATATTCTTCCCGGTTCGTTTTAAGTTTTGATGAGTAGCCCAACATCTACAAACTAAAGCACTAAGGCCCAATAAGAGCTCGAATTATTTGGCAAGTTCCGTTTTTATCCATCTACCGGTTTGTATGTAATTACCCTGAATTAGTTGATACAGGTATAATCCGGCTTTTACAGGTATTTGCTGTTTATCTGTGCCATCCCAAGTAAAACTAGAGGTGCCTGGTGTTACAATCTTAAAATCAATTTCCTTTACTACCTGACCAGACTCGGAGTAGATTATTAATTTAGCCGCTTCCTGCTTTGGCAGTTGAACACGAATGGTAATTCCGCTGGAAAATGGGTTAGGGTAGGCTACTACTGGTGAGGCCCCCCCCAAATTTATTTTGTTGTCGGCTAGTGGTTGTGCGGCTGGCTTGGTAAACGAAGGAACTATTATAAAATCCGTTTCGCTTTCGGCTTTACCACCGCCCGTTAGTACTACACTTATTTTACCGGTAGTTGCCTCTTGGGGCACTTCCGCAATAATTAAAGAACCGAAGTATAAGTTAAAGTTCTCGGCTTTTACTCCGTTAAAATATACTTCTTGGGTAGTTTCTAAATGATCACCCAATAAAACTACTTTAGAGCCTGCTTCGCCAAATTCCGGCGCGAAAAAGCGGATAGTAGGTTGCCGTACCGTAAATTTTTGGTCGCTCACTAATTTTTCGTTGGCTGTCTCCAGGGTAATAAAGCCAGTAGTAGCTGCAGGCGGTACAATAGCAACTAATTCGGTATTGCTCCTTATTTTAAAAGCCGCTCTTACCCCGTTAAACTGTACCGATTTAGCAGAAGCCAGTCCTTTATCGGTGATTACCACGTTTGTCCCGGGTAAGCCTTGGCGCGGGGAGAAGTTAGCAAATTGCCGCGGAGTGGTATTTTCTTTTAGCTCGTACACCGAAATAGTACCGCTAATTTCATTGGCTACGGCTACGTAATTCTTTTTATCCGGGCTATTTTGCGCCGCGATGTAAATAATGCCCTCCGGACCGTGGTCGCCGGCAAATTCGGTGAGGCTGCGGTTGTTTTTATAATCTACAAATTTAACTTGCTGGGGGTCGGTAACGTCGTAGACCATTACGCCGCCAATGCGCTCCAGAGTAATAAAAGCATAGGTTTTGTCTTTGATGGTAGCCACGGTTACGCCTTCCGGCTCCGGACCTTTGGCGCGACTCCGGCCTTTAAAATCATTCTCTTCGTTGTCGGCGTTAAAAATTGGCGCTACGCGGGGGTCGGTAGAGGTGATAAATTCAAAATCATCTTTGCTGTCGTACACCAGCGTTTTAGTAGCAGCATCCCAAATGGAAAAAGAACGAGCGCCGGGCATGTATAACTCATCGTAATCGCCGTCCTTATCGGTATCGCCCTGCAGGTTAGTAATGCGCAGGCGGCCCAAATTATAATCCTGTTGCAATTCGGCCGCATTCGGGAATTTAACCGGGTCCAGGGTTACGGCGCCGACGGTAGTGCGTTCGTTTAAGCCTGCGTATTCTTTTTCGTCGCCCTCGTTGGCGGTAATAAGGTAGGTCCGGTTATTGGTTTTGAAATTAGCTACTCCATCGGGCAGAAAAAACGATTTTACCGGGTAATTAGCCAGGTGCACCACCTCGCTTTTATCAGAAGCATCGAACCCATTACCAGAAGTGCTAAAATCTTTAGTGCCAAAAGCCCATACCGCTTTAATTTTATTAGTTTCCAAGTTAATTTCGGCCATGGCATTGTTTTCCTGCAAAGTAGCCCAGGCCTTTTTCGAATCAGGGGCTACGGTGATATATTCCGGTTCAAAATCCTGCGACAAAGTGCTGGTGGTTTTGGTTTTGCGTACGCCAGTTGCCAACAAAGCTGCTTCTTTGGCATTAAAACCGGTAAATAACAGGGTAATTACTTTACTTTGATTAACCGAGACCAGACCGCCACTGATATCAATAATACTAATAGAACCTTCCGGGTCGAGGGTGTATTCGTCGTTGGGTTGGCCTTCGTTGGCCGTTAAAATTTTTTTACCGTCCGGGGTAAAGGTAATCATATCGGGCAAGGCGCCTACCGTTACTTTTTTCTGAAAATCGCCGTTGGTATTAAAAAATACCACCGAACCGTTTTGTTGCTCATCCGCATTCGGGCTGGCCACCGCTACTACCCCATTCCGGACGGCTACACTGGTAATTCCCCCGTACGGACTCATATCAATGGATTTAATTAACTTAATGGCGGCCGGATTCGAAAAATCAGCTATATCTAACCTATCCTGTATGGCGCTGGTCATAAACAAGCGCTGCGAAGCCGGGTCGTGTACCACAATTTCGGTGGTACTACCTTCGGTGGAGTTGGGCTTAAAACTGCTCACGTAAGCTAATTGTACATCCGGGCTGGGCTGGGGCGCCTGACGGTCGTTATCCCGGATATACACCGTAATAGAAGGTTTACCTTGTATGGTTATTCCTTTAAAATTTTCCAGACTTAATACAAAGTACTCGTCCTGCTCTGCCAACTCATCGTTACTTATGGAAATGGAAATAGTACGCGTACCGGCGCTACTGGCGTTAAATTGCAGGGTTTTGCGGGTAAAATTTACATCGGTAGCAGCGGTGGTGCTAAAAGGGGCACCTTTTAATACCAGGTCTACGCTGGCGGTTGTTGAATTTTGCAAACGCAAGGTTACGTGGGCAAAACCCGCATCTTCTGTTACCGATAAAAATTCATCTTTAAAAGAAATTTGGGCTTCCGCCGCAGTTATTTGCTTAAGGGATGCGGCAGATGCCCCGCCAATAACGCCCAAATACAGAAATAATAAACTAGTTAGCAGGTATACGTTTTTAATCATAGCTTTTTAGTTAAGAAAGAGATTCGGAAAAGCTAAGATGGCTGCCTTGTATGATTTTATTGTGATGAAATTGTAAACATATTATTAAATTATTTTTATCGGCTTAGAACCGTAGAAGTTGCTTAAATACTTCTCTTTTAAATTACCCGATTAGCCGAAGATCAAAACTTTCTTTAAACTGTGCTTTTAGCCAGCAGCAAACTTCTGCCTTCTAAATCTTAACTATTTCTTAATCAAACCCATAAAACAATTCCTCCTGAAAAGCTTACCTTCCAGTAAAAAACACCATGCAGCTATGCTGGAATCTATTATACTTTCCTTAATTGGCGGGTTAACACTTTTTTTGTATGCCCTTAATTATTTATCGGATAGTTTAAAAGCGGTAACCGGGGAACGGATGCAGTTTTACCTGAACAAGTTTACCGGCAATTTATTTTCCGGCATTGCTTCTGGCACCGTTATTACTACGCTGCTGGATTCTTCTTCCGCGGTAATCATCATGACCATTGCTTTGGTTAAATCGCGGGCGCTCACTTTCCGGCAGGCCATAGGCATTGTAATGGGCGCCAATATCGGTACCACTATCTCCAGCCAGATTATTGCCCTGGACGTGGGTAAATATTCTTCGGTTTTAATGGCAGTTGGCTTTTTGCTGCTAATGCTGGCAAAAAAGCGTTTACCGAAAAATATCGGCCGGGTATTACTGGGTTTTGGTTTAATATTTTTTGGTTTGTACGTGATGGAAGAATCGGTGGCGCCATTGCGGCAAAGTCCGCGTTTTGCCCATTGGATGCAAGCGCTCGAAAACCCTTTAAAAGGGGTGGGTATTGGGGCCTTAGTTACGTTAATTATTCAATCTTCTTCGGCTACGGTAAGCATGATCATCGCCTTGGGCGCTAAAAAACTCATTACCATTACCGCCGGTATAGCCGTGATGCTGGGGGCTGAGTTAGGTACTTGCTCCGATACTTTGCTGGCTTCTATTGGCCGTAGCCGGCAAGCCGTTAAAACCGGAATATTTCATTTACTTTTTAACGTTATTTCTATTATTGTGGCGCTTATTTTATTTAACCCCTTTGTACAACTGGTAAGTGCTATATCCGGCAATGCTCCCTTGGAACGACAGATCGCGAATGCTCACGTGCTATTTAACTGTATAGGAGTAGTACTGTTTATTCCGGTGGTACCCTTGGCGGAGCGGCTGTTGAACCAGTTAATCCGGGAAAAGCAGACAATCCGGCAAGCAGCTTAAATAAATTAAATTCTTTCCTTTTAAGTCCGGCTATTTTTTAGCCCTGCTTTTTTGTTGGTTTTATTCATTTGCAAACAGTTTCGTAAAAATCACTCCGTAGTACAGCTTCAATAGCAATTACAAAACATAAAAAAAGCTGCAACTAGTTTTAGGGTATAATCTTCCGAAAGGCAAAAAAGGAGTGATAGTAGCATCTCAGCCAATAAGCTATTTCGTTGCGAATAATCTTACTTGATTACTACCCACTTATTCACGGTGTTCAACGGCGCTTCCAACACTATTTTATAATAATCAGAAGGTATGAATTTTACATTTAAGCTTGCTTTTTTGTCTTTTAAGTCTACTTCTTTCAATAAGGTATATTTGTCTTTTCCGCCGGTTTTATAATTATTAGTGGTAGTTACCCATATCTTAACCTTCCCTTTTGACTCCAGCGCTTGCCAGCTTACTGCTATTTGGCCGGCGTGGTAAACTGCAGTGGGTTGCGCAATAGAAATTTTGCCAATAAAAGGTACACCATCTATTTCTTTTTCATTCTCGGGCGGAATAGTAATATTCAGAAAGCGGGCCAGGCTGGGCATAATATCTACCACGCCGGGGTTTTGCTGAAACCGGGCATTAAGATTTTTCGCGTTGGTTACCATCCAGGTAGTCCGTTCGCGGTCCGATTGCCCGCCGTGGCCTTTGCCCTGGCTGTCGCGGCCGTGGTCGGTGGTAATAACAATTAACCAATCTTCGGAGTAGTTCTGTTGGCGGTGTTCAATGGCTTGCCAGATACGGCCAATCTGGTCATCGGCCATTTCAATGGCCCGGTACATTTTTTCACCGTCGCCGTAGCGATGGCCCATATCATCGGGGTACTCCAGGTACACCCAGGATAAATCCGGCGCTTCGGCCCGGATATAACGGGCAGCTTCGTTGGCTACGTGTTCGTCAATCCGGTGAATATAGTCGCTTTCTTTATCGTGCGGAAATTTTACGGTATCCTGTTCCAATCCATCGAAATGATAATCTAGTTTAATATTTTGGGTTTGCGGCAAGCCTTCGCCCACCAGTTTGGTGCGGTTATCGAGCCACGTAGAAAAGATAGCGGTTTTTTTATCCGGGTATTGAGTTTCGAAATAGCAGAAAATAGTGGGATAAAAATAATTGGGAGCGGCAATTTCATTATCCCACACATTATGTTTGTTTACCCAGGTACCGGTTAATAAACTATTATAACCCACCGCCGAAATGGTAGGAGTTTCGGAATACCCGCCTCGTTCTCCACCTACGTGCGCCCGGGTATACCCGCTGGCCGCCGCAATTTTCTTTAAATTAGGAGTATTTTGCTTTTCCAGTACATCGGCCGAAATACCATCCACAATAATAAAAACAGCCTTTTTCTTTTTAACCTGCGCCAATCCGGAGAAAAAAGAAATAAAGAACAGGAAACCAAATAGTAAAAATTTTAAGGCACGAAAAAGTACTCTCATAAATAGGTTGAATTTAAATTACTTGCAGGTAAGTTTTTAAGTACGTCACCAGGCCTTTACCAACCTCTTTTAAGCGAGTATAAGTAGTGGGCAAAACTATGGATGAACCGTACAGCACTCATCCTTCCGCTCAAAAATAAAGGTAACGCGGCAATAGATGCTTTACTTCAGGTTAAGTTTTTGTAAAGTAATTCCTTAAAGTAAGCCGAGCATTCTGTATTTGTGATAAAATAAATTATTGGCTTACAAACACTTACTTTAAACTGCCGTACATTTTTGTATGTTGCCGCTTTCTGTTTCTCTACTACTTACTTTGTTGGGCACTATTCTGCTCTTTTTTACTATAAAGTACCTGTTGAACATGTATAACTGGCAACAAATTAAATTTAAAAGATGGAAATTAATTGCTTTTAAAAGGCGGCTTACCTTTAAAAGAAAAAGACGCCGTAACAAAAATTGGTAAATAGGAATATCCGCTCGCTCCGCATCTAATTTGCAGGGTTTCAAAATAAGCTGTAATAATTAAGAGTATAGCTAAGGTTGAATGACTACTCTATTAGAAGCTTTCCAGAAAGTAACCCCCCAACAACTTAGGGAAGCGGATAAATGCCTGCTGGAATAGCAGTATCCAAAACTAGCTTTATTTTGTTCAAATACTAGTTCCTCTGTAAAGTATCCGTAATAATTTCTTTAAAAAAGCTTAATCTATAAAGCTAAAAATCTTTCGCTGATTGGTATAGCTTTGTGCTTTTCAAGTAATTCTGGCGGGGTATATAAATTAGAGAAGGCTTATTTACTTTCTATAATCAGTTTTAAACAAACTATTTTCGTCAGAAAGCAAATCCGGAAAGGGAATCTGGCAGGCTATATTAAATTTTATAGATAAAAGAATGTTTTCTGGGGTTATTGAACGGACCATGGAGGGATTAATATTTACCATTTTTGAAAACTTAAACATCCCGGTTCTTAGTTTCGAAGAATGTACGGATAGTCTGTATTACATCAATACTTTGATAGATAAAGAAGAAAGTCCGGAGAGTTTCATTAAGTACCAGATGATTAAAATAAAAATCGAGAAAAGATTAACAGAAATCAGGAAAGAGTGGGCCTGATACACCTTGATTTTTAGTCCGCCATCGAGCATTAACTCTACCTGCTCGCGCCAAACTATTTTCACCTGCCTAAAAGTGCTTCGGTAAGGACAGTAGAATAGGTAACTCCTATAAGGTACTTCCTATGACTTAATAGTTACAGGGAAGCGTTAATCCGGAAAGATAATTAAGCTTTTTAAGGTTCGCGTTACTTTAGGATACTCTTCCGGATAACTACAAAGCAATTAAGGTATTAAGATAGTAGAATCGCTTTATATTTATATTTGATATAAATTCTTCCCAATTAAATTAACAAATTGATAACAGCCGAACTGTAATTAAATGAGAAACAACTCCGTACATTTAAGAAAAATTTACCAGTCGATGTACCGTTAAAGCTCTGAAGGTTACTCAATAGGAGTAAAACAGATTCATTCGGCGCGTTCAGAACAGTTATTGCTTCTGCCTTATTTTCACCAATTGATCTTGTTTTTGCAACAAGCAAGTCAGAGAATAAATACGGCCGGAAATAAGATATAAAACCCAGTACATTCTTACTTTACACAAACCCAAAAACACCTTTTAAGGAAAGGAGATGCTAGTTATTGCCTTTTAGGAACTGTTTGAGAAAATGGTTCCCACTAATACAGCAGTCTTAAAAACTAAGATTCCATAAAGATAAACTAAAAGTTAACCAGTACTCGCGTCCGGTTAAAACTTACTTAAAAAAAGTAAGAGTAGCTTTTATTGCCTAAACCGACCAGAAATAAATACAAGCAGCCTGATTATATTTATGAAACAACTTTTACCCGGCACCACGGTTAATCAACTCAAGAAAAGGGCCCTTCTTTTTCTCTTTTTACTTACCACTTTTTGGGTCCTTCCGTCGGCTAATGCCCGTCCGTTTCGCGGGTTTGCCTCGGTGGGTACTATCGCCGGCTCGTTGCGCGATTATGAAACCAACGAAGCTTTAATTGGCGCTACCGCCGTAATAGAAGGCACGCAACTAGGCGCTGCCGTAAATACCGATGGCACCTACACCATTAAAAACGTACCCGAAGGACTGCATACCTTGGTTTTTTCTTTTATTGGTTACAAATCGGCGAAAGTACCCAAGGTGCAGGTAAAGGCCGGTACCATCACCCGGGTAGATTATAAACTAATAACCGATAACAGCACCTTAGCCGAAGTAGTAATTACGGCCAAAGTAGTCCCGGAAAATACCACCGAACGCCTGTTAATTGATGAAATCCGTAACTCAAGAAGTATTTTATCCGGGATATCGAACGAGCAAATTAGTAAAAGCCTAGACCGCGATGCCGGCGAAGTGGTACGCCGGGTTTCGGGAGTAACCTTGGTAAGCGACCGTTTTGTGGTTATCCGGGGGCTGGATCCCCGCTATACGCTAACCTTGCTCAACGATGTACCCGCACCCAGTTCGGAGAGCGACCGCAAAGCTTTTTCGTACGACATGCTCAACAGTTCGGTAATTGACCGGGTAGTTATTTCGAAAACCCCCGCGCCCGAATTACAGAGCGATTTTTCCGGCGGCGTAGTAAAAGTTTATACCAAAAGCTTCGCCAATGCCCGCCAATTGCAAGTCCAGTTCTCGGGGCAATACCGGCCGGGCTCTAGTTTTACAAATTATTATACTTCCCAGAGCGGTAAATACGACCGTTTGGGTTTCGACGATGGTACCCGTAAGTTACCGGCCGGGTTGCCGGATATTAAAAATTTTCCCGATGTAGAGCGGCAAAATAATACCGACCAAGCAGCCGTGATGGCCGAAAACGCCCGGATTGCCCGTTCTTTCCCGAATACCTGGAAATTGTTGCGCCGTTACCAGGATTTTGACAAGCGGGCAGCCGTTAATTATTATGATTCGTGGCACTTTGGGCAGCAACGCTTGAACAGTTTAACTTCCTTAAGCTATACCCTCACCAATGAGTTTAACCGGATTACCCGGCAATACGGCGAAATAAGACGTTACGCTGACCCTACTATCCGGAGTTATCCGCTGCAAAGTTCCGTCGATTCTACTTATGTGCAGAGCGCCCGGATTGGCGCCATGCAAAACTTCCGCTGGAATATAAACGAAAAACATTCCCTGGAATTTAAAAATGTATTTAATCAACTAGGTCGGAACCAAACCTTAGTGCGGGAATACCGGACCGACGATGACGGTACCTACGAAAAAGAATTACGCCGCAATATTCAGTACAATTTCCGCAGCCGGGGTTTGTATACCGGGGTGCTTTCCGGCGATCATCAATGGGGAAAAGTTAACCCAATAAAATTAGGCTGGCGCTTAGGTTACGCTCATACCAACGAACAGCAGCCGGATGTGCGCCGATTTAACTTATCGCGCCGCGAGAACTTACCGGGAGTAATTGACTCAAGCAATACGCCGCAACAACCGGGCTATTACCGCTTATTTCTGGCCGACCGCTTAAACTTATTGAATTCCCGGTTTTACTCTACCTTGTCCGAAAACGGCTATACGGCTTCGGCCGATGTTGAACGCGCAATTGGAAAAAGAACTATTACGGTAAAAGCCGGCTTTTTCAGCGATTACCGCAAACGCAATTACGACACGAAACTATACACGTATTATCTCACCAATACCAATATTACGGGTCCGCTGGCCGAGGATTTAGTAACTTTTAAAGAAAACAGCTTCCGGCCCGATATAAACGGACAACGGATGTTTGCGCCGCGCAACTTTCGCCCGGACGGTTCCGGCTTTGGCTTTAACGATTATACCGGCTTACGGGAGGCCCCAGGCTACACCGCTACCAACGAGCAGCACGCCGGTTACGCCGCATTTAATATTCCTTTACTGGGCCAATTAATTAATATTTACGGCGGCCTGCGCTTAGAATACAACAAACTGGACGTGAGCGGCGATGTGTTTCCGTTTGGTTTTGTCCGGCAAGGAGAAGAAATTGTAGCTGATACGGTTATTGTGGCAGCGAAAGAAAAATTATACGCTTTGCCTTCTCTTAATATCAGCTATCGCTTTGCGCCGAAATTCTTGGTCCGGGCGGCGTACGGCAAAACCCTGAACCGGCCGGAATTCCGGGAAGTATCACCCACTACTTTCTACGACCTGGACCGATTGGCTTTTATCCGGGGGAATCCTTTTTTGGATAACGCTACCATTCAGAACTTAGACTTGCGCGGCGAATTTTACCCCCAAGACGATGAATTAGTTTCGGTAGGCCTCTTCTACAAACACATGCGAAACCCTATTGAGTACGTATCGGTAGCGGTTTCGGGCTTTGCCAACGACGAGATAACTTTTTTAAATACGGCTAAATCTACGGCTTATGGCTTAGAACTGGAAATCCGGAAAAGATTGGAATTTATTCCGGTTTCTTTTACGCGCTACATGTCGGTAATTGCGAATGCCAGCTTGCTTAAAACCGAAGTTGTTTTTCCGGACTCCTTATTTACCAACAGCGCCGGCGATCCGCGCCGCACCATCCGGCCTTTGCAAGGTTCTTCGCCGTATGCGTTTAACGCCGGCATTTACTACGATAACACCGATGCCGGTACGCAAGTAACTGCTCTCTATAACGTAATCGGCCAGCGGCTTACTACAGCCGGTAATTCCTTCACGGCCGAGCAGTACGAGTTAGCCCGGAATGTAATTGATTTAACGATTACGCAGCGGCTCACCCGTTTTCTGCAGGTAAGGCTCGGCGTGCAAGATCTATTAAACCAACCTTTCCGAATTTACCGCGATGTAGTGCCCGACCAGAAATATAAACCTAACAAGTTAGCGGAGATACCAGGCTCCGACCAGCCCACTTTTACTTCGGATTACCTGGAAGCCAGTTACAAACCGGGCAGCTACTACTCGTTCGGGGTACAGCTTACTTTTTAAACTCTACAATCTTCATCGCCATGCTTTTACTTTTTACCCAATAGTACCGCGGGTCCGGCAGTTGGCTCCCCTGTTTTTGCCTTCAATTTAATTCTATAGCACAACAAAAATTAAAAAACAAACCCAAACCATTCTAAACTTTATCTTTTATGAATTTCAACTTTCGTTCAGTAAAATTAACAGCTGCCTTCGGGTTTGCCCTGGCTTTAGGCTTAACGGCCTGTAAAGACCAGTTAGAATCTCCTAGTTCCGCTTCCGGGGAAGACAGCAGCGAGGCTACCTTGGCCGAGGTAACCGTAGGTACCTGCGGGGCAAATACCCTTATTGCCAGTAATACTACCTGGTCCAGCAGCAATTCTTACGTTATCAAAGGAAACATCCGGATTATTTCGCCGGCTACTTTAACGATCCAGCCAGGAACCATTATTAAAGGTGAATGCGGCGCGAGCCTGATTATTGAACGAGGCGCTAAAGTTAGCGCGGTAGGTACTGCCTCTAAACCAATTGTATTTACTTCTAACCAAGCCGTTAATAAAAAAACCCGCGGCTACTGGGGCGGAGTTATTATTTTGGGCAGAGGTATTGTTAACCAAGGCACCAACGTACCAGTGGAAGGTCTTGCTTTTGCCTCTGGTACTACTTACGGCTATTACGGCGGAACGAACAACGCGGATAATTCCGGTAAATTCCAGTACGTGCGCATTGAATACCCCGGTACCGAAGTATCAGAAGGTAACGAAATTAATGGTTTAACTTTAGGCGGCGTGGGCAGCGGTACCCTTATCGACCACGTACAGGTTTTATACAGCCAGGACGATGCTTTCGAATTTTTTGGTGGCGCGGTAAATCCACGTTATTTGTACGCTTTTGGTAATTCCGACGATGACTTTGATACGGACTTTGGTTATGTAGGTAAAGTACAGTTTGCGGTAGGCGTAAAAACTACTTCTTCGGAGCCCGGCACCGGCGCTTCTAACGGTTTTGAATCCGATAACGATGCTACCGGTACTACGGCTACTCCCCGCACGAATCCTCGTTTTGCGAACGTAACCTTATTAGGCCAATGTGCCGGTACCGATCCAGCTGTATTCGGTCAAGGTTTGTTACTGCGTCGTAATTCCCAATTGGATTTATACAACTCCGTTATCGCGAACTGGGGAAATGCCATTACCGTTCAGGCTCCTTCGGCGGTGGGTTCGCCGGGCGTGGATCTGAAAACCGTTACCGTGTACAACAACGGCGTACTGTCGCCTTCGCCGCTGGGCGGAGTAGCTCGTTTCAGCTACGGACCTAGATTTAATGCTTGTCCCATTCCTACTTACAGCACGGCTTCTTCTATTGCTTCCGGCGCCGGCCCTAAATTGATTCCAAGCTCGGATGTTACCGGCACTACTGCGCCGGGCGTTGGCTTTGTTTCAACAAATTACCGCGGTGCCTTCAGCGCCAATGCTGCCAATAACAATAACTGGGATTTACGTTCCGAAAATTCTGGTTTCGACTGGTTAAGCTTCCCGAGCGAAGGTTACTCTCAGTACTAAGCCCACTAACCGGCTGGTGAAACGAAACAGCAGTTTTACCAACTGCTTCTTACTCCTAAATTGAAGGGCTTCAAGCGGTTCTGGCACCATCTGGTTGCCGAATCGCTTGAAGTTTTTATACAGCCCAGGCGCCATTTTACAAAAACCTGTTACTCCCAACTCTACTTACTTTTACAATGCAAAATAAATTACTCCCAACTGCAGCAAATACTTTTTACCGCTACTTTGTTGCCCTTGGCTGGTTATGGATCGCCTCTTTTTCAGCTTGCCGGGACGATGATTCAAGTTCAAAGCCGCTTCCGCCTACGATTACTTCTATTGTGCCCGATAGCGCTTACGTAAACGATACCATTACCATTAACGGCACCAACTTCGACCCGGATTTTTTTAACATGTCGGTTATGTTTAGCGGGATAGAGGCATTTAATATTATACAGGCGAGCCCCACCTCGATGCGGGTAAAAGTGCCGAAAGGCGCTACTTCGGGTCCGGTTACGGTAACTATTGCCGAGCAAACCAGCCCCAGAGTAAATTTTAAAATTTTAACCGTGGTTCCGACTACTATTACCGGCCTTTCGCCTAAAAGTGGTTATTTTGGGGATACCGTTACCATTACCGGTACGGGCATTGTACCGGCCGATTTTACGGCGGGCACTTCTACGGTTATGTTTAACGGCACGACGGCTTTAGCACCCGAATCCATCTTAAACCCAACGGCTACCCAATTACAAGTAATTGTACCCGACGAGGCCCAGACCGGGCCGGTAAGTTTAAATTTAAAAAACGGAATCGTACTGGAAACCGATACTTTCACCCTGACGGCGCCTTTGCCCGTAATTACTTCTTTCACGCCTGCTAGTGGCCCCGAAGGCACGCCCGTAACCATCAACGGTAGCAATTTAGGCGTTAGTTCCGCCAACGAAATTCAGGTAACGCTGAATACTATTCCCCTCACTATTACCAGCCGGAGTGAAACTCAAATTAAAGTTACTATTCCGGTGGGTATACCGCCCGGCAGTTATGCCTTTGTAGTTACCGTTAGAGATAAAAAAGTAACCAGCAAAAACAAGTTTAAAGTAACCGCGCCACCCGTAGCTAATCAATACATTTACTATGGTCAGCGTACCGCTATCCTCCGGGCCAGTATTACCGAGAAAGACGGCAAAGTAACGGTTGTTCATACCCCTTTGTTTACCAATTTAGATGATGTGAGTGATCTGGTAATAGATAAAGCGGGCAAGAAGATTTATTGGACGGATGCGCTGAACAACCAAATTATGGCGGGAAATTTAGATGGCACGGGCACTCCTAAATCCCTATTTAATGAAAATTCTGAAGCTGAAATTAATTACCCGGTAGGCTTAGCCCTTGCGAACAATAAGATTTACTGGGCCAACCAGGGCACCTCGAACATTGCCCGGGCCAACCTGGATGGTAGTTCCCCAGAAATACTTTTCGATGCCGAAAACGAAGGTATCAACTACGCGCAAGACGTAGAGATGGAAGTAGTGGGAAATAAATTATACTGGACGGAAGTGGGCAGCTACCAAATACGCCGCGGCAATATCGATGGCACGGGCAACCCCGAAGAAGTGTTCGGCCCGGATGACAATTTACGGTATCCTTTAGGCTTAAAACTAAATGCTGCTTCAGGTAAATTATACGTAGCCGACAGCCCAACTCTGGGAGGAGTGGCTCCCACCGACCGTATTCTGATGGGTAATTTAAATGGCACCGGTGGTTTAACCGTATTATTTGAGGCAGGCGACGGCGTAGCAGCCGTATACGCCCTAGATTTAGACCTGAAAAATAGTTTTATTTACTGGATCAGTAATACCATAAACAGTGGCAGCAGTACCAATAAATTAATGCGGGGAAAAATAGATGGCTCCGGAAAACCAGAAGTAATATTAGATGACTTAGAAGATTATGGCAACGCGCTTGTTGTTCAGCCAGAATAAAGAATGAGCTAGAACTTAAGTGAATCTGCTTTATAAACCCGGTAAGAACATTAAACAAGATTGTTCGGAAGGTGGGTTTAAAACAAGTAGAATACAACCTCTCCTATTCTTACGAGAACTCCTGCAAGGATCTAACCGGTTTAAAGCGAGGGCTGGGGCGGAACTCAGACAATTTTTTCATTTCCGCAGGGAATCACCGGTCCTACTTCGCTTAAGTTCTTCTTTTCTACCGCTTAGATCCTGCCAGCAGGACGGAAAAGTTTAATGGGCATAGCCAAAGCCTGGGTTTCAGACAAGCCTGTTTTCTAAACCTACTGGGTTCAGCTTCTCCTTTAAAACACCTCTAGGCAAACAAGGCAATACAAGTTGGTATCAGGCTCTCCCTCTGAATCCCGGAACATTAAAGTTAATTTTAGTTATATCCTATTGGGGTTTTTTAACCAGATAAAAGCCATTCCGCAAAGTCCCAACAATAAAAAAGGAGCAATAGATTTGCTCCTTTTTTGTTGTAAAATTGCCTTAAGGCTACTGCTGTTTTATCAAATCTTCTTCTTACTGAACTTTAATAATTTTTTTCGATTGAATCACCCCGTCAATATTTACTACCACTACGTACATGCCGGCCTTTAATTCGGAGCCTTTAATGGGTAGTGAATGTTTGCCGGCCTGATACTTTTGGGTACCAACTACGGTTTTAATTTTAGTACCGGCTAAGTCAAATACATCTACGCTTACTTCGGCCAGTTTTTTTACCTCAAACGATACGCTGCTCTGGTTTACCACCGGTACGGGGCTCACATTAATTCCTTCGGCGCTCAACTCGGCGCCTACCCGGTAAGCGGGTTTGCCTAAATTATCTTTAAATTCGGTTAGCTTTAAAAAATCAGCCATAATAGGCGTAAGAGCGGTATTATCTAATAAACCTCGGCCGGTTATCTGCACGGCGTGAGAACCGGTATTATCTTCGGCGCCTACCCAAATATCCTGCGGCGTATGGTTACCGGGCGTTCCGCCCGCTTTGTTGCCGTTGCCATTGGTAACGGGGTTAGAGCCGTAAGCTACTACTATCCGGCGGGCCGTAGGGGAAGCCGCTTCGGGGTAATACTTATTCTGAAACATTTTGAGTGAATATTCGGGGAACCAGCCTTCGTCGCCGCCATCGCCCCGCACTAAATTGGTAGGAGTGGCATAGCCGGCTTCGGTTTGATTAGATTTACCAATCTGGCCGGCGTAGGTTCTGATTTTGGTGCCATTCCCTTGCGCATCCGCTTCGTCGTGCAAACCGGTTACCGCAAAGCCCCCGCACTCATGGTCGGAAGTGGTAAATAATAAAGTTTTGCCGTTTACGGGTACGTTCATAAAGTTTCTGCCTTCGGCTACGGCGTAATCAAAAGCCAACACTTCTTTAATCATGTAATCGGAAGCGTACACATTGGCTGTACGGGCAGTAGAAGGAGTAGCCGTATAAACCGCTTCGCCGCCGCCCACATAGGCTGGTTTGTCGGCATCTACGCTGTATTGGTTACCATTGGCCCCCGCAATCACAGAAATACCACCGGCATTGGCGTGCTCCAGGTGATCTATCCGGCCACCTTCTACAATCAAAAAGAAGCCTTTTTCGCCACCTTTCGCTTTTAACACTTTAATGGCCATTTCCGTCATGTCCGATAAGGAAGGTTCCCAAGGAGCGCTGGTTTGTCTATCTTGCTCATAATTTACGTGCGAACTATGGAAAAGGCCTAGCAACTTACTTTCACTGCCCGGCTTAAATTGCGACATATCTACTCTCATCAGCGCATCGCGGCTATTCACGAACTGGTAGTTCTTATTTTTTTTAGCAAATTCTATCAGGTCTACATCATCAGCCCGGCTGCCGGAACCCAGCGTTACTTCCGCGCCAGTAGCCGGATTTTTAATGGGCTTCCCTTGGGCATCGACCACCGCAGCATTAGAACTGGCTACATTACGCGGCAAAAAGAAACGGGAACCACCGCCCAAAATCACATCTAATTCCACGCCTACCTTCGGAGCCGGCAGTACCCAATCACGACTAGCATTGTACCGGTAAGCAGCCGTAGGACTAGCATTGAAAATTGCTTTGTACTCGTCTTGCGAGGAAGCAATGTATTGGGCGGCAATGTAACTTTCCAGGTCGCGGTACCAAATATGGCTGGCAAAAGCGGCCGGAGTAGCGTGGGTTACCCGGGTAGTAGTTACCAAGCCAACGGCATACCCTTGTTTTTTAGCATTTTCCAGAATTGTTTCAATGGGTTCGCCGCTGGAGGGGTCCAGGGCAATTACTTCGTTATCCTGCTTACCGCTTTTGCCAGCCGCGTACACCGAAGCTCCGGGAGCGGAATCCGTAATCCAGGAATTAAGCGAATGCGTGGTAACCGTAGCGCTGTATTTAAGATTATCCAGAGCTAACGTTTGAAAGTTAGGATCAGAAGTATACCGGCGGCCATCCCGGCCTTGCCCCATGGCCATGCGAGCGGCGGTTTTAGGCGCCAGCCCGAAGCCATCGCCAATGTAAATAATAACGTTACGCGCGCTACTGGTGTTGGTTCGGG
This sequence comes from Adhaeribacter arboris, assembly GCF_003023845.1. NCBI lineage: Bacteria > Pseudomonadati > Bacteroidota > Cytophagia > Cytophagales > Hymenobacteraceae > Adhaeribacter > Adhaeribacter arboris. Next base: position 5,233,061 of record NZ_PYFT01000001.1, on the reverse strand, counting down.
CGTTTTTTTGCGCAAAAACGCCGCTGCACGAAAGCAAGAATACGCTTACGAGTAAAAGTTTAGTTTTCATTTTAGTAGTTTGTTGGTTGGGAATAATTAAGAAGTAAAAAGTAAATTCTCTTTTGCAGGTACTTAAAACCCGAAGCGATAAAGGGTGAATGTTTCCTAGAAGTAAAATCCATTAAATTTTAATGGGCTTACTTTTTTAATATTTGGTTTGCGGCTAAAAAGGCTTTATACCAAATAAAAAAGAATGATGGATGGTGCTAAACTTGGGAGCAGCGAGAAACGAGTACTTTCTATTTTAGTTCAATAGTACGGGCAACTATTTTTATGGGCAATTTTTACCGATTATCAAATTGTGACTTTTTAGAGAAAACATTTAACAATTATTTGACATGAAATTATTTTCTCCCGACCTATCTTGTGCGTAAATTACTATTTCATTCACTCTGTTTTTTTGCTTCGTTACTATGCTATTTCTTGGTTGGGCTTACCCTCTTTTTATTAATCGGACCCTTACTTTTTTCTTAAGTTTTACTGGTTGGCTTTTAACTTTAGCGGCACCGGTAAACGGACAAGTTAACCCGCGTTTGAAAAGCACTTATTATTCTTTACCTGATCCGGCAGTTCCCGTAGCCTTATTTAATACCGCGAAAAACAAATTCTTAATAGCTCAGAAGGGTATTTATCAACAAGCAGGGAAAACATTGGTGACCCGATATACTGCTTCGGCTATTATTACCTGCGCTCTGGAAGAGGATTCCGCGTTTTGGCTGGGTACGCAAAAAGGATTACAGCGGGTAAACAAAAAAACTTTTTCGGCTGTACCAATAACGCTCCCGCTTTCCGAAACCCAGCCCCTTATTACCACTATCGTAAAAGATAGTATGGGCCAGATTTGGGTGGGCGCGGAAGCTTATGGCGTATTTAAATTAACCGATACTGGATTTGAAAAAGTACTGGGCGCCTTTCCGGTTAACGCGGGCGCGGCAACCGGCGAGAATTCTGTTTGGATAGGTACCAACACCGGATTATACCGCTGGAAAGATAAACAGTGGATACGCTACAACGAAGAAGGAGTAACTAATTTTGAAATTCCGGATAATATTGTTACCAGCCTGTATACCGATAATAATAACAATTTATGGGTAATAATGCCCGAAGGCGTTGCCGTGTTGGAAACCAAGCCGCACGCGAAGGAGCGTTCCGAACATATTCCCGCGGTTAAATTTATTGGCAAACCTCAGAACGCCATTTACAGCGTTAGCTACCTGAAACAGCAAGGCTACGTATTTGCTACCGGGCTGGGCTTGCTGTTTTTACCGGAAAGCCACTCCGACGCTTTAACCGGTTTAGAACAGTCTTCGACCACCGATATTGTAGAGAATAAACAAATTTTGCATTCTATTACTTTACCCCATACTAATATTGATTTTTCTCAATCCGTGATTTTTCAATCAGATACCAAGAACAACTACTGGCTGGTAGATAAGCAAGGAATCAGCGTATTTTCTGTTAAGCAGTTTAGCCAACTGTTGAAGAAGAGCAAGGCCATTTCTACTGAAATTTCCAAAATTCCTTTTTCGCCTAAATAGTCAATTCGTCCGGCACTAAAAACAATTTAATTAGTCTGATTTTTACCGGATTCGCCGCGTAAATTCAATTGGCGAACGGCTGCTTCGTTTATTACTTTTTAACTAATCTTTTAAACTGGTACCAAGTCGCTACGTATGTATAATACATACTAACCGATTTATTATCTAACTTATAACCGTCGTCTGAACGAAATACCATGGGAAAGAACAAGAAAAAAGGTAAAAAGAATAGTACTTTTTACAAAGCAGTTAAACCTTACATTAAGGACAACCGGGTGCTGTACTCCATTCTGGGGGCGGCAGGAGTAGGAGTAGCGCTGGCTTCTGTTTTTGGTACGGATAAAGGCCGCGAAATAATCGACAATTTTACGAATACTCTAAAAAGTATCGGCGGAAAACAGGACGCGGAAGTCTCCGGGGGACAAGAACCAACAATAACGGATAAAAAACCAAAAGCTGCCAAGCATTTCGCGATAGAGCCTAGTTAAATCTAACTTTGGTCATTCCTCTATAGAGAAATAATGTAGCAAAATGCATTCATGGAAACGCGTCTCATCCGTATCCATGCTCGAGAAAAATTTATTCGAATCTCTGGAATGGAAAAATAAATTAGGTAGCGCTTATCTTAAATGGTAAATAAGAAACCCTCTTGGTAAATGGCCAGGAGGGTTTCTTATTTTACCGGCAAAAAAAGGTAAATTCTTTTTCATTTTCTATGTTCTTGTATGTATTTACCTACTGTACCCACCGGAGCGAGCCAAACGCCATTAGCCGGATTTTGCGCATATTCTATCAACTTTTGCAGCATACTCAGGCGGGTAGTTTGTGGCCCTTGCTCTCCCATTTCATGGCCGGCCAGCACTAGCCATTGACCGGATTTTTGAGCTTGCAGAAGCAACGGTAGAATTTCTTCGAAATCCTTTCCGTCCATTTCCATACCCGTTAATTGCGCCGGATCACAGAAAAGAGGATCGTTCGGCCCTTCGTCTAGCCAACCACGTCCCGAAATAAATAATTCGGCCACTAGCGGGACAAAGCTTTTGGTGTTGCGCCCGCGGTCGACAAATTTCTGCCCGCACGGGTAGGCAAAAACTTCCGTTTTCACGCCCAGTAACTTCTGAATCCGCTTATTACATTCTGTTAATTCCTGACGCATTTTCTCCAAGTTATAATCTTCCAGGGCTTTTTGCCGGGCCCAAGGGAAATTACCGGTGCAAGGATGGTTAAGCGAATGATTGCCCATTTCGTGGCCGTTAGCCGCGGCTTTCTTCCATCCCTCCAACTGCTGTTCTACGGTGCCGGGCACCAGGTAAAAAGTTGCTTTTACCCCATAGCGGTCGAGTAGCGCCGTACCAACCTCTACCTGGCTCGGGCGGGCATCATCAAAACTGAGACTCACCGCCACCTTTTTTCCGGCCGGCCAGGAAAAAGCAGGTTTTGCCTCTTGCGCATAGCTTACATTACCGAAGAATAGAAGTTGAAAAAGAAAAAATAGAGAATATTTGATTACGTTTTTTGTTGGGTAGATGAATGGAATTGATTTCATGCTGAAAGAATAAGGCAATCCAGTTTAGAAATTTAATTTATTTGCTCTAAAACTCATAAAAACTAGTCTACCTGCCGGAGGTAAGCCAAAAGATCGGCCATTTGCTGCTGATTAATTTTCTTTTCCAACCCGGTTGGCATCGCCGACAGACCTAACGCTTTTAAAGCTTTAATATCCGGGCGGGCAATGGTTGTCACCTGGCCGCCCGCATTGCGCAACGTCAGCGCATTAGGCGATTCCGTGGCAATAATTCCTTGTATGGATTTACCGTTTATAAGGGCGACCTCCCACATATCGTAGCCATCCGAGATAGACTGATTGGGATCTAAAATATTGGTCATGATACCGGCTGGCTGCCAATTATGCACGGTTCCTAAATCCGGGCCAAAAGCTACGCCTTGGCTTCCTCTCATTTGGTGGCAAACGGAGCAATTACCTTGAAATACGGCTTTGCCCTGAACCCGATCTCCCTGCAAATTTAAAGCGGTTTGATATTCCTGAATTACCTCCTGGCGTTTGTTTTCTTTTTTAGTTAGTAAAGCCCGGGCGCGGTTTCTAAGTTTTTCGTCTTCCTGGGCCATCAAACTTACACTGCGGGGCCAGCCAATGGTAGCCGCCTGAATTTTATTCGTTTCCAAGGCATCGAGCAGTAAGCTAATTCGTTGCGGGTTCTTCATAAAAGTGTTTATGGCAGCATCTCTTATTTCCGGGGTAAGCGTAGACCATTTTTGCATAACGTAGCGGCTCACCGTAAGATCCGGAATAACACTTAGCGTGTGTAAAGCGGCCAATTGCACGGGCAAGGGTTCGCGAGGATTAATTATATTCGTTAAAAAAGTAGTATAAGGTTTTGGGTTCGCCAAGGCCAAAAATTCAACAGCAAGAGCCCTTTGGTCTTCTGGGAGCTTTTTGTTTTTGGCTATTTGCTGGGCTTGCTGCCGGGCTTTCTGGGTGAGTGTTCCAGCCGGCAGTTTGGTTACTTGCAATATTTTAAGAGCACCTTCCCGAACCGATGCTGAGGGGTGTTCCAGGCAAGTTTGGATAAGTATATTCCGTGCTGTTTGCAGTTCCGCCGGTAAGCTTTTTCTGTTTTTAAGTCCTTGGGCTAACCCCATTAGCACCGGCGCTCGCCAAGCTTCTTGTCCTTCCGCTATGGTCGTGGTTGCTTTTTGCAGCAGTTGGCGAATAGCTTGGGGCTCTTGCCTAGCCCCCACCAGGGCACTTAAACGCTGCACCAATGAAGCATAAGCCGGATTACCCGGTTTATACTGGGCCAGCACGGCTTCTAATAAAGCAGCATTTTGCCCGGAGGAAGCCGAAAGCGCCGCCACCTGTATCCATTCGTCGGCTAGATCTTTAAATAAAATTTGTTGCCTCACCTGGTTAACCTGCGGCGTATTGATAAAGCCTAAGGTACAGAGCAGTTGGTAGCGTACTTTAGCATCTGAATCGTTTTGCAGGGAAAGAAGTTTTGCCGCCAGGTCCGGTGCCTCTTTCAGGTGTAATTCTGCCAGCTTAATGGCGTTCTCCCGGATACCCGGTTCCGAATCCTGTAAAGCTTGTATAATTAAATCGGGAGAGAGTTGATGCATGCCTTCCAAAGTCCATAAAGCGTGTAACCGGCCGAGAGCAGCAGCTTTATTTTGCGCCATCTGCCTTAAAGCCGGTATTACTTTTTCACTTTTTCTATCTACGAGTAAGCGTTGGGCATTTCGCCGCCACCAAATGTTAGGTTCGGCCAGCTTAGCAACTAATTGTTCATCGGTAGCATTCCCCAGGTTTAATTCTTTGGTCCAGGCAACAGGTTTAGCATCGGCGGCACTAATGCGGTAAATACGGCCTTTATCTGTTCCATTGTAAAGCGCCCCCGATTTAACTACGTCTTCGGCCATCCATTCGGGATGCTCAATTATTTGCCGGTAGTAATCTACCAGGTAAAGCGCGCCATCCGGCCCAGTATACATATTTACCGGTCGAAACCAGGCATCCGTAGAAGCCAGAAATTCTTTATGGGGCCGCAACCTACTGGCCGTAAAACTGGCTCCTTTAGGTTTCAGCCGGTCTACGTGCACCAAGTTACTAACCGGCTCCGCCACAAACGTTACGTTACTATTAAAATCTTCCGGAAAGGCCCCGCCCTGGTAAGAGGTAATCGCACAAGCCGAAGTAATTACCCCTACATCGGTTAAGAGTTGGTTCTCCGGATTTTTCGTAATCGGAAAAACCTCCGCGGCGTTTTCGTGATCTGATAAAGATTGAGTGGCATCAGTTACGAGTAAATCTGGATTACGGCGGAGGTACGGCTCAGCAATTACTTCCTGAAAAATATGATTGGCATTAGAAACCAAAAAGTGCCGTCCCCAAGTATCGAAAGTATGACCAAACTGAGTATCACCGGAAGTTATTTCCAAAGCATACTCATCGGGCCGAAAGCGCACACTGCGGCCGCTGGCATTATTAATCAGGCGAGGACCATTCGGTTTATCCGGATAGAGGATATCTTTTCCAGCGTCACCAAATTCATCTTGGTAAATTTTAGCCGTTACCGCCGATTCGTGGCCTACGTAAATCCAGTTATCTAATCCCAATAAAGGGTTATTTAAATTATGCTGCGGATTGGAAACGGCAAAACCGGTTAGTACTGTTTTTTTCACATCGGCCTGGTTATCACCGTCAGTATCTTCCAGGTATAAAACAGTGGGAGGATCGGTTACCAATACTCCTTTTTTCCAGCGCATAATTCCCGTGGGCAGCATCAATCCTTCGGCAAAAGTGGTACTTTTATCCATTCGGCCATCACCATTCGTATCGGTTAGTAATTTTATTTTGCCGCTGCCGCTTTTATCCAGCGGGTAACCGTGCATTTCCACCACGTACATCCGGCCGTTTTCATCGATCTCCATGGCCACCGGATCGGCTACTAATGGCTCGGCAGCCACTAACTCTATTTTAAAACCGGGTTCCAGTTCAAAAGTACTCAGGGCCTTTTCTGGGGGTACTCCGCCCGTTGGAGCAGCATTGTTTTGCTGTTTACACTGTAGGATGGTGCCTCCCCAAAGTGCTATTAGCAAATACACTAACCAGGGAAGAGGCGGGTAAGAATAGCGTATTTTCATGCAAAATATGTATTAAAAGGTAAGCAAAAGATATAAACAATCAGAATTCCTTACTTAGCGACCTACCGGATACCTGCCTCAATCTTAGCAATTTAACCAACTGAATTTTCTATTTAGGAGAAAAAGATACACGGGTAAACAACTGTTTTAAAAGCAAAAAATGAGTTATATCCAGTATTTAATCCGGTTTATTTACCCGGAAAAGCCAATGAGTGGTTGGAGAAGGTTTTTTCTTCGGAAACCAGAAAAATATACTAAAAGGTTACGATATTATCCCCATTAAGAAATAGAAAAGATTATATTTAAAAATATGTTTCCATCTTTTTAATTCAGGAACCTTATTCTATTTTCCTTTAGCTTCGAAAGCTTTCCTTTGAACTTTACTAAACAAGCCAAATCCAGATCTATCAGCACTTTTCTAAAAAATGAAAAACAGACGGAGAGAATTTTTAAAATCAACTGGCCTGGCGGGTCTGGGCTTAGTAGGTTCTGGTTTTTTGTCCGAAGTGGCCGCTGCTTCCGAGGCAACCAGTCTATTTACGGAAAAGTCTTTTCCTCCTACTCCTTCCGATGCGCCGGATTTAAGTATTATCGGCTTATACGGCCCTTGGGTAGCTGCCCAAATGGAAAGTAAACTGCCGGCCTTTTCTTTTCGCAATAAAGAATGGGTAAACCTAAATAGCTGGCGAAAAACGGCTTTAAAACGTTTAACGGAACGTTTAGCCATTCCCCATATTCGTAAATTACCCGAGGTTAAAATAAATAAACAATATACGTATGATGGCTTGCAGGTAGAGGAACTAAGCTGGCAATTACCTTATGGCCGCCCTACAGAAGCTATTTTACTCAAACCACAGCAAGCAAAAAAACCTTTACCCGGTATTCTGGCTTTTCACGACCACGGTGGAAATAAATACTTTGGCACCCGCAAAATTACCCGTACCAATGATCAGCCCCATGCTTTAATGACCGAACACCAGCAACGATATTACAGTGGTTTTGCCTGGGCTAACGAGCTAGCTAAACGCGGCTACGTAGTTTTGGTGCCCGATGCTTTCACCTTTGCCAGCCGGAGAGTAATGCTGCAAGATGTTCCGGAATCCATGCGCCAAGGTTTGACCGATCAGGAACCGGAAAATGCTAAAAATATTGCCGCTTATAACCAATGGGCGGGAGAGCACGAACATGTAATGGCCAAATCGTTATTTAGCGCCGGCACTACCTGGCCGGGGGTATTTTTTGCCGAAGATCAGATTGCGCTGGACATATTATGTGCCCGCCAGGAGGTGAATGTTAACCAGATTGGCTGCGGCGGTTTGTCCGGGGGAGGTTTGCGCACCGTGATGATGGGCGGCCTGGACTCCCGAATTAAATGCGCGGTACCGATTGGGTTTATGACTACTTGGCAGGATTTAGTGCTGCATAAATCGTTTACGCACACCTGGATGACCTATGTTCCCCTGCTGCCTAACGAATTAGATTTCCCGGAGATTTTAGGATTACGAACCCCGCTGCCCACTTTAGTCTTAAACAATACCCACGACACTTTATTTACCCTACCGGAAATGCAGCGAGCCGATAAAATACTAACCGAAATTTACCAGAAAGCCGGTGCTAGTGAGCATTATAAATGTTCTTTTCACCCCGGGCCGCACAAGTTTGATGCAACTATGCAAAAAGAAGCGTTTGCCTGGTTCGACCGCTGGCTCAAAGCTTAAAACGAATCTGAAAATAGATAAAAATTTGGACTTCAGGTATTTAAAAGCGCACCCAGGAATTTGATTTAGTGTAAAATAAATAATAACCGCAGAAAGTTTTTAAAATTTACCGGCCTGGTCGGAGCCGGAACCTGTGAATATAGCGCCGGCTGCTGGCGGAACCACTAGTTAAAGCGGTAAACAGCTGCCGGATATATACTTAGGATTTATAGAGTAAGCAGATAAAAATAAATTAGAAATTAATATATTACCAAAAAATACCATCTCTTCATGGAAACACCTGTACGCACCTGGTTTGTAGGTTTAGCAGTAAGTATTAGTTTACTAAGCGGCTGCGCCAGTCAGAAACCGACTTCGGCATCGGTTAACAACAGTAGCAGCAATTCTATCTCTCCGGCATCTACCAATAGTCAACCCGCCGAACACGCCGATCTGAGCGGTTCCTGGGATTACGTCATGACGAACGAACAGCAAGAAACCATTACGGGAGTATTAACCATCCAAAGAGGTGGCAACGCCGGCTACACGGGCCATATCACCTCGAACGAAATCAGTTTAGACAGCGATACGGATATTACCAAAGCCCAATTAAATGGCTCGAACTTTATTTATGAAGGTAGGTTAAAAGCGCCGAACGGCGACATTCCTTTCACTATGAAGGGGACCATACAAGGCAGTAAACTGGAAGCGCAGAATACCGTTCTTTACCAGAACCGCAGTATGCTGTGGCAAGTAAAAGCGACTCGTAAGTAAAAAGACGCTAGACTTTAGATGCTAGATATTAGACTTTTTTTTGAATTATCTGATTGTAGGTAACGAAATAATATATTGGTGAGATTGATTTAACATCTAGTGTCTAACGTCTAGAGTCTAGCATCTAAAGTATTACAGCCACTTTTTGCGTTTAAAATACCACAAAAAAGCCAGCGACGAAAATACCATTAAAGCTAAGGCCAGGGGGTAACCCGCCCACCAATTTAATTCGGGCATGTATTTAAAGTTCATCCCGTAGATACTGGCAATAAGCGTGGGTGGCATAAAAACCACGGTAACTACCGTAAATATTTTAATTACCTGGTTTTGTTCAATATTTACCAGACCCAGGAAGGTATTTTGCAGATATTCGAGGCGCTCAAAGCTAAACTGCGTGTGCTGCAGCAACGAGTTTATGTCTTTAATGATAATCCGTAAACGCTCTTTTTCCGGCTCTTCTACCTGAAAACTTTTTAACATCGACGATACCAGGCGCTGTTTATCCACGATACTTTCGCGAATAAGAATGGTATTTTCCTGCAATTCGGTAATGCGCAGCAGGTTTTCTTCCTGAATAGATTTTTCCTTTACCAGCTTTTTACTAACCGTATTGGTGGTGCGGGTTAAATATTCGATAAAGTCGGCATCGTAATCGATCTGCGTTTCGAGGAGCAAGATCCAAATCTGAATGGCTTTGGTAGTAGTGCCTTTTTTAAAAGTTTTGATTTTCCGGACCGTTTCGGCAAACGATTTCAGGTCGGCGCGCCGCAGGGTAAAAAGCAAGTCGTCCTTTAAAATAAAAGATATCTGGCGGGTGGTATAAGAAGCGCTCTCGTACACCACAAAAGCACTATTGGCTTCGAACCCACTGCTGTCTTCGAAATAACGCGAGCTGCTTTCAATTTCGGCCGCTTCCTGAGCGGTAAAGAACTCGATGCCGAAATGCTTTTCTACGTGTTTCATTTCTTCCGCCGACGGCGACTGCAAATCAACCCAAATAATTTGTTTGTCTCCGTCTGGCAAAAACTTAGTCGGGTTTTTCTCCCAATGTAGTTCGTTGTCCTGGATATAAAAGCTTCTGATCATGAATTCCGGTATAAACGCTATTTTTTTCGCCCGATCTTAGACTGACTCTCTTTCAGAACGCAGGTGTTCACCCTAACTGTATCCCAATTTTTAATGGCTTCGGGTAACCGTCAAAAATCTGCCGCAAACTTATTCATTTTTGGCGTATGAACCTTAACCGGAGTTTCAGAATTTGCATTTATCCGGGCTATTTACCTTACTTATTTTTCAAAACTGCCATTGCTAAAATTGCCTTCGGTAAGTTAGGGCTGGCGGTGGAAGAATTTCTTTAGAACATCTAAAAAACCCGTATTCAGGGCCGGTATCATTTATTTACAAAAACATTATTTGTAATAGATATATTAGCCAGGAGAATGGAAAGAACTTAAAAGCCGTTCATTAAAACAACTTACCGCGCGTGACTAGACACGTAGATGGAATTTTTCCTTAAAAAAAATCAGTGTATCTTTCCTTTTCCGTAGGTACGCACAACATCTTCCCTTTATTTTTAGATTAATGGCAGAAAACACGACAGGTTTTAAAAGAGAAATAAAATTATTCGACGCAATTATGATAGTAACCGGGGGCATGATTGGCTCCGGAATTTTTATTGTTAGCGCCGACATTGCGCGGCTGGTAGGTTCGGCGGGTTGGTTATTGTTAGTTTGGCTGCTGTCCGGTTTTATTACCATTATTGCGGCCCTGAGTTACGGCGAGCTTTCGTCTATGTTCCCGAATGTGGGCGGACAGTACGTGTACCTGCGCGAAGCCTACAACAAAATGGTAGCTTTCCTCTACGGCTGGACTCTTTTTCTGGTAATTCAAACGGGAGTAATTGCAGCGGTCGCCATGGCTTTTGCCCGTTTCACAGGGGTATTCTTACCTTGGTTTTCGGAAACGAATGTTTTATTTACCGTGGGTAGTTTTTCGTTTACCACCGTGCAATTATTAGCGGTTAGCGTGTTGCTGTTGCTTAATTTTATAAATGCGCGCGGCGTAAAAAGTGGGAAATGGATTGCTAATATTTTCAGTAGTACTAAAATTCTGGCTTTGCTGGCCCTGATTGTTTTAGGCGTTGCGTTTGGCATGAATGCCGACGTAGTACAGGCTAATTTCAGTAATTTTTGGCAGGCGCAACAAGTAACCGCCAACTCTACCGCTCCCCTACCTTTAGCCGGCTCCGGTTTATTAATTGCCATTGGCCTGGCCATGATTGGTTCTATGTTCTCGAGCGATTGCTGGAACGTGATTGGTTTTTCGGGCGATGAAATTGTAAATCCCAAGCGTACTATTGTGCTGAGTATGGTAATCGGTACCATTGTCGTAACGGTATTGTACGCCCTGGTAAATGTAGTTTACTTGTTGGTATTGCCCTTGCAAGGCTCGCCGGAAGGCGCTACCGTACTAAGCCGCGGCATTCAGTTTGCTGCCGACGACCGGGTAGGAACGGCCGTCGCCGAAGCGGTAGGCGGGCCTAAAGCTACCTTGTTCATTGCTTTTTTAATAATGGTCTCTACGTTTGGCTGCATCAATACCGTTATGCTTTCCGGAGCCCGCGTTTATTACACCATTGCCCGCGATGGTTTGTTTTTTCCGCAGTTAGCCCGTTTAAATAAAAACGGCGTACCGGCCGTAGCCTTGCATTGCCAAACCGCCTGGGCCTGTTTATTGTGCGTTTCGGGCAAGTACGGCGACATGTTAAATTACGTCATGTTTGCGGTGCTGCTTTTTTACATTATTACCATTATCGGTATTTTTATTCTGCGCCGGACGCAACCTGAGCGACCCCGGCCTTACCGGGCTTTGGGTTATCCCGTTCTTCCGGCTATTTACGTGGTTCTTACTTCCGGCATTTGCCTGGTGTTATTATTGTTTCAGCCGGCGTATGCGGGGGCCGGTTTAATTCTGGTTGGTTTAGGTGTGCCGGTGTATTATATTTTCCGGAAGCAGTTTAAAGAAATTCCGGTCGTTCATTAAAATTCTTCCGTTCCTTTGCTCCCAAAACCATTTTCTAATAAGTCGCCCGTTGAAAAGAATGCCGGGTAGCTTTACAAGTATGCTGCAAGTCATTTTTTGGATATATTAAGCAGAGAAAAATCTAACCTGATAACGAAAGTAAATTTTTCCCTAAATAACAAAAGCCCCGCGCCCGATAATTTTTATCGGGCGCGGGGCTTTTGTTAAAATTAACAGACTAATCTATTTTCTAATTAATTAAGCTAATTCGTTTTGTAAGTTCTTTTTCCGGTAAGGTGGAAACAGCTTCTGAAAAATATAAAAATTTATTAGAAGACTGATAACCTTCGTTCCAACCAGACCCCGCTGAAAGTGCTTCGTTTTCCTGAACAAAAAGCCAATTGTTTCTAACTGTTTTTACCATCTTCTTCGCGTCAGTTGTTGAAAGATTAGTCATAGTTTAGTTAAATTAGATAGGTATTCTTTTATAGTTAGTGCTCGGGTTTTCGTTATCGTTTTTTTACAAAGGTAAAAATAAAACAACAATAAATTAATAAAGTAATAACAATTTGATTTTTAACTTAAAAGGTTTCCAAAAAATTCCCAGTACTGTAATAAAATTTAAAATTATTTTATAATTCGTTTAACTAATTCTTACCTTAATTTTTAAACCGTTTCAGAGTAAAAAATAATAATTAATTTTGCCGGAAATACGACGAAAGCTATCCGGGATGATTCGATTATTCAGATTTATTTTATTTTTTAGTTTCCTTGTTTCTTTTTCTTCTTATGGTCAAAGCATTGCTCAGCTCGAAAAACGCAATGGATTCCGCGATGCTCGCTTAGGAGCTTCCGTTAAATCTTTCCGGAACCTGGTGCTCACCGAAACCGAAGGTAATACCAAATATTACCGCCGTAAAACCGACGTATTAACCATGAAAGGCGTAGAATTTGCCGATATTACCTATGCCTTTTATAAAGACCGACTCAGCCACATTTTTATTACGCTTAATGGCGTAGAAAACAGCCGCAAATTTGTGAACTTGCTCGAAAGCTTATACGGCGAGGGCGAACGGCTGTATCCCTGGGTAGAATCCTTTGATAATGTATTGGAATGGAACGGCGAAAATATCACTCTTACCTACGGTGAAATTGCCAGCACCAAAGAAAGTGTGATTCACTATTACAGCCTCAATACGAACTTTTAAAAGAGAAGTAATCAGTCTGCACGCACCAACAATATTTTAAGGTATTAAACGGAGCAAATACAAAATTTAATTAAATTGCCCCGTTAAAGGCTTGTTTTGTTACTAATTCAAATAAATTGGCTAGCTTCTTAATACCACCCAATTTATTTAAGATTTTTAAAATTAATTCTTTAGTAACGCAAAAAGCGGCTTTTATTCCATTATTTCCAGCACTTAATTTTACATGGATTCAGAAGTAAAAAAGAAAAGGACGAAGTTTTTAAAGAAGAGATTAATAAAGTTTCTGACTTTAAATTCAGCGCAAAAGTGGCCGGCGTATTCGATGATATGGTAAACCGGTCGGTGCCGTTTTACGGCGAAATGCAGCGCATGATTGCCGAACTTGCCGCCGACTTTGTGCAACCCGGTACCAATGTCTACGATTTAGGTTGTTCTACCGGTACCACCATGATTGGCATGAACACGTTAATACCGCCGGATATTAAATTTATTGGGGTGGATGATGCGGTAGAAATGCTGGAAAAATGCGACTCTAAATTAAAAGAAGCCGGCTTTGAGCGGCCTTATGATTTGCAGGTAGCCGATTTAAACGTAAACGTAGATATTCAGAATGCTTCGGTAGTTGTGCTGTGTTTAACTTTGCAGTTTGTGCGGCCTATTTTCCGGGAAAAACTGGTAAAAACCATTCTATCGGGCTTAGTACCCGGCGGCGTTTTAATTCTGGTAGAAAAAATTCTGGCCGAAGATAGCGTATTTAACCGCGAGTTTATCAAGTATTATTATAATCACAAACGCCGTAACCAATATAGTGAGTTAGAGATTTCGCAGAAACGCGAAGCTTTAGAAAATGTATTAATTCCTTACAAACTATCCGAAAATATCCACATGCTGCGCGACGCTGGCTTCGGCCATTGCGAAGTATTTTTTAAATGGTATAATTTCTCGGGCTTAATTGCCGTAAAAAATTAAAAAATATGGTAACCATAGGTAATTTCTTTTTTAAGTACCGTAACCTGCTTTTTATTTTTCTGTATTTAGCGCTGTTTATTCCGTCGCCGGATATTTTTACCCCGGAAAATTTCGGCGAGAATTATTATTGGTGGCCCATTATTATTGGCTTAGTGGTGACAATAACCGGTCAGGCTATCCGGGGAGCTACCATTGGTTTAGCGTACATAATCCGGGGCGGAAAAGACAAAAAAGTGTACGCCGAAAAGTTGGTTACCGAAGGTATTTTTAACCATTGCCGCAACCCGCTTTACGTAGGCAATATTCTAATGCTGCTTGGGGTAGGCATTTTATCGAACTCGCTTATTTACGTGGGTATTCTTATTCCGCTTTTCCTGTTTATTTATCAGGCCATTGTGCTGGCCGAAGAAAATTTCTTACGTAATAAATTCGGGGCGCAGTTTGATGCTTATTGCCAGCGCGTAAACCGCTGGATTCCCAACTTAAATGGAATAAGCAAAACCTTTGAAGGCATGCATTTTAACGCGAACCGCTGGATTTTAAAAGAATACAACACCCAATTTGTATGGTTGGTGGGTATTACTTTAATTCTTTTGTTTAAGTATCCGCAGTTAACCAACTCCAGCGAAGACACCCGCAATAATTTGCTTTTTGTTATTTTACCGGTATTATTAATAATTTATCTTTTTGTAAAGTACCTGAAAAAAACGGGCAAAATGGTAGCTTAAACCACGTTCTGTATAATTATAAAGCCGGTAATTGTTGGTAGAACCAAAGAATTACCGGCTTTTTCGTTTTTCATTATTAGCGAATGTTACGGGTACTAGTAACTGTATTCCCAAACGGAAAGGCATTCTTATCCAAATCTATATTTAAACCAGACTTTCCTTATTTTTATTCTTCTAAAACACTACGTTATTACCCGGTCTCAGATTCTAATTTGGCGTATACCAATCACTTGTTCCAATCTCTTCAACATTTTGCGGCCGAAAGAGTAATCTGGAAAGTAACATGTTGAAGCTGCCTATAAGCCAATGAAACGATTTCTGCAAATAACGGGCATTTTGGTGGGTTTACTTTTCATAGTCGGAGTAGTGGTATATGCTTTTACTCCCCGCGAAAAACTACTCACCTACGTAGTTCCAGAAATAAATAACATTCGGGTAACTGATGTTTACCTTACCAACCAAAAAGCTACCATGAAGGTACAATTCGATGCTACTTCTAAAATAGTTCCGGTGTTTATCTATCGTCTAAAGTATGATTTCCGGCTTTACGGCCAAAGTATTACGTTTGGGGAGCAAAATTTAAAGCAAAATAGCCAAACCGGAAAAATCCAACGCATCACCCTGCCGGTAAGCCTTCAGTTTAAACAAACAGGCAATTTGGTGCAGCAACAGATAGCCCGCCAAGATTCGGTAGAAGCCCGGTTCCAGGTTCACTGCAACTTACCTTTACTGGGTCGCCGGACTTTTAACGTAACCAGAAAGTTACCGATTGTTCTACCCGTGCTATCGGCACCCCGAATTACGGCAGTAAAAACCGAGGACATTGGTTTTCGGCACCAGCGGCTAATTTTAACCTTGGCTATTACCAATCCAAATAATTTTGATTTTTACCTCCGCGATTTGAAAGTAAATGTGCAATTAAAAACCTATCTGGCCGCGGCCGGAAGTCTGCCGAAAGATTTACGGGTAAAAGCGCAGCAGGTAACTTCTCTTTCTCTGCCCTCCGCTACTGCAATCGAACGAGTACCGGCAGATTCTTTAAATCAAACAAGCAATTTATCGGGCCCTTACACGTTAAAAGCGAATCTGGTTGCCGAACCCGTGAGCGAAGCAGTGGGCATAATCCGCTTGAATACAACAATAAGTGACACCATACAATCGCCTAAAACCAAATAATTGGTCGCCATCAGCTTAAAATATTAAAAAGCGATAAGCACCTATCCCAGTAGAATGACTAAAAGTAAACCTGCGTTAAAATAAATAATTATCTGTTATAGAAGAAGTACCCGGCTAAAGCAACGTTTTACCAGTTCCAAACAGCTTTCCGCAAAGTCAGTAAAACCTATTTTTTCATTCTACTATTGCATTCAATAACATTGCGGAAGGAAATATACCAGACTCAGTAAGCTTCTAAATTTTGGGGGTTATTTATATCTTTATCCGTCCTTTCCGTTGCGGCTGTAGTACGTAATTTTTGCGGTAATTTCTCCTAAATAGATTAGCTTACCAGTCAGTCTATTCCCGGGCGCATGGGTAGATCTAATAAACTTCCATTAACTAACCTTCGGGGATACTACCCTCCCGTATGCGCAAGGAACTGCCCGTGCCAATGGACCGTGGCAGTTATTATAAATGTTCAGAAAAGAAATAAAAGACCAGTTTTCGCCGGTTGCCAACTGGAAACAGCGAAATGTATTTCCTTATGTAACCTAATTATAAGTTTAGGCATCCAATAAATTTAAAAATTAGAATCTTACTGTCCCAAAACTCTTCCTTTTACCGGAATTAAGCTTCTAAATACGTATAATACTCCCGCTCCATTTAGCTAAGGGGATTCATCTTTTAGCTTTGATTTAACAAAATAGCACCTTTCTTTAAATTAATCCGTAGAAAGCTTGATTTCGTCCTGTTAAATTTAATTATTAAACATATTTCACCTTTAAGTAGAACTCCGCGTCGGCTTTTAAAAGCCTTACTATGGATTATCGGTGTGCCGCTGGCCCTGGTTCTCCTGATCGTTATTGCTCTCCAGATTCCGGGTGTACAGCGTTTTGCCGCTCAAAAAGGCGCTAGTTACCTGGCTAAAACTTTACATACCAAAGTAACTATCGGCGGTTTCACTACCGATTGGCGCAATAGTTTGGTTTTAAAAGAATTTTATCTCGAAGATCAAAAGCGCGATACACTGCTCTATGCCGGCCGGCTGGGAGTAGACATTAATATTTTCGGATTACTTAAAAACCAGATCAACGTTAGTTCGGTGAAGCTCGACGAAGCCACGGTGCACATTAGTTCTACCATGCCCGATAGCGCCACCAACTACGACTTTATTATCGCGGCTTTTGCCGGCGATACTACCGCCGCTCCCGTAGATACCGCCGCCGGTACGCCTTGGGAGTACAAAGTGGGTACCCTGCAACTGAACAATATTTTCTTTACCATGGCCGACGAAGTGGGTGGCAATGACATTCGCACCCGGATAGGCTTTGCTTCGGCAAACATGGACGAATTTAACCCCGAGAAATCGTTGTACCATATTGGGGAAGTAACGCTCCGCAACAGCTACGCCAACATTACCCAGAGCAAGGTTGTCCCCGATACCACCACTACCGATTCTACTACTTTAGATATTGGCCTCCGGAAAGTAAACCTCGAGAACATTAAATTTAATTTTAATAACAAGGTAGCCGCGCAACGGATTATTCTGGACGTAAAAAAATCGGAACTGGCTGCGGATAAAATTGACCTGAAAAATGCCCGGATCGATTTAAAACGCTTTGATCTGAATAATGCTTATTTTGCTTACTTCCAGGATAAAAATACCTCTCCCGACTCACTAGCGATTAACCCGGCCAAAACCGCGGCAAAAATTGACAGTGCCGCCGAAGCAACAGCCGGAGATACCTTAAACTGGGTAGTCACGCTCGGCGATTTAAACGTGGGTAATTT
This sequence comes from Adhaeribacter arboris, assembly GCF_003023845.1. Taxonomy (NCBI): domain Bacteria; kingdom Pseudomonadati; phylum Bacteroidota; class Cytophagia; order Cytophagales; family Hymenobacteraceae; genus Adhaeribacter; species Adhaeribacter arboris. The sequence goes on along the minus strand of NZ_PYFT01000001.1, from coordinate 5,215,455 downwards.
AAACGTTGATTTTGGCAATTATAACACGCCCGAACAAAAGACCGGCATGGACTTTAACCACCTGGCTTTTAAAAATATCAACCTCGATCTAAATGACCTGTATTACAGCACCGACCGAATTACTGCCGATTTAAACCAGTTAACCTTACAGGAAAAAAGCGGTTTCCGGTTAAATAATTTCGCGGCCAACATTAACGTCGATTCTACCCGTGCGTCTTTAACCAACCTGGACCTGCAAACCGGCGAAAGTCACTTACGCCCGAGCTTCGCTTTAGGGTATCCGTCTTTAACCACAATCGGGGAAGATATCAACCAACTGCGGATTGATGCCGACCTGGAAAACTCAATTATTGGCTTACAGGATGTGTTATATTTTGCTCCTACTCTGGCCGAAAATCCTTCTTTCCGGAAAATTACCAACCGCTCCATCACGTTGGATGGTCGCTTGTTTGGCCGTTTGGATAATTTAAATGCCGATAAATTCCGGCTGCAAGGCCTGACGGGCACGGCCATCAACCTGACCGGTAACCTGAAGCAAATGCTGGATTTCGTGAATAAAGGCGCTTTGGATTTACGCGTAAACGAATTTAGAACTACGCGCACCGATGTATTAGCCCTACTACCGCCCGGCACCATGCCGAAAGATATTTCTTTGCCCAGTAGTATTGCTCTTTCGGGAGGAGTACGAGGTACCCTAAAAAATCTTGCTCTGAACAATCTTCGGGTTACTGCTGCCGGGGGTACAGCTTTGGCGGCCAGCGGAACTATTCACAATGCCACTGATCCGGACCGGCTGCGGATGAATTTACAAATTGCGAACTTTTCTACCTCACGCACGGCCTTGGTGAATTTACTACCCAAAGGCACTATACCTACTACTATCCGATTACCGGAAAATCTAAAACTTGCTGGCAGCTTCAACGGCTCGCTCGAAAACTTTATTACCAATGCCAATATTGTTACCTCCTTTGGCAATGGCCGCGTAGAAGCGCAACTTCAACCCGGAGAACGCTTTAACGCTACTGCTCGCTTAATCCGGTTTAACGTTGGCCGTTTACTAAAACAAGAACCTACGCTGGGTACTGTTACGGCAACGGCTACAGCCGCCGGAAGTGGTTTCAGTCCGGAAAAAATGCAGGCCGATTTTACGGCTACCGTGCAGGAAGCTTTCTACAATAAATACCAATACAAAGATGTGAACCTGAAAGGCAACATCGACCGGAACGTGTACGCGGTAACCGGTAATATGAAAGATTCGAATTTAGCCTTTAATCTGGATGGAAATTTTGATTTACGCAACGAGAAAGTACCCGTTTACCGCGCTAACTTAAATATAGATAATGCTAATCTAAAGGCGCTGCATTTCTATGCTACCGATTTTACCTTACGCGGCTTAATAAGCGCCGATTTAAGTGGAGCAACGCCGGACGAAATGAAAGGAACCTTGGGTATTAGCAATTTACTGATGCGCCAGAACAAACGCAATTACCCGATTGATACCTTACAGATGCAGTTAAATAATGCCATTGGCCGTACCGATATCCGGTTGCAGTCGAGTATTCTTTCGGGTTTTTTCCGGGGTAACAACAGCTTAACCGATTTGCCGGTGGCCTTGCAGAAGTTTATCGATGGCTATTTCGATATTCAGGAAGCGCCTTTTACCTCGCCCGTCAACTTACAGGATTTTGAGTTTAACTTTAAGCTGCGGCGGTCGCGGGTTATCCGGGCCTTCGTACCGGATTTAAAACGGTTACGGCCCAGCACTTTCGCCGGCTCCTACGCCAGCGCTGGTCAAAATTTACGAATAAATGCCAACGTCCCCGGCCTGAAGTACCTGAGTTACAACATTGATACCGCCCGGGTAAATGTTAACAGCGACCCCAACAAAATTTCCTTTGCTATGAACGTAATGGAACTGGCGGATTCGTCGATGCAGGTGCGCAACATTGCTTTAACGACCGATTTACAAAATAACACGCTGCGCACGCACGCTCAGATTTCGAATAATAACGGTCAGGCGAGGTTTGCTTTAGGAGGATTACTTTCTACCATTGCCAAAGGTTACCGGTTTAGTTTTGCGCCCGACGAATTAATTATTAACAGCGAAAAATGGACCGTAGCGCCGGATAACTACATTCAATACCAGGACAACAATATTTTTGCCCGCAATGTGCGCCTATCCTACGGTAACAGTTCGCTGTCCATCAATAGCCAGGGCACCAATACCGTAAACGCTCCCTTGGAGGTTAATTTCGGAAATTTCGACTTAGGTTACATTTCGCGCTCCATCCAGCAAAGTCCGGATACTTTATTAGTGGCCGGGGTGCTGAACGGGAACGTAGTATTACGGGATATCATGAAAGCTTTACGCTTTACCTCCGATGCTTCGGTAACGAATTTAGCCTATACGGGTATTCCCATCGGCAATATTACCGTGCAGGCCAGCAACCCCGAAACAACCCGCTACAATGTAAACGCCAGTTTGAGCGGTAATGGCAACAACGCCAACGTTACCGGTTATTACCTGGCGCAGGATACTACCAATGCCCTGAACTTAACGGCTACGATTGGCAGCATAAACATGGCTATGGTCGAAGGATTTAGCGCCGGCATGTTAAAACGGGTATCGGGTAACGTAGGCGGCAATTTTACCATTACGGGTAGCACCAGTAAACCGGTCATCCGAGGAGCTGCCACCTTTAACAATGCCGCGTTTACGGTAGCCATGTACAATTCGGCTTACCGCTTAGTTAACGAAACTATCTCCTTCAACGAAGAAGGCATCCGGTTTAATAATTTCACTATTCTCGATTCCCTGAATAACAAAGCCGTTATTTCCGGCGCGGTATATACTCCGGATTACGTGTATTATCGTTTTGATTTAACCGCTACTACCGATGATTTTCTGGCGATAAATTCCAACGAAAAGAATTACCAGTTGTATTACGGCAAACTGATTCTGGATAGCCGCACCCGGATTCAAGGCGATATCAACACGCCTATTATTAATTCCGATGTAACCGTGGTAGATGGTTCCCGGTTAACGATGGTATTGCCAAACGAAGCCACGGAGCAATCGCAGGAAGGTATTGTGCAGTTTGTAAGTATGCGCCGCCGACAGAACCAGCTAGTGGAAACCGAAGAAGATACTACCCAAGATGTGGCTATGAGTGGCTTTGAATTAGCGGCTACCATTAATTTAACGGATAAAACTTTATTTACCGTTATTGTAGACCCCATTACCGGCGACTTCCTGGATGTGCGCGGCAATACCAAGCTCAATTTTGGCATTGATCCGGGGGCAGCATGGATTTAACGGGTACCTATACCATAAAAGAAGGTAAATACCGGCTGAGTTTCTTAAACGTAAAACGGGAACTGGAATTTGCCGAAGGCGGTACCATTACCTGGTTAGGCGACCCATTAGAAGCTACCGCTGATTTAAGAGCCGTATACAAGGTAGAAACAGCCCCCGAGAGCTGTTAGCCAGTCAGACACCAGGTAGCCAGGATGAAAGATTCAAGCAAAAGGTACCGTTTTTGGTGTACGTAAATGTTAAAAACGCTTTACTCAAACCAGATATTACGTTTGATATTGATATTCCGGAAGAGGAACGCGCCTCTTCGCCGGCAGCTACCGCCGCCTACCCCGCCATTCAACAATTACGCAGCGAACCATCGGAAATGAACAAACAAGTATTTGCCTTGTTAGTGCTCAACCGGTTCCTGGCGCCTGATCCACTGCAATCGTCCGGAGGCGGTGGTTTAGAAGGTACTATCCGCAACAGTTTAAGCGATGTGCTTAACGATCAGTTAGATAATTTAACCAACCGATACGCCGGCGGCTTAGGTCTGGAGTTAGGATTAAATACCTACGAAGATTATTCAACCGGGTCCTCGCAGAACCGGACCGATTTAAACGTAGCTGTACGTCGTCAGTTCTTTAACGACCGGCTGCAGTTTAGAGTAGGTACCAACGTAGGCTTAGAAGGCCGGAGCCAAAGCAGTGAACAAAACAGCGGCGGCGGTTTCGCCGGTAACTTCTCCGTAGAATATTTGGTATTACCCGATGGCCGCTTGCGGGTGCGGGGCTTTAAACAAGATGCTTCTGAAACCTTAACCGATGTGCAGGTGATTGAAACGGGAGGAGCGGTTGTCTACCAGCGCGATTACAACAGCTTCGCGGAACTTTTCCGGCGCATATCTAAAGCCCAACGTAAGGCGAAACAGCAAGACCCGAATGACGTAAGTGCTCAGAAATAAATTTCCAAACCCGGTAAGTTTTCAAAACCTACCGGGTTCAACCCTTATTAATCTAGAACTTTTTACTTATTTAATGATACGATTTTATTTTTTGCGTCTATTCTCTTTTCGGCAGATGCTGGTTCTGGCAGTCGGTGGTTTTGTATTGGTTTTGAGCAGCTGCAGTAGCACCAAAACTCTACCCCCTGGCCGGAAATTATACATAGGGCATAAATTAGAAATTAAATCCGACACCATTATTCCGACTAAAAAGCTACTGGAGCCGGAGCTCGAAAGTGTTATTGTTCCGAAACCCAATACTTCTTTCTTCGGCATTCGTCCGGGCTTGTGGATTAACAATATTGGCAACCCGAATAAAAAGAAAGGTATTGCTTACTGGATCAGAAAAAGATTTGGTCAGGAACCAGTATTGCTCGATTCGGTAAAAGTAAAAAACGTGGTGAGTCTCATGCATAACCGATTAAACAACAATGGTTATTTTGGCTCCCGGGTTACTTACCAGGTTAAAGAAGAAAAAGAACGAATGGCCCGGGTTATTTACCACGCCCAGGTGAGCACTCCTTACCGCATTAAATCTATTCATTTCCCTACCGGTGATTCTATCAGCGAAGCTTCCAGAGCCATGGCGGGCACGCAAAAAACGTCGTTGCTGAAAGTAGGCGACCTATACAATTTAAATACCCTTATTGCCGAACGTACCCGCATTGACGGGGAACTAAAAAACCAGGGCTTTTTCTTCTTTGGGCCGGATGTCATTATTTTTAAAGCCGACAGCACGCGCCACGACCGCACCATTGATTTATACGTGCAACTAAAGCCCGAAACTCCCGCCCGGGCCAAACGTGCTTACCGCCTGAACGAAATTTCCATTTTTACCGATTATAGAATAGGTTACGAAAATCCGCCCAAAACGCCACCGGTTATGGTGCAAGGGTATAAATATTACCCCAACGAATTAACCTTAAAAGCCAAACGGATGCTGCCTTCGGTATTTTTAATGCCCGATTCGCTTTACACCCGTCGCGATCATGCGCTTACCCTGAGCCGGTTAATGGGCCTGGGAACGTTTCAGTTTGTAGATTTAAAATTTTTTGAGGTAGATGCCGAACCCAATCTTTTAAACGCCGAAATGCGCTTAACGCCGGTAGTAAACCAATCATTACGCGCCGAGGCCGAATACGTGAGTAAAAGTAACAACTTTACCGGCCCGGGAATTAATTTAAATTACCGGCACCGCAACCTAGGGCGCGGAGCCGAATTATTAGTATTGAGTTTAAATGCCAACCAAGAAACCCAAGTGGGCGGTAGTAAAAAAGACGAACAACAAACCGGCAGCGACAACAATACGGCTAATGCCTCCCTAAATTCGTTTAGCATTGGCGTTACCGCCGATTTATACGTTCCCCGGATCATTAGCCCGATTAAAGGTTTACGCAATGTACGGAGTGAATTTGTACCTAAAACCCGGTTCCGCTTAGGGGCCAATTACACGAACCGGGTAGGCTTTTTCCAGATGACCGGCTACAACGCCAGTTACAGTTACATCTGGAAACCGCGGGCAACGGTTACCCACGAATTTACGCCGATTAACTTACAATACGTGAACCTGGCGAAAGTATCGCCCGAATTTCAGGCGCGTTTAGATACCAGTGCTTACTTAAGGCAAAGTTTTCAGAACCAGTTTATTCTGGGCGGGATTTATAATTTTAATTTTAACGACCAGGCCCGTTCCGATTTACGCAATCACTTTTATTTTAATGCCAACCTGGATGCCTCCGGTAATTTGTTTAGTTTAGTAAATAACAGCGGCACCTTATTTAACCAAGCCTATTCGCAATATACCCGCCTGGACTTAGATACGCGTTATTATTTAAAATTAACCAAAGGGAGTATGCTTGCCATGCGCCTGCTCACGGGAGTTGGCTTTTCGTACGGAAACTCGCGCGCTTTACCCTACGTGAAACAATTTTTTATTGGCGGTCCGAACAGCTTACGGGCTTTCCGCTCACGAGCCATAGGCCCTGGTACTTTCCGCGATTCCTCAAATACCAGTTACTTCGACCAAACGGGTGATATTCGCTTTGAAGCCAACCTGGAATACCGGGTAGATTTATTTCCGTACGTGAAAGGTGCCTTGTTTGTAGACGCCGGTAATATTTGGTTATCCCGCGAAGCAGTCGATGAAGCAACTGGTAAACTCGAAAAGCCGGGGGCTAAATTCCAAGCCAACAAATTTTTTGAGCAATTAGCCGTAGGCGCCGGTCCCGGTATCCGAATCGATGCTCAAGTAATTGTATTGCGGTTTGATGTGGGCTTTCCGTTACGCATCCCAACACGCTCAGCAGAAGAGTTAGCACCCGGCGAAAAACCTTTCCCTTCGCCCAGCAGGAAAGCTATTTTAAATATTGCGATTGGGTATCCGTTTTAATTCCGGAGTTTGAGATAACTTTTCGACTTTACAACTTTTCGTCTTACCTCTTTACCTTGGGATATTACGAATTAAGTTCTTCCGTTTCTATCCCGTGTTTAAAGAACAGGTTAAAAGTAGTTCCTTCGTCAAGTTTGCTTTCTACTTCAATATAGCCGCCATTATTTTTGATGATGCGGTTAACAATGTACAAGCCTATCCCGGAGCCCGGTACGTGATCATGAAAGCGGGAGAACATCTGAAATAATTTATGCCCCCGTTGCGCCAAGTCCATGCCCAGGCCATTGTCCGATACACTAACTTTATAATACCCAGGTTGCAGGCTACTGGTTACTGTTATCTCCGGGGTTCGTTTAGCTGAGCGGTACTTTAAACCGTTGCTGATTAAATTGTAAAGAATACTTTTTAAGTTTACCCGGCTAAAGGGAAGGATGGGCAATTGTTCTAGTCGGGTAATTATTTTAGCGTCAGTTTCGGATATGGCTACCTGTAAACTTACCTTTACCTCCTCTATTATCTGAGCCAGTTCTAACTTCTCAACGGCCGCTTCCTGATTCTTTTGCACTTTCACGATTTCAGATAAATCCTGAATGGTATGCTGTAATTGTTTTAATGATTTGTCCAGCAGCTCCTGTAGTATTTCCGCATCAGCCGTCTGAAACTGAGCCTGCTCATGTAATACCTGAATAAGTTGCTGAATATGAATGACCGGCGTTTTGAGATCATGGGAAGCAGTATAGACAAAGTTGTCGAGATCCTGGTTAATTCGGCTCAACTCCTCGTTCTTTTTGATAAGGCTTTGCTGCGCTTTCTTCACGTCATCGACATCGGTACAGGTACCTACCCAAAATAATATTTTACCCTCCGTATCTTTTACTACCGTAGCCCGGGTTAAATGCCACCGGTAGCTATTATCGGCTGCCCGCTTTAGCCGGATTTCTATTTCAAAAGTCTCGCCTGTATCCATTGCTTGCTGCCAGATCTTCCCCGTATTTTCTAAATCATCCGGGTGCATAATACTTTGCCACTCTTCGCCTTTCGTCGGTTCCACCGGCAGGCCGCTATACTCATACCACCTTTTATTAAAGTAATTTATATATCCGTTTGGTAAAGCTGTCCAAGCCAACAGCGGAATAGACTCTAGCACGAGCTTTGTGCGCTGTTCGGCTTCTAAATTTGATTCAAATAACCGGGCATTATCAATGGCCACCGCGGCTTGGGCAGCAATACCTTTCAGCAGTTCTTCTTCGTATTGGGTAAAAACGCCGGACTGAATATGACCAAAAAATAGTCCTCCTAATACCGTTCCCGATCGGGAAATAACCGGCAAGGCCATATAGCTTTTCAGGGGTAAGTGCCCTTTGGGCATTCCGTGATGCGGCTTGTTCTGCCCGTAACGGGGGTCCTTGGTAATATCATCGGAGCGGATAATGCCTTCACCATTAAAAGTGGGAGCCAGCAAAGGCGTATTACGCAGCGCGTGCATCCCCGTAAAATCTTCCTTATCGGCACCGGAAAGGGTATAAAGCGTGTGCTCCTCTCCTTGTTCATTTACTTTTTTGTAAAATAAAGCCCCAAATTGTGCTTTACTAATTTGGGTAGCAAGATCGGTAACTTTCTGAACCAGTTTATCAAGTTCCAGCTCCGAGGTTAACATAATACCCACCTGGTTGATTAACTCTAGTTGCTTATTTTTCTCTTCTAGCCTATATTGTGCCTCTTTCAGTTGAAGAAGCAAGGGCGACTGATCAAATAGTTCTTTCGGCATACCTAAATTATTTAACTAGTTATCATTCAAACTTATGTAAGGTAGGGTTTTGTACTTATCAACTGAGCTTCAACTGAATAAACACCATGAAAAAATAGAAAAATCACTTCTCTAAATAAGCTACTTAACAACTTACTAAAGGAAGCGTAAAATATTAAAAATATACGTTTAACCTATGTAATTGGTCATCTTGGCTTAGATTAATGATAAGGTTTTATTAAATTAATGCAAAAAGCCAGTGTTTTTACTAGTAAAAACACCGGCTTTTTGGTACAATAGTTTTCCTTCAAATTACTTCCAACCGCCACCCAGAGCAGCATACAAATCCGTAACGGCGTCTAGTCTTTGCCTTTTGATGGCGGCAAGCGTAAGTTCACTTTGCAGCACATTGCTTTGCGCCGTAATTACTTCCAGGTAATTAGCCAAGCCACTTTTAAATAGCATATTGGCGTTGGCGGTGGCTTGGCGTAAGGTTTGCACGCGTTGGTTGGCGGTAGCTTCCTGCGATTTTAGCTTTTCTATTTTTACCAAGGCATCCGAAGTTTCGCCTACGGCCACCAATACGGCTTGCCGGAATTGAATAACTGCTTTGTCTCGGGCTATTTTGGCTATTTCGTATTGCGTTCTTAATCTTTTGGACTGCATGACCGGCTGTAACACGCTACCCGAAACCACGCCGAATAAAGAGGCCGGAACGTTAAACCAGTTACTGCTGCTAAAAGAATTAATGCCCCCGTTAGCGGTAATGCGTAATGCCGGGTACATATTGGCTTTGGTAATGCCCAGATTGGCGTTTGCTATGGTTAAAGCTAATTCGTTGCTTTTTACATCGGGCCGGCGACTAACCAGAGCCGAAGGTACGCCGGCGGCTATTTCCTCCGGCAAGGTTAATTGTTCCAGCGTTATACTGCGTTCTACTTTATCCGGCAGTTCTCCGGCTAAAATTTTTAAAAAATTCTCCTGAATAGCCATGTTCTGTTCGAACTGCGGCAGGAGCTGAGTGGCGGCTTGTTGCTGGGCTTCGGCTTGTTGCACGGCCAAGGCGGTAACCTGCCCGGCCTGGTATTGCAAGCGAATTATCGCCAAAGTGCTATCGTTTAAGGCAATGTTTTTTTGCGCGATTTTTAATTGTGCATCCAGCATTAACAAGTTGTAAAATCCTTTGGAAACCGCCGCCACAATATTGGTTTGGATGGCTTTCCGGGCTTCCTGGGTTTGCAGGTACGTCGCCAAAGCGCTTTTTTGCTGGTTCCGGATTTTACCCCAGATATCCGCTTCCCACGAAAAGCCAACGCCGGTGGTATAATCGTTAATGTGTTTCGTACCCAGGTCGAACTGGCGTAGATTTAAGCCGGTCACACTATTGCCGGAAGGCCGGTTAGTGCTGCTGCTTACCTGCAAATTAATCTCCGGTACATAGTTCCAGCGCGTTTGTTTTAGTTGCAGATTGGCCGCCTCGATGTTCTTAACTGCCACTTGCATGTCGTAGTTTTTCGCAATGGCACTGTCAATCAAATTTTGTAGAGTAGCTTCGGTAAAAAAGCTTTTCCATTCCAAATCGGCAATGCTGGCAGTTTCATTGGTGGGGGCATTCCGGAAGTGTTCCGGCAAAGGCGCCAGGGAATTATTTGTATCTTCCGATACCTTGCAGGCAGTTAACAAGAGTCCGGCCAGCAAGACGGGCCAACCAGTTATATATTTTTTCATGTCTAATTATCTTAATGTTTTATAAAATCAGCCCTATGATTGAAAAGTGCAGGGGAGTTTTAGATTTTATCTTAGGGTGCGTAAATAGAACGTACCATACCTTTAATCCTCCCCCAACCCCCTCCAAAGGGGGACTTTTCCTTATTTTGTGAAGCTCTACTATTAATTGTGTACCGATTGCAGGGCATTGAGGGGAATATGTTCTTTGGTTTGGTCCGGTAAAATACGCACGGGTTTGCCGGTAATTTTTTCCTGCAAGTGTTGAAACAAAACAAACAATACCGGAATAATAAATAAACCCAGGATAACGCCGGATAACATACCGCCCGCGGCCCCGATACTGATGGAGTGGTTCCCTTGGGCCGAAGGACCAGAAGCAAACATCATGGGTATCAATCCCACCACAAAAGCCAGGGACGTCATAATAATGGGCCGTAAACGCAACCGACTGGCTTCTATGGCGGCTTTGGCTAAAGAAAGACCGGCGTGGCGCCGCTGTAAGGCATATTCTACAATCAGAATGGCATTTTTAGCCAGCAAGCCCACCAACATAATTAAGGCTACCTGTACATAAATATTGTTCGCAATGCCGGTGAAACCGAGGGCCACAAACACGCCGAAAATACCGGTGGGAATGGAAAGAATAACCGACAGCGGCAACAAGTAACTCTCGTATTGGGCGGAAAGCAAAAAGTAAACAAATATTAGACACAAGATAAACACCACCGCCGATTGACCGCCCGAAGAAATTTCTTCGCGGGTTTGGCCGGAAAATTCAAAGGTATACCCATTCGGCAATTGTTTTTCGGCTACTTTCCGGATAGCGTTAATGGCATCACCCGAACTAAAACCAGGTTTAGGAATAACATTAATCTGAATGGAATTAAATAAATTATACCGCGACACGTTTTCGGAGCCGTACACCCGGGTAAGTTTAACCAAGGTATTGAGCGGTACCATGTCGCCTAATTTATTTTTGACAAATACCTGGTCAATAGAAGCAGGATCGGCCCGGTTGGTTTTATCGGCTTGTACCAACACCCGGTAATACTTGCCAAAGCTGTTAAAATCCGAAGCCTGGGCGCTACCAAAATAAACCTGCATGGTTTCCAAAACTTCTTTTAAGCTAACGCCTAACTGGTCGGCTTTCTTTTCGTCTATTTCCAGTTCAAACTGCGGATAATCGGCTTTAAAAGCCGTAAAGGCAAACGCTACTTCATTTTGTTTCATCAGCTCCCCGATAAAATTCTGGGAAATACCGCTAAACTTATCCAGTTGGCCGCCGGTCTTATCCTGCAGAACCACGTCCAAGGCATCCACGTTGCTAAATCCCGGCACGGTAGGGAAAGTAAAGACAAAGAAATCGGCTCCTTTTATCGCGGAAAGCTTTTGCCGTACCTCGTTCATAATGGCGTTAATATCTTTTACTTTCCCTCTTTCTTCGGTGGGTTTTAAAAGAATAAAAGCAATGCCGGACGAAGGACTGGAAGACTGAGTCAGGATATTAAAACCCGACAAACCCATCAGGTATTTTTTAGATTCCAGCTTGTTTAATAAGGCCTCCTGCTGCGCCATCACAGCCGTGGTACGCTCTAAAGAAGCGCCGGAAGGCATGGTGAGCGAAATAGCAATAAAGCCCTGATCTTCGGAAGGAATAAAGCCGGTGGGTGTCCGGTTCACCATCCAGGCGGTAGAAAGCGTGACCAGAACCAAGCCGCCTAAAGCGAGCCATTTGGTACGAAGTAAAAATTTGATGCTGCCAATATACCGCTGGGTAAGAGCCTCAAAGCTCGTATTAAAGCCGGTAAAAAACTTTTCTTTAAAGCTTTTTTTCTTTTGCCCGTTGATGCCGGCGGAATGGTTATTTCGTAAAAATAAAGCGGTAAGGGCTGGGGTAAGCGTTAAGGCATTTACGGCGGATATGACAATGGCAATGGCCAGGGTATACGCAAACTGCCGGTAAAAAACGCCCGTCGAACCTTCCAGGAAACCTACCGGTACAAACACCGCCGCCATCACCAGTGTAATCGAAATAATGGCGCCGGTTATTTCCGACATGGCCTCTACGGTAGCCGCTTTCGGCGCCAGGTGTTTCGCTTCCATTTTGGCGTGCACCGCTTCCACCACTACAATCGCGTCGTCCACCACAATACCAATGGCCAATACCAGGGCAAACAAGGTGAGCAGGTTAATGGAGAACCCAAACAACTGCATAAAAAAGAAAGTACCAATAATGGCCACTGGAACCGCAATAGCTGGAATTAAAGTAGAACGCCAGTCTTGTAAAAACAGGAATACCACGATAAATACCAGAATAAAGGCTTCTATTAGGGTAATTTGTACTTGCTTAATGGAGAGATCTAATGAAACTTTGGTATTATATAAGGTCAGGTATTTTACATTTTTCGGGAAATCCTTTTCGGCTTTTTCCATTAATTTGGCCACGGCAATCTGGATGTCGTTGGAGTTGGAACCCGATAATTGTTGTACCGCAATGTTAATTCCGGGCTTACCGTTTACCCGGGTAAAATTGCCGTAACTAAAAGAACCAAATTCCAGGCGGGCTACATCTTTCAGGCGCAACACCGAACCATCGGCATTCGACCGGATGGCAATATTTTCGTACTGACTGGTTTGGGTTAATTTACCTTTGTATTTAATCACGTACTCAAAAGATTCGGCGCTGCTTTCCCCGAATTTGCCGGGAGCGGCCTCTAGGTTTTTATCCTGAATGGCGGCCATTACTTCTTTGGGCGTTACCTGGTAAGCGGCCATTTGCGCCGGATTTAGCCAAACCCGCATGGAATAATCTTTATTGCCCCCGAATATAATCGATTGGGCCACGCCCGGAATCCGTTTAATTTCCGGAAGAATGTTAATTTGCGCGTAATTAGCCAGGAAAGTCTGGTCGTAGGTGTTGGGGTCTTCCGAAAACATATCTATTACCATAATTAAGCTATTTTGCTGTTTGGAAGTAGTAATGCCTTGTTGAATAACCTCGCCGGGTAATTGGCTGGTAGCCTGGGATACCCGGTTTTGTACGTCCACGGCCGCCTGGTCGGGGTCGGTGCCCAGTTTAAAATAAACGGTGATGATGAGGGAGCCATCGTTGCTGGCAGTAGAGCTCATGTAAGTCATGTTTTCCACCCCGTTAATCGATTCTTCGAGCGAAGGCGCCACGGATCGTAATACGGTTTCCGCATTGGCCCCCGGGTAGTTCGCTATTACCTGAACCGCGGGCGGCGCTATTTCCGGAAATTGCTGAAGCGGTAAACGGGTTAAACCCAGAATACCCAGTAGCACCATAATCACCGAGATTACAGTAGCTAATACAGGTCGGTCAATAAATTTTTTAATCATGCTAATTATCTGATAAAAGAGGTGCGGTTTAAACTATCTGCGGTTAATTTTTCGGGCTGAATAATCTGGCCTTCCTGTAAATGGTCAAAGCCATTAAAAACAATCCGGTCGCCGGTTTTCAAACCTTCTTTCACGAGGTAAGCGCTGTTGCTTTTTCCGGCTATCTGGATAGATTGACGGGTTACTTTATTGCTGTCGCCGACGGCAAAAACAAAAACTTTATCCTGCATTTCAACGGTAGCCGAAGTAGGTACCAGAATGGCATTGTTGTGGTTCAGACTTAACCGGATTTTACCGGTATTACCAGACCGCAGAAAACCTTCCGGATTGGGGAAACTGGCTCTGATGGTAATTGCGCCGGTATTTTTATCAAACTGACCAGCAATCATATCAATTTTACCTTGGTTGGCAAAAGTACTTTGGTCGGTTAGTACTAAATCAACGGGCGGCAAAAGGCGGAGCTTTTCGTTTAAATTCCGGCCGGGATATTGATTTTTAAAATTATTGAAATCTCTTTCGCCGAGGGAGAAATAAACGTGTAACAGGTGCACATCCGACACTTCGGTTAAAGCCTGCGCGTCGGTAGGAGCTACCAAGCTGCCTTGTTTCCGTAACAACCGACCCAAATAGCCATTGACTGGCGCTTTTACGACGGTATAGCCCAGGTTTATTTTGGCAGTGGCCACGGCGGCGGCAGCTTGCTCTACGTTGGCTTTGGCCAGTGAATAAGCCGCTTTGGCGGTTTTAAGCGGAATGTCGGATACCACTTTATTTTGGACCAGTGGCTCTAACTTATCTACTTCCAGTTGCGCTTTTATTAATTCGGCTTCCGCGGCATGTAAACCGGCTTGGGCATTGTTCAGTTGTTCTTTATAAGGCAGATCATTTATTTTAAACAAAGCCTGGCCTTTTGTAACAAGAGCACCTTCATCTACATAAACTTTTTCCAGGTAACCGCTCACCTGCGGCCGAATTTCGATATTGGTTAATCCTTCAATAGTAGCCGGATATTCCTGGTAAGTGGTTACGGTATTGGCTTCTAAGCGGATAACCGGCAAGGAAGGCACCGGAGGAGGTGTTTGGGCAACTTCTTTCGCACCACAGGCGGATAAGATAAAAGCAGCTAGTAGCCCCAAAAAATAGCTGGCTGACGTATAATTTAAATTTTTAAGTTTTTTCATGATTGAAAAGAATAAATGAAAAATGTACTATTTCTCAACTGCCCCATGCAGTTGAATTTATAAAAGAGGAATACTCCAAGTGAAGCCCGAAGCCTGAAAAACAGAGAACCGGGGTAAGAAAGGTTACGTTAAAATAGAATAGATGCGCATCCGAAAACCAGGTGGTTCCGCAGCGAAAAATTAAAAATTCGGGAAATTAAGAGAGCGTGAGGTATCTCTAATAAAATGGGCAAATCATGATAGTAGATTTGAAAAACTGCTTTATTAATGAGCGGGAGTAACGATTAGAATAGACAACAATAGTTAAAGTTGTAAGTAAGAATGGAGGTAATATTTTTAGAATTACTGGGTTGATTGACGGCAACTAAACCATCGGACCTTAGGCCAGGCTGGTTACTAATCCGACTTATTTTACTCATTTCCATTGCTTTATTTTTGTTGTCAGTGATTCTGATTATATTTGTTACCCAAAGATACTATCAATAGTTTCAAAAAGAAACTAATTACTAAAAATAGTGGTTACCTAAATGTAACTACTTGGGCAGGCAATGGAGTTAAAAGCAGGATACGCTAGTATTAAAAACAACGTATAGCTTCTGACTGGCGTAGTAGATTTTGTTAGGACTAATTACCCGTAGTTTAGATAAAATAAAGTAGATGAAATGAGAGACGAGAGATTTTCAGGAGTAAGCTGTTCCATGACGAGGGCCATGGCTACTCTGGGCAGCAAATGGAAACCAATTATTATTCATAATATAAATAACCGAAAAATCCGTTTTGGGCAATTAAATGCGTTAATACCTTTAATTACCCGAAAGGTATTAACCGAGCAATTAAAGGAATTAGAAGAAGATGGTATTTTGCTCCGGGAATCGTTTAGCGAACTGCCGCCACGGGTAGAATATTCTTTAACGGCGAAAGGTCTAGCGCTTTTACCAATATTGAATTCCGTATGCGAGTGGAATGCCCAATTTGAGCACACGAAAACTTGTTCGGTGGGAAATACCCATCAGTCAACACCCTGATAAATGAAAATGGTTGGCGGGTGTTAGAAATTTCATACCCAAATAAAATCGTAATTAAAACCTATTCTGGCTTATTTGTAAAAGTTAAAATAAGCCCGAATAGTAGCGAGTTACCAGATAGGAGTCTATTTCACATCAAGTTGCTAGAACCCGTGTTGTCGGTTTCTTTTTGGGATCCATCTTTTTTGAGTAAGGTGTACGTTCTGCCCGGAAAAAAATAGGAAGATAAGCTTTGATGTTTTAAGTCTCGAAGCAGATTCGAGAACCTATCATATTCCTCTTTTGCTTTTAAAAAACTTTATCTAGGCACTATCCAAGATGATAGCTCAATGAATAGGTAATAGCGGCAAAGATTTCTAATTCATTCTGCCGGTGTCGGCTCTCCGTTTTTAGAACTGGGTAAAAGTATAAAATTTGGTTAAGCGGTTAATACATATTCCACTTGTTTTTTTCTGGCGTACTCACTGGGTGCCATTCCAGCTACAGCATCATGGGGTCGTTTATGGTTGTAATCCTCTAACCAAGTAGAAGTAATTTCCCGGACTTCCTGGAGGTTGTCCAACAAGTAAGCATCCAGTACATGCCGGCGGAAAGTACCATTAAACCGTTCTACAAAAGCATTTTGGGTCGGCTTGCCGGGTTGGATATACGCAAATTCAATGCCCTGTATCTGGCTCCATTCCGGCATTAAACTGGCGATAAACTCGGGTCTATTATCCCTCCGGATGCGTTTTGGTTTTTCCCGGCGCTGGATTAAATGATTGAGCACCCAAACTACCCGGTTGCTCTTTAGGGAAAAATCTACCTCGATATGCAGCGCTTCCCGGTTATAATCATCCAGCACATGAAAAGAACGGAACTTTCTCCCGTTCATTAGGGCATCACTCATGAAGTCAATCGACCAAGTATGGTTTATCTCTTTCGGCACCTGTAAAGGCTGTTGAATACGCGCCGGTAATCGCTTTTTGGCTTTGCGCCGCAGGTTTAAACCCAGGGCGGTGTAGAGCCGATGTACCCGTTTATGATTCCACGGCTGTCCTTCTTGGCGCAACCGCCTAAAAGCTTTCCAGAAGCCTTCTCGAGGATGTTGCTCGGCTTTCTGCCGTAGAGCCTCTTCCACCACCTGATCCTCTTTCTGTGCTTGATAATAATACACCGACTTACTTAAGTTTAACACCCGGCACCTCTGTTAATGCTGGCTTGAGGTTGTTGGTACACCTCATCCACTAGCTGTCGCTTTTGGCAGGGCTTTAAAGCTTTTTTTCAGACCCGCAGACGTGGCTTTCAGCCGGCGGTTCTCTTCTTCCTGTTCTTTGAGCCGGGTGAGTTCGGTGGCATCTATGCCGTTGTAACGTGGCCGCCATTTGTAAAAAGCCCCTTGGCTCACACCATGTGTTCCCGGCTAATTTCCGCCGCACTTTTGCCTTCCTCAAATTCTTTGAAGATTTGGGCTATTTGTTGGGAAGGTTTTCCTTTTCATAAACACTGTTCTAAGTTAAGAGGTTTTCTCTTTCTAAACAGTTCTATTTTTGGGCAAGCTTACAATTCTATATGTCGGCGATTCTGTCAAGTTTGTCTTCAACTGTTGTTTTCATTGTCATGGTGGGTGTCGTCCTAAGCTGACCGCTAACGGATTAAGCTTTGCGGTGGCGAAGCTGCCGTATAGGTGTGGTTAGGTGGTGTTAATTTATTTTTAATTTTTCTCTGTATTCCCGTGACCATTTTGATTGTTGAACAGTATCCCTGCCATGGTTCGTTAAAGAATCATATAGTAAATGCGTTTTGTTATTTTCTTTTGTAGCTTGTTCTATTATATAGGATGCTTCCTGCTCATTTAAAAACCATTTAGAAGCTAGTTTTTCATTAATCTTTTTAGCAAAAAATTCAGTGATGTCAAAGTGAGTTTGTTCGTGCTTTAATAAATATTTTTCAGCCAAATTCCTTAAGGTAGGACCTATATTTTGAGGTTGCTCCAATACATATGAATTATAAGGATCCATAATGGAGATTACGGCCCCTGCAGGATAGTTATAAGCTTTGTTTACTTTATATAGAATTTCAGTATCAATAATGGCCGAAA
Source organism: Adhaeribacter arboris (assembly GCF_003023845.1). NCBI lineage: Bacteria > Pseudomonadati > Bacteroidota > Cytophagia > Cytophagales > Hymenobacteraceae > Adhaeribacter > Adhaeribacter arboris. The sequence goes on along the minus strand of NZ_PYFT01000001.1, from coordinate 5,197,644 downwards.
ATACCTGATTGTCTTTTGGGGAACCCTTAAAATCCTACTTTTGTAAATTTGGGCTCCATCTGTTGTATTTTAAGTTTAAGTATGCCAATATAGAATTGTTAGGAATTATAATTAAAATTAAATCAAAGGTGATTAGCAATACTAAGGTTGTCTTCCACTTATCAGACTCAAATTTTAAAGAAAAAGCTTTATAAAAATAAATGCAAAGGCTTATCAATACAATGGAAAGGTAAATATTAAAGTAAGTAAAGTATATCTTTAATGGGATAATTAAAACTAAGCAGATACAAAGTATCATCAGGATACCATCTATATATTGCAGCATGCTGAAATAGATTACACTCTTATTTAAGTAGATTATTGTATAAATGAGAGGAATCAATAGGAACGTGATGAGACTAGGAGAAAGATGGAAGATTCTAAATATAAAATCCACTCCAAAAATCAAGACAAGTAATAATCTTACATGTTTAACTGCTTGTATATTCATTATTTTAATAACACCTAACGTCTACCGGCTTTGCGTTCGGCGGGACATTTGGAAAACGTCAGCCCCGGACTAAAGCCGCTTGGAAAACTAAAGTACAGAACTTTTTCAATAGCCCATGCGAGTTCAATCACGCTGGAACTGCTGTCGAAGGATGAACAAAAGCCGAGGCTTATTCGTCGCCCCCCACTGACGCAAAACCGCCTGTTGTGTGTTCGCTTTAGTCAACTTGCTTTAAAGTTTCGTCATACCAAATGTCTTCGAAGCTGTTGCTGTCTGCGAGAAACCGAAAGCCAATGTCAAGCCCTAAATACTTGATGATTTGTGGTCTGATTTGCAGCAAATGTTCTGCACACATTGGCTTGAAAAAGTCGTCTGCTTCCGAGTAGTCGCCTGTCCATATGAACCAACCAGTTGTTCCCTTATCACTCGGATGTCTTAAACCGTGAATTGGCTCCGCAGTTAAATTGTCTGAAACGCCTATAAGTAGTTTGTTGTTGATAGGTGTCCACTTAGAATTATATCTCTTGCAAATCTCCTTCTGCTCGTCAATATGTACATTCCAAATGTTATGCTGGGGCAGTTCGTCAATGCCCGTAGTCAGTCGCTTTTTCCAAAGCTGCATATTTGCTTTATTTATAGGAAAATTCATATTCTCATTGTCCCAGTCAATCAAGGTTTCATCAATTATTTCATCTGTTAGCTCGCCTTCACTTGTTATTATCGTCCAAGCATAATTTTCAATCTGTTCTTTACTGATTTCGTCGTTTAGAAACTGGTCACAAATCTGAATAAGGTCTTGTCGGGTAACTGGCATTAATTGAAGGCTTGAAAAGTGACGCACAACGAACAAGGCTAAAAGACGCCTTGTCCAATTGGCTGGGGTTTGGTGTCTTTTAGGTGTAGTTAGGCGGGGTAGTTCTTTTTTTAGGTAAAGTAGCTGATTTTTTAAGAACTACCCTTTATAGTAGGAAAAATTTACCGCTTTCCCCTTCTTTAGGTTTCTCTGCTTTTTAAAGAGAAACAAACGTTTTCCTAAAAATGAATAAATAAAACTAAAGGCGGGATGATTTCATTTAGGCGAGGCTAAGAGAAGTCACCCGCTCCTTTATTTTTATAAAACACCCATAAAGGGCTGGCCAAAAGAGGTAAAAACGGGGCTAAACTTTTTTTTAGCAGGCAATAAAAGCCATTTTTTATTCGTTTCAACCAGGTATTGTTATTCTAACAAGTACCAAAAACAGGTAAAATACCTTCCTTAAAAACGGTTTTAATCCGGTCTTTAAAAACGGTTTTAAGGAAGGTATTTTTTCCTGTTTTTTCTTCTTTGACCTAGCTGTCAAAGACGGGTTGAAACTCCTAATTTTTTGCTTTTATGGCTATATTTCAGTTGTTTAGCCACTCCTTCCCAGCCCAAATTTTTCCTATTACGCCTAACGTACTTGGCTAAGGCACGCCATAGTGTGCTTTAGGTGTGGTTAGCGGCTTGTTTTATTTTCTTTATAACTTTCCTTTTACTACCTAATACCTTTACCCAATAAGTGACCATAGCGTCATAACCTCCAGACTCTACTTTTTCCTCTTCAGATAAAACAATTAGTGATGTAGCAATTCTTGAGTTTTTCTTATTCCAGTCCTTGATATTGGTAAAGTAGGATTTCTTGGTTGCAATAATGGAACCGCTGCTACCAGTCACAAATACTACATTCTTATTTGTGAAATCGAAGTTTCCTTTATGATTCTTTAGATACTCATTCAATAACTCAGATTCATAGCGATTTAGACGTGGCTTATTGTCAACCCCACAACTATCTAATCCCTGACCATGCAGACTACTAATGGATAATAGGAGTAATAAGGTTAAAACAATCTTCATTCTATCTAAATTTAAATAACCGCTAACGTTCTGGGCTTTGCGGTGGCGTAGCTACCGTAAAGGTGTTGTTGTGGTATCGTTATTTTTCCTTTTTAGCTATCTCTGTTTCAGAGTTATCAAAGTAAAGAATGAATATCAAGTAGTTTTCAAGTTCTACTCCTTGTTCAGATTTCTCTCTTAAGAACCTAAATTTTTCTATTCCTTCTTCTATTAACCTTAGGTTATTAGGTAGAGCTTCAAACTGCTCAAGACATTCCTGTTTAGTTCTTTCACAGTAACTTAACCAACTTTCACCTGCTAGTTTTTCTTTCGTATCATACTTGTGCCAGTACAGTTCACACGTTCCATCAGGAAACATAAACTGAACTTGTCCACCTACTACTCCAAGTCCAGCTTTTACAGCGTAGTCTACAACTTCTTTAAAATCTTTTCTTTTCCAGCCATATTCGTGACTGTTTAAAGTTGACTTATTTATGATTTCGGAAGGTAAATATTTTTGTTCTTCTGTCATTTTAATGTACCACAACTCGTGGATATACGGAGTTATTCCATATATCCTCCTAAAAAATAACCGATAACCGGAACTCGTTCCGGTTATCGGTACTATGTACAAATCTTAATTGCCGTTAGCCGGATGCCTGAAAAAATTTCTAATAAAAACCTCGAAAAAATTTAAATCACTGCCTTTCATGCCTATCTGGGGTGTGTAGTTCTTCTTCGGAGGGAGGTGATACATTGGGGTAACGTTCGTAATGAATGGCGGCTACCCGCGCGAACAACTCGTCGCGGAGGGTAGCCATATTAGTTCGGTCGGTGGCCGAAATGAAGATAGCCGGATTGTGCATTTTGGCCATGTACGTTTGCCGCAGTTCATCAATGGTGGGGCGTTCGGCACCTTCGCCCATATCGTTTAGTTCTTCTACTTCCTGGGTACGGTACTGGTCTATTTTGTTAAACACCAGCAATACCGGCTTCTCCGCGGAGTTAATTTCTTTTAAAGTTTTATTTACTACCTCAATGTGCTCCTCAAACGAAGGGTGCGAAATATCTACTACGTGCACCAGCAAATCGGCTTCCCGGATTTCGTCCAGGGTAGATTTAAAACTTTCGATGAGGCGGGTAGGTAATTTGCGGATAAATCCTACTGTATCGGATAACAAAAACGGAATCTGCTTAATCACTACTTTGCGCACGGTAGCATCTACGGTCGCAAACAGTTTATTTTCGGCAAAAACATCTGATTTAGAAAGCAAGTTCATGAGCGTGGATTTACCCACGTTGGTGTAACCTACCAGCGCCACGCGTACCATTTCGGCCCGGGCTTTTCGCTGCTGAAAATTTTGCTTGTCGAGTTTTTCGAGCTTGTCGCGGAGTAAGGCAATTTTATCCCGCACAATCCGCCGGTCCGTTTCAATTTCCGTTTCCCCGGGGCCCCGCATGCCCACGCCCCCTTTCTGCCGCGATAAGTGCGTCCAGAGGTTAGTTAAACGCGGCAGAAAGTATTGATACTGCGCCATTTCTACCTGCGTACGGGCCTGAGCCGTTTTGGCGCGTTGCACGAAAATATCCAGAATTAATAAACTGCGGTCTACAATTTTTACCTTCAGCTCACTTTCCAGGTTGCGCACCTGCGAAGGAGTCAGGTCGTCGTCGAAAATCACCATGTCAATTTGAAATTCCTCGACAAAAGCCTTAATTTCTTCGAGCTTGCCTTTACCCACGTACGTGCGAATGTCGGGCTTTTCGAGTTTCTGAACGAAACGCTTGATGGCTTCTACCCCAACTGTTTCCGTCAGGAAGGCCAACTCGTGCAAGTATTCTTCGGTTTTTTCGTCGGGTTGTGTTTTAGTAGGAACGGCAACCAAAACGGCGGTTTCCTGCACTTTGGCGGTATCATGTAATTTTTTGGCCATGGAGAAATATCTGAAACTAAAATAACAAGTGTACGATTATTTTCGGAAAATGGCCACTAAAGTAAGTACTATGCAGATTTTACGCTGGTTAACTGCACTTTAAAATTAAGGGCTATTTTAGTTCTTGATTTAATTAACTGGCTAACAATTTTATAGTATTAGCATGAAATAGCTTAGGCGATAAATTAATTCTAATTCTACCGGAACATTCCTCTCTGTCTCTCTTCCACTTTTTTGAATCAGTTCTATTTGAAAATAGAGAATGCCGTAATCAAACAAGATATTTCTATTGAACAATTTTAAAATAATAAAACCCGGAAGGTTTAACCATGGGATTACCTGAAACTCTGGCCGGAACTTTCTATCTTTGCAGCGCGCTAAAACAGGCCAAACAAAAGCAGGTATGCGGATTGCCATTGTTATTAATACTTCCTGGAATATTTACAATTTTCGGATGAGCCTGGTGCAAGCGCTTTTACAAGAAAGGCACGAAGTAGTAGCCATTGCCCCACCCGATGCTTATTCCAATTATTTAATAGCGGCTGGTTGCCGGTACGTTCCTATCCAAATGGAAAATAAAGGCACCAGTCCCCTACAGGATACACTTTTAGTAAAACGGTTTTACTCTATTTATAAAAAAGTGCAGCCCGATATAATTTTGCAATACACCATCAAACCTAACATTTACGGTACTCTGGCGGCAAAATTAGCGGGTATTCCTACTATCAATAATGTGTCCGGGTTGGGTACGGTGTTTATTGTGCGCAACCTGGTTTCGAAAGTAGCTTTAGGTTTGTACCGCTTAGCCTTCCGGTTTCCTGTAAAAGTATTTTTCCAGAATCACGACGACCAAGCATTGTTTGTTCATTACAAACTGGTGAAGCTTTGCCTAACGGATGTGCTGCCCGGTTCGGGCATTGATACCAAAAAGTTTGTCCCCGCACCGGTATTTTCGCGCAATCCCGCATTTACTTTTTTAATGATTGCCCGCGTGCTTTACGAAAAAGGAGTGGTTGAATATGTGGAAGCCAGCCGGATAATAAAACAAAAATATCCCCACGTACGCTGCCAACTGCTAGGCGGGCTGGACGAAGCGGGTAACATTGGCATTAAAAAAACTACCTTTATGGCTTGGGTAACCGAAGGAGTTATGGAGTATTTAGGTACCACCGATGATGTGGCGGCGGTAATTTTAAAATCGGATTGTGTGGTACTGCCTTCTTACCGCGAAGGTACTCCCAAAACCTTACTGGAAGCGGCGGCTTTGGGTAAACCCATTATAGCCACCAATGTGCCGGGTTGCAAAGAAACAGTCATCGACGGCGAAAACGGCTATCTTTGCGAAGTGCGCAATGCTACCGATTTAGCGGCTAAAATGGAACAAGTGTATTCCTTAGCCGATGATCAATTACAGCAAATGGGGAAAGCCAGTCGTCGGTTAGCCGTAACCAAATTTGATGAGCAGTTTGTGATTGATAAATACCTGGCGGTGATTAATACGGTAGCAACCAAGGCCGGTAAACTAAAATAAGCAAGTAGGAAACTTGGAAGAAACAAGTGTTCTCCAAGAAGGCTTTTCTAAAGCAATTTTAAATAAATCGTAATTTCTCCTTCAAATTTTAAAACAGCATAAACCAATTTTTACATACAATACGCTCTATGGAATTTAAACGCTTTCTGATGGATGGTCCGGTGGAAATTATTCCCCGCCGGTTGGGAGATGCCCGGGGTTACTTTTTTGAATCGTATAGCTACCGTATTTTTGCGGAAAATGGCATCTCCACCGAATTTGTCCAGGATAACCAATCGGTATCGCAGCGGGGCGTTTTGCGCGGACTTCATTTTCAGAAACCCCCTTATGCTCAAGCCAAACTCGTGCGGGTAGCGGCGGGCCGGGCTTTAGATATTGCCGTAGACATTCGCAAAAATTCGCCTACTTACGGCCAGCACATCGCCTGTGAACTCGACGCCGATAAGAATAATATGTTTTTTATTCCGGAAGGATTTGCCCATGGTTTTGCTGCTCTAACCGATAATACCATTTTTTTATACAAATGCAGCCACTACTATAATCCAGCCGCAGAAGGCGGGCTCCTCTGGAACGATCCGGCCCTCGATATTAATTGGAATCTAACAGACCCCATCCTCTCCCCCAAAGACCTGATTTTACCCAGATTACAGGACTTAGATTCGGGATTTTAGGTTAGATATAAGAATAAAATTAATGGGAATAGCTAGGTAAGAGTATTCTTGATTTCTTGTAATTATTGACCTATGGATTTACTTCGCCAAGGTTTTGTGGACAGTAATTTTCTCAAAAGACATTTAAGCACTTAATCAAGTTGTAGGTTAATTTTAGGTTTATTTTTCTTTAACTCCGTATTTTTAGATTATGAATTGGCAAGTGGCTGGACCGAAAAACAAATTCTGGAGAGCTATCCGCAACTTACCGAGCAAAGTATGAAAACCGTATTTGCTTATCTAAAAGATTGTATACAGCAGGAATTGTTTTTCCCTTTACCAAAATCAGCCTGATGCACTTTCTTGCTAATGAGAATTTCCCAATGCCAAGCATTAGAGAATTGCGCGCAACAGGCCTACTGGTGAAAAGCATTACGGAAGATTCTCCTGGAATTACTGACAAGCAAGTTATAGAGATAGCGCAAGGTGAGAGTCTTATTATTTTGACCTTCGACAAAAACTATGGAGAGTTGATATTTAAGTATAATTTGAGTAGTCCTCCCGCAGTTGTTTTCTTTAGATATAAAGGTACAACTCCCGATTTTGCCGGTAAGTTATTACAGCAACTTGTTCAAGAAAATACAATCAAGTTACAAAACACTTTTACAGTAATAGAAGAAAATAATATTCGGCAGGGTCAATATTTTAAATAATAAAAGTGGCTCCTTTCTAATTTGCATCTAATTTTCAAGGCTTTCTACTAAAGTTTCTAAGCTCATCCCGCGGGAGCCTTTAATTAAAACAATGCTATTTTGTACCGGATTTTCCTGTAGCCATTGCTGCAGTTCGGGTTTGGTAGTAAAATGCCAGGCCGCCGGAGCGTAGGCGCTGGCGTTCTCCATTTCGGGGCCGCACAGCAGTATTTGATCAAAAGGTAAACCAGCTAGCAGTTTGCCTAATTGGGCGTGTTCCTCGGCGCTGGCAGTACCTAGTTCCAGCATGTCGCCCAGAATTACTACCCGGTGCGTAGCTTCAGCTTGGGCAAAGTTTTTTACCGAAGCAGCCATCGAGGATGGATTGGCATTGTACGCATCGAGCAATATGGTATTGCTGCCTTTTTTTATAATTTGGGAGCGGTTATTGGTCGGTACGTAGCTGGCTACACCCGCGTTGATTTTAGAAATGGGTACATTAAAGTATTTGCCAATGCAGGAAGCGGCCGCAATGTTTTCAAAATTGTATTCGCCAATAATCTGAGTAGTAATAATTTCACCGTTTTCTGATTCGTAAACCACATATGGCGAGGCTGAGATTAATTTACAATGAAAAAAATCGCCGGGAGCCGGGTAGGTAATTTTGGTAAAAAGCCGGCTACCCATCCGCTGTAAATGTTCGTTCTGCGAATTAACAAAAGCAGTTCCTCGGTTTTGCAAAAGGTGCATGTATAGTTCGCTCTTCGCGCGGGCCACGCCTTCTAAACTGCCAAAACCTTCTAAGTGGGCCTTGCCAATGTTCGTGATAATGCCGTGGGTAGGCTCCGCAATGCGGCAAAGCTGTTCAATTTCGCCGATGTGGTTGGCGCCCATTTCAATTATGGCAATCTGGTGTTCGGGTTTAATCTTTAAGATAGTGAGCGGAACCCCAATGTGGTTATTTAAATTTCCTTGCGTGAATAGCGTATTAAACCGTTGGCTTAAAACCGCATTTATTAATTCTTTGGTGGTAGTTTTACCGTTAGAACCCGTTATGCCAATTACCGGAATAGTGAGCTTTTGCCGGTGAAAGCGCGCCAAATCCTGCAAGGCTTGCAAGGTGTCCGGCACGGCTATTATCTGCTCACTGGCCAGGCTTGGATCGTCCACTACGGCAAACCGGGCCCCTCTGGCTAAGGCTTGCCCGGCGAATTGGTTGCCGTTAAAGTTGGGTCCGGGTAAAGCAAAAAATAAGCTGTTATCTTGGCTGGCTCTTGAGTCGGTGCTCACCGCCGAACATTCCAGATATTTTTCGTAAAGCAAGGGTATGGTTTCTGCCATATATTTGTATAGATTGAACTGCTTTCAGCGTTACTTTATTTGTATGACAAGGTTTTTATTCTGCTTTTTGGTAATAAGTTTCGGGATTTTTACCCGCCAAAGTTTCGGACAGCAATATTATGAATTTCGTTACCAAAATAATGTAAAGATTACCGTAGGAACGAAAATTTTTGCTAACCCTTGGGCGGGTGGCCTGAACAGCGCCGTTTTTTCTAAGATTGATTTAAACCACGACGAAACGGAAGACTTATTTGTTTTCGACCGGACCCAAAATAAAATTACTACTTATCTGGCGCACCAGGTAAATGGCCAATGGACCTGGCAACATCAACCCGAATACGAAGTTTTGTTTCCGGATAGCTTGCAGGATTGGGTGGTACTACGCGATTACAACCAGGATGGCCGCAAAGATATTTTTACTAAAACTAATTTGGGTATAAAAGTATACCGAAATGCTACTCCCCCGAACGGTACGCTGCAATTTACCCTGGCCGAAGATTTTATCCGGTTTAACAATGGCGTGAACATTCAAGTAAGCGGGGATGATTTGCCCGGCATTCAAGATCTGGATAACGACGGCGATTTAGATATTCTGTGTTTCGACTTTGCTTCGGGGCACACCATTCAGTTGTACAAAAATTTACAGGCCGAAGACAAGCTGGCAACCGACAGTTTACGGTATAAACTCGAAGATGCCTGGTGGGGCAAGTTAACCAAATGCGAAGATGATTGCGGCCATTACGTTTTTAATTCGGCGTGCCGTACTACGGGCACCAAGCACAGCGTACCGGCTACTATTCTGGCCCTTGATTTAGACAATGACCGGGATAAAGACGTTTTACTGGGCGGCGATCCTTGCAGCGAACTGGTCCGGATTACCAATCAGGGCACGCCCGCTAAAGCCGTAATGAGTAGTTCCGGGGTGTCAAAAATTTTTCCATCTAACACTACTCCCGCCAATTTTCGCCAGTTTTTGGGCGCGTACTACGAAGACGTAACTTTCGATAACGTTCCGGATTTACTGGTTTCGCCGTACCTGCCGGCCAATATCGATGGTATTAACACGAATCAATCGGTGTGGTTGTACCGCAATACGGCCACCGCTACTGCCCGCCCGGTATTTTCGTTTGAGCAAAATAACTTTTTACAAGATAACGCTCTGGATGTAGGCGAAGACAGTGCGCCGGCTTTTGCCGATGTGGATGCCGATGGCGATTTAGATTTGCTACTGGGTAATTACGCCACCATGCGCGACGATAATGCCATTAGTAGCGTGAGTTTGTACGAAAATATGGGTACGGCTACCGAACCTGAATTTCGTTTTAAATCGGATGATTATGCCAATTTGTCCTCGCTGGGTTTGCAGGGAATAAAGCCTCGTTTTGCCGATGTAAACGGCGACAATGCTTTGGATCTTACTTTTACCGTTATAAACAGTCCTACCGGCAGCAATAAATATATCTTAAATGAAGCGAAGGCGGGTCAGGCTTTTAATTTTGATGTAGCCAAAGTAGAGTCCCTGTCCATAGGGGAGAATGTGGGCGATATTGCTCTTTTTTACGACTTAGACCGCGACGGCGACCAGGATGTATTAATCGGGGCTAGTTTGCCCATTACAGAAACCAGCGGACCTTTGCTTTTTTACCGCAATACCGGTACGGCCGCCAAACCGGTGTATACACTGGCAAACGAAAGTTTTGGTAATATTCCGTACAGCGAAGAGGCCATCCGCACCCTTTATCCCCTTATTACCGATTTAAACAATGATAATTCGCCGGAATTACTAACCGTAGATAACCGGGGCGTGATTAAGATCTACGCTGATTTTATGGCTGATTTAAATGCTACCTTTCAGGAAACTCCGGCATTACTGGCTAATTCCATCAGTAACCAGGCCGTGGCCACTCGTCTGGGGGCTCACACAGCATTGGCTGCCGCCGATTTAAACGGCGACAAGCAGCCCGAAATTATTGCGGGCAACTCGGGCGGTGGCTTGTTTTACCTGACCCAACAGTTACGCAACGGAACAGGTGTAGACGAGGAGAAACCTAGCTCAACTTTAGCAGTTTCGGTTTTTCCAAACCCGGCTACGCAAGAAGTAACCATTACGGGACCAGAGAAAATGGTAGTTAATTTATATAGCTCCGAAGGAAGAAAAGTGCGTTCCAGCCATTCCGGTTACGCCCGGGAGCATCAGTTTAATGTAGCGGGTTTAGCAGCTGGCTTGTATTACGTGCAGGTACAAACTTCAGCGGGAAAAACGGCGGGTTACCGCTTATTAATTAGCCAATAACATGTTGGTTTTTATTTACGCGGAGTTGCAGCCCGATTCAGCCTACACTTATCAAAAACCAATTTTAACAAAAATAAAGAGCAGTTTTCCAAAAGTAAATTCCCTGGATGTGGATGCCTATTCCGAAGAATTTTTAGTTTCGCAAGCCTGCCAGTTGATCGAACAAGCTGATCGTTGCGGCATTTACTTTAACAGTCCGGACCCGGAAATTTCTTTAGGTTCTACTATCCGCCTGGTCGAAGTTCTAATTCGCCGTCAACAAAAGAACTTGGTTATCTTAAATGGCGAGCACCAACGCTTAGAACGGCTGTTTTCTAATCGAGCGCAGCTTACTTTTTTTAAAAATCCCGGAGAACAACTGTTATTTCAGTATCTGAAAGATTTATATAGCTAATGCTTTAAAATGCGAAACAAGTTTTCTGTTCCGAAAAGCTATACCAAAAGGTAAATAATACCAGATAGTATTTACTAACAATCCTAGCAGCATTCTAAAGGGAAGCAAACCCGGCAGGTTTTCAAAACAGGATTGTATAAAATTCCGGCTCAAAACCAATCAACTGCTCTCATAGCACTCTCTATTCGGTCCTCCTGAAAGGATCTAACTGGTTTAAAGCGACGGTTGGGGCCATCCTATAAGGTTATTTATTATTTTCAACAGGTAATTACCGGTAGTACTTCTGTACAGTTCTTCTTTTGTGCCGGTTAGGTCCTTTCAGGAGGACGGAAGAAAGGAAAACAAATCGGACAAACCTGTTTTCAAAACCTGCCAGGTTTAATCAGCCCCTTATGGCAATTGATAAATGCGATTTGGTTTAAGTAAGGCAAATTTACTTTTTCTATTAATTTCAAATTTAAACCATTATGACGCGGATTTACTTCCGTGACTTTCCTTCTAAAGCCGACAAATTGGTATCATAACACTTTACAAAGCAGCAAAGGTAGTTGTGGGCAAGACACGGAAGTAAATCCGCGCCATAGTGACCTTATTATTGGTTAAAATAGCTCCCTAAGAATAATTGACACCCGTTTGGCGATGGAGAGCCTTCTAAGGTTGTGGTGCGGAGCATTCCGGCGTAGGAGGAAAACAAGCTTAGACCGTCCGAGAGAGCCAAACGAGGACCGCCGGCCAGGAGGCAAACAGGGTACTTTTCCACCGCATTAGCACCAATCCCCGGAGACTGGAAAAGGCTCCAAAGATAAGATGTTATTAAGCTATTAACTGATCTTAAAAAACAACTGAATCTTACCGATGCTATTACAATATCGTAAAAGCATCCGCATCCAAATAAGCTGGAAAACTTTGCCTAAATTCTGCTAATTCCTGGCGGCTAAGGGTAATAGTTCGAGTACTTTCATCACTTTCTGCCGAAAATAAAATATCGCCTTTAAAATTAACGACCATCGAATCTCCGTTGTATAAATGGCCGTTGCCATCTTCACCCACGCGGTTTACCCCAGCTACGTAGGCAACGTTCTCAATGGCGCGGGCGGGCAATACTGTTTTCCAGGCAATATCTCGTTTCGCCGGCCAGTTCGCTACGTAGAGCAGTAAATCGTATTCGTTTTGCACGTTACGGCTCCAAACCGGAAAGCGCAGGTCATAACAAATCAGAGGACAAATATTCCAGCCTTTTAAGTTAACGATTACTTTACGCGTTCCGGCAGCATATACCTGCATTTCACCGGCCATTCTAAATAAGTGTTTTTTGTCGTAATAAGAGTAAGTACCATCGGGCTGCATCCAGATTAAACGATTATAATAATGCTGTTCTTCTTTTATAATGAAACTGCCGGTAATTACGGCTTTAGCCGTTGCCGCCATATTTTGCAGCCAGAGAAAAGTTGGTCCGTACATAGTTTCGGCCAGTTCCGGCGCCTGCATGCTAAAACCAGTGGTAAACATTTCCGGCAAAATTATTAAATCCGTAGGGGAAGAAATTTCTTCTATTTTATGCGCCAGCATTTCCAGATTCAGGGTCCGCTCGTGCCAGTAAAGGGGCGTTTGAATTAACGTGATCGTAAGATCCTGCATGGTTTAAGAGGTAAATAGTTTGGGCACAGTAAAACTGAATGGTTAAACTTTATAAGCGACATAGTTTTTCCGCGGCGGCTTGGAGCGTGTCTTCATTTTTAGCAAAACAAAACCGAAGCAAACCGTGGTCGGTTTGCTGGTGGTAAAACACCGAAATGGGAATAGCGGCTACACCTACTTCAGTAGTTAACCTACGGGCAAATTCTAGGTCACTTTCCTGAGTAATATTTTCGTAGCTAACCAACTGAAAATACGTCCCCGCCGAAGGCTTTAAAGTAAAACCGGAATCTTGTAGTAAGTGATGAAATAAATCGCGTTTAGCCTGGTAAAATGCCGGTAAAGTAAGGTAATGTTCCTGATTATCCAGAAAATCGGCGAGGGCGTATTGAATAGGAGTAACCGTGCTAAAAGTAAGATACTGGTGTACCTTCCGGAACTCGGTGGTGAAGGTTGGCGGAGCCACGCAATAGGCTACTTTCCAGCCGGTAGCATGGTAGGTTTTGCCGAACGAAGAAATAACAAAGCTGCGGCCTGCCAGTTCAGGCTGGGTGAGCAAACTTAAGTGCGGCTGACTATCAAAAACCATGTGCTCGTACACTTCGTCGCTGATAATTACAATATTTGTATCACCTACCAACTCGGCCAGAGTTGTTAAATCCGAAGCGCTTAAAATGGCTCCCGATGGATTATGCGGCGAGTTAAGTAAAATGGCCCGGGTGCGGGTCGTAATCGCAGCTTTTACTAATTGCCAATCTATTTTAAAAGAAGGCACTTGCAGCGGTACAAAAACGGGTTTGCCACCGTTGAGCAAAATAGCCGGTACGTACGAATCGTAAGCCGGTTCGAGTACAATTACTTCGTCGCCGGAACGTAAAATAGCTGCCAGAGCAGCGTATAAGGCTTCGGTAGCGCCCGAGGTAATGGTTATTTCGGTATCCGGGTTCGGCGAAAACCCGTACATTTTTTCGGTTTTACTACTTATCTGTTCGCGTAATTTTAAAACTCCAGCCATGGGAGCATATTGATTATAGCCTTGTTTCAAGTAGTAGCTTACCAAATCGGTGAGTTCCGGCGGACAATTAAAATCAGGAAAGCCCTGCGAGAGATTAATAGCGCCGTGTTGCTGCGCCAACTGCGACATTACCGTAAAAATGCTGGTGCCAATCTGGGGTAATTTTGAAGGAAGTATCATTCGTAAAAAAGAAATGGCGCTAAATTAAAAAATTAACTACCTGTACGGCCAATACTAATAATTTTATAGAGGTAAAATTTAAATTTAGTCCTTTCCTGCTTCTTTTTTCTTAAACCAGATAACAGCCTCCGCCGTTTAAATTAAAATTGTGCTGGCTATCGTGGACAAGGATTGATTTAAATAGTCTTTTTTCAAGCTTGACCACGTCGAAACAAATAAGTTTGCTAACTGTCGGATTATATCTTTACTATCTCACTTTGCCTGAGTAAAATAAGCGCGGGTAAAGGAATACGGGTGAACAAAAACAAAGGATATTCATCTAGAGCAGAAAGCTGGTTCGTACTTACTTTGCTGTTTTTAGCCTTTGCTTTAACTTAATTTTTTAACGAATAATACGCTACGTCAGGTCTTTAGGAGAACTTGCCGGCGAGCCGCTCTTACGGAATGGAGAAACTATACTATACAGATCAAATCGAAATTTTTTACGATACGCATCACAGCTGGCTTTACGTTAATTGGATTGGTTTTCAGACCACGCAGTCCGTGAAAGATGGCTGCGGTAAAATACTGGAATATATGATTTCGGAGGCCTGTACCAAAATTTTAAACGATAATACCTTAGTAGAAGGCATGTGGTCTGGGGCCGCCAAATGGGGAGCCGATGTTTGGTTCCCGGATTTACGGGCGCATGGCTTGCAGGCTTTTGCCTGGGTTTATTCGCCGAGTATGCTCAGCCGTTTATCCACGGATAAAACTTTAACCCACGCCCACCATCCCGATTACATCCAAACTTTCGACGACATTGAAGAAGCAAAAGTTTGGCTGGGAAATGTGTGAGTTAGTCGATGGACCATAGTCCATCGACGATGGTCCATTGTCCACGGTAAGGTTATTATAATCTATTGAACCTTTATTAATTGACTTGCTGTAAATTCTGTACAGTCGTCTGTAACTATTTAAAACTACTATTTCTCAAAAAGCAGAATATTAAAATCTGACAATTTAGATAATTCTTTATCTGCTGTTAGAAAAGGAAGGTTTAAATAATAGGAAGATGCTGCAACTATGGAATCAGGAAGTTTAAGTTTACAAGACTTTCTCAGTCCTATAGTTACCTTCTTAATTTCTGAGTTTATATCTATTATTATTACTTCTGTTAGAAAATCTTCTATTCGCTTAATTTCTTGTATCCTAAAAGCTCTAATTCGGTAATGAATGAAATAAAAATTATTTTGTTGTGAAGTAATGTAGCAATGGTAGTATCTCCCGCAAGCAGATAGAGAATAATATTTGCGTCAATAAAAATACTATTTCCACTCATCTCTCATTATTTTCTGAATATCCAGTGCGTCTTTATCTAGCTTAACTACTCCGCAATATTTATAAGCATCAAATTTCTTCGTGCTTTCCAGATTAGCCAAAATTTTTTCTATCTCTTGTTTGTCAGTGCCTCTTTTTATAATAGTTACCATTTTTTAAGATTAAATTGTCTAAGTGGGTTTGACTACGAATACTTTTAAGGTCAATAGCTATAAATTTAAGAAAATAGGTCTGAAAATGATTTTTACAGTTCCATATCTATCCTAGCTATTTACTTAAGGCTAAAAACCACAAAAATAATAGTTTCTCTTTTTTATATTTACCCTTCCGTTAACTGCTCAAATACATCGCAGGCGGCGTTTACCGATTTAATGTTGTCGAAAATAACGGTCAGTTTGTCTTTGCTTTCTTTCAGGCGCGAATGGCGGGAGTGTTGCTGCACGTATTTCAAAATCCGGCCAAAAGTTTCCGACTGAAAATAGGTATCGTTGTTTTCCGAAGGAATATAACCTTTCATTACTTCTCGCTTAATCGTGAGCTTTTCAAAACCTATTTCCTGGGCTTTCCAGCGTAACTTTACAATCTGAATTAATTTTTCTACCGATTCTGGTAAAGGCCCAAACCGATCGATGATACCCTTTTGAATTTTTTCTAAAGCCGGTAAATCTTTTACCCGGTCGAGTTTGCTGTATAAATTCAAACGTTCGGAAATATTGCTCACGTAAGTATCCGGAATAAGTATTTCCAGGTCGGTTTCCACGGTACATTCGCGCACTACGTCCAGGAATTGATTTAAATCTTTTTCAGAACCCAGGAATAAATCGCGGAATTCAGTTTCTTTTAGTTCTTTAATCGTATCATCCAAAATCTGGTGGTACATTTCAAAACCCAAATCGTTGATGAAGCCGCTTTGCTCGCCGCCCAGTAAGTTACCTGCCCCCCGAATATCCAAGTCGCGCATCGCTACTTTAAACCCATCGCCCAAATCCGAAAATTCTTCTAAAGTACTCAAACGCTTGCGGGCATCGGAAGGTAAGCTGGACACCGGAGGCGTGAGCAAATAGCAATACGCTTTTTTGTTCGAGCGGCCTACGCGCCCGCGCATCTGATGCAAATCGCTCAGCCCAAACATGTGCGCCCGGTTTATTATTATAGTATTGGCATTCGGAATATCTAAGCCGGACTCAATAATATTCGTGGATACCAAGACATCATATTCACCTTCCACAAATTTCATCATGCGTTTTTCGAGCTGTTCCCCGTCCATTTGCCCGTGGGCAAAAGTAATTCGGGCATCGGGTACCAATTTCAAAATTAGGTTCGCCATTTCATCCAGGTCGGCCACGCGGTTGTGCACGAAAAATACCTGGCCGCCGCGCTTTAATTCGTACATCACGGCATCACGGATAATAGTCTGGTCGAAAACGTGCAGTTCGGTTTGGACGGGTTGGCGGTTTGGCGGAGGCGTAGCAATTACCGATAAGTCGCGGGCGCCCATCAGGGAGAAATGCAAAGTGCGCGGGATTGGGGTAGCCGATAAAGTAAGCGAATCTACGTTTACGCGCATTTCTTTCAGCTTTTCTTTGGTTTTAACCCCGAATTTCTGCTCCTCGTCAATCACCATTAAACCTAAATTCTTGAATTTAACGTCCTTGCTTACAATCCGGTGAGTACCAATCAAGATATCCGTTTTTCCTTCGGCTACGCGCTGTAAAGTTTCTTTTATGTCTTTCGCCGTTTTAAAACGGTTGATAAATTCTACGTTCACCGGAAACTTCTCTAAGCGGTCGCGAAAAGTTTTGAAATGCTGCATGGCCAGAATAGTAGTAGGTACCAGCACGGCTACTTGTTTACTGTCGGAGGCGGCTTTAAAGGCGGCCCGAATGGCTACTTCCGTTTTACCAAAACCTACGTCGCCGCACACCAGTCGGTCCATCGGGTGCGGTTGTTCCATATCGTTTTTCACGTCTTCGGTGGCTTTGGCCTGGTCCGGCGTATCTTCGTAAATAAACGACGATTCCAGTTCGGCTTGCATAAACCCATCGCGGGAAAAAGCAAAGCCCGGCGCCGATTTACGTTTAGCGTACAGTTTAATTAGCTCGGTAGCAATATCTTTTACCTTGCTCTTAACCCGTTTCTTTTTGTTTTCCCACTCCGGCGAACCCAGTTTGCTCATGCTGGGCGGGGTGCCTTCCTGACCGGTATATTTGCTGATTTTATGCAGCGCGTGAATACTCACGTATAATAAATCATCGTCGCGGTAGACTAACCGGATAGCTTCCTGCATTTTCCCGCCTACTTCCACTTTTTCCAAGCCGGCAAAACGGCCAATGCCGTTATCGACGTGTACCACGTAATCGCCGGGTTGCAGCGAACGCAGTTCTTTTAAAGTAAGCGCCTTGGATTTAGAAAACCGTTCCTTGCTTTTGTATTTGTAAAACCGTTCAAACAGCTGATGATCGGTATACAAGGCCACTTTTACCTGGTCGTCGATAAAGCCTTCGCGCAGGGAAATGGTAAGCGCCTGAAATTTTACGGCGTGATCGAGTTCGTCGAAAATAGTAGTTAGCCGGTCAATCTGCCGCGGCGAATCGGCCGCAATAATGTTCGTAAAACCCTTGGTTTGGTTATCGTGCAGGTTGCTGACCAGTAAATTAAAATCTTTGTTAAACGAAGGTTGCGGCTTGGTGGAAAAAGTTAAGGTTTCGGTGGCTTTGAAATGAAAGCGTTTACCAAATTCTACGGTGGTAAAAGGCTCCAGTAATTTCTTAAAGCTTTTGCCGGTTTCAAATAAATCTTCGGGCTTGGATACTACTTTAGTGTTGCCGCTCGTGAGCATTAAATATTCAAAGGCTTGTTCGGCTTTGGTAAACGATTCGTCGATTACATCCGAGGCATGGCGTACGTCTTTAAACCAGAATCGGGTATGGGGGGGTAAAAATTCTAAAAATGATTCGCGGGTTTCCTGCAAAAGTTTGGTTTGCACGTTGGGTACTATAGAAACACTGTTTTTGGTTTCCACGGAAAGCTGCGTGTTCGGGTTAAACGTCCGGATGCTTTCAATTTCATCGCCGAACAACTCCATGCGGTACGGTAATTCATTAGCGTACGAAAATACATCCACAATGCCGCCGCGTACGGCAAACTGACCGGCTTCGTACACAAAATCAGTGCGTTCAAAATCGTATTCGGTGAGTACTTCCGTTAAAAAGTTTACGTCCAGCTTTTCGCCCACTTTCGCGCTGAACGTATTAGCGACCAATGATTTTTTATTAATAACTTTTTCGGTGAGCGCTTCGGGGTAAGTTACAATTAATAAACCTTCGGCGGCTTTATTACTTATTTGATTTAATACCTCGGCCCGCATTAAAATATTGGCGTTCTCGGTTTCATCAAAGGAGTAAGGCCGTTTGTAGGACGAAGGAAACAGCAAAGCCTCTTGCTTGCCGTTAAACAAATGCTGTAAATCCGACAAAAAGTAGGCGGCTTCTTCTTTATCGTGCACTACAAAAACGTGATGGCCAGGCTGCAAACTGCTCACAGCAGCGGCCAATACGGCATCTAAACTACCGGCTAAGCCTTTCAGTTGCAAACGGGCTTTTTCTGAAGATCGGAGGCGTTCAGCAATGGTTTGAACCACCGGATCGAGCCGGTAAAGTTCCAGGAAATCCTTAACTTTCAATGTTCTTAATCTTTGAATAATAAAGAGCAAAGATACGGAATAATCTGCTCGCAAATTCCTTACGCATAAACACCGGCGAGGGTACAAAATTTAACGAAACTAAAAAATTGAAAAAACGTACTTTTAAAATGGTACTCCTTGAATAATAATTGTTTATCTTTATCTTTGAAGGCCGGCTCTTGGCAGACGAGTAGTTTAAAGTAATCTTGTAATCCATTTAAATGTAACTAGATGATAAAATGATGTACTCTAAATTTTTAACTCCTGCTATCTTCACGGCCGGAGAAGCTGATATTCGTTCCCATATCCGCAGCTTTATGGCCGGGTACTCGAAGTGCATTTACCTGAACCTGGTTCTAACCGGAATTGGGCTATACCTGCAGTATTTTCAGCAACTTACCGACAAGCTTTTTGTATTTACTCTTGGTAGTTTAGGGCTATTGTTTTTGGGGCAAATGCTGCTTTCCTTTTCTTTTATGCTGAAAAACCTATGGGTGGCTTTACTCGGATCTTTTTGCAGTCTGGCCTTAGCTACCGGTTTTACCGCGGTTTTATTTACTTTTCAGGGATGGTGGGGCGCCAGAATTCTGTTAACTCTAACCGCACCGTTAGGGGTAATTACTTTTTTGGTTTTAATAGGGTATCTGTTTACGCAAAGAAACCAGTACCACAAGCGGCAGAATCATTTTTTATTTTTTAACCTTTTAATTCCGTTTGCGGTTTTGTTGCTGCTAAGTGTAATGTCTTTTTGGTTAGGCGGCATTTAATCCAACCACTAACCAGTATTTACCGTTTACATATAGTACTAAGCTACAGGGGCTAAAAAGTTTTTATTCATTTGTACTAGTCGAAAATCAAGAATGAGAAAAAAAACAATGTCCATTAGTAGTTGGGTGCTCTTTTTTTTGTGTTGCGCGCTCCTTGGCAAAGCCCAATCAGCCGAATCGGACCACTCTAAAATAGGCCTAATGGATAAAGGTAAACATCGTTTTCTACTCATATTTGCCCCCGATAGCCAGAATGAATTTTTGTTGGAGCAAGATAAAATGTTGCGCCAGGCGCACCTTGGCCTCAGCGAGCGCGACTTGTTAGTAGTGCAAGTAGTAGAAAATAATGTAGAAATTAATCCGCACGTAAAGGAAGAAATGCCCCCGGCTGCATCTTTGCGCCAAACGTATAAAATAAATCCCGCGCAATTTGCCGTAATTTTAGTAGGAAAAGACGGCACCGAAAAATACCGGGCCGCTCATGCTCAGGCGCCCGCCGTATTGTTTGACATAATTGATTCTATGCCCATGCGGCAGCACGAAAAACGCAGCGAGTAAGTTCTTTAATCAAAGCAAGCCTGGTTGGTCAGGTGCAGGTGATCGGTATCAAATCCTTTTTGCTGCGCTAGGTGCACCAGGTTCTGATACAGCGTAGGGGCCATAAACGGCGAACGCGCTAATACCCATAAATACTGTCGGTCGGGGGTGCCCACCAGTGCGTGCGAGTAATCTTCATCTAAGGCTATAATCCAATAATCACCCCGGAAAGGCCACTGAAATTGTACTTTTAGTTTTGTATTATTACTGCCTGGTACGGGAAAAGCCTTACCCATTGCTTGCTTTACTTTTCCTTGCGGACTGTTACGGCGGCAACTATTAACCACCTTTACGTAGCCTGCCGGGTGCAGCGTGTATTCGGCGGTAGTACAATGGCAGCCCCGTTCAAAAATTAAAGGAAATGCCGCAATTTCGTACCATTTGCCGGCATAACGGCTCAGATCTACGGCGGATACTGTTTCCAGAGGCTGATGCTTTCGCGAAAAATAACGCAATGCCAAACTTCCCAGCACTACGGTTCCGGCACCAATTAAAATTTCCCGGGTATTCTTATTCATAGCCAAATATCTTTAGGTAAGCAGTACATTATACGTTTCACGTTTATAAAGGCAGGCCAATAGCTTTTTCGTTTAAATATATTGTTCCTTCATTTTGTTCTTCTACTTAATACCCAGTAAAGAAGGAAATTCTGCAATACGTATAACCTAAAACCTACCACCTAAAACCTGATCCAGGTACTTCAGCATTTTATATTACTGAATTCCGCCAAAAACCAGGTAATTTTTCTTTACTGTCTTAAACCTGTTGCGGTGGTAAAAGTTTAGCAGATTCTTTTTCTTTGCTGGCCAATAACCAGGTAGATGGTGATAAGGCAAGAAGTTTTACCAAAAATATTAACTTTGCCCCTGCATATACGTCTAATTTCTTTAAGCAGTAAAATTTTTTCGCATGGCCTCATTTGATATTGTAAGTAAAGTAGACCCGCAAAGTCTGGAAAATGCGCTGAATACCGTAAAAAAGGAAATTCAGAACCGTTACGATTTCCGGGATACCAAGGGCAGCGTGGAACTCGACAAAAAAACGAATATTATTCATATTGTCACCGAAAACTCCATGCGGGTAAAGCACATCGAAGATATTATCATGAGTAAAATGGTAAAGCAAAATTTAGATGCTACCGCCTTGGATTTTTCGGAAGAAGAATACGCATCTGGCCCGATGATAAAAAAAGATGTGAAGTTAAAAGCCGGTGTAGATAAGGAAACCGCCAAAAAAATTACTAAAATAATTAAAGACAGTAAATTAAAAGTGCAGGCGGCTATTATGGACGACCAGATTCGGGTTACCGGTAAAAAAATCGACGAACTTCAGGATGTAATTGCCCTAATGCGCCAATCGGACTTAGGCTTGCCTTTGCAATTTGTGAATATGAAATCGTAAATAGTCCATGGACCATAGTCGATAGTCCATAGATGATAGTCGACAGTCCACAGACTACGGTCGACCGTAAATTGTTTAACTAAGCATTTTTTATAGATTATCTAAATAACCATAAACCATAATCTATCGACCGTGGACTATCGACTATGGTCCATGGACTATGAATAAATTAACTAAAAAATACCTATGGACCATGGTCTGTGGACTGTGGACTATCGACTAAATAACATGAACGACTTTTTTGAGCTTTTTGCCCGGCCGGATACCTGGTTAAGTTTACTAACCTTAACCTTTATGGAGGTAGTACTGGGGATTGATAATATTGTGTTTATTTCGATTGTGGCGGGTAAGTTACCGCCGGAAAGTCAAGGGCGGGCTCGTACCATTGGGTTAATGCTGGCCCTGGTATTCCGCATTATGCTGCTACTCACTATTTCCTGGATTGTGGGGTTAAAAGAACCACTTTTTACTATAAATTTCCCCTTTGGGTTCGATGATTTTGGCGTAACCGGCCGCGATATTATTTTATTTGCCGGAGGCTTGTTTTTACTGGCTAAAAGTACTACCGAAATTCACAGTAAGTTAGAAGGCGAGGAGGAACATGGTCCGCAGAGAGCCTACCACAGCCTGCAAAAAGTTATTATTCAGATAGTGCTCGTAGATATTGTATTCTCTTTCGATTCCATTTTAACTGCCGTTGGTTTGGTCGATCACGTGAGCATTATGATAATAGCCGTAATAATTTCGATGGGAATTATGCTGGCTTTCTCTAAAATAATCGGCGATTTTGTGAACAATCACCCAACGGTAAAAATGCTGGCCTTATCTTTCCTGATTATGATTGGTGTCATGCTGATTGTGGAAGCGTTTCACGGCCACATCCCGAAAGGTTACGTTTACTTTGCCATGGCGTTTTCGCTGGGCGTAGAAATGCTGAATATGCGCCTGCGTAAAGTTACCACGCCGCCCGTTAAACTGCGCGATTCGGATTATGATTAAAAGCGTTGTTGGTTGGTAGTTGTTTGTTTTTGGTGATTAGTCGAACAACGAGCAACTACCAACGAAGCTTGGTTAGCTTATTTGTTTAGCTTACTCAGGAAATCCCAGACAACTACCCCTACCGCTACCGAAATGTTAAGGGAGTGTTTGGTGCCAAACTGCGGAATTTCAATAACGGTATCCGCTAGTTCCATTACTTCGTCTGCTACGCCAAATACTTCGTTGCCAAATACTAGGGCGTATTTTTGGTTAAGTACAGGCGTAAAATCAGCTAACGAAACGCTGCGGTCTGCTTGTTCAATAGCAACTATTTGGTACCCTTCGGCTTTGAGTTGTTGAACTAATTCGGCGGTTTGCGTAGTATGTTCCCAATCCACGGATTCGGTGGCGCCCAGAGCCGTTTTGTTTATTTCTTTGTGCGGCGGGGTTCCGGTAATGCCCCCGAGAAAAATTTTACTAACGGCAAAAGCATCGGCCGTCCGGAAAGCCGAGCCAACGTTGTGCAGCGAGCGCACATTGTCCAGAACCAATACAATCGGTAATTTTTCCTGTTCTTTGAACTCTTCTACCGAGACCCGGTTGAGTTCTTCCATTTTTAATTTGCGCATGAAATTGGGGATACTAGATGCGGTAAGGCGTGCTCTAATTGTTTAATTTTGTTTATTGTCTCCAGAAGCCGGCTTAACCGCCGTGCCTTAAAGCGGATAATTAAAAATTCTTCCGGAGTATTTAGAAGAACGATTTAAAATCGTTTAAGAAGCAAATTTAGCTTAATTTTAGAAATAAGAGCATACCTGCCGGTAACGTGCCCGTCAGGAAAATTCATGATTCATGAATTTATGCCTTATGTACGCACCTTTTTAAATTTATTTATCGAGTAGCTTAAGCCATTACATTTTGAGTACCACAGCTGATATTTCTGTAACGCCTTTAATGAAACAGTACTACGCCATTAAAGCGAAGCATCCCGGAGCGCTATTGCTTTTCCGGGTGGGTGATTTTTACGAGACCTTTGGAGAAGATGCTATTAAGGCGAGCAAAATTCTGGATATTGTGCTCACGAAACGGGGCAATGGCACGGCTTCGGAAGTAGCTCTGGCTGGTTTTCCGCATCATTCTCTGGATACGTATTTACCTAAACTGGTTCGGGCCGGTGAACGCGTAGCTATCTGCGACCAGCTCGAAGATCCCAAATCGGTAAAAGGCATTGTAAAGCGCGGCGTAACCGAATTGGTAACGCCCGGTGTATCGTTTAACGACCAGGTACTCGAGAGAAAAAGCAATAATTACCTGGCGGCGGTCCACCTCACCAAAAACGAAACCGGCATTGCTTTCCTGGATATTTCTACCGGCGAATTTATTACCGCCCAAGGCGATCGGCCTTATATCGGAAAGTTACTGCAAAGTTTCGCGCCCGCCGAAGTATTGTTCTGCAAAAAAGTAAAGGAAGAATTTTACTTGTCCTTTGGTCCGGATTTTTGCCAGTACGCGCTCGACGAATGGGTGTTTGGCTACGATTTCGCGTACGAGAGCTTGCTCCGCCATTTTGGTACTACCTCTTTAAAAGGATTTGGCATTGAAAATTTGCGGGAAGGTATTATTGCCGCCGGTTGTATTCTCCATTATTTATCGGAAACCCAGCACCACGATATTAGCCATATCCGCACTATTTCGCGGCTCGAAGAAGATAAGTACGTGTGGCTGGATAAGTTTACCATTCGCAACCTGGAGCTCATTTTTCCGCAGCACACCGAAGGCGTACCGCTGATTCAGATTCTGGATAAAACAGTTACGCCTATGGGAGCCCGATTACTTAAAAAATGGGTAGTGCTGCCGCTCAAGGAAGTATCGCAAATTCAAAGACGTTTGGATACCGTTGAAGCTTTAATTGGTAATAATGATCTTTTGCAGGATGTTACGCATTATCTCAAACAAATTAATGACCTGGAGCGGCTTATCTCGAAAGTAGCGGTAAAACGCATTAATCCCCGCGAAATGCTGCAACTGAGCAAAGCCCTGGAAGCCACGGTGCCGATTAAAGAATTACTAGGCTTTAGTAACATCCCGGCTTTAAAAAAGCTGGCCGACCAGCTGGCGTTCTGCGACGAGATACGCGAAGAAATTAAATATAAAGTAAAGCCGGATGCGCCCATGCTCACGAATCTGGGCAATATTATTCAACCGGGTATACATGCCGAACTGGACGATTTGCGGGCCATTGCTTTTTCCGGTAAAGATTATTTACTGCAATTGCAACAGCGCGAAGTAAAAAATACCGGTATTACCTCACTGAAAATAGCATACAATAAAGTTTTTGGCTATTACCTGGAAGTAACGCACGCCCACAAAGACAAAGTGCCGAAAGAATGGATAAGAAAGCAGACTTTGGTAAACGCCGAGCGCTACATTACCGAAGAACTGAAAACCTACGAAGAAAAAATTCTGCACGCCGAAGAACGGATTTACACCATTGAGCAGCAGTTGTTTAATGAATTAGTTTTAAGCACTACTGAATACGTGGGTCAGATTCAGCAGAATGCCCGGGTGTTAGGTGTGATAGATTGTCTGGCATCTTTTGCCTGCGCCGCCGTAAGTTATAAATACGTAAAACCGCAGGTAAGTAACTTAAACGCTTTACATATTAAAAAGGGGCGTCATCCGGTAATTGAACGGCAATTACCCCCCGGCGAAAGCTATATTCCTAACGATATTTTCCTGGATACCGACGAGCAGCAGATTGTCATTATTACCGGCCCGAACATGGCGGGTAAAAGTGCTTTGCTGCGCCAAACGGCTTTAATTGTGCTCATGGCACAAATTGGGTCTTTTGTACCCGCCGAAGCGGCAGAAGTAGGCATTATTGATAAAATATTTACCCGCGTAGGCGCTTCGGATAATTTAAGCCGGGGCGAGAGTACGTTTATGGTAGAAATGACGGAAACGGCCAGTATTTTAAATAATCTCTCGGAGCGCAGTTTGGTTTTAATGGACGAAATTGGCCGCGGCACCAGCACCTACGACGGTATTTCCATCGCCTGGGCCATTGTGGAACATTTACATAATCACCCCAGAGCCCGCGCGAAAACTTTGTTTGCTACCCATTACCACGAACTAAACCAACTGGCCGAGGAACTGCCGCGAGTACACAATTTTAACGTGAGCGTGAAAGAGACTGGGGGTAAAATTTTGTTTATGCGCCAACTCAAACCGGGCGGGAGCGAACACAGCTTCGGGATTCACGTGGCGCAAATGGCCGGTATGCCCAACACGGTGGTTTTACGCGCCAGCGATATTATGCACCACCTCGAGGAAGATAAAATCCGCCAGCAACCAGATAAAAACCACCTGAAAACCATACCCAAGCAGCAGTACCAGTTGAATATGTTCGAGCTCAACGATCCGGCTATGAAGCGTCTGCGCGAGATTTTTGAAAAACTGGATATTAATACGATTACGCCCGTAGAAGCCTTGCTTAAATTAAATGAGTTGAAGTTGTTGGTAGACGCGCAGAAAGCACCCGGTAAAAAGTAGTTTTTTGTTTTTGGAAGGTTGAATGCTAACTTTTGAAGAGTAAATTTTAAGTATTTCTGTATCTGAACCTGTCTGGCGAGACTCTCGCAAGTTATTACTTTCTATAAGCGGTATAGCCTCAAAACCGATGGGCCTCGTTTGGCTTCTTCGCGCGGTGTATCCTTTCTTTCCTCGCTCCGCTGCGGAATCCCGACACCTGTCGAGACCGAAAGTCTACAAGGCGCTCAAAAGCCAGATGGGTGAAATTACGGTAGGTGCCTCTCTTTGTAAATTTACTTTTTTAATTGGGTGAAATTTGGCTGTATAGCTCCCCTTCTCATCTTAGGATTCGATTAAAACACGTAATAAGAATAAGTACTTTTCCTGCGTTTTGCTGCTTCCCGTTTGTAACTGGCGGAACGGGAATTTATACTCGCCTGTTCGCCTAACAACGTGTTTTGCTCCTCCTGCCAGTGGCAAACGGGCAGCGATGAGTAGTTCCCCGCTGAAAACTGGAAATAGGGTTTGATAAGAAAAGAAGCGTCCTAATTGGAGCCTAAGATGAGGAGGGTAGGGGTGGTTGACTTCACTAAGGGCGAAAAAAGCTCTCTATTTCGTAGAAAAAGCAGTGGTAAGGTGATTGTACAAGCTTTCCGGTTTTGAAATCTATTTTAATAAGTTTACAGGTTACCATCAGTGTTAGTCGGGTTTTTTGTTGCAGCAGTTAAGAAATAATAAGGCTGATAATCAGGAAGAAGAAGAGAATGTTAAATTTTTTTTAATTTGGTACTTGACAAATGAAAATTAGTGCTTAAATTTGCCTCACTAAATCGATAAAACGAGTTAGAAACGCGAAAGTAGCTCAGTTGGTAGAGCGCGACCTTGCCAAGGTCGAGGTCGCGGGTTCGAACCCCGTCTTTCGCTCGAAGAAGAAATCCTTCAAGAGACGTTGCGCCCGCAACGTCTTTTCTTTATAGAATTGGCACAACGCAAGTTGGCCCTGCCGGGGTGGTGAAACTGGTAGACACGCAAGACTTAAAATCTTGTGTCCATTAGGACGTGCGGGTTCAAGTCCCGCCCCTGGTACACTAAAAAGCCGCTATAAAGCGGCTTTTTCTTTTTTCCTAAAATTAACAGGACAACATTTGGACAACAATTATAAAATGGCGTTAGAAGCATGTTTAGGAGTGAAAATCCTTGTGTCGTTGGTTCGATTCCAATCATCACCACATTTATAATCAGGCAGTTATGACACAATGTTGTAGCTGTCTTTTTTATTACTACAACAATAATACAACATTGTTTCTTTGTCAGTTTAAAAGTTTGATCTTCATCTCAGGCTTAAAATCTTATAAACATTAGTTCGTGCGGGTTTAAGTCTTTCCCCTAGTACTTAAAAAGCCGCTAGAAAGCGGCTTTTTTGCTTTTTAAGCTTCCATTGGCTAACTTAGGCAAAACATTTGTACCCCAATTACAGGAAAATTAATTATTTTCCGTCCTACAAAAACTTATATTTTACTTTAAAATCAGATTAGAAATAGGCTCAAATTTATTTCTTGTCTTTTAACAGTAAGATTATGAGAGATTCAATCAAGTTGTTAATTAAAGGTCTAGCTGTTTTTGCAAAAACTAAATAGGTTACCTGTCTCACTAATTTTCAACCGACGTTAGGTTGCGAGGCAAGTGGGAGGAAGTTTTATCCTTCACGATGGAAGACACATCCTAGTAAAATATTATTTACAATGAAATTTATTGAATGGAATAATATTATTTCAGAACATTTTTTTAATCCTGGGAATGGTGGTAAAGAGGTTTATTTATATATTACAAGAGAAGAGATTATTAATCTTGGCAAGGAATATCTGCACGGAAAATCTAATAAAGAAGTCTGGGCTGACTTTATATTAGCAATTAAATCAGGGCTTCCTGGCTCGAAAGGCAATTTAACTGAAAAAGCCAAGGATTGCTATGATAAACGTAGAGCTATTAGTATTGCATCTATTAATATAAAGTTTCCCCTTTATATTACCTATTTGGTATTTTTTGTATTACCTCTCATTGAAGAGGTGGATAATGCCTTTAGTACTAATAACTACTTTGGTAGACTAAATTCTTTTCTTTTTAAAAATGGAATACAGCAGGAAATATATACTAAGGATTTCAAGAATAATAATATTAATGAACTATGGACTGAGTTAGCAAACTGGTCAAAGAACAAAAAAAATAGTGACTTAGGTACGTTTACAATTAGGCCTTTCATTAATTTACATTGGGTTTACGTTGGAAAGCCCTTTTCACAATGCATTTTATCGCCGAAATCATTGGTAAACTTTTCCAAGTTATTTTATGAGGCAGGAATGGTTCCAAATTCGAATTATAGTGTTCAAGAATTTAAACGACACTTACTTAATTATGGTCCAACCATTCTCAAGTTGAGAAGTAATGTTATAGACCTAATTAAAAATAGTGATGAGAATGAATTAGGCCAATCTTTAATTGATATAGCAAAGAGAGAATATATCAGATGGACGGGAGAATCAAATAAACGATTTTTTGTAGGACGACATGAAAGTGAGAGACGGCAATATACTGTAGCCCCTTTATTGTTACAATTTAAGTTTAACGAAGATGAAGGTATAATTGATTTCTCATATAGAATATATTCGTCTATCGACTATCCTGAAGATTTCACAATAGGTGGATATGAGAATTTATATGAAAGAGCAGGTTTTTCTAAAAAGATTGATTTACCAAAAAGAGTTACCCTTAACTCTTTTGAACTAAAAGACGAGTTTAATAAATGGATTGTGAAATTTCCAGAAAGGGAAGTAAGGCTTTTTATAAGTGGTGGCTTTTTTCAACTAAGCACAGGGTATTGGATTGAGACTGATGTTTTGTCAAAAACGGATTGGATGTTTTTGCTTTGTCAAAATAATATAAGGAATGAAATAGAAGAATGGGGAAATACATTTAAAGTCGGCAACTTTTTAAATTTTTCTAATGAATATGATAATTTGCCTGAAGACTACTCATTATTTAAATTCCTTAATCCGGTTCAATCACTTAATAAAATACCATTACTTACCGTACACACAGAAAAATCAATTCGACTTATTGGTGGGCTGAAAATTAATTTTAGAACCTACTTATTAGCCCTACTCCCAGAAATTGAAATATTAAATTCGAACGGTCAAGAAGTTATATACTTGCAATATATAGGAAGGGATGAAAGAATTTGGTTACAGAAGGCAGTTGCAAATAACAATAGATGGTTGTTGCCGAACAGCATTTATTTAGATTATGATTTCTATATAAATATTGATGGTGAAGAAAATGCCAGCAATAAGCAAGCTTATAGAATTATAGAGGCTGACTATAGAAGATTGTCAAATAATATATTAGAAAAGTATAACAAATTTGATTCGTCAATCAATTTGGAGGACGGCTATATACAGGGAAATTACATTGCTTCTAATCCAGGTAATAATATTGGAGATAGGCAATCTTTTGTAAATAATCAAATACTTAGAATTTCGCCAATTAATCAGTATAATAGAGAAGAAAATGAATTATTGAAATGGCTGGTAGCCAAAAAACAATGTAATATTCAAGAATATAATGAGGTTTTTGAAACTATATCTATTAAATGTTTTTGTGAGAAAGTCGGAAATATTCAGCAAAATAGAGTATCAACACTAAATTTAATTGATAATTTGGGGTTTGTTGATTACAATTACTCAAGAAATACTATCTCAACTCTTCCCCCAAAATTAATCTTAATACCAAGCGATTGTGGAAAGAGGGCTTCATTGATTGGAGGCAGGGATGAGAAGTTAATCAAACAACTTCTTGCTTATTGCTCAAAAAAAGAATCTGTAATTACGATTAAAATTGTAAAAAATATATCAGAGAAGTTACAATTACTTATTCCAGACTCTATTTTTCTTGAGAGCAATAATGTGGAGGAATTTGTAAAACTTGCAGAAGAATTAAATATTATCTTTGATGAATGGTACATTCTTAAATTAAAATCCTTTATTCCTTCTTTAAATGAATATGAGAAATTTATTCTAGACAATAAACTTTCACCTTCACAAGAAGGTAATGATTGGGCAAGAAAAGTTTTTAATCTATCTACTTTAAAATTCGAACAAACAATTGAAATTTCGAAGAGTTATTCTTTAGTTGAATATACTTACACAACATACTGGAAAGAATATGGCTTATGGATAGATGGGCAATATTACAAAGTCGAAGATAAAAATTGGGGTAAATATTTATTGTTGAACCATTATGCTGAGAAACAAAAGGGATTTTCCAAAGAGTTGTTCTCAAAGCCGGGTTTAATTTTTAGTAATAACACTACTCTTGAAATTCCAGCCAGCCTACCTTTGCCCAAAGTAATGTCAAGAATTTTGTTACAAATTAGTGGAAAACTTCCTGAGTTTGAAGAATTTCCATTAGGGGGCGAAAAAAGATGGTACAACGTTTACCAGCATGTACCTTCGGCTTTTATCGATAATTTCTTCAAATTCAAACTTCATATGAATATAGAAACAACTGCCAAACTAATATAAAGAATGAAAGATCCAATAGGTGCCTTTGAAACTATAAAAGAAAATTTTATCAGGTATGTTGAAACGGCGTTCGGAACCAAATTTGAAAGTATCGAAAAAGAACGATATGCTTTATTAAACTATGATAAAGTCTTATACCGTAAGCCTTGGATTGAAGTGCTTCCTGATTATATATCAAGTAATAAACACATTGAAGATTTAACACTTGAGGATTTAGGTAATGCCTTAAATCGAATAGAAAAAAATACATTTAAAGCCCTTGTACAAACAGGGCTATTTCCTTCGTATGCAAAGTTACACTCTCATCAGGCAGAAATGCTGAAAGAAAGTTTGAAGGGTAATAATTGTATTATTACCTCAGGAACTGGTTCCGGAAAAACGGAATCTTTTCTTCTTCCATTATTTGCGCAACTTTCAAAAGAGCTTTCAAATTGGAGCGCTCCTGGCACAAAGCCTGAATCTGTAGATAATTGGTGGAAAGATACAACTCAAGGAGGCTTAACTCAGGCACAAATTGTTAACGCTAACGACTTTAGTCTAGCAAATAATGTTAGGCAAAGGCATCACGAAACCAGACCGTCTGGTGTTAGAGCTTTAATTCTCTATCCAATGAATGCTTTAGTTGAAGATCAAATGAGCCGATTAAGAAAAGCATTAGATTCCGATGATACAAGAGCTTGGCTAAATGAAAATGCTAAAGGTAATGCAATCTTTTTTGGCAGGTATAATGGAAGCTCACCAGTAGCAGGTGAACTGAGGAGAATTAAAACTGATGGAACATCAACCATAAATAAAAGCAAAGTTGAGCAATTAACCGCACAGTTGAAACAGATGGAAAAAGATGCTGAACGAGTTGCACAATATATTCGACAAGAAAGACGTACCGCAGATGAAGCGAAGGAGCTAAAATCATTTTTTCAACGGCTCGATGGTTCAGAAATGCGATGTCGCTTTGATATGCAATTAGCTCCACCTGATATTTTAATTACAAATTACTCTATGTTGAGTATCATGCTCATGAGGGCAGTTGATTCAGGGATCTTTGAACGAACAAAAAGTTGGTTGGCTTGTAGCGATTTGCCAGAAGAACAAAGGGAAGCAGAAAAGAAAAATAGAATATTCCATTTAATAATTGATGAATTACACTTATACAGAGGCACTCAAGGAACGGAAGTAGCTTATTTATTAAAGTTAGTTTTAAACCGTTTAGGGTTACATCCACATCACGATCAGCTTCGAATACTAGCATCAAGTGCTTCGTTAGAAGCAGGCGACAATGAAGAAGGTAAAAAAAGTAAAAAATTTCTTGAAGATTTTTTTGGAATTGATAGCGATATAAAGCCATTCAAAATTATAGAAGGCAAAAATAATATTGTTCATTCTCTTAGTGAGACTGAGAGAAAGCTTCCAACAGGACCATTTATAAAAATTGCTGAAGCGTATGATACTGTAAAAGGTAATATTACCCATGATAATTTTATAGACATTTGCGAAAATTCTGCAAAAAATCTTGAAGGAATATATAAAATAGATAGGCGCTCAACTGGGATCGAAAGGCTTTTAAATGCAATTTCAAATCCTGCACTAAAGCTAAAGGAAAGATTATATAATGCCTGTGAAATAAGTGATAACGATAAAATAGCTTACAAGGCAGTTTGCTCAATAAAAGCAGACGGAGATGATAATAATAATCCCTGTTTTGCCGATACAATTTTCAATAGCGTAATTTCTTATGAAGAGTTGCAGATGGCTTTAAGGGGACTGTTAATAGTAAGAGCGATGCTTGATGAGCCTAGGTTTAAAATCATTGCTGATATAATCCCAGATCAAAGAAAGTTGCCCCGATATAGATTCCATTATTTTTTTAGAAACATAGAAGGTATGTGGGCTTCTATAAAATCAGATGATGTTGAAGTTAAATTTGCAGATAAAGAAAGAACAGCCGGCAAGCTTTATTCAACGACAAGAATTAACTCAGAGAATGGATACCGGGTTTTAGAATTACTGTATTGTGATAATTGTGGAACTACTTTGTTTGGTGGTAGTCGGTTAATAACAAGAAATGCTTCAGGAATTAGTTCATTTGAATTACTTCCTATAAGTCCTAATATTGAAGGTATCCCAGAAAAAACACCTGCCAAACTTGTAGAAAGACGTAGTTTTCAAGAATATGCTGTGTTTTGGCCTTGTGGAAACCAACAATTCACACCACATGATAAAGAACATGGAATCCCTGCAAACTACTGGAGACAGGTTACATTAAACGGCTATAATCAGATAGATTTTGAAGCGAGATGGGTTCCTGCATCACTTAATAACCTTTCTGGAGATATAGAATTTGGCTCCTCAGGACATGAAAAATCAGATGAAATCCCGAATGATTGGATAAAAGGCTACTATTTTACGATTATAAATAGTTCAGGAAGAGATATTGCTCTGCCAGACGCGAATGGTGAAATAAGTGCTGATGAAACCCATAAAGCACTTCCTAATGTTTGTCCATGCTGTGGAGTAAACCATCAGAATAGAAGGCAAGACAGACCTAAAAGAAAATTTACATCAATAAGAGGTTTCCGAACAGGTTTTGCTAAGACTACACAGATGTTTGCGAAGGAGTTAATGTACCAATTGCCAAATAGTGAGGCTGAAAGAAAGTTAGTTGTATTCTCTGACAGCCGAGAGGATGCTGCTCAAATAGCAAATGGAATCGAAAGAAACCATTTCACCGATTTACTTAGGGAGATTTTAGTTGATGAACTGCATAAAAAAGTATTAACAAAACATAATATTTTAAAAGCTTATGAAGCCGATGAACTTGATAAGATTGAGGGCTTTAAAGTTAGAAGCAGTTCGGAAGTTGAAGAAGTTGAAGGGCTAATTTCATTATCAGCTTTACCTGGAAGCCTTCCCTTAATAGTAGAACAAAGGAATAATGCAAAAAAACAGGTTGAAAAAATTCGTCAAAAGATTTTCAGCGTGAGAGAACTTGTAGATATAACTAATTCAGTAAATCTTGCACCATTGATTCGTCATTTTATTGAACTGGGAATTAATCCAGGAGGTAATGATATTGCTATCCAATCTCGGTTATTAAATTCTAAATTTGCTCCTTGGTATGAATTAATAGATTTTACAAGTTTTAAGTGGCAAGCTGGAGCAGACCAAGCTTTTATATATAACTTGAAAGAAGGTACCTTCAGTAATCTTGCGTCAATGTTTTTTGGTTCACTGTTTTATTCTTTTGAATCTTCTGCACTTGGATTTGTAACTATAAATCCAGATTTACAAAGTATATCTCAAGAAGCAAATACTTTAGCAATGAGGCAACAGGACCTTCTGCAGATAATAAATTCAACAATAAGAATTTTGGGAGATAAGTTTAAACATGATAAAGTTGAGGATTCAGATCCCTTCAATTTAATTGATTACACAAGGTTTCCAAGCCAAGTTAGAAGATATATTAGAGCAGTTGCAAATAGATTATCTAAGTCTGAAACTGAGTTAGGGAATTCCATTTTTAGTATTCTTTCGTCAAGCGGCCTTCTTGATGGGGCAAATGGAATCATTATTGAAGAGTTGTTTATTAAGGTTGCCACCAGAACAGATAATGTTTGGACTAGCTTGAGAGGCAACAGACCTCACCTGCATTTTAGTGGGGGCATTTGTACCTACTCACTTACGCCACTTAACACTCAACCAGATAAAGTTTGTAGCGATGTATGGAAGAAGAATTATTTATCATACAATGCTATAGAAGAACAAAGATCTCCAATTCGCTTGCATTGTGAAGAACTTACTGGTCAAACTGACGATCAATTTGAGAGACAAAGACATTTCAGAAATATTATTTTGCCGGATGAAGGTTATAAACAAGTAAAAACAATTGACTTATTAAGTGTAACAACAACATTGGAAGTTGGTGTTGATATAGGGGCATTACAGGCAGTAATGTTAGGGAATATGCCCCCACAAAGATTTAACTACCAACAAAGAGTTGGGCGGGCAGGTCGTAGGGGTCAAGCATATTCTGTTGTCTTAACTTTTTGCAGAGGTAGAAGCCATGATGAGTTTTACTTTTCAAATCCTCATAAAATTACAGGAGATGCTCCACCCACTCCTTTTCTTACAATGGGGCAGGAAAGGATTTTTAAACGATTACTTTCTAAAGAAATATTGCGAAGAATATACTTAACAATACAACCTAATGTGAATAATAATGAAGGTAAATCCAGCGTACATGGAGAATTTGGCACAGTAGATAATTGGATTGATTATAAAACTCAAATTATTAATTGGATTAGAAGCAGTTCAAAACAGGTTGAGGAAGTTGTAGATGCTTTACTTACACAGGAATTAAAACCAAATCGTGATAAGTTTATAAATTGGGTTTGTGATATAACAAGCAATGATGGCTTAATAGAAAAAATTCAAACCGTAGTTTATAATGAAGAGATTTCTACTAATGATATTTCAGAAAAACTAGCGGAAGGTGGCGTCCTTCCAATGTTTGGCATGCCTACGACTGTAAAAAACTTATATCACGGTATCAACCAACATTTAGAAACTCTAACGATTGATCGAGCCCAATCAATGGCGATATATGAATTTGCACCTGGATCTCAGAAGACAAAGGATAAGGCAATTCATCAAGTAATTGGTTTTACAACAGAGATTAAAAATAAGCTAAATCAATTTGGTAATCATAACTGGGATGGAAATCCTTTTTCGATAAACAAATGGATGTCAAGATGCCGAAGTTGCGGAGCTTTTAAAACCTATAATAGTAACAATGAGGTAAATGATGCGCTTTTGGCCTGTCAGAATTGCGGCGAACAAGGTGATAGCTACCAAAGGCCTGTTATTCTTAAAGCTCCAAAAGCATATAGAACAAATTTATCGCAGGGCAGTGATATGAGAGATGATAGTGAAATAATACTTTCCCGACCACCAATCTTTGCAGAAACAAACCGGGAAGACAGCAAGATTGATTTTACTAAAACTGGGAATGCAATTATATCAATAAGTGATAGAGATATAACATGGCGAGTTAATACTAATTCTGACCGTTTTTTTTCAGGGCGTTTATATGAAATAAGAAATGGATTTCCATTTGGGCTAAGTCAAGGATACAAATTTGTAAATCAATGGATAGTAGATGAATTTGCTAATAATTATTCTGATAATAATGGTTATGCTATGAATTTGCAAATGGTACTTAACAGTGTTGTAAGTGAAACAATTTGTATTGGAAATCATAAGAATACTGAAATATTAAGAATTGTTCCAGCATCTGTTCCATTAGAATTAGATTTAAATATGTTCTCAATGGACAGTGAGCCTCATTTCGTAAAGGCACAAGCAAATGGAGTTCGTTCTGGTTATTACTCGGCAGCATTCTTATTGCAAAGAATTTTAGCTGATAAACTTGACGTTGATCCTGCTGAAATAGAAATTGCTGATATCTCTATGAAATCTCTTGATGATGAAACAGGACGAAAAGTAGCAGAAATTATCTTGACAGATGAGTTGCCTAATGGCTCTGGCTTTGTAAGATATTTATATAATAACTTCCAAGAAGTATTAAATGAAGCAATGTTACCAGCTAATCCTAACTCGTATTTAGGAAAAATACATCTACATAAGCACCAAGAAAATTGTAAAGATGCCTGTTATGAGTGTTTAAAAGTTTACCGCAATATGAATTATCACAGCTTGCTTGATTGGCGATTAGGTTTTTCCTTGCTGAGAACTTTCAATGATGCACAGTATGTTTGCGGTACAGATAACAATTTTAATAATTATATAGAACTCAATGGTTGGCCTGAATTTGCAACCAAATTAAGGGATAATTTCTTTGAAAGTTTTTCATTTCGAAAAAAATTAAAAGGTGAAATTAATGGACTTCCCCTCATAAAATTTGGGAAAAATCATGAGAATGTAATTTTAATTATTCATCCTTATTGGGATTTGAAAAATATGAGAGTAGCTAATTGGTTAACTGAAATTGTTTATGAGTTAAGAGAGTATACAAATAATCTAGATGGTAATTTAAACTTTATTGATTCATTTAATTTGCATCGCAGGCCAGGATGGTGTTACGAAAAACTAGGAAGTAGATTATGAATAAAATTGGTAAAATCGAATATAAAGAAATCAAAAGGATTTCTCCAAGCCAGTTTTATTCTATAAAAAGTTGTGCATATAAATCTATTCTTGCTGAAGCATTCGAAAAAAAACCATTATTGCCAGTTTCTCCAAATGCATATTTAGGAACAGTATTGCATAAAATATTAGAACTAATTTCAATCAAAGAAATAAAAACAGATTTTGAACTTGAAACAAGATTTGATGCTGAAATTAATTCATTGGAAAAAAGATTGCTCCAAGAAGGGAATGGCTTCATTACCCCCCTTCAGAAAAGTGTTAAAGATTATGGTATAAAAAAGATTCAATTAAAAAAGCATTTAAGTAATTTACCTAGAAAAATAGTTGAATCGAAGGCCATAGCTGAGAAGTGGTTTGAATCAAAAGACGGCTTGATAGGTGGAAAAATTGATTTAATACTAGAGATTGGGCAAGATATAGAGATTATAGATTTTAAGACAGGGGCTATAACACAGGATACGCTAAACGAAAATGGTGAGATAAGTACAGAGATAAAAGATGAATATCTGGAACAACTGAAACTATACGCCTATCTTTTCTATGAGTGTACAAGCAGGTTCCCAACGCGATTAAGTTTAGTAGATTTAGCCAAACAAAAAATTTCGATAGAATTCTCATTAGAAGAATGTAAAGCAGCTTTTGATGATGCTAAAAAGGTTTTGGCAGAAACAAACAAAAGTATTAGTACTGGGTTTTATAATGCGAATGTAAATGAGAAGAATTGCATTTATTGTTTATATAGACCTGCCTGCTCATTTTATTTAAAAAACCTAAGTTTAAATAATGTTTATAATGATGTTAGTGGTTTTATTAAAAATGTAGTCCAATATTCAAATGGAAATATAACAGTTTTACTGGATAATGGATGTCATTCCGTTACAGTTACTGGATTTACAAATACTAATCCTGAATATTTTATTAGTAAGAGGAATCGACTTATTAATATTTTTAATTTAAGAAAAGGAATCCTTAGTAACGTTTATTCTGCGACTAAGACAACTACGATTTATGAGTGAGGAGTTAAAACTTCCTGTTATATCTTTTTTTACAGGAGGAGGGTTCATGGATATGGGCTTTTTAGATGCTGGATTTAATATTGTTTGGACAAATGAGTTAGATATAATATTCGCAGATTTATATGCTTCTGGAATAACATCATGGAAAAAGAGTAAAGGTATAGATGGGAATTTTAAAATATCTAATACTAATTCAATAAAAGATATTCATCCAGAAACTATTATCAAAGAGGCATTCAATGGGAAAAAGCCAAGTTGTTTTGGGGTTATAGGTGGTCCACCTTGCCAGGATTTTAGCTTAAATGGGAATTTGGATGGCTTTAAGGGCGACAAGGGATCTTTGACTGATGCTTTTTTATATAAGATAATAGAATTACAACCTGCATTTTTCGTAATGGAGAATGTTACAGGACTTTTAAAAGTAAAAAAAAGCGCAAAGCACTTTTTAGAGCTCTTAGAAGTTATGAAAGAGCAATTTCTTATAGATTTTGCAATTTTAAATAGTATTGATTTCGGAGTTCCTCAATTTCGAGAAAGAGTTTTTGTTATTGGAATAAATAAATACAAATTTGATATAAATAGAATTAACATTGGGATCGATGGAAGGTGGTTTCCCTTTCCTGTAAATAAAATTTATTCTAATTCTTCTACAAAATATAAATGGCCTGACCCAATTTCATTTGGTTCAAATGTAGAAGCACCAAAAAACATACCATTAGAACTATGTGTCCAATCTTGTTTGATTTCGCCTGAGCAGGAAAATAATATTGCAAATAGTTCAGAGTTTTTCAACATTCTTATACACCTTGATAGGCTTGATAAAATAAAGGAAGGAGAGACTAATAGGCCTTCATTTAAAAGATTACACCGTTACAAGTATAGTCCTACTACATGTTACGGCAATAATGAAGTACACTTACATCCATTTTTAAACAGAAGATTATCTGTAAGAGAATCGTTGCGTATACAAGGAGTCGAAGATTCGTACATTCTTCCTGCAAAACTTTCCTTAACAAAAAAATTTAAAATGATAGGCAATGGGGTTCCAGTCCCTTTAGCAAAGGCTGTAGGTAAAAGCCTTAGTGATTTTCTTGAAAGTATTTCTTAAAATATTAAGATGGATATATGGTCAAGTGAAAAGCGTAGTTTTGTAATGAGCCGTATTAAGGGCAAAAATACAAAGCCAGAAAAAATCCTTAGGACAATTCTGCATCAACTTGGGTATAGATTCCGAATCCATAAGAAGGACTTACCTGGAAAACCTGATGTTGTTCTGCCAAAATATAAAACTATAATCTTTGTTCATGGGTGTTTCTGGCATTATCATCAAGATTGTCGTGAAGGAAGAATTCCAAATACGAATACAAAGTTTTGAAAAGAAAAGTTATATAAGAATATAGAAAGGGATAAAAAGCATCAAGAAACTTGTAAGAAGTTAGGTTGGAGAGTACTTATAATTTGGGAATGTGAAATTGAAAAAAATTTGGAATCAGTAATAAATACATTTACTAAGTTTCTTAATACACCAAATAAATGATATCTCATAGAATTTCAAATTCTTGGAGCAAAACAAACAGTTAAATATCAATATAATTAAAAAAATATTTAAATTCCTCCTGAGCACTAAAATAAAGCTTGAAAGTATAAGACTTTACTTTTTATGTTCTTTCGATTGAAGCATTTAATGCAAAATGAAATCAATTAACTATAGACAAATTGTAGTAGCCAATTTTTTATAATTATATATGCAAGTCATTTGCCTTGAAGAATCAGCTTTCTATGCTTTGGTCGAGCAGGTAGTTGCCCGGCTGAAAGAAAAGCATAACGAAGAAAAAGAAAAATGGGTTTCTGATGAGCAAGCTATGCAACTCCTGAATATTAAATCCAAGACAACCTTGCAGAAGCTGCGGGATGAAGGGAAAATTCGCTACTCTCAGCCACAGAAGAAAATTATTCTATATGACCGGGATTCCATTGACGCTTATTTAGAGAAAAACGCCCGAAATCCTTTTTAATATATGGAAGAAGCGCACAAACCGGAGCCGGACTATCAGAAAGGCTTTAATGAAGGTTATACCATTGCTAAACACCTCCCTGAACTTGCCGAACAGTTAGCCAAGGCTACGGCAGAAAACTTACGCGGGAATGGTTTTCAAGAAGGACGGAACCAGTTTTTATCTGAAAAGGCGAAGGAACGTTATCCGTCCTGGCTGACCGGAGAGCGTACTAGCAAGGGGGAGAACGAACCAACTAAAACGATGGATAAAGACAAGGATATTGAACCGGAGCGGTAACTTTTTTTCTTTCACTAGTCTTTATCTTTTTCCTCTTTACCTTTTTCTGGGTTTGGTGTTTTATCTGGCGCTTTATCATCTTTTTCTATTACTTTCGTGGAGCTTAATGATTGTGAAAATCGGGCGGACATTGAGAGTGGTTTTTTCTCTTGCTGAGTTGGTTGCGGATTTGCTTGGTCAGGTGCGTCTTGCTCCCTTTCTGGAAGATCAGGGGCTGGTTCGCGGTTCAATTGGGCGTCTTTATAGTCTTGTGAAGCATCCAAATCCCTTGATTGGCTTTTAGCCGCCTCCATTTTCGTCGCATCCATTTTTTTATATGGATTGGGATATAGGCTTTCACGCGTTTTATCGCGTACCGTTCTGGCAGTTTGTGGGTCAGCGTCGACTATTTCTTTGTCTACCGAACGCATCACATCGTCTTTTATCTGACTTATCTGTTTTTCTAGGCTTTTTACCGTTTGGTTATGGTCTCCCGGCTGTCTAGGCCGTAAAAATACGGGTGGATTATATTGCGGTGCTGTTCCCCGATCACTGGGGACATTTTTAATTTGCTCCTCAATCTGTTGGATACGCTCTTGCGCCTCGCGCACCCTTTCACCGACATGGGAATATTCAGGTGGGAATGCATTTTCTATTTCGTCAGGACTTTCCATCTCCTTTTTGATTTTGTTTGACTGAAAATTCAGTTATGATAATATACGAAATAAAGTTATTTACGCCGAACAAAGGTTTAATAAAAGTGGATTGGCGCCAAAAAACAATTGATGAAGTATATAACGGTGATGTGGAGCAATTTAAGGAAGCATACGCGTTCGCTGTAGCTGAAGGACGCCGCTATGCTATCAAATGGCAAGATATTGCTGACGCAGCCATTACCCTGCCTGAGTACGAAGTTAAAGCACGGGATTTAATTGAGCGACTTTTAGGCTATTTTCCCCATGATTGCATTGTGCTGAAGTATGAGCCATTCTTGCGCGTTCTTATTCAAAACCATGAGCAAGGCATGTTAAGCGATGAGGCTTTTACTAAACAAGCGGAAGAGCACGTCAAATTGATACGTAATTTTGAAATGACTGAAAATGCTTGCCTTACTTATAAGCCATACGTTTACGAACAATATAAAACTTATTTGAATCATTACGAGGCCGATGTAAAAGCTAGACTTATCTCCTTTCTAAAATATGAACCGAAGTTGGAACATTCGGTTGTGGGAGAAATTTGGATGCGCGAAGTTATGTCTCAAGATACATTTCAGCTACCCTCTTACATAACACCGGTTGATTTTAAAGTAATCACTTTGATTAAATACCGCGAAGCGTTACTGGAATACGGGAAAGAAATTGCCGACGCCTCGCCTCTTTACGGTTTCGAGTCAGCCATTATAAAGTAGTCTAGCCATAGGCTTCAACCAAATTTTTTATTCAACTCACCTCATTAAATACTTTCTCGATGGATTTTTTCATACTCTTTAAGCCATTTTTCAAGGCTTCTTAAAGTATGACCGGCTTTGATAGATGTACGCCTATAATTCAGCCTTTCGTCGTGGAGGTATTGCAAAATATTTTTATCTACACCTTCAAAATCCTCTGTATAAAATTTTATACCCGGCAGTAAATTTGGAACCCGATAAATCTTAGGCTGTATGTCCGATTCCGCGTCCGGTATTTTTTGGAGCAGTAAGCTACCGCTAATTATTCTGCCTTCTGTTTCATAATTTAAATACTGCCCGATAAATATATCTCCGTTACCCGTGCCAATGTGTAGCTTGATATTCAGTTGCCTGGTTAAATCCGGCTCGGTACGGCAATTGATCACGAGTACTTGCTCCGAAGAAGTTAAAAAGTCGGTTTTACCGACATAATTGTAATGCTCTATCGCACCCGTATTTGTTAACGTCACTTTCAGATCAAATCCGGACATATCCGTAAAGGCAAATTCCACCTTTACCAGTGACCACTTGTCTTCTGCTGCATCTGGCAAGTCATCGTTACCATAAATGAATTTATCGTAACCATAAAAATACAGCCAAAATCTCTTCCCTAATAGCCGGGGCGTATAGCGTTTAGAGAGTAATTTGGCAGTTTGTTCGAGATAAAATTCAACATCTTCCCGAGGTTTCTCTGCTTTTATTGTAGGACGAGATTGGTTCAGGTGGGTATGGTGAAACAATCGTTCTTTGGAATCTACCGTTTCCAAAAATGCATTTAATTTATCTTTAAGGTCTTCTCCTTGATAATCTAGATAAATAAGGAAAGCGGTTAATTTATCTGGTCTGCTGAAGTTTAACAACGCTTCGCCTGATTTCTTGTAACGCCTCTCCGTTTTATATTTGACTTTATTCCTTAAATACAGCGGTTCAAAATCCCCGATTAATTCTCTAAAAAGAGACTGCGTATTATTAGGATAGTTCCAAATGGCTTCTTCCGTATCCGGTAGTTTATTGTTCGATAGTTTGCTAGTCCTTTGTTTGATATCCTTTTCAAATTTAGCTTTTACTTGATCATACAGCTTTGATGCTACAGAAACCAGCAACTCCATAGTTTGTAAAGTTTAGATTATCTTATTTTCCAAATTTCCTGATTTCCAAATTGACGTGGAAATTGTGTAAATCTAATGGAAATCGCTTTAATGGCAATATAATCGTTGTCTATTGCACTCACGATCAGTTGTTTGCTCCTTTGTATCACACAACGCAAATAGCTGTTTTATGAACTCGTTTGATTTAGAGATGCCGATTATAGAGCTTGCTTCGGGAACGGAGCGAAGCTATTGGACGATACGTCATGCCGTAGAAGGAACACAAATCTTCGGTGGCATTGGTTCCGGTAAAACTTCCGGTTCAGGCCGCATGTTAGCCTTGAAATATCTAGCTGCCGGTTTTGGTGGCCTAGTGCTCACTGTAAAGCCGGATGAAAAACAAGCTTGGCAGGAATACTGCCGAATTATCAATCGTGAAAACGATCTGATTATTCTTGAACCAGGCGGTGCTCATAGCTTCAATTTTC
Organism: Adhaeribacter arboris; assembly: GCF_003023845.1. NCBI lineage: Bacteria > Pseudomonadati > Bacteroidota > Cytophagia > Cytophagales > Hymenobacteraceae > Adhaeribacter > Adhaeribacter arboris. The sequence continues at coordinate 5,154,304 of NZ_PYFT01000001.1, read as the reverse complement.
TTGAATATGAATCTACTCAAGCGGATGGCAGTGAAGCTATTACCGAAAACATTGTTGAAGTTCTCAAGACTGTTATACGAGCCGGTGAAGAAAAAGGGGAAGGAAAAAGCGACGATGCTTTTTGGGAAACCGCCTTGGACATGCTCATCTTTAATGTTATTGATCTGTGTAAGTTGGCTTATGGCACAGTGTCGGTGCAGCTAATGTTCGACATTGTCCAAACAATACCGAAAAATAAAGAGGGATTAAAAATCAACTCACCGGAGGATGCTAAGCCTTTTCACCAAGCCTTTGAGGAGGCACGGAAGAAAGTGATGTCACAAGTTGATGCCTGGACATTAGATCTTCCTGAGATTGAAAAACTAGATTTCGAAGATGAGGCCGTTTACGAAGCGGCCATGCTAGAAGCGCTCCCGGATGCACGGCTGTTCAAGTTTTTAGATCAGTTCTTTGTAGACAACTTTATATCCTTAAGTGATAAAACACGGTCGATCATTGATTTTACATTTTCGGGCTTCCTGTTCCGATTACTACGTGAGCCGATTTATTCCCTGTTTTGCCGGAATAGCTCCACCGTCACGCCGGAGGATAGTCTGAAAGGTAAGATTATCTTGGTTAATCTACCGGTAAAGCTTTACCACAAGGTAGGACGGGATTGTCAGATCCTCTTCAAATACATCTGGCAAAGGGCGATGGAAAAACGCAACGTGGTTCAGAATTCGCGTCCCATGTTTTTGTGGGCAGATGAAGCGCAGAACTTTTTGCATGAGCATGACGCGGATTATCAAGCTACAGCTAGAAGCAGCCGCATTGCCACTGTCTATATATCGCAGAACTTGCCAAATTACTATGCCAACATGGGCGGCCATAAGGCCGATTACCGGGTAAAAAGCTTTTTGGGCACTTTGGGCACCAAGATTTTTCATGCTAACGCGGATATAGAAACAAACCGTTATGCCTCGGAACTCATTGGAGAGGCTTTCTTTGAAGATCAGTCGGGTACGGTTAACGTAGGGGAGAATTTCTCTCAAAGTAGAACCCAATCGCTTAGGCTAGAAAAATTGGTGCGACCCGAAGAATTTATTCGCCTTAAAACGGGTGGTTCTAAAAACAACTACCGCGTGGAAGGTTATTTCCACCAGCAAGGCGATACCATCCGCAAAGGTCTCAACCATACAAAAATGGCTTTTAACCAAAATTATCAACCTTAATTATTTAAACCATTTGTTTCACTTTAACCTTTTATCACTTATGAAAAAAAATCTGTATTACCGTCAAGTCTTCCGGCGCAGGAACTACATTAAAGAATTGCTGCTGGATTTTTTCCTCTCCGTGGCCTCCATGCCACGCCTTTTGCTGGAAGTGTTTCTCCGGAAAAATATGGGCGAGAGATATTTCTCTCCTTTTGTAGCGAGCTTTGTATTTGTTGTATTCTTTTTCTTCCCTTACGCCATGGGTGGTATGTTTGGCTCGTATGGAGATACGTTACCTGAGATTATAAAAGATAATGTAAGCTGGTACTTATTTTTAGCCGCATATGCCGCTGGCTGTTTTTTTCGTTGGCAGGAAGTTATCCGTCTACCTTCCGTTTTTGACTTTGCCCGCTATAGTCTCTCTGCCGGCAGAATTCATCCGATCTTTTATGCGATACGCATCGGCGGCAAACCCGTTGATAAACGGGGCATTGAAATAATATTGGAACCCGCCCCTTTCTTTTTAATTGGCTTGCTTCTCTTATGGATGGATCAACGGGTCGGTATGTTGCTAATAACATCTAGTATCGTGTACTCTCTAAGTTACATAGCTGCTTACCATAAAGGCGACGACTTTATAATGGATAAGATAGATGAGATGATTTGTAATGAGGAGTTGGTTTCTGCCTTTGTCGATGAGCTTGATGCCAGTCAAACGCGCGGAGTTCATTTTTACGGTCACAAACCTGCCGATCCAGGAACACGGCGGCAGCTTGCCAAGGCCTTTATAGAAGAAGACGATCTAGTAGAAGCCCGCTAGTAATTGTCCTAAGCAGTGCTTAGGGAAGAAGTCTGATGATTTTTCTTTAACCAGCCTATCTGATCCCTTTGCACTGCTTCCTTTTTCCTACCGGTTTATCCCTTATGCACTAACAGTAACGAGAGCACAAACAGCCGCCATTACCTTGTAAACGCCTGTAATATTTCAGCTATGATTCGTATGATTCAAAGCAACTCAGCCGGTCACGCCAAGGCGTATTTTTCCGATGCCCTCTCCCGTTCGGATTACTACATAGACGATCAGGAACTCCAAGGTAGCATGCACGGTCGCCTCGCTGAACGTTTAAATCTGACTGGGCAGGCCAACAAGGAATCCTTCTTTGCCCTTTGTGAAAATATCAACCCTGCAACTGGTGAACCAATCACCCCGCGCACCAAAGAAGAGCGCACGATTGGCTACGATATTAATTTTCATTGTCCCAAATCCGTCTCCATCATCCACGCACTTTCTAAGGACGATCATTTGTTAAAAGCATTTGAAGAAAGTGTTCAGGCAACAATGCACGACATGGAACAAGATAGTAAAACGCGGGTACGGAAAGAAGGCAAGTACGATGATCGGAACACCGGTGAATTAATGTGGGCAGAGTTCGTTCATCAAACCGCTCGGCCTGTCGATGGTTCTGTCCCCGATCCCCATTTACATGCTCATTGCTTTGTCTTCAACGCTACTTGGGATGAGCAGGAAAAGCAAATCAAAGCCGGCCAATTCCGCGATATTAAACGTGACATGCCCTATTACCAGGCTCGTTTTCACAAGCAACTTTCCGACCGTTTAATCAAATTGGGCTACCAGGTACGCCGCACTGAAAAATCATTTGAAGTGGAAGGTGTGCCGCAGAAAGCCATTGATCTTTTTTCCAAGCGGACGGATGAAATCGGGCGCATTGCCAAAGAGAAAGGGATTACCGATGCCAAAGAGCTTAGTGAATTAGGCGCACGTACCCGCGCAAAAAAGCAAAAGGGTAGGAGCATGACCGAACTGAAAGCCGAATGGCGGCGACAAATCAAAGAACTGGTTCCGAATGAGCAAGGCGAAGGTGAGCGCATTATCCGTTTTGCCCCGGAAAAAGAAAAAGTTACGCTTTCTCCTTCTCAATGCGTCGACCATGCTTTATTGCACGGCTTTGAGCGAGCTTCTGTTATGCCGGATCGCCGTTTACTGGAAACTGCCTATCGCCATAGTTTAGGTAGCACCACGATTTCCCTTGAGGCCATTACGGAACGCTTTCGCACGGATGAACGCATTATTCAGGTAAAGGAAAAGTCACGAACATTTTGCACTACCCGCCAAGTTTTATCCGAAGAAAAGGAAATGGTTGATTTAGCCCGGCTAGGACAAGGTAAACTCAAGCCTCTTTATACCAATACGCCTAAACTGCAACTGGACGGTCAGCAAGCCGCTGCTGTTCAGCATGTGCTTACCACCCCCCACCGGGTTTCGATCATCCGCGGTGCTGCCGGTACGGGCAAGACCACCCTGATGAAAGAAGCCGTTGCCCACATGGAAAAAGCCGGTAAAAAGGTCACCGTTGTTGCTCCTACCGCTCAGGCTTCTCGCGGCGTATTACGGGAAGAAGGGTTCAGTAAAGCGGAAACGGTTGCCAAATTACTAACCGACGAAAAATTACAGCAACAATTAAAGAACCAAGTCCTTTGGGTAGATGAAGCCGGGCTGCTGGGCACGAAGGATATGAAGGCATTGCTCGATTTGGCTACTAAGCAAAATGCTCGGCTAATCTTAGGGGGCGATACGCGTCAGCACGCCAGTGTGATCAGAGGCGATGCCCTGCGCATTCTCAATACAGTCGGCGGAATTAAAACGGCTGAGGTAAGCAAAATCTACCGGCAAAGAAATGAACATTACCGCGCCGCCGTGCAAGATTTATCCAAAGGTGAGGTGAAGGACGCTTTCGAGAAACTGGATAGTATCGGCTCGATCCAAAGCATTGATCCGTTAAAACCCAATAAAGCTTTAGTGGATGATTACGTTGAATCGATCAAGAAAGGAAAATCGGCTTTAGTGGTTTCCCCGACGCATGAGCAAGGCGACCAAGTCACAAAAGACATCCGCCAGAAACTCAAAGCAAACGGATTAATAGGCAAAAAAGAAATTTCAGCGACCCGCCTTGCCAACCTTAACCTAACGGAAGCGCAAAAAAGCGACTGGCGAAATCTTCAAAAAGGTCAAGTCGTTCAGTTCAATCAGAACGCGCCTGGCATTAAGCGAGGCAGTATGTGGACGGTCGATAGCAGTTCAGAAAAGGGAGTGACCATTAAAAATCAGGAGGGAAAAGTACTCCCCTTGCCGATGCAGAAAAGCGGTGACTATGACCTTTACCGCAAAGATGAAATCGCTCTGGCGAAGGGGGACACGATCCGCATAACCCGCAACGGCTTTGATGAAGAAAAGAAACGGCTGAATAACGGGCAAACTTTGGAAGTCGTATCTGTCCGCAAGAATGGCAGTTTACTCCTTCGCAACAATATCAGCAAAGGCACTTATGAGCTAAAACAAGATTACGGGCATTTAGCGCATGCGCATTGCATCACTTCTCATGCTTCGCAAGGCAAAACGGTCGATGAAGTCTTTATCTCGCAACCGGCAGCAACCTTTCCCGCCACAGATTCTAAACAGTTCTATGTTTCTGTCTCGCGTGGGCGGGAACGTGCCCGCATTTACACAGACGACAAAGAACAATTGCTGGAACACGCTTCCGAGTTAGGCGAACGGCAATCCGCCCTAGAGTTAGTCGGGAAGCGAAGCCAAACCAAGGATATAACGCACCAACGAATCAGAGAAGATATAAATTGGGGTTCTTCACAAATAGATAAATCCAGAGACAAAGAGCCTTCCTCACTGCAAAAAGACCGGGACTATGAGCCAAGGATTTAAACTTCGCTACGACCAAATGCGGGAAAATGACCCCACTAAGGTTGATACGGATTCAAAGGTAAGCCATAAAAATGACTATTATGACTCACCGGGTAACTCTAGAAGCTTGTGCTTGGTATGGCCGGATGGTAGACGGGTATTTTTAAGCTACTCCTATCTAGTCTCCGGTGAGTTCAAGCTAGATGGAGATAAGAATGTGATTACTCTTACTTTCTCTTCTTATAAAGTCATTTTAAAAGGCTTCGGCCTTCAACCGCTTTTTATGGCTCTACTTGATCATCTACCCCGGATGATTGTGGCAATAGACTCCCGATATGCTTTATCCGACAATATGAAAGATGTGTTAGTGACTGATATGGTAGTGCAAAAAGACGACTAAGTTTTAATTGACTGCTTTGAGCTTAAAAGGACTACTAAGATAAGTGCTATTTATTTTGCTTATTTTTTAATTCCATAAATGCAACTTTCAAAGACTCAACATCTGTCCTGTAAACCTTAGTATTTACAATGTCTCTAGGATTAACTGAAAGGGCAAAATTACTTATCGTAAAATCTTTGGTATTCCTGATTACAAGTGTTGGTCGTGATGAAAATTCAGGAGCTTCAAATGTCTCCTTATTATTAAAATGTTCGTCCTTAAATAAAGTTAATCTTGGCGCAAAATGAAAGTTATCGATTATTCTTTGATCAATAATAGCGTTAAATACCAGTTTATCTGACTCTTCCGGTAAGCAGATAATTTTTACTCCTACCTTAATTTCGAAGGGCTTTGATTTAAAAGATTCCTGACCCGAATAAACGATTGCTCGTATTTTATTACTCTCGTTCGGAAATCTATTACTTAATATTTTATCATAATTATCATAATTGTCAGATTTGAAGATTATTTCACCATCAGATGCCAAAGCTCTATATCGCTTTGTTTGTTTTCCAGTTTCAATATTCTCTAACGCAACTAATATATCTCCATTTTTCCCACTAGATGTCCAAGTTACTGTAATAGGATCAAGATCAACTATTTGATTATTATCTCTGCTATCGGTATTCTGAACTTGAATATTATCTATTTGAAGAGGTACCGGTCTAGTAAATAAATAAATTCCAACAAGTAGTAAAATCGCACAAAGCGAGTAAACAAATAAGTTTGTTCTATATTGGTTAGTTAGTGATTTATCTAAAAGTTTCCGGTCACCTTCAGAAATTTTATCTCGTAATCTATAGTCAGTTTTTAAGATTTTAACTTTTTCTGAATCAGAAAGCTTGTCTAGTTGGTTGTAAAACCCTGGTTCGTTGTACCTTAATTTTTCTAGAATAGATTTGATAATTGGATCTTCGGTAATGCTTTTCTTTAGTATTAAATATATTACAAAACCAATAATTCCTAGGATTGCTGGTAACGTTGTTAAAAAATTAAACATAGAATAGTTTATATTTAGCCTATGAAGAATAACTGTAATTTACTGTATATCCAACGATTAGATGTCTTTTGAAGATATTTCTTTTACTTCTACATTAAATTTATTCTTTGAATGCTAATAAGAAGGTTTAGCTAATTAAAGCCATTTCTTGTTTAAGTTGGAGATAAGAGGTAACCAAGAAATTAGCTAAAGCCAAGCATTTAAACCGGGAGATTGTCACGAAAAATGCCCCAATATTTGTTGGGGCATTTAGTTTTATTTCATTAGCCCTTACTAAGGCTGCAATCCTCTTAGATAATGCACGGCTTTGGATGCTTTACTAGCTGCGGTGATAATACAATGCTTGTTATCTTTAAGCGCTTTCAACCAGCTAGCGATGTAGTTGGCGTGATCGCCTTTTTCGGCTGAGGTTATATCGTATTCCGCACAAAGGAAGGCCGCCCCAAGCTCGGCTACTAATTCCTCGGTAGCATAATTCTGATCGCCAAACTTTTTGCACTTAGCGCGGTCGATCCGATTAGGTGCTCCAGACCAATGCACCAGTTCGTGTAATAATGTGGAATAATAACCTTCTGTGGCGGTACAAGCTTCCGTATCAATGAAAGCTTCGGTAAAAGGCATATAGATTTTATCTTCTTTAGGGCTGTAACAGGCTCCTCGTTGACTGTGTTCGATAATCGCCTGCGTATTGTTTATAAAACAATCCATTGTCTGGATTCTCTCAACTAGGGACTGCTTAGGTTGTTGGGTATCATCCGTATTGGTTGGCTGATAGCTGCTTAATTGGCATCTGTTGAAGACATAGGAAGTTTTCAGGAAAGGTATTTTGCGAATTTCGTCATCTTCTTCCTTTTCCAAGACGTCATAGTAAACGACCATTGCCCCCTTTTCGCCTTTACGGATCATTTCCTTTTTGTCCGCCCATTGTTTGAATGTTCCCCATTCGGCAGAAGCAAATTGTTTCTCGATAGCAGAACTCCAAAGCAGGACGATGTTGATACCGCGATAATGGTTTTGGGTAATGCTGTTGTAAGGAAGACCGAAGGCTTTCGTTTCTTCTCCTTGCCAGGGTTTGTGCCACGGCACGGTGCCCTTTTCCAATTGCTTGATAATAGTATCCGTTACTTCTTGATGGATATCCCGGCGTTGAGATGTTTGTCCTCTTGCTGAGGCGTTTGTTGTGTGGGACATGGCAGGTTCCTTTCCTGTTTGGGTGATGGTTACAGGGGATGAAGCAACCGAAGTTTGAGCGACCAAACCGGCTGTAATTTTGGAGGGGCGAGGAAAGCCCGTTAGGGCTGGAGAAAATTATTGTTGGTGGCGGGAGCGACTTCGGTTAATCACCTGTCCTTGAAACCAGAAGTCCAATCTAGACAGGACAAGGATCAACTGGATCATCTCAGCTAGCCCTCTTAGGCAAATGCCTTCCTAAGCGGATATACTAAGGTGGTTTGATATTTAAAGATCAAAGGTTGGTTGCTTGTGCCGAAGCATTAGCTCAAGACAAGCGAGATCAAGAAAATGAGCTTATTTTTTAATTGCACTTACCTATCGGGGCGATTTATCATCTATGTTGAAAGTCCGAGGGCATGCATGTGCCAGGCATTCACATCTTTGTGCGGTGTAAATGTGGCGTTCACGGGCTTGTGCTGGAGATTTTCTTCCGTGCGCACAAATTCGGCTAATGCTTTTGTCGCTTTTTTTCCGGGTGCGTCATTATCCATCCAGCTAAAGAGTATACGGTAACCGTAGCCTTTGATATAAGGAAATGCTTCCGGCAAACAGGAAAGAGAATTCAGAACAATGCTATCGCCGTTCAACTGCTCTTGTTTGCAAGAAGCTACAGCCGAAAGGTAATCCATGAAGCCTTCGAATAAGTGAATTTCAACAGGTTTCGGGATTGCACCCCTAATGAAGGTTATCGTCTTCGGCGCAACACAGCTTTTGAAAAACGGGTTACGCAACTCATAGCCGCCGTCCTCATTCGGAAAACCAAGAGCAAACATTTCTTTGCCATTTTCCAAACTTTGTACATGGACTTCTTTTAAGTGCCTTTTGGCTAACGGCAATGGTATGCCACGTTTGTCCAAATATCGGACAAGAGCAAGGTGCTGAATAGGTTTGACCGATTTCAGTTGCCAGCCTTTATCCTCGTCAGCAGTACAAGCTTTTTGGCTCAAGGCAATTGGGGTAAAATTGCCGGCAGTGCTACGAAGCCAACGCAGTGCATCCGCTACGGTTGCATCTTCTCCGCACACTTGCAAATACGCACAAACCAGATCAATGCCATTACCGCCTTTACCTTCCCCGAAATCATACCAGACATTTCTGACCTTATGGACATGCAAACTGGCGGTGCGCTCCTGCCGTAGAGGCGAAAGATACCGAATCTCGCGCTCATTTTGCCGGAATGGAGCAACGCCAATTCTCTCCATGATAAGCGGAATCGGTATCGTTTTAGCCTGTTCAATATTCACCATGATTCTCCTTAGCGCTTAAGTTGAGAATTTAAAAAGTCGTCCAGGTCGGTACGGCGATAACGAACCGCTCTGCCTACTTTGATGGGTTTTAGATCGTAGCGTTTGGTGCAATCCCAAACTGCCAGTGTGCCGGGAGAAACGCTCAAGTATTTAGCTGCCGATTTGCGATCAAGCAGCGGTTCGGGTATAGTCTCTTTCACTATTGTCTCCATGAAGGGTGTGTGGCGGAATCGACTAAAGCCTTTTGCAAGACTTGCTATTTAGGTTTTAAATCCTATTATAGGCTCCGCAATCCTGTCAATGGGAACTTGATCCTATTAACAACAAATAATGTATATAATTACCGCTTAATTTGTTAATTCCTCTATCTTATAGTTCATACGAATAAATCGAATGCAATATGTCTTGTAGAAGAATATTTAAAATAATTTCTAATTTGATTAAAATTATAGAATGTAAAATAGAAATAGATTAAAACCGATATACTTTACATATTTTTGCTAAGTATTAAAGAATTTAATAGAAGAATTACGCAACCATATTGCCTTATTTAGAGGCAATTCGTAGAAGTCTAATGAATCTTGCCTGACCTCAGCAAAACTCACAATTTCAAATCCTAGTTTAGTCATTAACTCTTCACCTTCATCTGTTCCTCCTATTGCACCTATTACTAGGTTGGGATTTGAAATATCAGCTATTCTGTCAATTAATTGTAAAAAGGAGAAGATAAACTTAGACATTAACGCGGTTGTCATACAATTAAACCCTTCAATGTATAAATAGGAAACATTGTATTTATCATTTGGCTGGTGTAAATCTGTATGTTTTATTCCTCTTTCATCAATAACACCATTTCTTATTTTGAAGTAGGATTCTTCAGTTAAGGGTAAAATATTTATATTTGCAATTACTTTATCTTGGTTGTCTTTAATAACATAAAAAATAAATGGATTTTGCCGCCACCATGGAACCTTAATAACAGGTCCATTCACAGGACAATTTTTATACCTGCCATTTCGAGCAAAATCATAGATTTTTTCTATATCTTCTTCAGTTGCTATCTGAATTTCTCTTTTCAAATCTTCAAAGTTTGTAGTTGGTACATTGAATTCGGATGCATCAAAATGTAGCATATACTCCGCTTTTTTCTTGGCATGCTTATTAATTCGAAAAATCAGAGCCTTATCCAATTTTTGGATGCTCTTCCTTCTTGCGACAAGCAATTGACAGTCTCTAAAGGTTTTATGACCAACCTGGGACTCTTCAAATGATTTCCAACTATTTGGTAAATTATAATAACTAACCTTCAGGCTTAGAGTTTTACATAACTTGTCAAGAGTTCTTCTTTTAAAAAATTTAATTTGAGTATCAGCTCGAAGGATTTTTTTTAAAAATTCTTCACCATTTGCACTAGAATGATCATCAACTTGATTGTATCTTGCTATAATGTCGTAATCCTGACTAGTAAAAGAACGATTCAAATCTCCATATTGTGATAATAACCACAGGTTTTTCCAAAGTCTGATTAGAAATGGATTAGCAAGAATTGTATCAGCAGCCATAAAAGAAATAAATCAATCGCTATTTTTTATTAATCAATTAAATATAAGAAATTAAGTGCATATAGCACAAATTTATCATCCGTAGTCGATATATTCTGTAAATTAACTATATAACTTATTTCTATATTATCTAAGGATTATATATGGTTTGTTCAATTAGTGATTAGGATAGTGTTCAAGTTTACTCTTTACTATGCGTAGTGACTTGCGAATAGTAGCACCCATAGCTTTAATCTTTCAGAAATACGGCATAAGCTAATGTTAAATTAATATTTAGTTTTTTCTTAAATACCTCCTTTTGTCCTTTGCTTGGACAAAAGGAGGTATGAATTTAGGTCATAATTATAACACATACAATTATGGCACTAAAGCAAATTGCAGAATCTTTCCAAAATGATGGAAATTTCTGCCAGTTAGATTTAAAAGACATTGGGTTTAATGGCCCAACAATGAGGATTGAAACTTTTCGATGCAGTCAACCTATTAACCAATATGGTAAGACTAAAGCTGGTACTTCAGCTAAGGCATTAAGTGGTGTAGATCATCTTACTCCAAATAGTGGAAGTATTTTCAGACATATTTTCTCCGTTGAACAAAATAATAGAATGAAAGTTACTTTGGAAATAAGAGAAACTTTCAACGAAGAAGGTAAATGGTCAATATTGGCTCGGGACTTAGATTATGAAAGTGAAAGCTTTGGGACAACTATGCAAATATTAGTCTTTCCTTCAAGCGAAACTGGTTATTACTTAAGTTACAAAGTGCTAAGAAACAAATGTTTTCCTTTAATGGTAACCTCCCCACTAACAACTTCTATAAATGAAATTACTAACTTAAAAGATATTAGTTTCATAATGAATCAACAAGATTTAATCATTTTTTCTGATACCATAAATCTTAGCTTGTTTGATGAACCTAATGAAGTACATACTAAAATGGAAAAAGTTAGGAAGTTCGTGCAAAATTTTTATAGTTGGACTCAAAACATAAAAGTTTACCAAAGATTTGGCGATTTCAGAGATAAATGTGTTCATGACGGCACAAATCTAACCGGAACAAATCCCAAACTTGCTTCAGAATATTTATTAATTAGGGCGTATAGAAGTTCTTTAACATTTTTAGGTGCTGTTTTTGATGAAGATATGTACTTATCTGCGGGTGATACATTGGTGAATGCTGATTTTCCATTAAAACGCGATCCTAAGCCTGGTGTATATACACCCTTCTTAAATGCCTATTTCTTAGATATTGGTATCTATAAATTGGGTTTAGATAAAGTACACAGTGATTATGGAGGTGTACCAATGAAAGTCGCTCCTGGCAGCCGATTAGAAAATGGTACTCAGCCTATAATTGATTCAAAGAACGCAAATGTAACGATAGCAAATTTGGCAGCATTATTTTTCCAACCGCAAATTTTACCTCTTAAATTTCACTATGAAGTGTTGTAATATAAAGCCTAAGATTTAATCTTAGGCTTTACTTATCTGTATGAAATATACCAAAGAGAACATAAAAAGTTATATACTTTATAATCAAAATCTTTTTTCACATAGTGAAAGAAAAATGTATTATTCATTAAAGGATTTAATGGATTGTATATGCCGGATGGGTGTAATTCAAATAGATTCAATAAATGTTGTTGAAAGAAGCCATTATCTTACATTATGGAGTAGATTAGGTTTCTACAATAAATCTGATTTAGATAGTCTCATTTATGGCGAACAAAAACAGTTGTTTGAATATTGGTTTCATTGTGCATCATTAATACCACTAAATATATATAAATATTTAGCGGACAAAATGGATACTTACAAGAACAATAATGATAAATGGAGTAAAGAATGGCTTAGCCAGCCCGAAAATTTAATTTTAATGAAACAAGTGTATGAACACGTAAAAAGTCACGGTAATGTTCGCTCTGCTGATTTTGATGAAGAAAAACCTATTGGTGGCTGGTGGAACAGAAAGCCAACTAAAAATGCACTTGAGCAACTTTATAACAGAGGAGATCTTATGGTTACTGATAGAGTAAATTTTTGTCGAATTTATGATATTAAGGAACGCGTTCTTCCTAATTGGGTAGATAAAAGTCAAATCTCTTTTCAAGAAGCAATAGCATTTAAATTAACTCTTTCTGCCAAATGTCTAGGCGTTTTCTTTTTACAAGAACTAATGAATTATGCTAATATAAGAAAATCTTCAATTGAAGGTGTATTAGCATCTATAATAAAAAAAGGAGAAATTATACCGATTGAAGTAGCCGAATTTCGTGAACCAATGTATATTCACAAGGAGAAAATTAGTGACTTAAGCAACTTTACTGAAGCAAATATAGATTCCACATGGACAACCTTTTTATCGCCTTTCGATTGTATTTTTTGGAATAAAAAGCGTAATAGAGTAATATTTGATTTTGAAAATGTATTTGAAGCTTATAAACCAGAAAAAAGTCGTAAGTGGGGTTATTATAACATGCCTATTCTTTATAGAGGAAATTTTATAGGTCGAATTGATCCCAAAGTTGACAGACAGAGTAAGAAGCTTATTTTGAAATCCATTTTTCTAGAAAAAGGTATTAAAATTTCAGAAAGTTTAATAAAAGATATCTCTCGTACGTTAGCTGATTTTCAACGTTTTAATAATGCTAATAGTATAGAGATTCACTTTTCGAACAGTGATGAATTTAGACGAAAATTAATTAAGAGTGGTATATGAAATGAACTTGATTTTATTTACCACGCTATTTGGCACATTTTTCTATCATCTTTGAGCCGAATAAACAATATATTCGGCTCATGATATAAACTGACAACAACCTGACTGGCCTAATTTTAAATATGATTTGCGGAATACGGAAGACGCCTTATTCCATTTCGCTGAGCAAATAGGCCATGTTAGTGGCATTTTAAAGGTAATACCGGATGATATCCGAATGGAAGCTGTTATCGATATAATGGTTGCCGAAGCGATTAGAACTTCAGAAATTGAGAGTGAGTATCTAAGTCGCCAAGATGTTGTTTCATTTATTCGCAATAATCTTGGACTTAATCAGACCCATGACCCTGTCAAAGATAGGAGAGCACAAGGGGCTAGCGAATTGATGGTAGATGTCCAAAGAACTTACGCTGAAGCCATGACAGAAGAAAAGACTCTTCTAATGGCATAAAATGCTTTTAAAAGGAAATATAAGAATCAATCTTGGCAGATGGCGCAACCATGAAGACCCCATGCAGGTTGTTTCAGGTGCACTTGGCAGAGAAAAAATCCATTTTGAAGCTCCGCCCTCTTCTCGTATACCAGACGAAATGACAAAATTCATTTAATGGTTCAATGACACAACTCCGGGAAGCATCAAAGAAATAAAGAAAGCTCCTGTTAGGTCAGCGATTGCGCATTTATATTTTGAAACAATTCACCCCTTTGAAGATGGCAATGGCAGGATTGGACGTGCCATTGCCGAAAAAGCTTTGTCGCAAACTATTGGTCGTCCCGTATTGCTTAGTCTTTCAAGAGTCATAGAGTCCGATAAGAAGTCTTATTATAATGCTTTGGAACAGGCACAAAAAAGCAATGAGATTACGCTTTGGGTTAAATACTTTATCGACGTTATTCTGAAGTCTCAGGAACAGGCAATTAGCTTGGTCGACTTCGTTTTGAAAAAATCAAAGTTCTTTGACCGGTTTAAAGATGCTTTGAATGAACGGCAGATTAAGGTTGTAAAACAAATGTTGGATGCCGGAGTGGAAGGTTTTGCAGGAGGTATGAGTGCCAAAAAATATATGTCCATAACAAAAGTTTCCAAAGCAACTGTCATAAGGGATTTACAACACCTTTTAGAGGTAGAAGTGCTGATAACTGAAGGTGGAGGCCGTAGCACCCATTATATTTTAAATATTTAGAATTCCACTACTGATGTGTTTCCAACGCCAATGGTAAATTTTAAACTGTAACCCTGCATTTTATGCTCCGACCAATTATTTTTATAGACTAAAATGCACTTATCACCGATCTGTAGTTCTTTTCTTTTACCTGTAGAAAGGGCATCTAATATAGTTTTCGGTATGTCTTGGTTCATGGCAAATCGATAAAGTAGCTTAGCACAACCAACCATTTTGGTATGTGCGTTATTAGCCTTAGCTGGGTCATTTACATTTAAGACGAGTTTAAGTCGTACGGCAACACGCGAATTACCTTCTATATAGTAAGCAATGTTATTCGCTAGTAGATCATCGTCAATTTTAAGATAAGTAGAGCTAGCTGACCATTCCTCATTAAAGTTCGGTAGGTATTGGCCGGTTTTGATCCCTTCTGTTGTAAGCGCCTCTTTTGCTATATATAGAGACCAACCCATTTCTATAGGAACGGAAGGCGGGTTTTTCTCAATTTTCTTTAGTTGTTTGATAAATTTAATTGAACAACGTAAGTCTGTTTTACTTTCAATTTTTTTTACAAAGATGTACCTTTGCCAGCGCTGCAAATCGTCTTTATTAAAAACAAAATAGCGCAGTGTGTACCATTTTGCTAATCGTAATAAGCTTGGACTTAAAACGTTACCGAGACCAATAAACGTATTTTCACGCGCTGCATAAAGAGATAACAAATACATCAAAGGAAGAAACAGAAAAGACAGAGCGCCAGGTATCAGGAAATCGTTCAGTGTTCCTCTATTAGCAAAAGTTTGGAAATCCGTTGCGATCTTATAGATAGTGAAACTAATCGTATATAATCCAGCTAATGCAAGCATCCCCTTTAATAACTTTCTTACTGAAACGTGTTCTGGCTTTCTCTCTGCCATTGCAATCATGCATCCAATCAATACCGCGAACGGTATTAAAGTAAATTCAGTAATAAAGCTAAAAGTATAAACTCCGGTTATGAACTGAAGGATCGCGGTTAGACTAAGGACATCTGATGCTGTTTTCTTAAAAAAATTGACTTGGTTATGTTTTGTTATATCATTGAGCGAAACCAAACCAACAGTAAGAAACCACAAAATAGTGTTCTTAATTTGGCTGCTATTCCACAACTCTATGCGGTATAAAAGAAAGACAACAATAGCGGTGTACGCTGCCATAATTCCATAGATAATACTAAGCTTAGACTGGAAAGCCGCTTTAAACAGTCCAGGGACATTTTTTCGTGTTTCCGGACGCATCATAACCCAAGCTATAAATATCCCGATCCAAATAAGTCCCGCAAGTTCCCTATTATTTATTTCCATGCTAGTGTCAGCTCAATATCGAAGCTCTACAACAAAAATCAGTAGCAATTCTTTCTTTGGCAACATATATTAATCTAATCCCCGCTATTATTTAATGGGGGTATGGGGTACCCACTATAACATAAAGCTTGAAAAGCTAAGGAAATTTCAATACTTAAGGTAGTAAAATGGAATCCTGCTCGAAAGTCATTTTTTACTGAATCGGAAATTAATCAAACATAGCGCCAGTAGCCTTTTCGATGGAGGCACGAACTGCATCGAGATTGAGTCGCGCGTATATTTGTGTAGCTTGGGTAGATTTGTGACCTAAGCTCTTGCCAATGACTTGCAAGCTGGCACCGGTAAGCGCTTGGTAACTGCCGAAAGTACGACGAATGTCATGCAAGCGAATATCCAGCAGGCTTGCGGGAAGCGGGATTTTTTCTTTTTCTGCCCGTTTGATCACAGCTTTAAATAATATCTCACTTAGGAGAAAAACAGGCACATTACATTCCAATTTTTCCAATAATGGAGCAATCCTTTCGTTTTGTTGCCATAGGTAAAGCGTGGCTCGCTCCAAAGTGCGCCGCCAGGCACGTTTAGTGTTAACGAAGTGCTTTTCATTATCCGCTTCTTGCGGGAAAACCCACGGGCTCTGTGAGGTCATTTCACGGCGCTTTAATATTTCCAGTGCGCGTTCGATCAGAGGAACGGTAACCGGCTCTCCATTTTTAGTATCCGGAATTCGCCATTCATTCCGCTCCCAATTGATCTGCTCCCATCGCATCATGAGGGTATTCGTTTTGCGAGCACCCGTTAGAAGCAATATCCAGAGATAATCTTTTACCGTCTCGTT
Source organism: Adhaeribacter arboris (assembly GCF_003023845.1). Taxonomy (NCBI): domain Bacteria; kingdom Pseudomonadati; phylum Bacteroidota; class Cytophagia; order Cytophagales; family Hymenobacteraceae; genus Adhaeribacter; species Adhaeribacter arboris. The sequence goes on along the minus strand of NZ_PYFT01000001.1, from coordinate 5,137,856 downwards.
CGTTTCTTCATTGAGAGAGCGGATGATAAAAGGCATTTCTACTGGCTGAATGAACCGATCCCGGCTCTTTTCCTTGTATTTCTTAATGCCAATAGCGGGATTGGTACCTTCCCATCCCCATTCGAGTGCCTTATTAAAAATCGCCCGTATCCGTTCTAAAAGGCGATTGGCTTGGTAGAGGCCACTTTCTGCGTAGATTTTTTCGTGCAAGCGCTGTACCTCGACCCGCTTGATGTCTGAAAGACGGCGTTTGAACCAATGAGCTAAAAACCGGTTCACTTCCCGTTCATCGTAGCGCCATGACTTCTTGTGCACTTTGCTATATCGCTTCATATACTGGTCGAAAAGCTGCTCAAACGACATTTCATTGCGAACCTGGCGAGCTTCTTCTTGCGGATTTTTTCCTTGAGCGATTTCGCCAATTTTTATTTTGGCTTTTTTTCTGGCATTCTCAATGGTAATTTCGGGAAAGATACCTAAGAACAGCCGTTCTGGTTTACCACTTATCTTTTTATAAATGTAAAACGACTTGGAGCCGTTGGAACGCACATCCAGGATCAGTCCCTTTAATTGGGTATCCTTATAGTATTTCCGCTTTCCCGCCTCTGGCAAGGGCAAATTAGTCAAACATGCTTTAGTAAAGTTGATTACTTTGGCTGGCATTTAATGCTCCTTGTGCTGGTATTTGGTGCTACCCTGGTGCTACCTTCCAGGGTAAAATCGGTTATATTGAATGAATAGCCGAAAACACCAACTATTGCAACAAGTATCTGATATATCAATAACAATTAACGTCCATACATCACCATTAAATATTACATATATTATTGCAAAAGTGGCTCATAACCTGAAGGCCGCAGGTTCAAATCCTGCCCCCGCAACCAATTAAATCAAGCACTTACATATAACTAATCAAGATTGCGATTTATTCAGTGCTACCTTGGTGCTACCTTTTAGATTAAAGTGAATCAATAGCTTTAATAGTTTTTGGATACAGTTATAAGAGGAACAATTTCCCGGTTCACTCTAACATGAAATAGAGAGTAGATAAGGTTTCGGCACTTAGCAAATGTGGTGTCTTATAAACCAGTGCAGGTATCTTTTGGCGATAATCCTATTATTGTAAATATCCCGACCTTCCAACTTCAATTTAAGCACGGATAGCTGTTGCCGGACATTGTCTATTTCTTCACAGGTATCCTGCTCTGCAAACCGAATTGAGAAAACCTCCAAGTAGGTTCCGGGCAAGATAACTTTCTTTACCGCTTCCGTAATTGACAGATGCTGATAAGACTTGGGGTCGAGTGCTAAACAGTCTTCGATGTTACCATAGCTCTTGTCATTTATGAAAAAGGTAAGCTTATCTATTATTAACGGTCCGACGCCATTATTCTGAATATGCACAAAAATCAGCTTATCCCGATCCAGCAAATCAATTTGAACTAGGGGCTTGAGCGATTTTTCATTATGAACTCGTTGCAAGTACAGTTGATAAAAGGTAGCTAGCAAGGCTAAAAGGGAAATGGTAATCGCCAATGACGCAGCATCCTAAAGAATAGGTATTCGGGATTAAAATTAGCTAGATCATTTCATATTGACGCAATAAACGCAATAGATAAAGGCTGGATTGCGGGTCTTTTCCCACCACCCGATGAATGTAACTTTTCAGCGGCTCTATACAGTTGTCTTATTCACTATGCCGATAATAATTTTCATTGAAAACTTATAAGATAAATTTTTCTATATTCTCCGGCGTAACGGCGAAAGTTTCGGTTCCCGGATAATTATCCGTGAAGGTATGCGGGAAGCGGATTTTGCCTCTTTTATCCTTCCATTTGAATTCAAATGCTATTAGCACTTCACCGTTATCCTCAATCAGGTCAATTTCCTGTTGCTGTGTGGTGCGCCAAAAATATTGCGCCGTATCGATCTGGCAGTAGCGCAGGTATTTCATCCGTTCCGCCATCACAAAATTTTCCCACAATGCCCCGGTGTCGGTTCGCGAGGCCAACGGTTTGAAATTGTTAATAACGGCATTGCGGATCCCGCAATCGTAGAAATAGACTTTCTTTCCTTTTTTGATTTCGTTGCGGACGTTGCGACTGAAAGCCGGCAGGCGAAATAGCACATAAGCTTTTTCCAGTAGGTCGATATATTTTTCAACGGTCTTGGGATCGCTGCCGACCGTTTGTGCCAGTTCGTGATAGCTGATCTCGCTGCCAACCTGCAAAGCGAGTGCTTTCAACAGCTTTTCCAAGATGGCGGGTTTTTTGATCTGTTCGAGCATTAACAAATCTTTGTAGAGGTAGCTTCCGGCCAGCAATTTGAGCAATTCCGCTTCCTCACCCGTCTTGGTCACGATCTCCGGATAATAGCCGTAAATGAGCCGGTGCTCGATTAGGCGTTTTTCCTGGATCAGGCCATGATATTCTACCAACTCGCCAAAACTGAGCGGATAGAGCATGAATTCATATTTGCGCCCCGTAAGCGGCTCATTGACCTGACTGGAAAGCTCAAAAGCCGATGAGCCGGTGGCAATGACCTGCACGTTTTTGATCTGATCAGTAAACAGTTTCAGCGTCAGGCCGATATTAGGGATGCGTTGCGCTTCGTCCAGGAACAATATGTTCTTCTGGCCGACCACGGTTTTTAATTTGGTGGCGGTAGTATTGGTCAAAATATCCCGCACATCAGAATCATCGCCATTCAGGTAAAGATGATCCTTATCTTGCAGGATGGTTTCCACCAGAGTGGATTTACCGGCCTGGCGCGGGCCAAAAATTAAGATAGCCTTGCCTTTAAAGAGCCGTTGTTCGATAGTGGATTGTAGCGTTCTTTTGATCATTTGCTCTCCAAAATCCCAAAATAACATATAATTTTAGGATTGCAATCCCCAAATGTAATAATAATCGGGTGATTTGGCAATTACACTCAACCGGCTGAATTTGCTTTTAGGAAACATGGTGTCTTAAAAACCAGTGCAGGTCTCGTTCGGCAGTAACTTTATTATTGTAAATATCTCGTCCCTCTACCTTTAATCTAAGAACAGAAAGCTGCTCCCGAACATCTTCCACTTCCTTATCATCAGCCTTCTCTGCTAATCGAGTTGAAAAGACCTCCAGATAATTTCCGGGCAGAATAACCTTCTTCACCGCTTCGGTGATCGCTATATGCTGGTATAATTTAGGATTGAGGTCTAAACAATCTTCGATGCTCGAATAACGCTGGTTATTTTTGAAAAAGGTAAGCTTATCTATTATTAACGGTCCGACGCCATTATTCTGAATATGCACAAAAATCAGCTTATCCCGATCCAGCAAATCAATTTGAACCAGCGTCTTGAGCGATTTTTCATTATGAACTCGTTGCAAGTACAGTTGATAAAAGGTAGCTAGCAAGGCTAAAAGGGAAATGGTAATCGCCAATGACGCAGCATCCTAAGGAACGGGGCATAATTGTATTGGCTAGATCATCTCATATTGACGCAATAAACGCAATCGCTCTTTGGCCTGAAGTTCATAATATTGGGGAATGAACCGATGGTAAAGACTGCATTGCGGGTCTTTACCCTCCACCCGGTAAACCGGGCAGCCACTCGTACAAACCGAGCGGTAGCGGCATTTTCGGCAATCTGCCGATCTTATCTCTTCGTCATGCTGCCCGCTCTCTATCATTGCCACCAAGTCTAATTCCTCATTAAAGATAGAACGAGACGAATCAGATTCTTTGCCAAAGTGCACGTGGCAATACTTAAAAGAACCATCGACGTAGATGGCTCCCCCAGAAAAGCCGGAAGCACAGGTTTGGAACCCTAACTCGTTTGGCTTCAAATCACAAAACTGGTATCGCTGGGAGAATTGCCAGCCCGTCTCTATCGCTTCTCCCATAATGGCGTGGGAGGCGGCCAGATAGTTATCCAGCAACGCGGCATCAATCGCCGCGCCTTTCACAATCGAATACCGAAAAGGAATATCTAAGGAAATAAGATAGCGGGTGAGATCGGGTAATCCGATGATATTAACATTACTCACAACGGTATTCACCGACACCGGTATCTTTTCCGCCACTAGCCTGCGCAAGTTGGTATCGACCAACTGGAAGGAGCCGGAACCAGACCGAAACCTTCGGGTGGCATCATGAATCTCTGCCACGCCATCCAACGAAACGCCGTAACTTACCCGGTGCTTTTTAGAAAATTCAAGAATATCCTCATTCAAGAGGGTCAGATTAGTAATAAAGGCGACGTCCAGCTTACAGCCAGCCTCAGCTAAAATAGTTGCTGCTGCGGGAATGAAGGCTTTCCAGGCATTGAATTGCCCCATCGGTTCCCCGCCGGCCAGCCGCAGTTTGATCTGCTTGATGCCTCTTACCTTTACCACTTCCAGCAGCTTATACATTAACTGCTGCCTGACGGTATCATTCATCCCCTTGCCGGTATTTAAAGTCGAAATATAGCAGTAACTGCAACCCAGATTGCACGCATTGGTGGTATGAATCCAAAAATTCAAGGATTTTGGTTTCGCTGACTTCTTCGGTAGGCTAAAGCTATTATCGAACCGGACAATTTCCGTTTTACTCAAGAGTAACAGGAACTGGTGCAGCCTTTCGGATGGCATCCTTAACTGAATAGCCAGGGTTTGAATGTCATCCCGATTATTGATGGACTGCACGATTTCATACTGGCCGCGGTTCAATAGTCGAAAGGAATTAGGGTAAGCACAATTGACCGCGTACCCGTATTCCGGATTCACTAGGCTAAGCAGCAGTTCCGGAGCTTTTTGCGGGATCAGTTCCTTCATCGTCTGGAATAGCGGTATAACCGGAACAATCGCAGTCAGTATTTACATCGGTATTGCTTAAACAGCCTGCACCGAGCTTATTTTCAAGTAGCGCCCTATCATCAAATAGGAGGTCATTTTCGAATTCAAAAATCATAATGCTAGAGTTAAGTTAAATTTGATCACTCGTTAATTCTATTTGGTTCATTTCAGCCGGTTCATCAAGGTATAAACCGTACTCGGATGCCATTTTCCGCCTACCCGAAAGGTCGGTATTCCTCTCTTATTTAATTCCTCGGACACAGCCCGCACCGAGATAATGCCCCGGTTTCGTAAGCGCCTGATGATGGGAGAGAGTTGATGCGCAAATTCTTGAGCGGCTTTCCTATTCGCCACGGAGAGGGCTTTGCCATTCTTTCCCAGCGCCACACCTCTCTTTTTTGCCGCCCTTAATGCCTCTTTGGTGGTTTCGCTGATGCGCTGCCTTTGCTCCTCGGCCACCGCCGCCAGAATATGGATGGTAAACCGGTTTGCGTGGGGATTATCCGCGACAATAATTTCCACCTTCGACTTGACGATCCCGGCGATTTGTTCGACATCCCGGCCGAGCCGGTCTAACCGGGCTACCATCAAGGTCGCTTGGTGCTGGCGGCACAAGTCCAGGGTCTGAAATAAACCCGGGCGGTACTTGCGAGTGGATTGCACCTCCACTACCTCGCTAAGCAAAGCGTAATCATTCCGTTTACAGTATTGTTCCACGGCATTTTGTTGGGCTTCCAATCCCAAACCACTCCGGCCTTGCCGGGTCGTAGAAACCCGATAGTAGGCAATTGCTCTTTTCATGTGGCGTCCCGGCATTGTTCAGGAGTAAACCATCCTTTATATTTGAACAGAATGACCTGAAAACTGGCTTCGGTTCAAGTCAAAAGTGTCTGAAAAAGAAAGGGTTGCCCGTAACGGTTCTTTTAAAAAAAGGGGATTTTTGTTTATGAGTTGAGGATGGTTTACTCCTGAACAAATTTTATTAATAAAATTTGCCTTTGAAATAGTTTAAGTAGTCCTTGACAAGCTTTTATTCCTACGATAGGTATACATTCCTTAACCGCAGTACTAATCAGAAAGGCATAAGAAATGTTGTCAGAACTCTATTCAGATAGCCGAAGTGGAGCTTACTTACAAAACCCATGTAAAGTCTTCCTTACGACCGAAGATAACCAGTTCAAAAGATTCTTACGACGTGTTGCTGCAATCCTGGGATGAAAACAAGCTGGAATTTGTCGAACAAGCAAAAGTATTGCTCTTGAACCGAGCCAACCGGGTATTAGGGATTTGCGATTTATTTACTGGCGGCGTTGCCGGAACGGTCATTGATCCGAAACTGGTTTTTATGGCGGCGCTTAAAGCTAATGCTTCGGCTATTATCCTAGCGCATAACCATCCCTCTTGCAATGTAAACCCTAGTGCTACCGATATAACCATGACAAAGAGGCTTAAAGAAGTGGGCAATTTTTTAGAATTGCCGGTTCTCGATCATATTATCGTCACCAAAGAAGGCTACTACTCTTTCGCGGATGAATTAGGGATGTAACCATTGGAAGAAACCGATCCATTTCACCAAAATGGATATTTTATATTTAGAATTTTATATTACACAGGACTGTTATTTAAATAAATAAGCGGTAATCGTAAGTTCTGCCTTCAAAATGGGAAAGTAGTTTGCCTATTCTGGCGATCTGATTTGATGAATTTATAGTTGCCGGAAGTTTTTTATATAAATCAAATGAATTCCAATTCATTTTTGTTAGCCCTAAAATCTCTGTTGCTATCGTATTGATATCAGAATCCACTACATGTTTAATTATTTTTGGCAATGACATACAAATTTACACTAAATAAATTTGCAAGGCGTTGCTACCAATGCATCGGTATTGCCGCAATAGGGATTTTGGAAACCGTCAGTTGAATTTAGCACAAAAGTTTCATTGTAGCACAACTGTTGAATTACAACTGTTGAATTACGCCCGTCAGCTCCTATTGCGGCAATACTCTGTTATAGGTATTGGTACTTATTGTAGTGATTGTTTGTTTAACCTTAAATACTTAATGTCAATTGTCCTACCGGTTTTGAAAATCCTTGCTATTATATACTTGTTCCTTGCTTGTTGTTTGTCAAGGAAAGACCATTGTGCAGTCCGCATAAAAAAGGGAACATTGTCACTGTTTGCAATACCCTTACCTGTTGTCTTCGCGTCTATGAAGTATTTTGTTGTTGTCAAGTCCATTTCAAGAACTCGGAAATCATATTCAGATTTGTCTTCCCAAAGCACTCTATTTTCTCCAAATATTTGGCAAAGTCGATGATATAAAAACTCTTCTCCGATATTTCCCAATTCTTCTTCAGGATGATCTTCTTGCTTATTATTTAGCCACTCAATAAAATTTGAAATCAATACTGGATTATCCGCAATAGTTTCTAATTCGTTCTCCAAAAGCGAACTGTTAGCAAGTTTTGCTAATACTTCACTTTTACCACTAATCTCAATATCAAAAGCATATTCCAATTCTTCTGACGTCTTTGTATTAAGATACAATTGAGATTTATTAGAGGAAAAGAATCGAAACAAGTTTGTTAAGGTTTCTTCCGAAAGTCCACAAGTTGTATACCAATTGAAAAGGTTTTTTAGGATAAGCAAAAAATTTTCATCTTGAAAATTCCCTTCATAGTTCCGAAGTTCTTCGTCAGTATCTTTTGCTAATTTCTCAAATTCATATTTATCATTTTCCTCAATGAGTCCATCAATTTGCTCAAAGTCCTTATGAAGTAAAATATCACGGCACTCAGTGTCTGATATGGAATAGTAAATGTCTTTTAGTTTCTCATCATAACCATCTTTCAGTCCTTTACAATCAATTAGATCTAATTTCATTCCTTTCAAATAACAAAGCTGATTACTTTGATTCAGTATCAATTTATATTTATCAAAAAGTTCATCTTTTTCTTGCGCTAAAATGAATCTTATAAAATCAATCAAAAATTCAATCGCTGCTGTTTCATCCATTGAATATTCAGAACAAAACTTGTCAAGCGAATCAACTTCTTCGGAAATCTTTTTTGTTAGCTCTTCTAAGTCAAGTTTTTCATCTGTAAAAATTTCAAAATCCAAAACTTCATACCAACTTAAAAAATGGTCTTTTTTGGGTAACAAAGTTGGTATTGTCTTGAAAGCAAAATTATAAATATCTGTTACCTGTTCTGTGTAATTTTTTAATCTCCTATCTGTATACGGAATATAAACTTGACTTAATGAAAGTCGTTTATTCTTAATTAAGGACTCATCCAATTCAATCATTTTAGTTTTGTGTAAACCTTCTTTAATTGGTTTAAAAATTAAATTGGTAAACCAAGTTTTTACAGAGTAATCATTAAAATCAGGACTGAAAAGCAAAGAAATATTAAATGTATTAGTCCATTCATAACCTTCAATTATTTTTAATAATCTCAAGAAAGCATCTTTAGCTTCTATGAGCCTATTTCTGTTTTCTAGATCATGTTGAGAGATTTCAATTCCATCTCTTGCTTCATTGGGATCGAATTTTTCACTGTGAATAACTACAGGAAAATCAAAATGACTAGTTCCAATCATAGGAAATGCACAAAACAGTAATGGGCAATTATTAGGAAAAGGAAGTAACTGAAATTTTCCATCTTCGATTTCTTCGATTGGGAAGGCAATTTCAGTGCCTTTTTGAATAATATTACCTATTAATCTGTCTTCAATATGTTTGCTATTTTTATAGCAAATCGTTTTAATAATTACGAGGTCATCAATATCAGTTTCAACTTCATCACGTTTGAATGTCCATTTGGTTGTCGTTGTCCTGCGGTCAATAACTTCAACTTCTGCTAATTGAGGTCTAAAAGTCAAAACGTATGGAATTAATTCTTTGAAATTTTTAATTCCATCTTCAACAATTTCTTGTCCTTTCAAAGAAGAGTATGTATTATTAATGTGATAAGTAAATGAAGTTTGAAATTCATTTTCTGGAAGTTCTTCTATCTCTTCAAGATTTTCCCGATATTCTGCTTCTGCGTCTTTAATTGATTGAATTAAAAAATCCTTGTTGTTTCTTTCGCTTCTGTCAAGGTGAAAGTTAAAGGTGTAAAATTGCTCGTCATCTTCAATGATTCCTTCTATTTGTATAATCTTGGAAAGTATATGTGTCGAAATAAAGCCTGTTCCAAACTGTCCGATAACACTTTTCTTATGTGTTATTGCGTCATCTTTAGAAGAGTCGGGCATAATTAGATTATATGCTTCGTCCAATGAAAAAGCTTTTCCATTATGGCTGAATTTTAATCTGTCAGCAGTTATTTCAAACCTTGCCTTAACATTATCACCCAAGTCACTTGCATTTTGAAGCAATTCCCACACCCATCTTTGTCGCAAGTCGTTTGACTTACTAAGGATAGGTTTTAAATGCTCCATTACCCTTTTGGCTGGATTACTATAACTCTTTTGGTCTTTTAGGTCTTTAAGTTTTTTCTGTATGTTCATTCAGTGAAGTGTCGTTTACCATTGCCGCTAACGTTGAGTATTGCTGCAGGTGGGGCATTCATTGAACATCCCGCCCGGAACTATAGCTTAACAGTGGTTTAACAGATGAAGATAAGAACTTTTGCTGGGCTTTATTCGTCGGCTGGAACTGTTGCTGATAGCGAACTATAGCCGAAGATACCAACGTCAAGCCCTACTTGCAGCAATACTTTTGTTTTGTGTAGTGCTTTTCAAGCTAGTGAACTTCTTTATTGTCCATACATTCCAAATATTTCTTCCGCCACTTCTCTATTTCTTTTGAATTGTGTAAGCTATTTTGCTTTTGCTGGTCAAGCAATATGTATATAGTCTGTTTTAATGAATCAAGGCTTTTTTCGTTTGAATAATGATTTATTTTAGATTTAAAATTGGTTTTATTCTTCTTTAATTCTTCTATTTCATTTGCCATCTGTACTATAATTTTTTCCTTATCGGTCAGTGAAGAATTAATACCTGTACTCGCAACAGGTAATTTTTTTTCAAGCTCTAAGATTTTGTTTTTTAGTTCTGAATTTTCTATTTCTAATGAAGAGTCGTGATTTTCATTTCCTATATTTTTTGTCTTAAACCTAACTTCATAATTGCTCAAAGTTTTCTTTAGGCTATCAATATTGTAGAGTAGGTTCTCATTTTCTCTAATTAATTTTTTATTTGGAAACCAATCAATATCAAATAAATCTAAGAAACCTGCTAATTGTGTGGTTGATTTTGCATTAAAATATGCCTTTCCATTTGTATCCGACTTCACGCTTACTGCTTTTGTTTCGTCAACCAAAAAAATATTTGTTGATATCGAATTAAAGCCTGTAGCATATATAAAAATCAGAAACCCATTGATTACAGAAAGCAACCAGTCTTCATATGTCTTTTTCCTTTTTTTGAAGACTACACTTGTTGAAACAAGTAGAGATAGGCTAAGTGCAATAATCTTATACACATCAGGATTATTTAAAGACCTATGTAATATTGAATGAATAACAAGGCAAACAATCCAAACTGAGGCGGATGCACCGGTAAGAGTATAAAGTGTCTTATTTGTTATTAGCTCTGTTGGAACAATAATGGTTTTTTCATTTATATTGTTTGTCATATCGAATCTGTTTTGTCGAGTACTATAGGAAGATTGTCTGAACCTCCGATTGCATTACACACAACTCGTAAATAGACGAAAATTTTGTCGCACTTTTTGTATTTATTTGCAATTTATTATTAATTGGTTGCATTTTAGAGTGTGAATAAATATTTATTTTTCAAAGAAAAATAGTATACAATTTTTTTTGTCGTCAATTTGTATATCATTACTTATTTTTAAGGTAACTAAGTTCGTTAATGTGCTTTTTTGCCAAAGCGGTTAAACTGGGTGGTAATGGTCTCGGCTTTTTACGAAGTTCGTATCCTTTTATTAACGCCATAAAGTACAAAAGAGATTCTTCATCAGTTTCCTTTGGCTTGCCTTTAAATAGGTGTCTAAAAAATTGAATAATCCGGCGCATCCCATAGTATATAAAATTGCCACGAAAAGAAAAAATGATCTTGCATCAAGGCGTTCATTTCTGGCGCTTCTTTTTCCCAATAACGGCGTCTAAAGCTTCATCCGTCTGCCGATGAATAAAGTTTTTTTGGTAGCCCAGTGTCGTCACTAAAGACGTGTGCCGGTATAGCTTTTGTAAAATATGCGGATCAACATCTTCTCCCGCTAAATCCCCGAAGGTATGCCGGGAAATATGCATTGTCGTTTTTTTACTAATACCCGCCTTGGCTGCCGCCTTTCCAAGATGCTTGTTTATTTCATGAAGGCGCGATTTAATACGAAATTCCACGCCATAACGATCATTCAGATCAACACTTTCCAAGTCTGAAAAAACCAATCTCGCATCAGGCCGACGTAAGGTTTCTAGTAGCTCAGACGCTTTCTCGGGAATTTTTAGCGAACCAATCTTAGCGTTTTTGCCCATTTGGTAATAAAGCCGTCCTTTGTCAAAATCTGACCACCGCAATCGCAACACGTCGCTAATTCGCATACCAGCAAAGTAAAAGGACAATAGAAAAATCTGGCGGGAATGATTCTCCAGCACATTTAATTCGATTTTTTCCAGCTTCTCAATTTCTTCTTCAGTGAGACTAAACTTTTTGCTATCGGGAAACTTGATCGAGATTTTGCCCTTACCGAAAGGGTAGTGCTTTCGGTCTACCAAGTTGGAGGCAATGGCTTGGTTGAAAATGGAACGGATCACTACGAAATGATTCACAGCGGTGCGCTCACTCACCTTGCGCGTGCCTATTAGCCAAGCTTTAAAGCGTCGCAAATAAGCCGAATCGATTTCACTGAAATGCACGTCACCGCCCGCAAATTCTTTCATGCGGTTGATGATGGGACTATCGGCGGATACTCGGTTAAACTTGCCTTCTTTAGTGAGGTTATCGACATAGACCTGTCCCTGTTTTAAAAACGTACCTTCTTTCGCACCTTTGACCGCTTTACTGATAACGCGAACGGATGTATCTTTCGCCGTAGTTTCCAGTTCCAATAGCTTGTCGTTGGCTTCTGCCAGCTTCTTGGCAATTAGGTTGTTTAATCTTGCGGAATTCGGATGTGATTTTTTTACCTTACCGATTGCTGCGTTCCAGTCGTCCAGCAAAACGCTGTGACCGATGGAAATGAAATTTGTTTTGCGGTCTTTCGTAATGCGGATTACGAGCGGATACGTGTTGTCCTTGTTTTTATTTTTCCGCAAGACAGCTTTAATAGATGCCATAAAGTCAGCGTGTTATCTTTTATAAAGATACAAAAAAAAGGACAACATTTGGACAACAAAGCACGTTTTTTTATGAAATCTAGTAAATCAATATGCCAATAAGATGCACTTTTTCATGTGTTTAAGGCACATATGGAACCATAAGGATTCAATATCACAAGACTTAAAATCTTGTGAACATTAGTTCGTGCGGGTTCAAGTCCCGCCCCTGGTACTTTAAACCCTTGTAAGTCTTTGATTTACAAGGGTTTTTGCTTTTATAGGTGTCAGATTTGGTGTCATAAATAATGAATTATATATTATATAATTTTAGTTAATTTTAGCCTTGTAATTTTTTATATTAAAATCTATATAGATGATATTTAAAAATCTTAAGATTTTTGATTGGAAACAATTTAATAATCTCAACATTGATTTCCACCCCCAGTTAACTGTTTTAACTGGAGCAAATGGTTCAGGTAAAACAACGATTTTAAATATCTTAGCAAAACATTTTGGCTGGAATTTAAATGAGTTATCTACACCAGTTCTTAACAAATCAACAGGAGCTTTTACATTTAGCTTTTCCTTATTAAAAAAATTAACCTTTGTTCCTGCCTACAATTCTCAAGGTTATATAATAGGAAGTCTTACTTATTCAAGTGATACAGAAACGCAGTTGATAGCGTTAGATCAGCCTGCGGCCCAATATTATGTACAAATCGTAAATCAACAACAGGTAAGAGGTTTAAATATTCCCTCACATAGACCAGTATTCTTCTATGAACCAGTAGTGAATATATCCACTCAAAAAAGAACTAAGGAGCATGCTTACCAATTAACTTTTCAAAATTCAGTAAGTAAATTCCAGGCACAATATGGACAATCTAAATCAGCTAATTTTTACATTAAGGAAACTTTACTCAGTTGGGCAATAGGTGGAGCTGGTAATGAATTTATTCAACCTGATAATGAAATCAGGGATTATTATTTAGGTTTCCAAAGAATCTTAAAGGTTCTTCTTCCTAAAACATTAGGTTTCCAATCTATAGCCATAAGAAATTATGAAATTATTTTAGAAACTGAAACTGGTGACTTTATGTTGGATGCCGTTTCGGGAGGGCTAAGTGCTATTATTGATTTAGGATGGCAAATTTATAATTTCTCTAAAGATTCAACTGAGAAGGTGAGTGTTTTAATAGATGAAGTAGAGAATCATTTGCACGCAACAATGCAGCGTGAAATATTACCAAATCTAATTGATGCATTTCCAAATATTCAGTTTATAGTTTCCACTCACAGTCCTTTGATTATTGGGTCTGTTAAGGATTCATTCGTGCATGCTTTTAGATATGATGATTCTAAAAAAATATATAATGAAAAGCTGGATTTAGAAAACAAAGCTAAATCCGCAACAGAAATACTAAATGAAGTTCTAGGAGTACCATTTACTATGCCAATTTGGGTTGAGAATTCATTGAACAGCATAATTAATAAATATGCTGAGTTAGAGTTAAACCAAAATATCTTTAATGAAATGAGGGAAGATATGAAAGAATTAGGTTTAGAAAACTTAATGCCGTTAGCTTTAGATAAAACGATTCAAAAAAGAAATGATTCGAATAGTTAAAGGGATTGAACCACAAGCATTAACATTAAATAAATCAAGATGGACAAATGACCTACTTGGTTATTTAAGTAGAGGAGAAAAGATTCCAAATAATCTGAAAAACAATTACAATCATGTTGATGTAAAAGATGCTTTAAGGAAAGAATCCAGATTTAAATGTATGTATTGTGAAAGCACTATAGCACATGTTTCTCATGAACATATTGAGCATATAAAACCAAAATCTATATTTCCTGATTTAACTTCTGAATGGGATAATTTAGGATTGGCTTGCCAGGTTTGCAATATGAATAAAGGCAATGAGTATGATAATACTTACCCTTTCATTAACCCATATCTAGATGACCCAGCTAATTTTTTAGTTGCTTTAGGACATATTATTCACCATAGGCCAAATAATACGAGAGGTGAATTAACTCAAACTATCATACAATTAAATAGGCCAGAATTATTGGAGAAACGGTCTGAAAGATTAGATTCTATTAAAAGATTAATCGACAGATACCATGCAACTACTAATCCTCTTTTACAAAAGGTCCTTAAAGATCAAATTGAAATTGAAATTGCTGAAGATAAGCCATATACAATGTGTGCTCAATCATTATATAAGGCTTTCATGTAAAGAGGAAGAGAAAATAGGGTAAAATTTTAAGTTTACCCTATTTTAATTTCTTTAATAGATATGCTTAATTAGGTGTATTTTTCTTGATACTCAATGAATTGAAGGCAGATTAATGCCATTTTTGTATTATCTGACATCCTTCCTTTAATCCTCATGGTTCTTAAGGCTTTTGTTCCTAAAGTCAGCATAGAACCAAATATTAACAATGAAAGCATTTTGGAAAGCTTATACACTGGAAAAACGTTCTTCTCAATAATCCTATAAGTTCCAAGGTAATCACCTTCCATGTAAATAGCTAGGAGCTTAAATCGCTCAAATCGTATAGAATCCTGAACAATAGTAAATAATAGATTAGAAGGGTTATATACTAACTGGTTTTTATAGACAAATATTGAATCCATTATTTTATGGCTCCTTTCCGTTTTAAATCATCTTCACTAGGTTGAAAGTCCGAAAGGATGTCTCCTGTTTGAGTATTCACCCAATTAGAATATTCTTCCATCCATTCGTATTCCATTTCATTAAGCCAAGCTTCTGTTTTATCATTATTCTTGATTTCAGATGCTTCCATTTCTTGGTGAGCAACAAACCCAAACGGCTGAAACGCTCTTCTATTGGTGAGATTTTGAAAAATAGTATCTAAAGCTACAGGAGTAATAAATTTATCTTTCGAAGAGTTAGAGGTAAGTTTAGTGAAGTACTTAAAAAGCTCTTTTACCGATTTCTCGTCAGCCTTCTTAAAATCCTGAAATTGCGGGTCGGCTTTTAATTGCTTTCTAAATTCCTTAAATTCCTCTAACTGGATATACTTACTTTTAGAACTGCCACCATTTACTTTATTCTCGATAGAAGTAATCAGTCTGTTTAAGGTTTGCTTACAAACTCCTTCATTGAATTTATAAATTCATTTTTCAATTATGCTTTGAGCAGATAAGCCACTTTCAAGAACAAAATGAAAATGAGGATGATAGGTGTTTTCTGCTCTGTTATAGGTTATCTCCAGCTTTCTAATTCCTATCAAGTTTCTGCCTGCTTTTCTTTCTGAATCTTTTATTTCAGTAAAGTACTTATGCATTCTATCTAAAGTATCTTTCAGCCTTTCGGCAGTGCAGTTTTTAACGGTAAGCGTAAGAAATACTTTTTCCTTCCAAGAATCTAAGGTGAGGCCGTATTTCTGGATAAGTTGAGCAGTTCGGATTCTGTTACAGATTAAGCACCATCTATTTTTACAAAATTTGGATTTTGCCTCTGTGCCACTAACAATAATCCTATGAGAGCAATGAAAGGTATCCCAATATTTATCCTTTAAAGAGGTTTTTAAGTTAGCTAAGGCAATAGCTATATTATTGTTAAAAAATTTTGCCCTAGCTCTCTTAGTTAGTTTCTCACGATTGTACTCGCAGCTTCTATCAAACTCAATAACTTCGGAACCCAATTCCGAAGTTATTTCTAATTTATCAAGAGAAACCTTTTTAGGGGAACAATCAGGAGAAGGAGCGCTTTTACATTTTTCCTGATTATTAGATTTTAAAGCTGCCCTAGACCCAGTTCTGCTTACTGGAGTTGGAATCACATTCGGAGCAGGTTTAGAGGAAGCACAAGGCTTTTTAGATGCATTTTTATTGCTTTCCATTTCGTTACCTCCTTGCAGCTTTTAGAAGTTGGGGATTTTGGGAGGTAACCAGTTTAAGTTCTGATTTAAGAAAAAAAACTCTTCTGGTGTTGGGTAATTGGTGATAAGGTAACAAACCTTTCTTTTTCCAATCAATCAAAGTAGCCTCACTTATACCAAGGAGAGAAGCTGCTTCTTTTTGGGTAAGCTTGTCATTAGTGATTTCTTTCTCACCCTGAGGTAAGTTTAAGCTAGTTTCAGCAATACAATCCTTGATTATTTGCTTGAAGTCCTTTAGCCTTAAAGGGATTAAAATAAGTTGTTCCATTAGCTATAAATTTTGATTATAGCCGAAAGGTCAAGTAAGTTAAAGATTAACAGTAGAGGGGTAAGAAAAATGGTAAGTGTTATAACCGCTTAAACCATTGAATATCAATGATATTTTTTTTGCTAAGTTTTTCTTTTAAGGAGGCATATTGTAATGCACTACTTCTATGCATTACAATATATTGAAGTACAAAATCAACTATTTCTTCATGAGTAGCTATAATATTCTTAGTTTCTTTTAATTGACCTAATAATTGGGGAAAGCTTCCTTTTACGCCTAACCACTTTAAACTATAATCATCTTTGTAAGGAGGTATAGAATATCCTTTATTAGAATAGAAATCAAAATTTGAGTAAACGAAATTTGCAATACTACCTATTTCAATTTTCCCTTTTGATTTTAATAGGTTGAAACCATTTATTAAGTATTTAGGATCAGCAGAGTATAGTAGCTTTTTTCTAGGATTGTATTCAAAAAGATAATCCCTTGATATATATTTTTCTTCATACGAGGGATTATTTTTAAAATGGTTATCAATAAAAAAGGCATGGCTTCTATCTAGTACCTTTTCTAGAAAAACTAAGCATTAACAAGTTAAACCATCTTTGCTTTACGTTTTCTTGCTTCCCAAAAGGTGAAAAGTTTATTAATTTAGTAAGGAAATCATTTGCTTCTTTTAAATAGAAGATCTCAGCCTGAATTACTTCGTCTGGACTCTTTTGATTTTTTCCTAATATGTTATAAAATGAGCTATTGAAGTAATCTATATATCTAGAGAAAAAAGTATGTTCAATATATCTCACCCAATGCCAAACTATTGTTTCTTGTACTTCTTTAGATTTTCCTTTAAGTGCTTCTAAATTAAAGAATGATCTTGTACTATGAAGAAAGTCTTCAATTATTTTTGCACGTTTGATCATAGAAAGGTTTAATTAGTATTAAATAATTGACAATCCTAGTAGGATTTTATTTCAATATTCATGTTTGCAAATTTGGAAGCTCCATATAAATCAGGAAACAAGGTTAAATGATTTATATTCATTCTATTAAGTGACCTTAAAGCGTTTTCTCTTTCAGTATCTGGAAGTAAAATCTTCCACATTACAACATTTTCCTCATCCTCTTTATATCTGGATTTTATCCAAGATTCAATATCAATTCCTGAAGGGCTCCTCGTAAATAATCCATTCTGGTTTACAAGTCTTGCGTTATCATCAGAAAAAGGTTCAATAAACTCAATTATTGAAGGTCTAGTTGTTTCTAAATGTTGTTTTTTTATAATGTCGGACATTCTAGCAATAGCTGTTTGTGATATTCCATAAACAGTTCTTTGTGTAGTAGAACTCACTTCGTAGCGTTCGTATGCAAAAAACGCTGCTACAAAAGGTGATTTGGACCAATCTAAAAGAGGAGTATTTAACCCTTGGTGTTGACCTAATGCCCACCAATAATCATCTTTTTCTAATATCGACGGGGTTGGGCCTCTTCTACCTCTGGTAGCATATTTAAATCTTTGCAAATGCGTATTAATAGTTTTTTCATTATCCACCTTTCCATATTTCTTTAATACCCTACTTATTGTAGGTTCCAACAGCCAAGATGAATCAGCTTGGCCTCTCCAGATAAATTGGCGGTACTGGGAATTAACATCAATGAAGGTTATGAATTCTGACCAAGATTCCATTACTTCTGTTTCAATACCGAATTTCGTTTCAATCTCTTCCATGCAAGCTATTATGAATAGAAAGTATTTTGATTTTAGGCAATATATTTGCAATTCTTAATATAAAAACTGATAAACCAATTTTTATAATGAATCTAGAAAATCCCAGTCAATTAGCTTTCAGAAAAACAGTTGTAAGACTATTAGCAGCTAATTTATTCGTATTAATTGTAACGTGCTTCATTAGCTTCATGAGTTTGAAGGAAGCTAATAGGGCAGCCTCCAATGCAAATGGGGCTAAAATTATGTCAGCTCAATTAAAGTATCGCTTAATTAAGAAAGGAGTAATTGAGAAGAAAGACGATATGAGTACTGATGAAGCAATTAAAGAAATATTATTCTTAACAGAAGAACACCAACATCGGGTTTCAAACTATTAAAAGTTTATTATTTGCGTTTATTCCATGCACTATTAGATTCTTCCTTTAAGTACTCATCTGCCAATTTTACATACCTCTGGAAATTTTTATCTTTTTTATGTCCAGTAATTTTTTTTACTATAGATTCATTCAATCCAAAAATAAGAGAATTAGTAGTAAACGTTTTTCTTGCAGTATGAGAGGTAATAAGCTCGTATTTAGGAACGGTTTTCTCAATTGATTTTCCTCCAGAGTAGGAAGTAACTGTTATTAATTCATTTATTCCAGCAAGTTGACAAGCTTCTTTTATATAAGAGTTAAATTTCTGAGCGGATATTAAAGGGAGTGGATTAGGGTAATCCTGCTATTTGTTCAGGATCGCTAAAGCAAAATCATTTAAAGGTATTTTTTGAAATTGCCTTGTTTTAACTATAGTTTTCTGGATTTCTCCATTTTTAATATGTTCTCTTCCTAAATCGAATAAATCGGAGAACCTTAAACCGGTAAAGCAACCAAAGCAATAAACGTCTCTAACCTGGTCAAGTCTTTTACTATTAAATTCGGACTCATAAAGCTGAAATAGTTCTTTTTCGTAAAGGCAAATAATATCTCCTTCACGTTCAATAGTTGAAAATTTCTTATAAGCTTGGTTTTCGTTATACCCTCTATCAGCAGCCCATCCTAAAAATGCTTTTAACCTATTAATTAAGGTAGAAAAGTAGTTATCCTTTACTTGCTTTTCCTTAAAGGCATACGCCCGTAATTTATCGAACCAGTCAAGGGATATAGTATCGAACCGGATTGGAAGGTTTGAATCATTCTGAAAGCCCTTCAGAAAGTTAACGGTAGTAACATAGCCCATTATAGTTCTTTTGGCTTTAAGGGGCTTGTTCGCCTCAATGAACTCCTCAAAACAAGTAAAAAAATCCTTAGCCTTTGGTTGTGCGCTAAACTTGTTGTTTAGCTGGCTTTCTACATATTCTTTGGTTAATGGTATGCCATTTAGTAAAGCATGATTAAAGATGTCTTGTACCTTCTTCTCCGTACTATCTAGGATAGTATTAAATTCAGCGTGATTATTATAAGATTCACCTTTTAATGGTGGTTTTATCCTTTGGGTCTTTTCTGCCCAGTATTTTTCCTTAAGCTTCGCCTTCGTTGCTTTCCGTATCCGAATGCCATTAAAATTTAAAACCATCCAAACCGGGATAAGACCTTTAGAGTCTTTCTTCTGGTGGTTAAGGGTAAAGTTAATACTTGCCATAGTTGGGGAAGAGGTTATTAAAGGTTAAAAAAAAGACCACCTGCACTATTTTGATGAAAGGTAAGTATTGTGTAATTGGTTTTAAAAAATCAAAATAGGTGGCAGATTTGGTGTCATTTTTATTATTAAAAATGACTTAAGCTCACTGAAGTGAGCTTAAGAACCCCTCAAATATGGCTTAAATGCATGAAATTTAAAAGGATTCAAATAGATTAAAGAAGTATGGCAGTCCCGCCCCTGGTACACTGAGAAGCCCCTTTTAAGGGGCTTTTTATTTTTAAGAAATTTTTATGGTCGCACATTGATCGCACAATTATTGAAAGCTGTCCTAGCGAGTAGAACAATCAATTTCCGCTTAAAACTGAATATCCATGTGTAGCTAGACTGATTCCAATATTGTCCTTTTTGATATCAGGCAGTTGCGATAAAATGTTGTAGCTGTCCTTTTTATTGGCGAAAACTTTCTTATAACGAAGATTGGTTAATTATCTTGAATGCCATAATACTTTTGAGCCTTTTTTTTGAGCCTTTTTATAAGTCAGTTCGCCTTTTTCTACCTGCGGCACTACCTGCAACTTAAAGGCAAGGCTGTAATCGCGCTGACTGCGCCGAATAAATTTCTTTTTATCTTTTTTCATAATAAGTCAACTGGGGTATCAACTTATTCTAGGACGGGACACTTTAATTAAAAAAAGCGAGCCCGTTAGCCCGCTTTTTTCTAAAATTTCACTTTATTTCTTACCAGAAACGCACGTACAGAGCGGTAATGAGCAACATGGTAATAACAATTAAAGCCAAAGTTGCATTAGAAACCCGGAACATGGTTTTATCCAGTACAAAAGCTTTCGGATTTATTTTAGGGCCAGCCAGACTAAGAGCAATCATGACAATCATAGTAAATAGAAAAGCAATGCCCATACAAATTTGGAAAGGAATTTCGTAGCCGCCTTTGCCATTGGGGTAAGCCGTATACAGGAAAGTTTCGTTACCAAACCAGGCCGGAGCATAATTATTAAAGATTACCGACAGAATAAAACCGGTTAATAAACCAGCTACGGCCGCTGTGCCAGTGGTACGTTTCCAGAACATACCCAGTAAAAACATGGCAAATACCCCTGGACTAATAAAACCGGTATATTTCTGAATAAAAGTAAAGCCACCTTCTCCGCCAATACCTAATAAATCGTTCCAGGTTAAGAAGATAGAAAATAGCATAGCCCCTATAATGGTGATTTTACCTATCCGGATTAAGTTTTTTTCGTCGGAATTTGGGTTGATATACTTTTTGTAAATATCCAGGGTAAAAATGGTGGAGATACTATTGGCCTTACCCGCCAACGAAGCCACAATGGCCGCTGTAAGAGCAGCTAAAGACAAGCCTTTCATACCGGTAGGTAAAAAACCCAGAATAGCGGAGTAAGCATTATCCGCGTTAAAAACACCTCCGGGAGCCATTTCTTCCTGCAAAGAACCATTTTTATACAGCACGTAAGCCGCAATACCTGGCAGCATTACAATTACGGGCATCATTAATTTCATTAAACCGGCAAATAAAATACCGGTACGGGCTGTTTCCAGGTTTGCGCCCAAAGCACGTTGGGTTATGTATTGGTTGCAGCCCCAGTAGTTTAGGTTTACAATCCAGATACCGGCGAAATACATCGCAATACCGGGTAACATCAAGTATTTGTTAATTTCGGCTTGCGGCGCATTCGGTCCGGGTCGGTCAATAATCATTCGAAAATGATCCGGCGAATCTCGGAGGAGGGCGTTAAAACCAGCAATAACATCGCTCCCTAAACCAAACTTTTCGCTCACCAGGGTTAAAGCGGTGTAAGTAGTTGCCAAACCGCCCAAGATTAATACCGTTACCTGAATGACATCGGTGTAGCCAATCACATTCATTCCGCCCAGAGTAATAATAATAGCAAAAATCGCTAAAGCAATCACAATCAAGTGGAAATTTGCTCCTCCCGCCAGGTTATTAATGGCTAGAGCCCCCAGGTATAAAATAGAGGTTAGGTTTACGAATACGTACAGAAAAAGCCAGAAAATAGCCATAATTAAGGCTACCGTAGTGTTGTAGCGGGTTTGCAAGAACTGAGGCATGGTAAAAATCCGGTTCTTAAGGTAAACCGGAATAAACCAAACGGCTACAATAATAAGCGCAATGGCCGCAATCCATTCGTAAGCAGCTACTGCCACGCCCACCACAAAACCGTTACCACTCATGCCAATAAATTGCTCCGCCGAAATGTTAGAAGCAATTAAAGAAGCGCCAATGGCCCACCAGGTCAGGGTTCCTTCGGCCAGAAAGTAATCTTTACTGTCGGCGTTTACGTTGCGGTCGCGCCGGTAAACCCAGTAGCCGTAGCTGGATACCACAATAAAGTAAACAATAAAAATAACGTAATCAATAGTAGCGAATTTGCTCATGCCGGATTATTTAGAATGGTAAGACAAAATAAAATTTCTTTCTATTAGCTTATTGCTTAATCGTTTATGTAAGATGAATGAATTTGCTTTTTTAATTAAACTGGAAAAGGCTTGTTATGAATGGCTACCGTTTCCACCCAAATGCTTTCATTTATGCCTTGAGCCTAAACTATTCGGCTCTATTTCATCATCTTAAATATAAAACAAAATCTGTCGGAGTATTTAAAAGCTTAAGAAAATAAAATTTTGAGGGTGTTTTTAAATAATGCAGGCAGTTGATAAGGAGCAACCGCCCGCATTAAAAAATTAAAATTTCTTATTTACCTGGTAGTACACTTCGCTCCAGCGCAGCTCGTTTCGTAATTGATTCAATTTGGTATCTTTATCAATCAGTACGCATTCAATACCGGCCATTTCGGCAAAGTCTTGCAGTATTTCAGAGCTTAAATTTTGACTATAGCAGGTATGGTGCGCTCCACCGGCCAAAATCCAGGCGGCACAACCGGTTTTCATATCCGGATAAGGTTTCCAAAGAACCCGGGCCACTGGTAGTTTTGGTAAATCGTACTGCGGCGCGATGGCTTCTACTTCGTTTACAATTAACCGGAAACGGTTCCCCATATCAATAACGGAGGCATTTAAAGCAGGGCCGCCGGCTACGTTAAATACTAATCGTACCGGGTCGGCTTTGCCTCCAATACCTAAGGGGTGCACTTCGCAGGAAGGTTTGCCCGTGGCAATGGACTCATCTACCTCCAGCATGTGCGAACCTAAAACCAAAGCATTATTCGGATCGAAATGATAAGTATAATCTTCCATAAAGGCATTACCTCCTGGTAGGCCGCTGCCCATTACTTTCATGGCCCGAACCAAAGCGGCCGTTTTCCAATCGCCTTCGCCGGCAAAACCGTAACCTTCAGCCATTAAACGCTGGGCCGCAATGCCCGGCAACTGCACCATGCCGTGTAAATCTTCGAAAGTATCGGAAAAGCCTTTGTAATTACCTTCCTCTAAAAAAGTACGTAACCCTATTTCAATTTTGGCCGCTTCCCATAACGAAGTATATTGGGTTCCTCCTTTTCGTAAAGCTTCGGTTAGGGTGTAACTTTCTTCGTATTCCTGAATAAGCTGTTCGATAGCCGAATCGCTAACCTCGTTAATTACTTTTACCAAATCGCCGATGCCGTGGGTATTTACCGAAAAACCAAACTGCATTTCTGCTTCAACTTTGTCGCCTTCGGTAACGGCTACATAGCGCATATTATCACCGAAACGCACGAATTTAGCGCCTTGCCAATCATACCAACCAGCCGCTGCCCGGCTCCAGCCACTTATCTGGTCTAAAACTTCCGGGTCTTGCCAGTGACCTACTACCACCTTGCGGTTAATGCGCATGCGCGATACCATAAAACCAAACTCCCGGTCGCCGTGGGCGCTTTGGTTCAGGTTCATGAAATTCATATCAATAGAATTCCACGGAATATCACGATTAAACTGCGTGTGCAGATGCAGCAAAGGTTTTTGTAATATCTTTAAGCCGGTAATCCACATTTTAGCCGGCGAAAAAGTATGCATCCAGGTAATAACGCCAATGCATTTTTCAGCTACGTTCGCTTCCTGGCAAATGCGGAATATTTCTTCGGTAGTTTTAACAGTAGGTTTAAAAACAACTCTAACCGGAACCTGCTCTGCCTGGTCTAAGGCTTTGGCTATTTGCTGCGAATGTTCCGCTACCTGATTTAAAGTTTCTTCGCCGTATAAATGCTGACTGCCGGTAATAAACCAGACCTCCAATTCTTTTAAGTTTATCATGTATTTTAGTCGATGGACCATAGACCATAGTCCATGGATGAGATTAAAAATTTAAAAATTCTTGTCAAGTTCGTTCTTGAGCTATCTAAAATAAACCGTTTTCAAAATTAGCTTCCAAATGCCTTTGTCTGTGGTCTATCGACCATGGACTATGGTCTAAATTACTGCCCGTAATAAGAATTTGGGCCGTGTTTGCGCTCGAAATGCTTTTTGATCAATGAATTTTGCAAGCGGGGGACGTCGGTTCGGATTTGCTCGGTTAAGTAAGCCATACGGGCTATTTCTTCGACAACGGCACTGTTGTAAACGGCTTTATCGGCGGTTTTGCCCCAGGTAAAGGGAGCGTGATTGCCCACCAGTACCATTTCTACTTCTTCGTAGCTCATGTTTTTCTCCTGCAGGTAATTCATTATCTGGAAACCAGTCTGATACTCATAATCCCCCTGAATCATTTCATCGCTCATGGGTGGGGCACACGGAATATCTACCGTATTATGGTCGGCATGGGTGGTGCCATAAATGGGAATATCGCGCTGTGCCTGGGCCCAAGCTGTAGCGTAGGTAGAATGCGTGTGTACAATGCCGCCGATTTTTTCCCAATGTTTGTACAACACCGCGTGGGTTTTGGTATCAGAAGAAGGTCGCAATTTTCCTTTTACAGTATTACCGTCAAAATCTACGATTACCATTTTTTCAGGAGTCAGGTCTTCATAGGGAACACCGCTGGGTTTAATGGCAAAAACACCCTGCTCGCGGTCGGCGGCACTTACGTTGCCAAAAGTGAATAATACTAATCCTAATTTAGGTAATTGCATATTGGCCCGATAGGCCTCTTCCTGAATGTGGGCGTAGGTACTCATGTAAGTAGTTGTTGGTTATTAGTTGTTCGTTGTTCGACTAATAAGATTAACGATCAGCTAATCATTATAAAAATATCCTTTAAACTAATTTCGTCGAAGTACTTAGTATTAATTATTATTGGTTGAGGCCGTTTCCAGAGCATCTTCTTTTTGCTTTTCCTCGTCGGTGTGTGGTTCCTGCGCCTTGGTGCCCGTTTCGGGTAAGTCCGATATTAAAGGTGATTTTACAGTACTCAGTTGGCCTTCAATGAAACCTCCTAGTTCGGTGTATTTTACGTAACGTTTGGCATATACTTTGGCTCGCTCCGCATCAGGGAAATACTCAGCGTCAAAACCTTGGCCCATAGCCGCCATGGCATCTTCTACGCGGGAGTAAATACCGGCAGCGGTAGCGGCAAACATGGCGGCGCCAATTGCGCAGGTTTGTTCCGATTTATGAATCCGGATGGGCATATTCATGACATCGGCCATCATTTGCATAATAAAAGGAGACTTCTTCGCTACCCCACCCAAGCCAATTAAACCTTTCACGGGTACGCCTTGTTCATTAAAGCGGTCTACAATTTTTTTAGCACCAAAACAAGTTGCCTCTACCAAGGCCCGGAATATGCGGGGAGCATCGCTGCCTAATCCTAAGCCAGATATGGCGCCTTTTAAAAGCTGGTTCGCATCCGGAGTGCGCCGGCCATTCAACCAGTCAATAGCGTATTCCAGGTTCTCAGATACCGGTAATTTATTTGCTTCCAGGCTAAGTTCCGGAATTATTCTAGCGGATATTTCTTCTAATAAGGCTTTGGCAGTTTCGGCATCAATTATCTGCGATTGAGAAAGCAAATGCTGCAACGGCCAGAGTAAAACTTTTTTAAACCAGGCATACGTATCCCCAAAAGCCGACTGACCGGCCTCCATACCCATCATTCCTGGAATAACGGAACCCGGAACCTGACCGCAAATACCGTTCACGAGTGTGTCTTTTACCTCATCTAAGGGTGCTACCAGCATATCGCAGGTAGAAGTACCCATTACTTTGCTCAGGTGGTAAGGCTCTACCTGGCCACCCACCGCGCCCATGTGTGCATCAAAAGCTCCTACTCCTACCACTACATCCGTAGAAAGTCCTAAACGTTCGGCCCATTCCGGGCTAAGGTTGCCGGCAGGCTTATCCGAAGAATAGGCATCCGTAAATAATCGGGAACGGAAATTTGCCAGCAAGGGGTCTAAGGAGGAGAAGAACTCTTCGGGTGGCAAACCATTAAATTCAACTGCCCATAACGATTTATGTCCGGCCGCGCACACACTGCGTTTCATCTGTTGCACTTCGGTACCTCCCGTTAGGAGAAAAGGCACCCAGTCGCAATGCTCAACCCAGGAATAGGTAGCGGCCCGTACTTGTTCATCGGTGCGTAATGTCCGAAGCAATTTGGCCCAGAACCACTCCGAGGAGTAAATTCCGCCTACGTATTGCAGGTAGTTGGTTTCGAACTTTTTAGCATGTTCGTTTATTTCGGCAGCTTCGTTTACGGAAGTATGGTCTTTCCAGAGCACAAACATGGCATGCGGATTTTCCTCAAAACCCGGCAATAAGGCCAGCGGAGTCCCCGATTTATCAACGGCTACCGGCGTGGAACCCGTCGTATCTACCGCAATACCCTTTACCGCGGCTGCCACTTCGGGACCGGCTTGCTCCAGACACGCTTTAATGGTATACTCCAAACCTTCGATATAATCCAATGGATGCTGCCGAAACTGGTTTTCGGCGGGAATACAATACAAGCCTTGTTGCCACCGCGGATACGGGTACACAGCAGCTGCTACTTCCTGACCGTTAAGCGCGTTCACAATTACAGAGCGTACCGAATCTGTTCCATAATCTACTCCAATTACATATACCTCTTTTTCCATAATAAATTAAAATGTCAAATTAACGCTTCTTACTTTTAGAAAAGAATATTCCGGTTCTTTTCGACTTATTTCGACGGATTATTTTTAAAGAAAACAGATTATTTACGGGTACTATCCTGCTTGGCGCTTTGGGCAGAATCTACCGGGTTTTCGGAAGCATTTGGAGTTCCGTATTCAGAATTTATTGGGTTAGTAGTACTCGAGTCATTTTCAGCCGTAGTTCCAGATTCAGCAGCAGCATTATTTGCCCCAGACTTTTCGTTGGAACAAGCAGATAACCAGGTACTTCCTATTAATCCAAATATCAAGAGTAATTTCTTCATAGCTTACCGAAATAGTGAATGTAAAATGTTATTGACCTTGTAAAAACTTACGGTTCTTTCCTAAACCTGTTTATTACTATTCGCAAAATTTATGGCAATGCTTTGCTGTTACTAGGCTTAATTCTTTGCTGAAGAGAAAGAAAATCGGAATTATAAATTAATGATGTTTTAAATTTACTGATTTAATTGTCTAAACAACACTTAAACAAAAAATTATTTTTAAAATTTATTTCTTATACCAGAAATTTATCCGGATTGGGAATAAACTTCAGGAAGGCTTGAAAGTTCTCCGAGTACTTTCTTTTATCCAGTTTATAATAAAAAGCACCTTTGCGGGAGTTTTCTTTGTCTTTTTCGTTTTGCTTTACCAGCAAACCGGTAGAAAGAATTTTCCGGCTAAAATTTCGTTTATCAAATTCGGTTTCGTATAGACCTTCGTACAGAGCCTGTAACTGTGGAATGGTAAATCTTTCGGGTAATAACTCAAATAAAACAGGGTGTAATGCGGCTTTGTACCGTAGTCTTTTTTTAGCCAACTCCACCATTTGTCCATGGTCGAAAATTAATTGCGGCATATCTTTTAATAAAAACCATTCGGCGTGGTACTCGTGGCTGATTTGCTTTTCGTATTTGTGAATATCAATTAAAGCAAAGTAAGCGACAGCAATTGTTCTTTCTACGGGGTCGCGGTCCGGTCCGCTGAAAGCTTGTAATTGTTCCAGGTAAACATCTTCTAAGCCGGTTAATTGCTTCAGTACGCGATTTGCGGCTACTTCTAAGGTTTCTTCCGGCTGAATAAATCCGCCCATTAAGCTCCATCTTTTTTTCTCCGGCGCAAAGCCCCGCTGAATCAGTAATAATTTAAAATCTGAACCATCAAAACCGAATATTATACAATCTACCGCGACTAATATCCGGGTCTGACCTATGTACTTAATCATGCAGCTTAAACTATATGGGAGGATGAATAAATTATCCTCCGTAGAAAATCAAATTTTTTACTTCTGTTCGGATTATTTCTGTTCGGAATTAGCACCTGCTTAGGAACATGCTGCGGCAGGTTCCTAAGCAGGTGCTAATTCCTATGCGCTACGTTTTTAGGTATAGCACTTAATTTTCTTACTACTGCTTCACCGAAAACTTATAAACCGAAGAAGTTTTATACGTTTGGCCGGGTGCTAACACTGTAGAAGGGAAATTACGCTGGTTAGGTGAATCGGGGAAGTGCTGGGTCTCGAGGCAAAAGGCCGAGCGGTATTCGTCTTTTTTGCCACCTTTAATTTGATTACTACCGGTCATAAAGTTACCGCTGTAAAACTGGATACCTGGCTCTTGGGTGGATACTTCCATGTATATACCGCTTTTATCACCCAGTACGGCGGCGGCAGGTTTTAACGTAGCGCTTCTTTGTGTAGCCAATACGTAATTATGGTCGTACCCTTTACCAAATTTTATTTGCTGATGCGTGTCGTTAATACGGTCACCAATAATAGTAGCTTTTTTAAAGTTAAGCGGTGTGCCGGCTAGAGCTTCTATTTTACCTGTAGGAATTAAAGTAGAATCAACGGGCGTGTACCGGTCGGCATTAATTTGTAATTGGTGGTCAAGGATGGTACCACTTCCTGCTCCGTTTAAGTTAAAGTAAGAATGATTAGTCAGGTTTAACACTGTCTTTTTATCCGTAGTAGCTTCGTAAGCAATTTTCAACTCGTTCGCGCTGCTCAGGGTATAAGTAACTTTAGAAGTTAAAGTGCCCGGATAGCCTTCTTCCCCATCTTTAGATACATAGGTTAAAACCAGGGTGCTGTCGTTGGTTTGGTTAGCATCCCATATTACCCGGGAAAAGCCTACTTTGCCGCCGTGTAAATGGTTTGGTCCATTGTTCGTTGCCAGCGTATACGTTTTACCGTCGAGGGTAAATTTGCCTTTGGCAATCCGGTTGCCGTACCGACCAATTAACGCCCCGAAATACGTGTCTGCACCTTCAGTAAAAGGCTGTAATTTATCGAAACCCACAATTACGTCGGTCATTTTACCAGCTTTATCCGGCACCAGCAAGCTTACTAAACGTCCTCCGTAATTCGTGATGGCAGCCTGTACGTTATTTTTGTTCTTCAGCACATATAAATCGGTTTTCTTTCCGGAAATGGTGTTCTGAAAATCAGCTTTAGCAGGCAAACTTACTTCCTGCGAAGCAGTAGCTGTAGAATCAGTCGCCTGGCTGTTAGTTGTTTCGGCGGATTGGTTTTTACTACCACTGTTACAGCCACCCAAGGCTAGTAAAAAAATTCCCAGAATAGAGAGAGGCAATCTTAGTTGAAAGTTCATTTTATCGTTTTGCGTATGAAGGTGAAAGATTTAAAGTTTAGGTTTATTATTTACTAATTTACTTATCGTTTTCATCAACTATTTCGGCCTATTTACCGCCAGCGTTACCAGATACTATTGGCCACTCTTGTTCATCCCAGGTTAAAAGCTCTATCCGCAATTTAGATTTACCTTTATCAGCGGCATCATACCCGTGAAAAATCAAGTAATCCTGATTATCAAAAGTGTAAGTAGCGCTGTGTCCAACGCCGTACCAGTTGTTATTGCCCGCCAGCACCAAAGTGCCGCCTCCCTGAACCATTGATTTACCCGCTTTATCCAGGTAAGGACCTTGCACGTCTTTAGCGCGGCCTACAATAATTTTATAGGTGCTGTTTACTCCTTTACAACAATAATCAATAGAAGCGAAAAGATAATAATATCCGTGCTTTTTAAATATAAAGGGCGCTTCAATGGCATTATCTCCCGCATCTGCCGGGCTGTTGGTGGTAGCTGGCAAATTGCTGGAAGCGGCTACCTCCGTTTTGCGGCTGGCAATAGTAGGCAAACTTTGAATGCTTTGAGCTAAACTTTTACGGTCTTTATTCAATTTCACCAGTTTCAAACCTTCCCAGAAAGAACCAAATGCCAAGTAAGGATTACCTGCTTTATCGGTAATTAAATTAGGGTCAATGGCATTCCAGTTAGTTTTTCCAGGTTCGGATTG
Organism: Adhaeribacter arboris; assembly: GCF_003023845.1. Taxonomy (NCBI): domain Bacteria; kingdom Pseudomonadati; phylum Bacteroidota; class Cytophagia; order Cytophagales; family Hymenobacteraceae; genus Adhaeribacter; species Adhaeribacter arboris. The sequence continues at coordinate 5,107,843 of NZ_PYFT01000001.1, read as the reverse complement.
AATTACTTTACCGTGATCTACCCATTTAAAATTTTTATCCATCGGGTTTAGAGTAGTATTTGTAGCAAGCCCGATAGCGGAAGTGTTTTTGCCGAAAGCTGAAACGGAATAATACAGGTAATAGGTGCCTTTGTGGTAGCTGATATCGGGTGCCCAGATATGGTTTTTAAAAGTTGGGATAGCTTGTACTGCCCATTCCGGAGCCGTTGAAAACACAAGTTCTTCGCGCTTCCATTGCTGCCTATCTTTCGATGACCAAACGGCTATTCCCCGGCCAGTAGCAAACAAGTAATACGTATCACCTTGCCTCATCATTACCGGGTCGTGTACCGGAATATTTTTCTGCAACTCCTGGCTTTGATTCGCTTCTGACTGTGGAGCCGTAACCTGGGCTTGCAAAAGCCCTAAGTTTAGGAAACACAGAAAAAAACTTAATACCAAGGCTATAAAACGCATCCTTATATTTACTAATGCTTTATTTGATTTAATCTTTGGCAAATGGAAAATCTTTAAAGCTAATATTTAATTTTTAATTACTGTTACGCTGAACATGGAGCAGTTTTTCCTTGAGAGGAAAGGCTTTTAAGTTACTTATTATTAAAATTGGCGCGAGCGTCCTCGCTCGTGTCTAACCATCTGATAGGCCTCTGGCCGGGCATAGTGCTAGACGTTCCATTAAAGCAACTAAGCTAAATCCCTACCGGCCAGAGGCCGGACGATAAACATCACGAGCGAAGACGCTCGCGACAGATAAAAATTCAACAACTCTACATTTCCAAATAAGGATAGAATAACTTTAGGATAAAACCTATTAATGAAGTTTCAGCTATTTAATTTTTACTATCCGGATCAGCCTTGGGCAACCATACTTTCATCTCATTCACTCCCCGGTTCGACCAAGCATAATAAGGAATAGCCACAAACTTTTTACCAGCTAACTGCCCCGAGATAACACTCACTCCTTGCAGCAAATCAGGCCTTCTCTCTACTTTTAAAGGTGCAATATTGGGTACTTTGATTCCTGTCAAGCTACCGTTGTTATCTATTGCTTCGGCACAATAAACCAAGGGTCCATATTCTAAAGCAACGTGGTTTTGATTTTCTTTTACCTGATTGCTGGTAATTACCTGACGGATGTTCATGGGAAGCATTACCTCCACTTTATCGCCTTTCTGCCATTGGCGGGCAATTACGGCGTAGCCTTGGTCGGGAGAAATATTTACCTTTTGCCCATTTACTTTTACGGTAACTTCGCCTTGCTTTTTATCGGCATACGCGTACAAATTACCCGGCGCAACTTCGTTGCGGGCCCAACCCGGAATTCTGATTTTTAAATTAAAATTAATTGCTTTTTCCGGGTTAACTGCTACGGTAATTTTACCTTGCCAAGGATATTCCGTTTGCTGAGCTACGGCAACATTGGTATTGTTGACTTTAACTTGGGCTTTATTTGCGGCAAATAAATTAATAAACAAATTATCGGCTTGGGTAGCGTAGATTAAGCTGGGCATAGCCGGCACGAACCGGACCAGATTAGTGGGGCAGCAAGAACTCTCAAACCAAGGCTGGCGGGTACAGGAACCAAAATTAAACGCGTATTTGCCATCCGATTCCAGCGGATTTGGGTAAAAGAACTTGTCGCCGGATAAAGAAATGCCGGATATTAAGCCGTTGTAAAGCGTACGTTCGATTATATCGTAGTATTTGCTATCACCAGTTAGTAAAAACAAACGGTGGTTAAAATACACATCACCGATTGCGGCACAGGTTTCCCCGTAAGCGGTTTTGTTAGGTAATTCGTAATTTTTCCCGAAAGCCTCTCCTTCGTGCAATGCTCCTATTCCTCCGGTAAGATACATTTTCTTGCTCACCATGTTTTCCCAAATGGTTTGCACTGCGTTTAAATAAGCTTTATTATCGTAGATAGCGGCTACATCGGTCATACCGGCGAATAGGTACACCGCCCGAACCGCATGGCCCACCGCTTCGGTTTGTTGAGTTACTGGTAAATGGTCTTGGCTGTAAGGTCCGTAGAGTTCCCGTCCGTTAGATTTTACGCCCCGCTGGTCCAGGAAAAATTTAGCAAGTTTTAAATAATCTTCTTTTCCGGTTATCCGGTACAATTTAACTAAACCCGTTTCGACAATCTGGTGCCCCGGCGGGATTTGTAATTTATCTGGTTCCGGACCGAAAGTTTTAACGAGTAAATCGGCATTTCGGAGGGCTATTTCTAAAAAGTTGCGCTTACCCGTGGCGATATAATGCGTAGCCGCGGCCTCGTACAAATGACCGGCATTATACAACTCATGGCTCATGGCCTCGCTTTTCCACCGTGGACCTGGTTTTACCCAAGGAGCCGGCGGATGATTCTGGTCAATAGTATGCCAGGTGGTAAGGTAACCATCGGGTTGCTGGCCTACTTTTATAATGGCAATAACTGAATCCAGGTAGGCATCCAGTTTTTTATTTGGAGCACTGATTAAAGAATTGGAAGCACCTTCAATTAATTTATAAACATCGGTATCATCAAAAGGCATTTTACCCCGGGTTTTACCGGTCATTTTACCACCCGCAATCAGGAAGTTCTCTAACCGGCCTTCTTCCTCACATTTCTTAAAACCAAACTGGATGGTAGTATTTTGTACCGTTTTGATTTTGGGTAGCCAGAAATTGTCGGTTAACTCTACTTTGTTTATTTCGACTGCCGAAATCGGGTAATCTTTGTAAGCGGAATTTTGAGCCAAGCTTGGTCCAGATAACACCACCACAAAAGGCAAAAATTTAAATAATGATTTCATTTTCGTTTTGACACTTTAATCGGCTTCTCTCCATGCATCCTAGAAGAGGTATTGCTAAAATCAACTGTTTATCTTTGGAGCCGATTCCCGTCTCCAAGCTACGGTGCTATCTAGTTTGACAAGTCCGTGTTTGCCTCCTGGCCGGCGGGCCTCGTCGGGACACACGGGTGGTCTAAGCTTCCTTTCCTCGACTCCGTCTGTGGAATGTCTCCTGCGTCGACACCGGAACCTTAGAAGGCCCTCGTTGCCCCGACTGCTGTCTTTTCCTCTTCGCTCCTGCTTTTCTGGCTTCTCCTTCTGGTTTATCTATTTTCTTAGGTGCTAATGGTAGCTCCAGTTGAAAATGAAACTTAAAAGTTTTATCATGAAAACTTTAGCTTAATCACATTTACCGAATAAGGTTGCAACGGTAATTTCACTTTTTTATCTTTTACCGTTATATCTTTCACTGCCGGGCTAATAGCCGTTGGATTTTCAAAAGAATTTACCTGGTCCAGTTTGTCGCTGCGAAGTACGGTTAATGTACCTTTGGCGGCAATTTTACTTAAGCCATCAATTACAAAATCTGTTTCCTGGGTTTTATTTGAAGCATTTACTACTTTTAGGATTAACTCCTTTTTATTTTTATCCAGTACGGCTGAAGCATAATAACCATCCTGACCAGTTGCCACCTCGTTGTTCAGCAGTAAGGGCACTACATTGGTTCCTTTGTTAGTCGAAAACAATTTCTGAACGTGGTAATTAGGCGTACCATAAGATTTTAAATTATCTACCCAAATCATATCGGGCGTCCATTGCCAGCCTTCGGCGTGCGCAAACAAAGGAGCGTACGAAGCCATGGCAACCACATCGGCGTTGCGCTCCAAACCCGTCATAAAAGCCGCTTCGGATAGGGCACATTGCCAATTGTTTTTATTATCGGGGCTGGCAATGGCTACACTTTGCGCGGCGTATTCGCCGGCAAATACTTTGGGCCCTTTGCGGTCGTAGTTATCGTAACGTTTGGCATTATCTAAAAACCATTGGGGCGCCCGGTAATAATGCTCGTCGATTATATCGGCATTCATCTTCCGTAGTTCACCGTTTAAATAATCAAAACGTTCGCCGCTCGGGTCGGTACCGGAGCTGTTCACCAGTTGAATATTGGGGTATTTGGCTTTAATTGCTTGAGTAAAAATCTTTAACCGGTCGATGTATTGCGGCCCCCAGTTTTCGTTACCAACGCCCATCATTTTTAAATTAAAGGGTGCTGGATGGCCCATGTCAGCCCGCATTTTACCCCATTTTGTATCAGCGGAGCCGTTCGCAAATTCAATTAAATCCAAGGCATCCTGTACGTAAGGGTCTAAACTTTCCAGCGGCACTACTTCGGCGGTATTAAACTGGCAGGCCATGCCGCAATTTAAAATGGGCAACGGCTCGGCCCCAATGTCTTCGGCTAATTGAAAATACTCGTAAAAACCTAAACCAAACGACTGGTAATAATCGGTGGTAAGCCGGTGTTTAAATTCTGTGTTCCAGCGGTTAATTAAATAACCCCGGTCTTCCACGGGCCCAATGGTTTTTTTCCACTGAAAACGTTCATCTAAAGTCCGGCCTTCTACAATGCAGCCACCCGGAAAACGGATAAAACCTGGTTTCATATCGGCTAGCAGTTGTACTAAGTCGGCGCGCATCCCGTTTGGTCGGTTTTTCCAAGTATCTTTCGGGAACAAAGAAATCATGTCCAGATCCACTATTCCCTGGCCTTTCATGTAAATGTTTAACATGGCTTTTGGCTCGGTAGCGGTGGCGGTGAAGCTGGCGTTGTATTTCTTCCAGGGTTTTCCGGTAGGAGTAATGGTAGTGGACCCTAATTTTTCTCCCTTACTGTTGGTTAATTCTACTACCAAAGAAACAGTACCTTCTTGCTGACTAGCTAAAACAGAGAAATCGTACTGGTTGCCTTTTTTAATGCCCATACCCCGGAAACCTTCGTTCGAAAAGCCGAAATTACCAGTAGGAGTTTTAGAAGTAACCCGAATAAACCGGGAGTTAGCGCCATTTAGTTCGCCACGGTTATTTACCAGCAAACTACCCTGTTCTTCTCCTTGCTGTAGTAATTTCCAGCCCATTAAAGGCGTATCAAACTCAAAAGAACGATTCTTTACTAATTCGGCGTAAATACCGCCGTCGGCACCCAAGTTAATATCTTCAAAAAAAACGCCCCATAAGGTAGGCGAAACGGAAGCTTTTACCTCATTTGCTTTAACTGTAAATGTTTTAGTTTGGGCGTTACTTTCTGGCAATCCAGCAAAAAATCCGGCGGCAATTACGCAAGCTAGAAATACATTTTTTCGCATCATTAATCTTTTCAATTTGTTGAATTATTCAAATTTTCAATTATTTCCTACCCCAGATGGCTGTGCCGGCCGTATTTAGCCCGGTAAACACTAAACAAGGCTTTTTATTTTCCCAATCTCTCCCCCGTTCTACGTACACGTTATCGGTTTTCCCATTGCTCCAATTCAATTCCAGCCAGGGAGCCTTGTACGTCCATTTACTGGCAGCATCATTATTAAGAGTGCCATCGGCTTTTAGCTCCAAAGGAATCGAAGTTTGGAAATCCGGCGATACCTGCTCTTCGGCGTAGCCTGGTACTACTTGGTAGCTTAAAGTAATTTGTTCCCAAATACCGACTAATTCGGAGTCAGGAATAGTGGTTTGTTCCGTACCCGAAAAACGCTCCGGCGACACAATTGGCCAGCCATCTTTGGTCCAGTATATTTTCCGGACGTGCAATACCATAAAGAATTTATTCTCACCGGGCCGCCCCTGGTGCGCCATATAATACTGACCATTATCGGCAAAAACCGCAGGATGCGCTACTCCTTGCCAGCCACTGTGTCCGGCAAATTGGTAGGGCGCCAGAATCATCGGCCCGTGGTCCTCAGTGGAGTTGATGTCTTTGCCATTAAAATCGTAAAATGGTCCTTCGGGGAAGTCGGAGCGGCCTACCCGCACGTTGTATTTGGTCTCCAGCCAATCGTAGGAAATAAACAAGTAGTATTTTTTTAATTCCGGCTGATAGATAATTTCCGGGCCTTCGATATTCCCATTTATTTTATTACCCGTAAAACCACGTTGCGCTACCCGGGTGCCTTTATCATTGTGCAAAGCCGCTAAACCAGTAGCCGGATTGAGTTTTAAAGTATAGATACCATCCCAGGCGGAGCCATAATAAAAAGTATGATTACCAGAATTATCCACCACTACCGTTGGGTCAATAGCATTCGTTTGGATGATAGAATTATTTAACGAGGTAACTACCAAACCTTTTTCGGTCCACGGGCCTTCCGGGGAAGCGGCAGTAGCTAAACCAATAACACTTAGCCGGGGCGTAGGTGACGACAAAGAATAATACAGGCGAAACTCATTATTAACTTTTAGAATATAAGGCGCCCACAAAGAATTAAACGGAGTACCGCCGTTTTGTTTAATAAAATCAGCGCCTTGTTGAGGCAAGTCATTGAAAGCCGTACCCACGTATTCCCAATTAATTAAATCCTTTGACTTTCGAACCTGAATACCTGCCGGAACAGTGGTCCCAAAGCCGGCATCGGTGCTATAGCAGTAGAAATAACTGCCTTCTTTTATAATGGAAGGGTCGTGGGTGTTATATGGTCCCCATTTAAACCGGAATTCATATGGAGCAATGGCTGCGTAGGTGTCGCTAAGGGTGTTAATATCAAAAGGTACTTCTACCGGCGGGTTCACTACCAGCGGATTAGGCGCTACTTCCTCGTTTGGAGAGCAAGCTACCAAACTTGCTCCCAACAGAAATAAGACGACTCCCGAAATACCTTTTGATAAATACTTTTGCATGATTTCAATTACGGCCTACTTCACTTCCAACACTACCACCGAAAAAGGCGGCACTTTCACGGTTAATTTGCCCGCATTTAACTTCGCGTCTTTAAAAGCAGCCGGCTGAATTTTTTTAGGATTCTCAAAGGAATTAAAATCCTGCAATTTCGAGGAAGCTAAAATCCGGCCCGTTACGCCTCCACTTTTTGTACCCGGCAAATCAAGACTAATTTCCTGGGCATTTTTACTATCAATATTTACCAGCGATATATGCGTTAATCCTTTGGCATCGCGGGAAGCAGAAGCCGAAACTGCCGGTAATTTCTGATTATTCACTACATAATCTTTGCTCTTCACTTCTACCGGCAATAAAGTAGCATCCTGATGTACGTTGTACATTTCCATTACGTGGTAGGTGGGTGTCAACACCATTTTTTCGTCTTTGGTTAAGATAACGGCCTGCAACACATTTATAGCCTGAGCCAAATTCGCCATCCGGACACGGTCGCTGTGATTATTAAATATATTTAAAGTTACGCCTGCAATCATCGCGTCGCGCATGGTATTTTGCTGATATAAAAAGCCAGGATTGGTGCCGGGTTCTACTTCGTACCAGCCGCCCCACTCATCTACTACCAAGGCTATTTTCTTCTGGGGGTCGTATTTATCCATGATAGCGGAATGTTTGGTTACCAATTCTTCCATTTGTAATGCCCGCTGCATGGTGGTGAAATACTGCTGCTCGTTAAAATCGGTAGAAGGGCCTTTTTTATTCCAGTCGATTACCGAATAATGGTGCAGCGCTACGCCACTCAGCATATTGCCCGGAATATTTTTCATTAAGGTTTCGGTCCAGTTATAATCGGCGGAGTTGGCGCCGGAAGCAATCCGGAACAAGGCTCCCGTATTGGTCCAGTCAGAGACGAAAGTGGCGTATTTACGATATTCGTTGGCATAATAATCAGCCGTCATGTTACCACCGCAGCCCCAGGCTTCGTTACCAATGCCCCAGAATTTAACTTTCCAGGGTTTGTCGCGCCCGTTCTGGCGACGCAGCTTCGACATAGGGCTTTCGCCGTCGAAATTTACGTACTGCACCCAATCGGCGAGTTCCTGTACACTGCCACTGCCAATGTTACCGGCCAAATAAGGTTCGGTGCCAATAAGTTCGCACATATTTAAAAAATCATGGGTACCAAAGCTGTTATTTTCCGTAACCCCGCCCCACCAGGTATTCACCATGGACGGACGTTTGTCTTTCGGCCCAATACCATCTTTCCAGTGGTAAGTATCGGCAAAACAACCACCCGGCCAACGCAAATTAGGCACTTTTAATGTTTTCAGTGCCGCCACCACGTCGTTCCGGACCCCATTGGTATTGGGTATTTTAGAATCTTCGCCCACGTAAAAACCGCCGTAAATACAAGCACCCAAATGCTCGGCAAAGTGGCCGTAAATGTGTTTGCTAATTTTTACTTCAGAATTGCCTGTGCCTGCTGCATTGATTTTAACAGTATTTTGGGCATTAGCTGAAAAGTAACTCAGCAGCATTAGTAAGCTTAGTCTTATTTTATTCATTCGGATAGGGTTATAAATTTTAACTGTTTTTAATTTCCTGACTACACACACAATCGAAAATGCCGATTGTAAAATTTGATTGCTTGTGCCTAAACTTTAAAAATTACTAATTCTTAAATTTTATCAGTATTTAACTGCTTTAACTTCCACTGAAATTTCTTACTAGACAATTCGTAAATTCAGAAGCATTCGCAAAAAGGAGCGCGGCGGCATTAATTTAATAACTGCCTTCCGCTTGCCTAAAAGTACAGAAGGCAGTTACGGAACAAGAATTAATAATTAGGATTCTGTTGCAAATTAGGATTAATATCCACGTCACGTTGCGGTAAGGGCAACAAGCGATGCCGGCCCACAATAAAAGTAGTAAAAGCAGGGTCACGTTGCGCTAGTTCATTTATTTTTTCCTGCGATTCAAAGTAACCCCAACGGTCTAAATCGTTCCAGCGATGTCCTTCGCCGGCAAGTTCGGTTACACGTTCGTGCATGATTTGCGCCCGGAATTGCGTCTGGTCCAAGCCTGGTTTAGCTTGCGTTAAGGCTGGTAACCCCGCTCTTTGCCGTACCCGGTCTACGTATGGGTAGGCTTCGGCAGTGCGGTTTAATTCATTTAAAGTTTCGGCGTATAGTAACAACACATCCGAGTAGCGGATAAAGCGGTAGTTATTAGCCGAACGGAATCCTTCGTTAGCCCGGCCGGGCTCTGCATCGTTCTGGAATTTGCGTAACCAAACTCTTCCGCGGTTATTACCGGTAGTACCGTAGCGCTGCGCAAAAGTCTGACCATATATCTGCGTAAATTCCGGCCCGCGTACATCCGTTGAATCGTAAAGTAAAGAAGCCGCTAAACGAGGATCTCTTTCACCGGCCGTAGTTTTGTCTTGATGAAACTCATTTACTACCCAACGTTGCATTTCGGCATCAGAGAATCCTACATTTAACGGAGCCACAAATTGAGCGAGTGGCGAGCCGTAGTTTTGGTTAGGCGTTTGCACATCATTATCCGTAAATTCGGATGGGTTAGTAGCAAATTGCCATTCAAATACCGACTCGGCATTATTTTCGGTGGTACTCAAAAAGTTATCTCGATAATTAGGCATTAAGCTATAAATATCTTTCCCTTCGCCTTCCACGAGCCATTGCAAAGGAGTAAGAGCCTGGTCGTATTGCCTTTGCTGCAGGTAAGCTTTGGCTAACAATGCATATGCGGCTCCTTTGGTAATGCGGCCCACATCTGTACCAGAGTATTTAGTTGGTAAAACACCGGAAGCTTCGGTTAAATCTTTTACTACCTGGGCCCAAACTTCCTGCCGGGTGGCATTCGCTGGTAAATCAGTAGGTTTAGAAGTAGCCAGAATAAGAGGCACGTTACCGTATAAACTGGCTAAGTTGTAATAGAAAAATCCCCTGAAAAATTTAGCTTCGCCCATTAAACGAGATTTTAAAGCCTCATCCATTTGTATGTTCGGCACGTTATCCAGCACCTGGTTTGCCCGGAAAATGCCAATATAATTATCGCCGTAAATCCAGTTGGTTTCTCCGAAATTATAATTGGTAATCAGGAACTTATCCATGTTGTTGGGTATATCGGTCCGGGGACTTTGGCTAAAAGCCTCATCCGAGCGCACCGTGTAGTAAAACCATTGCCAAAGAACAATAGGCCCCCGGTGTAAAGTACTATAAATGGCATTTACCCCTTGCTGCGCATCAGTAGCATTCTTCCAGAAAAGGTCGGTGGTAGGAGCATTCGGATTAACTACATCTAAGTCTTGCTGACAACCGGTTACTAAAAGACCGACAGTCATCCATAAACACAATATCTTTTTCATATAAATAGCTGCTTGCAAATTAAAACTCAAAATTTAAACCCACTGAATATACCCGGCTCGCTGGCCAGTTTCCGGCATCTACGCCTCTTTCCAGAATACCTACTCCGGTTACATCTGGGTCTAGGCCTTTATATTTGGTAATAGTCAGTAAGTTTTGTCCACTGATATAAATTCGGGCGTTGTTGATATGCATCCGGCTTAAAAATGTTTTGGGCAGATTATAACCAATTTCTACGTTGCGCACCCGCACATAACCTGCTTTTTCGAGCCAACGGTCACTCGCGTACCGATTGTTAAATTCCACTCCGAGCTCGGTATTACGGGCTAACCGGGGGTCAGAAGTGTTTGTATTGGTAGGTGTCCAGGGGTTTATATCGCTCCGGAAGTTGGTGTTTACGTAAGAATCCAGGATTCTTCTAACATCGTTGAAAACGGTTTGACCAAAAACTCCTATTAATTGCAGATTAAAATTAAAGCCGCCGTAAGAAGCGTTGAATTGAGCGCCGGTTTGCAGCTTAGGCCAGGGCGAGCCCTTAAAAGTACGGTCTTCGTCGTTAATCTGACCGTCGTCATTTAAATCTTTAAACCGCACGTCGCCAGGCTTAGAAAATGGTTGAATAACGGTGCCTTGCGAATTTTTATGATTCAGCACTTCTTCCTCACTCTGGAAAAGGCCATCCGTTTCTACCACAAACCATTCACCAATCCCCCGGCCAATTTGTGAGCGGGTAGCACCCACCTGCAAGTAGTTAATACCTTCGCCTTGGTTACCTAAATCTTCTACCCGGTTTTTAATAGTAGTGAAATTAGCCGTTATATCCCATTTAAAAGGATTTTCGGAACTGCGGTAAGTGGCCGAGAACTCCACGCCCCGGTTGCTGATGGAAGCCGCATTCACGAAAGGATCCCCGCCCAGATTACCCAGGTAATACGCTACGGGTAACTGTACCAAAACATCTTCGGATAAGGAATGATAATATTCGGCGCTGGCTAAAATTTTATTATTTAAGAAAGCAGCATCAAACCCTACGTTTTTAGATGTTCTGGTTTCCCAACGTAAGTCCGGGTTGGTTAACCGTGCCTGGTAAGCGCCTACGGCAATCGTTTGGTTATCCGCTCCAAAAACAACCCGCGGGTTATTATTAATTACGCCGATGTAATCCCAGGATCCTACGGTAGCAATTCCTAGCTGGCCATATGATGCCCTAAGTTTTAAATCAGATAACCAATCTTGACGTAAAAAATCTTCCTGACTGATTCTCCAGCCTACAGCTACGGACGGGAAGAACTTACTGCGGTAATCCGCTCCAAACCGGGAGTCTTCGTCGTAGCGACCGGTAAGGGTTAAAAGATACTTATCGTCGTAGGTATAGTTTATTCGACCTAAAGCTCCGTTCAGGCGGTAATCATCTAAAACTCTTCCTTCAGAAGTTTGATCGCCGATGGCGGAACTAATAGTAGTTAAATCCTGACCGCCAAAATTCTGTAAATCATTGCGGCGGGCTTCAATTATATCCCGGTTAGTACGTTGCTGCGTGTAACCTACTACCCCATTTAAGTTATGGCGATTAAATACTTTATTAAAGTTAAGCGTGTGCTCAAAAAGCAGCGTGTAAAAGTTTTGCCGGTTCTGGTAAACGTGACTCGCCTCAAAAGCCTGCCCTAAAACCCAGTTACCCGGAGTCCGGATATTCTGATTAAAATCAAAACCTCCGTCTAAACCAGCGTTAAACTTATAACTTAACCAATCGAATAATTTTACATCCACGAAGGCATTACCTACCAGGCGGGAGTATTTATGCGTGGTATTAAACAGTTTAGTCATGGCGATGTAGTTCCAGGCATAACTTGGCGCAGTAACCGGGTCGCCTAACCCCCAGCCACCGGGGTTATTGGCGTTCACATCTACTAAACTGGGACTTTGTACCGGAATCACTGGCAGCAATTGCGGCATATCGTAAAACGGATTCACCAGCAAAGGTCTTTCTTCCCAGGAATGCGTCAGCACCAGATTTTCCCCGAAAGTAATTCTGCCTTTAGAACCTTGGGTATTTACCCGTAAGCTGGCCCGGTCGAAAGAGTTGCCAATCACGACGCCTTCGTTGGTAAAATACGAGCCAGAAATTAAATAACTGCTGTTCTGGGAACCACCCGATAAAGTCACGTTGTAATCGGCCAGCGAACCTAACTGAGTAGCTTCTTTCTGCCAGTCGGTGTTGGTAACGGTATAGTGCCGGATACTGCCCGGACCAGTAGGTGGCGTTAAGGACACACTGGCCGGAGGAGTAGCGCCCGAATTTTCGTATTGTAAACGTTGGGTAGCGGCAAATTCTTCGGCGTTCATTACATCCCAGAGTTTGGGTAATTGCTGCAAACCATGTTTTACCGATACGCCAATTTTAGCGGGGCCTTCTTTGCCTTTTTTCGTGGTTATAATTACTACCCCGTTGCCGGCACGTGAGCCATAAATAGCTGCGGCAGAAGCATCTTTCAAAATTTGGATGGATTCAATATCATCCGTGTTGAGGGTAGGCGAAGCATCGGCAATCATACCATCAATCACGTACAATGGACTGGTGTTGGTAAAACTAGCCACCCCGCGAATGTCAATGGAAGCACCTGCTCCCGGCCGGCCCGTATTGCGCACCGTAACTCCCGGAGCTAAGCCCTGAATAGCTTCAGCCACCGTATTGGTCGTTACTTTGGTAGCCGCTTCCGGGTTTATAACCGAAGCCGCTCCAGTTAAATCTTGCTTCCGGACTGTTTGGTAACCGATCACCACCACTTCTTCTAATGCTTTGGTATCTGGGGCTAACCGGATATTAATGACGCTTTGGTTATTTACCGGCACATCCTGGGTAGCGTAACCAATAAAAGAAGCCGTTAAAGTACTTGTCCCACTGGGAACATCTACCGTGAATTCACCAGATGTCCCGGTGGTGGTACCCGTGCTGGTACCTTTTACAACAATGGTTACTCCTGGCAACCCCTCATTGTTTTCTCCCGTAACTTTACCTGTAACCGTACGCTGTTGTGCCCAGGCTTGAGTAAAGGAAATAAGTAAAAGAGAAAGCATCCAAATGACCTTCGCCGTCCTAAGTAATTTTCTTTTCATTGCGTTTTTTGTTAAAGTGACTTAGTTTCTCACCTCCCTTTACTTTTCATCTTGCTTCATTAGATCAAAAAATAAAGTTTAAGTGTAAAAATTACATTTATAAAAGTATTCAAATTTAAATTTCGTTTTACAGGTTTGCAACAAGTTTTTTTAAGGAAGCTGACAGGTTTACGAAATATCTACTAACAAGACATTAAATAATTTAGACCATTAATAAATAGCAGTTTATGTTACCATTATTTTAATAAACGAAATAAAAATTTACAAACTTCATACATGTAATTTAACCTATATTATTGTTCAAAAACCGGGAAATATTATAGCTCACGAAATTGGAGCCGTAAAGCAAGCATTAAATAAACGTCGTTTATACACCTAATTTATTTACAACACTTTTTGACCGGGAAAACAGGAAGATTTATTAAGCGCGAGAAAAGGCTTTTAACAACTTTACCTTAGCTACCAGTATATTCTGAGTGTACTTAATTTTGGCCTACTTACGGGATAAAACTTTGCTTTTACTTGAAATCACCGAGACTTGAAACTTTAAAAAAGCAGAAACAAGCCGGAGAATAGATTAGTCTGTTACCCAAAGCTGTTATAATTGTGCGCTCCTTTTATTTTTTACTATTTCTCCTGGTTTAAATCCGCTGGCAATACTAGGTTAATTTTAGTATCTTGAAATTGTTTCCGGATTTAACAAAACAGGTAATGCAACGAAGAACTTTTGTAAAATCGCTGGTGCTAGGAGCAACAGCTATTACTGTAACACCTGACCTTGTAGCGGCTCCACAAAAACCCTTGGGAGTGCAACTCTGGAACATCCGGGAATACCTGAAAAAAGACCTGACGGGTTCTTTAACCAAACTCGCAAAACTAGGTTATAATCAATTAGAACTGTTCGGGTACGATGGCACTTATTGGGGCAAAACTCCAAAGGAATTCAGTAAAATTTGTTCGGATCTGGGCTTTACTATTATTAGTGCTCACTTTGAAACCGGGCGGATTGATAAAGCCAAAGGCACTTTGTGGTACGGTTGGGATAAAGCGGTGGAAGATACCGCTCTCATGAACATTCCGTATATGGTATGTGCCTGGTTGTTTAAGGAAGAACGCACCAGCCTTGATTTGTATAAAGAACTAACGGATAAATTAAATAAAGCGGGGGAGGCCTGCCGGCAGGCTAAAATTCAGTTGGGTTACCATAGCCATAATTTTGAGTTCCCGCCCATTGACGGCATTGTTCCTTACGACCTTATTCTGGAACGTACAGATAAAGAATTAGTAAAAATGGAAGCCGACCTTTTCTGGATAACCAAAGCCGGCGTAGATCCGGTAGCTTATTTTCAGAAGCACCCGGGTCGTTTTCCGTTGTGGCACGTAAAAGATATGGAAAGAGGCTCGGAGCAATTTGCCGAAGTGGGCCACGGGGTAATTAATTTCGACCGGATATTTGCGGCGCGTCAGGTAGCCGGACTAAAATATTGGTTTGTCGAACAAGACCAAACAAGTCGGGAGCCTTTTGAGAGTCTGGCTATGAGCCGGGATTACATTTTAAAAAAGAATTACCAGTAGTTCGCCGTTTAATACTTGAAAAAGCCTTCCATTAGAAAAGCAAAAATTTACTTCGCCGTTAACCAATCCATAGCTTCGTAATGATGGTTAAAATTGCGGAACTCAAAGGCGGCGGGATTAGATTTCATTAAAGTAGCATAATGTTGGTTGAAAGCTTCATCGTAAGAAGAATTGCCGGACGAAACCCGGGCTATTCTCTTTACGGTGGGCAACATTATTTTCTGTTGAAAAAGCGGCTGTAAGCGTGTATCGTATACAGCGGCGCTTTTACCCGTTTCCACGTACGTGGCATCCAGCAAGATACTTTCCACCGCATACTTGTTCGCTGTTTCTACTGTTTTATAAAATAAAACTTTCAAATCCTCTTCATTCATTCCGCCTATCCATCGTATCTCCAGAATTTTTAACTCTAAATGTAATTCTAATTCAATATTATTCTTTTCAAACACGATCATACCCAATACTTATAAAATTTACCGCAACAACCAGTAGAAAGAGTTATAGAAATTGTAAGCTGATGAATAGTACAGACGCAATAAAAGCTGCAGGGAATAATAAATAAAGAATAAGAGTCTATTAAAAGACGCGCTGGGAGGTAATCGGAAAAAGTATTTATTTTAAGCAAATCTTTACTAGCAGATAAGATATTGTAACAAAGACAATATCAAACAAAATAGTTCAACTGATTCTTAATCTATTTAGGAAGTTTGATAAAAGATTAGCCAGCAACGTAAAAAGTTAATATCCTACCCGTTGAACAAGCAGGCTGAAGAACGGATAGAGCCGGTTTGCGGCAAAAGCCTTAATCACAATAATTGCGGATTTTTAATAGAAAAGGAAGTAGAAGCTAAGCCGGAAACCTCACCAGAAGTAAAGTGGCTTGCCTGTTCTCAGAAGTTTAAATAATACGGTTACTTTCTACTTAATTTAAACACATCCTGTTTTTACTTGGAGCCGGTTCCCGTCTCTAGGCGGCGGTGCTATCTTATTTGTACCGCAACCCGTTTGCCTCGTGGCCGGCGGGCCCCGTTTGGCTCTTTCGGGCGGATCTAAGCTTCCTTTCCTCCTTGCATCGGAATGCCTGCGGCACCGGAAGCTTAGAAGGCCCTCCCTAGCCAAACTGCTGTCAGCTATTCTTGGCTAGCTGGTTCTAATTCAAACCAATAAATACGTTCTGTTTATTTCAAATAGGTATTAAGTGAACAAGCAATATCTATCAAGCAACTTACAAAGCAGTAGTACCAGAAATTTGAGATTTATGCAATAGCAAAGCTTACTTTACTTATTCTTTACTTACTAACTCAGGTAAAACGTACTGACCAAAAGTTTGAATAAATTGTTCCTGTTCCCGGTTTACATTGTGCAGGTACAAACGCGTAAAGCCTAGGTCTATATCTTGTTGCAGCCATTTCAAGTGGTCTTCCGATTTGGGGGAGATGCGGACGTGCGGTTCCATTTCTTCGGGTTTTACCATGGTACCGGCCGCATCGAAACCAGCGGGAGTAGGTACCTCGGCCAGCAATACCGAAGGGAAAATATTGTTCTTCCATTGTTCGTGCGCTCCTTGCCGGGCTTTTTCCAGAGTGGAATCGTAAGAAAGCTGCACTTTCAGGTACAAGGGTTTTCCGGCTCCTCCTCCCCGCCGGAAGGCTTCTACTACTTCCTGCAATTCTTCGGGTGGTTTCGAAATAGTAAGCAACCCATCGGCCCAGCTACCTACCCACTCCGCGGTGGCAGGGGTAATGGCCGCTCCCATAACGGGCGGCAGGTAAGCCGGCAAAGTATACAGTTTAGCCTCCTGCACGGTAACATAGCCTTGGTGATTGACGATATTTCCCGCCCACAATGCCCGCATAATATCTATAGATTCTTTCAGTCGCTTGTTGCGGGCTCCTTTGGCTAGCCATTGGTTACCCGTAATGTGCTCGTTCAGTAACTGACCGCTACCTGCCGCCAGCCAAAAACGCTGCGGAAACATTTCGCATAAAGTAGCAACCGCTTGCGCAATAATGGCGGGATGATAGCGTTGCCCGGGAGCATTTACAATCCCAAACTCCAGGTTAGTGGCTTGCAGGGCGGCTCCCAACCAACTCCAGGCAAAACCGCTTTCGCCTTGGGCCTCGCTCCACGGGTAAAAATGATCGGAAGATAAAGCATGCGTAAAGCCCGCCCGCTCTGCTTGCTGCGCCAAGGTTAATAGCTGACTGGGTTTAAATTGCTCGTGCGAAATGTGGTAACCAATACTTACTTTATTTTTCATGAAATCAGCCGTTCCGTATATACTTATATTTAAGAAAAATGCCCGTGTTAGTGTTAAAACCGGAGCAGTTTTTAGAGTCGATTAGTAAAGAATGGCCGCTTTGTTAGGAATAGCGTAGTTATTTTCTTCCCCTAACAAAGTAAACCCGGACTGGGTAGCAACCGCCGTACAGGTATACACAAAAATTTCAGAATTATTACCTAACCTGAATTTCTAAAGCTTAAGTAGTTATTCGGTAACTCAGGCTAATTTTACTTCCTCCGGCGGGGTGCCGCGGAAAGCATCCTGTTTGTCTATTTTCTTTAATTTAACCGGTTTACCCGTTTTGGCCGATTCATAAATGGCTTCCATAATAATATGATCTTGCAAGCCTTCTTCGCCGGGCGTGAAAGGTTTTTTATTTTGAAGTACGCACTGCGCCATGTGATCTATTTCCAGCGCAAACTGATTTTTCTCTCCGACACTGGATTTTAGTTTTACTTCCATTTCGTCTTGTACCTGCGAACCATCCATTTGTAAACCATGGTAAGCAAAAGCGGGATCTAAACCAAAATAACCGCCTTTGTCGGCGTAGCACCGGTACCATTTTGAATTGTGCACGCCGTAGCTGGTAGTGCAATGCGCTAGTACCCCGCTGGGAAATTGCAGTTGAAATAATACCGTTTCTTCTACTTCCTTAAACCGCGGATCGTTGGGCGTGCTGAACACGGTACCCGTCACCTGTATCGGTTCTTCGCCGAGCAAATACCGGATCGTATTCAAACAATAAATACCAATGTCGGGTAAGGAACCGCCGCCCGCTAATGCTTTTTTTAAGCGCCATTGGCCGGGATCACCCTGGTTTTGGGTGTTGGTAGCATCTATAACTCTTACTTTGCCCATTTTCTCGTTACGCGTCCATTCTTTGGCCTTTTTATTATTCGGCTCGTACTGGATGCGATAGGCAATCATTAATTTTTTACCGGCTTGTTCGCAGGCCTCAATCATCCGCTGCGCCGACTGCGAATTAGTAGACATGGGTTTTTCGCACAGCACATGCTTGCCCGCTTTCGCCGACCGAATAGTATACTCTTCGTGCATGGAATTAGGCAGCACAATATACACTACCTGTACGTCCGGATTATTCTTGATAGTATCGAAGTTCTGGTAAGAGTAAATGCTTTTTTCCGGGACGCCGTATTGCCGGGCTACTTTTTTGGCCTTATCCGGATTGCCACTTACTAGGGCCGCTACTTTGGCATACTGGCAATTACTAAAAGCCGGCAGCAGTTCCGCCAAGGTCAGATTTCCTAAACCTACCAGCGCAAAACCCACCCGTTTACCGGGCTCTAAGGGAGCGGGTAAAGGCTCCTGGGGTTTCTCCGTTTTATCTTCCAGCGGCTTTAATTCGATGGGCTCGGTAACTGAATTCGCGTGGATATCTTTATCCGTGGGGCTTTTACTTCCTCCTTGCTGGGCATCGGCGGTACAGGAAGCAATACCACTCAGAACCGTGGCCGCTAAAATACCTTTACCCGCATGGGTGAGAAAATCGCGTCGGGTGTACTCCCCTTCTCCCTCCATTGGGGAATTCGTAACACTGTTTAGATCTTTCATTACTCAAATAAGAAATAGGACTATCAATTTATTTGCCCTACTTTCTACTCCGAAGCAATTATCTAGGTTTAGGACTTTTTTGGTTAAAACCAGATTTTTATAAAAAACTTAGCTTAAGGTGCGATAAAATAAGATTACAGTGAACTTAAGCAGCTAATAACAATATTTTAAAAAACAACTTATTGATGCGCCTTTATGGCTTTTTCCAGTTCTTCTTTCTTCATTTTGCTGCGGCCTTTAATGTTTAACTTTTTCGCTTTTTCCAGCAAATCTTGTTTACTAGTGCCCACCGACTTTACTTTTTGCAGGGCTTTTTTAATCGCGGGCGTGTAAGTAACCTGCTGTTTACCTCTTTTCGAACCTTTTACCTTTGCTTGTTCGGCTTCTTTTTTCTCCTCGGGGCTTAATTGATCCCAAACTCCTTTGGGTAAATACCGGCTGGTTTTATTCTTTTGCCGGGCGTTTGCTTCTCCTTCCTGGGTTTGCCAGTCTTCTTTCGTCCATTGGTCCAGCTCTTTGGCTTTTTCATCCTTCGGGCCTTGGTAACCCCCGCCTTGTTCCTCGTATTCTTTCGCTAACAATTGGCTTTTGCGCGCACTCCATTGCCCTTTTTTGCCGCCTTTATCGGACTGCTTTAATTCTTCTTTAATTTTCTCCCGCAGTTCGGGTTTCGTGTACTGTTGTTCGTTCCTGTTTTTGGCCATTTTACAAGTAGGTTTGTTAGTAAATTAGTAACCACCTTATACAGGAAAGGTTAAAGACTTAGTTTAACTTATTGGACTCTATCCGTTTACTTCTGACCCATCCGCAAAATAAATTTGATTTAGTACCTTTAATTAAACCCGGCATTCGTTAAAAGAAATACTATCCCGTATCCGCTCTATGAAAAAGTTTAATTTGTCTTCGGCCGCTAACCGGCGCGAATTTTTAAAAAATTTATCGCTGGCACTGGGTTTTACCGCCGCGGGCATTTCGCTGCTCTCCTTGAATTCCTGTAATTCGAACAAATCCAGCGAGAAAGAACAAAACAGGAATGCTGCCGGTAAAAACACGGGCGGCAAAAAACTAGGCATTGCCTTGCTCGGGCTGGGTAAATACAGCGAAGGGCAATTAGCTCCCGCCTTGCAGGAAACGGAAAATTGCTACCTGGCCGGGATTGTAACGGGTTCGCCGGATAAAGTAGATAAATGGAAGCGCCAATACGATATTCCGGACAAAAACGTGTACAGTTACGAAAATTTCGACCAGATAAAAGATAACCCGGATATTGATATTGTGTACGTAGTAACGCCTAATGCCTTGCACCGAGAATACGTGGTGCGGGCGGCCCGGGCCAAAAAACACGTAATCTGCGAAAAACCGATGGCTACCACCGTGGAAGATTGCCAGACCATGATAGATGCTTGTAAACAAAACAACGTACAACTTTCCGTAGGTTACCGCCTGCACTTCGAGCCGCATAACCAGCGGGTAATGGAACTAGGGCAGAAAGAAGTATTTGGCCCGGTAAAAACTATTAAAGCTACCAACGGCTTTAAAATCAACGTAAAACCCGACGACTGGCGCTTAAACCAGCAACTGGCCGGCGGTGGTCCGCTAATGGACGTAGGCATTTATTGCGTGCAAGGCGTTTTGTACACGTTAGGTAGAGCACCCATTGCTATAACTGCCAAATACGGCGACAAAACCCGGCCCGATTATTTTAAAACAGTAGAGCAATCCATTAGCTGGCAAATGCAATTTGAAGGCGGTCTGATTGCCGATTGCACCAGCAGCTACAACGCCGAAGCCGGACTTTTATACGGCGAAGCCCAGGATGGTTGGTGGCGTTTAGATCCGGCCTATAGTTATTCGGGCATAAAAGGCGAAACGAGCCGGGGAAAAATGGAGTTCGAGGAAGTAAACCAGCAGGCGCGCCAAATGGATGATTTTGCCAATTGCGTTCGGAACAACAAGCCTACCTCGGTACCCGGCGAAATGGGATTGCGCGATGTCCGGATTTTACTGGCTATTTACGAAGCTGCCCGGACAAATAAGAAAGTAGGGGTTTGATTTACCGACTAATCCGCGGAATAAGCATTTGACGATAATTTGTTATTCGTTGATAGTTGTTCAATTTCTAAATTTCAAACAATCTACCTTCTTATTAAAAGATTTACTTTGAACTACTAGCGTGATACTACATAAACCAAATTTCACTTTCCCAATAATACCCAAATAAGTAAATAAACAAGAGCAAATGGAACATTATGACGCCGTTATTATCGGTTCCGGGCAAGGAGGTACTCCTTTGGCCAAAAAACTGGCCCAGGCGGGTTGGAAAACAGCGCTCATTGAGAAAGAATTAGTTGGCGGCACTTGTGTTAATAACGGCTGCACTCCCACTAAAACCATGATTGCCTCGGCCAAAGCGGCTTATACGGTAGCCTGGGCCGCTAAATGGGGCGTAGAAGTTCCGGATTTTCGCGTTAATCTGGCCGCTATTCTTCACCGCAAAACACAGGTAGTAGACCAATTCCGGAATGGCTCCCAGCTAGGATTAGAAAATACCGCTAATCTTACTTTAATTTTCGGAGAAGCATTTTTTACCGGTAAAAAACAAATCCAAATAACCTTAACAAAGGGTGGTTCTAAAGTTATAACGGCGAATAAAATATTTATTGATGCCGGTACTCGCCCCAGAGTACCGGATATTCCGGGCTTAGCAGAAGCCGGCTATTTTACCTCTGCTACTCTCCTGGATTTTAATCAAATACCGGAGCACCTGGTAATTTTAGGCGGCAACTACATTGGCCTGGAGTTCGGGCAGATGTACCGTCGGTTTGGCAGTAAGGTTACTATTTTAGAGCATAACAAATTATTCTTAAAACGGGAAGACGAAGATGTAGCCGCCGAAGTACAAAAGTTTCTCCGGGACGAAGATATCCAAATTTTTACCCAGGCAAGCGCTACGCGAGTTACCAAAACTCAAAACGGACTTCTTATAACGCTTGAAACTTCCGGCCAGGAAAGTACAATGGCTTGCTCGCATATTTTAGTAGCAGCCGGCCGGATTCCTAATACAAATAAGTTAAATGTAGAAGCTGCCGGAGTAAAAACCGACAAACAAGGCTACATCGTGGTAAATGAAAAACTGGAAACAACTGCCGCTGATATTTACGCTCTGGGCGATATAACCGGTGGACCAAAATTCACCCATATTTCTTATAACGATTACGTTATTCTGTACCGAAACCTGTTGGAGCAAAAGCATGAAACCACTGCAAATAGGCTGGTACCTTATTGCTTATTTACCGATCCGCAGGTAGGTCGGGTGGGTTTAACGGAGAAAGAAGCCCGGCAGCAGGGCCAGAACATTAAAGTGGCAAAATTGCCGATGACAAGCGTTGCCCGGGCCATAGAAACCGGCGATACCCGGGGCTTACTCAAAGCAATAGTAGATGCCGAAAGCGGCCAAATTTTAGGAGTGGCTGTAGTGGGGCAGGAAGGCGGCGAAATCATGTCGGTGCTCCAGATGGCAATGGTGGGCAAGATAGATTATAAAAAAATGAAAGAAATGGTGTTTGCCCATCCTTTATACGCCGAATCCCTGAATAACCTTTTTCTGGCTTTAGATAAAACGGAATAATTTAATACCGCAAAGCTTTGCTTATTTAATAAAGCGGCAACTTTATCTAAGGCCTCTTTAGCTGCTGCATCTGTTTTAAACTTCAGGATTTCATCAGCTTATACTAAATAGGAATTAATAAGCAATATCTCATTATTTTACTACTGTTCTTCCAATCAAGCAGGAGCAAAGAGAAACAGACACCCGTTTGGCGATAGAGGGCCCTTTTAGCGTTCCGGTGCTTGAGCATTCCGACATGTAGGGGCGTACTGCGCACGTTCCCACCCGTCCGGAAGAGCCAAACGAGGCCCGCCGAGCAGGAGGCAAACAGGGACTTGTCAAACTGCATCAGCACCAATGAATGGAAACGGGAACCGGCTCCTAAGACAAACAGGTAATAAGTCCTTTATATTTCAATCTAGTATTATTCCTTAATTACTTAAAATAAAAGTATGATCTCCAAGAGATTTAAGGTCCCAGATTACGTATTTAAAAAGCGCTTTTTTTAAACTATAAAGGCTTCTTATACCTTTTCACCCGGTTCAATACGGTATTCATTTCGTAATTAACGGCTCTAAAGGCAATCTGGGATTCTATGATCAGTAAAAGGCTGGCATAAAACAGAAACCCGGCGCCCAAAATGGTAAGTAAGGTAAGAACCCAGGTGTGCTGCAAGCCCGAAAATTCCAGAATGCCAATGGTAATGCTGATGGCGACAAAGGTGCCCAAGGTAATATATAAGGTTGTAAGAGCTTGTTGTAATAGCCGGCTTCTTTTAATGGCGAACTGGATTAATTCAATCAGAGTACCGTGCTCATCTTCAAACAAGTTACTTTCTTCCGGGTGCATAATAAGCTTGCGCAGTTGATCCGATAAGTTTCTTACCCGTTCCATAGATCGGCTCAAACGCTGCGAAGTAGTCAGGATTAAAGAACCGCTGGCTACTATCAACACAGCCGGCGTTATCATAGCCGAAAGAATAGTTAAAGCTTCGTTCAGGTTCATGTACCATTTATTATTTTGCGGCGCTAGTATAATCAAAATAATGCGGCTTCCCAGCCTACGCTTCCTGGTTTTTGAACTTCTGCCCGATTCTTCTTTTAAGCTAAAATTTTAATTTACAAGTGATCAGGTATCTTATTACTTCAGGGGCATAAGTGTTCCGGCGGATAACGTTTTTCGCGCTCCGGCACGGTACCATCGGGTAGTTGCCAGGTTCGTTGGGGGGCGAAGGGCATTAAAAAAAGATTTTTAGGCGATTGTTCGGCCGCCTCCCGATAAGCAGGAACGCCAATAATTATTTCATCTTGGGGTACATTCAGACGCAGCGATTGGTGCAGGCGATCCCACCACGAAAAAATAACCGAAAAGTTACTATTGGCTTCTCTGGCCACAATAGAGTGATGAATGCCGTGCATCCGGGGAGTTACTAATACTCTATTTAGTCGTTGTTCTGCTTTAAAAGGCAGCCGGATGTTAGAATGGTGAAAAGCCGTGCAACCTTCAAAAATTACTTCGTAAAATAATACCAACGAAGCGGGTGCGCCCAATAAGGCTATGGCCGCACTACGGTAAGGTACAGAGGCAAAATTTTCCCCGATATGAAACCGCCAGGCAGTGGAAAGATCCAGGTCCAGGTCGCTGTGGTGTACGTTATGGAAGCGCCACAACCAATCTGATTTATGCAGCAGCACGTGCCAAAAGTAGTTGGTATAATCGAGCAACAGAAATCCGGCTCCATACCGCAACCATTGGGGTAACTTTAACCAATGAAACAAGCCAAATTTCTGCTGCTGCGCGAGCTTGGCGGCGGCGTACATTCCCGGCACCAACAGCAGGCGCAAGGCAGGTAACGCAACCGCCGCCACGCTGCCGTTCTCTAGCAAGCGTTCTATTTTAGGGCGAGTACGTTTTCGTAGTTGTTTTCGGGATTCAAGGATAAAGAAAGCAGCGGCCGCTAAACCTAATAAAGGCATGCCCACCTTATCAAACTTCGGAAATATGATTTTCATTAGCTGACTTACCGTTTCGCGTATTCTTAGGTTACAGCATTCGCCAAATCAACAGAAATTCAATTTTTTAATGAAAATCTTTCCATTCCGCGCCTCCATCTGGTAAAAGGATTTATCATGCTACAATGAGCCTAAGATGAAAGGGCGGAACTTTAATTCTTACAGCTTTTGAAACGAAATTGCTCGTTGTTTGACTAATGCTTGGCTAAATTAAGAAAAGAAACGTGCCAACCGCATGACGTTGCGGCATTAACTATATAAGACAGGAAAAAGATTTTTGCCTGAAATTCAGTTCTGATGCGGATAATATTGGCGGTACACGACCAACCGGCAGGAATTACCGTATTGCCAGATGGCACTTTATTAGTAACCGAAAATTTCCGAAATACTACCGGGTAACCTTTAACAAACCGTATACTTTTATTTTGAACTATACATTCCTGCTTATCGCCTTTTTTATTTTGTTAACCAGACCAGTTTTTAGTCAGGAGGGCCGGCTAAAGGATAATAATTCCCTTGGCTGGTACGTATACGAGGGCGATCATCAGGTAAGTAAACGGTGGGAACTGCACACAGAATACCAATGGCGCCGGGTGAAATTTATTAAAAACTGGCAGCAATCTTTAGCCCGGATTGGGGCTGCCTACCAGGTTTTGCCGGAAATTAAAGTAGGGGGTGGTTATACTTCTTTTATCACCTTCCCGTACGGTGATTTTCCCACCGCCGATACGGGCGAGCCTTACCCGGAACGACGGCTCCACGAAGACTTACAAATAAAGGATACCATCCGAAATATCTTCTTACAACACCGGTTCCGGCTGGAGCAACGCTGGATTGGCCAGTTACAGGAAAATACCGGTAAAACCGTAACTCGTTGGGAATATCAGAATCGCATTCGTTACCAGGTAGCCGCTATAATACCATTAAAAGGTACTACCCTGGAAAACCAGGAATGGTACCTAAATTTTTTCGATGAGTTATTTATAGGTTTTGGTAAAAATGTAGGCCAGAATATTTTTAATCAGAATCGAATTTCCGGCGGTACTGGCTACCAGTTCACCGACAATTTTCAACTTGAATTAAACTACTTGTACCAGATTACCCAACACGCCGCGCCAGATCCTAATTCAGGCAAACCGGTTTTTGAGTACAATCAAGGTTTCCGGTTAGGAATAGCTTATAATCTGGATTTTGTGAAATAACGGAGAAGTTAATGGTACTTCCAATTTACCAAGTCGTAGTTTAAGATAATATACGCGGTTAATCTATGGAGCCTTTGCCAGTCTCCAAGCAGCGGTGCTATCTTGTTTGATGAGTACCCTATTTGCCTCGTGGCCGACGGGCCTCGTTTGCCCCCTCCGCCTCTCCTCCCCTAACAACAGGGGAGGAGAGGCAGCTGTTACCTTTTCCTCCTGCCCCGGAATGCCTGCGGCACCGGCACCTTAGAAGGCCCTCCATCGCCAAACGGGTATCAGTTTCAAGTAATAACTTGTTTCTATCTATCATTGAAATGAATTGAATTACCAAACACTTCTAGTTTTTATCACTTGACTTCTTGATATAAATCTTAGGTTTACAGGTAGTTGTTAAAAATAAAGCAGCTAAGTATATGAATTTACGTTAAAGTAAAACGGAGTGAAATACCTCAAAAATCCAGGAAAAATTTAAAATAATATTTATAAATAAGCGCCTTTATGAGAAGTATGCCGGTTACCGTGCGACGGTCGATAGAACTAATGGGACTGTTCTTTTTGGTTTGGATATTGGTTCTGGGCAAAAAAATAATTGCGCCGTTGCTCATGGCTTTTTTCCTTAGTATGGTTCTATTGCCGGTTTACCGCTTTTTCCTGAAAAAACGCGTACCCGAAGTATTGTCCATTACCATCAGCGTTTTGGTGCTGGTTATTGTATTTGGGCTTATCACCTGGTTTTTTTCTTCGCAAATCAGCAACCTGTTAACTGATTTGCCGGTTATCCGGGATAATATCAATAATCACCTTTCTGCTTTGAGTGCTTGGCTAAATGCTAAAACCCATTTTTCCCCGGATGAACAGGTAAAATTTATTAACCAGCAAAGTAACCGCTTAGTAAGTTATGCGGGCACCATGCTCCAGGGAGCGGTTAATTCTATCACTTCGGTTTTACTTTTCTTCGCGCTATTGCCCCTTTATATTTTTTTAATTCTTTATTATAAAAACCTGCTGTTGCGGTTTGTATTCTTATGGTTCCCGAAAGAAAATAACGAACACGTAAAAGAGGTAATGGCCGAAACAGAAATAATTATTAAAAGTTACCTGATCGGTCTCCTGATTCAGATTTCGTACATGACGGTGCTGGTAGGGGGTACCTTATTGCTGATAGGAATTAAACACGCTTTACTGATTGGAGTGCTATTCGCCTTTTTAAATTTAATTCCTTATGTCGGCGCCTTAATCGGCAACATTATCGGGGTATTGCTAACCTTAGCCTCTTCGCAGGATTTGTGGCCTATTTTTACCGTTCTTATTACCATCGCGGGTGCGCAGTTTCTGGACAATAACATATTAATGCCCCGGATTGTAGGAGCGAAAGTTAAAATCAATGCCCTGGCTACTTTAGTGGGCGTTTTTACCGGCGGAGCCATAGCCGGAATAGCCGGCATGTTTTTGTCTTTGCCCTTAATTGCTATTTTAAAAGTTGTGTTTGATAGAACCGAAAATATGAACCAGTGGGGGGTATTGTTCGGTGATGAGCGGCCGAAAGAAAGTCCGATCCATAATACTGTCCTGCGGGAGCAAAATGAAGAAATTAAAAGAAGGCTGGAAGAAGAAAATGAAATAGAACAACCGCAAAGCAGCTAAAAAAGCAGTACGATTTACATTACTACTATCTGCAAACTAACTGTTTATTCTGATTCACTATTCAGAATAAACAGTTAGTTAAGAGAAACTGACACCAGTTTAGCTATGGAGGGCCTTCTAAGGTTCTGATCCCGACAGGTGTCGGGATTCCGACGTGAGGAGAAAAGGAAGCTTAGACCCGCCCGGAAGAGCTAAACGAGGCCCGCCGGCCAGAGGCAAACAGGTCACCGTTTAAACTACATCAGCACCGCTGCTTAGAGACTGGCAAAGGCTCCAAAGACTAACCTTTAAAAGTAAAAATTTAAAAACAGAGGTAAAACCTACTAGGTTTTAGGTTTCTTCTTTTTAGCCGCCGGAAAGAGAATATTATTTAAAATAAGGCGATAACCGGGAGAATTGGGATGTAGTGCTAAATCCGTTGGATCTTCGCCGGGCATGTGCTGGTAATCTTCGGGGTCGTGGCCGCCGTAAAAAGTCCAGGTGCCTTTGGCTACGGTACCGTGCATGTAACGCACTTCGTTGGCCACTTTATTTTCGCCCATTAGTATCACCTCCGACTTAATATATTGCTTTTTAAAAGCCGTGGTTTGGCCCATAAAACCTTTAATTACTTTTTCGTGGTTTTGGGTGAGCATCGTCGGAATCTGGTCCCATTTAGCCGAAAAGGTAAACAGCGTAAAAAAGTCATTATCCTGATACACATTCCGTTCGCGGCGCTGGTTGTCAATACTCGAAAATTCGCCGTCGTAGGGGCTGGAGACAACAGTAAAATCTTTAAAAGCAAAAGTTTTCGAGAAATTCAGTTTTTGCTGCGCTTGGGGGTCTACCCCATCGCCATCAAATAGGGCATCTACCATATCTATCCCATCCGCCGCCAAGGCAATATCGTAGGTATCGGTAGCCGAGCACATGGCAAACATAAACCCACCACCCGCCACAAAAGCTTTTATTTTTTGCACTACCGCTAGTTTCATTTGCGGCACCTTGGCAAAGTTATATCTCTTAGCTAAAGCTTCCGACTCTTGTTTCTGCGCCTGAAACCAATCCTGGTTCCATTGCCATCGCCCCGATTTTCCGTATTGGCCGGTAAAATCTTCGTGGTGCAGGTGCAGCCAGTCGTATTGGAGTAATTTTTCTTCTAATACTTCTTCGTCGAAAAGCATATCGTAGGGTATTTCGGCGTAGGTGAGCACCAGCATCACGGCATCGTCCCAGGGTTGTTTTATTTTGGGGGAGTAAATAGCAATTTTGGGCGCTTTTTCCAGTTTTATCACGTCCATATTAGCATCGGGAGCGGCAATTTGAGCAACAATCCGGTTGTACTGCGCATCCGAAATTACTTCGTAAGAAACCCCGCGTATCCGCAGTTCGTTTTCTAAATCCGGGGCGTGCTGGAAACCAAAACTACCGCCCCGGTAATTCAGGAGCCAATCTACTTCCTGCTGGTGCTGTAAAACCCAGTAAGCTACACCATAAGCTTTCAGGTGGTCTTTCTGGGTTTCGTCCATCACAACGAGTACCCGGGAAGCAAAAGAGGGCAACCACACCAATAAGAAAAATAGCAAAATAAGGGTAAAACGTTTCATCATAGCGGTTGGCAACACGTTTGAATAAATATAAAAAACCAGGGCGGATTCAGCAAGCTTTTGACGTACAAAAACTTAGTTCTTAAGCAATTGTAACGTAAATCTGCTTTCCGGGTCTAAATAGAATCAGAAAAAAGAAAAGAAAAATAAAAAACCCGGATACCCGCGGAAAACTATTTTTTGCTTCTTTTTTTTGAAGATTTGGCTTTGTCGTTTTAGGCTAAGGTCAGGTTCAGCCAGTAATCGGAAGCGGGTTTGAGTCTTCAAACCCGCTTCCGCCACGTAAACAAAACCTTTGTAAGGGCGTCCTCTCATTTCTACCGGGCGCGTATAATTGTTTTCTAAAGCCGCCTCGTGCAGTTCCGGGTTAAGGCGGTACATTAATTCGTCGCCGCTTACACGCACGCACATTTTATCATTCACCATAAAAGTTACGCCCCGAAACATTTTCTTTTCTTCTAGCTTAGGCACTTCTACCAAAGCCCGCCGGACTCTATCGGCTAATTGTTCGTTGTAAGGCATAAAAGTGGAGGATGCGGCTAAATTTTATACACCTTTATAAGCAAATTTCGGTTGTACATATTTTTTAAGCGCTCCTAAAATGTATAAAATAATTCTTCTCATTGGTATATTAGAATCAGAATAGTCGCAATGGAGGAACCGAAAAACAACAAGCTAAACTTATGAGGAAAGCACTTAAAACTTTTATTTCTTCAGAAAACGGTTTTTCAAAATTTTCTCCATAACCTGCTCTCTTAAATTACGGGAAACAGGAGCAGTAAATTGCTGGATGCCCAAGGTATTGCCTGCAATGGTTTTAATTTTGTTCATGTTCACCACAAAGGATTTATGTGTTTGCAGAAAATTATCAACGGGTAAATTTTCCAAAAGATGTTTAAGAGTAGTATGGGTAATTATTTTGGAGCCAGCAGTTTGTATAATCACGTAATTTTCCAGAGCTTCCAGAAAAAGAATATCCTCAAAAAAGACTTTTTCCAGCTTATTATTACTTTTCACAAAAATAAAATCAGCGGTCGGAGTTTTAGCGTTTGCTACTAAATCGTGCGCTTTGTTGACGGCTTTCAGGAACCGTTCGAAGGAAATAGGTTTGAGCAGGTAATCGATTATATTTAAATCGTAGCCTTTAAGGGCGTATTGTTCGTAAGCAGTCGTAAAAATTACTTTGGGCGGCTGCGGCAGGTTTTGCAACAACTCAATTCCCGATAAATAAGGCATTTCAATGTCCAGAAATAGTAAATGTACTTCTTTCGATTTGAGCAGATTGTTTAATTCAATGGCACTGCTGCACACGCCAACTAATGCCAGAAAATCAATTTTATCTACGTAGCCTTGCAAGCCTTTGCGGGCCATAGGCTCGTCGTCGGTAATAACGCAGCGAATTTTCATAGAGGTAGCGCTAGACTGGCCTGGTAACTTGCGAGAGTTTTTTCCAGTTTTAAACTGTGTTGCCTGGGGTACAGCATATTTAAGCGGCGTTGTAAATTTTCTAAACCAATGCCTCCGTCTTTAGGTGATTTTACCATATTTGCCGGCACAGCATTTTCTACCCGGAAGAAAAGCTGGTGGTCTTGCAGTTGCGCCGCTATTTTAATCCAGTAATTGCCGCCTACGTATTTAAAAGCATTTTCTACCAAGGGCAACAGCAACATGGGGTAAATGGGCTGTTCGTTTAACTGCGAGTCAAAACAAACCTCCAGCTGCAAATGCGCATTCATCCGGGCTTTTTGTAAGTCGATGTAGGTTTGCAAATAACTTAGTTCGCGGCTAATGGGTACGGTCTGATTTTGGCCGTACAATTGATACCGCAATAATTCCGAAAATTTTTCCACCGTTTTTTTAGCCGCTTCCACGTCTTCATCCATCTGAAAATAAATGGTATTAAGCGCGTTAAATAAAAAATGCGGATGATACTGGGCCTTTAAAAATTTAAGTTCGGTCTGGAGCTGGTCTTTTTCAATTTGCTCTAACTTTATCTTCTGCTGAACAAAAGCCTGCAAATACCGGTTACCCCGCACAATGGCAAAATACAGCAACAGGTACAAACCGGGAATAATGTTCCCGATTACCACGTCCTGAATTTGCAAGCCATTGTCGGTTACAGCCATAAAAGGGATTAAAAATACATTTAACAGAACCAGACAAGAAATAAATACGGTGGCAAATTCTTTTAAAATTACCCTAGAGTTGATAGCTCGGTTGGTATCGGAGCTAAACTTCTGAATAAGGTAATTAAGCTGAAACTGCATGATGTAACCAAAACCTACCACAAAAACTATTTCCAGGGCAGTAGTTTGCCAGGGCCGTTCCCAAAACTTCTCGCCGGCTACGGTATCGTTCACCAGCCGGATGCTGGCGTAGATGAGCAAGCCAAAAAAAGCCGGAAAGAAATAATTAAATTTTTTGTTCATGCTGCTTATACCAGGGGGGCGCTTGGCGTTAGTTTTTCGGGTATTATTAGCTTTTTATCTAAAGTTTCTGCCGGCTCTTTCTTTGCTGCTTTTGGTTTCATCCCGAACAAAAACCGGGTGAGTACAAACTCTTTTATGAACAAATGAAACAGCAACATGGATACCGCAAACGTTACCAATACCGTGAAAAGATACTTCATTACTATGGTATCGGAGGTTTGCACCACATAATATACAATAATAACAATTATTGTTTGGTGCAGAATGTAAAAAGGATAAACCGCCTGGTTGATATAGTTTATTGCCGGGTGAAATTTATTTAAATAGCGTTTACCGTAGCCAATGGCGGCAAAAACCCAGAACCAGGCATTTAAGGGGTAAATAGCCAGGTAAATATACGTTCGCCAGTTGGTTTGATAGTCCGGGATTAAAGTTTGCAGTTCCATACTGTTCCAGCGAAAGTAATTTAAAAGTACAATCGCTAAAAAAGCCAGAGTTAAAGAAAACCGGCGGTTCCGTTCCAGGCTGTCCATTAAGGCCGGACTGGCAATGCAAAAATACCCACCCAACAGAAAGCACAACCAGTACAGGAAAAAGCAATAATCATGAAATAAGTCGTTGGTTTGGTCGTATTTTAAAACCATGCTACTGAATACAATTACTCCCGGCAACATCAGCCAATAAATTCTTTTTCCTTTCGCTAACAGGCTTACTCTTTGTAAAAAAGCTTTTCCCCGCTTCTGTTTCAACCAAACAAAAAGTGGCACTAATAGCACGTCGTACACAAACAAATAAGCAATAAACCATAAGTGGTGCCAGCTAAAATTGCCTTTTGGATAGGGTTCAAAATTAAAAATGGAAGGATAAAAATCGAAAAAATTGCCTTTAAAGCCTTGGGTTAACCGCTCCAGGTAAACTTGCGGGGGCACTATCACCAACATGCCAAACAGTAACGGAATAAATAATCTTCTTAAACGCAGCAACACAAAAGCGCCGCCAGTCCGGTTTTTCATCATGAAAAAAGTAACGGTACCGGAGATAAAAAACAACAGCGGCATTCTAAACCGGCTGAGCCAAAAGTTAAATTCCAGCAGCAGGTTACTCGTTTCTTTGTTTTTAAGGTGCCAGACTTCTTCCGGTACAAAAGGCATTGCCGCATGAAAAAACAGCACGCCCACAATAGCCAAGATGCGTAACCAGTCGAGGTAAGATTGACGGGGATAATTCGTTTCCATAGTTTCTTTTTCCGGTAATAATGCCCTTAAAAGATTTGCCGCTCAACTTTTTTTGACGAATGGTAGGGAGGAAGTGGTAAAAGGTACTTTTTGGATTGTTGCTGGATTTTTTTTAGTGTGTCATTAGAGCTTGGTTACATCTTCCGGCCTAAGTAATTAAGTGAAGCCAGTCCCTTCTTTGTAGGCAGGGTCATTAAGCTCTAAAAATCATTGCTGGCGCGAGCGTCTTCGCTCGCGTCTAACGTGGTAGGCCTCCGGCCGGGCGAAATGATTGTCTTTTGCACGAAACTATATAACTATTCTAACCGGCCAGAAGCCGGACGATGACCAACACGAGCGTGGACACGCGCATTATACCAACTTTCATCAGGAGAACTTAACAGCCCTAGCCTGTCAGAGGGAGGAAAATATTACAGCATTTGAATAATTTTTCTGCTAGTAATGGGAAACAGCACTGGAACACTAAAGATTTGTTCGCGTGGTATATAAGCTAGAATAAAACTAATTACTTAGCTATTTGGGTGAGCCATTGAAAGCGGTCGGTGGCGGCGGCTTGGTTAAAAGTGTGTTTTGTGTCGTAGTATTTAACTTGTTTGGGCTCGGGAGTGGCTTCGATGTATTCCCGGGATTGTTTAGCGGTTACAAATTCGTCTTGTTTGGCAATTTGGTGGTATATTTTCGCCTTCGATTTCTGGAGGTAAACCTCCGGCTCCATTTGGGAGAGTTTTTGTACTACCTGATTAAATAATGCCGGGTCTTTTTCTTTATCTTTTTTCCAGAAACCGAGTTCGTCTTCCTGCATCGACCGCGAAATATTCGGGAGGCCAGCCATTAATATGGCCGCTTTTATGCGTGGTTCAACGCCCACCAGTAAACCGCCGAGGGTAGCACCGTAACTGTGTCCGACGTAATATACTTTTTGTGGGTTTACCTCAGGGCGTTTCTCAAGATAATCAATCGACCGGCTAGTTGCCCAGATGCTGTGAACGATAAAATCGGGGTAATCTTCAAAAAATTTGCTTCTTTCCTTAAACCCCTGCCATTGCCAAGGGCCATCAATAGAAATGCAAACAAAGCCGTGTTGGGAGAATTTAATCGCTTCCGGGATAAACTCATCGCCTTGTCCCGGCCAGGGTTGAAATATAATTAAAGGGTACTTGCCTTTTTTCAGGGGGGTAGTAATTACCGCCGAAGCGTTGTAGCGCTTGTTCACAGCAAATTCAACTTGCTGCACCCTTACCGCAGTTGCGGTGCTGTCTTTTATTACCCGCAGGTTTAATGGATACTTCGCATCGAAACGCAAGGAATCGGCATAATTAAAATTCTGGCTCCGGGCCGAGGGTAAAAACAGGAAGCTGAACACCAGTATTCCGGCAAGTTTCAAAAGACGGCATTTCATATTTTAACTCGTGGTTCCTTCCCAAAATAAACAATAATTTCCGCTTTTAAAACTTACCGGAACCTTGCCAAATTTCAAGTAATCTTGAGCACGGTAAACGCTTGCTTATCCATTCTGCTACTGGTGTATCCGGCAACTTACTCGCAGCCGCAGGCAATGGGGTTGGTAGACTCCGGGCCACTTTCGACGGGGTAGCCATCGCGTTTCCACCAATCTAAACCGCCCATCATTTCTTTCGCTTTAAAACCAAGAGATACCAGTTTAGCGGCGCCTTTCGTAGAAGCATTGCAACCAATGCCATCGCAGTACACGACCATAATTTTTTCGCGGGGCAACAAGGCAGTGGTTTCCAGATTCATTTCTTTGTGCGGGAGGTTGAGCGCGCCGGGCACATGTTCTAAGGCAAAGCTTTCCCGCGACCGGGCATCGATTACCACAAAATCTTCCACGCCGTCTTGCAGATCGTTAAACACATCCGAAGGGTCTGATTCAAAACATAATTTATTGTAAAAGAAAGCAAGAGCCGCTGGCATTTCGCCCGACAGGTATTGAGTAACGCGACCGCGGCGAGAAACGGTGCTTTTAGGTAAAGTATTTGTTTCCATAATTGGTTTCTGATTTTTCTGAGTTGTTGGAGAAACTGTTTCGCGTTTTAAGATTTAAAATATGGAAGGAGAATCACTTGTTAGTACTGTAATATTTTATACTTGAGTAAGCTTTATTAATCTCCAATTGCTCAATTTTTGATTATTTTTCTATCCCTGCTAAAGAACAAGGCAGCTGAATTCTTCAGAATTTATACTGGCGCGAGGTTCCAGCCTCGTGTCTGACTATTGGGTAGGCCTCTGGCCGGGCAGACCGAAAGACGCTTTGATAAAAGCAATTCAGTTAAATATCTACCGGCCAGAGGCCGGACGATTCTTCTCCCGAGCAAGACGCTCGCGCTAGAAATAATTTAACAGCTTTGCCTTTTTATTAAGGCTCCAGGCGAAAACTTTTTCTTGGTTACCTTAACCTGTTCTCGCCGGGAGCTTTCTTTTTTAATTTTTCTTACTTATTTGTTCGGTTGGTGCCACCGGCAGGTCTTCGTCGCTATTCTTATTTCTCTGGCGGCTTTTTTTAGTGGTTATGTTCCAGCGCTCCACGTAACCGGACTGGCCATTTACCTTTACAATAATCCAACGATCATCAAACTTGCGCACCATTTTAATAGGATCGCTTAGTTTTAACACTTGTAGAACTTCGGCCTGGTAAGCGGGTTGTTTATAGACCTTGGCATTTTCGTTTCTAACGTAGATGGTGGGTACTTTCGGGGCGATAGGGGCCTCTTGCGCTATAAGCCAACTGGCTCTTAGCGAAACTAGAATAATCAATACTAGCTTTTTCATTGTCTTAATTTTTTGAGTTTTTATTTATTTTCCACCAAAACTATGTTTAAATTGGCCTCGTCGTAAGCACCAAATTAATAAAAAGTGATAGGGCCAATTTATGAGCAAAATAGCACACCAGATTTCGTTGGCAGGAATAAAAGTTAACCGGAATAGTCACCCGCCCATGCACCAGCAGCTTTACGAAAGCATTCGGCAGGCTATTTTGGAAGGTCGGTTAAAAGCCGGCGAAAGAATGCCCGCCAGTCGCGTTTTTTGCGAAGAATTGGGTATTAGCCGGAATATTGTTTTACTGGCTTTTGAGCAATTAACCTTAGAAGGGTATTTAGTAGGGCGCACCGGTTCCGGCACCTTCGTGGCAAGCACTTTGCCGGACACGCTGCTGCTCACTAAACTACAGGAAACCCGCCCCAACTTAAATAAGCTAAAAGAAAGCTTCACCACCCGGGTAGCCGATTTGCCTTTGGCCGAAGACCTGGTCCGGCGTAACAGCGTAAAAGAAGAAATTAAACCTTTTCAGAATGCGGTACCTTCCTTCGAAGATTTTCCGTTTGCCATCTGGTCGAAAATTGCGGGCAAGGTGCTCCGGTATTTTAATTTGGCGCATTTAGGTTACGGCGATGCGGCCGGTTATTTACCGCTCCGACAAGCCATTGCCCAGTATTTACGCATCCATCGGGCGGTAAACTGCGCGGCCGAGCAAATTATAATTGTAAATGGGGCGCAACAAGGCTTAAACTTAATTGCTCAGTTATTACTGCCCCGGGGAGCCGAGTTCTGGCACGAAGATCCGGGTTATCATGGCGCTACGGCCGCTCTGACCAATGCCGGTGGTAAATGCTGCCCCATTCCCGTTACGCCGCCCGATGGCCTGGATTTGAAATACGCTAAAGAAAATTTTCCGCGGGCAAAAATGGCGTATTTAACCCCGTCGCACCAATATCCGGCGGGCGGTACCATGCCGGTTTGCAAACGTCTGGAACTACTCGATTGGGCCACTAAAAACCAGATGTGGCTGATTGAAGATGATTACGATAGTGAATTTAGATATACCGGTAAACCATTGGCCTCGCTCCAGGGACTGGATAAAGGCGAACGGGTTATTTATTTAGGCACTTTTAGTAAAGTTTTATTTCCGGCTTTGCGCATTGCTTACCTGGTTTTACCTACCATCGCCCTGACCAACCAATTCCGGTATCATAAATCTATGCTCGACCGCCAGCACCCGCTTTTAGAACAGCTTATTTTAACGGATTTTATTCAAGAAGGTCATTTTACCCGGCACTTACGGAAAATGCGGGTATTGTACAAAAAAAGGCAGGATGCGCTGCTCCACTGCTTGCGCGAATACGCGCCGCAGTTACGAGTTTCGGATATGAACGAATCCGGGATGCACAGTTTGGTTTGGTTGCCGGAGCATTTATCCGATAAAGTTGTTTCGCAGCTACTCTTGCAGGCAGGGATTATTGCACCGCCTTTATCCGATTATACCATTACCCACGTTAAAGGCCCGGCGTTGATTCTGGGTTACTCGGCTTTTACCGAAGAACAAATTGAAAAAGGCATCCGGAAATTTGCCCAAATAATTAATAGCCTGGATTAAAGAAACGCTCGGGAGAATAAAACTTTAAAGGAAATTTTAGATGAACTAAAAAGTAAGAAATTACCTAAACTAAAAGGCCGTACCAAATGGTACGGCCTTTTAGTTTAGGTAAGTCGCCGGCTGCTAGTAACCGCTTTTCACCAGCTTCAGGGTAAACCGTTGCTGGCCTTGTACCACTTCTACCAAATACATGCCCGAACGGTAAGGTCGGCCGAGTTCAATTACTTGAGTGGCGGCTACGTTAGTTCGGGTTTCCATTACCTGGCCTTTCGCATCGATTACCCGGAGGATTAAGCTCTCTTTACTGCCTCCCTGCGGTACTAAGGTAAAATATTCTGGCGCGGGATTACCCAGTACCTGGATGGTTAATGGCTCTGGCTGCTCTTCTACCATAACCACTGTTTCGGGAGAAGCTACCCGTTTGTTATTTTTACCGGGGCAATCACCCAAATAATCGCCGTGGTTTAAATGACTAGCTACGTCTTTTTTGCTGATGCACAAAGTATTCCGTTTGCCTTTGTTGTCTTTGTGACACACTTCTACTTTGTCGTTCTTCGGTCCGCAGCGCACGTCAATTACTTTCACGTATTTAAAGGCTATAGTAGTACAACCTTTGGCATCGGTAATCACTACTTTGTAGGTACAACTGCTGCCGGTACCTACCTTGATGGATTGCGTAGTGGCACCAGTGGACCATTTGTATTTGTACGGAGCCGTGCCACCCAGAACGCTCACTTTTAAAGTCAGGGAACTCGCCGGGTCGTAACCCTTATACACCGTGTTTTCCTCTACTCCCTTACAGTTTGCTTTCGCATCGGCAATGTAAGCGAGCAGCGGTTTGTTCACCGTTACCGTACTCTGGCAAGTGCTTTCATTGCCGGATTTATCTTTTACTTTCCAGGTGATGGTGCTGGTACCGGGGTTTAACTTGCCGCTGGCATTATAGCCCGTGCCGCTGCGTTTGGTGGCTCCGGTAATGGTATAACTAATACTTTCTACTAAATCCGGATTACTGGCTTTTAACTCGGGCAAGGTATACTGGCAATCAAAGCGGTAGCATTGCACGGGGATGGTTGGGCAGGTAAGTTCGACCTTCTCTTCTGGATTAACCGTCAAAGTAGCTGCCTCAGAAGTAACCTCATCACAAAGTCCACTCACAATAACCCGGTATTGGTTGCCAGTGAGGTTAGCCGGCGCATTGGTGATTGCCAAGGTAGCGGTAGTTACACCACTGTACGGAGCGGTATTGCTCAGATTAACAAAGCCGGAACCCTCGTTTACCTGCCACTGGTAACCCGTAGTATAACTCGCCGTAACGCTGAAGCTGGCATTGGAACCCGCATCGATTGTTGTATTACCTGGCTGTTCGGAAATGGTGGGGGCGGGAAAGGTTAGACTAACCAGGCCGTTTTGTTGCTGGCCACCCCCAACGGTTCCGGGTGTAATAACGGAGCTACTGGCTAAAAGACTGACAAAAGAGTACCCCCCTTCCCCAATTCCGCTACCTCCACTTTTGGAATCGCCGCCTCGGCCACCGCCGTAGCCGCCCCCCCACCGCCGCGGGATTGCGAAGTAGCACCTACCGCTCCTCCACCCCCAAAACCCATCCCTCCGGCAGCTCCCCCACCTATTGGCTGCCCACCCGGACTTATTGCCGTTAAACTAGCCTGAGCGCCCCCGTCGCCCCGAGGACCGGTTCCAGTACCCGCACCACCAGCACTACCCAGACCGCCGCCGCCGCCCGAACCGCCTTGGTAATCATTATTAGGATCAGCCGTACCACCTATTCCACCGGTACTAGGTCCCAATCCCTGACCGCCTCCACCTAATAAATTGGTAAAGGTACTACCCCCACCACCGGCACCAGCTGCCACTAAAAGTTCCCGGGTGTTGTTGCGTGTTAGAACAATGGCCGATCCGCCCCCGCCTCCACTAGAATAATCAGCATTGATTTGACCAACCTGGCCTACAATAAAGGTCAATTGATCGCCGCTTTGAAGGGTAAAAGTCGCCTCTACCCGGGCTCCATTCCCTCCCGCAATTCCACCATCCGCCCCTTGGGTGATGGTGCTAATCTGAAAGGGACCGCCCGCGGGCAAGGTAACAGAATAAAGGCCCGGAGTTGCATATTGGCACTGCGCCTTGCCCGTGATTTGAATCAATAAACTGATAACCAGTAGTAAGAGCACTTGTAAAAAGGGCTTATTTTTGAGGTACAGTCTTTTTTTTGCTACACTACTTCTAATAGAAGGTAGCCAAGAGAGAGATAAAAGTTTCTTCATTTTAATGTTAGATTAGTACATATTAAATTTATAAGGTGGCAAATAGGAAAACACCACTTTTTAGTGATGAACTTTCTGGTTCTGGCTTTTCTCTAGAGAGAGTGACCAGGGATTAATAGTAAGTAAGCATATAAAAATGGCTAGCTTCCCTTACACTTGCATAGTAGGTAGGCTGCTGCCGGTACAAGCAGAATAGATCAACGACTAATAGCCGGAAGCAGATGAGTCAGCCTGACCTTGTGGGTAGTTAAAAGCCGAGTGAGTACAAATCAGATTCATAATATACAGCGCAAAGGGTTTAAGGATTGAGATATAATAATAAGCCGTTACTTTAAGCCAGATCTCCTGCAATTAGAAGATTAAAGGGTATCTCATTAACAGGTATTGAGGCTGCTTTCATTTACCCCAACCTCAACTCTGTTAATCTCTGTTAATCGTAACACCCATGTTAAATCAGATGGTAGTACCGGGACACTACTTGTACCTTTTATGCAGAGCAAAATACAAGTAAAAAATAGAAAGAACCTATTTTACCCGTAGGACAAAAATGGGACAAATTCAAAAAGGCTTTGCTAGCAGATTTAAAGGGGTTTTAGCGGGTTTATCTTAAAATTTAACAAGAAAGTTAAATACATAATGTCTGCTTACTTCTGGTTTTTACTTATATTAACCGGTGAGTTTTAGCGTATGAACCAACTATTTATCAGGTATTTAGACCGAATTTTGGTAGTGATACTCGTCCTGCTGGTTCCTCTATTCGCCGCTGGGCAAACCCGTTTTCTGACCCAAGTTCCCCCGGCGCAAAGGTTACCCCGGCTCTGGCAATATTGCTCGGAACACTCCATTTCAGACTGGGACTCTACGGCTAGTCACCAATTCTTAAATGCGGTAACCACTACCGCCGATAGCCTCGACGACGAAAAATTAAAAAGTTACGCGCAATATTTCCGGATTTGTTACCGCCTGCTTTTCTCCAACCGGTACCAACAATATTATCCACCCGGCGATTACCAAAGGCCAATGGCCATATTTTTAAAAGCCCAAGCCTGGGCCTTGAAAAATAATAACCCCGATATAGCCGCCGCCTGTGAGCATTACATCGGGCAGGTATACTTCCAAAATGCCCAGTATGGTCTTGCTTTCGACCACTTACTCCAATCCGACGCGGCTTTCCGGCGAATTGGCTACCCGAATGTGCCGGCGATCGCTATTTACTTGTCCAACCTAGGCCTGAACTATTACCGCTTCGAAGAGTACGATAAAGCCCTGGCTTACTTTCTGGCGGCAGCCCGGTATCCGTTTTACTTTCCCCGGATAGAACTCAGTACCCTTAATTCCATCGGTTTAATTTACGCGCGCACAACAAACTGGGAAAAAGCCATCTCTTTTTACCGCCGTACTATTAAAAAAGCGCAGATTTATAAAGATGTGGCTTGGTTAGGTATTGCTTCGGGTAATTTGGGAAATGTTTTTCTCACCACCGGACAAAACGATTCTGCTCTTTTTTATCACCGTAAAAATTACAAAATAAACGCGGCGGCTCCACTTGCGCCGGAAGATGCGGCCAAATCGGCTTTGGCTGTAGCCCGGGTATTTATCCGGCAGCAGCAAACCGACAGTGCGCAGTTTTACCTGCAAGCGAGCCAACCCCTGGCGCGGGAAAGCATTACTGACCCGGCAGATCGTTTGGAATTTAATCGGCGGCGGCTCGGCGTACTAAAAGAACTTTGCCAAAAAAACGGATTATACCAAAAAGCTCTTTTATTTTCCGATTCGCTGGCCATTACAGAAGACAGCTTGCAGCAACTGCTGGATGCCAAAATACTCAGTCGGTCCATGAACAAAGCTGAAGCCGTGCGGTACGGGGCGGAGCTTAAATTATTGCAAGCGCAGAAAAACTTAAGCCGCTGGCAATTTTCCGTAATAATTGTTGCTTTACTTTTGATTATCGTGGTAATTGGTTGGCTTTTTAACCGCTACCGGATGCGGCAAAGGCGGCAGGCAGAGTTGGCCGAAAAAGAAAATAAGTTATTAGCCACAGAGAAAAAGCTGGCCGAAGAAAAATGGCAGCACGCCGAAAACTTACTGGTTGCTTATATCAGCACTTTAAAAGATAAAGCCCACCTGATTAATGACTTAACGGCAGAACTGCACCATCTCAGAGAAAATAGCCGCCAGACTGATTTATCCTCTATGGCTAGCAGGATAGAACAATTAGTATCCACTACTATTTTAACCGAGGAAGACTGGCGGCATTTTCGTCAGTTATTTGACCAAACCTATCCCGGCTTTATTTTTCGGTTAAAAGAGAAAATGCCTGATCTTTCGCCGGCAGAAACGCGATTTCTGATTTTAACCAAGCTTCAACTGTCATCTCGTGACATGGCCCACATGCTAGGTCTCTCCGTAGGTGCCATTCGCAAAGCCCGTTACCGGCTACGAAAGAAATTTAATTTGGAAGAAGAAGTCACTCTCGACACGTTAATCCAACAAGTATAGCTACCTGTAGGGCATTACTTGTGGACACACATCACTCGGTTAAAAATAATTTAGCATTCTACTAACTGGAGAAAACGGAAAAAAAGTTGGTAGGTAGCCGGATTGCTATACTACCCTTAAAAACATCTTTCTTCCATAAAACCGGCACTTTTAACCGCCATAAAAAATAAAGATTGCGTATTACCCAATCATCTGTCCCACTAATATTGGTTGTTCTTTTTTCCGGCTTGGTACTTTAGCACTAACGCTGTCCTTAAACTCCAACCGTACCGAATTATTTTCGAAATTACAGGTGATGGTTTCGGAGTGAGGCGTTTGGTTGAAAACCCAGGTTAGGATAAAAGTATTCGGGGAAGTCCAGGTACCGAAAGCCGCTATTTTTTCTTTGGGCACCGGTTCTTTTTTCTCCATCGCCACAAACGCTGGCGGATTGCCGGGAACCCGGGTTTCGCCTTGCACCCAATTGTTCAATCCGCACACAATCCGGTGAGTTTCTTTGGTATCTTTTAATTCCACGGTACAGGCATTTTTTGCGAACGTAAAAGCTACGGTTTCCACGTGGAGCGGATTATCCTGCACCCGGAAAGTTTTACCCGAAATAGTGGCGCTAAGCGGCGAAGCAGCGCTAATTTTAGCTGGCAACAAGGTAAGCGCAGCTAATTTTTGTTTTAATTCGGTTTGAGCTTTTTTATCGGTCGGCAATGCCGCAGGTTTTAGATTCGGGAATAGGATATCCCACACCTGCGTCAGAATAGCTTGCATGTCGTGGGTTTCGCTGGTAATGGCTATTACCGTGTTTTGCTCCGGCATTACCAAACAATACTGCCCCATAGCGCCATCGCCGCGGTACGTGTTATGCTGGCTGCGCCAGAATTGGTAACCATAACCTTGATTCCAGTCGTGTACGGGCGTGGTACTCGCCGCATTCGGAACCTGGTATTTCGTCGCTTCTTCTACCCAGGCGGCCGGTATAATTTGTTTATTGTTCCACTGGCCTTTTTGCAGGTACAACTGGCCAAATTTAGCAATATCTTCGGTCCGGATGCGCAAGCCAAAACCACCCGCATTTATTCCATCGGGGCTGCTCTCCCAATCGGCGCCTTCAATGCCCAGTGGCTGAAATAATCGCGGGGTTAAATAATCCAGCACGGTTTGGCCGGTAACTTTTTGCAAAATGGCCGATAACATGTAAGTAGCCCCGGTATTATACAAGAAATACGTACCCGGCTCCCGCTCTACCGGCAACGACAAAAATTTACGCGTCCAACCACCGGATTTTTCCTGTAACAAAGGCGGTATGGTATCCTTTTCGTGGCCGGTAGTCATGGTGAGTAAGTCCTTCACGCGCATGGCGGCCAGGTTCGGGCTAACTTCCGCGGGTTGGTCATCGGGGAAGAAAGAAATTACTTTGTCGCTTACTTTACATTTACCCTCCGCTACAGCCAAGCCAATGGCCGTAGAAGTAAAGCTTTTACTTAACGAGAACAGCGTATGCTTTAACCCGGGCGCGTACGGCGCCCACCAACCTTCGGCTACGACCTGCCCGTTGCGTACCACCATTAAACTGTGTAAACCCAGGTTCTTTTCTTCCACGGCCTTTATAAAAGCTAAAATAGCCGTTGAAGAAAGGCCTTGCTGTTCCGGCGTGCTGCGAGGCAACCCACTTGTTTTTAAGGTAGACGCCCGCAAAGGGTTGGGTAACCAGGCCATAAGACTAAGGCCGGCAGTTCCAGCACTTATTTGTTTTAAAAAATCTCTCCGGTTTACGCGCATAAAAGGTAGAATTTGCGGGTTTATCATTCAGGTGGAAAAGTAAAACAAAGCAGACCTTCGCGATTAAGTTGAAACCGGGACCGCCTTTTTTAACGGAGTAATTTGTTACTTTAGATTGTAAAATCCAAATTGGATTTACCTCTGTGCGCAACCGAGCACGTGTATAAAAAGTTATTGGCCTTTATTTACTGGTTTTGGCTTACCAATCCTGAGGGTGGGAAAGATGAAATTTTGGTAAGTAAAAACTTAAGATTAAAGGGATAGAAAATGTACGAAATCTATCTCCTTGTAAACCATATAAAAAGCTCTTAAGAAAGTGGTCAAGACTCTTAATACTGGCGCCTTTTTACTTATTAACTATCATTTAAATCAGAACATCAAAACTCATTATTTAGGAGTGTGTTCAACCTTCCAAATCCACTATTTACTTAAAACGCATGGTAATAAATACATATTTTGGCAGCGTATAAATACGGAAAAATCATATTAAAAATTTTAGGTATTTTTTACTAGTCTGCCTAAAACAGCTTTCAAACGCTGTATTCA
Source organism: Adhaeribacter arboris (assembly GCF_003023845.1). Taxonomy (NCBI): domain Bacteria; kingdom Pseudomonadati; phylum Bacteroidota; class Cytophagia; order Cytophagales; family Hymenobacteraceae; genus Adhaeribacter; species Adhaeribacter arboris. The sequence goes on along the minus strand of NZ_PYFT01000001.1, from coordinate 5,064,050 downwards.
CGCATTTACCTCTAATGACCAATTCAACTAATAATAAAAAGTACAAATTACCTAAAACCGTTTAGCACTTTACTTTCGTAAGTATCCTACAATCAAAAAGTACGCTTTAAGGCCTTAACAGATAGTTACTCATTAGCGATTGGAATATAAAGTTTAATCTAAAAGCTTAAAATAAAACTATGTCTAAAAAAATAAATCCGCCGGATAAAAAGTCGGATAATATTATAATTACGTCTTTGCCTTTACAAAGAAGAGCTTTTTTGAAATATGCCGGGGCGGGAGCTGCGTTATCTACGCTTTTACTTTCGGGTTGTAACGACGACGATGATGGTAAATTTAACGGGGTGGTAGATACCCCGCCTACCCCGCCCCCAAACCCTAATACAACTCCCGTTAATTTAGGCTCCGGCGATATAGGTATCTTAAACTATGCGTACGCGCTGGAACAACTAGAAGCTGCTTTTTACGATATGGTGGTAAAACATGCCGCTTTTACTACTACTTTTTCTAATGCTACGGAGCGCTCTGTTTTAACGGATATCCGCGACCACGAAGTAGCCCACCGCGATTTCTTTAAAGCGGTACTCGGCACGAATGCGATTCCGGCTTTAACGCCCGATTTTTCTTTGGTAAACATGACCGACCGGAACGCTATTTTAATGGCGGCTAAAACCTTCGAGGACGTAGGAGTAGGCGCTTATAACGGAGCGGGTAAATTACTAACCGATGCCACTAACCTGGCTTTAGCGGGTAAAATTGTTTCGGTGGAAGCACGCCACGCCGCCGAAATCCGGGAAATGATGAAGCCTAATACTTTTGCGGCCCGCGGCGGCACTCCTAAACCAGGGGAAGATGCTATTATAACCATGATGGGCTTAGACCTGGCCTTAACGCCAACCGAAGTACTAACACTGGCTAAGCCATTTATTAAAAATAGTATTAATGCGAGTAGTTTGCCAACCAGTTAAGTTAATTTAGAATCAGACATGAATATTTTAAATATATTTTCCGAAATAGAAAAAGTAGATCCGGAGGTTTACGAGCGTTTCGACAGCCGCCGCCAGGTTTTTAAATACATGAGTGGTTTTGGCAAGAAACTAGCCGCTGCTGCCGTACCCGTAGCTTTCGGTGCCGTTTTTAATAAAGCCTATGGCCAAACGGGTAATAATGCGGATATTATTGCTATACTAAATTTTGCTTTAACCGCCGAGCTCACCGACTCTACTTATTACGGTAAAGTTTTAGCCGCCAATAGCCCCGATTTACCCGCCGAAGCCAAAGCGGGTTTACAAATTATTTTTGATAATGAGAAGGGACACGTAGCTACTTTACAAAAAGCTATTACAGATTTAGGCGGCACGCCAATTACCATCGACGAGGCCCGGCTGGACTATACGGCCGGCGGTAAAGTACCCGATCCATTTACCAATTATGCTACTATTCTGGCGTTGGGTCAGGCATTTGAAGATACGGGCGTACGCGCCTACAAAGGCCAGGCTCCTAAGCCCGCCCTGATGAATAATAACGCTGTTTTGCAAACGGCCTTGCAAATACACTCGGCGGAGGCGCGTCATGCGGCTTATTTCCGGCGAATGCGCCGGATGAGCCAGAACCAGGAAGCAAACAAACCCTGGATTACCGGCAACAACCGGGGCGGTTTACCAGAATTTGCCCAGGCAGTATACGCCGGCGAAGAAGCTACTACCCAGGCCAACGTAAATATTGCTAGCATCGTAGCCGGTACGGTTGCCTCCGAAGCTTTTGACGAGCCTTTGGAAATGGCCCAGGTAATTGCCATTCTGAATAATTTCTTTAAAGAAGGCCAAAAACTACCCGGTTAAGCATTTAGACCCAGGAACAAGCAAATAAAAGCCAGCTAGGCTGGCTTTTATTTTATCAGTATTTTGTTTTTATGGGAGTAAATTTTTGTATAAATGGAAGCTTTTAAGGTTTGCGAAATCCGGCAAATTTTAATCATGAAAGGCCTAATACATCAAACATTGAATTAATTTCAATAAAATGTGTCCCGCATTAATCGCCTACGGTGCTGAAGCTTACTGTAAACGTAGTGCCTTTATCTAATTCGCTGGTTACTTGTACTTCGCCGCCTAATGCTTCAATTTGCATTTTAGTCAGATACAAGCCTAAGCCCTTGGCTTGTTCGTGGCGGTGGAATGTTTTGTACAGGCCAAAAAGCTTGTTCCCCATCCGGTTTAAATCCATACCTAAGCCATTATCTGTTACCGAGAGGTAAATGTGTTCGTTTTGAAGCCACGATTTTACTTGAATGCACGGTTTTCGATTAGAAGACCGGTACTTTAAAGCGTTCGATAAAAAGTTATGCAGGATACTTTCGGCGTAAATTTTAGGCAGGTAAATAACTGGCGCTTGCAAATTGGTTTGTACCTCAGCATCGGTTTGCTCGATAACAGCCGCTAAATTCTGCGTTTCTTTTTGAATAAGATCCGGCAGGTATATTTCTTCCCACGGCAATTGGTTATCCGTGCGATTCTTTAAAATAATGTTTAAATCGTCGATGGTTTCGGCCATGTTATTGCTCACCAGTTTAATTCGGTCTAGTACCATAATCGCCATTTCCGGATTGGGTTCTTGCTGGTACACCTGGTGCAAGCCATTAATGTTATTTAAAGGCGACTTTAGATTATGCGACATTATTAAAGCAAAATCTTCCAGTTGGTTATTTTTAGCCTGGAGCTTGCCGGCAACAGTATTTAATCCTTTATTTAAGCTTTCCAGTTCCGTGGCCTGGTTTCTTAATTGAATAGCAATAATATCCTTCAGCAAAGTTTGCGTGATTTCCTGTTCGTTTAGCGACCAGGGCAAAGATTTGCCTTGAATTTCTTCTTCCCACTTCTCAAATGACTTTCGTGGGTGCAGGCGTAAATCAATACCCATTTTAGGTTGTTCCGGATTACCGGCCCAAATCCGGGTTTCTTGCATTTCGGGTTTAAAAAACAAGAGGTACTCTTTGTTATACCGCGATATTTCCAGAGCCAATAATCCACTAGCCACGTTTCGGTAGGCAATTGCTTCCGGAAATCTTTTAGATAATTCGCGTGTGCAAAATAGCCGTTCGACCTCATTTGTAGCAAGCCAATTAATTAAATAAAGCATTTGCTCTTCGGTAGGAACCTGGCCGAACGTAGTAAATTTGTTACCTAAAAATAAAGCGGCGCCGGTGCTTTCTGTGATAGCTAATAAGTTTAAATCCTGATGCAGCAATCCCGCCTGAATATCTTTACTCTGGTTTATTTGTTTAATAAGCAGTTCTTCGTTGTGCCGGTACCGGGCCCATTGTTTTACATCCCGTTTTTCCTGAAGTGATAAAATAACATTGGCAAATGTCTTCGTAATTAAATCTCCTACCTGTCGTTGCCAAACGTTTAAATAAACCGACACTACGTTATGACACGAGATTAAGCCCCATAATTTTCCTTTCACTAAAATAGAAAACGAAATGGTAGCCGCTACTCCCATATTTTTTACGTATTCCAGGTGAATTTCGGAAGGATTACGCAGCTCCGATAGTAGAATATTGGTGGGGGTTCCGGTTACGGAATTATGGTACGGGATAATTTCGGCTGCTTCGGCATTTACATCCGGAATTTGGCGGATGTGTTTTTTCAACAAAAGTTCGCGGGCGGGAGCCGGGATATCACTGGCGGGGAAATGATGCCCCAAATAAGCCGGTAAAGATGCATTATGGGCTTCGCCAATTACTTCGGAGTTCCATTCCGGATCAAACTGAATTACTTCAACCCGGTCGTAAGCCAGAGCCTTCGCCATAGTTATAGCCACTATCTCCGCTACATCGGCTAAGTCTTCCATTTGGTTTAACTGCTGACTTAGGAGCGCTACTCTGTTGTTATGCTTTAATTGGTCATTATCCCTCTGATTGGTATAAGGCTCGCATTCCAGAATAATTTTCCCATCAGAAAAGTGAAAGAAACCGAAAAATGGCTGCCCTTGCCACGATATAATCTGCGGTTGGACAAACAATTCCTGGTTTATTATTTCGGTAATAAATCTATATTCCTCCGGAGTAAGTAAGGTTGACAAGAGTCTATTTATTACATTTTCCGGATCATGGCTAAGATAGGCCGAAAGATTATCGCTAACCTGCTCTACCGTATGGGTAGCTTTATCTATCACCAGTAAAAAACCGTGCGGTTGAATGCGACCAATAATATGAATAGGTTCTGTATCGCAATTGGTAAGATCAACAAGGTAATTTTTGTAATTTTTCATGCGGCCGGGTGGATAGCCTTAAAGGGATTATAGTTGTGCCTAAAGAAAAGGGTATACGCTACTTTTCTTTTGTCAGACATTCTTTCCGAATAAAAAATCTTCTTTGAAAGAAATGAGACAACTTTCTTAACCGAAAATTTATATTTAGCCAAGCTGTACAATTGTAATGGTTCTACTCTTACAAAATCCTGGGAAAGAGAAGTAATTTTTAAATCATAATGGTGCTTAAATTTTCACCTATGAGTGGTTTTATGAGATAGACGGCTACTGAATAGTTTTTTGCTCTTTCTACATCCTGCTGATTAAAGGAAGAAGTTAATAAAACTATTTTTATTGGCAGCTTACTCAATTCCGAATGCTGTAAGGCTTCTAAGAATTCAAAGCCGTCCATCACGGGCATTTTAATGTCTAGAAAAATTAAATCCGGATAGGTTTCTTGACTATTAATGTTGTTTAGTACCGCTAAGGCCTCTTCTCCATTAGAAGCCGTTACAATTTGTTTACTAACTTTCTTCTTGGTCAATATTCTTTCCACCAAAAAACGGGCAACCAGGTCATCATCTACTATTAAAACTTTATTTAGTTGTTCCATTTTATTGGTTAAAAGGCGCCTGTTTCATAATCTTTCGGACAAATTATAACTTAAATCAAACCTGATGCTTTATCATTATTCAACTTAATAAGTATAAATACTTACATCACTTGGTGCTTATACGTATATTTTTTAAAATAAACGTCTTATCTAGCTACTTTACCAAAAAAACAGGTCAATAATTATTTTTATACGCATTAATCCTGTAAAATCCGTATTTGTACCATTCTTAGATATTTAAACTAACCGTACACATGAAGTGTATGAATAAATTAACCTGCTATTTAATAATGAATCTGGAAACAACGCAGCTAAACAGAAAAGACGTAATAGCTTCTTTTTTTGCGGTGAATGAGCAACTAGAAAATGGAGCAAGTTTAGATATACTAGTTAAATTACTCGCTGTACAAACCAGGCTCTTAAAAAGACTTGTGATTTTGGATAAAGAGCTTATTTTAGCCATTCACTCCCTCTAGTTGCAGCTTGTATATTATGGCCCATAATAGCTTTATCTGCTGTTAAGCCTTTCCTCCTATAATTTCCGCATAACTTTCTTCTGCCTCTGGTTCAACTCCCGAGCATAATTTCTCCGGAATTCTGCGGGATAATAAAAGTATTCAGCGGGTAAAATAATATATTGCGTACACGGATAAATACTCACTTGGCTTTGAGCAGCATTTATTAGCTAAAAATTTAAAAGCTTGAAAACTTATCTTTTACAGAAGATTCATGAAAAAACTCTTTTTACGCGCTACTTACTTTTTCACTTTTTTAGCTGGAATTACCTGCTTATCGGCTTACCACTCCGAAACCCCTCCCATTAAAAATACGAAGAAACTGGCTGAACCCGCGAATTTAAAACTCCCAACCGGCTTTAAAGCTACTATTGTAGCCGACAGCCTGGTGTCGGCCCGGCATTTGGTAGTAAGTAAAACAGGCGATATTTACGTTAAACTGTCCAAACTAAAGAACGGCAGCGGCTTGTATCATTTACGCGACACTAATAAGGATGGCTTTTTAGACCAGCAAACCGGTATTGGTAATTACCCGGGTACCGGCATTGCGCTAAAAAACAATTATTTGTATTCGGCTTCTAATACGGGCGTTTACCGGTACCAGCTCAACGCCAAAGACGAGGTAATGCAGCCGGAGCAACCCGAAGAAATTGTAAAAGGCCTGGTAGCGAAAACCCGCGATGTATCTAAATCGATAGCGGTAGATAATAAAGGAAATTTGTACGTTACCGTGGGTTCTCCGGATGAGACCTGTCGCGATGAAAGTGGCAAAGGTATAATGCCCTGTCCGCTGCTGGATTCGGTAGGGGGCATCTGGCAGTTCAAAACCAACCAAAAAAGCCAGACCTACGGCACTGCCGTGCATTACGCTACCGGTTTAAAAAATGTGGTAGGCCTGGACTGGAATACCCAAACCAATTCTTTATTTGCCATGATGCACGGCCGCGGGCAATTTCACGATAAGTTTCCGCAATATTATACCCCGGAGCAATCTACGCAACTACCGGCCGAAACCATGTTTGAACTAAAAGCTCCCGGTGCCGATGCCGGCTGGCCTTATGTTTATTACGACCACCAGCAAAAGAAGAAAATGCTAACCCCGGAATACGGCGGCGACGGCAAAAAAACGGGCGGCGAAAAAACTTTGGACCCAGTTATAGCTTTCCCGGCCCACTTGGGTCCGAATGGTTTGTTATTTTACACGGGTACTATGTTTCCGGCCCGTTATAAAAATGGCGCTTTCATTGCCTTTCACGGTAAATCAACGGAACTGCAAAAAGGGTATATGGTAGCATTTGTGCCCTTTAAAAACGGTAAATCCGCCGGCGATTGGGAAATTTTTGCCGATAATTTTGCCGGGGTAGATTTAGTGCAGCCCACCGGCCCCATTCAACACCGCCCCTGTGGTCTGGCCCAAGGCCCGGATGGCGCTTTGTATGTGTCGGATGATTTAAAAGGCACGATTTACCGGATTACCTACACCGGCAAAAAGTAAGAAAACCTTTAGCGTTCGTGCTTTCGCAAAGAGTATTGCTGATAAAATAAAACAATATTTCGACTAGACTTTAGAATAGTAAATTTTTGAAAGCTTTTTCCCGGCTTTCAGGCTGTACATATGCTAAGAACTACTTTTAAAGTAACATTCCTCTTTCTTCTTTTCATTAATTATTTAACAGCAGATGCGCAATCCGGAAGCCGTAACCGAAACAGCAGGTCGGCGCTACCTTTGCCGAAGTTGGTAAGCGAAAACGGGAAACATACTTTACTGGTAGATGGCAAATCTTACCTGTTTGAAGTGTTTTAAAAGAAGTTTGCCGGATCGCTAGGTATTGAGTAAATTATATACATTGTTTAGAACATAAAATACGGAGCAGCAGCCTTGAAAACCCAACTATTTCAACTTAAAAAAGAAGCTAAGATTACTTCGGTCATAATGCCGATAAGCGTATGTTGTTTCGTATATCGGGTAGTTATGGGTAGTTATGGCTAATTATAGAAATGAGAATACTAATTATAATTTTCCTGTTCTTAGTATCTTGTAATCAAAAAGGTCAAGTGACAATTAAAACTACGGGTTTAACAAAAATCAACTTTTATACTTAATACGGACAATTTTACATCTGTGATAAAAATTCACCAATGGCAACAGAAGGTGAATTCTGGCATGAAGAAGCTCATAGGATAAGATTAGCTAAAGAAATCGGAGTTTTAGGAGTTCGTACAGAGTGTTATGGGCCTGTAAAAGGAGAAATTGACTTTTTAATAAAAGCACCTAATAATGTTGATTTTACTAAATTCGACCATGTAGTGGAAGGGGATTTAAATGTAACTTCAGGAATTTTACAAATTCAAGATTGTCCAAATGGCACAGTGGAATTTGAAAAGCAAATCACTCCTGAGAACTATAGAATTCGGGTATATTCTTCAAATCTGGCAAGTGTAGAAGGTGACGAAGGAAATGATTTCTACAGAATTGAAGTTTGGGGCAGTAATCCATTAGGCAGTAAGCTTCTAAAGGAATATATAAATAACTAGCCATAACCCAATGTATACTAAACCCTGCGGGCTTAGCATACACGCGGCCCGTTAGTGGTAATTACTAAATTAAAATTTGACAAAAGATTTTAAGACAGGTATACTAACATCATCCATTTATTATGGGGTTGGTCTTGCTTTAGCCATTATCACCACATTAATATGGAAGAATGAGTATGCTCATGCTCCAGGACCTCCTTTCTTGGTTGCTGCATTATTCTTAATAGGTGGAATTTTACTGCTTTTGTTTAATTTACTCCTATTAAAAAATGCTTCCAACAGAAACAGAGAAAAAGGGTCAATTTTAGTTCACGCACTTATTTTAGGTAGCTCAGGGATTTTCATTGCTGTAGTAATAATACAAAGTAAATATAAAAGTAATTTAAGCAATAATGATTCTGAATACTTAATTGTTGGAGAGAAACCAGGCACATTAACTATAACCAAAGGACCTGGCGATACTACTTTTTTCCAAAAGAAGGGCAAAGTGATTATAGATAAAGACAGTATAACAAGAAAAGAAAGCGAAAAATAACAACCATCAACGAGCCGCGTGTATACTAAACCCTGCGGGCTTAGCATACACGCGGCTCGTTGGGTGGTATATAAGGAAATAAAATATTTAAAGAGAAGTTACGTATCTTCATAAAAAGATAGAATATACTATGAGAGCAATTGAAGTTACCGGAAAGATTGACAAAAAAGGAATGCTAAAGTTAGATAATCCTTTAATAATGAGAGAAAAGAAAGTAAAAGTAATAATTCTCCTATCAGAAGAAGAGGAAGAAATAGAAGAAAAGCTATGGCTAAAATCTATGACCAATAATCCAGCTTTTGAATTTTTAGGTGACGACCAAGAGAATATTTATAAACTGACAGACGGACAACCTTTCCATGACTAAAGGGAAAATTATTCTGGTTCCTTTTCCATTTGATAACTTTAGTGGAACCAAAGTAAGACCAGCTATTTGTTTAACCAATGAAATAGGCTTTTACAATCATGTGGTAATTGCCTTTATTAGTTGTCGAATCCCTCCTTCACTTGAAGAATCGGACTTACTTATCGAAATGAAAGGCCAAGCTTTTAAAGCAACCGGACTTTCAGTTGATTCAGTTATAAAACTTCATCGACTGGTAACCATACCAAAAAGCTTAATCAAAAGACAATTAGGTGTTTTTCCTGCAAATCAGCAGGCAGAAATAGAGACTAAACTAAAAACTCTATTTGAATTGTAATAAAAAATACCCTACCCAACCACACCTAAAAAACACTAAAGCGTTTTTAGCCCAGTCCGGTATATGCAATTTTGAAGAATAGAAAAGTTATTTCTCATTTTATTCTTATTAAAAAATTTACCTTCGACTAACAAGTGGTAGCTTCTAATGCCCGCCGGCTTATAGCCCAACTAGTAGCTCTTTTATTTAGAAATAAAAAGTGCATCAGGGTACCTGTTCGTCCCAATACACTTTACAGGAATAAAATTATTATTGCTTAATTCCGGTTGGGGTTATTACCGTTGTTGTTATTCTCAAAATCTTTAGCGCTGGCGCCTACGCCAAAATAGCGGATATTGTAGGTAAAGGTGAGCATAAAATACCGCTGCAGCACGTTGGTTTGGATGTCTTCCACGTACGCATCGGAAATGTTGCGCCAGATACTGTTGTTTTGCTTTAATAAATCATACACGCTTAAGTTTATTTCGCCGCGTTTATTCTGGAATACTTTTTTACCTACACTCATGTTCCAGAGCAAGAAATTGTTGCTGATATTTGAAAGGCCTACGTTGGCCTGGTGACTTAAATCGGTGCGGTAAACAAAGCCTTTCCAGAACAACCAGTTAAACCGCATGCGGGTATTCTGCATGAAATAATTATTATTCATGTTCGGGCGCAGCGTGTTTTTTACAATGTTGTACCGGGAGTTGGTAGAAACGGTAAAATCTACATTTTCGCTGATATTACTACTCACCGATAAACCTAAACGGAAATTGCTGGAGTTGGCTAGGTTTAGCTCGTTATCAATCAACCCGGGCCGCCGGGTATGCCCCACCGAACCATTAAAATTAACGTTAGACGAAATAAAATTAATCGGCTGCCCGTAGCTGAAATAAGAACGAACTTCGTAGTACCCGTTTAAGTTAACCGGCCGGATAAGTTGAGCGCCCCGGCCCAAAGTTACGCTTTCGTTTAGTTGCAAGGGTTCTCGTACAATTAAAGTGCTATTGGTAATATAATCCTGAATAAAAGTACCGGACACATTCGCGTAAAAAGACTTGTTGGTTTCCGGGTTATGCGCCCGGTATTCTAACCTGGCCCAGTTCTGGTAAGATTGCTGCAGCTCCGTATTGCCCCTTCTTACCTGCAAGGGGTTCGAGTAATCAATTACATCCTGCAACTGGTTGATAGAAGGAGCGCTGGTAGAAGCCCGGTAATTTAATTGAATGTTGTTGGATTTAGAAAACCGGTATTCCAAGCGGGCATTAGGCAAAATACTTTCAAAAGTACGGTTGATATTGTAATTGCTCGGGTATTCCTGCTCGTTTTGCAGGGTAGCCTGCTGGTACGAAGCCTCGACCTGCAACCTAATTTTTTCGGTATTATAGCGGTAACCGGCTTCGGCTTCCTGGGTTAAATAAGCATTGTTAAAGGTATTACTCAAACCCGGGCTAAGCAAGGTATAATCGCCCATTTGCTCGAGGTAATCGTAAGTACGTTTATCGGAATCGTTTATTCGGTTACCAATTTCGTACTCCAGCTCTACCTGTCCGTTCTTACCAACGGGCTCAGTAAAGGAAACTTCGCCTTCCCAGTTATACCCTTTCCGATCCAGGTTGGTATATTGATTTAAAGTCTGGCTGCTATCGGGATTATAAAACAAATTCGTAGCTAAGCGGTAACTATCGCCGCCATCGGTATGGTAGCCGCTTCTTAAATTAAAACTAATGCTCCGGCCTTCCTTTAAAAAACGGTGGCTATACAAAAAGGTATTATCAAAATCACCATTTAACTGGTCGCCATTAGACCGGTTTTCGGTTTGATTTAAACTTCCTAAATCGTAATCGGTGCGGCCCAGAAAATACGAGTCAAAATCATAATTTTGTAGATTCAGGTTGGGCCGGAAAAGAATGCGGTTACGGTCATCTATTTTATATTCAAATCGCATGGCAAAACGGTGATTGGCATCTACGTTCGTGGAACGGCTATTTTCGGTATATACCTGCCCCGAATCGGCGTTGGCTTGTTCTACGTCCGACGGAATAATATAATCGCGGTAGCGGCTTTGCGTGGTAAGATTGCGGCGGTTATTGTAAAAGTAACTTCCCGAAACGTCTATCTTTTTCCCCCATTTGTTGGCGTAGTTCAACCCAATAGCGTTAGTATTAATAATGCCGTTCTGGGGTCTTTGATCCCCGGAATTAGGATCCGCGGAAAAATTTAAGGTATTAATATTGTTGCCCAACCCGGTAACGGTAATGCGCCGGTCGTCGCTGAAAAAGTTAACGCTAGCGCCGGCCAAATACCGGTTATTGGAACCATATCCGCCCGATACCCGGCCAAACCGACCTATTTTGCGGGTAGGTTTGGTAACGATATTAATGGTTTTAATTCTTTCGCCGTCGTCGAAGCCGCTTAACTCGGCTTTATCGCTTTTCTTATCGAATACTTGAATATTGGCAATTACATCGGCGGGTAAATTCTGCAAAGCGGTATTGACATCAGTACCAAAAAAAGGCTTGCCGTCAATTAAGATTTGCTGCACATTTTCGCCCTGCGCCTGAATAGCCCCATCCTGAATCATGATACCGGGCATTTTCTGCACCAAATCCTGGGCATTAGCATCGGCCGCGGTTTTAAAGGCCGCCGCGTTAAACTGGGCGGTATCGCCTTTTAACTCGCCCGGGGGAGTGCGGCCCACAATTTCCACGGCGCTCAAAGTAACCGCTTCCTCCTGAATAGCCAAGGTTCCAACGTTTAAAGAAGTTTGCCCAATTTCGATGGGTTTAGCTAAAGGGTAATAGCCAATAAACTGCACGCGCAGCATGTACTTACCGGGTAATACGGGTTCTAACCTGAATTTTCCTTCCACATCAGAAGTGCCGCCTGCGATAGGTACCGAGTCGGTTTCTTTGGTGATAATTACGGTAGCGCCGGGCAGCGCACTTTTATCGGCGGCACTTTGCACCGAGCCAAAAACCGCCAGACGTTGAGAGTAAGCTTGAAAAACACTAAAACAGCCACAAAATAACAGGAGTAAAAACTTTTGCATTTTTAATTAACAGGTGATAAGCGTATTAGATTGAATTAGGCTAGGGTTATTGTTACGGAAAAAAATTATTTTAAGTCAACGCCCGCTAAGCTAAAGCCCAAATTTGTGCAAATTCTGAAGCTACCCGAAATAAATCTGACTAATGGAATAAACAATAGTTTATCCTGAACGCCTCTACCTCTAGCACCTTATACCGCTTACCTTCTCCGGTAATTTGATTAGCGCGCGGCTCTAGCCTCGTGTCTAACTATTTGGTAGGCCTCTGGCTGGGCTATCCGATATACCTTTCCTTAAAAGCAAATCAGCATTAATTTACTACCGGCCAGAGGCCGGACGAAACTACTCACGAGCGGGACGCTCGCGAGAGAATAAGTTAATCCAACAGAATTAGGCTCTGCCTTCTACTTTACCTGCCGAACCAACACTTAAAACTCAAGCTAAAAAATAAATTATAGAGCATTTCACCCTAATCAGTCAGTGGCGTGTCTTTACAAACAGAAGAGGAATTATGGAAAATACGGAACAACCATTGGATCCGCGCATTTTTGAAAAAGCAAACCTGATTTTGCGCTACTACCAAGGAGAATTAACTACCCAGGAAAGAGAAAAAGTAGAGCAATGGTTAGCCGAAGATGAAACGAACCAACAATTTGCCGAAAGCTTAAAAGAGGAAGACCAAATACAAGAGCCCTTAGACTTTCTTGCTTCGGTGGATACAGAAGCCGCCTGGCAAAAAGTAGCGCCCAAAATTCAGAATCCAAGAAAGAAAATTAGCTTTTGGCAAAATTCTGAATACCTGAAATACGCGGCAGTTCTTTTACTGGTTTGCCTGGCGGGAGGATTCGCTTATAAAATTAGTTTAACCCAAAATGCCGGAAATCCAGCCACCCCGATGGCTAGCCATCAACCAAAGGCTATAATACCCGCTAGTAAGGTTGATAGAAATAAAGCCCAGCTTACTTTATCTAACGGTTCGGTTATCGATTTAGATAATCAAAAAAATGGCACTATCTGGCATAAAAACGGTACCTGGATTACGAAGCAGGACAAAGAATTACATTTTTCATTTTCGCCTGAGGCCAGCCACAATACGGATAGAAAAGGCCTTACTACTTTAACTATCCCAACCGGCAGTCAATATAAAATTACTTTACCCGATGGCAGCCAGGTGTGGTTAAACGCGGCATCTACTTTAAGTTTTTCCGATTTTTCCACGGAAAAGAAGCGCGTGGTAGCGTTAACCGGCGAAGCTTATTTTGAAGTAGCAAAGAATAAACACCAACCTTTTCTGGTAAAAGCCAAGGGCACCACCGTGGAAGTACTGGGAACGCATTTTAACGTAATGGCTTATCCCGAGGAAAATTCCATCAACACTACCTTACTGGAAGGTTCGGTTAAAGTTAGCAACACCAGCAGCCATAAAATTTTACAACCCGGTTTCCAGGCCAAAGCCGGTACAACCATTGAGGTAGAAAAAGTAGATGTGAACGCGGCCGTAGCCTGGAAAAATGGCTTTTTCCATTTTCAGAATGCGGAGCTGAAAATTATTATGCGGCAACTGGAAAGATGGTACGGAGTAGAGTTTGTAAATCCCGGTCGCCTGCAGAATCAACATTTTACCGGCATTATTTCCCGGAAAACCGAAGTGGCCAAAATCTTAAAAATGCTGGAGCTATCCGGCGATATTCACTTTAAAACGGAGGGTAAAAAAGTAATTATTCAACCAGATAACATTTAAAAAGATTAGCTTAAAAAAAGACCAGTAGCGCGCCAACGCTACTGGTATAAACAGGACTAATCCAGTAGACTTAATAATTCCCAGTACTAAATCCATTCATCCTAATGCAAATTTATGAAAGTAAAATTACCCTGCAAGAGCAGACAAAATCCCTATGTGCACTCTTTCAAAAAGCTTCTACTTATGAAACTAATAGTAATGCTGCTCACCGTAGCCTTTCTGCAAGTAAGTGCCAAAGCCTCTTCTCAAAGTATTTCCATTACGAAAAAAAACACCTCCCTGGAAAAAGTTTTTGAAATAATTCATCAGCAAAGCGGCTATTTATTTATCTACAACAACGAATTATTAAAAACGGCCAAACCGGTAAGTTTACATTTAAAAGCCGTATCGCTGAAACAAGCTTTAAACACTATCCTGGAAGGACAACCTCTCACCTATACCTTGCTGGATAAAACTATTATTATCAAACCTAGAAATGCTCCCCCAAAGCGGCTCTATTAAATATGGATGTAAAAGGAAAAGTGCAGGACGAGAAAGGCGAGCCCTTGCCGGGGGTAAGCATCCAAGTAAGCGGAACTACGCAAGGTACGGTTACCGATGCCACGGGTAATTTTTCGATTAACGCTCCCGAAAATGCCAGTCTCATTTTTTCCTACATTGGTTATGCGAATCAAACGGTAGCGGTAAATGGCCGGGCCGAAATTACTATTACCATGGCTGCCGATGAAAAGGTGTTAAACGAAGTAGTGGTAACTGCCTTAGGTATTTCCCGGGAAAAGAAAGCCTTGGCTTATTCCGTTTCGGAAGTAAAAGGTGATGAATTTACTCAAGCCCGCGAAAACAACATTGCCAATGCGTTAACCGGTAAAATTGCCGGCGTAAATGCCACGGGTTTATCTACCGGTCCGGGAGGTTCTAGCCGAGTAATTATCCGGGGTAATGGTTCTTTGGCGGGTTCTAACACGCCTTTATACGTCATTAACGGAATGCCCCTGGATAACTCTACCCCGGGCGGTAGCGCTACTACCAACGGCGGGGGCAATAACGTGGACCGCGGCGATGGCATTGCCGGTATTAACCCCGACGATATTGAGAGTATTTCCGTGTTAAAAGGCGGTACCGCGGCGGCCTTGTACGGTTCCCGGGCAGCGAACGGGGTGATTTTAATTACCACTAAAAAAGGCCGGGCGCAGCAAGGCATTGGCGTACAATACAACTCGACTTTTACCGCCGAAAACGTGGCTGTTTTTCCGGACTGGCAATACGAATATGGTCAGGGTTTGGAAGGCCGTAAACCCGCCGATGCCTCACAAGCCGTACAAACCGGCCGTTGGTCCTGGGGAGCGAAGATGGATGGTTCGGAGTTTATTGCCGCCGATGGCAAAACCCACCCCTACGTGGCGCAGAAGAATAACATTAAAAATTTCTACCAGACCGGTAAAACCTTTACCAATACCTTGGCTTTTAACGGCGGCACCGAAGCTTTGAATTTCCGGCTTTCTTTATCTAACCTCGACAGCAAAGCCATTTTACCTAACTCTACTTACGACCGCAAAAACGCTACTTTAAGCCTGAACAGCAAAATTGGTAAAAGAATCAGCATTGAAGGTTTAGCTCAGTACAACAACGAAAAAGCGCATAACCGCCCGAGTGCTGGTGATGCAACGGGTAATCCCAACTGGACGCCTTACATGATTGCCAATACTGTAGATATGCGCTGGTTAAGCCCCGGTTACAACGAGGCAGGCATGGAAACTCCCTGGAACGATGCCGGGGTAGCTACCAACGCTTATTTTGTGGTAAATAAATTTAAGAATAACGATACCAAAAATCGCTTTATCGGGCAGGCCAGCATTCAGTTTAATTTGCTCGACAACTTATACATTAAAGGCCAGGTAGCCCGCGATTTTAGTAATTACAATTTCGAGTCGGTTATTCCTACCGGTACTATTTACACCACGGGCAGCAAAGGCGAAATGAGCCAGTTCACGAACGAATCCAGCGAAACCAACGCCATGGTTACCGCCAATTACAACACCAACCTTAGCGAAAACTTTGGCCTGAATGTATTAGCGGGTGCCAACCGCCGTAACAATTACATCCGGAGCTATAATTTAGCCGGTAATCAGTTTATTATTCCTTTTTTCTATACTTTCTCTAACTTAACCAATACCACACAATCGCAGAGCTACTCCGAAACCGCTACTAACTCCCTTTTCGGCTCCGTCGATTTAGATTACAAAGGCTTTGCTTACTTAACTTTTACCGGCCGTAACGATTGGTTTTCGACTTTAAGCCCGAAGAACAACAGTATTTTTTATCCGTCGGTTGGTGGTAGCTTTATTTTATCGCAAGCCTTGCAATTACCGCGGGTTATTAGCTTAGCCAAGATACGGGCTTCGTGGGCCCAGGTAGGCGGTGGCGGACCTAATCCGTACCAGATTAATTTATCGTACAGCATGGTGCCCAGTAGTACCGTGCCGTTGCAGGACGTAACCAGCACTACTATTTCTAATCCCGTTTTAGGTCCTTTAACCTCTACCACCGCCGAAGTAGGCTTGGATTTACAATTCTTTAACCGCCGCTTAGGTTTAGACCTCACGCTTTACAACCGCAAAACCACCAATGATATAGTATCTACCGCTATTAGCCCTACTTCCGGTTTTGAGAACATAATTTTAAACGTGGGCGAAATGTACAATAAAGGAATTGAGACTTTACTAACCGGCACCCCCGTTAAAACCAACAACTTCGCCTGGAATACCAGCTACAATTTTGCTTACAATAAAAACGAGGTAGTAAGCTTAGCCGAAGGTTTAAATACTATTCAGATGGCTACTACGGTGAACAACTACGCCAACGTAAACAGTACCGTAGGTCAGCCTTACGGGGTAATTACCGGTTATACCATGGCCCGCGATGCTAACGGCAATATCATTTTCGATCCTAAATCCGGCTTTCCGGTGCGCTCGCCTTTAAAACAATTGGGCAACGGCGTCGCCCCGCTTACCATGGGCTTAACCAACGAGTTTACCTATAAAAATTTCTCCTTAAATGTTTTGCTCGACGGGAAATTCGGCAATAAAGTTTTCTCGATGATGGAAGTGTACGGCATCCGGATGGGTTTGCTTAAAATGACTTTACCCGGCCGGGAAAATGGCTTGGAGGTTAGTGGCGTAACGCCGGAAGGCGCTCCTTATTCCCGTACGGTAGCCGTAAAGGATTTACGGGTATGGTACGATAACTACAAGAACTACTCCGATGTGTTTTTACACGACGGCAGTTTTGTAAAGCTGCGTCAGGTTATTTTCACTTATAATATTCCGGCTGCTAAAATTCCATTTATCAAGTTACAAGGTGCTTCTATCTCTTTTGTGGCGCGTAACCTAGCCATTCTGTACCGGAAAACCGACAATTTTGACCCGGAAGCCAGCTTTACCAACGGCAATGCCCAAGGTTTTGAATCGTTTGGTTTGCCCCGCACGCGCACCATGGGTTTAAATTTTATGGTTAAATTTTAATCAGGAGGAACACGAATCATGAAAATAAATAGCAAATTATCCTCAATTATATCCAGCATTACCCTCTTTACTTCTTTGTGCATGGTTACGGCCTGCGACGATGGCTTTGAAGAAATGAACGTGAACCCCAACGCTTACGAAAAAGTAGTTCCGGAATTTATGTTCAGCAAGGCTTTATACGATGGCGCCCGCAACCGCTTGGGCGGAGCCGATGGGGCCATGCAGTACACGACCAGTTTTAACGAAGTGGCCGGGTTTGGTTCTAAATACATTTTCCTGCAAGGTTCGGCTCCGTACGGAGTATTTACCAGCGCCTACACCAACGAAATTCAGGAAATTACCGATGTTATTTTAAGTATTCAGGACGACCCGATTAACGCGAATAAATTAGCTACCGCGCGTATCTGGCGGGCTTACAGCTACCACCGCGTTACCGATTTATACGGTGATATTCCGTACAGTCAGGCGGGTTTAGGTTACCGCGAAGGCATTCTAAAACCCAAATACGATAAGCAAGAAGATATTTACAAAGACCTGCTCAAAGAACTTGAAGAAGCTACCAGCCAGTTCGATGCGGCTAAACCAACTTTCGGCGCCGCCGATGTTATTTACGGTGGCAATATGGAAAAATGGAAAAAATTCGCCTATTCTCTGATGCTGCGCCTGGGAATGCGCCTGACCAAAGTAGATGCAGCCTTGGCCGAAACCTGGGTAAAAAAAGCCATTGCGGGCGGCGTAATTACCACGGATGCCGATATTGCCCAGATCATGTTTGTGGCCGGTGGTCAGGCCATTAATCAAAACCCCTTGGCTAACGCTTACCTATCCAGCGATTATTCTTCGGCGAATGGCAGCACCAACCGCGAGGGCGGCAAATACGCCAATACTTTTATAAATTTTCTAAAAAATAATAACGATCCGCGCCTGGGAGTACTTTCGGTAGTCTGGCAAAACGGCAAAGCCGATACCACCGCCGCTATTCAAAAAGGCATGCCGCAGAATTTCCAGACCAAACCCGCCGATTTTGTCACGTATTCCGAGCCAAACCCAGCCACTTTGCTGCGCTTAGATACGCCGGTATTATTAATGACCAGCGCCGAAGTAAATTTTTTACTCGCCGAAGCTTCTTTACGCGGCTGGTATACCGGCGAAACCACGGAGCAGTTATATAACAACGGCGTACGCTCCGCCATGAAACAATGGAGCGCCTGGGGAAGTACCGGGGTTATTTCCGATACCCGCATCAATACGTATTTAGCCGCCCATCCTTTTAATGCTGCCGGCACTATAGAACAGCAAATGGAGCAAATTCATACGCAGTTCTGGGCTTCCCTGTACCCCGATTCGCAGGAAGTATTTTCGAACTGGCGGCGTACCGGTTATCCAATATTAATTCCGAACAACGTTCCGGGTAATGCCACCAACGGCACTATTTTCCGGCGCATGTTATATCCTTCCATCGAGGAAAGCTTAAATCCGGAAAATTTGCAGGAAGCAATTACCCGGTTAGGCGGCAACACCTTTTTAACCCGGATTTGGTGGGATAAATAGAAAAGCATTTAGTACATTTCAGATAAAAATTAACTTAAAATTATTAAAATGAACAAGACGCCTAGAAGATCCATCTTAAAAAAATTACTTGCCTCGGTGGCTGGTATTAGCGGGTTTGGTTTAGTTGCCAAAGCCAAAGAGTTAGAAAGTGAAGAAAAAGAAGCCTTTAATATCACCACTTTCCAGGATGTTCCCTTATTTTCCGGTTCTACCAAGCACGGTAATTTAATTTTTGTAGCGGGTAAAGGAGCGCACTTCGAGGGTGATATTAAAGCGCATACCGAACACGTATTAAAAGAACTGGAAACCGAGTTAACCAAAGCAGGTTCTTCGATGCAGAAGGTATTAAAAGTAAACGTTTACCTCGCGGATTTAAACGATTACAAAGCCATGAATGAAGTGTACAAAGGTCGTTTTGGCAGCAAACCTCCGGTACGGACTACTGTTGCCACCTACGGCGGGGTACCCGGCGATTCGCTCGTGGAAATGGATTGCATTGCCTACGTGTAGATGTTAAATTTTATTTTCCTGTTGCCCGAAAGCTTTGTTCTTCGCTTCGAGTACGTGAATGAGTGAAGCTTTTGGGCAACAGAAAGACCAGGTTTATTAGTAGGCTAAGCTGTTGCACTAGCTGCTGCTTCTGCTTTGATTATAGCTAGGTTGTTTCATTGTTACGGTTTTTGTTCTTTACGATTAGGATACTTAATAAAAATAAACATTTGTGTGAATTCCCCTGCTTCCAGTTTGGAACTGGGAGCAATTTATCCAGCCAGTTTCTAACTGGCGAAACTTGGTGGATTTTCTTCTTTCTGACACGCCAGTTTTAAACTGGCGGCTCTATAGGGAGTTCCAAGTTGAAAACTGGAAAAAGGGGAAAAGAGATATATCCTAATGGCAAACTAAGCTTAGGAAGGAAAAGGGTGATTGATTTTCCGCTGGAATAATTGTCTGTGCCTGATTCACCCTCTCTATTAGAATTTACTCACCCAGTTATTAGAAGCAATTAGTCCTCTTACAATTTATCTTTCGCAAGTTAGATTATTTAAGAGTTAAGGCTACCACAATCCTTATTTTTAACTTCCCCTCAAGGATCGGTTGACTATAATTTAAAATTTAACTTTGAACTTATGTTAAAAACTTTATTTACAACCTTTTTACTACTAGCACACATTCTTTTATTGGCTCAGAATCAACCTTATAACTTGGTTATAAAAGGCGGCCATGTAATTGATCCGAAGAATAATATTGATGGCCCGATGGATGTGGCCATTAAAGAAGGTAAAATAGCCCTGGTAGCGAAAAACATCGATCCGAAGCAAGGCCTTCAGGTAGTGGATGCAAAAGGATTATACGTGACCCCAGGCTTGATTGATATTCATACCCATCATTTTTACGGCACCAACATGGACCAGACGTATATGAATGGTCCTAACGCTTTTCCCCCGGACGGCTTTACTTTTCGGAACGGCGTAACGACGGTGGTAGATGCGGGCAGTCCGGGTTGGCGCACTTTTCCTATTTATAAAAGACAAACCATTGATGCTTCTAAAACGCGGGTACTGGCGTTTTTAAATATTTCCGGCGAAGGCATGCGGGGCGGCAATTACGAGCAAAATACCAACGACATGGATTCTAAATTATCGGCGAATACCGCCCGCCAGTACAAAGATTACATTGTAGGCTTCAAAGTAGCGCACTTCGAAGGTCCGGATTGGACCCCGGTAGACCGGGCCGTGGAAGCGGGTAAGTTAGCGGGCGGACTCCCGGTAATGATTGATTTTGGCGGTAGCAACCCACCCCTATCTATCGAAGAATTATTTTTTAAGCACCTTCGGCCGGGCGATATTTTTACCCATGCTTTTGGCCAATTGGCCAGCCGCGAAGCTATTGTGGATATCAACACTAAAAAAGTAAAGCCTTTCGTGTGGGAAGCGCAAAAGCGCGGAATTGTGTTTGACGTGGGTTACGGTGGGATTAGCTTTGCCTTTTCTCAAGCGGTACCGGCCTTAGCCAGCAAATTTTACCCCAACACTATCAGCACCGATATTCATATTGGCAGCATGAACGAGTCCATGAAAGATATGCTCACTACCATGTCTAAGTTTCTAGCGATGGGCATGGACTTACAAAGCGTAATCAAAGCCAGTTCCTGGACTCCCGCCCAAGTAATTAAACACGAAGAACTAGGTCATTTATCGGTTGGCGCTCCTGCCGATTTGGCGGTACTAGGCGTGCGGAAAGGTAAATTTGGATTGTTTGACTATACCGGCTATAAAATTGACACGGATAAAAAACTGGAGTGCGAATTGACTATCCGGGACGGTAAAGTCGTTTATAATTTAAATGGCATTACTACTCCCGTGGTTTTACCGCGTACGGCTACCACTTCCCGACCCGCTACGCATTAGAATGGTGGATTGCTCCACTAGCAATTTTAGGAAGCGAATTTTTTAAGTAGTAAGCGGAATGCAAAGCTTTCCCAACGAAAGAATTTAAAAAAATTGCTTAATCTGGTATTGAATGAAATGGTTTACGCGCGAAGTTTAGAAAATCCCCTTCATCATTCTATGACTCTTTTTTCTACTTTATTAACCAGAGTTTGTTTTTTCGGGGCCGTGTGGGCTTTACCCGTTTGGGCAATTGCCCAGGATATTAAACCCTCCAGTCCCGCAAGAACAACTCCTAATATTCAGGACGGCAAAGCTCCGGCCGTAAAATCATTGCGGGCTTTGCGGCCGGACATACAAATAACGCACGTGATGCTAGTAGAACCTCAAGCTGTGCGTTTACTCTATCATGCTAATACCGGGGATTTATGGTATACTACTTTTGAAGGCGATGTGTACCAAATAAAAAACAACAAAGGAACTACTCCTACCAGTCAGAAAGTATTTTCGGTGGCCGACCACGCCATTACTCGTTTACAAGGAGCCATTTTTTTAAATAATAGTTTGTTTTTATGCGGCAATATCAGCGTTAATGATAATAAAGGCACAAAAGGCAGAATGGTACGGTTGGATATTTCGCCTGCTGGCAAACCAAAAATGACGGAAGTATTTAATACCGTGGAATACGGCACTAACAAAACCGTTTTCGACCACGGCTGGAACGCTTTGGAAATTAGCCCGGATGGAAAATACATCTACGTTAACAGTGGAGCCCGTACCGACCACGGCGAAGTACAGGATAACGGCGGACTTTACCCGAATGCCCGCAACGGTGCTCTAACTGCCAATATTTTTCGTTTTCCCGTTAATGCCCATGATTTAGTTTTACCCAACGATGCCGCCAAGTTAAAGGCTGATGGCTACCTCTACGCCGAAGGTATTCGCAACGCGTACGATTTAGCTTTCGATGGCGAAGGCAACTTATTCGGGGTTTCTAATTCGCCGGATTATGACATGCCCGAAGATATGTTCTGGATCCGGGAAGGGCACCATTACGGTTTTCCGTGGGTGATGGGCGGCATCGAAAACCCGCAGCAATATCCTGATTGGCAGCCCAGCCCGGAAACCGATCCTTTCATTAACAAATTTGCCCACGCCTGGCAGGTGCGCTACTTTCACAATGACCCCGATTTTCCAAAAAGACCGGAAGGCATAAAATTTACCCCGGGCGTACAAAACGTAGGGCCAGCGGCCAACGAGTACCGGACCAACGCCGGTAAAATAGTAGACGGCGACCAAACCGGAGTAACTATCAGCACCTTTACCCCGCATGCTTCGCCGTTAGGTTTGTTTTTTGACAAAAAGAAAGTATTAGCCACTGATTTAAAAGGCGATGGCTTTGTTATTCGGTATACTTTAGGTGCCCGCTCCAGTTTAATGAAACCCTTCACCGAGGAAGGAGCTGATTTATTGCACCTGGATTTAGCCTATAATAAAACGGCCGACAACTATTATGTAAAAACGACCCGCTTAGTAGACGGATTTAAAGAAGCGACGGATGCTGTACTAGTGGGCAATGAGGTATACGTAATTGAATACAGTGGCCGGAATAAAGCTAATCTATGGAAAATAAATTTGCCCAAAGATTCGAAAGCTAAGATAACGGAGTTTGTAAAGTCGAAATAGATTATTCGTTTTCTTAAAAAATGAATTCCTAACCTAAATTCTAGGCTTTTATTCTGAATAGGAACCTTTAAATAGTTAGTAATTTTAAATCCTTATCCCAGATAATACCCCACTTATATTGGGTATCATCTGGGATTTTTATGCTTAAAAGTTTAGCTTTTCTAAAGGTATATTTTTCAGTGTCTCTTAAAACTTGTACCTGCATTGTCCTTAATCTGAATTTTAATAAATATCCTTTTAATCTAGTAAGCAGTTTGCTTGTTAATGAGTCAACTATTAACTTTTGATAAATTTTTTTAAAAGTTTCACCCCTTATAAAATTAATTTCAAGAAGGCATTTCTTAATTTAATGGTAATTTAATAAATTACGAGTAATCTTAACTTGGTTAGGCGGTGCTTAAGATTCTTTAGTTTCTAAACTACTATTTCTGATACATGGCTTCTATTTAAAAGCGTCGTTCTAGAAAAAAGTTTGTTTTATTGCAAAATACATTAATATTATCCCTTATATTTAGATAAAAGTTATAGTTTTAAACTAAACACCTAAAAATTTTAACTTACCTCATTTTAAAAGGTTATGAAACTAAGTCTAAAATCTGAAGCTAACCTGGCAGAATTATCCAAAGAAGAAGTTTTCGAGCAATTTTTTAAAAGCTTTTATCCCAGGTTGGTTTATTTTGCTTTTCAGATTTTAGCGGACAAACCAAAAGCCGAGGATATTGTACAGGAAGCATTTATTAAATTCTGGGACCATAAAGAAGAAATTACTTTAAACTCAGTTGCTATCAAAAACTACCTATACTCCATTGTTAAAAACTCCAGCTTAAACATCGTTCGTCACGAGAAGGTAGTAGAAAAATACAAATTTAATTTTGCCCCTTCTGAAGTAGAAGAAACTACTGTCATTAATTACATTATTCAATCAGAAGTATTAGCGGAAATTCACCAGGCCATTCAAACGCTGCCCGAAAGTTGCCAGCGCATTTCCCGGATGGGCTACCTGGAAGGCATGAAAAACCACGAAATTGCGGCTACCTTGGGCATTTCTATTAATACCGTTAAAACGCAAAAACAACGGGCCATGCAATTACTCCGCCTGCGCCTCAATCCGGAAACTTTTACTTTATTAGCCTTCCTGCTGTTGGATAATCCGTTCTGCTAAAAACTATTTATTGGATGTAACACAAAACAGATAAGAGGATTTTCTGGTAAATTTCTGAATTTTAATTTACCGGAATAAGAATAAATCATGTTCCATTATTCTGTTATTTTTAAATTATAAATACCAATAGACTTCACCTTTTTGTGCTGGTTTGTGCCGCCTCTATCTTTAAATTTAATTACCATCCTGCCACATACAATAAATTGGTCCTATTCATTAAACCGCGCAGATTTCCTTTTTATCAAATAATTTAAATTTCCTTTCACCCGAACTGCATCCTTAGGTGTCTCCATATAGAAAGAAGTTAGAATTATTGAATTAAAAGGCACCGGCTTTCAGCTGAGTAAAAAATTAGAATAAGCTAGAATAGTTGTTACTCAAAAGAGAAGTAATTACCTGCAAAGTCAAATAGCTGCTTACCGAACAATAAAAATAGTAGGTACCTGCAAAATTGATTTTTTGGACTTTTACCTACAACTAATTTAAAAGCAATTACCAAGCGGGTGCGTGCAAACAACAGGAGTATATAAATTAAATGAATAAGTCACAGGACAAAATCCATTAAATATACCTGCTGTCGAGATTGCTGAAATAAACTGTTCCTAATTAATGGGTTAATTATTAAAAAGTCTAATATCTAATATCTTGATACTTGTGTCTCTTTACTTAGTAGCAGGAACTCCGATACTTTCTTTATTGAATCGGGCATTTGTTTATCCATTAAATTTTGTATTTTGCTTTAAGCTACGAATCAGCGAGCAAAGTATTTTTCTCTTTTAAATAAGTACCCAGGTAAAACAATTTACTATACTCAATACCACTATTATTGCAAGAAATTATTACTATTCAGTTGCTTAGCTTAAGAAAATACTACCTACTCTCTTGATACTTGTGTCCCGTAACTTACAGTCCCCATACTTAAATCAGAAAATTGCCTCATCTTAAATGATTATATGAAACGCAGAGATATTTTAAAAGGCTTATCCGTTCTTCCGATTAGCGGCGTAGTAGCCGCCGGACAATCGGCTATGGCGCATTCGGCTACGCCAACCGAATTTGATTTACTAGATTACATGAAAAGTACCGAAAGTCCGGAAGTAATGGGACCGCTAAAAGCCGGAACCAATATTTACCAATCTATTGGAGTGGAACCGATTATTAATTGCCGTGGTACCTTCACTATTATTGGCGCTTCGGTAGAGTTGCCCGAAGTACGGGAAGCCATGGAATATGCTTGTCGTTATTTTGTACAATTAGATGAACTAGCCTTGGGCGTAGGAAAGCGGCTTGCCGAAATTACCGGGGCCGAATGGGGGATGGTTTCGTCGGGTTGTGCGGCCGGTATGAAACACGTTACGGCGGCGTGTGTAACCGGTGGCAATCCGGAAAAACTAATCCGGATTCCCAATTTAGCCGGTTTCGACAAGACCGAAGTAATTATCCCGAAAGATTCCCGGAACGTGTACGACCACGCAATCCGCAATATTGGGGTAACAATTATAATGGTAGATTCGGAGGATGAACTGCGTAGCGCCATTAGCCCGCGTACTGCCATGATTTACGCGAATGCCGATGGCTTACCGGCTTCCGGACCGCTTTCGCTGGAAAGTATTGCGGCGATTGCCAAACCTAAAAATGTTCCGATTCTGGTAGATGCAGCCGCGGAGATTCTGACTATTCCGAATGTACACTTGCAGAAAGGCGCTTCGGTGGTAGCGTACAGCGGCGGAAAAGGGATTCGAGGGCCGCAATGCGCCGGTTTACTGCTGGGTAAAAAAGATATCTTAATGGCTGCCTGGCAAGCCAGCGCGCCGCACCACGGACCGGGCCGCGATAATAAAGTGGGTCGCGAAGAAGTGATGGGCATGTTAGCCGCCGTGGAAACTTGGGTAAAACGCGACCACGAAAAAGAATACAAAACCTGGATGGGTTATTTAGATACTATTGCCAATCGGGTTAAAAAAATTGAGGGGGTTCAGACCACCGTGAAAGAACCAACCGGCTTAGCTAACCGCACGCCTACCCTAATTATTTCCTGGGATCCGGCTAAATTAAACCTTATCGGGATAGAACTAGCGAACGAACTATCCAGCACCAAACCTCGCATTGCCCTGAGTACCTATAACGGTAACCGCAATGGCGTTCCCGATCCGAATGTAACGGGTCTTTCCATTAGTTCCTGGATGATGCAACCCGGCAACGATAAAATTGTGGCCGATCGGATTTACGACGTACTTTCCCGGAAGCGCCCGCCGCGAATTACTACCATGAAAGCGCCGAGCACCAATCTTACCGGTCGTTGGGATGCTACCATTAACTTTTTTACCAGCCAGAGCCAGCATACTTTGTTTATTGAAAAACAGGATGGCAACTGGCTGCAAGGTTCGCACAAAGGAGACTTTGATGTACGCAATTTATCGGGTTCTATTGAAGGTGATCAAATAAAATTTCGGAGCGTGTACCAGGCGCCCGGTGATGGCATCAACTTTACTTTTTCCGGTACCGTTTCCGGCGATACCATGTCCGGCGACATCCACATGGGCGAATATTTAACGGCGAAATTTACCGCCAAGAAATACGTTTACCCGGATTCGCACCAGACCATATTCGTACCTATTGGGCCGCCATTATCCAGCTAGCAATTACAGGGGACTTTCTTTTTGTAAATGAGAAAACGATAGAGTAAGTACCGGAATATAAGTAGTTATTAGTTGTTCGTTGCTCAACTAATAATTATTTGGTAATCAGTAAGCTACTTTAAATAGTAGTCTAAATTACTTTCGTCGAAGTACATAGGATAAATTAGACCATCCCTCATGAATGGGCCGGTGTTTGTTTTATAAACCTTACATGGGTAGTTGCCAGAATTAAAAAATAGCAAGAGTTACAAACTTTGATCGTATAAATGCTTAAACCAACCTTAACCAAGTATTTATTAGCTGCCAGTATTTGTATGGGGGGTCTGTCGTCCTACATTTCGGTTACGGATCCTTCTTCCCTCTTTCAGGATGGCGGCCGGTGGGTAGCACCACCTACCGCCGATAAAATAAAAAATCCTTATCCGGTGGAGCCCCTTACCTTAACGCAGGGCGAAGAGCTTTTTGTGCTGTATTGTTCTCCTTGCCACGGCGAAAATGGCTACGGCGATGGCGCTGCTGGGGGTGCCATGGGAATAAAGCCGGCCAATTTCCATTCGCCGGTGGTGCAAAAGCAAAGCGATGGCGCTCTTTTTTGGAAATTATCGGAAGGCCGGGGCAACATGCCTCCTTTTAAAGAATCTTTATCGGAAGAGCAAAGATGGCAATTAGTAGCTTACCTCCGGAAATTAGGCGAAACGGTAGATAATTCCGCCACAGCTGCTACTCCTGCTACTACTTCTGCCTCTAAACCGGCCACAAAACCAGCTTCAAGCTCTACGAATCCTAAAGAAACAAAAACTGCCGCTGCCCCGGCTAAATCACCGGAACCGAACCAAAATATTGCCCCCGCCACTCCGCCCGCTTCCACGGCGAATACGCCCGCCGCTGAAGCGCAGAAAGCTGGACCAGAAATTAAGACTCCTACGGCTTTACGGCCGGATATTAAAGTTTCACACGTGATGAAGATTGGTCCTTCGGCCATTCGTTTGTTCCGGCATCCGCAAACCGGCGAATTCTGGTATAATACTTTTGAAGGCGACGTGTACAAAATCAGCAACATCGATAAAAAAGATGCCCGTTACCAGAAAATATTTTCGGCGGCAGACCATGGCATAACGCGTTTGCAAGGA
Organism: Adhaeribacter arboris; assembly: GCF_003023845.1. NCBI lineage: Bacteria > Pseudomonadati > Bacteroidota > Cytophagia > Cytophagales > Hymenobacteraceae > Adhaeribacter > Adhaeribacter arboris. The sequence goes on along the minus strand of NZ_PYFT01000001.1, from coordinate 5,036,058 downwards.
GCCGTTTTTCATCATAACAGTTTGTTTTTGTGCGGCAATACCAGCGTAAATAATGGCAAAGGCACCACTGGCCGTATGGTACGCTTCGATTTAAATGCCAGTGGCAAACCTACTTTAACAGAAGTATTTAACACCGTAGAATACGGCACCAATGCCACTACTTTCGACCACGGCTGGAATGCGCTGGAAGTAAGTCCGGATGGGAAATATATTTACGTAAATACCGGCGCCCGCACCGACCACGGCGAAGTACAGGATAACCGGGGCGCCTACCCGAACGCCCGCGATAATGCTTTAACCGCTAAAATTTACCGCTTCCCGGTAGACGCAAAAAACCTGTTACTGCCGGACGATGTACAAAAGTTAAAAGCCGAGGGGTATCTTTTTGCCGAAGGAGTGCGGAATGTATTTGACATGGCATTTGACCCCAACGGTAATTTATTCGGGGTGTCTAATTCGCCGGATTATGATGCGCCCGAAGATATGTTCTGGCTCCGGCAAGGTCGCCATTATGGTTTCCCGTGGATATTTGGCGGCATCGATAATCCGCAGCAATATCCCGGTTGGAATCCTAGCCCCGAAACTGACCCTTTCATCAGCAAAACTGCTCACGCCTGGATTGTAAAATATTTCCACGACGACCCTAATTTCCCGAAACCGCCGGCCGGCGTAAAATTTACGCCCGGCGTACAAAACTTAGGACCAGATGCGAACGAATACCGCGATATTGCTTCCGGCAAAGTTACCGATGGCAATATAACCGGTCAGGCTGTTAGTACTTTTAATGCCCATTCCTCTCCCCTCGCCATATTATTTGATACCAAAAAAGTACTTTCCGATGAATTTAAAGGAGATGGATTTGTAATGCGTTACACGGGTGGCGGCAGAGCGGGCGCTAATAACCCACTCCGGAAAGAAGGAAGAGATTTGCTGCATCTAAAATTAACTTACGACCCAGCCACAGATAATTACTTTGTTAAAACGTACCGTTTGGTCGATAATTTTAACGCGCCGGTAGATGCGGTAATGGTTGGGAACGAAGTTTACATTATGGAATATGCCGGCCAGTCGGAAGCTAATATCTGGAAGATTACGTTACCCAAAGGTTCTAAAGCCAGTGCCCAAAACGCCCAAAAAAAGAAGACTTAACCGTTAGACACAAGTAGCAGGAATAAACTTCCTGATTTAAAGTCTTTTAATAATGTCAATTCCCAAGCACCCGGCAGCTATAAAATTCTGCTGAGTGCTTTTTCTTTTCTAATGTTTTACATAAACAGAATAAGGTTAAAATTTTGGCACACCCACACAAAAATATACTTCGTTTTATTAGGCACCTCCCCGTTCTTTCAACCCTAAACCCATTCCCGTAATAACACAACCCGTTAAGGAGAAGGTATTTTTCGTTCAGAAATCAGCTAGTACTGTAATTGTCTTTATATTTTGAAGCGGATCTTTTATGGCGTTTTCTATCCAGTAGAATCACAAAGAAAACAATACTGCTTGCCGCCACCGAAATAAACAAATCAGAAACGGGTAAAGGTACCAGCCCAAAAAAGCTTTTCATAAAAGGAATGTAAATTACTGCGCCCTGCAATAAGAGGGTACTCATAACTACTACCGTCATTAAAGGATTGGTAAACAAGGCAAAAGGGGAATGTGCGGAAGACCGTAGCGCAATGGTCTGAAAAATTTGAGCAAAACCCACCGTAGCAAAAATCATGGTCTGCCAGGTTAAATCGTCGGGATTCTGCGGGTTATAATAAATTATGGCTAAGACGAGCGCAATCGCCCCAATAATAATTCCGACGGTACTTAGTTGCAGAAAATCTCTTTTACTAAGCGCTCCTTTTTCCGGGTTACGGGGCGGCCGGTTCATAATACCTTCTTCCGCGGGCTCGGTTCCTAAACCCAGGCCCAGTAAACCATCCGTTAATAAATTTAGCCATAAAAGTTGCAAAGGCCGCAGGGCTATGGTCATGCCGAAGAAGGGCGCCAGCAACATGATAATTACTTTTCCAATATTTCTGGCCAGGGAGAATTTAATAAAGCGGCGCAGGTTCGTAAAAATTACTCTACCTTCCTCCACTGCCGCCACAATGGTAGAAAAATTATCGTCTAATAAAACCATATCGGCGGCTTCTTTGGCTACGTCCGTTCCGGTTATTCCCATGGCAACCCCAATGTCGGCTTTCTTTAAGGCCGGGGAATCATTCACTCCGTCGCCGGTCATAGCTACTACGTGCCCGGTTTTTTGCAGCGCATCTACAATTCTTAACTTATCTTCCGGAGAAACCCGCGCGTAAACAGCCGTGGTGGCGGCTAAAGCTTGTAATTCGTTTTCGCTTATTTCGTGCAGCCTATCGCCCGAAACAGCTTCCGGCTGATAAGCAATTTCTAAGGTAGTAGCAATTGCGGCGGCGGTTAAAGGATGGTCGCCCGTAATCATAATGGGTCGGATACCTGCGCCTTTGCACTTAGCAACGGCCGCTTTCACTTCCAGCCGGGGCGGGTCCATCATTCCGATTAAACCAATAAATGTCAACTCTTTTTCCGGATGGAAATTAGTATTTTCCTCATTGAGTATCCGGTAAGCAATTCCCAGAACCCGGATTCCTTGCTGCGCCAAGCGGGTGTTTGCTTTTACAATTTTTTCCTGCCATTCTTCCTTCAACAAAATCCGTTTATTTCGCACCAAAACGTGGGTACAAATAGTTACTACCGAATCGGGAGCGCCTTTGGTAAGCAGTATTCTGGAAGCATCAGGTATTAAATTTATGTATCCCGGTAAATCACCGGCCATGCGGTGAATAGTAGACATTCTTTTTCGGACACTATCGAAAGGTATTTCATTCACCCGCGGAAAAGCTTTAGATAATTCTTGTTTATAGATGTGCCTCTGGGCACCCGCTACCAGTAAGGCCGTTTCGGTAGGATCACCAATTACCTTTTCGGGTCCGGTAGTAGTATCATCTAATTCCAGCAGAGCATCATTACACAAAACGGAGACGGTGAGCGCAAAATCCAGGGCGTTAGCGGTTTCCTCATTTTCCAGCGTTAAACCCGACGCTTTAAATTTAATTGTAGATTCCGGTAAGTCAACTACTATTACCGTCATTTTATTTTGGGTAAGCGTGCCGGTTTTATCCGAGCAGATAACGGTAACTGAACCCAGAGTTTCAACGGCCGGGAGTTTGCGAATTAAAGCATTTCGTTTCAGCATTCTTTGGCCGCCAATAGCCAGGGTAATCGTTACTACTGCCGGTAAACCTTCCGGAATTACGGCCACAGCCACACTTACCGCCGTCAGGAACATTTCCGGCCAGGCCTCGCCTTTAATTATTCCGGCTACAAAAATGATGGCGGCCGCTATCACTCCTACCAGGGCTAAAAGCTTCCCTAATTTATCTAGTTTTTCTTGTAAGGGCGTTTTTGTGGTTTCAACGGCCCCAATCAGGTTGGCAATTTTCCCTAGTTCCGTGGCCATTCCGGTTGCCACCGTTATTCCGGAACCTCTCCCGTAAGATACCATGGTACCCATATAAGCCATATTTTTGCGGTCGCCTAAGGGCAGGTTTTCTTTAAAAATTGGCTCAATAATTTTATCAACCGGTTCCGATTCCCCGGTTAAAGTGGCTTCCTGGATTTTTAAATTAAACGATTCCAATAGGCGTAGATCGGCCGGAATAACATTGCCTGCTTCAAACTCTACTATATCCCCGGGAACCAGGTCGCTGGCCGGCAGTTCTTTTACTACTCCGTTCCGGCGTACTCTAACCATAGGAACTACCAGTTGATTTAAGGCAGTCATGGCATTCTCGGCCCGATATTCCTGGAAGAAACCAAGGAAACCAAATAACAGAACAATAGCTAAAATAGCTATGGCTTCCGTAGTTTTTCCCAGAAAAGCGGATAGCAGGGCAGCGGCAATTAATAGCAATACCATTACCTCGGTAAACTGCTGCATAAGCATTTTAAACGGGCTTTTTTGCTTTTTATCCGCTAGTTTATTAGCGCCGTATTTTTGCAAACGAAGCCTGGCTTCTTCCTCCGAAACACCTAAGGTGGAAGTATTCAGCTGAACTAAAAGCGCTTCAATTGTACTGGCATACCAACTTTCCATGGTTTCATCAGTTAAGGAAAAGCGTAAGTAAACATTTTAGCGCAATTAGGAGCTACGTATGGTAAATTTCTTTAAACAAGACTTGTTAAATACCAGTTATCATCGTAACATTACGATATAACGTAAGAAATCAATATGGGAGTGACGAAAACCCAAAACTTTACCGATACGCAAAATCAACTGGCTGCTTACGCCAAAGCCATTGCGCATCCGGCCCGGGTAGCTATTTTGCAGTATTTGTTAAAGCAACAGACTTGTATTTGCAGCAACCTGGTGGAAGAACTACCCTTAGCGCAAGCCACTATTTCGCAGCACTTAAAAGAATTAAAAGCCGTAGGTTTAATTAAAGGCGAAATAGAAGGAACCAGTGTCTGCTATTGTATCAACGAGCCGGTGTGGGAACAGGCGAAAGATATCCTCCTTAATTTGTTTACCTTACCTATTGCTACTAAAAACTGCTGTTAATTCACCCATGAAAGCCCTAGTAGAACGAGCACGCACTACCGACCGAGCCGCCATCGTGCATTTGTTGAGTTCCTGTAATCTGCCAACTATTGATTTACCGCCAACTCTGGAAAATTTTGTCGTTATCAAAAATGCGGATTCGCTAATGGGCACCTGCGGATTGGAAATATATGATGCCATTGCTTTGCTTAGGTCTTTAGCCGTTTCGGCCGACTTTGAAGGTAAAGGCTTGGGAAACGCTCTTTATGCGGCGGCATTACACTTAGCGAAGGAAAAGAATGTGAAAGAAGTTTTTCTGATCACGAATACGGCAGCAGTCTTCTTTACTAAATTAGGTTTTACTCCCGTCGAACGTTCCAGGGTACCGGCAACTATTCAAGGTACCGCCCAGTTTAGCTCCGTGTGTCCTTCGTCTGCTACCATTATGTATCAGAAAATAGATTAAAAATTGGCTTTTTATTCATCGCAATATTACTATAAACCGATAAAAATTAATATTATGCCAACCGCCGAAGAACTTAAACAAATTGTAAAAGAAAAGTACAGCGAAATCGCTTTACAAAGCAAAGAGCAAAACGAAACTTCCTGCTGCGGAGCTACTGGTGGTTGCGCTACGGATATCACCCTTATGGCCGAAGATTATTCAAAGCTTGCTGGTTACCAAACAGACGCTGATTTAGGCCTGGGCTGCGGATTACCTACCGAGTACGCGCGCATGAAAGCAGGCGATACCGTATTGGACTTGGGTTCCGGCGCGGGTAACGATTGCTTTGTGGCCCGGTCTGTTGTAGGTGAATCCGGTAAAGTTATTGGCGTAGATATGACCGAAGCCATGATTCAAAAAGCAAAAGCCAACGCGCAAAAATTAGGATTTACCAACGTAGAGTTTCGGTTAGGTGAAATTGAAGATTTGCCCCTGGCTGCCAACCGGGTAGATGTAGTGGTGAGCAATTGCGTATTAAACTTAGTACCCAACAAAGAGCAAGCTTTTAAAGAAACCTATAGAGTGTTAAAGCCAAAGGGCCATTTCAGTATTTCGGATGTGGTATTGAAAGGCGAGTTACCCGTCGGTTTACAAAAAGCGGCGGAAATGTATGCCGGCTGTGTTTCCGGAGCTATCCAACAGGAGGACTATTTGCGCCTGATTAAAGAAACAGGTTTTGAAAATGTGCAAGTCCAGAAGAAACGGCTTATTACTCTACCGGATGATTTACTCTCTAATTACCTTTCTGATGCTGAATTAAAAACCTACAAAGCCAGCGGAACCGGTATTTACAGTATTACCGTATACGCCGAAAAACCCGATTCTACTTGCTGCTCTCCCAGTTCCGGCTGCTGCTAATCTTTCTCTCAGAAACTAGTAAAACATGAGAATAGCTCTTTTTAGTGATATCCATGCCAATTTACCCGCTTTAGAAGCAGTTTTTGCCGATATGGATAAGCAGAATTTAGATGCTATTTATTGCTTAGGCGACCTGGTAGGTTATGCCACCTGGCCCAACGAAGTAGTAACCGAAATCCGGAAAAGAAAAATTCCTACCATTGCCGGCAATTACGATGAAGGAGTAGGATTAAGTAGCCCGAACTGTGGTTGCGCCTACAAGACAGATACGGAACAAACTTTAGGTCAACAGTCCATTGATTATACCAATTTAGTAGTAACGGAAGAAACCCAGAATTACCTGCGGATGCTGCCCCGGCATCTGCGGGTAACCTTTATGGATAACTCGGATGAAGCCAATAAAATAGAAATGCTACTAGTCCACGGCAGCCCGCGGAAAACTAATGAATACTTGTTTGAAGACCGGCCGGAAAAAAGCTTTCTGCGGATGATGGAAGAAGCCCAAGCAGATTTACTGTTTTTCGGTCATACGCACAAACCTTACCACCGGGTACTGCCTTATGAACACGAAGGACAAACCCGTTACCGGCACGCTGTTAATATTGGTTCGGTGGGCAAACCCAAAGACAGCGACTCGCGGAGCTGCTATGTTATCTTGGAATTAACCCCTGAGAGTACATTAACTAATCCGGAAAGTATTCAAGTGCAATTTGTGCGGATTGCCTACGATGTAGAAAAAGCGGCTGCAGCCATCGAAAACAGCCCATTACCGAATGAATTTGCCGGCATGTTACGAACTGCGTAGATAAACACACCTTTTAGTATTTTGTAAAAGTACCTGGATTTCTTTTTAGCCAGTTAAAGCTAAGCCCGACTTTCGCCTTCTAAAAGTAGAAATAAAAGCTTTTTGGTCTCAATAAAAGTAATTCGTAAGCAAAATAATCGGGCAAATCATTCCTCATAAAGGTTGTTAATCTACACCAACGATTACACTGCGCCTTTCCAGGAGTAAGGTATCGCGCCAGCTAGTATCCATTTTCCCGATTTTCTCCCGTCGGCCCACAATTCTAAAACCAGCCTTTTCGTGAATTTTTATACTAGCCACATTCTCGGGGAAAATAACTGCTTGCAGGGTCCAGAAACCTGCCAGTTCACTGGCGGTTACTAAATGTTTTAACAAGTTTTCGCCGAGGCGTTGGCCCCGATTATTTTGTTTAATGTAAATACTTACCTCGGCTACCCCGCGGTACACCTCGCGCACCGAAATTGGAGCCAGAGCGGCCCAGCCTACAATTCCATCATTAATTTTAGCCACAAAGCGGCAAGCGGGCACGTGCGCTTTATTCCAATCCAGCCAGTCAGGAATCTCTTTCTGGAAGGTAGCATGGCCGGTTAATATTCCTTCCCGGTAAATAGCTGCCACAACGGGCCAATCTTTTTCTTGCAGGGGAGTTATAAGCGTACTCATAGGATAATGAATCTAGTGTTTAGTCCATAGTCGTCAGACAATAGTTCATAGTCATAATTTGTTGTAAATTAGCATATTTCAAAGGTAACAAACCGCTATTTTCAGTTAATGGAGCACGAGTAAGATGCAATAACAAAATCTATTTATTACTACTTCTGACAATTTGAGTTACAACATTACTGCGCCCGGATTACTTTTAAATTATGTGGGACTTAGCACAATTTTTGAATAAATTTGCGTAACCATTCCTTTAAAAATTGAAATCCCGATCTTTCCCATATATTCATTTAATTGCCGCGGTACTTTGTTTTGCTGCTGCCGCCTTGCTTAACCTGTATACTTATTTTTCGCAGTCTTCGACGGATAAAAACATTTCTTTTGTTGCAGACAACATTACTAAAGCCATAAATGCTGCTGAGCAAGATGTAATTGTAGCCAAAACTTATTTGCGGGAAGACACGGTTCTATTCTCCAAGTTACTTGGTAAAACACAATATCCGTGTTTTATTATGAAAGGAGATCAGCTTATTTTCTGGTCGGATCATACCACGGTTACTGATTTTGATAATGCGGCTATAAAAGATGAGTTTAGTGTAGTAGAATCTAAGCACGGAAAATACCTGGTCAATAAGGAGAACTACCAGAATTTTACTATTCTGCTATATATTCCGCTCGAAGTTAGTTTTGGCATCAATAACACGTATCTGCAATCAGGCTTAAACGAAGCTATTTTTGGGAGCATGCAAGCCCGGATAATTATAGATCCTAACTCCGCCTTTCCCAAATTACGCACCTCAGAGGGCACTTATTTGTTCTCCTTACAGCAATTAGTGGAAACGGATGTTCGCAAGAGTAGCCAGGCGGCCATAGCCGTTATTACGCTGGGAATTGGTTTTTTGGTGTACTGCTTAGTATTTGTTAGTCGGTCGTACTTACGCCGGGGAAGTTATTTAAAAGGCTTAACCATTCTCATAGTACCTTTATTTATTTTAAGGCTGGTACTGCTATATTTTAACTTCCCATTTTCAGTGTTAGAATTGGAAGTTTTCAATCCTAAACTATACGCGGCTTCCTTTTGGTCGCCGTCCATTGGGGATTTGCTCTTGAACGCCGTGTTATTGGCGGTGCTTACTTTTAACATAGCCTATATTTTCCGGCATCTGCAAATAACCAGCTACCTTAGAAAACTAACCCGGACGGGTCGGGTTTTAGTTAAAGTGGGTTGTGGAGTAGCTTTTTACATTATGCTCCACGGGCTTTATGAATTTTACCTGGATTCCTTCACGAACTCCTTACTAGTCCTGGATGTATCGCAAAGCCTGGATTTTTCTTTTTATAAATTTTTGCTCTATACGGCTTTTATTCTGCACACGGCTATCTTTTTTATCTTTGTGCATTTGCTCACCCAAATTTTTCATGCGGTTCAACCCGATAATACGGCTCCTTACTGGTATTACCTGTTAACTGGCTCCGGGGGAATTGGGGTTATTCTGGGAGCTTTCAGCAACAAAGCCGATGTTATTTTATTTGGTTTGAGTCTCCTGTTTTTTGTGGCCGTTATTTACGTTCGCTTTCGCCGGAACATCACGGCTAATCCGTACCAAACCTATTTATTTATTTTCTGGATTATTGGCATGAGTTCCGTAGCGGGCAGCCTGGCCATGTACGTGCATTATCAAAATTTGCTGCTGGTAAATAAACAAAAGTTTGCTTCGGGTATTTTACTGGACAATGATATCCAAGGCGAGTATTTATTAAACGACATATCCCTGAAAGTACAGGCCGATCCTTCCATCCGGAATAAATTTATTTTAGACCCGTTCGTAAACGTTGACTTTGTGAAGCAAAAAATAGAGCGGTATTATTTACGCGATTATTTTGATAAGTACGAAGTAAACGTCCGGCTATTTGATGCGAACGGCTTAACCCTGGATACTAAAGGCTTAGAAATAGACGAAGAAGATGATAATATTACTTTGCCACTTTATGTTAAATATTTTCTGGAGAAGGCGGTTCCTACGGAACACGAAGGATTATTTCTCATAAAAGAAGAAGAAGAACAGAATTCGCGTAAATACATTCAGTTCATCCGGCTGCGAACCGTGCATAAAACGCTGGCTACCATTGTGCTGGAGCTTAATTTAAAAAAGTTAACGCCTTACAGCGTTATTCCGGAGTTATTAGTCGATCAAAAATTCTTTCAGCCCTTATATAACCGGGATTTTAGTTATGCCTTTTATCAAAATAAACGACTCACTTACAACGAAGGCGATTATAACTATACCCGGTTCTTTTCGCCGGCCATCCTCGACAATCCGGAATTAAAAGGCAATGGTTTGCAGGTAAATGGTTACCATCATTTAGGTTTCCCGACGAAAGACGGTAAAATACTGGTGGTAACAACGGCGCATTATTCGTTGCGCGATGTGGCCTCTAACTTTTCGGCCTTATTTCTGGTGCATACCCTTTGTTTGCTGCTGTACATGCTGCTGTTTTTACTCATGCGGGCTCGTTACATTCGGGAATTCAGCACCAATTTCAGTACTAAAATTCAGTTATACCTTAATTTTGGCATCCTCATTCCGCTGGTATTAATAAGTATTGCTACTGCCAGTTTAGTTACGGGTTCTTACCGCCGCGATTTAGAAGACACGTATAATAAACGCGGTAAACTGATTCAGGAGAACTTCTTAAATACCATTACCAGAAAAGGCGACCGCAACAATCAAGAGCGATTAGGCGATCAGGTTCGGCAACTCGCCGACTTATCCGAAACGGATATTAATTTATATGATAATCAGGGTAAACTACTGTACTCCAGCCAGCCTTTGATTTTTGATGCCGGACTTTTGTCGCGCTACATTAATCCGGAAGCCTTTGTGAGCATTGAGGAAGCCCAGGCCCGTAAAGTTTTATTACAGGAACAAGCCGGTAATATCCGTTTTAATGCTTTGTATTTGCCGCTTTACGCCGATGGGCACAAAGATGTCGTGAAAGCTTTTATTGGGTTGCCATTTTTCGATTCAGAAAAAGAGCTTGATTCCAAGCTAATCGAGCTTTTTACCACTATAATGAACATTTTCACTTCTATGTTCATTGTATTTATGGTACTTACTTACATAGCCTCGCGCGCATTAACGGTGCCTTTAAAGTTAGTTACGCAGAAGTTGAAACAAACGACGCTGACCGGCCAGAACGAAAAGTTAGATTATCATTCGGCGGATGAGATTGGCCTGCTGGTAAGTGAATACAACAATATGCTGCTGAAGCTGGAAGAAAGTAAAAAAGAACTGGCTACCCGGGAGAAAGAAGCCGCCTGGCGCGAAATGGCCCGGCAAGTAGCGCACGAAATTAAAAATCCGCTAACGCCCATGAAGCTCTCCTTGCAGTACTTGCAGAAAGCTATTGCCGAAAAGCGGGAAAATACCGAAGCCTTAATCAGTAAAATTTCCGGTACTTTAATTACCCAAATCAATACCTTGAGTGATATTGCCACTTCTTTTTCCAGTTTTACTACCCTCCCGGATTTAAAACCCGAAAAAATAAATATTGCGGGTATTTTACAGCAATGTGCGGAGTTGCACCAAGACGCGAACAATCGCATTCAAATTCATATTCCGGCGGGCGACTACCATGTATTGGCCGACGAAAGCCTGATGGTGCGAACTTTTAATAACTTATTTATTAATGCTTTACAAGCCATTCCGGCGGGCCGCACACCTTGCATTTTGGTTTCATTGCAGAAAACCTCACCCGACAAAGTGCTTATTTCGGTGCAGGATAACGGCACTGGTATTCCGGCTGATATTACGCACAAAGTATTTATCCCGAATTTCAGCACTAAATTCTCCGGGTCGGGAATTGGCTTAGCTGTGGCGAAGCGGGGCATTGAAAGTGCTGGCGGCCGGATATGGTTCCATACTACCGAAGATGAGGGTACCACCTTCTTTATTCAATTACCGGCGGTGGCAGATGATTAAATGGTGGTTGGCGGGAGTTTTATGGGTAATTCTTTCCTGGTCGGCCCAGGCCCAATATTCCAATCAACGGTGTAAATGGGTAAATCTTTCCGATGCGCCTGTTCAACTGGATTCACTTACTATTTTGCCCGGTTCTATTACGCTGCAAGGCCCTGCATCCGATACGCTCAAGTTTTTATACAATCCCTCGCTAAATCAATTTCAGGTAATCCGCCCGCCGGTGCCTGCTATCCGGTTAGATAGTTTAGGTGGAATTGCGGCCAGAAAAAATACCACCCGCGACTCGGTATTGGTGTGTTACCGGGTGTTGCCGTTTAACCTGGCCATGGCCCGGTACCGCCGGAAAATAACCGCTACTGATTCGGTTTACTTACCGGGTACCAAAATCTACACCGAAGAAATTGCCATTAAAAAAGAAGAATTATTCCGCACGCCGGGTTTAAGTAAAAACGGAGCTATTACCCGCGGCATTTCTTTCGGAAATACTCAGAATGTATTTGTTAACTCGGCTCTAAATTTACAGTTAGAAGGAAAATTATCCGAAGAGATTGGCATAACGGCTTCTATCTCTGACCAAAATGTACCTTTTCAGCCCCAGGGCAACACGCAGCAACTGCAGGAATTTGACCGTATTTTTATTACCCTGCAACATCGGCTCTGGAATGTAACAGCTGGCGATATTGTATTGCGCAACAAACCCGATTACTTTTTACGGTATTATAAAAACGTACAGGGCGCGGCTTTTGAAGTAAATTATTCTCCTAAACCAAACCAAAAAGCCAGTACTTCGGCGGTAGCCTCGGTGGCAAAAGGTAAATTTTCTTCTATTCAAATCAGGCCCATCGAAAATGTGCAAGGTCCTTACCGGTTAACGGGACCGGCATCGGAAAAATACATTATTGTGCTGGCAAATTCGGAAAGAGTTTACTTGGATGGGAAACTCCTTACCCGGGGCTTCAACTACGATTACGTGATCGATTATAACCAGGCCGAAATCACGTTTACCACCCGTAACGTTATTATTCGCACTTCCCGCATCCGCGTTGATTTTGAATACTCCGACCGGAACTACAACCGCGCCATTTACCAAGCCAGTCATTACCAGGAATTTAAAAAAGTAAGTATCCACGCCAATATTTACAACGAATCGGACAACCCCAATAATTTACTGAACCTGGATTTAAAGCCGAGCGACAAACAATTATTGCGCGAGATAGGCGATAGCTTGCAATTGGCGTATACTCCGGGCGTAGAAATAATTCCTTACGATCCGCAGCAAGTCTTATACAAAGACTCTACGGCCCTGGTGAATGGCCTGGCCAAGCAGATTTACGTGTACACCGAAGATTCTACTTTATCAGCTTATTATTCGCTGCGCTTTACCGATGTGGGTCAGGGAAAGGGCGATTACGTACCCATAACTACTTCGGTAAACGGCCGGTCCTTTAAATGGGTAGCTCCCGTGGACGGGCGACCCCAAGGTAGGTATTTACCGGTACGAATTTTACCTACCCCTATCCGAAAGCAAATGGCTACAGTGGGGGCAGCCTACCAGGCAAATAAAGAAACCAGTATTTACTTAGAAGCAGCCGCCTCAAAATACGACGTAAATCGCTTTTCGGAAAAAGGCTCTCAGGATGATAATGGTAAAGCTATTAAGGTTGGCTACACGGTTCGGGAAAAATCCTTGCCCATTTTAGGGAAATATAAATTACAAAGTACGTTTAATTACGAATTTACCGACCGCAACTTTGTTCCCATTGATCGTTACCGCGACATTGAATTTGACCGCGACTGGAGCAACGGAGTTACGGCCGAATCCCGCCAGAGCGATAATATTGTAAACTTTTCGGTGGGAGTAGTAAAAGATAATACCCACGCTATTAATTACCGTATCAGCCGCCGTTACCGCCCCCACGAAGTAGATGGGGTACAGCATTATGTAGATGTGGTGCAAACGTTTAAAGGCTTATCCTTAAAAGGCAATCTTTTTACTCTGAGTAGTACCCGGTTAAATAAAATTAAATCGGCCTGGGTACGTGGCTTAGCGGAAATAACTTATCCCACCAAAAAAATTGTACCGGGTTATACCTATCGTTTTGATAAAAACCGGGAAGATTCCGTTTTAAATCCGGATTCGCTGGCTAGTTCGGCTATTTACTTTGATGAGCACCTATTTTTTGTACGCAGTAAAGATAGTGCCACCACCCGCTACGGTTTAAGTTATGGTTACCGGCAGGATCGCCGGCCTCGGCAAGGCGAGTTAAGCCAGCCCGAAACCGCTCAAACCTACAATGGTTATCTGCAAACCCGGGTAGGAGGCACCCAGGACATTCAAGCCCAGCTTACTTACCGAGAAGTAAACAGCGTAGATAGTTTAAATAAAGCCACTGTTTTATCCAGTATTAATTGGAATGGCGATTTATTGCAGCGGCACCTGCGTTCGGAGTTAAGCTATACCGTAGCAACTGGTCGGGAAGTAAAACGCGAATATGAGTTTATCCAAACGGTACCTGGGCAGGGTACTCATTATTTAATGCCCGGCGGCAATCCGCGCGATTTAAACGATTACTACGAAGCCCAAACGCCGGATGCCCAGTACCGCACGTACATAAAAGTTTTTTTACCGACCGATCAATATATTATTGCTTATACCAACCGGTTGAACTACCGCTTAAATTCGAGTTTGCCGCGAGCTTGGCAAGAAGCACCTTCGGCCATCCAAAAATTTGCTTCTCGTCTTACTGCCTTAACTACTTTAACCATGGACCGGAAAACAACCGATCCAAATTTGATTACCCGTTTTAATCCGTTCAGCCAGAATATCGAAGATAGCTTGCTGCTTTCCATGCTTAATTCCTTCCGGAATACTATTTTTTATAACCGCAGTAATTCAAAATTTGGCCTGGAATTTACTTTGCAGCAAAATCAGCAAAAAATATTACTAACGAATGGTACCGACACCCGAAACTTGCTCGTTCATTCCATCAGCGGCCGGTATAACTTAAATGAATATTTTACTTCTAAGTTGCAAATAAATCGTACCGAGCGCGGCAATAATTCTAATTATTTAAATACCCGTAATTACCAGATTCAATCCTACGAAGCCCTACCGGAGTTTGCTTTTCAGCCCAATAATAAACTTAGATTTACCAGCACCTATCAATACGCCGCCAAAAAAAATATTTACCGGGTAGAAGATTCGGAGAAAGCTGTTTTTAACGATTTAGGAGTAGAAAGCCGCTTAAGCCAGGTAAATAAACGTACTTTCTCGGGGCAGTTGCACTACACGCACGTATTTTTTAAAGGTGAAGTAAATAGCCCGGTGGGTTACGAAATGTTAAATGCGCTGCGGCCCGGCAATAATTTTACTTGGAATCTGAACCTGCAACAACGCCTCAGTAACGGCCTAAACTTGTCATTTAATTACGATGGCCGTAAGCCCAGCAGTTTACGCGCTTTTCACTCGGGCCGCATGCAGGTTTCGGTTTTGTTTTAAAATGGCCAGTTATAAGTTGCAAGTTGGAGGCTTAGAAAGTTGGAAGGTTGAAAAGTTAAGTTGCAGGTTGCAAGTTATTTTAGTTTTACATCATACGTTTTCCTAAACCAGCCAATTTTTCACCATTCCATGTTAAAACTATGGACCATCGACTAGGGACTATAAAGTCTTTGAACTAAGAACAATTCAACCATCTAGCAATTCAACAATCTATGTACCGTGGACTATCGACCATGGACTATGGACTATAACTACTTGCCAAAAACAGCTCTGGCGGCAGGTAAAGCTAAAGCAGCCCATTCGTTGTACATTTTGCCGGAAAAATGCAGCTTGTCCGTAGCTACGTAAGATTCGTCTTGGATAGCTTTATAGGAGGCCGGGGTAATATCTACAAATCCAACACCAGCCTGCTGGCATTCTTCTTTTGCTACTAAATTAAAAGCTATAATTTCCTGGGTTATTTTAGCTCGGTCCCGGCCTTCGGCAAAAGGCGTAACTCCCCAATCCGGAATAGAAAGAACCAAAACGTGGGTAGGCTGATTGGCCGCAAATTTTACGGAAGTACTTATTAATTCCCGGAACTCCGTCCGGTACGTTTCCAGGCTCTGACCCCGATATTGATTATTTACCCCAATCAGTAAGGTTACTAAATCATAAGTAGTAGTAATATTATTCGCGCGAATGCCTTCTTGTAACTCTGCCGTTGTCCAACCGGTACGGGCTATTGTTACTGGATAATTTATGGCTATACCAGACTGCCGCAAGTAAGCAACTAAATAATAAGTCCAGCGGTTTTCCGTAGCAACACTTTCGCCAATGGTATAAGAGTCGCCGAGCGCTAAATAAGTATATTTTGCCGCTATAGTTGGGGAAGCTGGTTCCTGGTACATAAAGGAATCTTTGTTGTTACAGGCTAAACATACCACTATCAGCGTTAACCAACTAGCTAATTTTATTTTTTTCATGCGTAAAATTTTCATTAATCTACGCACTAAGAATGCTTTTGTATTTAGCAAGCGCAGGCAAAATAATCCTCAAAGCCGGGGGCCGGTTTGCCTTCTACGCGTATAATCCGGTCGAGGCGGATTTCTTCGCCGGTATTTAAAAGCAGGAGTTCCGCCCCTTCATCGGCCCGAATTTCTTTAATTATAGCCCGGGCAGACATGTATTCACGAATATCGGTTAAGTATTGTATGCTCACGTATTTCCGTTTTTTGGCGTAAGTCAATAACTCTTCCCGAAAGGATGTGTCTACGGGTTGGTATACGTCACTGGTTTCTTTCATAATGCCGTTTTTAGGGTTTTACGAATAATGGCGCGTCAAAGGTTAAAACAAATTCAATCGGTTTAAAGCTAAAAATTCAGACTCTCAATTCTTTGCCTGAATAGAAGGGCGTAGTTATCAACCGGTACTGTAAAACCCTTTCTTATTTTCCATCTCAGATTACTCCGTCGTTTTTGCTGTTAGCACCTAAATGCAAAAAATAATTTTTCGTGTGTGTGTAAAAGCTATGTATCCTGCATCCAGTTAAGGCAATTGAAAGTGGCAGAAAAGAACTAACCAGGGTGCCGATTTCCAGCATTTTTTTTCAGACAACAAATACGTTTACCATTTAATTTTTTATTTACAAGGATTGAATAAGTAAGTATTTCAACCAGAAAGGTATAGCACATCAATCAGTTGGCTTATTAAAAAGACCAATAGCTACAGCATAATATGGCTTGCATTTTGCGTTAGTATTTATAGGTTAATTTAACTATTTCGCTTATTTATTAGACTTTTTATATGTATTACTCCCTAATTTGATTTTCTATGAAAAAGTTAGTATTGCTTTTAGTATTACTTGTTAGTGCAGAATTCGCTGCCCATGCTCAATTTACTGTTGGTATAAAAGGTGGATTAAGTTCCTCCGGGATAGATGTAAAAAATGCAAAAAATACAATTAATCAGTTAAAAGATTCGGATAATATTACCGGCTATCATTTGGGCGCTTTTACCCGAATTAAGGTATCTAATATTTTTCTGCAGCCAGAAGCTTACTTTGCTACTTCCGGGGGCAAACTCCAGCAAACCGATGTTCAGAATAATACGATAGACGAGGTAAAAGCCCGCTTTACCCGTTTAGATGTGCCTTTACTAGTAGGAGTTAATTTTTTAAAAATTGCCCGGGTGCAGGCCGGGCCGGTAGCTTCGGTGCTAGTAGGCAGTAAAATTGGCGACCAACGTGTGAAAGATTACCTAAATAAAACAGATTGGGGTTTTCAGGTGGGAGCGGGATTCGATATTAGTAATCTTACTTTTGATGTTCGGTACGAAAACGTGAAACGAGATTATACCAACCAAAACGCTTCCTTCGATTTAAAAAACCAACAAATAATTGTTAGTTTAGGTATTAAACTGTTAGGTAAATAGTTCGCTAAAAAATTAATTGCTGGAAAGCGCCGGTTCTGAAGAAAAGCAGCGCCTGCGCTTTTTTTATTATCTTTATGCCGGCCAAAACAGGTACTTTGCCCATCTTTTAATTAAGAAGCTTACTTGCTATTTAAAAGCAAATATTTATTTAATATTCCGCCTAATAATTTAGTTAACTTTTAAACCCATGGTATTTTTAACCGTTATAAGCGGTATTTCTCATTTTTATGGACTTTTCTGAATTATTTATTCACCTTCCGGATGCCATTGTGGTAGTAGCGCCGGAGCCTGATTTTAAAATAATTACCTGCACCAATGCTTACCTACAGGTTACGATGCGGAAACGGGAAGAAATTGTGGGGCTATCTTTTATACTGGAAGCATTTCCGGACCCGGCAATTTCTTACGAACAAAATCCGGTGCGTATATCTTTAGTTAAAGCAATAGCCACCAAACAAGTAGATTACCTGGACGTATTACGCTATGATTTACCGAAACCAGAAACCGAAGGTGGCGGCTTCGAAGTACGGTATTGGGAAGCTTCGCATACGCCGGTACTGGATGAAGCAGGGGAGGTAAAATACGTTATTCAAAAAACAATGGATGTTACCGCCCGGGAACTGGCGAAGCAAGCCCAACGCGAGAGCGAAAACAAGTTCCGGTTTATGGCCGATGCTATGCCGCAGCTGGTTTTTACTACTGATCCGGAAGGAAAATTGACGTATCTGAACCAACGTTGGTCGGTTTATAGTAACATTTCTATAGACAAATTACTGGCTACGGGCTGGCAGCAAATTATTCATCCCGAAGATTTACCCGAAGTGGAAAAGCGCGGTACAGAAGCTTTTGCTACTAAAACCGAAATGCAGGTGGAGTTGCGCAAACGCGATAAAGAAGGTAATTACCGCTGGCATTTGTGCCGTATTTTGCCCATGCGGGGCGAAGACGGCAATATAACTATGTGGCTGGGCTCTTCCACTGATATTCATGATACCCGGTTGCTGGTACAGGAACTAGTAACGACTAACGAGCAAATGGCGCTTCTAGCCGATCAGGTGCAGATAGCTTACCAGAAGGCCGAAGCGGAACGGAAAATTCTGGAACGCTTTATTATGGAAGCGCCCGCTTTCTTTTGCATCTTAGAAGGTCCCGAACACCGTTTCGAACTGGTAAATGCGCATTACCAGAAACTTTTTCCTAACCGGGAGTTGTTACACAAACCTGTAGCCGAAGCTTTACCCGAAGTAGTAGAGCAAGGCTTTGTTCAGTTATTAGATTCCGTTTATCAAACGGGCAAATCGTACGAAGCAAAAGAAATTTTGGTAAAGCTAGACCAGCACGATATAGGTAAATTAGACGACGTTTACGTAAATTTCTTGTATCAGCCTATACTGGATGAAACCGAAAAAGTATCAGGAATTTTGGTTTTTGGGTTTGAAGTAAACGAAGTAATTAAATTAAGAAAGCAACTGCAGGAGTCAGGTCGTTCCGTTAACGAAGCAGCTAAATAAGAAGAATGACAGCTCAAATTAAAATGAATAGCAGGTACGCATGAATGCCGCACAAGTAGACTTTCAGCAACTTCGGATTAAGCATATTTTATACAAATCAAAAGTCCGCTCGGTACTATTTGGTGGTTCGTTCGATGAGGCTTTTTTTTCGCCTGCCGGACCGGTAAGCACCTGGTTTAGTAGCGTCGGGATGATTAAGTATCGGCAGGAGGTAGAAATGACCGAACTCGCACGCGTACACCAAGACCTAAGTTCCACGGCTAGTAATTTATTTCAGCTCTATAAATTTGGCAAAATCGACCAGGCTTACGATGGCCTGAAAGTTATCGAAAAGAAATCTGAACATTTTTTGCATCTGCTAGCTCAATTGGAAGAGCGATTGAAAGATAAATTTTAACGCAAAACAATAGTTGTTAAAACAAAATAGCACCTGTTTAAATTTATCTAACAGGTGCTATTTTGTTTTTAGCAATAAGTAATTTAACTACCCATATATTTGATTTAACAAACCAGCTAGCCTAATTCCCCCTTGCATGAGTAGTTTCTGAATAGTACCAAAATTATCGTACGAGTACCGGTAACCTAATTTGCCGTCGGCAGGAATAGCGTATACCTGGGACCGCAATGGCATCATGCCATAGGCCCAATCTCTAACGCTGGTGCTTTGCCAGTTTTTTATCTGCGCTATATCCGGCTTATCTAAAAAAGAAGCTAACTCGGTATAACTTAATTCTTTTCCCTCAATTATATCGCTGTCCCAAACCCGGTGCAAATTAGAAGGCTGACCAAACCATTGTAGCTTTACAGTATTGCCACCCGAATCGTCCTGACCGCCAACGTGCAGTGGTTGGTGCAAATCGCCCACTAAATGAATTAAGAATTTTAAATTTTCTTGTTCCTGAGCCGGCGATAAATTGTGCGCTTTTAAAGTTTGCACCAATTCTTCCATTTTCATGATCAGGTCGCCGTTGGGATTTTTCTGCGTTTGCTCGTACTTCATACCGTC
Organism: Adhaeribacter arboris; assembly: GCF_003023845.1. NCBI lineage: Bacteria > Pseudomonadati > Bacteroidota > Cytophagia > Cytophagales > Hymenobacteraceae > Adhaeribacter > Adhaeribacter arboris. The sequence continues at coordinate 5,016,254 of NZ_PYFT01000001.1, read as the reverse complement.
CGGAATGGTAACCCAATGCCAGTCGTGGGTATAATTGTAAGCCGGGTCCGATTTTACATCGTCCATGTAATTGGCTACTTCGGCCAGAGAGTTGTTGCCTAGTAGCTGCCGCACTTTCTTGCGAGCTTTTTTATTTAAATGCTGCTCGGCTATTAAACCTACCACCCGGTGCCCCGTTTGGCCGTAAGCAAACACCTGGCTGATAAGAAAAGGAAATAAAAGGAATAAACTGATTACTTTTTTCATTAATACTTTTTACTACTGGTATACCCGCTAAATAACAAACGATTGGGCTTATTTAGGTAAAATTAAAGTTAAATTTAAGAGAAGTACAAGCCAGACACCGCACAGAAACCTTTTTCAGAAGTTAAACAAGGTACATTATTTCACATTTTGCTTAACCAGCACTCTATTTCTGCGGATAGATTATCCATTCATGCGGTTGAAAATTTCGTTTAACTGTTCGCGGGAAGCTTTACGGTTAATTTCGGAGGTGCCATATCCTACTTCTTCTTCGCCCCGGGCTAAGCCAGCCATAATGCCATCGGCAAAATCGTTTAACGGTGCGCCAAAAGTATGCAAACCGGCTCCGCCTAAATCCGTTTGCACAGCGGGCGGTACAATTTCCAGCACTTTAACGGTAGTATCGCGTAGCTGCCGGCGTAACGATAAGGTGAAGGAATGCAAAGCAGCTTTAGTAGCACTGTAAATAGCCGCCTGGGCTAAAGGCGCAAACGCTAAGCCGGAGGTTACGTTTATAATATAACTTTTAGCTTTTTGCTGCAGATGCGGAATAAATAACAGCGTTAAATGAAGCGGCGCTTCCAAATTAATAACAATCTCGGCCTGGTGAAAAGACCAGGGTTGGGAGTTTCCTACTAGTGGTTGCCGGTTCTGGATACCAGCATTATTTAACAGTACATTCACCTCCGGAAAAGACTGGGTAACCCAGTTAAATAAATCTTGCCGGTCGGCTTCTTTCGCTACGTCGCACACGCGGGTATGTAGTTCCGGATGCTTTTGTTGGGCTTCCTGCAGCTTATCTTCGCGGCGCCCGCAAACAATAACGGTGCTGCCTGCCTCCAAAAAACGTCCGGCCAAAGCCAGGCCAATACCCGATGCGCCACCGGTAATTAATACCGTATTCCCTGATAATTCCATTGGTTACGTGAAATAAATTTAAGTTTTTCCTTTTACGCAAGAAAAAAACTATGGCCGATAGAAGAGGGGAAAATTATTTAAACCAAAGTTTAGTAATGGATTTAAGCTGACTATTCATACCATTTTTAGTAGTGGACAACTAAAAACGCAACAATACCTGATAACCTTACTATTTACCGGTACTGACACAAATAAGCGGCTTGTTCTTCTGTTTTCACCTGAAACGACGAGTTGCCGGGTACTTCAAAAAATTGCCCGGAAGTATACGTTTGCCAGTTATCCGCTCCGGATAACAAAACTTCTAAACTACCTTCAATAATAGTCATAATTTCAGGTTGTGCGGTACCGAATGCATAAGTTCCGGGGTTTATAACGCCTACCGAAGATTTACCCATCGGCGTGTGATAGGCTAACGATTTTACAGCTCCGTCGAAATATTCGTTTACTTGAATCATAAGAATTAGAATGTATTTTAATAGCGTGATTTGTAAATTAGCTGCCGCTACTTTGGGCAGCAGTTACGTAAAAATTAGTATCTACTTGTACAGTGGTGTTCGCCGGCACGTTGGGTAATTCCTGCCAAGCGGTATTTGGTTCCAGCCATTTTTCCTGGTTGTTCAGGTAAACTTTTACTGGTAGCTTAAAATTAGCTACGCAATTGGTCCAGCGATACGCCAGCTTATTGTTCCGGAGTTGGTATTCGAGCTGCGGAATGCGCACATCGCGTAAATATTGTCCAAAGAAAGACGATAAATCCCGGCCAATTTGCTGACTCAGATAATTTTCTATTTGGGCGGCGGTAACCGTTTGGTGATAAAATTCTTTGTTAAGACCGCGCAGGATGGTACGCCATTTTTCGTCGTTATTTACCACCTGGCGTAAGGTATGCAGCATGTTAGCGCCTTTGTAATACATATCGCCGGAGCCGCTGTAATTCACCTCGTAAACGCCGACAATAGGCCGGTCGTTTTTAATATTTTTGCGGGTACCAATTACGTATTCGCTGCTGGCCTTTTTGCCGAAATGATAATCCAGAAACAAGTTCTCGGAGTAAGCGGTGAAGCTCTCGTGAATCCACATATCGGCAATATCTTTATAGGTAATGTTGTTGGCAAACCACTCGTGTCCCGATTCGTGCACAATAATAAAATCAAATTTGAGTCCCCAACCCGAGCCGCTTAAATCTTTACCTAAATAACCATTCGCGAATTTGTTGCCGTAAGTAACCGAGCTTTGGTGCTCCATGCCCAGGTAAGGCACTTGTACCAGCTTGTAACTATCTGCGTAAAAAGGATAAGGGCCAAACCAATGTTCAAAGGCCTGCAACATGCGCGGTACTTCTTTAAATTGTTTTTGAGCTTTTTCTACATCATCGCGCAGCACGTAATAATCACAATCCAAAATACCTTTTTCGCCGCGGAATTTTTCGGAGAAATTTACATAATCACCAATGTTTACGTTCACGCCGTAATTATTAATTGGATTGGTAACAAACCAGTGAAAAGTTTTAGTACCATCGGCATTTTGCACTACTTTTCGTAAACGGCCGTTCGAAACATCCATTAATTTTTGAGGTACCGTTACGCTTATTTGCATGCTATCGGGTTCGTCGTACATGTGGTCTTTGCAGGGCCACCACAAACTGGCCCCATCGCCCTGGCACGAAGTAGCCACAAACGGATTGCTGTTCTTATCTTTCTGCCAGGTTACGCCGCCACTCCACGGCGGATTGCTGCTTACTTGCGGAATACCCCCATAATAAACCGCTAGCTTATGCAGAGTACCGGCTTGCTGAGGTTCGGTTAAAGTAACAAAAAAAGCATTGCCGTCGCGCCGGAAGGTCAACGATTTATTATTTTGAATAATTTTCTCAATGTTTAAAGGCGGCTGCAAATCGATTTGCATGGTTTTTTGAGGCTGCACCACCCGGTACGAAATAGTGTTTACTCCTTTTATAGATTTTTCAGTAGGATTTACCCGGATATCCAAGTGATAGTGCGTTAAATCCCACCAGGCTCTTTCCGGCGTAATGGAACCGCGTAAAGTATCCTGGCGGGTAAAAGTTGGTTTTTGCTGCGCCCATACTTGGCTAAAGGGCAAAGTTGCCAGGATTAAAAGTACTACTCGTCGGAAAATAGTAGAAATTAAATTTATTTTCATGAGATGTTGGAGTTACGCTTTGCCGCAAGAACTTCTTAGAAAATGCACCAAATGGGATGGATCTTTTTCTTTAAAACTTTAAAATAAAAGTAGTAATTAAAATGCCAGATGCATTATTTTAACTGACGTAAGTTTTCTATTTTGTCGCTGACAGCTTTTAATTATGAACCGGTTTCCTATGTTTAGCTAACAATAAGTAATACCTGGAAAACTAAAAATGCACTTCTATTCCGTTGACAACGGTGTAAACAAATTTGGTAACCGGCACAATGGGTTGATCTTCGTAGGTGCAATTAAATTTAGTTTTTAGAGCAAACACCTTGGTAATATTTACCCCAATGCTTATGTCGCCACTTATTCGATTGCGGAACCGGTCAATTAAACGGCTGTATCCTACCTGGTAATACGTAATCGCGTTTATCTCCAGGTTTTCTCTCACTTTCATTTTGGCGCTGACGTAACTGGTAGATTTGAGTAAATTAGAAACTTGTAAGCGATCGAACTGTTCCGGGTTTTCCCATTCTTCGTGCTCGTGCATCAGTCCCGTTCCCAGAAATACATGTATCTTTTTATCTTCGTCGGGCATTAACCGGTAACGCAAATAACCCCCGCCTAAAGTACGCCACTGCAAACCTCGCGCTTTATCGGTTTGTATTTGCGTGAAAAGCTCGTAAGACAATTGCCGCGCCCAAAACCAGTTTACCCGGACATGAGAATAGCCTTGCTGGGCTACGGTATTGCGTTGTTCTTTATTGTTATAATTTACCAGCAAGTAATTCAGGTAATTGACCCACAAATAAGTATGTAGCCGCGATTGGTAGGTTACATCGCCGTTCAAAGTAAGCTGCAGGTAATTATTCGGTCGGTTTTTACCCGCATTTTGGTTATAAATAGAAAAGTTGAGACCTGCTTTACCGGAAAAACTATTCGTAGAATCTGCGCCGGTTCGTCCTTCTTCAATATTCACAATTTGGGCGTAAACCGGTGAAGTACTTAACGCCAGCAAAAAGATAAATAGTAGTAAAATGGGTAAAAATAATCGCATGAAAATAAAGGGCGCTGCCCGTAAGCGAGACAAGTTACAACGCGAATAATATATCCTAAAGCAGAAATAAGGTTTTAGTAAAAGAGGAAATTACTTTCCTCTTTCATTAGATGTAATAATTTCGTTTTGAATCGATCAGACTACGTACGACAAACGAAAATCAGTAATTTCGATGTTTGAGTAACCTAACTCGGTTAAATCTTCTTTTAATTGCACCATTACCGGTTTTTCACCGTGCACCTGAAATATTTTCTGCAATTTTTCTTTATCCTGGCAAATCAGAAATTTGGCAATATCGCTGTAATCCGCGTGTGCGCTGTATTCTTTCATCACGATCATTTCCGCTTTTACCGCTACTTCTTCGCCTAAAATGCGTACAGTTTCGGCGCCTTTCAGCAATTGTCCGCCCAAAGTACTGGGTTCGCAATAACCGGTAATAAGCACGGCACTGTTCGGATCCGATAAATTGTTTTTCAAATGGTGCTGAATCCGGCCCGCTTCCATCATCCCGGACGAGGAAATAATAACGCAAGGCTCCATAAAGTTATTTAACTCTTTCGAATCTTCGGCTTCGATAATATAATGGAGTTGCGGAAAGCCAAACGGGTCGGAGTCAATTTTAAGGTATTCCTGCATGGTATCGTTAAAATAGTCCGGGTTGCTTCGTAAAATATCGGTAGCGTAAACCGAAAGCGGGCTATCCACAAATACTTTCACGTTTTCGGGCAGGCGACCTTCTTCGGCGAGGTAGTTAAGGGAGTAAATAAGTTCCTGGGTGCGGCCAATGCTAAAGGCTGGAATAAGCAGTTTGCCCTGGCGTTCTACGCAAACGGTTTGTACAATTTGCTCCAGGCGCTCTTCGGTATGTTCCAGGCTATCGTGTATTTTATCGCCGTACGTAGATTCGCACAAAATAATTTCAGCGGCCGGAAATGGCTGCGGCTCTTTTAAAATGCGGTTGGCAAATCGGCCGATATCGCCGCTAAAACAAAGGGTACGTTCCTGTTCTTCGTCCTGCAATTTTAAATTTATGGCGGCGCTGCCCAGCACGTGGCCGGTATCGGTAAAAAGTAATTCAATCCTATCGTCAATGCGATAAGGTTGGTCGTAAGGTACGGTTTTAAAAAGCTGTAAGGCGCTTTCTACATCGGCTTCGGTGTACAAGGGAGTAGTGGTTGTACCATGGCTGCTATTGTTTTCCTGAATGCGGGCACTGTCGCGGAGCAATAATTCGCATAGTTCGAGAGTAGGCGGTGTACAGAAAACAGGACCGGAAAAGCCCATTTTCACTAAGCGAGGTATTAAGCCCGAATGGTCGATGTGCGCGTGCGAAAGAATTAAATAGTTAATATTTTCCGGTTCAAAATCAAATTCGCGGTTATAATCATCGGTCTTTTCGCCTTTGCCTTGCAATAAACCGCAATCGAGCAAAATGCGCGTACCATTTTCCAGAGTTACTAAATGCTTGCTGCCCGTTACTGTTTGCGCCGCGCCGTAAAAAGATATCGTCATTGTAGTTTAGGATAATTTGGGGTAATGCCGGTTTTACGGCTGCCAAACCGGCTGGTTGTTCTTCCCGGTTATAGCTCAGAAAATGAACAATTTAGTTTTTACGCCGGATAAACCAAGAGTGAAATCGAGGTGCTATTTTCATAAAGATTGGCTGCACACCTCACCATATAAAGTGTTTATAAAGATACCGATGCAGGTAACGGTAACAGGAATCCCTTCCGGTACGTACCTGAAAAGAAATAAAGCTTTATCGGAAAAACTGATTGGTAAAACCCGGAAAAAGTTAAATCTTGCCACTCGGTTTAAAAAATTATAATCAAAAAATTAAATTTATTTACACGTTCTTATTTCTGCCATGATGAACAAACAAGTTATTCTTTTAGCGGCTGCCTTTAGTTTTACTTTTTTAACCGGCTGCGGTAGCCAAACCAAGCAACCGGGGGAAGAGTTTTACGACCCGGATTACCGCGCCAAAGCCGATAGTGCTTACGAAGAAAACCAGAAAAACCAACCCGTAGCGCAAGCGCAGCCCGCTACCCGCGATACTAACTCCGAGAAGTTTGGGCCAAATGCCAGTACGCATTCGGCTGCTTCCGAAGCACCGGCCGCCCAAGCCGATAAATCGCAGGCCAGTGCGCCCGGCAAAATTGCGGGAACTACTCCCACGGAGGGTAATAGCGGGGCCGCCCCGACCCAAACCAAACCGGCTGCAACGGGCGGTAATTTTGAAAAAGGCAAAGCGCTGCTGGCAAAATCCGACTGTTTGGCTTGCCATAAAGTAGACCAGAAAGTAGTGGGACCGGCCTACCAGGATGTGGCTAAAAAGTACGAAGCCAACGATAAAAATATTACTTACCTCACCAATAAGATTATTAAAGGCGGGGCCGGAGTTTGGGGCGATGTGCCCATGAGCCCGCATCCAACTCTTCCGCCGGCTGATGCTAAAGCAATGGCGCAATACATTCTATCGTTGCGGTAAGTCGGTTTGCTACTTAAAACCTTTTATTTTAGCCGTTTCCCATCCTATTTATAGTTGGGGAACGGTTTTTTTATTTTCCGGAATTTTCTTAACAAGTATGAAAGATAAATTTTAACTGGTTGCCGGCGCAGTACTGGTTCATCGGAAAGCTTCGTTAGAGAAAAAAAGCGTAAAGTTAAAGATGCGGCGAGTAATCTGTTTGCGGCAGAGGTGATGGTTCGGCGGTTGGTGGGATAGATTAAAAAAATAACGGCCAGGTACTCTGCAAGTAAGACTTTTCTTTATCCGATTCGGAAGGTTTAGGTAAATTTCCCTTTTCAGGATAGTTAAAAATTACTACTTTTATTCATCCAGGTAAAATTGTTGAACTTTATTTTTGTTTTATGAAGGTAATCGCTCTTTTTATCGCAACCATTTTTATGTTGATTACAGGAGTCCGGGCCCAACAACCAGCTCCCGTTAAACCAACCTATAATGCTTTACAAAATCAGTTTAATGCTTTAAAAAGCCGCTCTACTTCGTATAAAGAGTATAATCAAGATTTTAAGGTAGTACAGGTAAAACGCCTGGATGCTTTTTGGAAAAATGTGCAGGATAGCCTACGAGCCCGCGAATCTACTGTTCGGAAAGCAGGCAAAGCTACCGAGCAGGCCCTCAAGAAAACCCAACAAGAGTTAGCCCAACATAAAGCAGAACTGCAAAGTTTAAAGCAGGCCAATTTGCGCAAAGAACAACAAATTCAGCAAAACGCGCACGAAGTTGCCAGCCTTTCGGTATTTGGTTTAGATATGGATAAGCAGTTATATGTAATACTCAGCTGGGTTATTATTATAGGCTTACTGGTTATGGCATTGGTATTTTCTTATTTGTATAAAAAGAGTAAAATTATTACCGACGAAAAAATTAAAGCCTTTGAAGAAGTAAGCCAGGAGTTTACGGTGCATAAACAAAGCGCCCGCGAAAGAGAACTCAAAATTAAACGCGACCTGCAAACCGAGTCTAATCGGGTGGCCGAATTAAATCAGGAAATTACGCTATTGAAAAAGCAAGTTTCTATGTAGATTTAGCGAATAGAATAATAAAAAAGGAGATTCTTTTCGGAGGGTCTCCTTTTTTATTTTCAAGAATTTAAAAGAGGTTTATTTGTTAATATCTTCAACAGAGTTTTTCTACTAAATTGAAATATAACAGACGTGTTAGCAGTTGCTTATTACTTGGAGCCTGTTCCAGTCTCCCTTCTAAGGCGCTAATGCGGTTTGAGAAGTAATCGGTTTGCCTCGTGGCCGGCGGGCCTCCTTTGGTCATTCGGGCTGCCACTCATCCTTTCCTCGCTGCGCTGCGGAATGTTGCTTGGCGCAACACCGGATTCGCTAAAGGCCCTCATCGCCCCAACTGCTATCATTTTTTCTTTGCTACCTAATTGAAGCAGTGAGAGGTATTGAAAAAATAATTACGACTTACTTATTTTTATTTTCAATTTAGCAGAAACTTAAATTGGCTATTCCGTATGCTTTTGCGCTTTTTACTCTCAAATTTTTCGGGCTATGAGCAAACCATCGCGGATGGGAAGTAAAATATTTTCTACGCGCGGGTCTTCGTGCACTTTGCGGTTAAATTCGGTTACGGCCAGCGTATCTTTGTCTGTCTTAAGGTTGCTGTTTGTTACCTTTCCGCTCCACAGCACATTATCCGTGATAATAAATCCGCCAGGCCGAACTTTATCTATTACTAAATCAAAATAATTAGCATTGTTCATTTTATCGGCATCAATAAAAACCAGGTCGAAGGTATAATCCAGGGTAGGAATAATAGTAAGCGCCGGGCCCAGGTAGTATTTAATTTTATTTGTTACACCCGCTTCGGCAAAATAGCGGCGTACCATTTCTTCTAATTCAGCATTTACATCAATGGTGTGCAGGGTGCCTCCTTCCGCCAATCCTTCTGCCAAACAGATAGCCGAATAACCCGTGTAAGTGCCAATTTCCAGAATGTGTTGCGGGCGCAGCATCTGCGAAATCATCGCTAAGAACCGCCCCTGCAAATGTCCCGACAACATGCGCGGCTTCATAACATTTACGTGCGTGTCGCGGTTTAGCTTCTTTAATACTTCCGATTCCGGCGAAGTATGATTCTCAACGTATTGCTGCAGTTCGGGTGGTAAGAAGTCCATTTTGAAAGTTAAGAGTTATGAGTTAAGAGTGAAAAGTTAAATAAACATATTTTTTAATGATGTAATTTTCAACTACACCTGTTTTTTAATCTTTTTCTACTTTAAGCTTTTAAGTACATAACAAATTCCTTATCGAACAACTAATATCTACTTGGCTGGCACATAATTTAAGATACTCAGGTTATCTTCGCGTAAAATTTCGTTGGCAATATCGGTTAACTCAGCTGCTTTAATCCGGCGGATTTGGTCGAAGATTTCGTTCAGGCTATCTACTTTATTCAGGTCCAGGATACTTTTCCCCATCATCATCATTAAGCCCATGTTGCTTTCCTCGGCCATAGCTAACTGCCCCATTAATTGCTCTTTGGCGGTATGCAGTTGCAAAGTACCCAATGGTTTTTCCCGAAGCTTTTTAAGCTCTTTCAATACCAGGGATGTGGTGCGTTTCAGTTGTTTTTTTTCGGTGCCAAAGTAAATACCAAACAAACCGGTATCAATATAAGTGGCGTAGTTGGCATCAATGGTATATACCAAACCGTGTTTTTCGCGCACCGCCAGATTTAACCGGGAGTTCATGCCTGGACCACCGAGCAAATTCGACAGCATAAAAAACGAAATCCGCCGGTCGTCGTGGAGCGAATAAGCCGGGCAACCTATAACGCAGTGCGCCTGGCTAATTGGTTTTTCAAGGTTAACAACTTTGGGTTGGTAAACAGTAAAAGGCTGACGCTTACGGGGCTTTTCAATGCGCGGCACTTCCGATAAAAACTTTTCGGCCAGTTTTAGTACTTTTTCGAAAGACCAATTGCTTACGGAGCAAAAAACCAAGGAATCGGTACTTAAATTCTGGTCGATAAAACCTTGAAAATCGGCTTTGGTAAAACTGGACACACTTTCTTTGGTACCTAAAATATTATTACCCAAGGGATGGTTCGTAAACACTACATTATCAAACTCATCGATAATGGCATCTTCGGGGGTATCCAGGTACATAGCCATTTCTTCCAGAATTACGCCGCGTTCTTTTTCAATTTCCTTTTTCGGGAAAACGGAGTGGAAGGTAATATCGGTTAATAAATCAAAAGCTTTTTCAAAATGGCTTTCGAGTAAGGAGGCGTAAAAACACAGCTTTTCTTTGGTAGTATACGCATTCAGTTCGCCGCCCACCGTTTCGAGCCGGTTTAAAATATGAAACGACTTGCGTTTAACGGTACCCTTAAACGCCATATGCTCCCAGAAATGGGCCAAGCCTTGCTGGTCCGGGTTTTCGTCACGGCTACCAATATCCAGGATAAAACCGCAATGCGCAATTTTGGTATGCATTACTTGCTTATGCAGCACTCGGATACCGTTAGGCAAGGTATAAAGATGATAATCAGGCATTCAGTCTATTTAATTCGGACCGCAAAGGTACAAAAAAAGCATCAGAAAGCCGCAGGTTTACCTTCCAATTAAGGTTTCGTATAAGCGGTGCATTTGCGGAATGGTGCGTTCGGCTCTGAAGTTCCGGGCATGGGCGTGGCCCAAATGAATCAGTTTACTCCGTACGGTTAAATCATTACAAATAAGAATTAACTGCTGGGCTAATTGCGTTACATCATCGGGAGCAGCGTACAGAGCGGCTTCGCCGCCTGCTTCGGTAAAACAAGAACCAGTAGACGTAACCACCGGTACCCCGCTGTTTAAAGCCTCCAGAATAGGAATACCAAAACCTTCGAACAAAGACGGATACACAAATACCTGCGCCAATTGGTAAATAGCCGGTAATTCCTGAAATGGAATATAGGGCAAAATATGTACTTTGTTCGTAAGTTTATTTTCCCGGATATAAGTTTCCAGGTGCGCGGCGTAAGGTAATCTTTTGCCAATCAGTACCACGTCGTGCGTATCGGTTAAGCCCGACTGCTGCCAGGCCTTCAGCATATGTAAATGATTTTTACGACGCTCCAGGGTACCTACGCACAAAAGGTATTTATCGGGTAATTGGTATTTCTGTTTAACTGTTTGCAAGGTTTCGGCGCTAGCCGGCTGGTGAAAAATAGGGTCGCAATCCTGGTAAATTACTTCGGTTTTTTCGGGTGGCAGGTTGTATAATTGAATTAAGTCTTGTTGGGTTTGTTGACTAACGGCAATAATTTTATCGGCGGTTTCGCAGGCGGCTTTAAACTTGACGCGGTAAATAATCCGGTCGTGAGCTTTATATAACTCCGGGAAACGCAAAAAAATTAAGTCGTGGATGGTTACCACTTTTCGGGTTCTGCTTTTTTTAAAAAAAAAGGGTAGTTCGTTACTTAATCCGTGAAAAATATCCAGTTTTAAATTTTTAATGGAAGGGGCAATTCCCGCCAATCGCCAGGCATCGGGCAAGGCCCGGTAAAGACCCGGTGGTTTTACAAGATGCAGGTGCGGAGAAGCCGGTACAAAATGGCGAAATACTTTATTCTGGCGCGTAGTAAAAAGATAATATTGATTTTGAGGAAATTGCGTTTGCAGCGCTGAAATAACAAACCGACTGTAATTTCCTAACCCGGTAGTATTGGTATAGGCTCTTTTGGCATCAAATCCTATTCGCATGCATTATTCATTTAGGCCGCAAAGGTAGTAAACCCGCCGGTAAGTTTAACCGCCAAAACTATTGCCTTTAAGCCGCTAATTTTAAATGACCTGCTAAAATCTTCATTACTTGCTTTAAAAATCTTTTTGCTTCATCCGGGTTAAATAAAATAATTTAGCGGCGCTTTATTCTTAAGTAGCAAAAGTTTTCAATAGACTAAAAAAGATATATTTACTGCCGGTAAAGCTAAAAGCAATTTTACTTTCTGGTTTAAAATCTTATTATGAAATACGAACCTATCAACCCGGAATTATTCGTGCATAATCGGGCAAATTTTGCCAAACATCTAAAAAAATGTTCCCTGGCGGTTTTTCATTCGAACGACGTAATGCCTACTAACGCCGATGGTACCATGGCTTTCCGGCAGAACAATGATTTATTTTATTTAAGTGGCGTGGACCAGGAAGAAAGTATTTTGCTGCTATTTCCGGATACCCGCGATGTACGCCACCGGGAAGTACTTTTTTTGCGCGAAACTAACGATTTAATTTTAACTTGGGAAGGGTATAAACTTACCAAAGAACAGGCGCAGCAAGTTTCCGGGATCAAAACTATTTACTGGTTATCGGAATTTAAGCAGGTGTTTAACGCGCTTATGGCCGAAGCCGAAAATATCTACCTGAATACCAACGAACATACCCGGGCCGTAATAGAAGTAGAAACCCGCGATGCCCGTTTCATAAAATGGTGTAAAGAAACCTACCCCTTGCACCAATACTACCGGAGCGCGCCCATTATGCACAGTTTGCGGGTTATTAAATTAGAAATTGAAATAGAACTGATTAAAAAAGCTTGCCGGATTACCGAAAAAGCGTTTTTACGTCTGCTTAAATTTATTAAGCCGGGCGTAATGGAATACGAGATAGAGGCCGAAATTGCGCACGAATTCTTACGTAATCGATCGCGTGGACCAGCTTACAGTTCTATTATTGCTTCGGGCGCTAATGCGTGTATTTTGCATTACGTAGATAACAACCAGGAGTGTAAAGCAGGGGATGTAGTTTTAATGGATTTTGGGGCCGAATACGCCAATTACGCTTCCGACTTAACGCGTTCGGTGCCCGTAAGTGGTACGTTTACCAAACAGCAGCGCGAAGTGTACCAAGCGGTTTTAAACGTAATGGAAGCAGCCAAAAGAATGCTGGTACCCGGTAATACCCTGGATCAATACCATTCGTTTGTGGGTACCGTCATGGAAAACGAACTTATCAATCTGGGTCTGCTGGCAGAAAACGATGTCCGTCATCAAAATCCACAACAACCGTTGTACAAGAAATATTTTATGCATGGCACTTCCCATTTCTTAGGTTTGGATGTGCACGATGTCGGAAATAAATACCGGCCCTTTGAACCGGGCATGGTTCTTACTTGTGAACCCGGTATATACATTCGGGAAGAAAACCTGGGTATTCGCCTCGAAAACGACATTTTAATTACCCGTAACGGTCCGGTGGATCTAATGGCGGATATTCCGCTGCGACCTCAAGATATTGAGGATTACATGAAAAGTTAAAGCTGGTAAAAGCAATTTTATTTATTTGTGCGAACGGCTTTCTTTCCTAAAGAAGGCCGTTTTTATTTTGAATTTATGCTTTTTAAATAGTATTTACTCTCAACCCCGAGCCCTGCTACTACATTTAATTAGTATTAAATCAGCCTTATTTTAGAAATAACCGTACAAGACAACTTAAATATAAACTTTTTTTACCGACGGACGGATGGAAGTTGGAGTATGTAGAGAACAATTTTTCCAATACCATTAAGAGTTTATTTATCAGTTGTTTAACAACCGGACTTATTTTAACCTAACCTTTGATTCTCCAATTTCGAAGCAGTTTTATTAGGGTTAAATAACAAGATTTATCCCCTTCAAAAATAAATTTAACTTTCGCAGATAAGAATTACTTCTAGTTTTGCAGCTGAATTAAGACAGTTTCATCTAAAAATTATTGGTAGCTAGTTAACCGAACAGGAAAACTTTTTAGAGATAAATGAGGTAATGATAGCAAATACGCAAATAAATAGCAGATTGAAAAATCACTTAAAAACAGCTCTTATATTCTGATTATCAACTACATAAATATGTTATCCAAACTTTTTAAAATTAAAAAAATATAGAAAAAAGCACAGAATAGGCAACATTTTTTAAATAAACAGGTATATATTCAAAATCTAATATTACACTACACTAAAATAATACTATGAAACGAATTTTTAAACGAGCAGCAGCGGTAGCATTGGGCCTTTGCAGTTTAATTGCTACTACTACAAATGCACAAACAGCAGACAAAAAGTGGGCTATCGGGGCTCATGCCAACGTGGTTCAGTACCGCGGCGATGATGGCTCTGAATTTTATGACAGCCAAGAAGGTAGAGTAGGTTATGGCTTAACTTTTTCGCGTTATTTAAACCGCGCTTTAGACTTCTCCGTTCAAGCGAACCGTTCCCGTATTGATTACAATAATAACGTGCTTGGTGGTGGACCTTACGTTTCGGGTGGTCGGTTAAACTACTACTTCGATGGCAAAATGACGACAGTAGTAGGTGCCTTTAAATTAAAAATTGGATCTTTGATTAAAGAAGGTGCCCGTTTTGATCCTTATTTAATGGCTGGTTACGGCGGCGCATTCGCTAAAACCAGTGGCCGAGGTGGTTATGGTGTGTGGCCTAGCAGCACTGGTAACTACATTAACGATGGTTCCTACGCCAACGACTTAGTAATGGGTGCTGTGGGATTGAATATTCGTTTTGGCGAGACAGTTGCTTTAACCCTACAAACCGGTCAACTGTATTTATTTACTGACCAATTAGATGGTTGGAGAGGACAAGATGCTGATTTACATGACAGATTTTTGCAACATACTGCCGGCTTAACCTTTAACTTAGGTAAAGCTAAAGACACCGATATGGATGGTGTGCCTGACAGAAAAGATAAATGTCCGGATACGCCAACCGGGGTGAAAGTAGACGAAAATGGTTGCCCAGTTGATACCGATAAAGATGGGGTGGCTGACTACCAAGATAATTGCCCGGATGTAGCCGGGGTGGCTGCTCTTAATGGTTGCCCAGATAGAGATAATGACGGCGTAGCTGATGCCCAAGACCAATGCCCAGACCAGCCAGGTACGCCAGCGCTTAACGGTTGTCCAGATGCCGATGCCGACGGGGTAGCTGATAACGCGGATCAGTGTCCAAATACGCCTGCCGGAACTCAGGTAGATGCGAAAGGTTGCCCACTTGATTCGGATGGTGACGGTGTAAACGATGCGGACGATAAGTGCCCAACCGTTGCGGGTACTGCTGAAAATGGTGGTTGCCCACGTAAAGTACTGCCAAGAGGTAAAAACAGAGGCTCGGTAAAAGATACTACTTACATCCGCTTCGAAACGAACAAAGCCGTTCTGAAACGTGTTTCCTTCAAAACTTTGGACGATATCGTTCGATTCATGAAGATTAACCCGGAATTTACCATTAAAATTGAAGGACACGCCGATGCCCGTGGTACCGATGAATACAACATGGCTCTGTCGCAACGTCGGGCGGATGCCGTATCTCGTTACCTAACCGCTAAAGGTCGGATAACCAAAGCCCGGGTAACAACCGAAGCACTCGGTGAATCTCGGCCAATGGCTACCAACGATACGCCAGAAGGTATGGCTCAAAACCGTCGGGCTGAAATTCAACTGGTAGTAACCGATGATTTAATGGTAGACGATCCAGCAACTACTGCTCCGGGTACCACTCCGGGTGGAACTACCCCAGGTGGCACCACTCCTAGCGGTACAACTCCAGGAACTACCCCAGGTACAACTCCTAGCGGTACCACTCCTGGTGGTACTACTACTCCGGGTACAACACCTAGTGGAACTACTACCCCCGGCGGTACAACCACTCCAGGTACTACTCCTGGCTCTGGTCAATAATCAAAATTTCTAAAATAATAAATTTAAAGAGGGCTGGATAAATATCCGGCCCTCTTTTTTGCCTATAGGTTTTGTGTTAAACAAGTTGTAGAACATTAAATTGAATAAGAAATGCAGATGATAAGCCTTTACTACTGTTTTCTATTGGCAATTTTCCTAGCCGATCAGAGCAAGGTGTAGTACGTAATGAAAAGTAAATGATTATAGACCTTACATCCTTAAACCAAAGATTGAAAGCTTCCATTTAATTTTCCATGGAGGTTGTGATGCAACTGCATGACATTTAAATCAGGTATTTTCCAAAATATAACCTAGTGAATTACCAGAGAATAAAGCGGGTAATACTCTTATCAAGAATAATAAATCAGGCAATGAAGATTTTTTAAACGGGAGGAGTACAAGTGAGAGCAAGATAAAAATGCGCGCATCTAATACCAAATTGCCTAAATCAACTGCTATAACCGCGGCGGATGAAACCAGGTAGGTTTCCAAAGCAGGCTTGTCCAAAACGAAGGTTTAAAACAAATAAAATACAACCATTTCTATTTATTCGAGTTCTCCGGAAAGGATCTAACCCGTTTAAAGCGACGGCTGGGGCGGAGCATTTTTTTTATTTCAGGAGGGAATCACCGGTACTAATTCGCTTAGGTTCTTCTTTTCTGCCGGTTAGATCCTGCCAGGAGGACGATGAGGAAAGGAGAGTAAGATTGATGGGCATAGCCAGCGCCTGGGTTTCGGACAATCTTGTTTGGGGAACTTGCCGGGTTTAACTTTTTAGAAATTGCTATACTAGCTAGTAAATACTATGGGGTATGGATAATTTGTGACATTAATTCTGCGGGAGAATCAACTTGATTTTAAATTTTAAAGTTACTAATACCAAGCAGTACTCCGAACGGAAGCTTAAGAGAACAAAAGTTTCTTGTTTCTTACACTTTATCTACCCAAATAAGCCTTTTACGCTTTTAAGATACTTGCACGCCTTTCCAGAAAGCAATGTAATCTTTAATATTTTGGGCGGCTGATTTCGGGGCGGGATAATACCAGGCCGCATCAACATTACGTTGACTGTTAACGTTTAAGGAGTAATAAGAAGCTTCGCCTTTCCAAGGGCAGATAGTATGCCTATCCGAAGCAATTAAATACTCGGCTTTAACTGCTTCCCGGGGAAAGTAGTGATTGTTTTCAACGACAACGGTATCGTTGCTTTCGGCAATAACCTGATTATTCCAGATGGCTTTCATGTCAATCTTAACGTTATTTTATTATAGCATACTACTACACTACCAAGGATAGTTTACTTACTTCAACTAACTAGATTCAATTATATTAACGGGTTAAAATAACTTTTTGCTGCTTTGGTTGCAGGGCATGTAATTGAATTAAATACACTCCTGCTGCCCTCGTTTTGGGCTGCCATTCGTACGTGTATTGCTGGTTGGCTTCTATGTGCCCCTGGTATAAAGTGCCGATGTCGCGCCCGTAATTATCGTATATTTTTAAGCTAACTGTCTGGGATTCGGGTAAAGTAAAGGTAATCGATAGCCGTTCCGCGAACGGATTCGGATAGGCGGTAAATTGTGGCTGCTTTACGCCTATCTCCGGAGTTATTGTCATCGTCCTAGCAGTTGTTTGGGCTTGCTGTTCCTCCACTGTGCGTCTACGGGCAGGTAATTCGCCGCTATACGATAGATTTACTAACCAGTAATCGGTGCCTCCCTGGCTGGGTTGGCTTTTATCGCCGCTGATGCCGGAATCGGAACGGCCCGCCAATAAATAACCGCCCGCGGGAGTAGTTAAAATAGCTCGTAAATCTTCGGCCGCGCTGCCCCCATACCGTTTATCCCATTGTTTGGTACCATTGCCCGAAGTTTTTACTACCCAATAATCACTGCTACCTTGGCTATTCTGGCTCTTATCCCCGCTGATACCCGAAGAAGACCGGCCCCCTAACAAATAACCGCCATCCGAAGTAGCAATGATAGCTCGTAATTCTTCGTCGGCACTGCCGCCAAAGCGTTTATCCCATAACTTAACGCCGCTGCTGCTAACTTTAAGCATCCAGAAATCTTTGCCGCCCCGGCTACTTTCGCTTTTATCGCCACTTATTCCGGAGCTACTATAACCGGCTACAAAAAAGTCGCCGGCCGTTGTTCGGCCGATTTCAAATACTTGTTCGTCGCCGCTGCCGCCAAAGCGTTTATCCCAGAGCTTTTGACCTTTACTATCGATACGAACCAACCAATAATCGTAACTACCCCGGCCAGCCTGCGTTTTATCGCCGCTTAACCCGGAGTTAGAAGAACCAGCCAGTAAAAATCCCCCATCTGTGGTCTGGACAAAGCTTTCTAAGTTATCGTTTAAGCTACCGCCGAAGCGTTTATCCCAAATTTTGGTGCCGCCCGCGCTAATTTTAATCAGCCAATAATCCCGCCCCCCTTGGCTCGCCTGGCTTTTGTCGCCACCCGCCGGGGAATCGCTGAAACCAGCCAGAAGGTACTCGCCGGTGCTAAGTTGTATTACTTTTCGTAAATCATCGGTGCCGCTGCCGCCAAAACGACGTTCCCATTGTTTGGTACCGGTATTACTTATTTTTATAATCCAGTAATCCTGGCCTCCCCTACTATTCTGCGCTTTATCGCCGCCACTATTAGACAAAGAAGAGCCACCCAGTAAATAACCACCGTCTTTGGTTGAAATAACGTGATTCAGATAATCATGGTTAGTACCGCCAAAGCGTTTATCCCAAAGTTTACGACCGCTTGCATCGGCTTTTACAATCCAAAAATCGTTTAAGCCCCGCCCATCCTGAGTTTTGTCGCCGCTATTGGGCGAAAGGGAATGGCCGCCGATTAAATAACCACTATCGGTAGTATTAATACCACTCGTAAGTCCGTCGGTTTCAAAGCCCCCAAAAGCATTTACCCAGGTTAAAGTAGCTTGTGGTATTTCTTCCTTAATTTTTATTATCCAAAAATCAGTAAATCCTTTGCTGTCTTGGCTTTTATCCGAACCGGCGTTGGAGTCAGAAGTGCCGCCTACCAGGTAACCGCCATCCGTAGTAGTAGTAACAGCACTCAAAAAATCGCCGTAACTAGTACCAAAAACGCCGCCATCGCCGGTAATTCCCCCGAAGGTTTTATCCCATATTTTGCTCCCGTTTTCATCAATCTTCAGTAGCCAGTAATCGTCGTCGCCCCGGTTCGCCTCGGTTTTGTCTAAGCCCACACTGGAGGCAGATGATCCGCCCAGCAGATACGAGCCATCGGCGGAAATAAGGGTAGCTAGGTTATCGCTGCTGCGACCACCGTAGGTCTTATCCCAAACCGTAGTGCCGGTAGCGGTAATTTTTACTACCCAATAATCGGTGAGCCCTTTATTGCCGGCAGTTTTATCGGCGGTTATATCCGAATCGGAAGTACCTCCCAATAAGTACCCCCCGTCGGCTGTTGGTACCAGGCTTTGAAGTGCATCCGTACTATATCCCCCAATGGTTTTATCCCATACTTTGGCGCCTTTGCCATCTAGTTTTATTACCCAATAATCGTCGTTGGAAGAAGCACCCCGGAAAGCCTGGCTTTTTTCGTTACTTACCACCGACGACGACGAACCACCGGCCAAATAACCGCCATCACTAGTTGCAATTAAAGAAGTTAAATTATCCCGGCCATTACCGCCAATGGTTTTATCCCAAATTTTGGTGCCGGAGCTATTTATTTTAACGAGCCAGAAATCTGATATATTGAAATAATCTTCGGAAGTATCGCGGCTGGGTTCGCTTTTATCCCCTCCCTTACCCGAACGGGAATAACCGCCTAACATATAACCGCCGTCGGAAGTAGGTACAACAACTTTCAGCATATCTTCCTCTACGCCGCCAAAAGTCTTATCCCAGATTTTAGTACCATTTTCATCAATTTTTACGATCCAGTAATCCGTACTGCCTTGGCTATTCTGGCTTTTATCAACGCCCGTATCAGAGTACGAAAAACCACCGAGTAAATAACCGCCCCCCGGGGCAGCCACAATGGTTTCCAGGCCGTCGTTGCTATAGCCGCCATAGGTTTTATCCCAGATTTTAGTACCGTTCGCGCTAATTTTTATGAGCCAATAATCATTTCCTCCTTTTCTTTCGGCGGTTTTATCTTCAAAAATATCGGAATCAGAATTGCCGGCGAGTAAATAGCCTCCATCGGGGGTGCGCACCATGGCTTCAAAAGAAGAAGTACCCCAATAATCTTCGTAGTAATTTTTAAATCCTCCGAATGTTTTATCCCACTGTTTCACTTGAGCCCAGGTAATGGAAGTAATACTGCTTCCTGAAAAAATAATAAACACCAACAATAAGTACCAAGGCTTAGAACGTGGAAAAATTAAATTCATAGATAAAGGCGTAATTTTATAGGCATTTATTTAAACTAAAATAAATATCTAGCTATAGCTCGATAAAAGGTAAGTACAGGATTTGGTAAAGAAGCTACTACCTAGCCTAGCTTATACGCGAACCTGTCAGTAGGGATAGTCTTGGATTAAATTAATTGTCTGTAAATTTAATTATAACCAGAAATATGCGTTTATTTAGCGTTAAAAGTACAAAAAAGGTTCGGAATCTAACCTAAATAGAAAGGGATTAATTTCAGTAACGGAACTTTGGTACTCTACGTAATTTCAGAGACCAAGTGTGGTTTATGCTTTTAAAATAGGCATTCAACGCTTTATTCGCAATTAAAAGGGATGAATTAAAGTAAGCAGCCGTATAAAAATAGCAGCAATTCTAGATAAAAATTTATTTCCGGCTTTTTCTAAATTTACTAAGCTATATTAAATGCTATCGTTCAAAAATTTTAGGGCTACTCCTATATACAAAATAATTATATTTTAATATTCAAATAGATTTTGGTGGTTCTGTTTCTTGGCAGGAGTTTTAGTGAAGAAGAAACTGACCTTTGTTTTTGCATTATCCGCTTGTATAACGAATATATACGTTAAACTTTTAAGCATTAAATAAGCCTTAAAGTTGGGATCGCATTAATGATTTAAAAAGTAAAACCAACTTATTCCATCTATTTTAAACTGGTTTCGCGCAAACCTTACAAGCAGTTCGTTGCCGGTTCATTACGGCGGTGCCACGGGTCACTGTTTCTACGCCGGCTTTGCAGCGCTTCAGAACACTGCAGGTTTTACTAATATGGTAAGTAGTCGCTCCTTCACTGGCACAAATATATACTTTCCGGGCGGCATCCGAAGGGCGCGGTATGTTCGGCGCGACAGTTTGATTGGAATTGTTCGACGTACGGCGGCTTTTGCGGAATTCCCAGGGAGCGGTAGGATGCGCTTTTTCCCAAAGGCCCCGACGATTCTGGCGAGCTTCCAATTCCAGTTGAGCCAAGTTTTCGTCGTGCGAATAAGCTTTATAATGCCAAGCGTAGCCACTGCGCACCAGTTCGTTATTTAACGTGCGGCCATCCGGCAAAATAATAGTTCCGACTGTCCGGCCGTAACGGTCGTTGCCATCCACCACTAAATTCACCGTTTTACCAAAACACAAATCCGACGTAAACTGACGAGCTACCGTACCATAATCCTGATTTTTTTCGGGTGCATCTACGCCGAGCAACCGTACCCGCACCGGTTTTCCATCTTTTAAAAGCTCAATGGTATCACCGTCTTTTATAGCAATTACTTTGTAACCGGTAGTATTAGCGGTAGCTTTTTCAGCCACTGTTTCGGTTTGGTGCTGCCGGCACGACCAAAGTAAAAACCAAAATAACAGATAACCCCAAGTAAGATGTAAGGATCGCAGGCGCATAGGCTTAAAACGGTTTAAAAAGTAAAAGG
The DNA here is from genome assembly GCF_003023845.1 of Adhaeribacter arboris. NCBI lineage: Bacteria > Pseudomonadati > Bacteroidota > Cytophagia > Cytophagales > Hymenobacteraceae > Adhaeribacter > Adhaeribacter arboris. The sequence goes on along the minus strand of NZ_PYFT01000001.1, from coordinate 4,994,852 downwards.
CAATTTATATGTAGTAATCCTGTTTTTATACTAACGCTTCGCTTTTGTTTGGAATTGTCAACTTTAGATAGGTTGGCTAACCATTCGATAAAAGAGAAATTTACGAAGAAAAGAGAAATAAAATCTAAATTACATGTTTCAATATCACTGGTTTTAATCTGGTAAGGCTTTTAAATAAATTAAAAATAAACTACAAAACCCGCCTTTTCAATGAAGGTAGCTTAGCACTGGAGCAAATATGGCAACAACACGGGACGAAATAAAATCATGGCTAACCTTGCCTAAATGCCTTCCCGACTAAGTTATATCTGAATAAAATTTCTTTAATGGAACAAAAGAACGGTGGTAAGTGGAAAGTTATTGAAAAATATCCTCTTACCGAAAACAAAAGTACCCTTGATAAGCATTAAAATCAGCTTTTAATTAAAAGGAATCAAAATTTAAGATAGTCCCATGCGGATACTCAAAGACCTTCCCGAGCTCGTAAAGGCAGACGTTATTAACCAGGAAACCGCTGCCCGGATTCAGGAATATTATAAAAGCAAAGGCAGTTCATCGGGCAATCCGCTGTTTATTGTTTTCGGAATATTAGGGGCAATCTTAGTCGGGCTGGGGATTATTCTGATAATGGCGCATAACTGGGACGAGCTATCCAGAACAACTAAAACCGGACTGGCCTTTTTACCCCTTCTCGTCGGGCAAGGATTATGCTTTTATGCGTTAATTAAAAAACAAGATAATGCTGCCTGGTGCGAAGCTGGTAGCGCCTTTTTGTTTTTTGCCGTTGGCGCCAGCATTGCCCTGGTAAGCCAGATTTATAACATTCCCGGATCAACCGGCACTTTCCTGTTAACCTGGGTTCTTCTGTGCCTTCCGTTGGTCTACCTAATGAAGGCTTCCATTACTTCCTTGCTGTACATTGGCGGAATTACGTATTATGCCATTCATTTGGGTTATAATTCTTACTCTTTTTCTAATTCCTATCTGTACTGGTTGCTGCTTTCAATTATTTTGCCTCATTATTACCAGTTATACCAGAAAAAGCCGGAAAGCAACTTTCTAATTTTTCATAATTGGGCAATTCCTCTTTCGTTAACCATAGCCTTGGTAACCGTAGCCAAAAACACAGAAGAGTTGTTATTTATTGCTTATTTCAGCCTTTTCAGCCTTTTTATTTCAACCGGAAACTTAACTTTCTTTACCGGGCAAAAACTTAAAAATAATGGCTACCGCTTAATAGGTTCGCTGGGCACACTGGTAGTATTATTTTTTTTAAGTTTTAATTGGTTTTGGAAAAATTTGCGGAAAGAAACTTTTTCAATTACGCAACTTAGTACCGCCCCGGAATTTTATGCAGCTGTTATTATCTCCTTACTAGCCGGTGGGCTGCTTATTTTTCAGCGAAAAAGCAAAGCTTCAACCGGTATACCACTATTAGCTCCCGTATTTATTTTATTCATCTTTATATTTATTGCGGGGCTATACTCAACCGCAGCGGTAGTGCTTATTAATCTTTTAATTTTAGTAATAGGTATCTTCACCATGAAAGACGGGGCAGAGAAAAACCATTTAGGTATATTAAATTTGGGCTTACTTATTATTACCGCCTTAGTACTTTGCCGCTTTTTTGATACCGACCTGAGCTTCGTGATTCGGGGAATTTTGTTTGTATTTGTGGGCGCCGGCTTCTTCGGGGCAAATTATTGGTTGCTTAACAAGAGAAAGACGAATGAACAGTAAAAAAGTACTTTTGATAACCTTTTTCTTGGTGGCGCTGGTGCAATTGTACGTTCCGGCCAAAATGATTCTAGACCAGGAAGAAATCTTGAAAACAGGAACTCCCTTTAAATTCAAAACCGCCCCCATCGACCCGAATGACCCATTTCGAGGCAAATACATTACTTTAAATTACGCCGAGAACGAAGTGGTAGTTCCGAAAGAAGAAAATTGGCTTATGGGTGAACCTATTTACGTTTCGCTTCAAACGGATAAAGCTGGTTTTATTAAAATAAAAGCGGTTGCAAAAGAAAAGCCGGCTAACAACCAGGCTTTTGTAAAAGCAAAGGTTGGCTACGTTACCGATAATGGTTCTCGCCGGTTAACAATTGACTATCCCTTCGATCGATTTTATATGGAAGAGTCGAAAGCCTACGATGCGGAACAAGCCTACCAACAAGCCCAGCGGGACACCAGTCAGGTAACGTACGCTTTGGTAAGTATTAAAAACGGTAATGCTGTTTTAAAAGACGTTTTCATTGGCAGTACCTCTATCAGCGAAGTGGTTAAAGCCCGTAAACTTGACTAAAAGATTCATTCCTTCGGTAAAAACAGTTGAAATTAGATTGTAAGGTGGCAAAAAAGGTACGTATCCTAAACATCGCTGCCCGGTAGTAAGTTACCTTTGCCAAAGGTACTTGCTTGTTACAAGAAGAAGGTGAACCAGTACAAATTCTAAAAGTCGGAAATCCTTTTTACGAACCGGCAAACACTTCCATTCTTCCTTTGGAGAATACTTCAAATAGTAAATCACTAAAGTTTATCGCCTGTTACCTTTTAAACAGATAAAATTACCTCAATTATTGCCGAAAAAAGAAAAATAAACGCATTGTCCACTAATTGCAGCAAAAGCTCTTTAGCCAGATAAAACTAAGTTTCTCTGCCAAAAATAATCCGCAAAACAAGCTTAATTAAACCGGAAACAACTAGCCATTCCTACGTATTTACCAACAAGAACCGTTCAAATAATACATAGCCCAAAGTACGGAATCGTCCGAACTATGCTCATTAAATAAGTAATAATTCGCGGACGATGCGAACCTACTAAAAGCAGAAATTAACGGACGCATTATTTTCCATTAGTTATAGAAAAACGGCAGTAGAAACTAAAATGGACACTGAATCTGCAACGGCTCCTTGGAAGCCAGATACCGCTCCTACTTATTGGCTAACCCGCTTTGTTATTCTTCGGATGCTGGGAGTAATTTATGCCATTGCTTTTCTGGTAGCGGTTAATCAGATTATTCCTTTAATCGGTTCTCACGGGTTGCTGCCGGTAGAGCTTTATCTAAGCCGGGTAAGTACTGCCTTAGGTTCGAATACCGCTGGTTTTTTACGGTTGCCCTCTCTCTTTTGGTTCTGGCATTCCGATGCTGCTCTTTTAACCGTTGTCTGGTCGGGTTTGCTACTTTCCGGGGTAGTAGCGGCCGGCTACGCGAATGCACTTATGCTGGGAGTACTTTGGATTCTTTATCTATCCGTTAAGCATGTCGGCCAAGAATGGTACGGCTACGGCTGGGAAATTCAACTAACCGAAACCGGGTTCCTCGCCATTTTTCTTGGCCCTTTGCTCGATCTTAGGCCTTTCCCCAAACAAGAGCCGCCCTTTCCTATTATTGTGTTATTCCGGTGGCTAATTTTCCGGATCATGCTCGGAGCCGGCTTGATCAAGATTCGGGGCGATGAAATCTGGCGCGACGCCACTGCTCTTTATTACCATTTCGAAACCCAACCCATACCTGGCCCTTGGAGCCGGTGGTTTCATTTTTTACCGCACCCTGTTTTAAAAATTGGCGTTTGGTTCAATCATCTGGGCGAACTAATAGCGCCTTGGTTCGTATTCTGGCCTCGGCTGGCTCGTCATATTGCGGGAGTGGTAATAGTGTTATTTCAGCTGAACATTATGCTTAGCGGTAATCTTTCGTTTTTAAACTGGCTAACCATTATTCCGGCTTTGGCTTGTTTCGATGATGGTTTCTGGGCGAGATTGCTTCCCCGACAGTTAGTGCGTAAAGCCGAAATCGCCGCAGTAAACGCCGTAGAATCCAAACCCATGCGTATTACGGCCTGGGTGGTAACGGCACTCATTACTCTGCTCAGCATTCAGCCGGCTGTAAATCTACTCTCACCGAGTCAGATCATGAATACCTCTTTCGACCCGCTTGGCCTGGTAAATACGTATGGTGCTTTCGGAACGGTAGGTAAAGAACGTTTAAACGTAGTATTTGAAGGAACCATGGATCAGGACTCCACTGACAAAGCCCACTGGAAACCCTATATCTACCAAGGCCTGCCTGTGCTACTCGATCAACGCCCGCCGCAAATAGCGCCATATCAGTTGCGTTTAGACTGGCAAATGTGGTTTGCGGCCATGTCGTCGCCCGAAGAATATCCCTGGACGCTACATCTTATCTGGAAACTTTTACATAACGACCCTGGAGTTGTAGGCTTGTTTGCCCATAATCCTTTCCCTCAGCAGCCGCCTCGCTACATCCGGGCAATTTTATATCGTTATACGTTTGCTGAGCCCGGCAACCCTCCAGGACACTGGTGGAAGCGCGAGCGAGTGGGCATCTGGCTACCGGCTCTGTCCACGAATGATCCGCGGTTAACTGATTTTTTGAAAAGTTACGGCTGGCTTCCGTGAAACGGAAAGAAAAATAGTAAGCGTGGCTGGCAGTTAAAAACCTAGATAACAATGACTACTTCAAAGAATTACTTTCGTTTAAACACTTAGACTGAACTCCCGCTAACCAGAAATATAAACTTTAAGTTTGGTTGTTCGAAGAACGGTAAGAAAACGGTATTTAGGTGGCGAGTATACAGATGCAGTAGAATTGTTTCTTTAAAAACGAATATAATAAAATCGGTTTTTGGTATTTTATAGACTTGACAATATCTGAAAAGCTAAAATTCTTAACCTTATCTTAGTTGCTATTTACCAATAAAAAAGCCTCAAACCAGTTGGGTTTAAGGCTTTTTGGCAGAGAGGAAGGGATTCGAACCCTCGATACCCTTTTGAGGTATACACACTTTCCAGGCGTGCTCCTTCAACCACTCGGACACCTCTCTGTTTAACGGATTGCAAAAAAACGGATAATATTTAACCCAAGCAAATTTACACCGGACTTTCTGTTTATTTATGAGCATTGTATCCGGTTTAATAGCAACTCGCATATTCCTGGAAATGCCAGCCAACGCAGCCTAAGCACTTAGCCAGCTCCATTAGATAAGCCATTCTTTCGTAAGTACAACTATTTTTATATAACCTGTAAATTTCTTACAAAAGCACCAAGATTAAAAATACTGAAAAATCAGTATTTTTAATCTCCGATTACTTCCTATCTTGCAAGTACCATTTCTGAATTACAATTTTGATTTACAAGACTTTAAACTCATTAAAGTCACTTATTAAAACGCAGAATTCTTGTTGTTTTAATAAGTTAGTACTTAAAAAAATATTCTGCACGCCTTAATGGCTATAACATACTTTAGCATACTTGCTGGTTGAGTTTCTAATACTTTTTTGCTCCGCAAAACGATAAGCTCTGACTCCGATAGTTTACAAGTTCTTTATTTTTGAATTTGCTTCTATCGCCCAGTGTTTTTTAGGGTTGCAGTAGTGTTACAGATCAGCTGCTTTTACGGCATTTTGTATCTCTATTTGTTGAAATGGCCAAGCACTGCATATCTGGAATACCCGCGTGGCTTCCCATTACCTTTTACCTAGAATCCATTATATTATTTTTTACTTTCTTAACCCTTTTTCACGATGATACAAGCTATACTTTTATCTGCTTCGGCCACAACAACGCGCACCAGAGAAAACTCTTGGTCGTATTTACAGCAACTTCCCCATCTAGCGTTCAGTCGCTATTGTACCTTTATCTGGATACTAGTAAGTTGCCTGTTAGTACCCGCTCAAACTTTATTCGCTCAGGATGAACTAGTAGGGCTTACTTCGGTGGGCGGTCAGGAAGGGGCCGGTACTGCTTTCAGCATCAAAAGCAACGGCACTGGCTTCAACGTTCAAAAACCTTCTCCGTATCGGGGTATGCGCCCTATGGCAACTTAACGAAAGGCCCAGACGGCAACTTTTATGGTATGACCTATCAAGGTGGAGCTAATAATTACGGTACCATTTTTAAAATGACTCCCACCGGCACAGTAACAATCTTGCTTAGCTTTATTTATAATATTACAGGTAGTAACCCTCAAGGCAGCTTGGTACTAGGCCGGGACGGCAATTTTTACGGCATGACAAGAAACTCCGGAGCTAGTGCCTATGGCACTATCTTTAAAGTAACCCCGAACGGAGCTTTCACCTTGTTACGTAATTTAAATGGCGCTATTGATGGCCGGAACCCATCAGGTAATCTGGTACAAGGTACTGATGGCAACTTCTACGGCATGACGGAAACCGGTGGGCGGAACAATTATGGCACTATCTTCAAAATATCTTCCGCAGGCTCCTTTACTATATTAAAGCACTTAGATAATACTATTGGCAGTTATCCGAAAGGGAGCCTGGTAGAAGGTGCCGATGGCAACTTCTACGGCATGGCGTACCAAGGTGGCACGAACAACTACGGCACCATTTTCCGGATAACTCCGAAAGGTGTATTTACCGTCCGGCGGCATTTAGATCTTAGCACTACGGGAGGCCGGCCTTATGGTAGTTTGGTTAAAGCTACTAACGGGAATTTTTACGGCATGACGTACCAAGGTGGAACAAATGGCTACGGCACTATTTTCCGGATGACACCAAGCGGGACTTTCACTGTGTTGCGTAATTTAAGCTATACCAGTGATGGCGCTAATCCGCAGGGTGATTTAACCCAAGGTACCGATGGTAATTTTTACGGTTTAACGTATACGGGTGGCACTAATAGTTATGGTACCATTTTTAAAATGACTCCCGGAGGTACGTATACTGTGCTGCGTAATTTAGATTACACTAACGATGGACGTAATCCGCAAGGTAGTTTGGTCCAAGGTTCAGACGGTAGCTTCTACGCCATGACTCCTGCCGGTGGGCTTGGCAATCGGGGTACTATCTTTAAAGTTACTCCCGCCGGGGCTTATTCCATACTCGTTCATTTTCCCGAAGCTGCTAAAGGCCAAACGCCTCTAGGTAGTCTAATACAAGCGAGTAACGGCAATTTCTATGGTTTAACTTCCACTGGAGGCACATATAATTATGGTACTATTTTTAAATTATGCGATGGCGCTTACTCCACTGTATACTCCCTAAACTCAGGCACAAGCGGTAGTAGTCCGCAGGGCAGCCTGTTACAAGGTACCGACGGCAATTTTTACGGCCTGACTTATAATGGCGGTGCCAATGGTTATGGTACTATTTTTAAAGTAACTCCAGGCGGTACGTACACAGCATTACGTAATTTAAATTATACTACGGATGGCGGTAATCCAACAGGTACTTTAATACAAAGTGCCGGCAACTTCTACGGCATGACAAGTAGAGGGGGAGCGAATAGCTACGGCACTATCTTCAAAATATCTTCCGGAGGCTCCTTTACTGTATTAAAACACTTAGATAATACAAAAACGGGTAGCTACCCGAACGGCAGCTTAGTACAAGGTGCCGACGGTAATTTTTACGGAACCACTTACCAGGGCGGCGCAAATAATTACGGTACTATTTTTAAAATAACTCCTAGCGGCACACTTACGGTACTACGCAATTTTGATAATATAAACGATGGCCGCTATCCCCTGAGCACTTTAGTGAAGGGCATAGACAACAATTTTTATGGCACAAGTCAACAGGGCGGATTATTTAATAGTGGCACCATTTTTAAAATAACGCCGGGCGGAACTTTTACAGTGCTACACAACTTGGATTACGTTAATGATGGTGGCCAACCTAAAGGTAGTTTGGTGCAAGGCAGTGATGGCAGTTTCTATGGTCTCACTCCAGAAGGCGGCTTCTTTAACAGTGGTACTATCTTTAAAATTAGTTCAAGCGGCTCATTCTCCGTTTTACGCCACTTAAATCAAAATACGGACGGTGGTAAACCCTTCGGTAGTTTGATTGTGCGCAAAGCTAATCCGGTAGCCAACGCGCAAAGTGTTACTACTACAGAAGAAACAGCTAAACCTATTACGCTTACTGGCTCGGCGAGCGGCACTCCTCTTATTTACAGCATTGTTACTCCCCCTGCCAATGGTACTTTAACCGGTTCGGGAGCCAACCGCACGTACAAGCCTAAAGCCAACTTTAGCGGCAAAGATTCTTTTACTTTTAAAGCAGTTTGGGGCTGCCAGGAGTCGGCCGTAAAAACGGTATCTATCACCGTAACGAATGTAAACGATGCCCCAATTTTAGCGGCTATTGGGGATAAAAATGCTACTCTTGGTACTCCACTTAAATTTACGGCTACGGCTACCGACCCGGATGCCGGCCAAACCAAAACTTTTTCTTTAATTGGAGCGCCGGCGGGAGCCAGTATCAACGCTAGTTCCGGGGCTTTTACTTGGACCCCCACCGCCGCGGACAGTTATTTGTTTAAAGTGAGAGTAACGGATAATGGCACACCGGTTCTCTTCGACGAAGAAGTGGTCACTGTAACGGTAACAGCCGGTATTGTTCGCCTTAATCGCCAGATGTCAACAGGTACGATGTCGGAAACTACCCAACAAATTCGGCTGTACCCGAATCCGGTAACCGACCAATTTACCGTAAGTTTACCGGAACCCGCTACCGAAATCTCGACCTCTATTCGTACTGCAACAGGCGCCGAAGTGATGCTCAACGGCCACCAGGTAATCACCCCGAATAAACTACAGGTAAATGTGGAACAACTAAAAGCCGGTATGTATTTATTTCACCTGCAGCTAGACCATAAAAAGCAAGTGCTTAAGTTTATAAAACAATAAAAATTAAGTCGCTTTTAAATAAGTTTAATCCTAAAAGAACTCCCGGGTAGCCTGCGCTTGTACGCCAACTACCCGGGAGTTCTTTTAAAGTTATTTTAACAATAACTATATTACTCTACTGTCATTTCGCCGCGTAAATCTGTTTGCAGCAGTTGGCGGGTTTCTTCGTAGGGTAAGTTCTGGCCCAGTACAAACATTAACTTGGTAACGGCTGCCTCGCTGGTAATATCGCTGGCGCCAATTATACCCATATCGTGTAAGTACTTGCTATTCTGGTATTTGCCTTGAAACACGCGTCCCCCATCGCATTGTGATACGTTTAAAATAAAAGTGCCCCGGTCAATAGCCGTCTGCATGGCATCTAAAAACCAGCGCGCCGTAGGGGCATTACCCGACCCGTAACTTTCCAGCACTACTCCCTGCAAATTCTCGGTTAACATTAAATTACGGATAACGTGCTCTGAAAGGCCCGGAAATAAACGAAGCCGCACTACCCGATTATCCAGCACCTGGTGGGCTTTAAACCGGCCAGAGGGTAAAGGCCGAATGTTTTTAGCGTGGTATTCAATTTCAACCCCTGCCTGCGCCAGCAAAGGATAGTTCGTGGACTTAAAAGCGTTAAAATGACTGCTTTCTACTTTTTTCGACCGGTTACCCCGCAGCAGCAAATCCCCGAAGTAAATGCATACCTCCGGCACAATACAAATGCCCCGGCTGGTAGAAGTAGCAATTTCCAAAGCTGTAATCAGATTTTCGCGGGCATCGGTGCGCATTTTACCAATGGGCACCTGCGCCCCGGTAAATATTACTGGTTTCTGTAAATTTTCGAGCAGGAACGACAAGGCCGAGGCCGTATACGCCATGGTATCCGTGCCATGCAAAATTACAAATCCATCAAAATCATCGTAATGTTGCTGAATAATATAAGAAAGCACAATCCAGTCAGCATCCGTTACATCCGACGAGTCGATGGGCCGGGCAAAGCTAATCAGAGATAAGTCGATATTTAATTGCCGCAATTCCGGCATTTTATCCATTATCTCCTCGAACTTGAAAGGTACCAGGTGCCGGCCGGTTTTATCATACACCATCCCGATGGTACCGCCCGTATAAATAACCAATACCGATCCAACTGGTTCGAGCGTAGCAGCTGTATTCAGGTGGACTTTTCTTAATTTCATGTTACAAATTAAATAAATTACGGGTATTCCGGGTAGTAACCGTGGCTACTTCTTCAACGGGTAGCTGCTTAATATCCGCCACTGGTTGGGCAATAAGCGGCAAGTAAGCCGGTTCGTTGCGCTTGCCCCGGTAAGGAACCGGCGCCAGGTACGGACAATCCGTTTCGAGCAGCAAATGTTCCAGCGAAATTGGAGGTAATAAACTATCTAAACCGCCATTCTTAAAAGTACTTACTCCCCCAATACCCATATAAAATTTTAAATCCATTACCCGCTGGGCTTGTTCCGGGGTACCGGAGAAGCAATGAAATACCCCGGTTAAAGTACCGTCCTGAGCGGCAGCCACCAACTTGTACGTTTCTTCAAAAGAGTCGCGGGTATGCAGTACTACGGGTAACTTAAACTTTTTGGCCCATTCTAATTGTATGGTAAGCGCTTCTTTCTGTTGCTCCAGGTACGTTTTATCCCAATATAAATCAATGCCGGTTTCCCCAATGGCTGTAAACGAACGTTTATGTAACCAATCTTCTACCAGGTACAGTTCTTTCTGAAAATCTTTTTTTACGGAGCAAGGGTGCAATCCCATCATGGGGAGGCAAAAACCAGGGTAATCTGTTTCAGTTTGTAACAAGCCATCCACGGAGGTGTGATCCACATTGGGCATTAAAATCTGAATTAAGCCAGCTTCCTGCGCTTTACGGATTACTGCTGCTTTATCCGGTTTAAACTCTGGAGCATAAATATGTGCGTGCGAATCTATTAATTCCATAGTAAGTTGTAGGTGGTCCGTATGACGATTTAAATTACTAATTCGTCCACTCGCCTTAGCAGGTTGCGCTTAGTTTAGGCTGTTATCTTACGTAATTTGCTTTATTCCAGAAAGAAAGGTAAAGTTAAATAGCTATTCTCCATACATTTACCGAGTACCATTTACCATTTACTTCATTTAACAACCTTCCAACCTTTAAACTTCTCCCCTTGCCACGTAATCAATCAGGCATATTTTCGTTGTTTCCAGGTAATTTTAACCGGTAAGATATAATAAACAATAGAGGCAATTCCCAGGAACATCATAAAAAATTCGTAAACAACAAGTTGCCAAATCGGAAATTTTAAGTTCACGCGTTGGGCGCACAAACGAATAAAAGCAGCTTGCCAGATTATTTTCGCTACCAGTATGCCCCAATAAAAAATGGGCGATACTTCCTGAAAAAAGGGAATCCAGACCGGATAGAAACAGGAATAAAGAATAAATACGGCCGCCATATAAAACGGAATATGACTGATACCCTCCATCCAACGCCGCCGTTGCCACAATAATTGCCGCATATCCAACGCCGGGGTAGAAAGAGCCAAAACCGACGGATCAAAAATATTTACCGTATGAAAATGCTTTTTTACTACTTCCTGGTAAAGCTTGGCATCTTCGGTAATGGAAAAAGGAATGTTCTCGTAACCACCCGTTGCTTCGTACGCCTCGCGGGTAATGAGCATGTTATTACCCATCGTAAACACCGGCAAATCCAGGTCGGTTACTACCTGAAATAATCCCAGGGCGTATATCCAATCAATAGATTGTAATTTATCGAAGAGGCGGTTGCCAGTAACCGTGGTAATACCGGTAACAATGCCAATGTAAGGCCTTACCTGCGCTAGCATTACCTGAATCCAGGAAGGTGGCACCTGAATATCGGCATCGGTTATAAAAAAGTAATTACTCGTAGCCAGGTGGGCCAGGTGCGCTAATACGTTGCCTTTTCCCCGGGCTAAGCCTAAATTTTGCGTAACCGTAATACATTTATAATGGGGTTTATCTTGAATAAATTGCCGTACTACCCGGTAAGTATTATCCGTAGAAGCATCGTCGCCGATGAGTATTTCCAGTTTATCGCGGGGATAATCTAAACTCTCAATAGCCTGCAGGCACCTTAAAATAGTATGTTCTTCGTTGCGGGCCGCAATCAAAATGCTCACCTTCGGAAACACCAGCAACTGGGTGCGGTAACGCCGACGGTTCAGCAGCCATAAGCCCAGAATAACTAAGGATACACTGAATAAAACCGCAAAGTATATTACTTTAAACATCATAAAGTATTAAAGCTGTAACCTAAACCAGCAAAATAACGCAAAAACCGCGGCAACAAGTACTGCAGGTTGGGGAAAGCCTTCACAGAATCATGAAATACTACTACCGAACCAGCAGTAGTTTGTTTCAGGATGCGTTGTAAACCAACTTCCGGCGAAAGAGTATTATCGAAATCATACGTAAGTATATCCCACATGATAACGCGGTAAGCCGATTTAATTTCGTTAAATTGTTTACGCCTGATGCGGCCATAAGGGGGCCGGAACAAGCTAGGCTCCCGTTTAGGCTGATATTTTTCGATCTGGTCCTGGCATAAAGCAATGTTCTGCACGTACGTATTTGTTTCGGTGGCCCAGCCACGCAAGTGGTTATAAGTATGATTCGCTAAGTAATGTCCTTGTTCTACGATGTTCCGGGCAATCTCCGGGTACCGGCTGATATTTTCACCGACACAGAAAAAAGTGGCCTTTGCCTGGTAAACGGATAATTGTTGCAACACAAACTCGGTAACTTCCGGCACCGGCCCATCATCAAAAGTGAGATATATGTTTTTCCCGGAAATTGTTTTTCGCCAGATATACTCCGGAAATAAATACCGCAACAAAGCCGGGGTTCTAAAAATTCGCATTTATTACCTGCTAAGAAGAAATTTTTGGTATTTCTAAAGATTCCTGTAGCCCTTGATAAATTAAATCGGCGGTTTGCTGCCAGGTATAACGGCAACAATTTTCGCGCCCCCGCCGAATGTAATAGTCTCGCCTTTCCGGATAATGGTACAATTGCACCAAAGCCTGGCAGATTGCTTCCGGCGACAGAGGATCTACCAACAAGGCACTCTCGGCAGCTACTTCTGCCATAGAGCTGGTAGTACTGGTAATAACCGGGCAATCACATTTCTGCGCCTCCAGAATAGGTAAGCCAAAACCTTCGAATAAAGAAGCAAACACGAGCGCCACCGCCGACCCGTACAACTGCCGTACTTCCGCATCAGAAACCCGGCCGGTAAATATTACCTCGGTTTTATGCGTCATGGCTTCGTAGGCTTTTACAATGGCGTTGGCTTTCCAGGCTTTCCGGCCTACTATTACCAGTTTTACTTCGCTGCGCGTTAAATTCTTAAAGGCATCAAAGGCTTTAAAAAGGGTAACCAGATTTTTACGGGGTTGTAAGGCTCCCACAAACACAAAATACATTTCGCCGGCGCAGTACTTTTGCCGGATTTCAATTTGCTGCGCAAAAAGAGTGGGTTTAAAAAAATCGGATACCCCACAAGGCGCTACCTTTACTTTAGCCGGAGGCAGATGAAAACTCTTCATAATATCTTTTCTGGAGAACTCCGATACGGTAAGAATAAGGCGCGAAGCCTCGGCAAAACGAGGCATAAATTTTTGGTAATACCGGCGATCGAAGAATTTCTTTTCGGCTGGGAAATGCAGATAAGCCAAATCGTGAATGACCGTAACCCGGGGCACGTGGGTGCGCAAGGTGGTAAAGTTATCCGGCGAAAAAAATACATCCGGTTTTATTTGGCGTAATACCCGCGGCAGCATCAGCTCGAACCAAACGTAAAATAAAAACGGATGCCGGGCCGGTGGGTATACTATAATGGGGGTTACGTTGGCGGCGTATATAAATTGCGCATCGTAAGGCCGGTCGAATAAAAAGAAAAACTCGTGTTCGGGATGCTGCACGACCAAAAGCCGTAATACTTCGTGCGTAAACTTACCCATTCCTTCTAATTTATCAGCTAACAAAATGCGGGCATTTACGGCTATTCTCATGTAAAACTAAGGGGTATCCGAATACGATTTTATTTTTCTCTTTGGAGCAGGTTGGCCCTTAGGTCGGCGAGCCGGATAACCCGGGTTACAATCAATATTCCTAAAAACGCCAAGCCGGCCAGGATAGTATTTACCCACCAGATGGCACAAATTAACAATAATCCGTAAAATATTCCGCTAAGTGCTCCGGCACTTAGTAACAATTTTAAAATAAGTTTTCCGGGCACCGGAATGTTTAATTTTGGCCTTAAGTAAAGCAAATAGCCACCTGAAACCAGCACGGCACTAAAAAGAGTATTTACCGCCGCCGCTAATGAACCATAAACCGGAATAAAAATAAAATTAAGGGTAACATTTACCACAATACTAAGCGCTACCAGTTTACTCACTGCTAATTCCCGGTTACTGGCCGTGAGAATGTTGGCGTAAATGGCAAAAAAACCGTGTACGCACACGTTCGCAAATAAAATCCGGAGGTTTAAGCGCATTAAGCTTAGCTCGGCGGGCGACGAATTACTGAATTGCCAGAATAGCTTTTCGCCGTAAAAAAACACAAAAACGCTCACGAAAATTATGGGTACGCTCACAATCGCCTGCCCGAAATGCAGCAACTTTTGCTGTTCCAGCGGTTGCTTTTGGTGAGCCGCAAATTTAGCGAAGAAAATAGGCAATACCGTCCATAGATACATCATAACGGCATCTACCCACCGGTAGGCACCCGCGTAAATGCCCGCTTCCCGGCTCGAGGCCAAACGCTCCAGCATTACCATATCAATTTTTTCGTTAATACCGTTTACCAAATTAATAATAGCAAAAGGGAGGCTCGCTTTTAAAATAAAACTCAACTGTTGCCAATCCCATTTAGCCGGAAAAGAACCAAATTTTTTACGAAAAAACAGGCATAAAACCCCAAAAGCCAGCAGTACCGAAGTTAATCGGGCGTACACGTAATTTTCCAGGGTAATTCCCAGGTAAAGCAGCACGATAATGATGAAAATTAAAAAAAATCGCTCCAGTACTGATATTATTGAATCGAGATTAAAGAACTGGTGGGCTTGCAGCGCGCCGCGTAAAAACTGGGTAAACTGGGTAAACGTAAAAATGAAACCAATTAACGTAAGATAATACAACTGCTCGGCCCGGTACCCGATGCCCCAACCGGCGAGCAACATTACAAAAGGAAAAAGGAATGATATCAGGGTTTTAAATGGCAAAACTACCGGTAGGTGCGTTGCCATAAAAGTAGGTACGGCTGCCATTTGTTTTGTAAAATAATGGTAAATACCTAGGTCGGTGAAAGAGGTAAAAATAAAAGTAAAAGAAAAGAGCGCCGCAAAAGTACCAAAAGCCGCGTGCCCCATTTGGTTTTGCACGTTATTTTCTAAAACCAGCCAAATGGGTTTCACGAGCAAATTGAGCAGCACCACAAAACTGATATTTCCGAGTAGCTTTTTAATAAATTAGCAGGTAGGTTTACGTTTTAATTATTTTTGAGGAGCCATTAAACTGTTTCGTTTTTAAATTATTCGTTCAGTTTAACGAAGTACGCCGTTTATTCAAAAAACAAAGATACGTGTCTGGAGGCGGTTAGCAAGGAGTAATAATTAGATATCAGTAAGAGCAGACTATTTACCACTCCTAAATTCTGCCGTAGTTTAATTTTAAATGGATTGTATGAAAACTATTTAAAGAATACTCGAGGTAGTTTCGTTACAAATTGAGCAAGTCGTTTTCCGGTAGCTGTACTAAGGCTGCTTCGTATATGTTTTATATTGCGAGAACAAATTTTTTAACATGAATTACCAACCCGAGAAGTATTGGTCGAAAGTGGCCCAGGAAATTACCAAAAGAAACAAGGGTAATGTAATAGCGGGCGACGATGAACCTTATTACGTCTACAAACGCCAGCAATTTTTAAAGCTTTTTCATAAACTGGATTTTAAAGGAAAATCGGTGATGGAGTTGGGCAGCGGTCCGGGAGGTAATTTAAAAGTAGTCGCCCAACACCAGCCCGCCCGACTGGTAGGCGTAGATATTTCCGAAAACATGCTGCAATTAGCCGCCGAAAATTTAAAAAACTATCCGGCCGAGTTAATTAAAACCAATGGCACCGGCATCCCGCTCCCCGATAATTCCATTGATTTGGTATATTCCGTTACGGTTTTACAGCACAATACCAATTACGAAATGTTTAAATTGTACCTGGAAGAAATGGGTAGAGTATCGCGGGATAAAGTTATTTTATTTGAAAGAACCGAAATTACTGAAAAAGGTGATGAGTTAAACATGGGTCGACCCGTAAGTACCTACGCCACTATTCTAAAAAATAAAGGCTTTCAATTAGTGGCGACGCAGTATTTACCTATTCATGCCAGTTATTACGTTTGCGGCGCTATCCGTAAGGTATTGAACCCTAGAACCCGCGCGGAAGGAGAGCCTTTGAATAAATTATCGCTGCTGCTGGAAGATTTCACTTTGCCCATTACCCGGATTATTGATAAATTCTGGATTCAGAAAAGAGAAGTTACTAAAATGGAGTTCCAGAAGGTAAAGTAAAAGTTAAAAAATACTTGTATGGGTAGCAGAGCCAAAATATTTTAGTAAATTTTAAATAAATTTGATTGTAAGAAGTAAATTTTAAATTTGGATGGCTGCCACCGAACACTATTTAGCTGGTTATTTGCCCCTGGTGCAAAAATGGCGCTGGCCGATTTTGGGAGTTACCTTAGCCGCTTGTATTATAAGTGCTATTACCGCTTTGTTGCTCCCCAATATTTACCGGTCTACGGCTATATTTTACCCTACCAATTTGCCCGACCTGGAAACAACGTTAAATCCGGCGTTTATCCTGAACGGCGAAAAATTAACCTTGAGCATGAGCTCCGACGATGCCGACCGGCTGATTAGTATTGGCCAATCCGAACCCTTGCTGCGGCATATTATTCAACAATTTAAGTTCGCGCGGCACTACCGTTATCCGGCCAACGATACTTCCGATAAAATCCAACAAAAAGTACTCGAAGAATTTTTGTACAATTACTCGATTGCCCAAAACAACCGTTCGGCGGTACAAGTATCTTTCGACGATGCGGATAAGTATTTTGCCGCCCGGGTAGCGAACGCTATTACCCACCAGATTGACGTTATTAACCAACAGCTGACGCTCACCAATCAGCAGAAAATAGTTAACTCGTACGCGCAACGGCAACAATTTTTACAAAAAGAATTACACAAAACGCAGGACTCGTTGCTTACCGCCCGGCGGCAATACGGTATTTTTGGCGCTTCTACTGCCGAGCACGAAAGCCGCCCCGAAAGCCGCTACCTGGCCGAACGCTTGGTACAAACCGAAACCGACCTACGGCAAGCTCGGGCTACTTTAAAAAGCTACCAGGCGCAACTCCCGGCGTCTAACCCCAAAGTAATTACTTTAAAAGCCGAGATAAAAGGTTTAGAGGCCGCCGCAAGCGCGTTAAAAAGTTCCACTTCCGGCAGCAGCATCAACCTGGAATCGTACCTGGCCGGCACCGACGAAGTAACCCGCCTGGAAGCTATTTTTAACAGCCGGCGGGAAGAATACCTGAAAGCCCGGCAACTTTACGAAGACGCGAAGCTGGCCTTGCAAAACCAAACCAGTTCTTTGTACCTCGTGCAGCCTGCTACTCCGGCCCTTAAAAAAGTAAAACCTATCCGGTGGTTAATGGTGGCAGGCGCTACGTTTTTAACCTTTTTACTGTCGGTGGTAGTGGTTAGTGTTTTAGAGCGCCAAAAATCTTTTCGCCGCGAACGATTCTACGCATGATTTTCGTTGGGCCCTCTACCGGTAATGGACCGCTAAAAATTTACCTGGCTTTTAGTGCGTTATTATTGGCTACTATTTCCCTGGCCATTTATAAGCAAAATATTTATTTCCTGATTCCACCTCTGGCTCTAGTGGTTCTGGGCATTGCACTTACTAATTATGCGGTACTCTTTTATCTGCTTTTGCTGGCTATTCCTTTTTCGATGGAGGTGGATTTGCCCGGTGGCTTTGGCACCGATTTATTTTCGGAACCGCTTATTATCTTACTCGCCGCTTGTTATGTGGGCTCGTGGCTCCTCGGCAAAAATCCGGATAAGCATTTAATGCAGCATCCTTTAATTAAGCTATTGCTGCTATTCTTTCTGTGGTCAGTTGTAACCACTTTATTCTCCGCTGATTATTTACGCTCGGGAAAATACCTGGTAGCCAAAACCTGGTATTTATTGGTTTTTGTTTTTCTGGCCGGCGATCTCGTTCAAAATCCAGCTACCTGGCGGCGGTTTCTTTACTTTCTTATTAGCGCCTTGGGGGTAGTCGTAACCATTACTTTAATCCGGCACGCAGCCGTGGGTTTTACGTTTGCTGCCGCCAACAAAATAGTTGCGCCTTTTCTCCGGAACCACGTTATGTACGGCGTACTGTCCGCCGCCGCCCTGCCGTATGCGGTCTATCTAACCTTACAGCAAAAAACAACTCGCGGACGCATTATACCGGGTATTATTAGTTGTTTACTGCTGGCCGGAGTGCTAGCCTCGTATACCCGGGCCTCCTGGTTGAGTTTACCTTTAGCTGTATTATATGGTTTGGTGATCCGGTTCCGCCTCACCCGTTACTTGCTGGCTTGTATTTTACTTATTAGTTTGGCCGCAGTTATTTACCTGAGCGCCAATTATCGGTACATGCAATACGCCCCGGAGTACGAGAAAACTATTTTTAATAAAGACGATATCCGGAAACACTTACAGGCGACTTATACCTTACGCGATGTGTCGGGCATGGAGCGCGTTTACCGCTGGATTGCCGCCGCCCGTATGATTGCCGACCGGCCCTTTACCGGCAGCGGACCGAATACTTTTTACCCGGAATATTTGAAATATACGGTTAGCCGGTTTACCACCTACGTCAGCGACAACCCGGAACAATCCACGGTTCATAATTATTTTCTGCTGCAATTCGCGGAGCAAGGTTATGTAGGCGGCATTCTGTTTTTAATTTTTATGGGTTATATTTTATTGCTGCCCGAAAAAATCTACCACCGCACTACTCAGCCCGAGCACAGAAGAACCGTTTTGGCAGTAGCCTTATGTATATTTATAATTGCCGTCCATCTTTTCCTGAACGAGTTGCTCGAAACCGATAAAATTGGTTCTTTGTTTTACCTTTCGCTTGCAGTTTTAATACGGTTGGATGAGTGGACGGCCGAGAGAACAGTTAATTAGTGGCCTGTGGGTAGTTTTTATTTCGTATTATGATTTATTGTTACAAGGCTCTTAGCTGTAGGTTGGCTAGTAAAACCGCAGTACGCATTTTGCATTGTTACCAGAAATTTATGGTTAATAGCGTTACGCGTATTTTATATTGTTTGCCATATAAAACTTCCGAAAAGATGGTTCTATCCTTATTTCTGAGAATAAAAGTTACAGAAACTTGCGGCAATACAACTTTTGACTTATCTCGAAAATAGGCGTATATTAACAAGTTGTACGGCATTTTAAAAGAACATCCTTCTCCGCAACAATGCAAGACAAAGAAGTAATAAATTTTTGGAAGTGGTTTGTTGACAATAAAGACAAACTAGAATCTGACAATTACGAGCCCACAATTCTCCAAAGACTTGATGAGACAATTTCCAGCTGGGACTTGAATTGGGAAATCGGTCCAGGACAATCAAAGGAAAACTCATTGACAATTTCTCCAAAAGGCAGTCCAGCATTGCTACAGTTGACAGAGCAAATCATAAGCAAAGCTCCGACAGTTGATAAATGGGAATTCTATTCTACAAAACAACCTAAAGAAAATTGGTATTTATTAGAATTAAGTCACGATAATATCTCTGTCGATGCAAGCGAGTGGGAATATGTTTTATTAAAATACAAAGACGGCAAAATCGAAGTCCTTGTTAAGGCTGAAAACCTAATGGAGTACGATAAGGATACAAAAGAATTAATTGTTGAAATTATTTTAATGAATCTTCTTGGCGAAAGAATGTTTATGGAAAGAGTTGACTACTTTGACGTAGTTGAAGAGTTTGATAGCGAAGCTGGAATTACCGAAATAAAATATTTATCAGAACACCTTAACGACAAATTTTTTTTTTAGGTGACAAAAACGACCGTACAACATCGGGTTTTATGCAAGTTGGGCATGACCAGCAAACATCAGCCAATTGTAAATCCAGGCTATGGTTCGGGCTGGACAAACAACTTTCTACTTTAGTTCTTAAATTCAACTTTATTATTTCAATCAGCAGCGGTTGTGGGCAGACGGAATACTATTTCCCAACCTGCATAAAGCACTGCTCGTTGGGCGTAAGGCGGCTTGACAGCTTAAAAAGAACAAACAGAAAAGAAACAAGAACTGGGTAAATTGCGACTCGGCAGACTAACAGAATGAAGGCAAAATATATTAACCCATTTACAGACTTTGGCTTTAAAAAAATCTTCGGAGAAGAAGCCAGCAAACCTCTTTTACTTGATTTTCTGAATGCCCTTTTGGCGCAACACAACAAGATTATTAACCTGAACTTTAAAAATACCGAGCAATTAGGGCAAACCGAAGCCGACAGGAAAGCTATTTACGATATCTATTGCGAAAATGAGAAAGGTGAAAAGTTTATTGTAGAACTACAAAAAGCCAAACAGAACTATTTTAAGGAAAGGACTATCTACTATTCAACCTTTCCTATTCGGGAACAAGCAGAAAGAGGCGACTGGAACTATAATCTGAAAGCGGTTTATTGTGTAGGTATTTTAGACTTTACCTTTGACGATTACGAAAACGAACCAGAGAAAAGCGAAGTGGTTCATACCATTACGTTAAAGGACCAAAATGGGAAGACTTTTTACGATAAGCTGACCTACATTTATTTGGAGATGCCCAATTTTGAGCAGACAGAAGAAGAATTAAAAACCCGTTTGGACAAGTGGCTCTATTTCATCAAGCATCTGGAAGACTTCCAAACCATACCAGCAATTTTCAAGGATGAAGTTTTTATACAAGCTTTTGCAAAAGCAGAACTGGCTAAATTTGACCAAGCAGAATTAGATAGCTACGAAAACAGTCTGAAAACTTACCGGGACTTGAAAGGCGTTATTGACACTGCTTTTGATGAAGGGAAAATAGAAGGAAAAATAGAAGGAAAAATAGAAGTAGCTAAATTAGCCAAACAAATGGGGCTTTCAACTGCTGACATTATCAAACTAACCGGACTTTCTGAAAGCGAGATTGATAAGCTGTAGCCGAAATGCGCTACGCTCAACACGAGTATTGCCAAAAGTGGGGCGGGACGTTGGGGCAGTTGGCTGTAGCTCTCTTATCAGTTTCGATTTCGGCTCGACGTTAATAATGTAGCTTTAGTTCTTACCTTCAACTTTTAAATTATTATGCGCTTCAGCTGTCGGCTGACGTTTTTGAATTCCCACAAACGTAAAGTTTCAAAACGTTAACTGCATTAGATAATTCTAACTTTGTACAAATTGTAACTAGACATTGGCTTCCTCTGAACAAAAGGAATTGCAAAAAATAAAAAGGATAGTAGGGATTTACAATATGATCCCCAATTTACTCTGGACAGCCTTGTTTGGTATCCCAATTACCATATTTTGCTACACTTTCCTAGCGCCAAAAGCAACCTGTATTCTATTAGGAGTTAGTCTTGCACCAATCTTCTTTCCCCATTCATTCTTCGATAGAATACAACTGAGTAAGAAAGCTGATTGGTATAAAAAAATTGGAGTGAAGTACGTAAATACCTTCGCCCAGAACGGAAGTATACTCAATAAAATGATAAAAAAGAAGTATCCAAATTTTAAGGTAATTTCAAATACTAGAACATCAATAAGGAAGCAATACTACCAAACTTATTTTTTTGAAAAATTTCATTTTTCCTTGTTTCTGTTTTTTACAATGGTTACCCTGTATGCCGGGTTTCAAAAACAGTATTATTGGGTATTAGTCATAACAATAGGCAACCTGCTTTATAACATATACCCAAACCTTTTGCAGCAATACATTCGGGTAAAATTAAAATCTGCCGTATCAGATGAAAAGCTTTTGTGAATGTATAGTAGCAAGATTGCCAGGCGCTAACAATAGTATTGCTGATAGTGGAGTTGGACGCTAAAGAAATTGGCTGTATATCGCTATCCGCTTTGGCTCAAGCGGAAAGAACTACTTTAAACAGCAGAACAAATTCTTAATTTTTAAATTGAGAATGAGCTTCGGCTATTAGGCAAACGTTTCTCAACTCACCCACCATCAGCAATACTTATTTATCGGGCGCAATAGGTATTTTGCATTATTTCCTTCTTCGCAAAGCCTAAATCTTTGTCAAGAACTGATTCTCTAACAGCTTTTATTTCTGTCGTCCGTAGACTATCGACTATGGTCTATAAACTAATTTACTTAAACCGACAGGAAAGCAAGGTAATATCGTCGTGAAAATTGGTACTGCCTTGGTTATGTTGTTTAATTTCTTCGAGCAGTTCTTCGTGCAGTTTGGGCAGGGGTAGGTAGCGGTAGTTTTGCAAGAACTTGATGGTATTCTCTAAGCCGTATTCGTCTTCGTCGGTGTTAAAAACTTCGGTTAAACCATCGGTATAACACATAATTAACGATTTATTCGGAATAGGCACCTCCGTAACCGATATAAAGGGCAAAGACTCAAAAATCCCCAACATGGTGCATCCTTCGGTGAGCAACTGAATGGTATTATTTTCGTGCAGTAATACCGGTGAATTGTGGCCGGCATTTACGTAGCTCAGTACGTTGGTGCGGCGGTTGTAAATACCGAAAAAAGCGGTAACAAATTTTTCGGCAATCGCATTGCAGTAAATCAGGTGATTGAGCTCGGTTACTACGGTAAGCAGATTCGGATTCTGGCGCAAAATAGTGCGTAAACCCGCTTGGAAATTTGACATGAGTAAGGAAGCCGGTACTCCTTTGCCCGAAACATCGGCAATACAAAATAAGAACTGGTCTTCATTAATCGGAACGTAATCGTAGTAATCGCCGCCAATAGAAGAATGGGGTAAGTAACTAGCATGAATAGCTACTGCCTCGTCGTTGGGCAACGACTTTGGGAAAAGCATGGTTTGCACCTCGCGGGCAATTTTTATCTCGTTCCGGATTGCTTCTTCGGCTAAGCGCAAACGCGCCATACGCCGGTTCTGCATGGCTACCAGAATAATATTACTTAAGGTTTGTACAAACGACAAAGCGCCCAAAGTAGAATAATACGCCTGCGAATTACCAATTAAGACAAAAGCCAGAATTTTACGATTTTGCAGGATGGGTACAACCGTCTCGAATTCACTCCAATGCGCATCCAAGTTTAAATCGGTAATGTAGCTGATTTCGGTTAAACAAGTAATGGCCGGCGGTAAGGCAGCAGCATTTTTAAAGTCGTAATTAGTGCCAAAATTTACTTTACACTCCCAGTTATCTTCCAGCACAAACAAACCTAAACGGGAAATCTGCAATTGGGCCAGCAAAGTAAAATGGTAAATTTTGTAAAGCGCCTGATCCGTTAAATTACCGTTAATGGCCTGCGTTACTTCCAGCAACGCCGATAGCTCCAACTTTTTCAGGTCGAGCTCTTTCTTCATAAACTTTACGTTTATTTCAGGCATTGTGGATAAGTAATTGGGGGTCATAAGCGTCGCGTAGCCCGTTGCCAAGCAAATTAAAAGATAAAACCAGCAAACTAATACATATACTCGGAAGCACTACCAAAAATAAACCGGCCTTGGTACCAATAAGCTGAAAGCCTTCGTTTACCATCATTCCCCAGGACGGAGCGGGCGGCTGCACGCCTAATCCTAAAAAACTTAAACCGGCTTCCATTAAAATAGCGGCCGCAAAATTGGCAGTTCCTATAACAATTAAAGGGCCCATCAGGTTTGGCAGAATATGCCGGAAAATAAGTCGGCTTTGAGGTAAACCCAATATTCTACCCGCTTCAATATAGGCTTTTTCTTTGATACTTAAAAATTGGCCGCGCACCAATCGAGCTACATCTACCCACATAGTTAAGCCCACGGCCACAAAAGAAACCCATACTCCCCGGCTATCAAACGCCAAACTAATGGCAATAACTAGCATAATACCGGGAATAGACCAAACTACAGTCATTAAAAACAACATCGTTTTATCTACCCAGCCGCCAAAGTAACCCGCTACCGCTCCCACTACAATACCTAAACTAACCGAAATTAAAACGGCCACTAATCCAATACCCAATGAAATGCGGGTACCTAATAGTAAACGACTTAATACATCCCGGCCCGCACGGTCCGTGCCTAACAAATAAGTTTTATAAAACAAAGAAGTTTCTTTTACCTTTTCTTGCAGGACGGCGGGGCTTAATTGTTGTACCTCTAAGTTACTTAATTCCAAGCCAAAAACCTCGTTTAGCGAGAAAATCCGTATTTGCTCCGGCAAAGAATGTTTATTTACGTACGGGTTTATCCGGATAGATTTACCACTCATCCGAAAACTTTGCACCGGAATTTCGTGATAAGGCAGCTCCTGCCCGAACAGCCATTTTTGCAGGATAGTAGCATTTGGTTGGGCCGGTACTTTTTTCAGCCGCAACATTAACACGGAAAAACCGGGCTCTTTTTTTTGTAGTTGAACGATGGAATGATTGGCATTTGGGCTAGCATCCGGCATTATGGTGTAACCCAATAAAGCCATAATCAACGCTAACAAAATAAAAAAGAACCCAACCATAGCGGGTATATTTTGCCGTAAGCGCTTTTTAACGTAATAAGCCGGTGAGTGCGCTACTATGGAGGTAATAATCATGAGCCTTACCGCGAATTATGAACCATTAATCCGGCTTTAGTAGCCAGAAAATAATACTGCTGACACTCTTTACTAAATTTAACTTGATTGTATTCTATTTCCGTATCCGGATCCGGGTAAAAACATTTTACATACCCACGCACAACCAGGTCCTGCAAGCTATGGCATAATTCTTCGTGGGTCCGCAACAGGGCATTTCCTAATTGCTGAAAAGAAGTTACAAAGTAAAGCTCATCCATAATCTCAAATTCAATTTCCGTCATACTACCAGGTTATATTTATCTAAATCAGGGTATTGGACAAGCTACTGTAACCTACAAGATACATATTTTTACTTTTTTCACCTATTTTTATAACCAGCATAAAACTCATTTCTTCACTTCGCAAACACTTGGCTATTCCCTGCGAACAAGATTTAGTAAGCCTTCGGGCTACTTGTTTTTGTGGCCTTATTACTTACTTTTCTACCTTTCCAATGGTAAGTGCCCCGCAGGCCCCGCAAGGCAGTATACAACACGTAAGGAATGTACACCAACTGAAGAGGCGCCAGGTAAAAAATATACTTTTTACGGTTTAAAAAATGCAGTACCGACAACAAAAAGATTCCATCTATACTCAGTTTAAAACCAAATAGCGCGGCCAATTGCTCGTTAGCTAATCCACCGCACAACCACGCTAAAAATGCCAGAAAAAGTAAAAAGTTTACGCCAAACACCAGAATAGCTAATAATTTAACCGACCACCCGGAGTAGTTGGGCCATTTACTCGCCCAGCGTATGCGTTGATTAAAAAACGCGGTTATTGTTTTTTGCGCCGCCGTAGAAACTATCGCCCGTTTATCTTTTAAAAAACTTACTTTACCCGAATAATAATCAGCAATTTTGTGCATCAAAAACTCATCATCGCCGGATGCGACGTGCGCATTACCCGTAAAACCTTGTACTTCCAGAAAAGCCTGACGGCTATAAGCTAAATTGGCGCCGTTACACATATTTGGTTTTCCTAGAGCTATCGAAGCGCCGCCAATTCCTATTAAACTGGCAAACTCGACTACCTGCATTCCCTCAAACCAGGAGCCATCCGAAGAAAGACACACCGGGCCACTTATACAACGTGCATGGGTACGCTCGTAGTGCTGCGCCAAGGTAAAAAGCCAGTCCGGAGTTACCCGACAATCTCCATCGGTTTGCACCATTAATTCGCCGGTAGCAAGTGCTACGCCTTTTGTAATAGCCGCTTTCTTTTGCCGCAAACCCGGGTAATCCTGTAAACAAATTAAACGTAGGGATAAGTTACTTTTCTCCTGAAAGGCTCTTACTTCTGCCGCGGTTTCATCCTCGGAGTTATCATCCATAACCAGCACTTCAAAGTTTTGTTTCGGGTACGTCTGTTGTTCTAAATCCCGCAATAAATCGCTAATAGGAGCAGCCTCATTGCGCACCGGAATAAGCACGGATAATTGAGTTTGTGGCATTTTCAAAGAATTCTCTACGGGAGATAAATGAAGCCAGGCTCGCCAACGCCGGAGTATAATCCAGGCATAAATCAACAAGAAACTCCAACAGATCAGGAGAAAAAACATGGGCTTATATTGAAGAAATGGATTTGCTATTATTTTATTACTATCTGAAGAAAAACTGCCGTTTAAAATATTTTTTCTTTAATGAAAGTAGCTTGTTTTCTAAATTAAATGTAATATTATGACAATCTATGCAAAAACAAACTCCCGGATGGTGACCTGTTTGGGCTATTTATTTTAACTTAAAAATCCCTATATTTTTTCAAATGGAAGACCAGCAAAATACTTCAGAACAAAGTAAAAAAGCTTTCAACCGACGCGATTTTATTAAAGGAGCCGCTTTAACGGCCGCTTCTTTTTATATTTTTCCGCGGCACGTACTGGGTGGCCCCGGCTTTGTAGCCCCCAGCGATAAATTTAATGTTGCCGGGGTTGGCGTTGGGGGCATGGGACGGGCTAACCTGCTTAATTTATCGAGCCAGAATATTGTAGCGCTTTGCGATGTAGATTGGGATTTTGCGGGTAAAGCTTTTGACCGATTAACCAGCGATGCCGAAAAAGCACAAGCCCGGCTAAAAGATGCTACTACCGATAAAGACCGGCAAAATATAACGAATCAGATAAATAATTTCGCCCAACTTAAAGCTCAGTACCCGAAAGCGAAGCGGTTTAAAGATTACCGCGAAATGCTGGACAAGATGAACAAGGATATTGACGGAGTAGTAGTGGCCACTCCGGATCATACGCACGCTGTAATTGCGATGGACGCCATGCGCCGGAAGAAACACGTGTACGTGCAAAAACCTTTAACCTATACGGTACACGAAGCCCGGGCCTTGGCCGAAGCAGCCCGTAAATACAAAGTTATTACCCAAATGGGTAATCAAGGGCATTCCAGTGAAGGTGCCCGCCTGATAAATGAATGGATCTGGGATGGAGCTATTGGTAAAGTAAGTACAGTTTACGCCTGGACGAATCGCCCCATCTGGCCGCAGGGCATTCCGCGGCCTACGGAAACCGTTGCTACTCCGGAAGGCTTAGATTGGGATGTATTCTCGGGACCATCTCCGTTGCGGCCTTATAACCCGGCTTATCATCCGTTTAAATGGCGGGGTTGGGTAGATTACGGCGCCAGCGCTCTCGGCGATATGGGAGCGCACTTACTCGACCACCCGAACTGGGCTTTAAAATTAGGCGCTCCCGTAAGCGTTGAAGCTACCAGCACTCCTTTTGGCGGTGGTACTAATAAACAAGATTTAGCTACCTACCCGAGCGGCTCTATGGTTACTTACGAATTTGCCGCCCGCGAAAATATGCCGCCGGTTACGCTGACCTGGTTCGATGGAGGCTTAATGCCGCCTAAACCAGTGGAAATGGGTCCGGACGAAAATATGGATAAAAGCGGCGGGGTACTCATGATTGGGGACAAAGGAAAACTAATGCACGAAACCTATGGTTCTAATCCACGCTTATTGCCCGCCAGCCGCATGGCCGAATACAAGCAACCACCTAAAACTATTCCCCGGATTGATGTAAGCCACGAAATGGATTGGGTACGGTGCGCCAAAGACGGCAAAAAACAGCCTTCGTCTAGTTTCGATTATGCTGGTCCTTTAACGGAAACCATGCTGCTGGGTATTATTGCTACCCGGTTCACCGGTAAAAAGTTATTGTGGGATTCGGCAAAAATGCAGTTTACCAATGCTCCGGAAGCAAACCCGTTTGTCACCCGCGAGTACCGTTCCGGCTGGAGTTTAACCGCGTAAAATAAACTTTTATTATTTTTACCAAAAGGTGGCTTATTTAACAAGCCACCTTTTTTATTTTTAATGCAGCTAAATTATATTTCTTATTCTCGGGAAAATGTACTCGTTAAAAACAGTATAACTTACATGGTTAAATTCTAAATTAGATTTACCTGGCGTATTACAAGTAAACTTTAGGGGAAATGTGCGTAATTTAAGCTTTTTATCAGTCTGCGATTCTCATGAGTACTAAAATACCCCGGGTTACTTTGGTGGGCGCAGGCCCCGGCGATGTGGATTTATTAACTATAAAAGGTGCCAAGGCATTGGCGGCTGCCGACTTAGTGCTTTATGATGCCCTTATTAATCCGGCCTTACTCGACTTTGTACCCGCCGATAAACCCCGCATATTTGTAGGCAAACGTTCTGGTAAACACGAATATCCGCAGGAAGAAATTAATGCTTTAATTGTAAAATACGCTTTAGAATACGGCCACGTCGTGCGCTTAAAAGGCGGCGATCCGTTTGTATTTGGGCGCGGTTACGAAGAAATTCAGTTTGCGGCCCAACATGGCGTGGCGACTGCGGTAATTCCGGGTATTAGCAGTGCCGTTGCCGTACCGGCCGCTCAAAATATACCTCTTACCAGCCGGGGAGTGAGCGAAAGCTTTTGGGTAATTACCGGCGCTACTAAATACGGCCAGATTTCTTCGGATATAGCTTTGGCGGCTCAATCTTCGGCTACGGTAGTCATTTTAATGGGCATGAAAAATCTGGCAGATATTACCCGGGTTTTTCAGGTGCTAGGCAAAAACACAACGCCGGTTGCGATTATTCAGAACGGAACGTTGCCCAACGAGCGCTTGGTTTGCGGCACCATCGATACTATTTGTCAATTAGCGCAGGAACAAAATTTTACCTCTCCGGCAATTATTGTAATTGGCGGCGTAGTAGATTTACGTTTCGACTCAACCCGCAAACAAGAGATACTGCAACACGTCATTCATTCCCCAAAGCCCGACGCCAACCAATAAATGTTCTAGTTTTTTCGTATGTGTGTAATACGCTTCTCTGCTTAGTACCTAGCGGTAATACAATACATTCTCTTTCTCTTCTTTTATCTTACACAAATCGCCTTCGCTGGCTTAGAAGTAAGCTGTTTTGTGAATATCCCAATGTAAAACAACTTTACGCGAAGAATATATCAGGTGCAAAACAAATTAGATAAAAAGGAGTATCATAGTATAATTCTATTTGCGCTTGTTGTTATTTGCTAATTGCCGGTAAATAAGAAAGCTTAATGAGTTATTACTGTTAATTAAATCCTATTCTTTCACTTAAATTTTAAATTATGCGCATTAAAATTACCTTTTTTCTATCCTTATTATTGTTGCTCGGCACTACCAGTTGCGAAGAATTTTATGATATCGTGGAGGAATTAAAACCGCGCCCACCCAAAGTAAAAGATTTTGTTAGCGGATTAGCTTCCCCCATCGGGATAGAAGCAGACCCAAGTGGGCAATTATGGGTTACAGAAGCCGGCACTGGTAATACTCCCACTGGTACCAGCGACGGCCAGGTCTCTTTAATTACTCCGGAGGGCAAAGTGTATCCGGTAGCCCAAGGTTTTACTTCCTTTAAAAGTGCCGAAGGAGTGGTGAACGGACTCAACCACCTTATTTTAAAAGATGAGGTATTATGGATATTACACGGCATAGAAGGAAGACTTTACAAATTAGATGTTTCTAATTTCCGGCCCGGCGATAAACCTAAGCAAGCCAAAGATGTAGACTACGAAGATTTAGGTAAATTTATTTTAGGGTATGATTTTAAAGAAGATACGAACGAATCGAACATTTACAATATAACTATTGGCCCAGATGACGACTTTTTTATCGCTGATGCCGCCGCTAACGCTATTATTCGTCGTGATGCCGGCTCTGGGGAACTAAGCGTTTTTGCCGAAGTTCCGGCGATTGCGGGTACCGGCAGCGGCGAACTTCCGCCGGCGCAATCGGTACCTTCGGGTATTGTTTTCGACGGAGAAAGATTCTTAGTTTCCACTTTTACCGGGTATCCTTTTCCGGCGCAAAAAGCAGTTATTTACGAACTGGATTTGCAAGGTAATGTTTCAGTGTATCAGTCTGGGTTTTCGAACTTAACGGATATAAAATTAGGTACCGACCGCCACCCGGTAGTAGTAGAATACAGTAACTGGACCGGTCAAGGTTTTGCGCCGAACGCAGGCCGTTTTATATTTTCCAGCCGCCGGAAGAATGTAGCCTTGCTAAGCGGGTTGAATTTTCCTACTTCCATTGAAAGAAGCGGCCTGAAAACGTATTATATTCTTTCTAACACGGATGGTAAAATAGATAGAGCTGTATTTTGATTTTTCTGTTGAAAGATACATTTAAGAACAGAAAATTTTTCTTCTATAGTTTTATAATTATGTTTCTATAAGGCTGAATTTAAAAAGACGTATTACTGATGGTTTGTCTTTGGAGCCGGTTCCCGCCTCCGGGCAGCGGTGCTGACGGGCTTCAATGGTCCTTGTATACCTCGTGGCCGGCGGACCTCGTTTGGCTCTTCCGGACTGGTCTAAGCTTCCTTTCCTCCTGGCGTCGGAATGCTCAAGCACCGGAAGCTTAGAAGGCCCTCCACAGCCAAACGGGTGTCTATTTCTCTTAACCAGCCGGTTTACCAAATAGAAATATTCAAACTTGGAAACACGTTTTCGTATTTCATTTTAGTATATTTCCTGATTAACCTACAGTGCGGTGTTTTGTTAACCATTGCACTGTGGGTTTTTATTTTAAATAAAAGTAGTAATTAAATTTATACCTAGATGGAGTTAGAAAGGTATCTTCGGGTAAATCGGTTGGAATGTATTATTTTTGCTGGTGGTTAATTTATCTTAGGTGTAAAACCCAGGCCCATGAGAAAGCAAAATATACCGAAGAAGGCTACTAAACCAACTGCCCGAAAAAGTAAACTTCGCTTGAATAAGGCAACGTTGCAGCGGCAAGCCATCGTGATTTTTATCATCAGCTTTTTTATTTCAACGGCTTTAATATTGTATGTTTTTGGATTTCCAGCTGGCTTTTTCCGCCGTTTATTCAGCGCTACCTTTGTTTTTTTTCTGCTGATTGGCACAACCGTGCTGGGAATTATTCCTTTGGTAAATTATGTATTTAACCGTTGGTTACGCTAGTAAACGGCACCAATTTATAGGAATAAGGG
This sequence comes from Adhaeribacter arboris, assembly GCF_003023845.1. Lineage (NCBI taxonomy): Bacteria > Pseudomonadati > Bacteroidota > Cytophagia > Cytophagales > Hymenobacteraceae > Adhaeribacter > Adhaeribacter arboris. Next base: position 4,963,796 of record NZ_PYFT01000001.1, on the reverse strand, counting down.
TTGCTTATTTAGATGTATACCGGCTTTTGCTACTCACCGGCAGAAAGCGAATATTTATAAAGAATAATTTAAATCCCTTGGAAACTACTATCCTACAAATAAAAAACATGGTGTGTCCGCGCTGCATCAGCACGGTTACGCGCGTACTCCAGGAACAAGGTTTAGAAGTAAATAATGTGCAGCTAGGTTTTGCTCAAGTTACCGGCCAGTCTGATTTAGTTCGGATTGAGGCAGCCCTGCAACCCGAAGGATTTGCTTTATTACAGGACCGCGATCAACAATTGGTTGAAAAAATTAAAAATACTTTAATCGATTATCTACAACACTTCGAGACAGCCTACCAGCCGGTAACTACCTCGGTGTATTTATCCGAAAAACTAGGCATTGATTATTCTTATTTAAGCAAAGTGTTTTCGAGGCTGGAGCCAGTTACTATTGAAAAGTATTTTATTCTGTTAAAAATTGAGCGGGTAAAAGAGCTGCTTTCTTACGGCCAGCTAACTTTAAGCGAAATTGCTCATCAATTGCAATACAGCAGCGTGCAGCATTTATCTAATCAGTTTAAGAAAATAACCGGGCAATCGGTAAGCGAGTATAAGAACAGTATTCATCCGGCTCGTACACCCCTCGATGCTATTGGATAGTAACCGGATTTTGTACATTGTTTTCTAAATTATATCAATTACTTAAATAGGTCCGCTTTACCTTTAAACTCAGAAAAAAAGGAGTATGATAAACATAAAAAGTAATCCGTTTAGCCCTTGAAATAATTTTACTATTGGTTCTACTATTCTTACTCTTCTTTCACGTTTATAGTAATACCAGAAGTTTTATAAAACTATGCATTCACATTCGCACGATCATCACCATCATTCCGGGCATAGCCACAGCCACAGTGTGCCGAGTAATTTAACGCGGGCTTTTTTACTGGGTATAGGATTAAATGTAGTATTCGTAGTTTTAGAAGCAGTTACTGGTTTCTGGCTCCATTCCCTGGCTTTACTTACCGATGCCGGCCATAATTTAAGCGACGTAGCCAGCCTAGTTTTAGCTTTATTAGCCACCCGGCTAGCCACCAAAAAAGCTACCGACGATTATACCTACGGCTTTAAAAAATCAACTACCCTGGTTTCGCTGTTTAATGCCGTGTTGCTTTTAGTAGCGGTTGGGGCAATTGGCTGGGAGGCTTTTCAACGCCTGGGAAAACCGCAAGCAGTAGGCGGCCAGTACATTGCTTTAGTATCCGGCGTAGGTATTTTGGTTAATGCGGGAACGGCCTTGCTTTTTTTACGCGATAAAGACAAAGATTTAAATGTAAAAGGCGCTTACCTGCACATGGCCGCTGATGCGCTGGTGTCGCTGGGGGTGGTAATAGCGGGAATTATTATTTACTATACCAATTGGTTCTGGATTGATTCGGTAATTAGCTTAGTTGTGATTGGAGTTATACTGTGGAGTACCTGGAGTTTGCTTACCGAATCTTTAAAATTATCTTTAGATGGGGTGCCAACGGGCGTAAACTTACCGGCCATCCGGCAATTGCTCGCTAATTTTCCGGGCGTACAAAACGTGCACGATTTACATATCTGGGCGATGAGTACCACCGAAAACGCCTTAACCGCGCACTTGGTAGTGCAGGAAAATACTTCTGAATCCTTGCTTGCTAACATTCGCGAAGAATTAGCGCATCATCACCAGATTAACCACGCCACCATCCAGATCGAAAAAGTAAACCAACAGCTTTGCCATCAGACTTGCGAAAAAGTGGCTGCGAAAGGTTAGTGGAACTATCTCATTAAAACCTGGTTGAAATAACAACCTTACAGAAGCAAATACTAGTTAATTCTTCGCGTACATTTTACTTGGGGAAATTTATTCTAACACCTTCTGGAATCTTGGATCAGGCTGTTACAAATCCCATTTGGGAGATACTTTCAAGGTATTCAGCCAATATTCTCTGTCTGTTATAGCTCTGGCTAAATAGGTGAAGGCTGCATCTAATCGGTTTAAAGAGGCATTGGCTTTTGCGTGCAGATAAAAAGGAAATTGGGGGATTGCCAACCTTTCTCTAATAGATTGATGAAACTCCTCCGCCTCTTCCTTTTTTCCTGCTGTTGCTAAACATACAATCAGGTTGGCTGCTCCATGTCTCGTGCCTCCGGAAGCTTCATAATCATTGCGGGCGTATTCTTCAGCTAGAGTAAACTTCTCATCAAACAAATAGGCAAGACACATTAGCCGCCAGGTTATACCAGGAGGAAAACCTAATGCCCAAATGTTGTTTATTATATTTCTCTTTTTATCATAATCCCGGACACTGTACAAGTATATGTGCGCTAAATGAAATGAGTTTTACTCTTTATGAAGTGTAATTTACTTCTGGGTAAGTAAGAATACTAATTGACCGAGGAACACCAGTAAAAGAATTAAAAATTGACTCACTGAATCAGTAATTTTACGCCGGGTAAACTTCTCTTTGTCCGCCTTTGTTCTACCAGCTACTAAGATTGAAAGATTGTTAACTACGCCTAAAATACTGCTCATTACTCCGCCACTTACGCAGCTTAATACGCCGTACCCGGCCACTGCTTATATAAAAGGATTTTTACAGCAATATCATTACCAGGTTACTCAGGCTGATTTTGGATTAGAATTGGTTTTAAAGGTTTTCTCCCGGTCTGGGCTAACACGCATTTTTAACGCCATCGAGCAGCAAAGCCTTCCGCTCTCGGATAACTGCAAGCGCATGGTTCGGCTCAAGCGATTTTACCTGGCTACAATTGACCCCACTATACGTTTTCTGCAAAATACCGACACCACCCTAGCGCAGCAGATTTGCTATAATGGTTTCCTGCCCGAAGCCTCGCGTTTCGACCAAATAGGCGATATAGAATTAGCTTTTGGTGCGATGGGCATTAACGACAAAGCCCGCCACTTGGCCACGCTTTACCTCGAGGACATCGGCGATTTAATTAAAGAAACCATTTGCCCGCACTTTGGTTTTAGCCGCTACGCCGAAAAATTGGCTTTATCAGCCACCTCTTTTGAGCCGTTGCAACAGGCTTTAATTGAAAAACCGAATTTGGTAGATGAGCTTTTACTGGAAATTGTAGCCGAACGGATGGAGCAGGTTCAGCCGGATTTGGTTGGCTTTTCGGTACCTTTCCCAGGCAATTTATACGGAGCTTTGCGTTGTGCTCAATACATAAAAGAAAATTATCCGGGCGTAAAAACCTTAATGGGTGGCGGTTATCCCAACACCGAACTACGCAGTTTAAACGAACCCCGCTTTTTCGATTACATCGATTTTGTAACCCTCGACGACGGGGAAGGTCCCTGGTTGAAGCTATTGGAGCACCTGCAAGGAAACCGGCCGGTAGAATTATTGCAGCGCACGTTTTTACGGGAAAATAACGAAGTAATATACTACAATGGCTGTCAGGATGCCAATATTCCGCATACCGAGGTGGGCACTCCGGATTATAGCGATTTACCGCTGAACAAATATTTATCGGTAATTGAGGTAATGAACCCCATGCACCGCTTGTGGAGCGATGGCCGCTGGAATAAACTTACCGTAGCGCACGGTTGCTACTGGAAACGCTGTTCTTTCTGCGACGTTACCCTCGATTACATTGCCCGCTACGAAACGGCTCCGGCAACTTTACTGGTTGATCGCATTGAGGCTATTGTGGCTCAAACCGGCCAAACGGGTTTTCATTTTGTAGATGAAGCTGCACCTCCCTTGGCGCTGCGCGATTTAGCCATTGAGTTGATTCGGCGGGGAGTAAAAATTACCTGGTGGGGAAATATCCGGTTCGAGAAAACCTTTACCCCGGATATTTGCCGGCTTTTGGCCGCCTCGGGGTGTATTGCCGTTTCGGGTGGTTTAGAAGTGGCTTCGGACCGTCTGCTAGCTAAAATGGAAAAAGGCGTAACCATTGCGCAAGTAGCCAGGGTAACGGAAGGATTTACCCAGGCCGGTATTATGGTCCACGCTTACCTCATGTACGGCTTCCCAACACAAACTGCTCAGGAAACAATTAATTCGTTGGAAGTAGTACGGCAGTTATTTTGGCATAACGTTATCCAGTCCGGGTTTTGGCACCGCTTCTCCATGACCGCTCATAGCCCGGTAGGCAAAAATCCGGAAAAATACGGTGTGCGTAAAATTGGTCCACCGGTGGGCACCTTTGCGAATAACGATCTCTGGCACGACGATCCGCAAGGCTGCGACCATGAATTATTCGGGCCTGGTTTAGCCAAAGCTATTTATAATTACATGCACGGCATTGGTTTGAAAGAACCCCTCTCCTTTTGGTTTGATTTTAAAGTACCACGTACTAGTATTTCGCCGCAACTTATTGACCAGGCTATTGCTGCACCAAGTAAACCAGATAGTGAAAAACAAAATTTGCGGGTACTCTGGTTAGGGAATATGCCGGAGTTGGAAATAATAACAGCACATAAAAAAGGCAAGAAAACCGAATACACCTTACTCACTTTCTACGAAAAGGCGGAGGATTTTCAAATTAAAACAACGCCTGTTATTGGGAAATGGCTGGTAGAAATGTTAAGGCAAGTAAGCAGCGAACAACCAAACATAACTCATTTAAAAGAACTAGCCCAACAGTTTCCGGAGCAAGCCAACGTACCTTTTACGCAATTTCTAATTTCTCCAACCTGGCTCACCTTACGCGAAAAAGGTCTTTTAATAATATAAATTTAGTTTTGCGGTTTACTTATACAAGCCAGATTGATTTAGCTACAGCTATTTTCTTCAATATTTTCAAGGAGAAACCTTCTTAGGCGCATAAAATTAACCCTTACATGGGCTTTACCAGCAGGTAGTCTAATTGTACATCATCGCCTAAAATAAAGTCTTCGGTGCCTACCTGGTAAAATCCCCATTTCTGGTAAAAAGAAATCGCCCTGGGATTATGTTCCCATACGGTGAGCCACACGGCCTCGCAGCCCAACAGTTTTGCTTTTTCAAGGCTGAAATGCATCAGTTGGTCGCCCAAACCCAAGCCCAAAAATTGACGAAGCAAATACAAGCGGCTGATTTTTAAGGCGTTTTGAAAAGGTACTCGGGAATCCGGTGCCGGAAATTCCATTTTCACGTAACCGGCAGCTTCGTCAGCTATTTCGGCTAGGTAAAACTCGGTACTGGAGTTTGCTAGCTCATTCGCAATTATTTCGGGCGCAAACCCTTTAATTAAAAATGCCGCCATATTTTCGGGAGTGTTAGCGTCCCCGAAAGCTTCGATAAAAGATTGTTGGCCAATAGTTGCCAGTAAATTTATATCGTCCGCAGTGGCGCGGCGAAGGGTAGCAGTTGGTTTCAAAGTATTAAGTGATTCTACTGATTAAGGTTGCGACCGCGAAGGTAATGATTGCCGCTGATTAATGAACCGGTAAAATATTAACGCACCTAAACTATACGCTATAATATCCCAGGCATCGCGGGTATATTTTACCGAGAAAGCCGGCAGGATTACTTCAAACCAAAAACTTACATACACTACCGCAAACATCACCTGAAATTTTGAGAGAATATACCGTGGGGTCCGGTAAACCCACTGCCGTTGTACCGCCACTACCAGCGTTAAAATTACCGGCATAGCTAATAAATCATCGAGATAATGATGAACGAAAGGCAAGGTAAAAATATTAAAATACTCTAGCGTATACGTTATCCAGAATGTTACTGCCGCAATGATAAAAACTGGATTTCGTAAAATTTGCATTAGCCCGCCAACATGGTTAAGAACCAAAGTATAAAAGACAAAATGGCAACAAAAGAAATTTGCACTGCCTGAACCATACGTTTTCCTATTTTTACCAGGAACGAATCAGTGGGGTATATTTTAATTAAGTCAATGTTAATTTGGTACGGCTTTTTTTCATTAGCCTCGGCTTCGGCTTTGGCCTGGGCTAAAAACGCTTCTTCGTCGAGCAAATGTCCGCAGAAATGACAGGTATCGTTAATTTGCTGATTCCACGGCGACCAGTTTCCACAATTCTTGCACTTCTTTGTCGACTGAAACGACTGGCTCATTCTTTAATACCTGAATTTTTACGTTAGTGGATGGTTGAACGGCAAAGGTTGGATAGTATAACTAATTTAACACAAATATCTCTAACCCAAATTATAAAACGGCAATATTCCTTATTTAATTTCCGCATCGCCATTTAGCATCCATGCTTGCGGATGATGGGTAAACCCAATACGCGGGTAGTAGTGTTCGGCCGCTGGAGCCGCCAATAAAACAATTTTGGCGTGTGGCCCGCCCGCCAGTTGCGTTTGCTTAATCAGTTCTTTACCAATACCTTGTTTTTGAAAATCGCGGTGCACGGCTAAATCAGAAAGATACGTAACAAAAGCAAAATCGGAGAAGGCTCGCGCAATACCTACTAATTGCGCATCGGCCCAAGCTGTAATTACCAGATTGGCATGTTGCAGCATGGCCTGCATCCGGGCCCGGTCCTGAATGGGACGACGCTCGCCTAGTGTGGACGCTTCGTATAGAGCAATCATTTCGTTTAAATTCAGATCGTTTCCGGTTCGGTAAGTAATTAATGGGCTTGGCATCTTTGGTAGATAGATTGTAAAAGCTTAAAAAAAGAAAGGTAAATTCTAACTTTACTTAATACTGAAAAAGTTAATCTCGCAGGATAGCAGGAGGAGTAAAACCGACAGTAGAGACCACTGGTGGAGGAATTGTTTTAAAACGAGGGAAATCTACTCGGTTTACAATGTTAGACAATACATTATCCTCATCGAATTGACTATCATCTTTGATTAATGTTGTATCATGTTCTGTATTTTCAGCATAATCAATGAACATCTCAAATTCTGGTAAGAGATTGAATCTAGTGAAATAATACCTCTTTATGCTAGCTCCACAAGTATAAACCAAGCAGTAATCTTTACCGCAATATAATACTCCATCTGGAACATTTGTCTGTTTTATAAGTCCTGGCTTTAGTTGTTTAATCACAGCGAGTAAATCGACCAGTTCTTTACTTGTCGATAAAGAATTACAAAAACCTAGTTTAGCCGTAATTTCTTTCTGCTCAAAAAAACTAATTTGTTGACGTGTATAGATTGAATCATTACTTAAATTAAAATGGGCATAGAAATCAGCGCGGTACCCTCTGTTATGAGGGTTAATAGAATCATCTGTTGCACCAAACGCAATTAATTCAATTGTATGAACGAATTGTTGTTTACCTAAAACAGAATTTTCGTAAATGACGGAAGTAGTATCTTCGCAAGAAAAGCTCGTCATTGCTAACCCTATAACAAAGAAGCAGAATTTAAAATGTAATTTTTTACCACCAGCCATTATATCTTATTTTTAGATAAAGATGCTTCAGTAGCAATATTTCCATAATTATATATAACAAAATCGCCGATGAATGGTCGGCGTTTTAATGAAATTAGTAGAAAAAGAAATTAAGGTTAAAAAAGCGATTCTTCCAATGGAAAGTATTTTGCCACATAGCCAACAAGTTTCCTTCTGAATGACATATAAATTGTTTCTGTTTTAAATAAGTTAAAGTTGCTCACTTACAAAAAGATTAATCCCTTTTACTTTTCAGCAGCTTGCGTAATTCGGCTAGCTCATCGCGGTATTTGGCGGCTTGCAGAAAGTCGAGTTCTTTGGCGGCGGCTTCCATTTGCTTTTCCGTTTTCTTAATGAGCTTTTCGAGTTCTTCGCGCTTCATGTATTGCACCACTGGTTCGGCCGCAATAGATACCTCGGCTGGACCAGCGTATACTTTCGGAATAGGCCGGGAATCGGCCACGGTGGTTTGTTCAAATATTTCTTCTTTTGATTTCCGTACCGTGGTAGGTGTAATGCCATGGGCTTCGTTGTAAGCCATTTGCACGGCTCTCCGCCGGTTAGTTTCGTCTATCGTGCGCTGCATGGAACCCGTCATACGGTCGGCGTACATAATTACTTTGCCTTGGCTATTCCGGGCGGCCCGGCCGGTAGTTTGAATCAGCGAGCGTTGATCGCGCAGGAAGCCTTCTTTGTCGGCATCCAGCACGGCTACTAATGATACTTCCGGCAAATCCAGACCTTCACGGAGCAAGTTTACCCCAATTAATACATCTATATGTCCCAAGCGCAATTCCCGCAAAATCTCTACCCTATCCAAAGATTTTATTTCGGAATGGATGTATTTTACTTTAATATTTAGTTTCTCCATGTACTTAGAAAGCTCCTCGGCCATGCGTTTGGTGAGGGTAGTAACCAGTATACGATCACCCATTTTAATACGCTCGTCTATCTCGTCGAGTAAATCATCTACCTGGTTCACGCTAGGTCTTACTTCAATTTCGGGATCTAACAGACCAGTTGGCCGGATAATTTGCTCTACGATAACGCCCCCGGATTTTTGCAGTTCATAATCGCCGGGCGTGGCGCTCACATATATAGTCTGGCCTATCATTGACTCAAACTCGTTAAATGTAAGCGGGCGGTTATCCATCGCCGAAGGTAACCGGAACCCCCATTCAACCAAGGCGGTTTTACGGGAACGGTCGCCGCCCCACATGGCTCGCACCTGGGGGGTAGTAACGTGACTCTCATCGATTACCATCAGGTAATCGTTCGGAAAATAATCTAATAAACAGAACGGACGTGCCCCCGGTGTGCGTCGATCGAAATAACGGGAATAGTTCTCGATACCCGAACAATACCCTAGCTCCCGGATCATTTCCAAGTCAAACTCAGTACGTTCTTTAATTCGTTTGGCTTCTTCGTCGCGGCTTTCTTTTAAAAAATATTCGTGCTGCGCCACTAAATCGAACTGAATTTCGCGAATTGCCTGTTGCATTACGTCTTGCCCGGTCACGAATAAATTAGCCGGATACAAGGCTATTTGCTCTTCTTCGGCAATCATTTTACCAGAGGCTGGTTCGATGCGTCGGATAGACTCGATTTCATCCCCGAAAAAATAAATCCGGTAAGCATAATCGGCATAAGCCGGAAAAATATCCACAGTATCCCCTTTTACCCGGAAAGTGCCCCGGGTAAATTCCGCCTCGGTACGGCTATATAAAATCTGGACAAATTGGTACAGCAACTGGTTGCGGCTAAACTTGCGGCCCGGTTGAAGGTAAATTACGTTTTTTCCAAATTCTTCGGGATTACCAATACCGTAAATGCAGGATACAGAAGCTACTACAATTATATCGCGCCGCCCCGACAATAAAGACGAAGTGCAATGCAACCGCAGTTTTTCAATTTCTTCATTAATGGCTAAGTCTTTCTCGATAAAAGTATTAGAAGAAGCAATGTACGCCTCGGGCTGGTAGTAATCGTAATACGATATAAAATACTCAACGGCATTTTTAGGAAAAAACTGTTTAAACTCCCCGTAGAGCTGTGCCGCGAGCGTTTTATTGTGGCATAATACCAAGGTTGGCTTTTGCACCTCTTGAATAACATTGGCTACGGTAAAGGTTTTCCCGGTACCAGTTGCGCCTAACAATACCTGCGCCGGTTCACCGTTTCTTACGCCTTCCACTAATTGCGCAATAGCTTTGGGTTGATCGCCAGTAGGTTTAAATTCAGAAGTTAGTTTAAAATCCATGCAGAATTTTTAGATTTTGTTAATATAGTATAACAATATCCAGAGCCGCAGAGTTGCCCCGCCTCCAGAATAATTCCGACCTATAGCTCAATTTTATTTTGTTATAACCCCTTTAAAATTAGCTGCTTTAGTTAGGCTATACTTATTTCTTGTTGTTGCATCATCCTGAAATTTAATTTATATTGAGCCAACGACAATAGCAAAATTACTAAAAAGGAAAGGACTTAAATAAAGCTAAAGCCAAGGCAGAAGTAATTCAGTCTTTTCAAGTAAATAAAAGTCTTTTGCTTACCAAGCTCCCGAACATTATAATCTAAACTTAATCAAACCAACCAAATGAAAAAAAATTTACTTTACCTGTTATCCTTTTATTTACTCTCCGGCTGCACGTATTCTCTTTCTCCTTCTTCTTATGAATTAAGCAGTAATTTCCGACCTATTCTGGAAACCTTCACGGCTGGCAGAAGCGGAGTATCTCTGAGAAAAATTCCGAATACGTTTGCTCCGGTATTTAAAAGTATTCGTGTTGGCGATACCATTTTTGTATACGGCCGCTTAAATTACGACTGGTACGTAGTGCGCAGAAATGGAAAAAAATATTTCGCTCCCTTTAAAAATATATACCAGTTCCGGACCATAGTAACTAGCGCGAACACGCACCAACTTATCCCTGATTCATCTACGCTGCACCTTATTCATATTCCGCTCTTGGCGGAATGAGACATACAGGCTCTTCAAATTAGCGGAATTAAACAGATTAAGCTTTTTTTAGCATTCCTGGTGTAACCTCTCACCAGGAATGTAGCTCATTACGGTCGTTATTTAGCCGATGGTAAAAAATGAGAATGCCTCTGTTTATACGCTTGTTCTGGCATAATATTTATTATTACATATATTACTAATAATAAATACTTTGCGCTAAGACTAGTACTCAATTTTATCTTAATTCTGGTATTTATAGCAGTTCTCCGGAAGCAGGAGGCTTGTCAGTTACTCTTTGTTTAATTTAAACTTACGCAACCATTTTAAGATGAATCAACCTTACTTTTTCTGTAATAAACGCGAGCAAAAGGCTGCCCTCATTCGAGCGCAAGGCAAGTTTCTGGCCGATCGCCTCAATGGAGAACACTTTGTTTATCTTTTTAGTGTAGATTCTTTCTTTGCCGAAATCTGGTATCGTCGGGACAACTACGAAGTTGATTTGGTACTAAGTTTCAAAAGTCTCGCTCTCCTGGAACCTTATCTGGAAGAAGTAAACATCGCACCATTACTTGGTTTGTAATATGAAAGATTGGTATTGGACGGTAGCACTAATTATGTTAACTTGGGTAGTAGGGTTAGGTATTCAATGGCTAAGAGCGTATAGGCCAGCCAAACCAAGTAAACGACCTTACAAAAGGAACCAAGACAATAAAATTGCCTAGTTCAGAAAATCTAGGCGGATGTTTCCAGAAAGTGGGCAATTACTTTATAATTCTTACTGGTCAACAGCATTCTGAGTTTAATAATACCTTTCATATTCCTGCGATTTCAACAATCAGGATTATCCAACTAACTCTATCTTTTATACTATTGTAGATAGAGTAATAAATCTTATCCATTTAGTATAATATAAGAAAAGAGACCCAAGTATCCAAATAGTAGATACTAGACTTTTTAGGAACTATCATCTTAATTATCAACTCCTTATCGCAACAGTCTCGATATCAGACAGATTTATTTAATTAATTTTGTTTAATTACTTAATTGTAAATAAAGCAACAAATTTAATTGCAGAATACTAGCGGGTTAGGTGCAAAGTTCTCTCTATTATGTAGCCAGCTAAAAAATTTAAGAGGTAGCGCGTAAATTGGCTTTTTATTTGCCTTATACATGTTTATCAAGTTAAATTTTTTATTAGAATAATAATACATTTTTGAATGAAGCAATTTTTCCTCTTTTTTACTTTCCTGCTGTACATTGCTTTTGCTTCAGCTCATGCGAGTACCCCGGCAAAAGACCGGTATTTACCCAAACTTGCCGCTATAAAGCAGCAAACCCCTTCCATCTATGTTTGCGAAGGCATTAGTTCCTATGTGTATTACTATTCCGAAAATTGTGCAGGATTAAACTCGTGCCCGCACGCGATCTCGGCCGGAAGTAAGACAGACACAGAGAATAGTTATAGTCATCGGCCTGATAAAAAGTAGCATTAAGATGATTATTTTCCCCCTGATTCCTTTAGTCGTTTTGGCATTGCTGGTCATTTTTCTGGTGGTAAGGCAAGTAATAAGCGAATGGCGAACCGTGCAAGCTACTTTCCACCAAGCAGAAAGCCTAACTCAGGAGCTTCGACAATTCACTCAAAATACCACCTCGGAACTCGAACAACTTCATTGCGCTCTGGATCAATTTTCCTACTGGATAAAATTATCTTAGCTAAAAACTTATTCCAGCAGATTTTTGTGATTTTACTTTAAAAGAGAAATTATAAAGAACTGCTGGAATTTCTACTGAACAAGCTACTCTCAACCACTTTAAGGAAAAATCGCTGCAGGAATATTCCTTCTTATATAATTCTTCGGAAAAACTTCGACGATGCAGCCTCTACCCAGCCATGAGACAGTTTAGTTTCATAGGTATAAGGTTCTATTTATAACGCAAACTATTTTCTTGTATCGGCCGTGTCTTCTGGAAGTCATCCTGTTTTATCTGCTTTTTAATGTTATCCTTTCACCTAAAAGCAACTTTCTTCTTGTTTTGACTAAATACCAAAGCTTTAGATTTCTGTAACTATACTCCCATAAAAAGTCACAGTTACATGAGTACTGGTCAGCAAAGGTCTACATACACGGCCGTAAAATTGGTTTGTAAATATTATTGTATTTTAATAGGGAACACAAATACAAGCATGGGCCAGTGTATAGGTTTTTGTACGCGTTCTGTAACATTTTTAGCTACAAACTTTATGCAAACGGATTTAAAACAATCTATTCGGATGGAGTAGAGCTAGGAAGAAAAAATAAAAAAACCCAATCCAAAAGGATGGGCTTAGTAAAATTGTAGTATAGTGTAAGATATTTTTAAACAGCCCGCAAGAAGGCAGGCAGTTAATATTTTATTTCAATTTCGCGAACTACCCGTGGGTACGACGATTGGCAACTAAACTCCGTATCTTTAAAGCTGGCAAACAAAATACTTTTATTCTCCTGCTGGTCTGTTGCTTTCAGGTTATTAATGACCAATACATTTTTAAATTGTCCCCGGTTTACTCCGTTACTATCAAATACTTGCTGGGTTTTACCAATTAAATGGTTGCTGGTAATTTCTACGTAATACGCTCGCCTACCACAACCACCCCGGCAAATTACCTGCCCGGTTATTAGCTCAGTAGGTTTAGGTTCGTTTGTAGTACAGGCAAATAAAAGACAAGTAACTCCAAACCAAAGTGTTACTTTGCTCATTAACGTGTTTATTTTTCTAATTTCCCCTGTTGTTGCAAAGTAGCCAGCAATTCGGCATTATTTCTAAAATCGTTGATTGGCCGGCTGGAGGTTCCATAATCATAACGTACCCAAATCATGTTGTTGGTGTAAGAAATAGGGTCCATAACAATAACGTCCAAACAGGCTAAGCTTAAATAACCTGGCATTAAAAATCCGGAGTACACTACCTGACCATCCACTTTTAAATAAAAAGGGGTTTGTGTTTTTATTTTCTTTAACCGGTTAATAGCCGCCGCGGTTAAAGTAAAATAATGGTCGGCAACGTGATAGGAAAGAATTTCATCGTTAGATATAATTTTCTCTTTTTCCTGAGCAGTATTTAAATTTAATTTACATCCAAGTCCCGTCACGCTTTGATCTTCGAGAGTGTAAAAGGAAATGTCGTGCTGTACTACGTTAGTATCGTTTTCTCTTTCGCAAGAAAAACTAATCAATGCCCAAATTACCAGCCATAAGAAACGTCGTTGCTTCATATTGAACAAGACAGCTTAAATTTCTACTGTAAACTAAATAATACAGAAAATATCAACAAGAAACTAATGACTAGCCAACCTACGGTAGGCACGTAAAAGTCAAATAATTCAGAAAAATAGTTGTTTGGTTCAGATGGCAGTTGCATAGTATGATATTGATTTAGATCCACATCTACCAACAGCAAGTTAGAACTAAATTACCATAAGTAGATTTAAATATTTTATTATACTAATATACTAATTAACTACATCAGTGGTTTTGTTTAACCAATATTTATTTTAATTTTTTTTACCGATTACATAACTGGAACTAATGCCAAAGCCCACATAAAAAGGTTTATTCTGATTTACATCAGGTAATTGACCGGGGCTTAAAGTTAAAGCCGAAAAGCTACGGGCTACATCTAAGCTTCCTTGTATTTGCCAGGCCTCTGTAACCCTTAAACCTCGGCCTACTGACCCAAGGGCAGTAAGATACCATTTACGGAAAGGTGAAGGCTGGCCAATGCCGTACTCGGCGGCCGGCACTTTAGGTGAATCGGATAAAACGCTGGTTTGTAGTAATACATTTATAGCGCCCCCGGCTTGCACAAAGTTAAACCACTTCCCTCGCCCCTGCTGATACCGCAGTTTTACTGGTAAACCCATTTGGCGATAGCGATAATACATGGTAAAAGGGGCTACCTTTTCTACCGTAACATTGGCGTTGGTCAGATAATTATCCGTTAACCTGGCTAAAAATATAGTTACCGGAATGGTTACATTTTGCGCTATTGGGCTACCAATATTGTTAAAATTAGAATTTCCCGTATTTACTCCCGGAATATTATTTAAAGTTACCGGCCGCTTATAAATAATGTAAGAAGTGGTAGTCTGGGCTTTGTTCTCGGCAAAGCTCAAGCCGGTTTCTATACTCCATTTATCGTTCAAGCGGTAAGTGGCGGCTACTACCGCCCGATACGAGAAAGCTGACCGGGTATTTTGGTTAAACTCTTCGCTGGCAGCTTCTATCGTATTCCCTCCCTGGTTCTTACTGACGATCGCATTGGCATAACTACCCAATGGGCTCAGGGAAAATGAATTACTACCAGCATCTGCAAATTTAATATTCTGTTCGAAATACTGCGAACCCGTACCCCCACCTAGTTCCCAACGCGCTATATTAGCGGTTTTTTTGGCCTCATTGGAGTTTGCCGCCAGCATAAATGCTGCACTATCTTTTTTAAATAGGGATGGTTTTTCGGTAACCGCCAGTCGCACCGAATCAGTTTGAATACTTAGTGACGGAGTCGGCTTAGCTCCACTCCTAGCCAGGGTACTTCGCAAAGAACCCGTACTCAGGTCAGAATTTTTATTATTAACATTACTTTTTTGGTCAGTTAAACTAAATTGGTTATTAGTTAAGCCAGGTTCGCGAGCCAAGCTGGGCATATTATTTATTGGGGGTCCTGATTTTCCACTTAGTTTGGTTCTGCTTCGCGTTATAGTTGCTAATTCTGCTTTTTTTGAAAGCCCATTTGCTGAAATTAAGGGAGCTTCGGTTGCTGTAATGCTAGCCGTTTGATCAGATAAATGTACTTTAGGGGCAACTAGTGGTTCGTTCGCGGGAGTTACTTTATTTGTTTGTGTTTCTACCGCTGGGGAGGTTGCTTTATTATTTTCCACCGCCAGGGTAGCGCCAGTAGCCTTCAAATGGTGACTAGTTTGGGTATCATACCAGAAGTAACCTACTGCCAGTATCAGCAAAGTAATACTCGCGGCAGCCACACTACGGTACCAAACCAAGCGCCGTTTGTAATAACCGGCCTGTTTCACTTCCAAATCTTGCTCAATCCGGTGCCAGATACTAGCCCGTGGATTTACCTCCGCCGATTCAAAACCATCCCGAAAAACCTCTTCCAGCTTTCGGGGCCGGCGCGAGTTATCTGATGATTCTTTCATTGTATTTTTTTTCTTTTGTTTCAATCATTTCTTTTAAAATTGCCCGGGCCCGCGAATATTGAGATTTAGAAGTACCTTCCGAAATATCTAATTGGGCGGCAATTTCTTTATGAGAATAACCCTCTATGGCGTAGAGGTTAAAAACCAACTGGTAACGCGGGGCTAATTGATGCACCATATCCAGCAATTCTTCGAAGGCATAATTCGAAAATATAAATTCTTCTTCCGGGTGTTTTTCTACTTGTTCTACTTCCGCTACCGAGCTCACGTGCATTTTTTGACGATGCTGTTTTAAGGCAGTATTCACCATAATTCTCCGAATCCAAAACTCTATCGGGCAATCACGTTTAAAATTTTGAATATTCCCGAATACTTTTACAAATCCTTCCTGCAGCACATCTTCGGCTTCGAAACTAGTTTTAGCATACCGCAAGCACACCGCCATCATTCGGGCGGCGTATTTGTTGTATAACCGCCGCTGCATATCCCGTTTGCCGGCAATACACCCTGCGATCAATTCATCATCTTCCGATAAATGGCGCGTAAAAAGTTTCAAATTAAATAGGATCCTAAAGGCTGCAACAATGTCATGACCCCGGGCGGCTGTAATTGGTTGCACGGGCAGAAATATTTTTATAAATAGTTAAATATTATCTCGAAAAAAGGATGATAAAAAATACTGCTTGATTTTACTTTCAATAATAGCTACTGACCAGAAGTTTTGAATTTAACTTCATAAAAAGCATTGCTTTCCGGGCAATCATTTTATGTTACTCTTCTCCTAAAGCTAAGCTTAAACAGGAAAATTGATTAATACTTAATGCGCTAGAATTAGCCGAATTTATTTTAACTTAACTATTCCAAATTTGCCAGGCAACCTCTGCTTGCAAGCAAAGCATTTCGTAACCGTTCTTGGTTTTAGTGCCCGCTTCTCGGCCTTTTCTCAGAAATACCGTTTCGGCCGGATTGTAAACCAAATCGTATAGATAATGATCAGAGGAAAGAGCTTCGTATAAAATCGGCGGATAGGTAGCTACATTAGGATACGTGCCCAAGGGAGTGGTATTTATAATAAGAGAAAAGTCTTTGAGCAAGCTTGTCGTTAGCTGCTCGTAACTTAGCTGCTCTTTTGTGGGATTACGGGAAACCAGTTTGTACGCAATGCCTAAGTAATCAAGTGCGGCTATTACCGCTTTAGCTGCCCCACCATTGCCTAGCACTAAAGCTTGTGCTTGCGCATAATCCGGGCAAAAGTTCTGCAGCGACTGCAAAAAGCCCTGGTAATCCGAATTAAAGCCTTTTAATTTTCCGTTGGCAAATTTAATCACATTAACTGCTCCAATCTGGGCAGCCACCGGTTCCAAGTCATCTAAAAAAGGAATAATTACCTGCTTATACGGAATGGTAACGTTAAGCCCGCATAGCTGGGGCTGGTTGCGGATAAGCGCTGGGAATTGCTGAATATCCGTTAACTCAAACAAGTTGTAGCGGCTATCCTGAATATTTTCGGACTGAAACTTTTCGGTAAAATATTTTTGTGAAAAAGAATGGCTTAAGGGAAAGCCGATAAGTCCGTATTCTTTCATGGATTATAATGCTACCTTGAGCCCGTTAAAAATTACTAGTTATCTTTTCTGTTTTTCTCTTAAGCAACCTTTTGAGAAGCAAATTTCTGTTTCAGAAATCCGTATACTGGTGGGATAATGGAAACTGCTATAATGGCAAAAACTACTAAAGTAAAATTCTTTTTAACGGCCGGAATATTTCCGAATAAATAACCAGCCAGCAAGAAGCCAGCCACCCATAAAAATCCACCCACAATATTGTACGCCATAAAACGTGTGTACTTCATAGTACCCACTCCGGCTATAAAAGGCGCAAAAGTGCGAATAATTGGAATAAACCGGGCAATAATAATAGTTTTGGCACCGTGTTTTTCGTAAAAGTTTTGCGTTTTAAGCAAATGCTCTCGTTTTAGTAATTTATAATCGCGCCGGAATACTTTTGGTCCCAGGTAATCACCGATATGAAAATTTAGCATGTCGCCCAGAAAAGCAGCAATAAAAAGCAAAACTATTAAATAAAATATATTGAATGGTCCGGCTATTGACTCACCATTAGCTAAAATTTGAGGGGCAGCAAAAGCTCCCGCAGCAAATAAGAGAGAATCACCGGGCAAAAAAGGCATTACTACCAAACCGGTTTCCACAAATATGATCAGAAACAAAATAAGATACGCCCAAACCCCGTAATCCCGAATAATCTCCGATAAATGAACATCCAGATGTAAAAAGAAGTCAATAAAATTATGCAACAGTTCCATAAGTACAAAGTAAGGCAACGCGGATTAAAAACTATAACGAAGTAAGGAGAAAGTTTTGAGTTAGTTTATTTTGGATGATTGATGCAACTACCTGCACTTTAGTTTTGCTAAGCAAAATGTATAAATTAAGAGATAGTTGCGAGCAGACAGAATGAAAGTATATTTTTACTACTTGCCTGAAAATAGCCATTGAGATATGCTTTATGGCATACATTTCTTTTAGAAGAAGACCTAATCAAAAAGAGTTACCCATTAGGTAACTCTTTTTGATTAAAATTACTTTTTATTTTCTTCTAAGTTTAAGAAATCCATAAACGTATCGCCCCGAATTCCCAATCGTATGGTTTCTAAAGGGACAACTTCGTTGGGCGCAATATTGCCTAGGTTTACGTTGGCTCCCAATAATTTTATAAACCAAACCTGCTGCTCTTTTTGAGGAGCTTCCCAGATAATTTTCTCGAATGGAATTTTGGTCAAAATTTCTTCCACCAAACCACTACGCACTTCGCCCGTCGACCGGAATAAACCTACTGTACCTCCTTCACGCGCCTCCCCGATTACTTTCCAGGAACCCGCATCTAATTCGGCTTGCATCAGACTAATCCATTTATAAGGCGGAATAATTTTCTGATCATCTTTAGAGCCTACCTCCGATAAAACGGTAACCTGCTCCGATAAAAGCCGGATATATTCGCACTTTTGTTCGTGGTTTAATTCAATAGAACCATCCGATACTTCCGCAATTTCCATCTGAAAAGAATCGAGCAGCCGGCGATACTCATCGAACTGGTTGCGGATAATAAAAGCTTCGAAGAGCGTACCGCCAAAATAAACCGGTAAACCCGCCGACCGGTATACTTCCAGCTTGCGTTTTAAGTTAGGCACTACGTACGAAGTAGCCCAACCCAATTTTACCAGATCTACGTATTCGCTGGCTACTTCGATAAAATCTTCTACCTCCCGGATGCTCAGGCCTTTATCCATGGCCATGGTACAGCCTTTCTCGCGGGGTTTAGCATCCCTCTCGGGCAAATGACTAAGATGATAGTTCATTAAAGTTGAATGGTTGGATTTGTGGAATGGTTAGATTGCCTGAGCACTAAGTAGTAAAATTGTTTGTCTACCATAAAAGTACTGGATAAGCAAATATGCTCCTGCAAAACCGTTGTTAAATTCTTCTTAAAAAGAAACCATTCAGCCATCTAATCACGCAACAATTTAGCAATTCAATACTTCGACAATCTAATTTTTTATTTGCGATATTGATCAATTAACCTGGCCAGAGCGCGTTGCGATTCTAACTCAGGGAAGTACTCAAAAAGCAAATAGTGCTTATCGAAGTCCAAAATTAATGCATTTTCTAAATAATTATATGCTTCTTTATATTTTCCTGCCGAAAGTAGGTAGGCGCACAAGCGATAATGTAGTTCTGCGGCATCTGGCTGTAATTCCAGCGCATTATGTATGAGGTCGATAGCACCTTCAAAGTTCCCTTGATCGTATAAAATAATAGACCAGTTTAACCAAATGTCTTTATTAGCCGGCGATAAAATGCTGGCTTTCTCGTAACACTCCAAACTGGAAACAATATTGCCCACATTAAACTCAGCGGCCGCTAAAGCAATCCAATAATCGGCACTATCGGGGTACAAGGTGGCTGCTTTTCTAAAAAAATGTAAGGCTTCAAACCACTTATCCTGGGCATTTAAAATAATTCCTATGCCAAACCAAGCTTCGTCCATTTCTGGATTTAAGTCAATGGCTTTTTGATAATACCGGCGCGATAAGTCCCATTGGCGCAGCTTTTCGTAGCATTCTCCAATGTTGCACATGGTTTCGGCCGATTGCGGATTTAGGTTAGCCGCAGCCGTAAAGGCTTCAATGGCTTTCGCAAACTCGCCCAAACCTACATAGGTATTACCTAAATGCTCAAACGCTTCGGTAAACTCGGGTTTAATAATGGTCGCGTATTCAAAAGCGGCTAAGGCTTTATCGTATTCGGCGAGCTTGTATTGCAGCAAACCCATATTAAACCAGGCAGTGTGCGAATACGGATCCTTATCAATAAATTCCTGCAAAAAAGGCAGGCAACTTTCCAGACTACCAACAATATCCAGGCAATACAAAATTTCTTGTATGGCCATTTCATTGTCTGGATTTATTTCGAGGCACTTTTTATAATATTTAGCGGCGGCTTTAAATTTCCCCCAGGTTTGGTACGTTAAACCAATATTAAAAAACACATCGTCGCGGTCCGGATGAAGTTCAACTACCTGCTTAAAATAGTCGACTGCGGCTTGGTACTCCCCTTTCTGGGTATGAATAACTCCCCGGGTTACCAGCACATCCGCATTATCCGGATCTAAAAGAGCTACCTGATCAATCATGTCAATGGCTTCGGCAAAATTGCCCGACATGGCCAACAACTGCGATTTATCTATTAATAATTCCGTGGAAAACGGGTATTGATTTAAAGCGGCTTCACAAGCTTGCAAGGCTTTTTTATAATTAAAGCTGGTGGTATAATGATCAATAATAAATTCAAAATCAGACAAATCGAAGAACACGGTTTCGTTACGAGAAACCATGGCTTCAAATTTTTTTATTATACCCAACTCTTCGTTTCTTTCTTCAGAATTTTCGTTCATTTACTAGTATAGGTTTACCTGCATTAGAATGCATCTTATACGACAATTTACACACTTAATTAGTTTAAGAATAGTTAAGATATTATACGGGTAACCGGTATTTCAGCCTTAACTCCCGACAACTCCAATTTAAGGTTTCTTCTAAGGTTTTAAAGGAAAAAGGTAGTTGTTTTTTTAATTTTTCGCTGGTATATAAATAGTTTCTTTTTGTTATTCGCGCGGTATCTTTAGTAATTAGCGGCCGCTTTCCGGTAAAAAAAGAGCGTAAACTTTCCAGGCGCCATAGTATTTCCGTTAATGCGCTCGGCACTTTAACTCCGGGAGCTTTACGATTTAAGTAAAGAGCTATTTTAGTAAAGAAATCCTTATATAAAACCTGACCCGCATTCAGAATAAACCGCTCGCCGGTAACATCCGAAAAAGTTAAAGCCAGCATACTGCTCACGACATCCCGGACATCCACAAAATTAAGGTAGCCACCGGTATAAAAAGAGTTTTGATTAAATACGTATTTAAAAAGCTGGGTGCTGCTGCGGGTCCAGTCGGCGGGGCCAAGCACGACCGATGGGTTAACAATAATAGCTTTTAAACCTTCGGCTATACCCCGCCATACTTCCAGTTCCCCAAAATATTTAGAGCTGGCATATACTGAAACATCGGCCTGTGGGTCCCACTTAGCATTTTCGTCGAGGATAGTCGTATTTTTCTGTTGACCAATAGCAGCCACTGAACTCACATGGCATAATTTTACGTTTTGCCGGGCCAAACAAGTATTTACGATATTGGCCGTACCTTCCACGTTTATTTGCTTTAACAAACCAGCGTCCTGTGGGGCATACGATACCAAACCAGCACAATGGAAAACGTAATCGTTATCTGCGATCGCCTGCTGCAATACGCTTACATCCAGAATATCGCCTGTAATATACTTTAGATTTGGATGCTGAAGTTCTTCTGGGGTAAGTGCGGTACGGATTAGGGCTTTTACCTGGTGGCCTTCGGCTAATAGTTGCCTGAGCAGATAAGAACCAATCAAACCCTTACTACCCGTAACAAACACCATGTAAAAAATTAATTAGAATGAAATTATAAAGCTTGATTACGCAAAGGTAATTGCCTTAGCTTTTCAAAAGTGGATGAGCCCGCTAATTTTTGCAAAACGCGGATATGTTTTTCGCTGTGCGCATCGGTTCCTACAAAATCGATCATTTTATTTTGCAGCAGTTTTTCCGCCCTTCGTTTGGCCTCGGGTCCGTAATATCCCACCAACGAATTTAAATTTACTTGAAATAAAACATGGTTTTCGTGCCATTCTGCCAAGCTATTCCAGCGGTTGTATAAGTAGGAATAGCGCTCCGGATGGGCTAAGACGGGGGTGTAACCGTTGCTCTTTATTTTGAAAATTATATCCTGGAACCGCATAGGTTCGTTTATGAACGAAGTTTCGAAGAGCACATAATTATCGCCGAAAGTTAACAAAGGCTCCTTGTCGTCCAGCTTTTGCACAAACCACTCATCCAGGTAATACTCGGCCGCACATGCCAGTTCTATTGCAATTTCTTGTTGCTGTAGCGCCTGAATTAATTCGGCTAGCTTTGCCCTAATTCCATCCGGGGTATTTTTGTAGAAGTCGCCCATAATGTGGGGCGTTAGAATAAGTTTGCGGTAGCCTAGCTGTTTCATTTCCTGAACCATGGCTAAGGCCTGCGTCATGGAATCTGCTCCATCATCTAAGCTGGGCAGTACGTGCGCGTGCATATCAGCCCCCAGAAACTCTAAAAAATTAGTGGCTTTTGGTGGAGCATCGCTTTTAAATAAATTCTTAAAAAAAGAAGCCATAACCTAGGTAAACTTCTTTTTGAATCTGGTAAAAAAGGAATCCGGTTTTTCTTCTTCGTAGTAAGAATTAGTATAACCATAGCCATAACCATAGCCGTAGCTATAACCATACCCGTAGCCATAAGCGCCTAATCCATCGGCATCATTCAGAATCGTGCACATTTTAGTAAAATTGTTAAGGCGCATAATTTTATTCATGTTCTTCAAAAAAGTTTTTTTTGAAAAACCAGCCCGAATAATATAGATAGGAATATCTGCTTTACGCATCACCAAAATACCATCCGTTACAAGCCCTACCGGTGGAGTATCTACCACTATAACATCGTACGAATGATACAGTTCTTCAATCATCTCATCGAAACTAGTATTCAGAATTAATTCCGAAGGATTGGGCGGAGTAGGGCCCGCTGAAATAAAATCCAGGTTAGGCATGGCAGTATGCCGGATACATTCGGCTACACTGTGCCGGTCAATCAAAATAGTACTGATACCTTTGGTATTTTCGGCATCAAACGCCAGGTGTACTTTAGGCTTGCGCAAGTCCATGTCCAGAATAATGACACGTTGATTGGATTGCGAAATAATACCCCCTAGGTTAACCGCCACAAACGTTTTACCTTCCCCGCTTACCGTTGAAGTAATGGAAATTAAGCGCTTACTTTTGGAAGAACTGATAAACTCCAGATTGGTTCTAATGGAGCGAATAGATTCACTTATTGCCGAGCGCGGGTTTTTATCTATAATTAGTTTAGAAATAGGTAACTTTTCTTTTCTATAACGAGGTATGACCCCTAATATAGCGGCCTGAGAGCTCCGTTCTAATTCGGGCAAACTGGTTATAGTATTATGCAATAAGTAACGGGCCGCTATTAACCCCAAACCTAAAAATAAACCACCCGCTAAACCTATACCATACACTAACAATTTATTCGGATAAATAGGTGCGCCTGGACGGGAAGCAGGTGCCAGAATTTGAAAATCCGGTACGGTACCAGCCCGGGCAATGCCAAATTCTACCTTCTTATCCATTAACATCAGGTAAAATTTCTCGTGCAGGTCAAAGAGCCGTTGCAAGCGGGCGCGTTTGGTTTCTTTACCGGGCATTTGCAGTAATTCCTGCTGAATATGGCGGATGTTCGAATTAACAAGCGCTACTTCTTTCTGTAGCAATACAATATTCTGGGCTAATAACTTACGTACCGATTGCTCGACAAACTTAATTTCTTCTTCCAGCAATTGGTACGCTTTAGTAGTAGTTTTATACGACTGCACCATTAAATTACGGTCGAGTTGCAGGTCGCTTAGCTGAGCGATTTGCTTTAAAAGTTGCGCATCGTCTAACTCTTTTAACGACGGAATCATCTGATCTAAATTAGAACTCTTATTTAGCAGCTGATCTACTTCGTTTAATAAAGAAATTTGCAAGTGCAAATTAATCCTTTCCTTATTCAATTCCTCCAGCTTGGTTATGCTTTTACTGACATCTGCCCGCACATCATAGGTTTTATTTTCTTTCACGAAGTTTTCCATCTGAATTTCGGAATTACCTAAATTTTCGTTGGTTTCTTTTAATTGTTCATCGAGAAAGGA
This sequence comes from Adhaeribacter arboris, assembly GCF_003023845.1. Classification (NCBI taxonomy): domain Bacteria; kingdom Pseudomonadati; phylum Bacteroidota; class Cytophagia; order Cytophagales; family Hymenobacteraceae; genus Adhaeribacter; species Adhaeribacter arboris. Next base: position 4,939,885 of record NZ_PYFT01000001.1, on the reverse strand, counting down.
AAGCGTTTGGCGAGTTGCCAAATCTTTTAAAGCAATTTTTTGCTCTAAATAAACCGAATCGATGGAGTTTACAATTTCGTGCGCCTTAAATGGATTGTGGTCGGTAAAAGAAATTTCAACGGTACTGGCATCTAGGTTAACAATATTAACCGCCACGTTAGAGGTTAAATATTGCCGGATAGCCGCATTGCTGTTAACAATAAAATAATATTTTTGGGCAATAACATCGGCACTTAAAGGCACCCGCAGCGTTAAAGTGAACGAAAAACCAGGCTTTTCTACGGGTTTACCAATGGTGTGTTCTTCGGTTATTTCCTGATCTCCCTCCAAATAAGACAAATTAAAGCGGGTAGCGTCGAGCAACGTTACATTGTATCTTCTGTCGTAATAAGCCTCGTTGGTTAGCTGATAAGTAATTTTAAAGGGAGAATTTTTGTACAACTCTTCGTTTAAAACATTTCCGATAGAGTAATAATTTATATCCAGCGGCAGTTTTTGTTGCAGCCTTTCGAAGGTAAAGTTGGATTTAATAATTTCAATTTCGCCGGATAGGTTAGATAAAGTTTGCTGATTTTCAATAGTTCCTCCTAATCCTAAACGTCCGGCTTCTGATTGCTCGTCGATTTTTAAAGTAGAGGAAGATTTAAACAAGGGTTTGGTATAACGCAAAAATAAAAATGCCCCAATTAAACCTAGTACAATTAGCAAACTTACCCAGATTAAGCTTTTCCGGATAATGCTAAGCAGCATGATAAAATCAATATCGCTGCCGCCACTATCCTCCTCTACTTCTACAGCAGCAGCATAGTTATTTTCTAATTCCTCCAGCACAATGCTTTCTTTGTTGGTCATTAATTTTTTATTACTCTGTTAGTCTCAGATTTTATAAGTTTTTGATTAATAGGTAAGTAGAAACCACACCCACAAAAGTGTTTATCACAGGAGTTATATCGCGGAGTAATTCAAAAAAAAGCCGTTGGTTCGGTTCAATGTAAATAACATCGTTTGGTTCTACGTAAAGAGTGGCTTTTCTCATCCCATCAATAGTGCTTAAATCCACTACCTGTACAATAGGATCATGATCTAGGTAATCTCGTATAATGCGTATGTTATGTGCTTTCCCTTCGCGGGTTACTCCGCCCGATTGAGCCAGCGCTTCAAAAAGATTCATGTTATCATTCGTCATCTGAATTACATTACCCCCATTCGCTCCTAAAACAAAAATACGATTATTGGTAACGTGCGTAGATACAAACGGCTCTACATAATACTTGGCGTATAAAGTTTGTAACAAAGAATCTGTTTGCAACAAGGTAAGGCCAGTAACTTTTACATAGTCTACCATGGGCAGCTTTACTGTTCCGTCGTGCTGCACCAAAAACTCCGTATTATAATAACTTTGACTTCCTTGAGTACTGCGCTGGGTACGAGAGGAACTCCGGGTAGCACCTCCCTGGTTATTCGAAACACCCGGCGCGCCAAAAGGCAGTTCACCGTTGGGGTCAAAAATCCGTTCTCCTCTATTTGTGTACACTCGTACATCTATATAATCGTTCGGTTGAATAATATAGTTCCTTTCTACGGTAGCTAAAGATTGCTTCAGCTTTTCCATATTAATGTCGCCGCTGGTTTTAAACATAATGTTTTGATTGTAGGTGCGGCACGAAGAAAAAGAAAAGACACAGGCAAAAACCATGTAAAGATTAAACCGAAACCGAAGGTTGATTTGCATTAATTTATAGATAATGAAAGCTGTACTTTTTCGTTACTAGTAACGGACTAAAACTTATTTTATTTAACCTAAATCGCACAAAGTAAGTTAAATTATATAAGGTTTCAAAAAGGTTATAGTTCCGGTAGTATCGAGGGTGAATAGTATTTTCTGGTTAAGTACGTTTTTAAAACCAAAATATACGAAAGGTAATAACAAGCTTTACTAACTCAACAAATAGCTAATACGGAAATAAGTCATAATACGCAATGCAGGTAACTCTAACTGAAAATCAACAATTTATCGCCCAAATGATTCAAGAATTCGGGGCGAAAAATATCAAACCCTTTCTAATGAATTGGGACGAAAGCCAGGAATTTCCGGTAGAAGTATTTAAAAAACTGGGAGAGTTAGGATTAATGGGGGTTTTGGTGCCAGAAGCATACGGAGGTTCTGGTTTTGGCTACAAAGAATACGTTACCGCCATTTCAGAAATTTCTAAAATAGATGGCTCTATTGGCTTATCGGTAGCGGCCCATAACTCTTTGTGTACGGGTCATATTCTGCAGTTTGGCAACGAAGAACAAAAACAAAAATGGTTACCTAAATTAGCTAGTGGCGAGTGGATTGGGGCCTGGGGCTTAACCGAACCCAATACTGGCTCTGATGCCGGCAATATGCGCACGGTAGCCGTACAAGATGGTGATTATTATATTCTGAATGGCACGAAAAATTTTATTACGCACGGTAAATCGAGCAATATTGCCGTAGTAATTGCCCGGACCGGTGCGGCCGGCGATTCTCATGGCATGACGGCTTTTGTCATCCCCAAACCACACGAAGGCTTTACCCATGGTCGTAAAGAAAACAAATTAGGCATGCGCGCCTCCGAAACGACCGAACTCATTTTAACCGATTGCCGGGTACATAAAGATACTATATTGGGCCAAGTGGGTGATGGATTTATTCAATCCATGAAAGTGCTGGATGGTGGCCGAATATCTATTGCTGCTCTTAGTTTAGGTATTGCGCAAGGAGCGTACGAAGCAGCTTTTAATTACGCTCAGGAACGTCAGCAATTTAACCAGCCACTTACCGGTTTTCAGGCGATTTCTTTTAAACTAGCCGATATGGCCACTCAAATTTCGGCCGCTTCCCTGCTGATGTATCGGGCCGCTGATTTGAAAGACCGGGGCGAAAATGTGACCAAAGAATCAGCGATGGCGAAGTATTATGCTTCAGAAATTTGCGTTCAAATTGCGAACGAAGCCGTTCAGATATTTGGCGGTTACGGATTTACCAAAGATTACCCCGCTGAGAAATATTACCGCGATGCCAAACTATGTACGATTGGCGAAGGTACTTCCGAAATTCAAAAGCTGGTTATTTCCCGGGAAGTGTTGCGGTAAATAACAGTAAAACTATAAAGTGAGGCTTAGCTAATACCAATTTGAAATAAATAAGCCGTATTTAGTCGACTTTATTAGATGCTAAATAGGCCGTAACTAAGAAAAGTTGACAGCCGTTTGGCTAGGGAGGGCCTTCTAAGGTGCCGAGGAACGAGGCATGGTGAGGCACGAGGAAAGGAAGTTTAAACCCGTCTGGAAGCGCCAAACGAGGTCTACCCGCTACGAGGTGGTTACTCTTGAAACCGCATTAGCACCGCAGTATGGAGCCGAGAACCAGCTCTAAAGACAAACAGCTACTATTACTTTTCCCAACACGGCTTATAAGTTTCAAGCTGGTATTATTACAGAATAATCTAAGCAGTTTTAATACGTACTTGCTTGTTAGGAACCGATTAACTCAAAAGTTACACCTAAGAAAGCTGCATTCTATAACAAAAGGATTTAAGCTTTAAGGTTTTAATTCTATTCTGATTTCTTCTTTTACTGTCTGTTCCTCCATTGGTTTGTGCCAACCATAAAGAAATACGGTATAAATAGTAAACTTGCATTAAAAATTAAACCTTTTTCTTGATTTTCAGTAATGTTGTATCTAAATTTGTCATCCTTTAAAATCAGTAATATAAAACATGATCATTGTAAACGTAAAAGATAACGAATCAGTAGACAGAGCTCTGAAGAGATTTAAAAAGAAATTTGAGAAAACCGGGGTATTAAAAGAATTACGGGCCAGAACCTATTTCGAAAAACCTTCGGTTAGTAAAAAAAGACAAAAAGAGAGAGCAGTATACAAGCAACAACTTTTTGTTGACGAAAACTACTAATACATTCGTATCCCATATATTTGTTCCATAAATTAGTACTACCGTTAGTTTAGGCTAACTTAGTATTAATTTATGGAATTATTTTTTAAATACCTGCAGTACGAGAAGCGGTACAGTCCGCATACGTTGCTTTCTTATAAAACAGATTTAGGTCAGTTTACGGATTATCTGCAAACTACTTACCAGATTACGGATGCGGCTGAGGCAGACTTTCATATTATCCGTTCCTGGCTAGTAAGCTTAGTTCAGAGAGATTTGGACTCCCGGACTATAAACCGTAAAATTGCTTGCCTGCGTTCTTATTACAAATTCTTACTCCGTGAAGAGCGCATCGATAAAAATCCTACATTACGCATTAAACCTCCTAAAACGGCAAAGAAGCTACCAGCCTTTGTTCCGGAAGAAGCTCTTAACACCTTATTAGATTCTTTTTCTTTTGAAGATTCTTTTGCGGGCTTTCGCGATAAATTAATTCTGGAATTTCTGTACGGCACGGGTATGCGTTTAGCCGAATTAATTGGCATTTCTCATTCCGATATAAACTTGCCCGGTCGTACCGTAAAAGTGCTGGGAAAAGGCAACAAAGAACGGTTAATACCGCTGAACGACTCCTTACTCACCTGCCTGAATGCCTACCTGGAAAAGAAAAAAATTGAGTTCCCGGATAACCCTACCAACAGGCTGCTCGTTACAAATAAACTATTGCCGCTTTATCCGAAATTTGTGTACAGAACCGTAAAAAAGTATATTGGCATGATTACTACCTCCCGCCATACTCATCCACATGTGTTGCGTCATTCGTTTGCAACGCATTTGTTAAATAAAGGAGCTGATTTAAATGCCATTAAAGATTTATTAGGTCATGCCAGTTTAGCTGCTACGCAGGTGTACACCCATACTAGCATCGAAAAACTGAAATCAATTTTCGACAAAGCTCATCCTAAAGCTTAAGTTTCACTTTAACTATTTATCGACTATGAAATTACAAATCAATGCTGTCAATTTTGATGCGCGCACGCAACTGCAAGACTTTATTCAGCAGAAAGTTAATAAATTAGAAACATTCTATGACCGCATCATTGAAGGCGAAGTTTTTCTGAAGTTAGGTAATAACAACCAGATAGCGAATAAGATTGTAGAGATAAAATTATTTGTACCGGGCAGCACCTTGTTTACCAAAGAAGAAGCCGATTCTTTTGAAACGGCTACCGATAAAGCGCTGGACTCGATGACCCGGCAGTTAAAAAAGTATAAAGATAAAATAACAACTCATTAAACGTAAAATCAGATAAAAAAGAAAGGCCGGTTCATGAACCGGCCTTTCTTTTTTATCTGATTTTAGCAATTATAAGCCAAAAGCCGCTTTTATTTGATCCACGTGATCTAGTTTTTCCCAGGTAAATGTTTCGTACTCGCGTACTTCGGTTTTACCCTCTACTTGCACTTCTACTCTCTTCGTACCCGCCGGCCGGCCCATGTGGCCGTAAGCGGCGGTTTCGGAGAAAATAGGGTTCTGCAAGCCAAAGCGTTTTACAATCCCATAAGGCCGCATATCAAATATCTGACTCACTTTTTCAGATATTTCGCCGTCGCTCATAACATTACTCTGTGCGTCTTTTACTTTAGTAGTGCCGTAAGTAGTTACGTATACGCCAACCGGCTCGGCAACGCCAATAGCATACGCTACCTGCACCAATACCTGATCGGCTACGCCTGCTGCCACTAAATTTTTCGCAATATGCCGGGTAGCATAAGCTGCCGAGCGGTCTACTTTGGACGAATCTTTACCGGAGAAAGCGCCGCCCCCATGAGCTCCTTTGCCCCCGTAGGTATCCACTATAATTTTGCGACCAGTTAAGCCGGTATCGCCGTGTGGCCCACCAATTACAAATTTGCCCGTAGGATTAATATGGTACGTTATATCTTCCACGAACAAATTGGCGGTACGGGAAGGTAAAACAGATTTCACCCGGGGAATCAAAATAGTCAGCACATCCTTTTTAATAGTTTTCAGCATTTCAGCTTCATCGGCAAAATCGTCGTGCTGCGTAGAAATAACAATAGTGTCAATTTTTTCCGGCGTGTGGTTATCGCTGTATTTAATGGTTACCTGCGATTTCGCATCCGGCCGCAAGTACGTCATTTGTTTACCTTCTTTCCGGATGGCCGACAACTCTTTCAGCAGTAAATGCGATAGCTCCAACGCCAATGGCATATAGGTATCGGTTTCGTTGGTAGCATACCCAAACATCATTCCTTGGTCACCGGCTCCCTGGTCTTCCGGGTTGGCCCGTTCTACGCCTTGGTTTATATCGCCGGATTGTTCGTGAATCGCCGAAATAACGCCACAAGCTTCGGAATCAAACTTATATTCAGATTTAGTGTAACCTATACTTTTAATAACATCGCGGGCTACTTTTTGCACATCTACGTACGCCCGGGTTTTCACCTCGCCGCTTAGCACCACTAAACCAGTAGTTACCAAAGTTTCACAGGCTACTTTCGACTGCGGGTCTTGTTTTAAGAATTCGTCGAGCAACGCATCGGAAATTTGATCGGCAACTTTATCAGGATGTCCTTCCGAAACAGATTCCGAAGTAAATAAATAAGCCATATTGTTTACTAATTAGTTATCTTTTTAGAAATAGCTTTTACCGGTTGGCAAAACCGGTGCAAAGCTAAAATAAATTTAATGGAATGGAAAAAATATTATTTTACGGGAATACACAGTTAATGCGATAGTGCGTAAATATTTCTGTTCTTAGGGAACTGAACAATCAGAAAGAATAAATAACAACCGCCGAATTCGAGCAATTCGGCCCGCTTACCTAAAGGGCAAAGAGAAATAAGAATAAAGACAAGTAAAAAAGTGACTATCTGGTATCCGCGGGCAACGGGTATACCCGCCTGATTGACGAAGGAAAAGATAGCAGTTGAACGTTGGTAGATAATTGGTAACCCGAACAAATATAAGGCCGCCCCCAAAATCAGAAGCCGGGAAAAAATCAACAAATTAATACTCTGACCGCCTACTATTAAATTATGAATATTGGTTTCGTGCTGCGAATTATTCTTTTGAAAAAAAGAAGAACTTTCCAGGTGAAAGAGGCGCTGCCCCCAACTTAACTCTTCGCCGGCGGCAAAAAAAGAAAAAGCGGCAATTCCCAATAAAGTGAAAGAAAACAACCAATGGCGGTAGCGATACAACCGGAAAAGCCTTTTCAGAGATATAATCATAGCTGCCAATAAAGGCAAGATAGTCATCCATTCGATAAAGCCATCTTCTACGGCATAGGTAAATTCAAACCAGTACGGATCGGTACGCGACAGCACAATACCGAAAATAATTAGGCCAAGGACGAAGTATATAATGAAAATTTCTGCCTTGGTTAAGGTTGTTTGGCTCATTTAAATCCATTTGCGCCGCCAAAGATACTTACCCGGAACAGTATTCAATACTTACTTAACCCGATATTTTAAAAAGTATGGTTAGTTAACCGGCTTCAACGATGCTAGTTTGAGTATCCATTACCTTCTAGCTTCTGAAAAAGTACTAGACACTTTAATAAGATGGGATAAGAATAAGTTAATAATTTCAAAAGAAATCATTCCTAAACTATAAAGTGAAGCCAGCCTTTCCCTTGTTTTTAGGGAAGGTGCCGCAGGCAGTGGGGTTTAAAAACTCTGTGTACCACTTGCCCGAAGCTTTTACAATGCGCTGCTGGGTTTCGTAATCCACGTAAACCAGCCCGAACCGCGGATGATAGCCTTCGGCCCATTCAAAATTATCGGTGAACGACCAAACAAAGTAACCGTCTACTTTTACCCCTTCTTGCTTGGCTTTTAATACTTGTTTTAAATATTCCTGAATATAGTGCAGGCGCTGCGTATCGTTTACCTGGCCATTTATTACCTGGTCCGGGAAAGCCGCGCCATTTTCCGTAACAATTAGTTTTTTGATCTGCGGGTAGCTGTTAAATTTATGCAGGATGTGGTAGATAGCAGGCGGGTATACTTCCCAGTTCATGACGGTAGAGGCTACTCCGCGCTTTTTGGGCGGCACCAGAGCCGCCTGAATAAAAGGAGTAAACAGGGCATACTTTACCATTTCGCGGGTATAATTTTGTACGCCAATAAAATCAAAAGCAAAAGGCAGTAAAGCTTCGTCGTTGGACTGCATAAATTCTTCAATGCGGCGCAGGGGACGCACATCGGCTACCGGGTAACCTAAACCTAGAGCCGGCTCCAGGAATAAGCGATTTAAAATAGCATCTACGCGGCGGGTAGCGCCGTGGTCGCGGATTAGTTGCGGACGATACGGTTCCAGGTGCGAGCAAGAAAAAGTAGTACCAATTTCGGCGTGCGGCAAGTCAGCTTTCAAAATACGCCCCCCTTCGGCCTGGCACAAGGCGGCGTGGTGCGTCGCTGCTAAAAAGGATTTAATGCCGCGCCGGCCCGGCGCGTGTACGCCCAGAAAATAACCCGCTCCCACAAAAACCATGGGTTCATTCAGAACCATCCAGTATTTTACCCGGTCGCCAAATTTTTGAGCGCACAGGTGAGCATACTCCTGAAACCAGGCTACCATGTCGCGGTTGGTCCAGCCACCGCGACGCTCTAATTCTTGCGGTAAATCCCAATGGTACAACGTTACCCAGGGTTCAATGTTCCGTTCCAGGCAGCCATCAATTAAGCGGTTGTAATAATCAATTCCTAATTGATTTACCTGACCAAAACCCTGCGGGAAAATACGCGGCCAGGCCAGTGAAAACCGAAAATTCGGAATGTTCATCTGATCCATCAAGCAAATATCTTCGCCGTAACGATTATAAAAATCGCAGGAATGGTTGGCGTGGTGCCCCGACTGAATCTTGCCTTTTATGCCGGAGAAAGTATCCCAGATAGAAGGACCTTTTCCATCGGTGGTGTGAGCGCCTTCTATTTGGTGAGCCGCGGTAGAAACACCCCATTTAAACGTTTCGCCGAAGTCGGCCTTATTTAATGCTTGTTCAGGTGTTCCGGCAACAGCCGAAGTAATATTTTCTGAAAAATGTAGTTGCATGCTGTTATTTACTCAAAACGCTGGCAGTTAGCTTCCGGCGTTTACGTTTTTTATTTTTGCTATTGCGCGCGTCCCCGTTCGTGATGACCATCGTCTGGCCTCTTGCACTAGTGTAAATAGCTAAGATTTTAAATTCAAGTATATTCGTTTGCCCGGTCAGAGGCCTACCGGATAGTAGCCACTAGGCAAGAGCCTCGCGCCAGCATAAAATTATTTGAATTCTTTCAATATTCATCCGTGGCTTTACATTACTCAGATTTATACTTTAAAGTCTACAGGAACATCGGTTTTGGGTGTTTGTATCGGAAAGTTTTCCGGGTAAGTACCAGCAGCATGTTTCTGTAAAATCTTATCAATAATCTGTTCGGTTTCGTTGGGATAGTTTACCGGAATAACTGCCCCATTCTCGAGCCATTCTTCAACAACAGGTAAATGCTTGGTTTTAAGCGACGGAATAACGGGTACGCCCATTACTTTTAAAGCGGCCGCATTACACTGCTGTTCATATTGGCCTTTCATAGGGATAGCCAGTACTTTTTTGCCCAGGTACAAAGCTTCGGCGGGTGTTTCGAAACCGGCGCCGCATAACACCCCCGCACAGGTAGCTAAACTCTGCACGAAAGCCACGTTATTTATGGGATTTACCTGAATGTGTTTGTGCCGGAAAGGCATTTTGTTGTGCTTCGAGAATACCTGCCAATTCACTTCTTTAAAGCTTTTTAGTTTCTCTATTAATTGCCAATCGTCGTAGGCGGGTAGGTAAACGGTTATATGGCCTTGGTTCTCCGGAATAAGCTCGCGAATTTGAGATCGGATAACGGGGGTAAAAATATTCTCGCCGAAACGGTTGAAATGAAAACCATAGTGGTGGGTAGCCGGCGCATAATTTTTAAGAACAAACTTGCCGAAAGCATCTTCCTTTTTGGGTCGCGGGGCTTGCGGAGCCAGAACGGCACTCTGATGGCTTAAGGCAATGCAGGTTTTCTTTTTAAAATAACAGGCCCAGGCCGAAATCGGCTCAAAATCATTTAATACCAAGTCGTACGATTCAATGGCAAGCTGCCGCATTTCCTGGTAAAAAGCCCGGGAGTTGAGCTTACTAAACGTTTTAACAAAATCCACCCCGCCTTTCTTGCCAAAAATAAAGCTTAAACCCTTAAACTGATGTTGCACGGCATAAGGTAAGGAAACATCGGCCTGGCAACCGCTTACTAAAATATCTACTTCGGCTCGCTGTTTTAAAATAGGAATAATATCTAAGGCCCGGCTCAGGTGACCGTTACCCGTACCTTGTACCGCGTATAAAATCTTCAAGTGCTCCGCAATTTAAATTCCTGCATTAGATTTTGCATCAGTTCCTGATCGTTTAAAATTTCTGAGGTTGTATCCGGCAACTCTTCCTGGTGGGTAATGGTAAGATCCTCGTGGTAACGGTACAGATGCCACTCACCCTGGTAATATTCCAGCGCCGTTAAATTTTCGATCCAGTCGCCAGAATTCAGGTAAGTAACGGAGCCGTGCTGGGTAGTAATGTTTTTTATTTCCGGTTGGTGAATGTGCCCGCAAATCACGTAGTCGTAGCCGTTATCAATGGCAATATCGGCACAGGTCTGTTCAAAATTATTAATAAAGGCCACCGCACTTTTTACCCGGTTTTTTACACTTTTTGAAAACGATATTTTATTACCGTTAAATTTTACCGAAAAGAAGTTAACGAAACGATTAATTAAGATAAGTAAGTCGTAACCTACAGCTCCCAGCTTGGCCAGCCATTTAGAATGCTGCATGGTAACATCAAACACATCGCCGTGGAAAATCCAGGCCCGGCGGCCATCCAGTTCCAGCAAGAGTTTATTCTGAATACTAAACGAGCTCAGCTTAAAACCCACAAACTTGCGCAGCATTTCGTCGTGGTTGCCGGTTATGTATTGTACCTTTACGCCTTTGGCAATTAAGCCCGAAAGGTACTTTACTACCTGCATGTGGGCCTTGGGCCAATAACTTTTACTGAACTGCCAGATATCAATTATGTCGCCGTTAAGAATAATCTTTTTGGGCTTAATGCTTTTTAAATAGCGGAGCAGTTCTTTGGCGTGGCAACCGTATGTACCTAAATGCACATCTGAGATAACCACTACCTCTACGGGACGTTTTTTAACTCTCATTACTAATACCGCAACGGGTTACAGGTGAGATAATTGCTACAAACTTGACCCTTCGGCATGGTCGGATTTTAGCGCTGAATAAAAAGAGTGCAGTTGATACAATACTACGGTATCCACTAGTTTCCGGAATAAAACGGCGAATGCTTTCATATAAAAGAATTTAAATGGAACACAACGTACAAAACCGGAGGGTTAATATCCAGGGTGCTTGGAAAAAGAAGTAAGCAACAGGTAAATATTCCTTCGGAAGCATAATCTAACTCTTGCTTGTTAATACGCTAAAGGTAGTCCGCAGATGTTAGCGCACTATTACTATTAAGTTAAGTTTAAGTAAACCTTAATTTAAGCTCACATGACAAACTGGTAAGATAGAATTAAGAAAAAAAGAAGAATCGATGGTATATATATCTGGTTAATATTTTAAGCATATTTTACTAAGAAAACCTTTACTTCACTTATTACCCTTTAAAGTTTAAGTCATTTTAACATAAAAACACTCTACTTATGATTTTATGTCTTCATTTTAATAGGTTAAATATAAATAAAGCAAAAACGATAGCTTCAATTTTATTAGATTATTTCTAATAGTTGGATTACATCGTGCAGTAATATTTAGAATCTGGTTAAATATTATTGGTACATTTTAAATTTTAATGATGTTCTTTATACAATTTGTAAATTTTTTAATATTATTTCTAATTTAATTAATTATTTGTAATTATGCAGGGTATCAAATACACAATTACCAATAAAATAATTGATTCTTTAACAAGCGTAAGGATTATGAAGCATTATCGCTTGGCCAACGACAATGCAGCTTAGTTTATCACAGTAAAAAAGTAGTTCATTTTTATTACTCTAAAGAAGGTTTACTCTAATAATTGCATGATGAAGGGACAAGTACAACTTAATATTCTTCGTGCCTGGCGGCAGGAAAGATGGATGAAAAATAAAAATTGAATGCGCCATTTAAATAATTGCTTGGCTAATTAGGTTTGGATTTCTATTTTTTAAATAGAAATCCAAAGCATTTCTAAATCAATTTTGTACCTCAACTAATTTATCACCTAAAAACAATACCAACCCTAATTATTGGTACTGCTTGCAAGAGCTTTTTGCTGTTTTAATCAATTCCAGAATATGGATTGATTCTACTTGCTCTTTCGCACTCTATATTCTTGGTTAATTGCTATTCTCAGGCGCTTTTTGCCCGGAGCCAGACAACTATTGCCTGTGATTTAGCAATAGTACCAGAATTCTGATCTACGTTTTAAGTCCTTTCGCCGGAAAGGGAAGCCACGTTATTTAAATAATTAAATAGCTGTCTGTCTATTACTTGTCTACACAAAAACAACACCTTATCAAAATTAAAAAATTTATGAAACGATTATTACTCTTATACGCTCTTGTGCTGCTGGCCATTTCGCCCACCCTGGCGCAACAGATAAAAGTTTCGGGCAAGGTTTCCGAAGCAGACATTCCATTGCCAGGAGTAACCGTACTCGTAAAAGGCACTTCGCAAGGTACCGTTACCAATGCCGACGGGGTTTATACGTTAGAATGCCCTCCGACCAGTACTTTGGTTTTTTCTTTTATCGGTTATGCCACGCAGGAATTAGCGGTAGCCGGAAAAACCAGTCTGAACGTGAGCATGACCACCGACGCGAAACAACTAGGCGAGGTAGTAGTTACCGCTTTTGGTATTGAAAGAGAGAAAAAAGCTTTAGGTTATACCATACAAGAAGTAAGCGGCAGTAAACTGGCTGAAGTTAAAACTTCTAACGTGGTAAACAATTTATCAGGCCGGGTAGCCGGGGTACAAGTAAATAGCAACGGTGGTCCGGGCAGTAGTTCTAATATTGTTATCCGAGGAATGGGTTCGGTGAGCCGGAATAATCAGCCGTTGATAGTCGTAGATGGAGTACCTATTCAACAGGCTAATACCTTGGGAGTAGACCCGGTTACTGGATTGCGGACGAAAAACGAAAGCCGTTATGGCGGAGGTATTTCTGAAGTAAACCCGGATAACATTGCGTCTATTTCGGTTTTGAAAGGACCGAATGCAGCGGCTCTTTACGGCTCCCGCGCCGCCAACGGCGTTATATTAATCACCACTAAAAATGGCTCTGGTACCAAAGGTATTGGGGTAGAGATTAGTTCCAGTGCTACTTTTGAAAGACCATTGGTAAAGCCAAATTTCCAAAACACCTACGGGGGCGGTAACGGTTACCGTACCTGGTATAATAATGGCCGCAGCGGAGCAATAACGGACCCTCTGGAAATAGAGCAATACCGGGCAGCTTACGGGCCTAACGCTCCCCTTAATGGTACCGAAGGAACCGACGAAAGCTGGGGCGCCCCCATGGATGGCCGTTTGGTACGGCAATGGTGGACAGGTACCGGTGTAGCACCTTTAACCCCTCAGCCAAACAATTGGGATGAATACTGGGAAACTGGTCATACTTTCTTTAACTCCATTGCTCTGGTCGGGGGCAACGATAAAGGTAGCTTCCGGCTGTCAGTGGGGCGTATGGACCAAACGGGTATTATGTTTAATAACGATTTTAAACGTAACAACGTTAACTTAAGCTCTTCTTATAATCTTACTCCCAAATTAAAAGCGAACGTAAGTGCCGAATACATTAAATCTGGTTCTGATAACCGCTCGTACCAATCGGGTCAGGAATTTATCTGGTCGCACCGTTCGGTATCCTGGGATCAGCTAAAAAACTGGCGCGATTACGTGGGAGTAAGCATTCAGAAACCGGGGGATAATTTACCGCCCAACTGGCAACATACTTTTTTTACCAATCCTTTTTACGAACAGGAATTTTTAACCAACGCCAACGACAAAGACCGCTTACGGGGCAATATGTCGCTATCCTATGATTTTAATGATAAATTAAGCTTAATGGTACGAAGCGGTACCGATTTCTGGAGTGATACCCGGATAAATGTAACCCGCTTCGAACGGATTTCGAATGGTAACTTCCGGGCCGGCCAATATAACGAAGAAATACTGCGCAGCCAGGAAACGAACCACGATATAATGCTGACCTACAAGCAGGATTTTGGACCGGACTTTTCTTTTAGCGGCCAAGCCGGTGGTATTTACCGCAACAATTATTACAAGCGCAACTTTGCTCAAGTAGAGCAATTAGTAATCGATAGGTTATACACCTTAAACAATAATGCCAGTCCTAATACCAACCAAAGCGAAATTCAGGAATTTAACGTGCAAAGCCTTTTTGCGGCGGCTCAGTTTGGTTTCCGGAACTCCTTGTTTTTGGATGTTACCGGCCGGAATGACTGGTCCAGCACCTTGCCGATAAATCAGAATTCTTTCTTCTATCCATCGGTTTCCTTGAGTGCGGTAGTTACCGATTTATTAGGCATCAGCAACAAGGTCTTATCTTTTGCCAAAGTAAGAGCCAGTTGGGCCCAGGTTGGTAACGATGCGGACCCGTATCAACTTTATCAAGTTTACGATGCTAAATCGCCCTGGAACGGAGCTATTCCTAGCTTCGGCGAAAGTACCGATATTAATAATGCCGCGCTAAAACCCGAAATTACCACGGGTCAGGAAGTGGGCGCTGATATTCGATTTCTGGCCGGAAGAATTGGTTTAGATGCCACTTATTACACCAAAAGCACCAAAGATCAGATTCTGGGGGTAGAAATCTCGAAAGCTACGGGCTACAACCGCCGCTTTTTAAATGCCGGGGAAGTTACGAATAAAGGCGTAGAAATAATGCTGACCGGTACGCCGGTGCAATTAGCCAATGGCTTCCAGTGGGAAATAGCGCTTAACTATGCGCGCAACCGCAGCCAAGTAGTAGAATTAGCCGAAGGCTTAACCACGTATACCTTGTACACCACCCGGGGGCTTTCCTCCGAAGCGCGGGTAGGTCAGCCTTACGGCACTTTCTACGGCACGGCGTTTTTACGCTCGCCCGATGGCCAGATTGTGTACGATAAAGTACTGGGAACTCCTTTGGTAGCACCCGGTCAGAAAGTATTAGGCAATATTCAACCCGACTGGATTGGCGGTATCTCGAACACCTTTACTTACAAAGGATTATCGCTAAGCGCTTTAATTGACATCAGAAAGGGAGGTGATATTTTTGACGAAGGAACCGGAACAGCCCGCTGGACCGGACAATATGCGGAAACTGCCGTTGGTCGGGAAGAAGGGGTAATTGGTAAAGGGGTAAAAAACATAGGCACCGCCGATGCGCCGGTTTACGTTCCTAACGATGTAATTGCCGATGCCAAGCTTTTCTATAGCTATAACAACCCGCGTACCTACCATGAATCGGCAATCTTCGATGCCAGTTACGTGAAATTACGGGAAGTAAGCTTAGGTTATCAGTTACCAGCCTTCTTAACCGGTAAAATCAAAGCGCAATCTGTCCGGATATCGCTGGTAGGCCGCAACATGGCTATCCTGTTCAAAAATACGCCGCACATCGACCCGGAAATAGACTCGCAGGGTGGTAATGCCCAAGGTTTCACTTACGGTCAGTTACCTAACAGCCGGAGCTTTGGAGTTAACCTGGACCTTAAATTTTAAAAATTTCTCTTATAAGTCTCTCTCGTGTAATCCTCATCCTTGCAAAACTTTCATTCGGGCTTTCTCTCACCAGGGAAAGCCTGGGGATGAGGAGAGCCAGCTACTTGTATTTCTTTACTTTCCAAAAACAGACTTTATTACCATGAAAATATCTTCTAAAATAAAAATCGCGACTTATTTGGTAGCCGGAGCTTTTTTAGCCAGTGCCTGCACCAAAAACTTCGAAGAAATGAATGTTAGCCCGAACAAGCCTTCGGAGGTAAGTTCAGCCGTACTGTTGCCTAACGGCATCGAGTCGAGCGTCGATCGTTACTGGGGTCACCGGGCTCGGTTCGAACGTATTAACCTGGATGGCGGCATGTTGTGGGTACAATATTTGGCCCGGAACATTTATTCCGACGAAGGGGACAACTACAACATGAGCCCGGCTTATTACACCAATAACTGGAAAGGCTTTTACAACGATGCACTGCTAAATTTTCAACGAATTATAGTTCAATCCGGGCCGGAAGGTACCGCGCCCAACACTAATTATGAGGGAGTAGGTTTGGTGATGCGCTCCTGGGTGTTCTCGCTGTTAACGGATATTTACGGCGCTATTCCTTACACCGAAGCCTTACAGGGAACGGCCACTACTCCTATTTACACGCCTAAATACGATTCGCAGGAAGAAGTTTACGCCGGTTTACTGAACGACTTAAAACTAGCCAACGAGAAGTTAACCGTAGGTGGTCCGGCTATTTCCGGCGATATTATGTTCGGTGGCAATATTGAGATGTGGAAGAAATTTGCAAATTCTTTGCGCTTAAAACTAGCTAACCGGCAAGCCGCTAAAAAACCAGCCGAATCACAGGCAATTATGGCGGAGATTCTGGCGGATCCCGTTAAATATCCCGTATTCACCAGCAACTCCGATTATGCCGTCCTGAAAAATGCCAATGGTTTACCCAGCAACAACGAGTGGAACCAGGTAATGGTCCAGGAAAGCCGCACCGACTGGAATTTAAGCAAAACTTTAGTAGATAAACTGCAAGCCCTCAACGACCCGCGCTTAGCAATTTACGGACAGCCGGTAAACAACCAGTACATGGGCATTCCGAACGGCTTACCCGATGCCATTGCCACTACTTATTTAGCTTCCAGTGCTAAAATTGGCACTTACTTTTTACAAACCACTACGCCCAGCGTTATCATGAGTTATTCGGAGCTTCTCTTTACCTTAGCCGAAGCGGCGCTGGATGGTGATATAGCCGGCGATGCCCAAAGCTATTACGAGCAAGCCATTGCGGCCTCTTTCGGCCAATACGGTTTAACCATGCCCGCTGATTATTTAGCTAATGCCGGCCCCGCTACCAAAGAAAATATACTTACTCAAAAATGGATTGCCTTATTTGGTCAAGGAATTGAGGCTTGGACTGAATTCCGCCGCACTGGTTACCCCGCTTTACCAGCGCCTGATCCAAGAGCTATTTTCTTAAACGATGGTGTATTACCTACCCGCTTGCAATATCCCTCTACCGAGTATTCCTTAAATAAAACCCAATTAGATGCCGGTATTTCCTTAAATGGCGGTTCCGACGACAAAAAGACCAAAATGTGGTGGGCAGAGTAACAGAAAAGTACTAATGCTCCGGCAATTTTAGAATAGCGGGTTACTTCGCATAAAACACCCTGACTTAAAAAATTGCAACTATGGACTATCGACTGTCGACTATGGACTAAACACTAGTTAAAACTTTAAATTTTAAGAATTATGAAAATAAATGCTATAAATAAATTATTCGCGGTTTTGTTCGGGTTCAGTTTCTTTTTAATGAGCTGCGAAAAAGAAGACGAATTAGTAGTAGACCGAGTGGTATCGCCGGTATTGGTTACGGTTACCGGCAACAGTTTTTTAGCCACGGAACCCGTAATGGTTACCACTACCATTGCCGAGCTAAATAAAAGCGGCATTCTGGATCATTCGGTAGGCATTGATACCCTACCGGTTTCTAACCTGCCCATTAAGGTACTATTAAATAACAATACTTTGGCCGAATTAACTACTGATGCAGCCGGTACGGTTACCTTAAATAAAACCTGGGCTGACTTAGGTATAACTGCTCCGGCCGTAGGCAATTCAGTGGTGCTGGAATGGTCGGGCAACTACAAAGGACAAGCCTTTACTAAAACCGGCCGCGTGCAGGTCAAATAAAAAAGTAGCCTATTTAAAAAATTAAACCAAATGGATCGGCGATCTTTTCTTTTAAAATCCGGAGCTTCATTAGGGCTAGCGTTTGCCATGGGCGTTAGCTCCTGCTCTCCGGGCAATAATCTTTACCGAGGCAGCTCTACTTCTTTAGGTGCTCGTCGTTTACCCCGGGTTAAGCTTTCTCCCGACCGGATTATTAAAGAAACAGTTGGGCTTCGTCCGTACCGGCTCTCCGGCCCACGGTTAGATGTGGAAATGCTGGGCCAGAAAACGATTGTGCATAATTATGGCCACGGTGGCAGTGGTTTTTCGTTGTCGTGGGGAACCGGGCAAATTGCGGCTACGCGTGCCGCTGCTACGGGCCACCAGGAAATTGCGGTAATAGGTTGCGGTATTGTTGGTCTAACTACGGCTCGTTTGCTCCAGCAAATGGGTAAAACCGTTACCATCTACGCCAAAGAAATGTTTCCTAAAATTACTTCCAGCATGGCTACCGGCACCTGGTCGCCGTCGCATTTACTTTGCGAAGAGGAATACATTACCCCGGAGTTTAAGACCATGTGGGAACAAGCCTGTTCCTATTCGTTTCAAACGTATCAAAACTTATTGGGCTATGGCGATTTAGTTACCTGGATGGATCATTACATTATTAATGGCCGAGCTCCTTCCGAAACTCCTAAACTGCATATAGACGGATTACTGCCCGAACCGAAAGAGTTATCCCGGCGCGAGCACCCGTTTAAATCTAAAAATGTGGTGAACCAGCCCAACATGGTTTT
Organism: Adhaeribacter arboris; assembly: GCF_003023845.1. NCBI lineage: Bacteria > Pseudomonadati > Bacteroidota > Cytophagia > Cytophagales > Hymenobacteraceae > Adhaeribacter > Adhaeribacter arboris. The sequence goes on along the minus strand of NZ_PYFT01000001.1, from coordinate 4,921,174 downwards.
TAATATCCCGTCGTACCTGCACCACCTTACCACCGATTTTTTAAATTTTGGCGGTAAAGTTCAGATAAAAGAATTTAAAACTTTAGAAGACCTAGATGCTTTATGGGAAGATGGCGTGGTGAATTGTACCGGCTTAGGTGCCAAAGCTTTGTTTAACGACGAACAATTAATGCCGATATCAGGTCAGTTATCTTTTTTAATTCCGCAGCCCGAAATTAATTACCGGTTAAGCACCCCGCACGGGTATATTATCCCCCGCAAAGACGGTTTAGTGCTGGGCGGTAATGCCATTCGGAATAATTGGAACACGACTCCTAATCCGGAACAAACTAAAACGGTAATTGCGGCTATAAATGAAGCTTTAGTAGGAATGCGGAGTTAAGTGAGTTTTCCTTAGATTTTATTTAGCTTTGGATATTAATATCCGGTTATCTGTTGAGTCTTTTCAAGACTAAAGGTAACGGCGCTGATGCGGCTAGAAAAGTAACCCGTTTGCCTCGTGGCCGGCGTGCCTCATTTGGCTCTTTCGCACGGGCTATCCTTCCTTTCCTGCTACGTCGGAATGCCTCGTTCCTCGGCACCGAAAGCCTAGCAGGTGCTCAAGAGCCAAACTTGAATTCATTTTTCTTAGTAAAATCATTCAACAAAAAGAGCTATCAAATCCGTAATGCCAGTTTTCTAATTTCTATTTGGGATAACTTTAATTTTTTCCTCACTTTACTTATAAAGAGCCATTCTAAAGAATCAGCTTAATATTAAAAATGAGGAGGAGAAAAGCCCCCTTCGAAGGAGGTTAGGGATGATCTACAAAAGCGAATTAATGAAAGAAGTTAAACTCTATTACGCTACAAGAAATAATCACCTTTCGGCTATCAGACCTAAAGACTTAGTTTTTCATTTTAATTGTCACAACCAAACAAGACAGAATTATAAATATTAAGGCCATAAATACTTGTCCATCTTCTTTTTAAAACCTAAAACGTATAACTTACAACTTATAACCTTTTCCTTAACATGCCAGAAAACCTTAACTCCCGCAGGAATTTTGTTAAAACAATAGGCAGTTTTGCTGGTGTGCTAACGGTAAGCCCCGCTTTGGCGGCCTGGCAAAAGGAAACAGGTTTACACATTCCCGCTGTAACTGCTACCGAAGACGTAACCAAAGACGAAGATTTTTGGGGCTATATTCAGCAGGCTTATTCGGCTTCGCCTAATGTAATTAACCTGAACAATGGCGGGGTAAGTCCCCAACCCATCGTGGTACAAAATGCGCTGGATCAATATAACCGGTTAAGCAACGAAGCGCCTAGTTATTATATGTGGCGTACTTTAGACGAAGCCCGCGAATCGGTGCGGATGAAATTAGCCGACTTAGCTGGCTGCTCTCCCGAAGAATTGGCTATTAACCGCAATGCCAGCGAAGCACTGGAAACCATCATTTTTGGCATCAACCTGCAGCGCGGCGATGAAGTAGTTCTCACTAAGCAAGACTACCCAAACGTAATCAACGCCTGGAAGCAAAGAGAAAAACGCGAGGGTATTGTTCTTAAATTTATCAACCTGGATTTGCCCATTGAAGATAACCAGCTAATTGTGCGCCAATACAAAGAGGCGTTTTCTTCTCAGACCAAAGCCGTAATGATTACCCACATGATTAACTGGTCGGGACAAATTATGCCAGCGGCACTTATCAGCCGGGCGGCTAAAAAACACAATCCAGCCATTCAAGTAGTAATTGATGGGGCCCATTCTTTTGCGCATATCAACTACAAAATTCCGGATTTAGAAGGCGATTACTACGGCACCAGCCTGCACAAATGGCTTTGCTGCCCCTTTGGCACGGGCATGCTCTACGTTAAGCAAGCCCGCATTAAAGATGTTTGGCCTATGTTCGCTCCCGAAGATCCGCAAAGCCCCGATATCCGCAAGTTTGAAAGGCTGGGTACCCGCTCCTTTCCTACCGAAATGGCCATTGGGCACGCCATTAATTTTCATAATACCATTGGCATTGAGCGCAAACAAAAACGGTTGCATTATTTAAAAAATTACTGGGTAGAAAAATGCTTGAGCATTCCGGGTTTTTCTACCATTACTTCGCTTAAACCCGAATTTTCCGGCGCTATTGCCACTTTTGCGATTAAAGGGCTGGCTCCCGGCGAAGTTGCCACTGAATTATTTAAACGGTCTCGCATTCATACCTCGGCTACCGTGTGGGAAAATATTAGCGGCGTACGGATTACCCCGCACTTGTACACGCCTTTAAAAGATTTAGACCGCCTGGTAAATACGATTCACGCCATTGCCAAAGGAAACGTAACCGCCGCCAACCGCACCAATAGCAAATAAATTACAGCAACATATTTATCGGTGCTTGCCTTGATAAAATTTAAAAGACCGGCCTGTTTCACTTCTTAACTCTAATGTTAACGAAGTAAAGCAGGCCGGTCTTTATTTCAAAATTATCAATTAACTCAACTAGCACTCAACTAGCGCCAGTGTTAAGCGCAGCGTCACTGGTGCCAGTTTGATTAATCTAAAATTAACAAATATGCTCGCCATAATCACATATGGCTTATCGACTATCGTCTATCGACCATGGACTAATTTCTAATGCATCGCCGCAATAACCGAAATCTCCACGTTGGCATTGCTGGGTAAGTTAGATACCTGCACGGTTTCGCGGGCCGGAGGCTCTACCGTAAAATATTTGCCGTAAACCTCATTTACCTTTGCAAAATGGGTTAAATCTTTTAAGTAAATAGTGGCCTTCACCACGTTCCGGAAATCCATGCCGGCTCCTTTTAATATAGCCTGCAAATTTTCCAATACCTGAGTGATTTCTGCCTCAAAACTCGTGGCAGTTAACTGCCGGGTTTGCGGATTAACTCCCACCTGGCCGGCAACAAATAAAAACCCATCAACTAATACGCCTTGGCTGTAAGGTCCTATGGGCTGAGGCGCCTGCTCGGTTTTAATAATTTTTTTTAAAGGCTGGTTCTGGTGAGAGGTATTCTGCCCGAAACTTACGGAAGTAGATAGTATTACGGCTAAACAGGAGAAGCAAAAACACTTTTTCATAGATAAAAGAGATTAAAATTTAACGATAACAGAAGAAAAATAATATAAAACAGATTTTTAAAGAGTTTACCCCAAATAGGCCTATTCAAATTTTATAGTTTATTAAGTAAAATTGCTTTTATTATTAGATACCCTTCAAATTTTAAGCTTATTTTATTAAAAACACTGCTATTATTTTGAAACAAGTGTAAATTTTAAGGTATTATTAAAAATACACTCAATTTATAAGGCAATATACTGTAATATTTTTACCTTTATGCATATAAAATTGTTAAATTTTAAATAGAAATAATTTGAGACATCTATCCCGAAGAGCTTTTTTAAGTAAAAGTGCTTTACTTGCCGGGAGCGCTTATCCGGCCATGATGGCTTTAGGTTTACTACCCAGTGCTCCGGCTCATGCGTTTAACTTATCCGGTGATGGTAAAGGCAAACACGTAGTAATTTTGGGTGGTGGTTTAGCTGGCATGGCATCCGCTTACGAGTTAAATAAATTAGGTTACCGCACTACTATTTTAGAAGCCCGCAATCGTTCCGGCGGTCGTTGTTGGAGCATCCGAAAAGGCTCCACTAACCAGGAGGGAGATGGGCCAATGCTTACCGCTAATTTTGATGCGGGTTTGTATTATAATGCCGGTCCTTCCCGGATTCCGCACCACCACCAACTTACCATGCATTATTGCAAAGAATTAGGAGTACCCCTAGAGGTATACAATAATGTAAACGAAGGCACTTATTACTTCAGCGAAGGCAAAGGCCCTTTATCTAATAAAAAGGTACGCGCCCGCGAAATTCACAACGACATGCGCGGTTATATGAGCGAATTACTCGCCAAAGCGCTGGACCAGGAAAAATTAGATTTAGCTTTAAATAAAGAAGATGCTGCCAAAGTAATTGAATACCTGCGCGCCGAAGGGGGTTTGGACATTGATAAGTTATATAAAGCATCGGCCCGCCGCGGGTATATTGAATCGCCGGGTGCCGGCGAGAAATCCGGAAAAATAGCCGATCCGCACAAATTAGCCGATATCATTCAATCAGGATTGTTAGATCCGGACTTTTATAATGTAGCCGAATACACCTATGAACTACAAATGACGATGTTCCAGGCAGTAGGCGGTATGGATAACATTGCCAAGGCTCTGGAAAAGAAAGTTATTAGTTCGTTAAAATTAGGTACAGAAGTAAAATCTATTTTAAATGTTCCGGACGGTGTAAAAATAACGTATAAAGATAAGCAAGGCGAGCACGAAATGAAAGGTGATATCTGCATCTGCACCTTGCCTTTGCCAATACTGAGCAACGTTAATCATAATTTTGCTTCGGAAGTAAGCCGGGCCATTGATTTTGTGCCGTATATCCAGACCGGTAAAATGGGGTTGCAGTTTAAACGCCGTTTCTGGGAAGAAGACGAGCAAATTTACGGGGGCATTACCCACACCAACAACGAGCTTACCCAGATTTTTTATCCTTCTTACGATTACTTAAGTAAAAAAGGGATACTTATTGGTTATTACAACTTCAACGAAAAAGCCAAAACGGTAGGCGACTTATCCATGGCCGACCGGGAAAAACTAGCTTTAGAAAAAGGCAGCTTAATTCATCCGCAGTACAAACAAGAGTTTGAAACTTCGTTTTCGGTGAGCTGGCATAAGACTAAGTACAACATGGGCGGTTGGGCCGTTTACAACAGCGAAGCCCGCAAAACTCTTTACCCCGCCCTGCTGAAACCAGACCAGAACGTATATTTTGCCGGCGAGCACACCACTTATTTAACCGCCTGGATGGCCGGAGCCTTTGAATCGGCGAGGAGCGCAGTAGCGGCGGTACATTCCCGCGTTGCCGAGCAAAGAGTAAAATACCCGGTTACCAGTAACAACGGTTAATAATCTTCTTTCCATCAAAAACAAACTTTCACTTTTAAACTACCCTTATACGCACTTTTACTCTCATGGAAAAATCAATGAACAGACGTAACTGGCTTAAGTCCAGTGCTTTTTTAGCCGGAGGATTTACCTTCTTTTCCGGCTCACTAAACCAGCTGGTGGCTAAGCCCGCTGCCCGTACCCTCGAGAAGAAAGTTACGGAAGAAAGTATTATTCTGGGGGCTCCGGCCGAACTCAAAGCTCGGCTAAATGCCAATGAAAATCCTTTTGGACCTTCGGAAAAGGCTAAAAAAGCGGCCATGGATGCCCTGAACACCAGCTACCAATACCCCATGAAATATACCCGGGAACTGGCGCAGAAGATTGCGGACTACGAAGGTGTTAAGCTGGAAAATATCTTAATGGATGCCGGTTCCGGGCCTTTGTTGTTGGCCGCCGCCATGTATTACAGCAAAAAAGAAGGTTCCAATATTGTTTCCGGTGACCCGACCTACGCCAGCTTACCCCGCGATGCCTCCGATTTTAATACTACCTGGAACAAAGTGCCGCTTACTTCGGAGTATAAGCTAGACCTGGACGCTATGGAAAAAAAGGTGGATGGCAGTACTTCTTTAATGTACATCTGTAACCCGAATAACCCCACCGGCACCGTAGTAGATACCGCTAAATTAGCGGCTTTCTGCGAAAGAGTATCGAAGAAAGTACCTGTGTTTATAGACGAAGCCTACATTGATTATTTACCGGACCCTAAAGCTGCTTCGATGATGGAGTGCGTGAAAAAAGGACAAAACGTAATTATTGCCCGTACCTTCTCTAAACTTTACGGCTTTGCTGGTCTGCGGGTAGGGTATATTATTGCGCAACCCGACGTAATAAAAGAATTAAGTAAGTATGCCGCCGGTGGTATGAGTATCTCCGCTCCTTCGGTACAAGCGGCTTTAGCAGCTTATCAAGATAAAGCTTTCTTGCAAGATGCTTTAAAGAAAACCCTGGCTTCTAAAAACTTCCTGTACGATGTGTTGAAGAAAGAAGGCTACGAATACATTCCTTCTTCGAGCAACTTTGTGATGTTTCCAATAAAAATGGAAGGCGAAAAATTTACGGCTGAATTAATGAAACGCGGCGTAGGCGTACGCTTCTGGAAATTTAATAATCAGGACTGGTGCCGCGTAAGTATTGGCCGCATGGACGAGATGCAGGCATTCGCCGAGGCTTTCCGGCAAGTTTCTTAGGTTTAGACTGTACCTGTTTTCTATTTTAATGGCTTGTTGTTCAGAAGGGACCGGTTTAAAAGGTTCTTTCTGAATGCAGCTAATACTCCTCCGATTAAAGTATACCGGCTACAATTCTAGCTGTGATAAGTGATAAAACGAACTAAATCAAAACAAAAACAAATAATGTCTTTCCGGGAGAATTTTATAAAAAATTAAACTCACTAGTTGTTTCCGGAACGATAAATAATCTTTAAAAACTCATTTTAATTGTACTACTATGCGCAGAATTTTCTTATCGTTCCTATTTATTGGCTCCATGCACCTGGCGCAGGCTCAGCAAAGCACCGGAACTTCCCGCCCTTTAACTTTAGCCGAATATCAAAAAGCTAAAACCTTTGCGGTAAAAGACCTCGATAACGATACCTATGTAAAAATTGAGAACGCTTATATTCTGGATCGTTACGAAGGCCGGAAACCTTATTTTATTACCGGCGATGATGGATTAAAAAAACGCATGGACCTGTATAGACTCGTAAGCAAAGAGGGCATGCAGGAATTGGGTACGATGATATTTTACACCAACGAAAAAGGCAAACAATATAAAGCCGTACTGCCTAATTTTACCACCGATGGCAAAGTTTGGGAAAGCTATTTCGAAGACATTCACGCCATAGATAAAGAAGAAAAAAACTTTGTGCTGAAGCTCTCTTATGTGCTGTCGAAAGAATTATCCTTCCAGCAGTATAAAGCTTTAAACCAAGGCAAAGACTTAAAAGCCGAATCGGCAACTTATGGCAATGATATCTGCTTCCCCGGCGACCAGTTGGTAGCCATGGCCAATGGCCGGCAAAAGCTACTGAAAGAAGTGCAACCCGGCGACCAGGTATTAACCATTGATCCGGCTACGAAATTAGCTACTACGGTACGCGTAAAAGAGTTGGTTTCGCACGAAGCTAAAAACTATGCTATCACCCGGTTATTAGTAGCTAGTGTCACTGAAAAAACGAGCCAAGCAGGGAAAGAGGTAAACTTAAGCAGCAAAGTGCTGGAAGCCACCCCTAACCACCCGATGCAAACCCGCGAAGGCAACCGCAAAATGGGGGAAGTTAACTTAGGCGAAGAAGTATTGTGCTACAACAGTAAAACCGGCAAATACGAACCTTTCACGGTATTACATAAAACCGAATACGCTGGCGGAGTTCAAAAAGTATATAACATTGAAGCTGCCGCCGGTACTACTTTTATGATGAATGATGTAATGGTATTACAGAAGTAGTAACCATCATTTGGGATTTTGGATTTAGCAACAGCCAGTTCCGGTAAAAGGGAGCTGGCTATTTTTGTTGCTTTTCTTTTTAATACGTGGTGAAATTTTAAAAAATAAAAGAGCAGTATAGCCGTTAATAGGAGCTGTTTTTTATTATTTGTAACTTATACCTATCGAACTTCCACCACTCTTAGGGTCATAGCTTGCCCATACGGTACCCCATAAGAAATTTCTGCTAGTTCCGATTTCTTTATCTAACCAATTGTTATACAATACGGCATTTTCTTTTTCTCTTTTTTCGCTCCAGCAATCCCAATTGCTAGTTAAATCAATTTCACAATCGTTAAATATAAAAGAGACAGAATCTAGAATCTCTTCATGAAAAAAAAATGTTAAATAGAAGAATTTACCAGCTATTAATACATTTTTGACAGTATAATGAATCCATTCATTTCCCAAAACACCTTCTTCATGCACTGCACTTAGGTTAATAGCTTTTAATTCACTTAGAGTTGTTATTGGAAAAACTGTCTTGCCGGTACCAAAAGTAAGTTGACCAGTATTTTTATCTATCATTTATATTTAGTGAAATAAAAGTTAACCAGAACCATAAGACAAAAATGCACGCCTTTCTTCCTAGTTCTTCCGGAGCTGACCACAAAGATAATCCAGAAACAACCAGCAAAAACAAATTACACCGGCTAGTAATAACTCGGGCAAGTAGTTCAGCTGGCTCGTGGCAAACGCATCTTGTAAGTTAATTGTAAAGTTCGACATTAAATCTAAATTTGACTTTAGGCCGAAAGTTAGTATACCAAAACCCAGTACCAGTAAAACCATACTGCTCAATCCTATGCCAATCCAGCGCCAAATCCGGTTAGGCAAAAGAGGTTCGTAAATTTTGGCACGTTGCGCTTGGGTTTTCGCTTCAATTTGCGCCAGAACCTGGGCGGTAAAATCTACTTTTAAGTCGGTTATAGGAGTAGCTTTCGTTAAAAGTTGTTGGGTTAGCAGATCGCGTGGCACTTCTGTTTCCTTTTTCATCTTATTATTTCCTTCCATTCGTGCTTTAATACTTCTTGCAGGTACAGGTACATTTTTTGCCGAGCTCGGAATAATTTTACTTTAATATTCGCTTTCGATAAGCCGGTAATATCTCTGATTTCTTCCACGGAATTTTCGTGCAGGTAAAACAAGGTCAAAAGTAAATTTTCATCGGGCGGCAGTTGCGCCAAAGCTAAGTCGATGTATTTGGTTTGTTCGGCTGTTTGCAGGTTTAGTAACTGTAATCCTACTTGTTCTAACTCGGTTTCGGTGAGTTCGGCATCTTCCAGCGAAACCGCGAAAGATATTTTCCGGCGGGTTTTAGAAAGGGCGGTGTTATACACAATCCGGTACAACCAGGTCGAAAATTTGGCATTGCCTTTAAAACCCGGCAAAGCCCGGTAAGCTTTCACAAAAGCATCTTGCGTCACTTCTTCGGCATCTTGCTTATTACCCGTAATTTTAAAAGCAAGCGCAGTAGCCAGACTTTTATACTTATCAACCAAGGCCGTATACGCTACTGGTTGACCGCGTAGCACTTGCTGTACATAATAAAGGTCGGTCTGCTTTTCCATGTGCCGGATTAGACGCTGCTACATAATAGGTGGTTACAAGAAGTAAGAAGGAATTTGACACTTTTAAACCCTTTTATCAAGAGTAATCCTAAAGAATTTACTTCTTAACCCGATAAATACAGTTATGGTTAGATTTGAGAATTAGGCACTTAATTAACCTTGATGAAGATTACCATCAGGCCACTTGTACTTTACAAAAACCATAGCTCTATAAATAAGAGTTAAGATTCTTCTAAAATATTGCGTTTGTTTTCCTAAAAACTGTAACTACTCAGTAAATACCGGCGTCCAAGCAGCATAAACCTGAAACATTAAACAATATGCAAAACTTTTTTGGACCAGTGCTGATAGTGATAGTGGCTATTCTGTTCTTCGGCACCATTTTCGGCATTTGTTACCTGTACTTTACTTCCCGTACCCGTGAACGGTTAGCTTTAGTAGAACGGGGCCTTGACCCTAACTTTTTCCGGCCTCGTCGAACCGCCCTTAAATACGGGATGGTTATTTTCTCGGTAGTATTGGGTATGACCCTGGGCGATTTAATTCCATTCCGTTATCCAGTTGGGGTGCCGCTTGGGGTCATGCTCGGTGGGTTAAGTTTGATAGTTTACTATTTTATAATTGATAAGCGGCTAGACAAACGGGACGAAGCATGATAAAAAAGATGCATCCGTATGCGTCTTTTGTTACTGTAGAAAAGAGTTTTTCATTAAATCAACTATGTAAAAGTCAAGTATCTAATATCTTGCTACTAATGTCTCTTACCTACAATCTGATCCATTATCCAAGCGGTACGAGCAGCCGTTACACCCGTGCTGGGGCATTCTCCCTGACCAGTTAATTCTTCTACAATGGTTTGAATAAATGGTTGCTGAATGTGTACGGGTGGCGGCAAGTTAAATTGCTTTTTTCCATCGCCCGTTTCCAGTTGAATTGCTACTTTATCAAAGGCAGCAAACGTAATTTTGCCCTTACTACCAATAATTTCCATTTGGTCGGTACGTTGGGTCTCCGCCACGGTAAAACACCAGGTACCGCTACCCAGTACGCCAGATTGAAAACGAAATTGTGCGGTTACAATATCTTCGGCCGGATACAAGCCAGCTTGGTTAGCAGTTTGCCCCGAAGCAGAAGCAATGGGGCCTAAAATGTAATCTAAAATATCCAATTGGTGCGGCGCTAAATCAAAGAATAAGCCGCCGCCAGCAATGTCGGGTTGTACGCGCCAGGGCAAATTATTTGTTTCTAAATTGCTTTGGATTGGGTGATATAGATTAATATTCACAAACCGAACTTCACCAATAGCACCAGTATCAACTAATTCTTTCACTTTTAAGAAAGAAGGTAAACAGCGCCGGTAAAAAGCTACAAAAAGCGGAACCTGAGCTTCTTCGCAAGCGGTAATCATTTCCTGGCATTCCGCGTAAGTGCGCGCCATTGGTTTTTCCACGTAAACGGGTTTACCTGTCGCTGCCACTTGTAAGGTATAATCGTGGTGAGAATCGGGAGGAGTAGCAATGTAAACTGCATCTACTTCGGGGTCGTTAATTAAGGCTTGCGCATTATCGTACCACTTAGGCACACCGTGCCGCCGGGCATAATCCTGGGCTTTAGCGCCATCGCGGCGCATTACCGCTACGAGCTGCGAATTAGGTATTTTCCGGAAAGCCGGCCCGCTTTTTACTTCGGTTACGTCGCCGCAGCCAATAATTCCCCAACGAATAGTTTGCATAGTTTTTTAGATGTAGAGTAGGTTTGTAATTTTAATATGTACTAACAAATTATGTTAGCTTTAAGAAATTTATACTATGCCGCTATTTCGAACAGGCTTATTCCACCCCTCGTTGATACTGTAATAATTCATCTTCCCACCCTTCTTCATTTAAATTTTTAAAGTAGTGTTCTTCGATAATCTTATTTTCAATCTCTTCCGGTGAAAAAGAAAATATATCTTGTTCAAATCTTTCCCGGGCATACTTATGAAACACCTGATAAATGGTCCAGACCATTAATTCACCGTAAGTATCCTTCTCTTCAATATTTTCTTCGATGGAGTTCCAAAGATTACTCAGCTTTGGGGAGTAAAAGTAGTCTTCTGAATCCGTTACACTTCTTAGATTTTTATACTTGCGCTCCGGTTGGATTATGTATCCATCAGAAAAATCTATTCTATCTCCCCACAAAGGAATTATTCGGTCATAGATTTCTTTAAAAGTCATTTTAATACATGCTTTATTAGAATTTAAATCTTTTTAACTGCTTGGTTAATAGAGATTTTTTCCTAAAAGTAAATTAATTATCACAAATGTTTTAGAAAGCTTATTCACCGCTATTATCTGCCGCACAATTTTGCTGGACTCTTTATGTTTCAGGACGCGTTTGATTTCGCCACCAGGTATTAGTTATTCTTTTGAGAGCTAATAGTTGGCATTAAACTTCGCTATTAAACAGCCCCGCAAATTTTGATTTAAAAAGCTCGAAGTAATAATCCAAGCAATTATTATTTAATGCACAGCGGCCGCTACTTGCTTACGATCTAACTGCTTCTCCCGGAATAAAAGAGCAAATAAAATTAAAACTCCCGCTGCAATCGCGGCGGGTACCAGCCAGATTTCCTGCCAGTGGTGTTCCGTTGGCGAGATCGTATAATTTTTAGCTACGTAACCCGAAAGTTTAGTACCGATCCACATACCAATGCCATAAGTAGCCATGGTAATCATACCTTGGGCTGAGCTTTTAATTTTTTCGCCCGCTTTGTGGTCGGTGTAAATCTGACCGGTTACAAAAAAGAAATCGAAACAAACGCCGTGCAGTATAATGCCGACAAATAACATCCACATCTGATCTGGGCCACCAAACCCAAATAGTAAAAAGCGTACTGCCCAGGTAAGCATACCAATCATAATCATGTATTTTACCCCGAAACGCCGGAAGAAAAACGGAATAGCTAAAATAAACAGGGCTTCCGAAATCTGGCCGAAGGTCATGTTACGGGTAGCATTTTGCATTCCGGATTCTACTAAAAACTGATTGGTTTGGCTGTAGTAGAACGACAGTGGAATACAAATTAAAATAGATGAAATAAAGAAAATAAGGAAAGACCGGTCTTTTAATAAAACAAACGCCTCGGAACCAATAATTTCGGAAGTACGCACGGTCGCGTTTTTTGCTTTAGGTGGAGTGTTAGGTAAAAAGATGCTTAAAATAGCCAGCACCACGGAGGCTATAGCGGCCATCTCGAAAGTAAATCCTAAGTCGGTGGGAGATATATGAAAAACCTGGTCGATGAGCCAACCGGTAGCAATCCAGCCCACGGTGCCCCATACCCGCACGGAAGCAAACTGTTTACCAGGTTCGGCCATTTGGTTAAAAGAGATGGCATTGGCTAAGGCTAAAGTGGGGGCATACATTAAAGAGTAAAGTAAAATAAACCAATAAAAGATGTCCGGATCTTGGATAGTAGTAAGGTAATACAGTACCCCCGCCCCTACTAAATGTAATAACCCGAATACGCGTTGTGCCGCAAAATAACGGTCGGCAATCATGCCCACAAAAAACGGCGAAATTATAGTAGCAATAGACATGGCGCTGTACGCATCGCCAATATCCACTCCATCTGCTTGCAAGGCATTGGCCAAATAGGTCCCCATGGTAACATACCAAGCTCCCCAAATAAAAAACTGTAAAAACATCATGGCGGAAAGTAATCCGCGTACCCGTGATTTCATAAGCGCTAAGATTTATCTTAGTAACATACTAGTATTATGGGAGCAAAGCAATAGCCTGTATCAAGTTTTAAGTTGCCGACGGGTAGTTTCGCCTAAGTATTTACTCTTACTATTGGCAGCAATTAAGGTAATTATCAGTATTGATTTAATTTCCACCAAGTTGAGAGTAGAGCAATAGAAATGGCCAGCTCCTAATTAGATTTTATTATAAAGCCTCATCTTCCGGAAAATATTTTAAGCTAAAACACATTATACAGTTTTATATAGGTCGATAATAGACGTACTTGCAGAAATTATCTGGATGGGGCTGAATGTCTCTAACTCTTCTAGAAGGGATAAAGAATCATTTGGCGGAGGCTCTTTAAACTATTTTATTACGGCAATAAAGCTACACTAACAGGAAAATTCATATAAATAAGATACATTTTTTGTAAACTTATAGTCTCAGTGAATAAAACTTATTACTTATTCTGAATAAACCGGACTTATGCACTACATGATCGGGGTTGATATTGGTACTACCAGCACAAAAGCCGTTGGCTTTAATTTGCAAGGCCACGTACTAGCTGAAAAATCGGTGGAATATCCTTTGCTTACTCCGCAGCCTTCTTACAGCGAACAAAACCCCGATGAAGTATTTCAAGCGGTGTTAGATTCTATTAGCGCCGTTACCGCGGCGGCCCGAACCACTGGCTTTACATTAGCTGGCTTAGCCGGCATTAGTTTCAGTAGTGCCATGCACAGTTTAATTGCTTTAGATGAAAATGGGAACTTACTGACCAACAGCATTACCTGGGCCGATACCCGTAGTAAAGAATATGCCGACCAAATAAAGAACAGTGCTGCCGGCCATAATATCTATCGCCGGACAGGTACGCCCATTCATTCCATGTCGCCTTTATGCAAATTGGTATGGCTGCAAGCCGAGCAACCCGAATTAGTAAAGCAGGCGCATAAGTTTATCTCCATCAAAGAATATGTATTTTACCGGTTATTTGGGCAGTACGTTATTGATTATTCCATTGCTTCGGCCACGGGATTATTTGATATTTTTACTTTGCAGTGGTATCCACCCGCCCTACAATCAGCCGGTATTACCCCCGAGCATTTAGCTACTCCTTTACCTTGTACCCATATTATCCGTGGTTTATCTGCTGAGCAAGCTAGCTATTTAGGGGTTGATCCGCAGGTTCCATTTATTCTGGGCGGTGGCGATGGCTGTTTAGCTAACCTGGGCAGTGGTGCCATCCGGCCGGGTAATGCCGCCCTTACTATTGGTACCAGCGGAGCCATTCGGGTTATTTCTTCTGAGCCCGCTACCGATTCCCAGGAACGAATATTTAGTTATATTTTAACTCCCGAACATTATGTGCTGGGCGGACCGGTGAGTAATGGAGCTATTTTACTGAGCTGGTTTCGCGACCAGTTTGGTATGCCCGAAACCCAGTTAGCAAAAGATCTGGCGATGGATGTTTATGAACTTCTTTTGCAAAAGGCCGCTATTATACCAGCCGGAGCCAATGGGTTATTATTTTTACCTTACCTGCTCGGGGAACGGGCCCCCATTTGGGATGCGAATGCCCGGGGCGTTTTCTTTGGCTTAAACTTAAGCCATACCCGGGAACACTTACTCCGTGCCTTACTCGAAGGCATTCTATTTGGCATATATAGCGTTGCTAATGCTTTAATACAAGTTACCGGTCCAATAGACGTAATTTACGCTAATGGAGGATTCGCGAAAGGTGACATTTGGGTGCAAATGCTGGCGGACATTTTTAATCACGAAATTCGCGTAACCGAAAGTGTGGAAAGTTCGGCCTTAGGAGCCGTTATTTTAGGTATGCAGGCGTTAGGAATGATTTCGGATTTCGAAACCATAGATAAGCTAGTACCCATTGCCCGAACTTACTTGCCTAACCCGGAGCAGCACGCCGTTTACCAACAATTATATGCTATATACGAAGGTTTGTACCCGAAGCTTAAACAAGATTTTGCCGCCATTACGGCTTTGCAAGGCTAGAGCAAGTTAAACCGTAAAAAACAGAGTTCTTACATCTTTGCAATAAGTCAAAACTTACATCTAATTTACCGTATCACCCCGCAACTTACGGAAGCGTTTGCGGGCATCAACCGTAAAAATACTACCCGGATATTTTACAATCAGATCATTATAAAGCTGCTTTGCTTTTTCCGGATCTTTTACCTGTTCTTCGTAAATGGTCGCCAGCAGAAAAAAAGCATCGTCGCTGAGCACATCATATTGCGGATTGTCCGTAATTTTAGTCAAATCTTGGATGGCATCCTGGTAATTACCGGTTTTCAGATGCACTTTAGCCTTCAGGAAGAAAATATCATCCGTAAGACTGTGTTGCGGATATTTTCGTAATATATTATCTAACTGTTGCTGGGCCTCGGGTAATTTGTTTTGAAAAATTAATAACTCCGTAGCAGCATATTCTTTTAAAGCGGCTGTAGAAGAATCTAAACCTGTATTATCGGTTATCAGCAGGCTTAAATCCATGGCATCGTTGGCAATTTCGCGGCTAGTGGCCAATTTTAAAATATCTAAGTGTTCCTGCGCTAACTGAAAATCGCCTTTATAATAATTTAATTTAGCGTTCCGCAGCTTGGCCTCATGACCAATGGGCGTTTCTTTGTGCGATTTTTCGACTTGCGAATAAAGCAAAGTCGCCTCCCAAGGTTCCCCGCGTAACAAATAAATATCTCCCAAACTAATTTTTGCTTCGGCCACTAAATCCTGATTGACCCGGGGAGTATTTATCACTTCCTGCAAAAGGGCAATGGCTTTATCTTTCTCATCTAAATAAAAGGCATGTAACGATGCCATATTTTTCATTACTTCTGCGGTACGGCCGTTTTTTCCTATCTCATCTAATAAGCTCTGGTATTCGGCAATAAGTGTTCGAATTTTAGCTAAGTCTACCGGGAAGGTATTGCGTACTTGTTCTTCGCGGGCTTTAATCAGGCGTTCACGCGCGTACCCATAATATGGACTATTGCGGTATTCTTTAATTACGTAGCTGTACGCTTCAATGGCACTTTCGTAATCTTTATTTTTTAGACTAATAGCGCCTAATTCCATAACTTTTTCGCCGCCACCTTTGGTACGCTTATCCAACGATTTGGCCTGTACCAGAGCGCTGAAAAAGTCTTTCCGTTGCGTATACACCCAAATTAGCAATTCGCTATACACGTTCTTATCCGGGTTTTGCTGCACATTGGTTAACAAAATTTTCTCTAAAGCTTCAAACTCTTTTTCTTCGCGTAAGCTGTTCTGCAGCATATTTTGGGCTAACAGCAACTGTTCCGGATTTTCTCTGACAATATTTAATATTTCGGCGATTAATTTTTCTGATTGGCGCTGGTAAGCGTACAATTGCATTAACTGACCCGTATAATCGGTTTCTTTCTTGCTGAGTTTACGTCCTTGTAAATAAGTTTTTTCGGCATAATCATACAGCCGATTTTGCTCAAAGGCTTGAGCTACCGGCAAAATAGTATTTGGTTTAGCCTGATCAATTGTCTTATCAAAAGTTTTATCGGCCGCTTTTTTATCGCCGCTAGCTAATTGTACTACCCCTAAATCAATGGTAAAAGCAGGTATTTCCGGATTCTTTTTAATAGCTTTTTTTACTAATTTTTCGGCCTCCTTATAGTTTTTAAGTGCCATAAGGGTTTTAAGATAATCCGGATAAATAGTAACGAATTGTTGGTTATTAGAAGCAAGCTTGTTATAAATAGAACTTGCTTTATCATATTCTTGCTTCTGTAAATAAGTTTTCGCTAAAGCTTCTTCCTCCGCAGCACTCTGGGCCTGAGATGAAAAAGTATTAAGCCCAATTATCAGGCTAATAAGTAAAAAGAAGCGGAAAATTCGGGCATATACTAACATAAATATAGATTTCAAAGTAGCCTGTAAGAATTTGATAGCAAGAAAGAGTTATATTAAGATAAGGTAACTATAATTAATATACTTTACCCGAAAATTTACTCTGTTTTTATTGTTCAATGTTTGTCTTGTAAATACTTTAAAACCAGCAGTAAGGGCACAAAGTTTAACAGATAATTTGCCAGATTCAATAATTAATATAACGCAAATTCCCTGATTTTATGTAATAAGTATAAAAACAAAAAGAGCTGCCTTTTATCAGCAGCTCTTTTTGTTTATTAAAAAAATATTATCTACTCGAATTAGAAGAATTTAACCCGCTCATCTTTAATATTAGCTTGTTCGCGGATATATTGATAAGTACCTCCTTCAATACGCGCGCTGCGAGTTGCTTCTAATTGTTTCCGGGAAGCGGCTATATCCTGAGTACCAGGAGCTTTATTCATACCAGTTACTTCCAGAACTATCACCCCGCTTTGTCCTTCAATGGGTGCAGAACGCTTACCTGGTTTTAATCCGAAAGCCTGCCCTACTGCTACTGGCTCTATTCCTAAACCATCTATATTACCAGCAGCAAAAGTTACATCATTGGCTGATTGAACATTGGCTCCGGCACCATACTTAGCCGCAATTTGCTCTAAGCTACCATTCATGCCTTTTAGCTTATCTATAATTTGCTTGCTCTTTAATTCATTGCGTACGGCAGCCGTTAATTCTTCTTTAACATCATTTATAACGGCATAGCCTTTTTCATTTTTACCTGTTAGAACAGCTACTACAAATTGATCGTCTATTTCAAAAACCGGCGATACGGAACCAACATCTGTCTTATCGTTAAAAGCCCATCTTACCAGTTCCCGGGCGTTAGATAACGTGTTCACCGCCCGATCGCCTACTTTAATCGACTTAGCTTCGGTTTTTACTAAAGATTTATCTTTAGCAATATTCTTGCGGAAAGCTTCGGCATTCTTGCTTTCGCCTTGCAGCTGATCTGCTTTCTTGAAAGCTGCATCGCGGGTAGTTTCGCTAGGAGCAACTGCCCGTTGTACGGTAGCAATCTGGTAAGAAAGATTTGTTTTAGGAGCCGTTACTTTTATGATATGGTATCCAAATTGCGTTTCTACTAATTCGGGTATTAATCCAACTGATTTAGCATTAAATACTGCTTTTTCAAAAGGTGCTACCATGGCGCCAGTCGAGAAATAACCTAAATCACCGCCAACAGAAGCCGTACCATCCGTACCAAACTGACGGGCCATCATAGCGAAATCAGCTCCCCCTTTAATTTGATTTAATACACCTTGCGCTTTAGTTTTAGCGGCAGCTTTGGCAACTGGTGTTTCGTTATCCCAACGAATTAAAATATGGCTTGCCCGAGCCGAAGCAGGTCCATTCTCTTTTACGCCGGTAACTTTGTATATGGTGTACATGCCATTTTCCAGATACGGCCCGAAAATAGCACCTTTCTGTAAATTGGCATTTTTTAACTTTTCCGGTACAGATCCAGGGTTTACATACTGCCCATTAAAAGGAACATCGGAATTGGCACTTACAAAAAGCGAATCATTGTCAACAGTAGCAAATTGCTTTACCACTTGGTCAAATTCTTCTTTTGATGCCACGCTATCTTCTTTAGATGGCTGAACCGGAATGGTTATGTACTCTACAGAACGACCTTCTTCTACTTTGTATTTGTCTTTATTTTTATCAAAGTAAGCTTTCAGCTGATCATCGGTAACTTTAATGCTGGAGTCGTTGATAGAAGAGAACGGAACTAACAAATACTTTATATTAACTTTATTATTTTGTTCTTCTAAAGCTCTTTTCGCCTCTACCGTTGTTACGTAATTAGATAACCGAATTAAGTTATTGTATTTAGTAAGAGATCGCTCCGGACCTAAGTTACTTTCAAAATTGTCCCAGGCAGCACGCTGCTCCGGAGCTGCTTTCGGTAATTGTTCTTTTAAATAATTTTTTACCAAAGAACGATCGAACTGTTGGGTTTGCGGATTAGTGAAAGCTTGCTTAATGGCCGGATGAATATTATTCCCCTGTACCATATCAATCAGTTCATCGTCTGAAACCGAAATACCTAAGCGCTCTAGTTCTTTCTGGTAAGCTACTTTTACAATTAACTGGTTCCAGGCTTGTTCCCGCAGCGAAGTCATTTCGTTTTCGTTGGGCTGCTTACCGGTTTGGGAGGCATAGTTGTTTTTGATACCTTCCAGTACTTGGTCGAACTCTTCGATGGTAATTTCTTTACCAGCAATTTCCCCAACAACATTGTTGTTGCCGAACAAGCGGGATTGCGGACCTAAAAGGTCGCCTAACACCATGAATACCACCATAGCCAGGGCAATTAAACCAACCGCTACCCCCGATTTTTCTCTGATCTTATTAATTAAAGACATATAAAATTTAAATGATACAAAAGAATTGCAAAATAACCAGAATATAGATTAAATTCAAAATTAACCTTTTCAAATTCTTAATCTCTTGCCGTTGCCCGGTATTTTAGCTGAGCAACATACAAGAATAATTTTCTGCTTCCGTAACAACAATGAAGCCTAATTAATTCGCTGTAAAAACTATTTCTGGACTAGGATTTTAGCAAAAATTAAATGTAAGCTGTTGTTATAGTAACAATTCCGGAATTACACAGTGGTTTCGGCGGCATCCGATATTGGATCAGGAGAAGTTGGAAGAGTCAGTTTTACGGTGTTAATTCTATTATCTGCCATAGATAGAACAGTAATTACATAAGGCACCACGGAAATTACTTCGTTAGCCTCTGGAATATCTTCGTGTACAGATAAAATAAAGCCGCCTAAAGTTTCGTAATCTCCTTCCGGGAGGTTTAAAGCATACTTCTCGTTCAAATAGTCAATTTCGTGTCGCGCACTGAAAAGATAACTATTTTCGTCGGGCAAGTATTGCTCCAGTAATGCTTCGGTTTCCAGGTCGTATTCGTCGTTTATCTCGCCAAAAATTTCTTCAATTAAATCTTCCACCGTTACAATGCCGGAGGTTCCTCCAAACTCATCTACTACTAAAGCCATACTGCGGTGGTCGGCCACAAACTTTACGAATAACTCGCTGGCCAACATACTTTCGGGCACAATGGTGATAGGCGTTAAAATAGAAGCAATATCTGCTGGTTTTTTAAAAAGGGCTAATTGATGACAATAACCAATAATATTATCGATGGATTGATTATAAATTAAAATTTTAGAATGCCCGGTTTCCACAAATGCCCGTCTTAAATCGGCAATACTATCGGTAATACCAACTGCCTCAATCTGAGTACGATGCACCATACATTCTTTTACTTTTGTCGTCCGGAATTCTAAGGCATTATGAAAAATTTTAGTATCTACTTCCGGAGTAATACTTTGTTCTTCGGGCTGATACAGCCGTCTTTTTATATAATGTTCGACATCAGTTAAGCCAAAAACTGGTTGCTGATCCGAAAACTCTAAGCTTAATATTTTTACTACTATAAAACGAGTGATGCTAATAATGACAAAAACAATGGGGTATAAGGCGTAATACAATACTAGCATAGGTAAGGCAAATACCTTCAGCATTTGATTCGCATTTATCAGAAACAAGCTACGAGGTAAAAACTCTGCCATCAGTAAAGCCACTAGCGCCGCCACTATAATTTCTGCCAGAACTAGTGAAACTTTTGCAAATGGGAATACTGGCCAGTATGGTTCCAAAGACTGATGCAGCGTAAACGCCAGCGTGATTCCAAAAAGAATTAAAGTTAAAGTTTGACCAATGAGTAAAGTAGCCGTAAGCTTGGATGGTCTTTTGAGAAAATGAGCAATAATGCGTCCAGAAACAGAATTCCGCTTTTCTTGTAATTCTAATTGCAAACGGCTGGCCGTAATATAGGCTATTTCAATGCCTGAAAACAAACCCCATAACAACAGCAAAAGAAGAATAAGTAAAACGGCTGTTAATGGCTCCATGCAGTTTTGCAAATCAATAATTACCAAGTACGGATGAAAAGCAGAATAGATTAGGTTACGAATGAAGTAGTTAAAATAAAGGTAGCTTTCTTAAGTTATTCTTTACCGGATTGATCTGATTTCTTCTGATAACGGTACAAAAACAAGCAAATCAAAGCAATCATAAAAATCCAGTAGTTGCCAGCCAGATTATTTTCCACGATGGTGCGGTGT
The DNA here is from genome assembly GCF_003023845.1 of Adhaeribacter arboris. Lineage (NCBI taxonomy): Bacteria > Pseudomonadati > Bacteroidota > Cytophagia > Cytophagales > Hymenobacteraceae > Adhaeribacter > Adhaeribacter arboris. The sequence continues at coordinate 4,900,282 of NZ_PYFT01000001.1, read as the reverse complement.
ATTCCGATAATCATAGCTACTACCGCAATAGAAAAATAAATAGTTCCGGAAAGCCTCATTGTGGTTGTTCTACGATAATACTACCGGTTGGATTTAATATTTTCCAATGGATAAACCCATCGTCTGAAACCAATCCGTTGCCCTGAATAATATCGGTTTTAGTCTGTACGGTAACAAACTTATCGGTATAAATCTGGCGTTTAACTTTATTCCAATGTAACTCTTCCGTTTTCATGGTTTCGCCCTTCTCAATGCTATTTACCACTACATTACCTCGTGCAAAATAAGAATCGTGCTGTTTATCGTATTTAGCATAGTTAGCCCGTAAGGTACTGCTCACTTGCTGATTTCTGTCGTAGAAGGTAAGATTTATGCCCTCCGGATATTCGGCATCGCCATTTTCAAATTGCCATTGCATTTTAGCGTTTAGCTTTATTTTAAGCCGGGCGGAATCGCTGTATAAAGTTGTAATATTTCCTGACTGCATGGTTGGCCCCGTATATTTTATTTTTGGCACCGGATTTTCTATTCCAGCATTACACGCAGCCAGTAAATTCAGGGCAAATAATAAGCCTAACAGTTTCTCTAAGTGATTCATGTAACTAGAAGACTTAATTAACTTAAGGTTATTGCTTATTAATCAATTTTTGGCTTAATAAACCAGTTGCTGTTTAACGAGAAGCCTAATTGTATACGAAAGTATTTTTCCTGTAAAGTGCTGCTTTCGCCATTGCTGCGACGACCTATAGCAAAACCTAGATTAAGCAAAGATTGGGTATACTCGGGTGGCCGGGGTGACCCACCAATGGGCAAAGTAAAGCCCCAATGCAGCGATACATCGTTTACTTGTTTGCCGTTAAGCTCGAGCGGCGTTTTACCTATACCAAAGCCAGCCCGATAACCTATCCGCTGAAAATAAGAATTAATAGAAGCTGGGTTCGGGATATATTCTGCTCCAACCGCTACCCGGTAACTATCCGCCAGTTTCTCTGTACTTAAGCCACTTTTATAATCGGACCATTTCTGCGCACTAAAATCTGCTCCCACCACTAATGATTGTCCATTATCTACGCTCAAACCAAACTGAATTCCCTGGGGCAGGTGAGTAGTTGTGGTGATACTATCTCCCAGGTAATTACGACTTAATACCAAATCGCTCGCCAGACGACGTTCCTGTACCGTTCTTCTTTTAGTGGTTAGATCATTACCTAAAGTATATACCGTACCTACATTCAGGCTCCATTTTTTGCTAAGTGGTTGCCGATAAGCTAAGGCCCCTTTAAACAATAGCCCATTGTAGTTGGAGCGTTCGCTAATAACCAACCGCTCCGCACTTAGGCTAACATCTGATTCGTTTACGAGTTGAGCAGTAGATTCCCGCTCCACGGCACCAAATAAATAAGAGGCCGAAACGCCTATATTAAGTCGTTTTGCCACTCGTATTCCATGACCAAAAAACACCTCAGATAAATTACCGTTACCCGTATAGCTATTTACAATTTTAGTAGAAGGATCGCCATTCACCGCACCTTCCGAAACATATTCGTAGTTTACCGTAGAGAAAGGTCGCAGGCCAATCGCAGTACTCCAACGTTTTGATAAAGGCAAGGCCAAACCTAAATAATTTAGCGATCCATCCGCATCACGTTGTTTTCCGACCTCATCCGATAATTGCTTGGCTTGTCCGCCAATTCCCATTTCAAACGTAACCCGGTTATTATAATACAACAAAGCCGGGTTAGAGCTATTAATATACGCGCTGGCCGGAGTACCTACGCCTACATTGCCCATACCAAAACTACGCACCGAACCAGTGCTTTCGTTAATATCTCCAACGCCAGTAGCCGAATAAGGAGAATTGCCCAGATTTTGTGCTTGGGCGGTTGCTACACTCGCCAAAAAAGCAAACCCACTTAAAAACCGGTAAACTTTATACATTGTAATTCAAAATTCGGTTAAGCCCAATTAAAACTAAATCGGGTACGACAAAGATGGGGGCTTTTATGTTCTTTTCAAAAAACGGTGCATCCCCACCGCATACTATTATAATTAAATCGGGCGATTGTTGTTTATAATCTGTTATTATCCCCGTTACTTCTGCCAAGGAACCATTTAATACTCCGCTCTTTAAGCATTCTATGGTATTACGTCCTACAAGAGGAACCTTAAATTTTTCAGCCTGCTCCACTAACGGCAACTTACCGGTAAAAGTATGTAAGGCTTTAAACTTCATGTCTAATCCCGGCGAAATACTACCTCCGTAATAGCTTGCGTGGCGATCAATAAAATCAAAAGTAATGCAGGTACCCGCATCTATTATTAAGCAATCCTGATTTGGGTAAAGAAAGTTGGCTCCTATTACCGCTGCTAGCCGGTCCATACCTAAGGTTTCTGGAGTACCATAATTATTTGTTATGGGTACTGGTACAGTCGGCGATAACCATACAATCTTACCCGGAACAGAAAAAAGCACTTGTTCTAAGTAGCGCACCGATGAAATTATAGCGTGCTGCACCTGGCCATGCACTACTACATCTGTTAATTCCTGCAAACTCTGCACCTGATCGGCTTTTACCAAGCCCTTTTCATCGAAAACACCATATTTGATCCGGGTATTTCCAATATCAACTGCTATCTGAATCACGTGAAACTACCTTGCTGCATTTACGCTTTGTGTTATCCCAACTAACCGGTTTAATTCCTCTTATTTATATAGATAGAACTTTGGGCTAACTGGTTGCCTGCTCTACATGAAATATTTTAAGCGGATAACTTCTTTCTCGTTTAAAAAGCGCCATTTGCCCCGTGGTAAATCCTTTTTAGTGAGCCCCGCATATTGTACGCGATCCAAGGAAACTACTTCATAACCCAAGTGTTCAAAAATCCGACGTACAATCCGGTTCTTTCCAATATGAATTTTTATTCCTACGAATTTACCAGTATCGCCAATTAAAGCCAGTTCATCTACAACAGCTTTGCCATCCTCCAACTCTAAACCAGCCTCCACCTTTTCAAAATCTTCTCTGGTTAGAGGCTTATCTAATTCTACCTGATAAATTTTTGAATTTTCGTGCGACGGATGCGTTAATTTTTGAGCTAATTCTCCATCGTTAGTAAATAATAACAAGCCAGTAGTATTGCGGTCCAAGCGGCCAACCGGAAAAATTCGTTCTTTAGAGGCATTTGCAACCAAGTTCATTACTGTTTTGCGGCCTTCCGGATCATCGGTGGTGGTGATAAAATCTTTTGGCTTATTTAATAATACATAAACCATTTTCTCGCGGTTGAGCCTTTTTTTACCGTATTGTACGGTATCTTCCGGTTTTACCATGTAGCCCATTTCCGTAACTACTTCGCCATTCACTTTAATCTCGCCAGATGAAATTAACGTATCGGCCTCCCGACGAGAGCAAACACCGGCATTAGCAATATATCGGTTCAGGCGAATACCGTTATCCGTCCGACTCTCCTCCCCACTTTTATTCGATTCGCGATGGCTAAAACGACGCAAATCATAATCAGGTGCTTCGTTTGATCGTTCCTCGCTGTTCCGCCGGGCAGGTCTTTGTCCTCCGCTTTCCGAATCTCTTCTGTTAAATGATTTTTTTACAAATTCTTTCCTGCCAGACTGATTTTCTTCACGCGAACGTTGAAAAGGTGCGCGTTCCTGGTTATCATTATCCCGGCTTCGGTTAAAAGACTTACGTTCGCCCGCCTCTTCGTCACGATTACGACCAAAGGATTTACGGTCGCCGGTTTCTTCCCTGCTTCTGCCATACGGTTTCCGATCGGCATTCCGATCACGATCGAATGGTTTGCGCTCGCTGTTAGCCGTTCCCTGGTTAAACCGTTTAAATGGCGTCTGAGCAGAGCCATCTTCTTCCCTATTCCGGTTATAAGGCCTATGGCCGTTACCAAACCGATCATCCTGGCTATTACCCTCCGATTGCAACTTTTGACGGTAAGCTTCTTTTTCGGGTCTAAAAGAACGATTACGTTCGCCGGGCTTACCTTTGGGTACATCACCAAACGGAGATTTCTGATAACGATTTTCAGTATTAAAATTACGATTCGGATTATATGGCCGCGCGGGCCTGTAATCGCCTTCCCGGTTACTCTCCCCACTTTCGTTAGAACGGGAGTAACGGTTAGATGCTATATCGCCTTCTTTCGAGAAAGAATTTTTGCTCGTAAAAGGTCTTGGTTTTTTAAATTTATTATTGGATGGAAAGCCTCCAAACCTTTTGTTATCCCGGCTTGGGCGAAAATCAGACTTTTCCTGATTATCCCGGCCTCCCCGGGAATTACCAGATTCTTGGTTTTGGTTATTTGCGCGGTTTCCACCAGCATAAGGTCTGTCCCGATCGAAGCGACTCGAACGGTTAAATATTTTTTTGCCTTCGTCTTTAAATTTAGCTGGTTTATTTTTCGACCAAGAATTATTATCGGAGTCGCTGGACGGGCGTTTTGTAAACTTATTACGAGAGTTAAATTTACCAGATCCGGTTGAATTAGATTCAGTTGCCATGGTTATATCCTTTTGCAGTATCGCTACTGTAATTACTTTATTTAAATAAGGAGAAAGCCGGTTAAGTTATAAGGAAACTTAACCGGCCATTATTGCTTGTACGAATAATAAGAAGTTTAATTTTCAGAAATGCCGCCAATAATATTTTCTTCGGATACGAAATCCTTAAGTTGGGGGAGATCTTTCAAATGGTTAATACCAAAATATTCCATGAACTTTTGGGTGGTACCATAAATAATTGGCCGCCCTATAGTATCTGCTTTGCCTTTAATCTGAATTAATTCTTTTTCCAAAAGCTTCTGAATGGCATAATCGCAGCTTACCCCGCGAATTTGTTCAATCCCCGACTTAGAAATAGGTTGTTTATACGCTATTATAGCCAAAGTTTCCAGGGCAGACATAGAAAGCTTCCGCTTTGACTTTTGTTTTAAAAATGCCCCAATTACCTCTTGGTAATCCGGTTTAGTCAAAAATTGATAGCCGCCGCCAATAGCATAAATCTGAAAAGCAAAAGAAGCTTCAGCAAAACGCTGGTTCATTGCTTCTATACTTTCTAAAACATCGCTAATGGATATTTCTTGTTGCAACGTTTCTGAAAGGCACTTTTGCAGTTCCTCAATTGCCACCGGCGCCGAAGCACAAAAGATAATTGCCTGGATATAATTTTGTAAAAATTCCAAAAACTAATTAATCTCTGCGTTGTAACTTAGCTTCAATTGAATGCTGGGTATGGGGTACGGCGCGCAAACGCTCTTTCGGGATTAACTTTCCGGAAGCAATACAAACTCCATAACTGCCATTCTTAATCCGGATTAATGCATTTTCTAACTGCTGTATAAATTTTAATTGCCGAGAAGCTAATTGGTTTAAGCTCTCTTTTTCAGCAGTATCCGCACCATCCTCAAGCACTTTGGCCGAAGAAGCGGTATTATCAGTACCACTATCGTTGCGTCTGCTCAAGGTTTCTTTTATAAAGGCAACCTCTCTTTTAGCATTAGTTAGTTTTTCCCGGATAATTTGCTCAAACTCGTTTAATTCTTCTCTGGAATAGCGAAGTGGTTCTTCTGACATATACTTTAAAATAATGAATTAATTCTTATTAAAATGACAATCTAAATCAGTTAAATCAAATCTTCTGACTTTTATTTTTGATGTAACAGAAAGCAAAGCAGATTAGTTTAATTTCTTTCCGTTATAGAAAGAACCTAAGTTACCTTCTATCAGGCGTTATTAATTGCGCCGCAAAAGTACGAGTAAATATCTAATTTAACAGCATTTACCTAAATTTAACTTCTAATTTTGCTTTTTATTGTTCACCGCCTTGCTATCCTTTTTATTAGGAAGCAGGTATTTTTTACACAAGCTTGGCCTGGTTTTAGATTAATTTTAGTTATCCATTATACTCTTTGATAATTTTGCCTGAATCAGGTTAACATTTATATTTTCTTATATTATGCAACGTAGTTTCCTATTTATTTTTCTGCTTTCTTTTCTACTAATTACCGGCTGCACTGCTCCGCGAGCTATCATTAACTCAGGCAAAGTAACTGCTACGGGTCAGTTTAAAGCCGGGATAAACTTTGGGGGCAACATTGCCACCGAGCCCATTAGTCAGTTAGATGATATAACCAAGTCCGCCGTAGATGCTATTACCAAAAAAGATTCTGTTTATTATGATGAGCAAGTAGATACTTTTGCCAAAGGTTTAACAGCATATGCTTTAGATCCGGTCGGGCCTACCTTTGATTTTTATGTCCGCTATGGACTTGCACCGCGCGTAGATGTTGGGTATAAATTTGCTTCCGGAGCCCACGTTTTTGATGCTATGTACCAATTTTTAGGCCCGATTGGAACACCCGAAAACCCTGGTGAGGGTACCTTGTATGGTAGTATTGGTTTGCAATACACTGGGCAAAAAGCAAATCTACCGGGTCGTGCATTCTTAAATAAATTGGAGCCCGTGCTGGACTTCTATGCGAAGCGCAGAGATTTAGTAATTCCGTTGATATTCAGCAAATCATTTGGGCCCGAAGAGGAGATCGGCAATATTTCGTGGGGAGTTGTTTATAATCATACTTTTATAAAGTACGGTTTTAATCCCGGAAATTTATTTACAAAATATAGCGATAGAATAGCTAAAGTAGAAGCAGTACAAGAACGCAATAATTTTGCTTCGTATGGGGCTTTTATAAACGGCAAGATTGGATTCCGATATGTTTACCTGTTGCCAGCTCTTACTATATATTATCAAAATTATGGAACGTATAAAGTTATAGGCGGCCAATCACATAAATTCTCCGGGATGACCTTTATACCTTCTCTTGGCTTACAAGTAAATATAAGTCGTAATAAAACGGTGCCGCAACGCAAACGCTACTAAATACTAACGGTTGATTTCAGTATATCAGCAATCACATTCCTGTGGTCTTTTACTCAATAGCGGTTTTTTTCTTTTATCCTTTACTGTATCTTACTAAAGGTTTTTCAAAACATTTGAAATATAATATACCTAAACTTGCGTATGTATAATTTTAAGATAAATTTGTACGTAACAATTTAGATAACATACACTTATTTTTATGAAAAAATTGAGACAAGCTTTATTCATTCTGGTAGCCTGCGGCATGCTTTCTTCCTGCGCGACGCTTTTTGGCGGTAAGGTTACAGAGTATCAGAAAACCAGGCCTGCAGCAGGCGAACCACAGCGTGAATTACGCATAGGTGCTTTCATTGCTGATCTTTTGATCTTCTGGCCAAGCTTAGCAGTTGATTTTGCTACCGGGGCTATTTATAAGCCTAAAGCAGCGGCTTCTAAATAAAAATAAAGGCTATATCAAATCAAAAAGTATAAGCTATTGAAACTTGTATTTTAAGATATAGCCTTTATTTTTTAAGCACTAATACCAAGCATATGAATGGCAGTAGCAGCAGCTTCCACTCCTTTATTACCGTGTTTGCCTCCGGCTCTATCCCAAGCCTGTTGCTCATTATTGGTAGTAACCAAGCCAAAAATTACGGGCTTATTATACTTTAAACTTACTTGGGTAATACCTTGGGCTACAGCATGGCAAATGTAATCGTCGTGCTTGGTTTCGCCTTTAATTACCACACCTAGACAAATAACGGCATCTATATCGCTGTTTTGTGCCAGCAATTGTGCCCCTAAACTTAATTCAAAGCTGCCTGGTACCGTATTCCGGATAATATTTTCCGGCTTTGCGCCGTGCTTTATTAAAGTTTCGTAAGCTCCCTTACACAGAGTATCCGTAATAGCTTTATTCCACTCTGCTACCAACAAACCAAATTTTTTCTCTGTAATGTCAACTAAATTATCGGAATTATAATCGCTTAGGTTTTTAAGGGCACTGGCCATAATTGGTTATAGGTTATAAGTTGCAAGTTTAGTAATCGGATAAATAAACTATTTTCCTTTAGCTCATTATTTAACTACCCGCAGCAAAGTAAATTAATCTTCAGGTGGTATAAAACAAAAAGCACAACCACCGAAACTTTTATTTCGATGGTTGTGCTTTTAATAAAATAAATTGAATTAAATTATTTGCTGGCAGCTAAAAGTTCTGCCCGGGCTTTGTATTTTTTAGCATCTGCTACTTCAGCAGCGTTAGGATAGCTATTAATAATTTTATCGTACATTTCGGTAGCTTTAGCGTAATTGCTATCCGCTTCGTAAGCAGTGGCGGCTTTCATTAAATACTGCGGGGTAAAGAACTCATTGGAATTATAATCAACGGCTTTCAAATAATAATCAATTGCCTCTTTCTTGTTACCTAATTCCAAATTAGCGTCGCCCAGCAGGCTATAAGCCTTACCTTGTAAAATTAAATCATTAGATTTATAATCTTCCAGGTAATTAATGGCATCCTTAAATTTACCTTGTTTTAAGTAAATAATACCGGTATAAAATTTAGCCAGGTTACCCGCTTTCGTACCACCATATTCATTAGCAATAGCCGTTAAACCCCGATATTGACCATCCCCTTTTAAGGCTTTGTTCAGAGAATCGGCCTCAAAATAATATACCGCCTGAAACATATCCGCCTGAGCTTCTTTCTCTTGCGAGCTACGGTAATTATAAAACAAGAACCCTCCAATAACGGCAGCTGCCACGACCCCCAAAAGGCCCAATAATACATTCTTGTATTTAGTTAAAAAGTCTTCTGAGCCATGAGTTAGACGATCCGCCAGTACGTCCGGGTTTTCCAGAACATCTAAAGTGTGGTCTTTCTTGGTGATATTTTGTGCCATTCTTGTTTGGTTGTTAATTGTTACTTGCTTGTTGCCAGAAACGGATAGTAGCTTTTTTATCTGTTGCTAAGCTTTGTGAACAACAATTAGGAAGATTAAAGTTTAATTATTTAATTAATAATTGGTTGTCAGGAATTAAACAGAAAAAAAAACATTTGCATTCAATCAAAAGCAAAAATTTTGTTATTCCGACAACATTTAGCTAGCTATTAGTACTCTTAGTCTTGAATGTAAGGATAATCGCTTTGAGCGTACACGTCTTTATATAATTCGTCTGCCGTAGGATAAGGCGATTTTTCGGCAAACTCTACGCTTTCGGCAACTTCTGCTTTGATTCTGTTATCTATTTCTTCTAATTCCTGCTCAGTAGCATACTTATTCTCTAAGATGGTATGGCGAACCAGTTCAATCGGATCTTGGCTACGGTACTCTTCCAGTTCTTCTTTCGTACGATATTTGGCCGGGTCCGACATAGAGTGACCTTTGTAGCGGTAAGTTTTGAACTCCAGGAAAGTTGGACCTTCTCCAGCGCGAGCTCTTTCAGCAGCACGAGCAACTGCTTCGTGTACATCTTCGCAACGCATAGCATTTACCGTTTCGGCAGGCATCTCGTAAGCCAGGGCTAAAGTAGCCAGTTCCGTAACATTCGAAGTCCGGGATACAGAAGTACCCATCGCATAACCGTTATTTTCTACTACAAAAATTACGGGCAATTTCCAGGTCATGGCCATGTTGAAGGTTTCGTGGAAAGAACCTTGGCGTACAGCGCCATCGCCCATGTAGGTCATGCACAAATTGCCTGTGTTATTATACTTCTCCGCAAAGGCTAAACCAGCGCCTAAGGGAATCTGGCCGCCCACAATACCGTGGCCACCCACAAAATTCACTGATTTATCGAAGATGTGCATGGAACCACCTTTGCCTTTTGAGCAACCGGTAGCTTTGGCAAATAATTCGGCCATTACGGCGTTGGGGGAAGTACCTAAGGCTAAAGGGTGCGCATGGTCGCGGTAAGCAGTAATCCATTTATCATCTTTGGTAAGCGCGGTAACGGCACCGGCTACGCAGGCTTCCTGCCCAATATATAGGTGGCAAAAACCTTTAATTTTCTGTTGTCCGTATAACTGACCTGCTTTCTCTTCGAACTTGCGCATTAACTGCATCATTTCGTACCAACGCACATAGGTTTCTTTTGAGAAATTTGCTGCAGGTTTTACCTTTGTTTTGGGCATTTGTTTCGTAACTGCCATAACTTGTAACGAGCTAAACTGTTTAGAGTGCGAAATTAAGTAAAAAATTCAACAAAGAAATGAATGGTCCTCGAAAATCTCCATTTACTGTTTTTTAAAAATTACGAAGAGGCGGACCTTTCTTTTTCGCCGCATATTAATTGTTTTATCGGTGATAACGGCAGCGGTAAAACGAATGTACTCGATGCTATTTATTACTTATCGATGGGGAAAAGTGCTTTTACCGCCACCGACCTGCAAAATATTAAACAAGGCGAAGAGTATTTTATGGTAAAAGGCCGCTTTTCAACCTTTACGCATACTGATACGATTCAATGCACTTTTCGGACGGGTCAGAAGAAAATAATTACGCACAATAAGTTAGCCTACGAAAAAATAAGCGAACACATTGGCAAGTATCCGGCAGTATTGATTTCGCCTTACGACACCGATTTAATCCGGGAAGGCAGCGAAGAACGACGCAGATACTTCGACAGCCTTATTTCGCAACTCGATCCGGTTTATCTAAACGAGCTCATCTCTTATAATTACATTTTAAAGCAACGTAATTCGTTAATTAAGCAATTTGCCGACCGTAATTATTTTGATAAAGAATATTTACAGATTCTGGATGAACAACTCGTACCGGCGGGTGAATACATTACTACTGTTCGGCAATCTTTTTTAGAAAACTTTGTGCCTATTTTCCAAAAACATTATCAACACCTTTCCGGCAGCAGCGAAACGGTTACTCTCGCTTATAAAAGTCAGCTATTGAGCTATAATTTTATTCAATTACTGCAGCAGGCGCAACGGAAAGATTTATTACTGCAACGTACTACCGTAGGCCCGCATAAAGATGACTTTGTTTTTCTGATGGACAACTGGCCGGTAAAAAATTATGGCTCGCAAGGACAGCAAAAATCGTACGTAATTGCTTTAAAATTATCGCAGTTCGAGATTGTGGCGCAGCGAAAAAACCAAAAACCATTGCTGTTGTTAGACGATATTTTTGACCGGCTCGACGAAAAAAGAATTACGAAATTGTTGGAATTAGTAGCAAACAATACTTTTGGGCAATTATTTATTACGGACTCGCATTTAGAACGCACTCAGAAGTTGGTGGGCCTTATTTCTGCACATATCCAGAACTTTCAGGTGATAAGTGGCAACGTGCAGTTGATAAATTAGTGGATAACTCCGGGATAAATAAACCTACGTTTGTTTCAGTTATCGGGCCTGCCAGCGCGTATATTTAGTTAAGATTTAGCTGCTACCTTCCATAGTATCGTAAAGGTTTACTCTCAGCAACTTTCTAACATCTTAATTTTAAAACTTTTAACCCAACTACCGTGGCCTTTATAAACCGAGACAAACAATTAAATATTCGCCAATCAGACATACAGCCGGTGAAAGATAGCATTCAGGCATTGTTGAAAGCTTATCGTATTCAAGGCAAAGTAAATCAGGTTCAGGTGGTGGCTAGTTGGGAAAAAATTGTAGGGAAAGCCATTGCCCTTAAAACAAAAGAACTTTATTTTAAAGAAGATAAACTATTTGTATTACTTACATCTGCCCCGCTGAAACACCAGTTAGTTATGTCGAAAACCCGCGTTATCGAATTAATTAACCTGGAAGTAGGCGAAGGTGTAGTGAAGGAAGTAGTGTTCTTGTAATTAATTGCAAGTTGCAGGTTACAAGTTGCAAGTTAGAAGACTTAAAATTTCATCATATTATTTTATGCTGTCAGTTTAATGTACTACGTATTGCGGAAAACTTTAAACTTGCAACTTATAACCTGCAACTTATTTAAAATGCCTGCTCCTCTCCCCGATTTCCGGACCGTTGCGTATTCGCGGACTACTTTAACTGAACTCATGATTCCGAGTTATGCCAATTTTGGTGGCAAAATTCACGGGGGAATCTTATTATCCTTAATGGACAAGGTAGCCTATACTTGCGCGGCCAAGCACGCGGGTAATTACTGCGTTACCGTAACCGTGGATGGTGTAAATTTTCTACAACCCGTAGAGGTTGGCGAACTGGTTTCTTTGATGGCTTCTATTAATTACGTTGGGCGCACCTCTTTATTGGTAGGCATTAAAGTTATTGCCGAAAATGTAAAAACCGGCATAGTAAAACATACTAATACTTCCTATTTTACTATGGTAGCCAAAGGCGACGATGATAAACCCACCCAAGTTCCTGGTTTGATTTTAGAAACCCGTAACCAAGTGCGTCGTTACCTCGAAGCAATCAAACGCAAGGAAATGAAAGCGCAATACGCCGACCAGTTTAACAATGCTAAATCGAACCTGACTATTGAACAAGAATTATATAAGTTAGAGGGCGAACGGTGCCAGATTGGTTTTGAATTGTAAGATTATAATTTGAACCTGATCGGCAAAGTATAGCGCACGTTAACTGGTACTCCTTCTTGCTTACCAGGTTCCCAGGCGGGCATACTAGCTGTAACCCGGATAGACTCTTTATCTAAATCTGGATGCAAGGATTTAACCACTTTAATGTTCTCAATTTGACCATTTTTAGTAACCACGAATTGTAGAATAACATTGCCTTGCGCTTTTTGCTTGTAAGCTGTTTTCGAATACTTTATGTTTTTACTTAGATATTTATACATATTTTCTAAACCACCAGGGAAAACCGGGTTTTCTTCGTGCGGAAAAAAAGTAGTATCTTGGCCGGATTTTGTGAAACAACGCCCCTGAATTGGTTTATTTGATTCGAAAGTCTCTATCCTTTTGCGAGCACCGTCCCGATAAAAAGTAGTCGCCTCGGCCTGGCTACCAAGATCTGTATAAAGATAATAAAGTTGTCCATTATCATACCACCGTCTTCTCTCTCCAGTTGAAAAGTTATTTTGGATCTGCTCTTCATATTTCAACTGCCCGTTCTTATACCATTCCCGGTTATAACTTATAGTTGTCGAATTCTTTTGAACAGGATATTCCGAGTACTTTTCGCCCGTAATATAAAAGGTTTTAACTAACTCTTCTTCAATAGCCATGTTAAATGCAGTATATCGCAAGTAGGTAGCAGTTGATTTGTCCGATGTTCTAACAAAATTTTCGTCTAGGTAAAGTGTATCGGTTAAAACTTGAGCTTGAACCATTGAATTGAGCCAAACACACATCCATAAACTAACAATTACACGAATAAATACCGGAAACATAACTAGGAAATAGCTAAACGTTTACTAAGGTTTTAAAGGCTTCTTGTCCTTCCTTTTCAAAAAGATTCACTTCTTCTGGCTGGTACAACGTTGTGGTAAAGGTACGTTTTACTCGTTTGGACTTTATGAAATACGGTATCCAAATGGCTGCTGCTATTAAGGTCCGAAAAATTAACTTAAAATCGGATTCACCTACTTTAAGCATTACGGCCAGAGCATTATCAAAAAATATAAACAAGAAATTGCATCCGTAAAAAGCTATAAGTAAACGAGGCACACTGGTACGCCGTTCGTGAAACAAGATAATTAGTAACACCGCAAACACCAGAAAACCAATATTACCGGCAAATTCAAAAAGAATTAATAAAGCCTGCACTGGATTAAATCCTTCATAGGATTTATTAGTTAGTAATTGCCAGATGGAAGCTTCAAAAAAGTTGTTCGTAATTAATCGAATAACTATGGACAGGGGGGTAAGGTATAATCCAAGTAGCACCAACACCAGCCAACCGCCTATATCCTGCTTATAAGAAAAGGTTTCTGGAATAATGGGATCGTAGTGGTATGCTCGCCAAGTGCCATAGGCCCAAGCTGATAAAAATATAATCGCCAGAACAATCATCAGAATATCCACTGGTCTTTCGGGAGTTGTTTTTGTTGTATTTAGCGGATTATAAATCTCGAAACCTAACTGGTCGAGTACTTCTTTTTGCTTTTTAAGGTAAGTGCTGGCTTCAGTACCGGGTACGTAATCACGTAAATTTTTGTAAGTATACTTCAGGATAATAGAATTACTGGCTTGCTGGTAGCTAACGTCGCTCTTAAAACGAAACGATTTATCCTGAATAACTTTTGTATCCTCATCAATCGGCCAGGACTCTGGCAACAATAAGGTAATCGTTTCTTCAAACTCCGAAGGATAAGACAAGCTAATAGGCATTTTCCGGATTACGGTACTGGGTTTACCCAACCGGTCGCGGAGTACCTGCGGATAAAAATAAGCCGTTAATACGCTATCTTTATTCTTTTGGGCAGGCGACCAAAGATCCTGAATGGTATATTCTTCAAGTGTAGTAATAATATTCTTCTCCGGATCATCAATAAAATCTAGGTCGCGCGCTACCGATATATTGGGGTAAGTGCTGGCATAAAAGTTTAAGTAGCTTTTTTCTGTTTCTTTCAGATTACTCGTAGCCAAACGCTGGCGCATCCCATCGGCTTCTGCTCCATAATAATAGGTTTTTACTTCCAAGGTAACTGCCCCACCAATATCGTTGAATATAAAGTTTTCTGCCACCTTCATTTTAGATGCCTGGGGTGTTTCCATTCTTACAAAGGCTCCGCCACCATTTTTTAACACCATTGCCGTTTTGTAACTAGGTGTAGCCAGGCTATCGTAGCGCCCACGTTGCAGGCTAATGGTAGGATCAATCCAGATTTTCTTACCAGGTAATTCCACCACTACAATACAGTGATTAAACGCATACGCCGAAGGTAACCATTTCGGGATTTGGTGCTGATAGTAAGTATTAACCAATGCCGGATAAGCGTTAATGTTCATGGCCTGGAGCATTTGGCTTAATAAAAACGATTTATCTTTACAATCGCCGAAGCGTTGTTTGAAGGTTTGAGCCGGAGCATGGGGCTTGTAACCGCTTATTCCATTCTCTAAGCCTAAGTACCGGATTTTATCCTGCACGAAGCGAACCGTAGCCGAAATTCGTTCACCGGCATCACCGGAAATATTTTTGATAGAATCAATTTCCTGCTGCAATTCTTTGCTTAAACCTTTTACTTCGTAAAGAGCTGCAGCCCATTGTCCAAATTCCTGCCAGTTGGTAAACTCCGACAAACTTACCCAAGGATAGGGATCGTACCACGACGGGATATCTGAATCGACGGGAAAACCCGGTACGTTCTTTAAATGCCAGGTATACGATTGCTGGTTACTAGTTATGCTTTGTGCTGGTTGTTCCTTTGTGTTAAAAAGCTTATAATTAATTTTACGGTTAGGAGTTGTATTTACCCGGACATATATTTCATCTACCGGGTCAGAATAGCGGAGATTAAAATTGTTAAAAAATTTATTCTCAAATACTGGATTCCAACCTTTAATAGAATAAGCAAATTCCACGATATCGTTTATCCGGACATCATCCAGCAGGGCAATAGCCGAAAGTTGCTCGTTATAAATATGTTTGTCAAGCTCTTTCTCTACCTGGCTTTGCTTAAACTTTACCGTAGCCAACTTATCAATAGGTTTTCCGTTGCGCCAAATACGTATTGCATGAAACACAATTTGCTCGTACTTAGGATCGTAAGTAACTTGTATTTCTGATACAGATTGTAGCCCTTCGTCGGTAAATACCAAGTAGCCATTGTGATAGAACTGCGTTTGACTGGGCAAATCTGATTGGGAATCTTTTAGCAGCACATGGTAACCACCGGAAACATCTTTCGCTTTTACCTTAGTGGTAAGATTTACGGGTAAAGGAACTACCCAACTCGGAATTGGCCCACGAGGGAGTTTAGCAGCCGTACTCTGAGCAGCTTGGCAAAAAAGAGAAATCAGAATAAATGCCGCAATTACATACGGACGGGATACGCGTAAAAACATGCAATAAGCCTAAGTATTTTGATTAACAGTATAAAAATAAACTTTAAATAGAAATAGCTCTTTTTGGCCTAAAAAACAAGGCTTGTTGATAGTTTGCAGCTATCCAGAAGTAATTCAGGCCTACACTGTATCCTAAGAAATGTGAATTTTAAGAAGTTATTAACCAGGCTTATAGAGTCAAGAAAATAAAGGTTTTTCCACTAAAAATCTAAGTTTGGCTTTATCAAAGATAGATTTGCTACCTTACTTAGGCTAATCAGATAAACCCATCTTCTTAATTTACAAAATCAATAAGGGTTCTATATTCCTGATATTATATTAAGAAACTGTCTAAGAATCTTCAAGCATTTCTAACAACAAGAATGTAATATACAATTCTATTGATAAAAATAAGTCAAACAGCTTATCTGCATTATTAAATTAGTTAAATCTTTTACTTAAATGATCCATATATAATTGATCCAATTCTGTAATTATTAAATCCCTTCTCTTAATTGAAGTAGTTATTATATTTTTCCATTATTTTTGGTTTATTCAATCATACTGGCTAACACATGTTAGTAAATGCTCGCTTATTGTTGTTAAGTAAATTTTATAGTATTTGCCTTTATATACCACCTTTAAAGAAGACCGTAAATATCTTATTTTGGGGTATATCTTATTTTGGGCTAATTTTTCCTTTAATAATCTGCTTTTTACCAGTAGCTTATGCTCAAACAACTTCACCCCAATCAGTAACTGAAATTGTTACCGATTTTGATGGTTTCTGGCAAAGTTCTAACACCAGTTTAGATGCTACTATTGCAGCAAATAATGTTAATCCAACTAAACCAAATAACAGCCATAATCTAATAGCTTTCACCTATAGAAACGCACGGTATTCTACTGCCGTAAATGATGGTTTACTAACCACTAAAGGAGTAACTTTCATTCCAGGTCACTACCAAGCCTTAACCGGAATTACTTTATCTGGAACAATTACTACGAATACAAAAGTAGGTGTAGGTGCCTTATATGATGGAGTAGCCGTGGGACCAAGTAATCCTCCTCCCGTTCGGGATCTTCCGCTTTATCTTTCTGATGGCATTAATGGGTTAAACCTTGGAACTGGTATTGCCAATGTACCAGTTGGCCCAAATCTTAACTTTAACATGGATAATATTTTGCCTGGTGCTGTTGGAGATGGCATACCAGATATTTTAGTTACGCAAATAGCCGATCCTGCCGGCTCAGCTGATAAATACAGGTTTCTAAATAATAGTAATGTCCAGGTTGGCAATCAAATAACCATTCCTTTTGCTGCAATTCCAATTACAGGTAAATGGGTAGCTGATTTTTACGAGGCGAGTACAAACCCCCTTACTTTAACCAGCGGTTTTACCAATACTCAAAGAGATATTCGGGTGTGGGCAGCAGATTTTAGCGATTTTGGTATTACTTCGGCCTCTGTGGCTACTGTTAAAACTTTTCAAATTACATTATCTGGTAATAGCGATGTAGCCTTTGTAGCGTACAATGTTAATGCGTTTAAATATCCACTACCGGTTGAGCTTACCTTTTTCAAAAGTAATAATATAAACGGGCAGGTACTTTTAACCTGGGAAACTAGCTCAGAACATAATAGCTCTTACTTTGAAGTAGAAACTAGTACAGACGGAGTAAAATTTACTCCTATAGCTCAGTTACCAGCGAGTGGAACTACTTCTACGTTGCAAGAGTATCAGTATTTACATAAAACTCCTTTTATTGGTACCAATTACTACCGTTTGCGGCAGGTCGATTTAAATGGTACGCAAAAATACTCGGCTATTATTGCCGAAAAAGTAACTCAAATATCTTCTGCTGGCTGGCAAATTATATCAACGCCAAACCCTTTTAGAAATAAACTTGAATTGCAAATTGCTCCACCGGAATCTGGAAACGGAATTGCTCAAATTCAACTTTTTTCGTTGGATGGTCATCCATTGTACGAGAAATCAATGAATGGATTATTCCAGCCAACCACCATTTATTTAAACGATTTACCTACTCTACCTTCCGGCATGTATTTGTTAAAATGCTATTTAAATAACCACTGTACCGTATTAAAAATAGTACGGGAGTAAGGAATCATCATAAAAATTTGGCTTTAAATAAAAAGATAAAACTCTAACAATTAGTTAATTAAAATTTATAAACTGTTTTAAATTCACAAAAACACTTTATCTTTGCTCCAACTTAACAAACAGCCTCTGTTACTTTCTCTTGCTTCTTCGGGCTATACCTGGCCTGGAATTGTTTAATAAATCAGCTACCAACTGATTTCCCTCGGATGACCCATTAACTGCATCCGAACAGATATTTCTTTTCTGTTTATTAAACAATTAAAAAGGTATAACCATGTTTAACATTACTTCTAACAGATTAAAATTAATTCCATTATCCCATAATCAACTGCAATTACTAGCGCAAAGCCGTTCGGAACTAGACAAAGCTCTAAGCCTAAACCCCAGCGAACAAGAATATGATACTACTATTGCGGCCGAAATAACTGATGCTCTGGAAAACTTCTGGCTACCCCAAACCGCCTTGCACCCGCAGGATTATAGCTGGTATACCAATTGGGACATAGTGCTAACCGAACGCAATGTTTCTATTGGCGGTATTGGCTTCACCGGTTTACCCGATACTGATGGTAAAACTATGGTAGGTTATGGCATTAGCCAATTGCACGAAGGCCAGGGCTATGCGACGGAAGCCTTGCAATGTTTGTTACGTTGGGGCTTTGCTCACCCAAAATTAAAAACAGTAATAGCCACTACCCCACCGGAAAATAGTAAGTCGCACCGCGTATTGCTCAAAAATAATTTTACGAAAACCGGCGAATCCAGTGATATGATTTATTGGGAACTAAACCGCCTTTAATTAAGAAGGGAGCGTTTACTTAAAACGCTCCCTTCTTTCTGATAACTATTGTTTTTTATAACCAAGAGCTATACCGTTGGATATTTCCATTCGCCGCGGTACTCCCGGCTGAGTAGTTTATTGGCTTCCGGATCGTTTACAATGATTTCTTTTTCACCATCCCAGATTACGCTGCGGCCTAACTTTAAAGACAACATACCCAATAAAGCCATATTAGTAGAGCGGTGCCCAATTTCAATGTCGCAAACCGAACGCTTTTTCGCTTTAATAGATGCCAGAAAATCGGCCCACAATTGTTTAATGTTTTGGTCGTCGGGTTGATTTAATTGCGGATCCTGGTGAATGATTTGCTTTTTAGAATCCGTGGGGTAAAATGTCCAGCCTTTTTGCCAGCCCATATGAAAAGTCCCTTCGGTGCCATAGAAATAACAACCTACATTTTCGCCTTTTTCGGCGTTATTGCCCGCAAACAAGCGGTGCTCCCAACTAACGGTAAAGTCTTCAAACTCGTAAGTAGCTACCTGATGATCGGGCGCATCGGTATTATCTTGCCGGATGGCGCGACCACCCGTCGAAAATACTTTTTTCGGATATTTTTCTTCGGTCCACCATAAAATTTGATCCAACCAGTGAATGCCCCAATCGCCCAACTGACCATTGGCATAATCCAGAAACGAGCGAAAACCCCGTGGGTGAATAGCGGCATTATAGGGCCGCAAGGGAGCTGGTCCGCACCACATATTCCAGTCTAAGCCTTTCGGAGCTTCACTATCGGGTTTTACCTCGCCCGGTCCGCCGCCATAATGCACAAAAGCCCGCACCATTCCAATTTTACCGGCTTTACCCGATTTTAAAAATTCCATACCCGATACATTGTGCGGCGATACCCGGCGGTGCGTACCCACCTGCACTACCCGATCGGCATCCCGGGCCGCTTTTACCATCGCGCGGCCTTCGTAAATAGTATGACTAATGGGCTTTTCGACGTATACGTGGGCGCCTTGCTGTACCGCTGCAATAGTAATAAGCGGGTGCCAATGGTCGGGAGTAGCCACAATTACAATTTCGGGCTTTTCTTTGCTGAGCAGTTCTCGGAAATCGCCGTATTTTTTAGGTTTATCGCTGGTTAATTTTTCCAGCTCGGCGTACGATTTAGCTAGCTGGCTTTGGTCTACATCGCACATAGCTACTATTTTACTTTCGCCGGCCGCAATGGCTTCGCGTAAAATGTTGGTACCCCACCAGCCTGCGCCAATAAGAGCCGTACGATAAGGCCGGGTTTTACCGGCTACTGAAATAGACGGTAACGTATAAGCCGAAAAGGCCAGACTAGCCGCAGCCGACGATTTAATAAAATGACGACGATTCATATTTCCTGAATTTAAACCTTAATTTTTATTTGCAGATAATGCTTTTTGCTCCAAGTAAAGCCAAGCAGAATACGTATTTAAATCAACCAAACAGGCTTCTTCAAATCTATTGCTAGCAAATTAAAAATCAAAGTAAATTCTCCGGGATATAAGAAATGTTGTAGCACTCAACCTAATCCAAGTATTGCCTATTTTTTAGCTTCGTTATTATCTGGTTTTTACTGAAATTTATAACCATAAAATTATTTCTACTTCTATTTGTCTTATTAACCAGATTTATCTGTTATCCTGTTTATTATTTATCATGAAAAAATTTTCTATTCTGATTGTATTCGTATTCTTTCATTTAAGTTTATCGGCCCAGAATATATTGCCGGCTTTTACTTCGGAGGCCGACGCTTTTTTAAAAAAATACGTTTCGGATGGAAAAGTAGCTTACGCCGCCATTAAAAAAGAAGGACAAGCCATTCAAGTTCTTAGCTCCAGAATTAGTAGTATAAACCTGACAAATGCTTCGGAAAACAGTAAGAAGGCGTTTTATATAAATGCCTATAATTTACTAGTTATTCAGGCGGTAAGTAATTTGTATCCTTTAAAATCAGTAATGGATAAACCCGGCTTTTTTGATAAAACTTTGTATACCGTAGCGGGAGAAAAACTCACCTTGAATGACCTAGAAAAGAAAAAGTTATTACAACCATACCCTGATGCCCGGCTGCATTTTGCCCTGGCCTGTGCAGCAATAAGTTGTCCGCCGCTGGCAAGTTTTGCTTACTCTCCCGATGAAATAGATTCTCAGCTAAATAACCGCACTAAACTGACCTTAAACAATCCGGTATTTATTCGGGTTAATTCTAAAAACCGGCAAGTATTGCTTTCAAAAATTTTCGACTGGTACAAAAATGATTTTACCAAAGATAACCAAACTGTACTTTCGTTTCTGAATACCTACCGGACCGATAAAATTCCGGGCAATTACCAGCTAGGATATTACGAGTATAACTGGAGTTTAAACAATCAATAAATAAAATACCTTCTTTCAGTGGAAGATAGCCGTTTACAGAACGCTTTTTCACGGCAATTTGTATGATTTAAAAGCAGGCTTATTTCTATTTGCAAGTAATATTCAGGCAACAAAATACGCCATTTTAAAAGTTATCAGACAAAGCTCTAAGGCTGCCTATAAACGTAAACCTTTTTAGTATAATAAATAAAATGCAACCATTCGATAAACAAGCGCTTGTAAACCTCGATCAATCTTTTTCTTATTCAGAATACGAAGCCTTAATTGACCGCTTACTAGCCGAAAATAAAACTACCGGCCCGGATCAAGATCCGAAAATGGTATCTTATACCCAACTAAACCAAGTAAGGATGACCCGAATTGCCCGCACTACTACCCTGCTCCCCGAAGTACAGCAAGCGCTGGCCGAATTAACCAGATCCTTACAGTGGATAGTATTAACGGAAGCCTGGTGCGGCGACGCGGCGCAAAATGTGCCGGTGCTGGCTAAAATAACAGAAGCTTCGGCCGGTAAAATCGAGTTAAAATTGTTGCTCCGCGACGAAAACCCGAATTTAATGGACCAGTATTTAACCAATGGTACCCGCTCTATTCCTAAATTAATCTGTTTCGATGCGAACACTGGCGAAGAATTAGGCACTTGGGGCCCGCGACCAGACGCGGCGCAAGAGTTATACCGGGCTTTTAAAGCGAATCCTACGGGTACTAAAAAAGAATTCATTCAAAACGTACAACTTTGGTACGCGAAAGATAAAAGCGCTTCGATGCAGCAGGAAATAGCGCAACTACTTTGTAGCTGGCAGTAAGCATCAACTATTAATTTTATACTTTAGCTTTAATTACAGCATAGTAACTATAGATGGCCCAATGGTGCGGTACATCCGGGTAAATACGTACCTTAGAGCTGGTAAACGCAGCGCATGAAGAAAATAGTAATTATCGGGAATGGCATTGCCGGCATTACGCTGGCACAGCATGTCCGGCGGTTAAGTAACCATCAACTACTGGTTATTTCGTCGGAAACCGATTATTTCTTCTCGCGCACGGCTCTCATGTACGTGTACATGGGGCACCTACGGGCCGATCAAATGAAGCCTTTCGAAGATTGGTACTGGCCCGAAAACCGCATTGAATTAAAACGCGATTACGTTACCCGGGTAGATAGTTCGTCAAAACAGCTTCAACTGCAATCCGGCGATACGGTTACCTACGATATACTGGTAATAGCAACTGGCTCTAAATCCAATACTTTTAACTGGCCCGGCCAGGAACTCGCCGGGGTGCAAGGATTATATTCCTGGCAGGATTTGGAAAACCTGGAAACGCTAACGCCACAAATAAAACGAGCGGTAATTGTAGGCGGCGGTTTAATTGGTGTAGAATTAGCTGAAATGTTTCTATCGCGCTGTATTGATGTTACTTTTCTGGTGCGGGAAAAAAGTTTCTGGAGTAGCGTATTGCCCACTGAAGAATCAGCAATGGTAGCCCGCCACGTTCAAAGCCACCACGTAGACCTGCGCCTGGAAACCGAACTAGCACAAATTTTACCCGATGAAAATGGTAAGGTGCGAGCAATTATTACTAAAAACGGGGAAGAAATACCTTGTCAGTTTGTAGGTTTAACCGTGGGCGTTCACCCCAATATTGAATTTTTGCGCGACAGCGGCCTTGCCTTGGATAAAGGCGTACTAGTAAACGAGTATTTTGAAACCAACGTGCCGGATGTACACGCTATTGGCGACTGCGCGCAGTACCAGAAGCCACCTTTAGGTCGTAAATCCGTGGAGCCGCTTTGGTACGCGGGCCGCATGCACGGCGAAACCTTGGCTCATACGCTTTGTGGTCAGAAAACACCTTATAACCCTGGTATGTGGTTTAACTCGGCCAAGTTTTTTGATATTGAATACCAGGTATACGGCGAAGTAAACCAGCAACCCCAACCCGACGAAGAGCACTTATACTGGGAACACCCGAGTGGCAAAAAATCAATCCGGATTTGCTTTGACAAAGCCAGTAACCGCGTAAAAGGCTTTAATTTAATGGGTATTCGCTACCGCCACGAAGTTTGTGAACGTTGGATTCGAAACAACACTCCCATCCAGGAAGTCTTGAAAAACCTGCGGGAAGCTAATTTTGACCCCGAATTTTATAAGCGTTACGAACCCGAACTTTTGCGGCAATATAACCAACTTTATCCTGCTCAAAAAGAATCTACTAATAAACTAAAACAAGTTTTTGGCTTTAAAAGGTAGTTTGTTCTCCGGTTAGTTCTTGTATATTAGAGCCGCAAAAAATTACTTTTCATGAAAAAACTTTTATTAAGCACGTTTGCCGTTTTCTGCTTAACGGTATCGTGTAAAACTACCAGTAACAATAGTGCTTCATCGGCTGCATCTACCTCAGCACCCACCTCTGCTTCCACAGCCAGCGGCCAAACTCCTGAAACCGAATTAGGTTGGAAACTAGGTGCGCAAGCTTACACCTTTAATCGTTTTACTTTTACCGAAGCCATTGATAAAATTAAAAGCTGCGGCTTAAACTACGTAGAAGCGTTTCCGGGTCAAACGATTGGCGGCGGAATTGAAGGCAAAATGGAGCCGAATATGCCCGCTGAAAAACGAAATCAAATTTTAAAAATGTTGCAGGACAAAAGCGTGAAAATGGTATCGTTTGGCGTTACCGGCGCTAAAGATGAGGCCGGCTGGCGGGAATTATTTCAGTTTGCTAAAGATATGGGCCTGGAAAATATTACCATGGAGCCCGAGCCGGAATTCATTCCACTAGTATCTCAACTCTGCGACGAATACGGTATCAACGCGGCCTTACACAACCATCCTAACCCTTCCCGCTACTGGAACCCCGATGTGGTAATTGCTGCCATGCAAGGGCAAAGCAAACGATTAGGTGCCTGCGCCGATATCGGGCACTGGGTTCGGTCTGGTTTAGACCCGGTTGAATGCTTGAAAAAACTGGAAGGCCACGTTATTCAACTGCACTTCAAAGATTTGAATGAAAAAAGCAAAGATGCTCATGACGTACATTGGGGCGAAGGCGTATCGAACGTAGACGGCGTATTGGCTGAATTGAAAAGACAAAACTTTAAAGGCGTACTCTCCGCCGAATATGAATATAATTGGGAAAATAGCGCTCCGGATGTAACGGTCAGCGTACAGTATTTCAGAGAAGCCGTGCAGAAATTAGATTAGTCATAATGCTTTTTTATGAAACAAAAGCGGCTCTTACGTAGGTAGGAGCCGCTTTTGTTTCTATCTGTCTATATAATAATGAGGTACCAAAAATAATTTTTCTGATTTGTAAAGGTAAGCTCTTCCTCACCTTCCATTAGTGTGGTGATCTACGGTTGACTCGTTTACTGCCGCCTTGATATTTTAAATACTGCACCTTATTCTTATGATTAATGATAAGTAGCCGAAAGTCAATGAAGAAATATGCATTAAAGAATGTAATAATTGTAAGAAATACCTTTCTAACATCAAGCTAATTTATGGCAGAAAAATAATTGTACCTATATCAATAAAAGCAATTATTGCAACAAATTTAGAATAGAAGAAACTATTTATCTACCAAATACTTACCTTCATTTAAGTTCTCAAAAAAGTTATTTAGATAAACTGAATTATCCAGAACTTTTTTGCTTAATTGTAGTAAAAATGTTTTCTCCCAAAATTTCACTAATTTTTTTTATGAAAAGCTTTTATGACTACGACGTAGACAATCCCGCCGAGCGGCAGGAACGCTACGCAACTTACCCCGCGTTATCCAAGTTTCACATGGCCCTCCAGGATGAATTAACCGATGATGAATACCAAACGTATTACGAATCGGAGAAACAATTAGTACAACAAAAACCGGCAGTTAACAACTTACAAAGTCAATGGATCAATTAACTTTTACCAACACTACCAGCTATTAAAGGGTAAACCACTAAAATACGGTTTACCCTTTTTTATTTCCTCTCTTCTTAAGATTTTGCCTTTTATATTCATTAATCTTCTTTGCTTTACTCTTCCCGGAAATAAGGGTGCTTGTATTGCAAGGCGGTTGTTTCTTCCATAATCTCGTAGGTATCAAGCATGTGTGATTCCAGGCCGGAGTTCGTGCCTTTTACAAATACATTTTCGGGAGTGCGGTAAATAGCGTAATTGTGCTTGCCAAACGGGAATAAATTATTACTCCGCAGTTCTTTTGCTTTCGTTAAATCTACTTTTTCGTTGGATAAGGTAGTTACTATAAATAAATGCTTGTTCTCCATTTCTTCGGCAACTTTTGATTTTTAGAATTTCAGTTGTACGTAAGCAAAATAAAGAAAGGCTGGTAGAGAACCCAGCCTTCCGGAATAATTAAATCTGCTTATATGTTCTGCATCAACGGATAATACTTACAACAACTCCTTACAAAGCCCGCTTCTTTTTCTCCGACTGAAACTTTTTAATCTGCGGGGTAATTACTTTTTTATCGCCTACAACCACCATGGTCATGTCTTCGGGCCGAATATATTTTTTAGCCAAATCTTTTACCTCTTGGGGAGTTACCGCGTGAATAGCTTGCACTTGGTTAGTCAAATACGTATCGGGCAGACCATGCAGGTCCAGAAAGTTTAGCTGGTTAATAATGCCTCCCGGCGACGAATTCTGCAGCACAAATATGCCCGCCACATAGTTCTGGATGCCTTTTAATTCTTCGGGAGAAGGTGCTTCTTTTTGCAGCCGGTCTATTTCGTTCACAATTTCTTTTAGAGAATTACCGGTATGCTCGGTAGTAACATCGGCTTGTTCGCTCCAATCGGCTACCCGGTAACGCGGAGCAATAGAGCTGTACGGCGAATAGGTATAGCCTTTATTTTCGCGGATGTTGCGGGTAATGCGCGACCCAAAAGACCCACCCAGCAAAGAATTCATCACCCGCATTTTGGTATAATCGGGATGCGACGGATCAATGGTGGGCAAGCCAATAATTAAGGTAGATTGCGGAGCGCCGGGCCGGTCTAACAGCAACATATCGGGTTTGGTAATGGGTTGAGCAATTTCAATGCGCGGCGGTGGTCCTTGTTGCCATTCACTTAAGGCGGCGGTGATAGCTTGGCGCATGGCTTCTCCCTGGAACTTACCGGCCACATACACGCCGGTGCGCTGCGCACCAAATTGCCGCTGATAAAAATCCCGCACTTGCTCCACGGTAAAAGCATCAATCTGCGCGTCGGTAGGCAAGTCGCGGCCATAAGGATGCCCTTTATAGATCGCCATCCGGAACTTGGTATCAGCCTGTGTACCGGGTTGCGAGCGGGCCAGATTCATGTTACGTTTAAAATCATTCTTAATGCGTTCTATCTCCGAAGGTGGAAAAGCCGGATGCTGCACCAGATCCGCTAATAATTTTACCAAGTCTGGCCCGTACTCGGATAAAACGGACCCCGAAATAGTTGTTTGGTTCGAGCCGACGCTTACGTCTACGGAGCCTCCCATGCGAGCTGCCTGCTCGGCAATTTGTTTAGCGTTTAAATTAGTCGTGCCTTCGCGCATAAGCTGCCCCGTTATATCGGCCAGGCCATTTTCTTTTTCGGTTTCGTGCACATTGCCAACCTGCACCATTAAACTTACGGTAACTTTTGGTATTTCGCCGTAAGGCACCATGGTAGCTTGTAAGCCGTTGGGCAAAGTAAACTCCTGCTTGGCCGGTAAGGTAAAGTTGCGCGGTTCGCCACCCGTTGGTGGAGTTTGTTTCTGAGCCATTGCCGCCACACTACTAAACAGCAAAGCCCCGCTTAAAAAATATATATTTACAATTTTCATGATGGAAGGTCCTCCTTAACTTTTAGCTAATGGATTAATGGTTAAAATAGTACGATTAGTAGGCCGCAGGTATTCGCGCAGGGTTTTCTGCATGAGCTCCGGTGTTACTTTCCGGAATTCATTTTCTAAAGTGTTTATGCGCGCCGGATTGTTATCAAATAAAGCGAAACTAGCCAGTAAATCCGCTTTCCCGAAACCATACGTTTGGCTAATTTGATCATAGAAGCTGGAGCGCATTTTTACAATGGCTAAGTCCAGCAAAGCTTGATCAATGCCATTAGTTTCCAATTTTTTTATTTCCCGATCAATCACCGCCATTATAGAATCCGCCGTTACACTACTGTCGTGAATAAGATTACCATCCCATAACATGGGGCCGTTGTAGTTAAACATATTGCCTAACCCAGAATTAATACCCCCACTTACGCTACCGGTATAGCCCCTTTCCTGCACCAGCGCCTGATATAAGCGGCTATCATTACCTTGTATCAATATCTGGTCGAGTAAGCCCATAGCATAATATTCGGGTGTATTCCGATCAGGCATATGGTAGGCAAAAGCCAGTGCGGGCTTGGTTGCCAATTTATCGTCTTTGGCAAACCGTTGCTCTTTTTCCTGCCGGGGTTCGGTTAAATCAACTTTAGGGGGCAAATCGGCTGCAGGAATCGCGTCGAAATATTGCTTTACCCAAGCTTTTGCCTGAGCAGGGTCGAAATCTCCACTTACTACTAAAGCGGCGTTATTAGGGGAGTAAAAAGTTTTAAAAAAGTTTTTGACATCATCCAGATTAGCGGCGTCTAAGTCTTTCAGGTCGCCATAAAAGTTATGCGCATTAAACCAGTTTTTATTGGCGTACTGCGGCATATCCAGCCACGGAAACCCACCGTAAGGCTGATTCAAAACATTCACTTTTACTTCGTTCTTTACTACCTCCTGTTGGTTTTTCAGGTTATCTTGGGTAATGTTCAAACCCCGCATTCGATCTGCTTCGGCCCACAAAATAGTTTCCAGTTTATTAGCTGGCACAATTTCAAAGTAATTCGTAAAATCGAATCGGGTAGAGCCATTTAAAACTCCCCCATTTCTCTGTATTAACTGAATAAACTCCATCTTGCCCAAATTCTGCGAGCCCTGAAACATCATGTGTTCGAATAAGTGGGCAAACCCGGTGCGATCTTTTGGCTCATTCCGGAAACCAATGTTATAATAAGCCGCTACGGTAACAATGGGGGTAGTTTTATCCGGCGATAAAACCACTTTTAAACCATTATCCAGGGTATAATAATCTACGGGTACCTGGTAGGTAGCTTTTGGGCTGGCTGGAGCCGTATCCGGAGTAGTAGGTGGTGCGGGAGTAGTGGTAGTTACTGCTTTTTGGCTACAAGCGCCAAGGGCAATGATCACACTAAATCCGAAAGCAGAATAGGCTAACCGAAGTTTTTGCGGGAGTAAAAATTTTACAAGCATAGTTAAAGTAATTATTTAAAGAATAAAGTATTACTAATTCTTGGATACAGAAATACATTCTCCACTGCTCGTTCAGAGCAGACAATAATAGCCGGAAGAAGTTTTTTGTTTGTTTTGTTGCAGGAGGATTGGGGCGAAAACGTTACCTTAAGTAACTGCCTAAATGTAAGTAACTCTTCGTAAAATAAATAGCTAAACTTTAAAATATATGAAAAATATTTTTGCTCTTATTCTTCTGGGCTTATTGGCAGCCAGTTGCCAGTCAGGTACCGAGCAAAGATCCGCACCCGAAAACCCGCCAACCCAACAATTAGTAGTTGTAGCTAACATTGAAGAAAAATTATACGACCGACCCACTGTAAGAGGGTTAGCAATAGCCATGGTGCAGCCCCAAGAAATGCTTCAGGTTATGGATACGACCGATTATTTTTTCTACAAAGTAAGGTTAAAGCGCGCTCCCGAAATTAAAGAAGGCTATATTTTAAAAGCAGCTTTTGTGGGCAAACCCATTCTGGTTCGTAGCGATAGTCTGCAAGCTTTTAAATAAAATTACTACCATATTTTTTTAATTTTAATGCACCCGAAGGCAATCATTTACTCTTTTCTAAATAACTCCAGTAAATAATAATTACAACTCCAAAGAATCAGGTAGCCAAGAATAAACGACACCAGTTTGGCTAGAGAGGGCCTTTAAGGATTCGGTGCCGAGGCACGAGGCATTTCGACGCAGGAGAAAAGAAGACTTAAAGGCCCTCTCTAGCCAAACGAGGCCCGCCGGCTATGAGGCAAGCAGGCTACTTTTCCATCCGCATCAGCATCGGCAACTGGAGACTTGAAAAGGCTCCAAAGATCAACTATCAACAATACATCTTATTTATTTAAATTCTTCAATAAATTCTTGTACTGCTATAATTCAGCATAAAAAACTCGCTTTACCCGGCCACTAATGTTCGTGAGTAATTCATAGGGGATGGTACCAATTTTCCGGGCCATTTTACCAATAGTAATATTCTCCCCAAAAACTTCTACTTCATCCCCGGCTTTTACGTCCAGACCGGTTACATCCAACATGCACATATCCATGCAAATATTGCCAATAGTGGCCGCTTGTTGCCCTTTAATAAGTACCTGGCCAACACCATTGCCGAACCTTCGGTCGTACCCGTCGGCGTAGCCAATGGCAATGGTGGCAATTTGCTTTGGTTCGTCAGCAATACCTTTCCGGCTATAGCCCACTGTTTCTCCGGCCGCTACCCCCTTCACCTGCGAAATAGTAGTTTTCAACTGGCCAACCGTACGTAAGGCATCTTGCTCTGTTCCAGTTGCTTCTACACCATATAACCCAATTCCCAGCCGAACCATATCCATTTGGTGTTCCGGAAAACGCACAATCCCCGCCGAATTAAGAATATGTTTAATAACCTTGTAGCCCAACGTATTTTCTACTCGCTGAACCATGGCGCGGAAACGGGATATTTGTAATTGCGAGAAATCATTATACATAGCTTCATCGGCACCGGCCAGGTGACTAAAGGCACTTATTACTTGTAATTGCGGGGTGGCCGCCAGACGTGCAAATAAAACTTCCAGGTCTGTTTCGGTAAAGCCCAAGCGGTGCATACCCGTATCCAATTTTAAATGAATGTTCTGGCGATAGTTCGGGTCAGAAGGTAAAGCCTTCATGCAAGCCTCCAGAATTTCTAAAGAATATATTTCGGGTTCTAACTGGTATTGCTGCAATTTGGTAAACGAATCCGGCGAAGGGCTCATTACCATAATGGGTAAACTAATACCGTGCCTCCGCAGCGAAATACCTTCATCCGGGTACGCTACGGTGAGGTAATCTACCCGGTGAAACTGGAGTAAATTAGCAATTTCGTAGGAACCGCTGCCGTAAGCAAAAGCTTTTACCATTACCATTAACTTGGTTTCCGGAGCCAGCTTAGCCCGGTAAAAATTCAGGTTATGCACCAAAGCGTCTAGGTTAACTTCGAGTACCGTACCATGAACTTTCCGTTGAAAAGCGCTTACTATTTTCTCAAATTCAAATATGCGGGCTCCTTTTAACAGAATGGTTTCCTGCTGGTAATTATCCGGATTAAAATTTATCAGAAATTCATTTGTATCCGCAAAAAATTCAGCGGGTAGTTCAAATTTTAATTTATGATGGCCAATAACCAGACCAATCCCTATTAAGCGGTCAATGCGATGAACCCGGATTAATTCGGCCACCTGGCTATACAGTACTTCTTCGGACAAACCCGATTCGAGTAAATCCGACAAAACCACGCTTTTCTTAACCGTCCGGGTTTGATTTTGCAGTACATCCAGGGCAATGCTTAAACCGCTTAAATCATTGTTATAAGAATCGTCGAGCAGGTAACAACCGTTTATAGCTTCTTTCATCTCCAGGCGCATAGCTACCGGAGATAATTTTAAAAAACGCTGCTGAATTTCGGGCAAAGGCACCTGCCTGACCAGCAAAACCGCCAAACAATGCAAGCAATTTTCAATGGAAGCTTCGTCGGTGAAAGGTATCAGTAGCGTACCCGTTTGTTGTTGGTATTGAAATTTGCAGGCAAAATGGTTGTTTTGCAGGGCACTATTTACAATCCGCAAATCGGCGGGTTGATGCCGCGACCAGGTAAACGCCGGAATTTTTGCCGCAACAATTGCTTCATGAACCGGAACATGATCCCGGCAATAATAAAGACACTCCACGTTTTTAAACAGCTTTAACTTCTCAGTTATTTTTTGTTCCAGCGAAGCAAAGCCTTGCGCGTGAGCCTGCCCGATATTCGTGAATATACCTTCTGTGGGTTGAATAATAGCGGTCAGCTTCTCCATTTCCCCAATGCGCGAGATACCCGCTTCAAAAATGCCCAATGTATGATTTTGATTAATTTGCCATACTGAAAGCGGCACTCCAATTTGCGAATTATAACTGCGCGGACTTTTCACCACGCGTTCATCGGGGCTTAGCAATTGCGCCAGCCATTCTTTCACAATGGTTTTGCCGTTACTGCCGGTTATAGCCATTACCGGTAACGCAAATTGGCTCCGATGATAGGCCGTTAACTTTTGCAAAGCCGCTAAGCTACTGTTTACCTGCAAAAAGTTAGCTTCCGGAAAAGCTCTATCGAGAGCATCGGTCTGTTTTATCCCTGGAATTGCCCTACTGTCTTCTATTACAAACTGCCGGACTCCCCGTTTATATAAATTAGCAATGTACTGGTGTCCATCGTTAAAAGAACCTTTTATGGCGAAGAACAAAGAACTAGCCGGGTGCGCCAGCTTACGACTATCCGTTAATACATGCTGAATAAGATAATCTTGCTTTAACTGCAGCAAGTTGCCATGAGTAAGTTCAGCCAGATCTTTGAAGCGTAACATAAGCGCGGTATTATTAGAAAGGCAAAGGTAAATAACCCCAAAGGATTTCGTTTCATTTATCCCACGGATTTGTTCTGGCGGAAGAATAACTTATGTAAAAGTACTAATCTGAATTTCCCGCTTTTACTAATATGTTTTTAAAGAATACCTGATGAAATAACTTACAAAACGTAACCTCCTGCTGCCCGGATATATATACCCATTTAAAATGGCAAGTGTAAGTGTAATCTATTTTTTAGAAGCAATTAGATAACTTCAGTAGGTTATTCCAGGCCTCTTGGCGAAAATTTGGCAATTATTTAATATTTTTAAGTTTAATTATAAAAAGGACAAAGATCCTACACCTGGCATACATGGCAATTTCGAAGGCAGCCTCTTTTCGGGAAACAGAAATAAAATTAGCCACTTACGCAAAAGCACTGGCGCATCCGGCCCGGATAGCTATTTTACAGTTACTCAGTCAGAAACAGATTTGTGTTTGCGGCGATATTGTGGAAGAACTACCCTTGTCGCAATCTACGGTATCGCAGCACTTAAAAGAATTAAAAGAAGCCGGCCTGATTACCGGTGAAGTAAACGGCACCTGTGTTTGTTACGGTTTAAATTCTACTCAAGTACTGGAAGCCCGGCAACTTCTTCAGGAATTTCTTAATAATTTAGCCACCGCAACTACTCCCGATAACGAAAGGTAACAGCAAAATAAGGTTTAGCAGGGTGCTATTTCTCCAACTTGTTTTTCAGAATTCCTATGAGCATCTGTTCTATCTATTTATCTTCCCTGGGTAGTACCTTTTCGTGTGAATAAGCCTTTCCGAAAATGATGCCTGAACAACTCCTAAAAAAGCATATAAATCTACTCACATTCAGCTTTTCGAAAACATTTTCAGCTATTCAGGAAGCAGTAAGAGACCTGAAAAAGGCTTAAAATTTTAAGTTGGGACGATTTTTGCGGATTTTTTAAAAAAATTTGCAAAAAAAGCCTTCTATATAGCTGGCTACTTTGCAATTCTGAAAATATCTCTCTATATTTACACAAACACCTCTGCTGTTATATCCTAAAAATTCTTAATCTGTACAATATGGAATAAAGCTCTACGTTAATTTTATGTAGCTTTAATATGAACACAATCCAACTTAGCGACTCAGAACTGGTGTCGTTATATATTGCAGGTAATGAAAACGCTTTCGAACTCTTAGTAAAAAGACACAAGAACAAAGTTTTTACCACGATTTTATTAATCGTAAAAGACACCTATACCGCCGAAGATCTGTTGCAGGATACTTTTATCAAAGCTATCCACACCATGAAAAGCGGCCGGTACAACGAGGAGGGTAAATTTTCTTCGTGGATATGCCGGATTGCCCATAATCTGGCAATCGACTATTTCCGCAAAGAAAAAAGAAACCCAACAATTGAAATGGAAGATGGCAGCAATGTTTTTAACACACTGGCATTTGCCGAAGAGTCAATTGAGTCCTTGCAGATCAAAGAGGATACGCACAAGCGTCTCCGCGAATTGATCCAGCAATTACCCGAAGCGCAAAAAGAAGTGCTGATTATGCGGCACTACGCCGATATGAGCTTTCAGGAAATTGCTGAAACGACCGGGGTTAGTATAAACACAGCGCTAGGCCGCATGCGGTACGCGTTGATTAACCTTCGGAAGAAGATGACAAACCAAAACATTGATTATGATAAAAATCTCTACTCACAATGATCTCATCCAATACATATATGATGAATTGGCATTGGGTGAGAAAACAGTATTTGAACAAACCCTTGCTAAAGATCAGGAATTGGCGGAACATTGTGCTGAGTTATTGATTTTACAAGAAAAGTTGAATGGCGAATTGAAGGCTCCGAGCGAAAAAACGATTAACTCTATTTTAACTTATTCGAAAAACTTAAGTTTGCAGCAGTAAAACGCTGCAAACTTTTTTTATGCGCAAAAAAGAACGCTATCAGCATTTAATTGAGTATTTCACCACAAATTTCCCGGAACCTAAAACCGAACTGCACTATAAAAACGCTTACGAGTTACTACTAGCCGTAGTATTAAGCGCCCAATGTACCGATAAACGCGTTAACCTGGTAATTCCGGCTTTATTAGAGCAATTTCCTACGCCGCAACACTTGGCGGCCGCTACCCCCGACGATATTTACCCCTTTATTAAAAGTATTTCGTACCCAAACAATAAAGCCAAACACCTGGCTGGTTTAGGTAAAATGCTGGTAGAGCAATTTAACGCCGAGGTACCCAGCAGTGTAGCCGAACTCCAGCAATTACCGGGAGTAGGCCGTAAAACAGCCAACGTTATTTCTTCGGTTATTTACAACCAACCGGCTATGGCCGTAGATACGCACGTTTTCCGGGTATCTAAACGGTTGGGCTTGGTTACGCAAAATGCCCACACGCCGCTGGAAGTGGAAAAACAATTAATGCAGGGAATACCTCAAAGTTTGGTTCCGAAAGCGCACCATTGGCTTATTTTACACGGCCGGTATATTTGCGTGGCCCGCAAGCCTAAATGCGAGCACTGCGCGCTTACCTATTTCTGTAAGTTTTACCAAACCCATTGGCCTAATATTCCCGATGATCCGGAAAATCGGTTGTAAACTGCTTTACTTTTAGCAAACGAAGGCAGAGTTAAAATCGTTATAATCGGTTATTAAACTATTTTGCAATTAGAAATGAACCA
Source organism: Adhaeribacter arboris (assembly GCF_003023845.1). Classification (NCBI taxonomy): domain Bacteria; kingdom Pseudomonadati; phylum Bacteroidota; class Cytophagia; order Cytophagales; family Hymenobacteraceae; genus Adhaeribacter; species Adhaeribacter arboris. The sequence continues at coordinate 4,865,781 of NZ_PYFT01000001.1, read as the reverse complement.
GTGGGATTGTTAGAATTATCTCTATCCATTCACCTGATCTTCTCCGTTTTATCAGTTTCTGCGTATTCAGCGAATACGTTTTAAAATAATCAGAAGAATTTGTGCGGCATCAATGTAATTATTAGTAAGAAAGGACCCGCTCCAGATTCGGCCATTCTCCGTCTTACCCAGGCAAACACCCATCGCGGACCAGATGCTACGGTTTACTATACTTCTAATTACGACGGCGGGAAAATTTACTTTGGGCACAATCGGCTAAAAATAATCGATCTTTCGAACGAGGCAAATCAGCCTCTTTTCTCCCCGAACCGCCGTTATTTATTGCTCTATAACGGGGAAGTTTATAATTACCTTACTCTGCGGTCGGAGCTACAAGCGAAAGGTTACTTTTTTCAGACTACCTCTGATACGGAAGTGGTACTGGCAGTTTTAACTACTTACGGGCAAGCCGGCTTAGAAAAGTTGAACGGTATGTTCGCCTTGATTTTTTACGATACCCAAACCCAAAAACTAATTGCCGCCCGCGATCGCTTTGGTATCAAACGCTTATATTATTTTCATTCCGCCGAATACCTGATTATATCTTCAGAAATTAACAGCCTGCTGGCATCCGGGTTAATTAAAAAGGAGTTAAATGAAACCCAACTGCTCCAATACCTGCGTTACCGGCACGCTTTAAAGCCCCAAACATTTTTCCGGAATATACATGAGTTAGAAGAAGGTCAGGTCTTAAATTATGCAGCGCATACATTACACGTAGAATCTCTCATTTCCTCTCCCGCTACTGAAATAAATACAGAACGTAGCGATGCGGAGATTACTTCGCAAACCGAAAATTTACTTTTGAAATCTGTAGAAAGGCAATTACGGGCCGATGTACCGGTGGGCTTATTTTTAAGTGGCGGGGTAGATTCTACCTTGATTCTGGCATTGATACAACAATTAGGCTACCGGCAGTTTCCGGCTTTTACCATTAGCAACAAAGCTTCGGAGAGTATTTATGGCTCGGATGACTATCGCTTTGCCAAATTAGCCGCCCAGGATTTTGGGGCTGACCACCAATCGTTTGAAATGGATGCCTCTATTTTAAAATATGTAGATGAATTAGTTGCTACCTTGGACCAGCCTATTGCCGACGGCGCCGCTTTGCTTACGTATTATTTATCTCAACAAGTAAAGGCAACCATAAAAGTAGCTCTGTCCGGAGCGGGCGCCGACGAGCTTTTTGGGGGTTATAACCGGCACCGGGCCTTTTACCATTTCTTGCAATACCGCCGGTTTGCGCATATATTTCTGGCTTTGTTTAAGCCCGGAGCCGCCTTATTGCCCACCGGAGTTAAACATCCGCTCCGCAAGCAGTTTTTACTTATCCGGAAACTCGCCGATAAAATTCAGCCGCACCAGCCCGTGCAAACTTTTTTAAATTTTACGGCCATGGACCGGCATCTGCCGCAACTATTACAACCAGAATTCATCGGGAGTACACTTGACACCGATAAACCCGTGGAGAAGGGAAATGTACTGCGCTGGAGCTTGAATCAGGATTTACACCAGTATTTGATTGCCGATATTCTGGCTTTAACGGATAAAACCAGCATGATTCATTCGCTGGAAGTACGAACACCTTACTTGGATAACACTTTGCATGGTTTCTTACAAACGTTACCCCCGGAAATCTTATTCAAGAATGGGCCTAAATGGATTCTGAAGCATATTCTGGAGAAGCACCAGGAAAAGCAAATTGCTAACCGGCTAAAAGAAGGCTTTGGCATGCCCTTAGGTTATTGGCTTAAACAAAACGAAAACCGTTGGATTTTTGAAGATTTGCAGAACCCGCAACACGTAGTATTTCGGTACATCCGCTTTCCGGAAACCCAAAGTCTCCTTCAGATGCTGCTGCAGGGCCGTTACGATTATAGCACAGAATTATGGGCTTTAATCATACTGGCTCGCTGGTTGAGCCGGCACTTTGCCGATTAACCCGCGCAAAATTCACGTTCAAAAAATTATACGGAAGGAAAACAAAAAAGCGGCCATTTTTGGTTGCCGCTTTCCTGTAAGATATTTAGGTAGCAGAATCTTAGTCTAAATCTTCTTCCCGAATCAGCATTAAAACAGCTGCCTGAGGCACGATAAAGTAGCGTTCGGACTGGTAATTTATTTCAATGGCATCGCGTTGCAGGTAAATAGCTAAATCGCCTTCTTTGGCCTGTAATGGAATATATCGTACCTCTTCGTCGTGGTCATTCTGGTTCCACGATTCTTCTTCAAAAGTATAATCAGCGGGAATAGGATAACCCGGCCCTACTTTCATTACGTAACCTTCCTGCACTTTTTCTTTTTCCTGCACCCCGGGCGGCAGAAACAACCCGCTTTTTGTTTGGTCTTTCGGTGATTTTGGCTTAATTAAAACCCGGTCGCCTACAATTATAATTTTCTGCAACTTATTTGTTTCCGATATGTGCATAACTACTATTCATTTTGGGTGGCAAATATACGCATAAACTTCCTTTTTATGCCTTGTAAATTATTTCTAAAGCAGCTACGTTTCTTCACCTTCTGAGACAAAGAAAGTAAAATAAAAACTTCCACTGAGGGCGGGAGTTTGTAAATAACAATTACAGATTTCTTTACTTCCAGCTCATCGGGTAGTTCTCATCCAGGTAAGGCAGGGCAGTTTCGGTTAAATGCAAAGGTTTAAAAGTATCAATCATTACGGCTAGTTCATGCGTTTCTTTCTTCCCGATACTGGCTTCTACGGTTCCCGGGTGCGGACCGTGCGGAATACCTCCCGGATGAATGGTGAACGAGGCAAGATCCACTCCTTTGCGGCTCATAAAGTTACCCGCTACATAATACAGCACTTCGTCCGAATCGACGTTGGAGTGGTTGTAGGGCGCCGGAATAGCCAGAGGATGATAATCGAATAAACGGGGTACAAACGAGCAAATCACGAAATTATGTCCTTCGAAGGTTTGGTGTACGGGTGGTGGCTGATGGATACGGCCGGTAATTGGCTCAAAATCGTGGATGGAAAAAGCGTACGGGTAAAAATAGCCGTCCCAACCTACTACATCCAACGGACTGAAATCGTAAAAATATTGGTGCAAAAATCCTTCTTTTTTGATTTGTACCCGGTACTCGCCGGGTTCAGTTTGGGTAATAAGTTCGCTGGGCGGCCGGATATCGCGTTCGCAGTAGGGTGCGTGCTCCAGTAACTGCCCAAACTGGTTGCGGTAACGCCGGCAGGTTTCTACGGGGCTGAACGCCTCGATGAGTAATAACCGAATTAGACCAGAATTAAATTTAAATTGATGAATAACCGTGCGGGGAATAACCAGATAGTCGCCTGGCTGAAATTTAAGTTTTCCCATGGGCGAAAGCATCTCCCCGCTGCCTTCGTGTACAAACACTACCTCATCGGCCTGGGCGTTTTTGTAGTAGTAATCCATACCGCCACTTGGGTTACAAATGCTGATAGTTACATCGTTGTTTACCAAAAGAGTTTGGCGGGCATTCAGGTAGTCTACGCCAGTGACGGTTTGCGACAGGGTACGCAAGTGGCCCGGAGCTAACGGCCTATTTCTAGCTACTATTGGTGCATACGGAACAGGCTCCCCAATGCGACTAATTTGAGTGGGTGGGTGAATATGATACAACAGCGAAGAAACTCCGTGAAAGCCCAATGTCCCTACCAGTTGCTCCGCGTATAAACTGCCATCGGGCTGCCGAAACTGCGTATGCCTTTTCGGCGGAATAGTACCTAAGCGATAATAATAGGCCATAAAAAGCTGTTTTTAAGTGAGTTGGTATCTTATTCTTACTCTTCCTTCCAGGCAAAGTTTAGCAATAATTAGTTGTTGGTTATTAGTTGCTCGTTGTTCGACTTATAAATTACTGGCTAAACTAATTTCGACGAAGTACTTAATTTAAAATAAACAATTGCTTTTCCTACTTATCTTCCCAATCCACTTTTTTGTTTATTGTGGAGGTTAGCAATTTTTGTTTGCGGATTTAGATAATTTTCAAATTAGCATGCATTTCAAGAAATAAGATATTATCACAACCCGTAGTTTAGTTAATTTACTTTTTCGTTCGTTAATTGGAAAGCTTTAAAACTTTACTTAGCTGATTTTTAGAAAAACTTTGTCTTTATGAAAAACTGGTTTATTCTGGCCTTTCTTTTTATCTGTCCGTTTATCGGATTTTCTCAGTCTAAAATAAAAGTTGCCTGCGTGGGTAACAGCATTACCGAAGGAGCGGGAGTAGAAACCGGTAAAAAATACCCGGAACAACTGCAAACTTTGATGGGTGATACGTACGAAGTTAAAAATTACGGCATTGGTGGGCGCACCTTGTTAAAAAAAGGCGATTACCCGTACTGGAACGAAGTCAAATACCAGGAAGTGTTGCAATGGCAACCCAATATTGTCATTATCAAACTCGGCACCAACGATTCTAAACCACAAAATTGGCAACATAAAGCTGATTTTAAAAAGATTACATTGCGTTTGTCAAGTCTTTTAAAAAGCTACCCTCCCACCCTAAAGTCTACATCTGTAAACCCATGCCGGCTTATTACGAGAATTTTACTATCAGCCCAACTATTATTAAAAACGAAATTTTACCGCTGGTAGAAGCTATCGCGAAAAAAACCAAAGTACCGGTAATTGATTTGTATACTCCTATGCTGGGTAAAGAGGCTTTAGCGCCCGACGGCATCCACCCGAACGCAGAAGGCGATGCTATTTTAGCCAACGAAGTATTTAAAGCAATTAAGTAATAGGTAGTAGGTAGTAGGTTTTACGTAATTATAAATTAGCTTTCAACTACGTATCTTAAATTAAATACTTAATTAATTTTTGTCTGTAATTGAAGGCCTAGATTTTATTAGTATTCGGTTTGACCTTATAAAACTAAAACGAGCGTTCCTAAAATAATGAATCCTGCCCCCAAAGCAGTTTTTAAACTAAGCGGTTCGCCTAAAAATACTACGGCTAACAGAATGGCAATGGCTACGCTGGCTTTATCCACGGGAGCTACCTGCGAAACTTTTCCTATTTGCAAAGCTTTAAAATAAAATATCCAGGAAAGGCCCGTAGCACACCCGGATAAAATCAAAAAAGCCCAGTTGGTTTTAGTAAGCCCTACCAGGTTAGGAATAGCATCTTTAAAAAAAACAATAGACCAAGCCAAAATTAAAATGACTACCGTTCGGATAGCGGTGGCTAAGTCCGAATCTACTCCTTTTATACCAATTTTGGCAAAAATGGCCGTTAAAGCCGCAAATACTGCTGATAAAAGGGCATATATCCACCACATAAATGATTGTTATCAGTTGCTAGTTATTCGTTGTTCGACGAATAAAATTATGGTAAAAGGAATTATTATAAATTATGCGCTGAACCAATTTACTGGTTATCAGATATAGATTAACCTAACAACTAACAACAAAGTTAAAATACCGGTACATTATGATAAAAGTAGGCATTGTAGGTTTAGGCGATATTGCGCAAAAAGCATATTTACCGGTATTAAGTAAACAAGCCGACGTAGAAGTCCATCTTTTCTCTGGTAATGCTACTAAACTAACCGACTTAGGCCACCAATACCGCTTTACGAACCTGCATACTACTCTGGATACTTTTCTGGCAAGTGGTTTAAACGGAATTATGGTGCATGCTGCTACCGGAGCGCACTACGAACTAGTGGAAGTATTTCTACAGCACCGCCTCCACGTATTTGTGGATAAACCACTTACGCTGCATTATACCGCCTCTAAGCGCTTAGTTGAATTGTCCGAGCAAAATAATTGCTTGCTGCTGGTAGGATTTAACCGGAGGTACGCGCCCGTTTACCAAAAATTAAAAGAACTTCCGGAGCCTAACCTGATTATTATGCAGAAAAACCGGCACGCCTTACCCGATACCACCCGCCGGTTTGTGGTAGAAGACTTTATTCACGTTGTGGATACACTGCGCTATTTATTTCCGTATTCTATTGATGATATGGTGGTTTATGGAAAAAAACAAGGTGATTTACTGCACCACGTAGTTATAAAGTTCATAAATAAGCAGGCTCTTGCTATTGGCATCATGAACCGCGATACCGGCACCACCGAAGAGAAAGTGGAAATAATGAATGCCACCGAAAAAAGAATTGCCTATAACGTGGCCGAACTCGAAATTTTAAAGGATAAAAACAGTACTCGCCTAGGCAGCAGCGATTGGGAGTCCACCTTATACAAACGAGGTTTCGATAACCTGGTAGGCGATTTTTTACAAGCTTTACGAACCAACACTCCGCCCCAGATCAGCGCCCGCGATGCTTTGCGCACCCACGAAATCTGCGAAATAATAGTAGAAAAGTTAAATGATTAACTTTTAATTTTTTGATACTTGGCAAAAATGTACCCATTAATTAACCTGTAAATAGGCTTTTCATTTAGTAGTATTTGCTCTTTCCGTAGCTTATTTGGGCTGATTAAAACAATCGCTTAAAACCTCTTCTCAGCTAAATTTAAGCTTAACTTATAACTTGTTATTTGTTAATGCTTTATGTACATTTAATACCAATCCCTCTCTCTCACTCTAAACTGCCTGCTATGAAAAATCTCTGCAAATTTGTTTTTGTTCCAATCATAGTTTTAACGCTGTTTACAGGCTGCAATAATTCCGGAACCAGTAAATCAGAAAAATTAACGACGGAAGCTCCGGCCAAAGCTTATACCATCGAAGAGTTTATGACCACTACCTCTATTGGTGGTAGCGATTTCTCGCCAGATAATAGCAAAATTCTTTATACCAGCAATCAATCGGGTATTTACAATGCTTTTGAAGTACCGGTAACTGGGGGAGAACCCAAACAACTTACCCGTTCTACTACTAACTCCGTTTTTACTATTTCGTATTTTCCGGACGACGAACGTATCTTATACAGCAGCGATAAAGGCGGCAATGAAATAAGCCACCTAATTGTGCAAAACCTGGATGGCACCACCAAAGATTTAACGCCCGGCGACAAAGCCAAATCGGCCTTTTTTACCTGGGCACACGATAGAAAAAGTTTCTTTTTTATCAGTAACAAGCGCGATAACCGCTATTTCGACTTGTACGAAATGGACGTGAAAAGCCTAACCCCGAAATTAATACTAGAAAATACCAAGGGATTAGATGCTACTACTATTTCGCGGGACAAGCGTTATATCGGCTTAGTTAAAAGTATCACCACCAACAACACCGACATCTATTTATATGATGTTACTACCAAACAGCTAAAACATTTGAGCCCGCACCAAGGCGATATATCCTATTCTCCGGTAACCTTTACCCCGGACAGCAAACAATTATATTTTTTAACCGACGAGAACAGCGAATTTAAGTACGTTAAAAGTTACGATATCGCTTCGGGTAAAACCGCCGAGGTAGAAAAAGCCGATTGGGATATTATGTACACCTACTTTTCCTACGATGGCAAACACCGGATAACCGGTATTAATAATGACGCTCGTACCCAAATTAAAATCTACGAAACCGCTTCCAACAAACTTTTAGAGCTACCCGATATGCCGGCCGGTAATATCAACGATATTAATTTTTCGGAAGATGGTAAGTTAATGGCCTTTTATGTAAACAGCTCTAAAGCACCTAATAATCTGTACGTTTATAATCTTTCTACGAAAGAAATAAAGGCCTTAACTAACTCCATGAATAAAGCCATTAACCCGGATGATTTAGTGGCCGGTAAAGTAATCCGGTATAAATCTTTTGATGGTTTAGAAATTCCTTCTTTGCTGTATACTCCCAAAGGCACCAAAGCGGGCGATAAACTTCCGGCTTTATTATGGATTCATGGCGGTCCGGGCGGACAAACTACTCTGGGTTATGATCCTTTGTTACAGTTTGTAGTAAACCATGGCTACACGGTATTAGCGGTAAACAACCGGGGCAGTTCGGGTTATGGCAAAACATTTTTTGCCGCCGACGACCAAAAGCATGGCGATGTGGATTTGAAAGATTGTGTTGCTTCTAAAAAGTTTCTGGCGCAAACCGGCTATGTAGACCAGAATAAAATCGGCATTTTAGGTGGTAGTTACGGTGGTTATATGACCTTAGCTGCTTTAACATTTACTCCGGATGAGTTTGCGGTAGGAGTAGATATTTTTGGCGTAGCCAACTGGTTGCGTACCCTCAATAATATTCCGCCTTATTGGGAATCTTTCCGGGAAGCACTTTATAAAGAATTAGGCAATCCTAAAACCGATTCAGCGGCTCTTTATAATAAATCGCCTTTATTCTTTGCGAATAAAATTAAGAAACCACTTATCGTTCTTCAGGGAGCCAACGACCCGCGAGTGCTAAAAGTTGAATCCGACGAAATTGTAGCCGCCGTAAAGAAAAATAAAGTACCCGTGGAATACATTGTTTTCCCCGACGAAGGACACGGCTTTGTGAAAAAAGAAAACGAGATAAAAGGCTACAGTGCTATTCTAAAGTTTCTGGATACGTACCTGAAAAACGGAACCGCCAAAACGAAAGAAGTGGCAGTAGCTGATTAAAAAATTCTCTCCATGTAGTTGTTGGTTATTAGCTGTTCATCTAATTAATCTATGAGGACCAGTAAATTATCTCACTTGGTAGTCTAAACTAATTTCGTTGAAGTACTTAAAGTTAATTAACTTCTAATTCGTCTCTGGAAGGAAGTTTCGGAAAAGTATTATGGGGCTCCGCCTGATACCAATAAACAACCGAAGCGATATCGTCCATTAAAGGCAAGTATTTTCCCTCACCCCGCCAGCCTAAAGCCTGAATGGTAACTCTAAGGTCTTTTTCGAAGCGGATTGGATCTGAAATATGCCACCGGTACATTCCAAAACGTTGCTGAGCCTGGTATAAACCGTCGGGTCTTATTATTTGATGCAGGCCGGAATAAGGAGTGGTAAATTCCTGGTATTGGTGACTATGTGGATTTTCAAAATTATGCGAGCCGCAGAAATAATCTTCGGTTCCGGTTCCGTTTATAGTCGGAAAATCCTTATCGCCATCGAGATAAAACTTTATTTCACCTTCGCCCCACCACCCATTATTATTTACTCCCCAGGCCATATAAGCCCCTACAAATTGACCTTTTCCCTTAACATTATCTATTAAAGTATAAACTTGTTTATACGGCAAAGGATTAACCCTTCTGAATTGCGCGTGAAAATATCCGGCATCGGTTGGCACCTCGGTAAGGGTATAATCAATCTGGTAATAAAGATTTAAGGGCTGCGTATTTATGTTCTCCATTACAATTCTGGCTTTTTTCCGGAAGGGCATCACCCAGTAAGAATTAAAGCCACTACCGGGGTTTACACAAACGGCCAGCGAGGAAACCTGGGAAAACCGCCCCCAACCCGAACAGAAGAAATCACCCATGGGCACCTCCACCGAAGGCGTTTTTTCATCATCCCAATAAATTTTTATAATCATAAACCGCCAGTTTCCGCCAATGGTAGCCATCCACATGTGCTTTATGGCTCCGGAACCAGTAATTTCGCCCATCACGGCACTCTCGCCCGGTTTTATTACTAAGTAAGGGTTTACTTTCCAACCAATACCTAAATCCCGGGCAGCATGGGCCGCCGAACCGTTTTCCAGCTTGGTCATTCCGCCTTTGCCTTTTTCCCCGGTAATATTTTCCGGACTTATAGATCGGGATTTAGCATCCGATATCCGAAATAAATTTTCGAGATTCGTTTCTAAGCCGGTAAAAGAAGAATTTTGGGCAAAAGATTCCGTAATCCCGAAATACAAAAAGGTTAGAAGTAAGACGATATTTTTCATTAAGAGCAAATCAGTTGATCAAATACAGTTATTTACGCAGTTTATCAAAGACACATTCCTATCAGGACCTATCTATCCATGAAGTGTGCTTGGTATCGCGCATAGAAATATACACCAACAGCGAGATAAAAATACAAACTGTAACGTACCAATAGAAATAACTTTCGTTCCCGGCGTTTTTAAAACTGAGCGCTACGTACTCGGCCGTTCCGCCAAAAATAGCCACGGTTAGAGAATAGGGGAAACCTACTCCCAAAGCCCGGATTTCGGTGGGAAATAATTCGGCTTTCACTACCGCATTAATGGAAGTATACCCGCTTACAATAATCAGGGCGAGCATAATCAAGGCAAAAGCTTGCCATTGGCTAGTGGTATGACTTAAAGCGGTAAGCAGAGGAACAGTAGCCAAAGTACCTAAAACGCCAAACCCAATGAGCAAAGGTTTGCGGCCGATATAATCGGATAATAAGCCAAAAAGCGGCTGCAGAGCAGCGTAAATCAAAAGCGATATAAACGTAATAAGCGTGGACTGGTCTTTGGTAAGTTTAACCGTGTTCACCAAAAACTTTTGCATGTAGGTGCTGTACGTGTAAAAAGCAATGGTGCCGCCCAAAGTTAAACCAACCACTATGGCAACCGCTCGCGGATGTTGCAGCAACTGTTTTATAGTACCGCTTTTCTTTTTCAGTAAACTATCTTGCTCCTGAGTAAAGGCTACGGATTCCGGCATGTGGCTGCGCAGGTACAAAGCGGTTAAAGACAAAACGGCGCCAATAAAAAACGGAATGCGCCAGCCCCACTCGTGCAATTGCGCCTCGGTTAAAAATAAACGCTGCAAGATTAACTGAATACCCAAAGCAATGAGCTGACCACCAATAAGCGTAACATATTGAAAGCTGGAATAAAAACCCCGGCGGTTAGCCGTAGCCATTTCGCTTAAATAAGTAGCCGACGTACCGTACTCACCCCCTACGCTCAAGCCTTGCAGCAAACGAGCCGTTAGGAGCAAAACTGCGGCGAGTACGCCAATAGATTGGTAGGCCGGCGTAACCGCAATCAGCAACGACCCAAACGACATGAACAACACCGAAAGCGTCATGGCAAACTTACGCCCGGTTTTATCGGCCAAGCGGCCAAACAGCCAGCCACCAATAGGCCGCATCAGAAACCCGACCGCAAAAATGCCCGCCGTATTTAAAAGTTGCGCGGTAGCACTGCTCTTCGGGAAGAAAGCCGGGGCGAAATAAATGGAAAAAGCCGAGTACGCGTACCAATCATACCACTCTACCAAATTACCCATTGAACCGCTTACAATCGCCCTAAGGCGTTTAGGCGGTTTGGCTACGGATTCTGCGTGTGTCATAAATTCCGGTTCGCTGGTGAATCAGAGGCTTTAGGTGTTGCCGTTCAGAATTTTTCTTTACTGATTTGTTTTAATGTAAGTTTTCAAGAAAGATAGTAGACACAAGACTTTCTTGTATGTAAGAGTTTTATTCTCCAGTGATTAAGTTAAATATACTTCAAATAGATTAAATTAATTAAAAGAATGCCGGAATTCGAGCGGAGAGATTTGGGTTTTGCTTTTAAAAAGCTTACTAAAAGATTGCGGATATTCGAACCCAAGTTGGTAGGCAATTTCACTCACCGATAAAGCCGTAGTAGTTAAAATTTCTTTGGCCTGCTCAATCAATTTGTGGTGGATGTGTTGCTGGGTGCTTTGCCCGGTTAAGTTACGGAGCAAGTCACTTAAATAATTGGGCGAAAGATGGAGTTCATCGGAGATATACTGCACGGTAGGCAATCCTAGTTGGGATACTTTTTCGCTTTTGAAATAATCGGATAAAAGGGCATCCAGTTTTATGAGCAAATCGTGGCTCGCATTTTTACGAGTTATAAACTGGCGGTTGTAAAAACGGTTAGAGTAGGTAAGCAACAAATCTAACTGCGAGATAATGACATCCTGGCTGTAGGTATCTATATTCGAACGGTATTCCTGCTCAATCTGCTGCATAATAGCCGCAAGCATGGCTTCTTCTTTTTCCGAAAGGTGTAAGGCTTCGTTTACAGCGTAAGAAAAAAAGCCGTAAGTAGTCATTTTTTTAGCCAAAGAATAATTCCGGATAAAATCCGGATGAAAAACTATCCACCAACCCGACAAGGAAACGGAATCCGTTACATCCGTAGAAATAACTTGGCCTGGGGAGAAAAACGTCATCACCCCGGCATCAAAATCGTAGTAATTCTGCCCGTATTTTAATTTGCCGTTGAAATCTTTTTTAATGCAAACCGAATAAAAATTATACACGTAGCTCCCGTACATTACCGAACACACATCTTTAAAAAGGGCCATATTTAAAACACTTATGAGGGGGTGTTCGGGTTTAGGCAAACCTAACAATCGGTGCAATTCCGATACAGAATGTATTACGTGAGGAGCAGTTGCCGTCTTTGTCATGTTTTTACTTGGTACTTTAAAAGTAAGGACTTATATAATGGAAAGCCCAGTATCGGTAATATAATATAAAGCTAAACCGGAAGAGCTACTCTAATGTTAGAGCTTCCGGTTTAAATTGCTTTAAATTATAAAATTAATTTGCTGTACGGGTTACCGTCAGTATCGCGATAAGATAAAAATATTCCTCTTTCCTAAAGAAAAGTCTAGCAATTACTACCCGGATACTTGTTTCTTTTTACTTATTGGTCAATATAGGCCATATTATGAGCATCGTAGCGGTTGCCCGTGGATACTCCTAAAGGTACAATTGCTTCTAAGCGATTTAATTCGGCCGGACTTAGCTCAATGGCAGCGGCAACAATATTTTCTTCCAGGTATTTTACCCGCTTGGTACCCGGAATAGGTAAACCACCTTTGGCTAAGACCCAGGCAATAGCCAACTGCGACGAGGTGCTATTTTTCTCGGCGGCTATTTTTTTAATTTCCTGCACCAACTGCAAGTTTTTGTAGAATTGTTCGCCCTGAAACTTGGGTAAGTTTCTCCGGAAATCATCCGCCGCAAAATCATCGTAACTGGTTATATCACCGGAAAGAAATCCGCGACCCAAGGGCGAATAAGCCACAAATCCAATACCCAATTCTTGCAAAGTATTCAGGATGCCTAGTTCTTCTACGCTGCGTTCAAACAACGAATACTCCGATTGTACCGCCGTTAACGGATGTACCCGGTGCGCTTTCTTAATGGTTTCTGAGGAAACTTCCGATAAGCCTATGTACCGTACTTTTCCTGCTTTTACCAGTTCGGCCAGGGCGCCAACGGTTTCTTCAATGGGAGTATTGGGGTCTAAACGATGTAGGTAATACAAGTCGATGTAATCGGTTCCCAGGTTTTTCAGGGAGCGCTCTATGGATTTTTTTACGTAATTGGGCCGCCCGTTTATTTGCCAGGTCAATTGCTCGTTGTCGTCTATTTCATAGCCGAATTTGGTAGCAATTATGTATTGGTGGCGGTTACCTTTAATGGCTTTAGCCACCAGTCGCTCGTTCGCCAACGGACCGTATAAATCGGCGGTATCTAAAAAATTACCGCCAAGCTCTAAGGACCGGTGAATGGTGGAGATGGCTTCCGCTTCGTTTGCTTGTCCGTATATATCGGCTCCGGCAATTTGCGTCATGCCCATGCAGCCCAATCCTATTACCGGCACTTCCAATCCTTGGCTGCCTAAATCTGTTTTTTGTAGCGTTTGCATCTTCGTCTTAATTAAATGGTGCGTAAAAAAATTAATAAGACAAAGGTCGGCTGCCGAAACGAATAAAAAATAACCTAATCCCTGGCGTTTGTATCCAAATTACGGAAAGTAACTTTTGTGATTTTCGGGTAGAGAAAAATAATACACCAGTCTTCCTAGATTGTCTCTAACCAGTAAGCTTTTCTGAATTTTATTGCCTGTATTGGTTATTCAGGTGGAAACTATTTAACAGGTTGCTAGGGAATTCTTGTTAAGCTACCACTATCAAGTTTTAGGATGATTTTTTACAAATCTTCCACCCGGAGTTGTACCTCAGCGTGGCGCCAGGCCTCTTCATATTCCCGCTGCACCAATTGCGCGGCGTATTGCTTATCCTGGGCTTTCAGGCTTTGGAGCAACCCAAAGAGAGAGCGGCCATTCCGACGATTTTTTTTCAAGTCTGCCCGAAAAACTTTTTCGGCTTCTTCGTATTGCTTTTCTAGCAGGAGCGCTCCTCCCAACGATTCTCTGGAAGGCGGATAATACCAGTCCGGTGGCTCACTGTAAGAAAGAGCATCTTCGGCTGCTACTGCTTGTTGTAATAGTTCAATAGCCAATTTACGATTACCCTCTGCGGTTGCTATCCGGGCATTAAGCATGTGTTCGGCCACCTTTAAAACATCGGCCGCCCTGTTGGCACCAAAGAGAGCTTCGGCAGGCAGACGTTTTATCGCTGCACCAAAAATTGTTCTTTCTTTTTTAGCATTTCCAGACTTACCTGCAGCAGCATAAGCCATGCCGCGCCCCCAATGCCATAAAGCATTGGTAATGGCTAGCTTTTTATCTGGCTCTGGTGCTTTTAAAACAGCTTCCCACTGCCGGAAACGGACCAGAAGAAAAGTTGTGGTAGGCATGAAAGCATCCAGAAAAGGCATATCTTTCAGGTACGGGCTTACATTGGTTTCTAGTTGCGCGGCCGCTTTTTTTGCATCGTTAAATCGCCCCTGCATACTGTAAGCGGCAGCCAGAAAATGTAAATTATGGCTGTAATAACCAGCCCCATAAGGGCCTCTTATACCCGTGTTTTCAATATAAACCTGGTCGGCTTTCGCGGCTAAATCATTGCTACGAGCGGCCGCTTCGTAGTTCCCGACTCGCATGTAAATATGAGCCGGCATATGTACCAGGTGGCCGGCGGCCGGGGTTAAAGTTCCCAATCTATCGGCACTGGCAAGCGCCCGTTCCGGACGCGGCGATGCCTCTACTGCATGAATGTAAAGGTGATTTGCGCCAATATGATTAGGATCGCGGGCTAAAACCGTTTCCAATACTTGCACCGTTTCTTCGGTTCCTTCTGCCGGCTTACCATCCGGAGTCCACAGCTTCCAGGCATTCAAAAACATTTTACTGTCGGCATAAAGAGTAGCGGCATCCAGGTCATCGGGATATTGTTGAGCTAGAGAAGCCATAGCAGTGGCGTAATCTAGGGCGAGTTGTTTTGAATCGGCTTTTGAATTATTTGAAAATCGCTTTGCCAGCGCTTCAATATAGGCCTGCTCGTACGCAGGTGCTTTAACCATTAAGGATGTTGCTTTTTGGATTGCTTCATAGGCCGCCCTTTGCCGGGCCGAGTCAATGGTTGCTTCGTTGTAATTAGGTCCGGTAGCCAAAGCAATGCCCCAATAAGCCATAGCTAATTGGGGATCTAACTCGGCCGCGCGTTTAAAGGATCGTATTGCTTCCGGATGATTGAACCCATAAACCAGGGTTAGCCCCTGATTAAACAGACCTTGTGCTTGAGTGTTGGTGGTAGAAACCGCATGATGGTGTTTCCCTAACCCAGCCGTGAGGGAAACTGGCTGACCCGGTTTAACAGTCGGAGAAGGGTGATGATGCTGTGCCAGAACGGGTAGGCAGAACCCACCTAGAACTAAAATAAGTAGAAAAGACTTCATAAGCATAAGCTTTTACTCCATTATTGGATGATATATTTTAGGCTGATTCTGTAGTTTGCAATTGCTTCTGATTAAGCCTAAAGAGCAAAGCAATTGTATAAGAAATAATAGTTATTTAAATGCAACGACTAATTGGCGAAAGTCCGGTATGCGTTAGCTTAGACTATATAACTCAATAATTGGAGCTATTGCGTGAAACCTGATAAGGAGAATAAATCTACCCTACATAATTATTTTTGGTGGAACATTCGTTGTGAATCCTTAACTACTTTAATCGAATCGCGTGAAATATTACTTAGTACTTTAGTTCTAAAGAACAAGCAAAGGTATTTATTTGGTAATTAGACAGATGAAAGTAAACTAATTTTAGTTAATAACAATCCTGATAATCAGATTTTTACGTCTTAATACTTATAATTTTAAGTAGCACCTATCATGGCTGTTTAAAGCACCTGATTTATATAAATGCTTTCTTAAAAAAAGGAGAGATTTTTAATTGTTTATTCCTCAACCTTATTAGTCCGGATACTTCGCAGGAAACACACATTGAACAAGTAATAGAACAATGTCAGAATCGCCATACTGCCAATAGCAGCTAAAACAGGTAAAAGGGCATTTTTAAGATTCGATAGCTCTCCTATGTAAATTTCCCGCTCAATTTCCGGCCCCACTAACAAGAAAAATATAGCCATTAAGCCCTCATTTATCCAAATTCAATCGGGTAACTCCGTTCTCACCGAATAGTGCCAAAAATGAACCCCTCCCCTATTCTAGAATTTGCGATTAATATGGACACCTCGGTACCGGCAATCAAAATAAAACCACCTGTTTTTTCATTCGCAATAAAGTCTTTTAGCAACTTGGTAAGGGATACTTCCATGAGTTAATTAATAAGGTAAATGAAGCCTAAACGTTGTACACCAAATTGCAGTTAGTGTTAAGCAGATTGGGGAATATCTAATTTCGTTTTCTACTGCCTACTTTCTTATCTAAACTATTTACTTTAACTGGAATCGAATGCGCTAAACTTTAAGAATTAAACCTGCGGATGACAATAAAATTTTTGTCAAAATACTTGACAATAAAATTTTTTGTTAAATTATATTCATTGCAGTTCTAAGGTTTAGGAAAAACTAATTTTATTGGGAAACTAAGTACGTTAAGAGTAATAATTTGGAAGGGGAAAATATTACTGAGTACAGGTAGGTAGCATACAGCTCGCTTATGAGGACACAAACAAGGGCAGTAATACTTTCATTAATTATAGAAATAACCACTATATTTCATTACGATTTACCGATTACTATCCGCAAAAATTGCCCCCTGCTTTTTCATTCGTCAAAACCTGATTTATTCCGGTAATTCGATTTATTAAAAATTTATAGTTCCTTTCAAATAAAATGCGCTGAAATGGTATCTCCTATCGCCAAAAGAAATATTGCTCAAATTATTCCGATTGGCCTGATTTGGTTCATTTTCAGCCTCGTTTATTCTCTGCTTGAAAGGGGGCTTTTAGGCAAACTTAATTATTACCCTGCTACCGGCAATCCTTACAACTTTAGCAAAACCTTTTTTATCACGGCTGCTGTTGCCCTCATCATAGGACTATTGGTGGGCACCATTGAAGTTCTTAATTTTTATAAGGTATTCCGGCAAAAGAGTTTTATTCAAAAAATTGGGCTTAAGACTCTCCTCTATTTAGGTATTACTATTCTATTTCTTTTTTTAACCTCCCTGATTAATAATGCCCTTGAACTTAAAACCACTCTTTTAGACGAACGGGTATGGACTAACATTTGGGCCTTTTTCTCCAACTATGCCTTTTGGGGGGTGGAAGTGTACATTGCGGCAATAATAGGCGTTTCCCTTTTTACACGGAAGTAAGTAATAATTTGGGTCGCGGAGTTCTTAGTAATTTTTTAACCGGAAAATACCATACTCCAATAGAGGAGGAAAGAATTTTTATGTTTCTAGACATGAAATCTTCTACCACCATAGCCGAAAACCTCGGTCATGTTACATACTTCGAAATGCTTAGAGAGTATTACGCCGATTTATCTAACTCCATACTCGAGTATTCAGGAGAAATTTATCAATATGTAGGAGATGAGATTGTCGTGACGTGGAAGCTGAAAACCGGATTGACTAATAATAACTGCCTGCAATGTTTCTTTGCAATGAAAGCGGCCATCAAAAAACAAAGTAATAAGTACTATGAAAAATTTGATTTATTACCGGAATTCAAAGCGGGGTTTCACCTCGGAAAAGTAACTACCGGCGAAATAGGCGTTCTTAAAAAGGAAATCATCTTCACGGGAGACGTACTAAATACCACTGCCCGCATTCAAGCTCTTTGTAATACGTATCAAGTTGACCTAGTTCTTTCCGGCCATTTAATAAAAAAACTTCCTCTCTCTTCTGCGTTTCAGTTCCAAGCACTAGGGGAAAGTGAGTTGAGAGGAAGAGACGAAAAGATAGAATTATATACTATTATTTAAAGGGATTTCATCTAAAGAAATTGACTTACTTTGATGTGAACTTAAAAACCAGAAAATATCAGTTATGGCCACCTAATTCATTACCCACTCACCTGTATACGCTAGCGATTATTCTTCAAAAATTTGATTACATTCAACCTGCTAAGTATTCCTGTAATAACTAATTTTGAAGAATATAAATGAATACAAATTCAGAATACTCTTATGAAGAACTCTATATGTTTTATGGGCAATATGACTTCTTTATTAACCTGACATTTAAATATAAATCTCAAGCTTATAATGATTATGGTTCAGACTTGTCCGGTACAATCAAATACACTTTAGAAAACCGTAGAGCATTACAAGAAATTATTTCATCTGACAACTTTCCAAAAACAAACCGTCCTATCTATCTAAATATTTCAAGATTTAGTACCCTTACAGAAACCCAAGCAAGACAACTAAATGAAGTTGGCATTTTGCCTTCTGATATTTCCTATATTTTTGCATTAGACTCCACAACAAAAAATAACTTTACTAGGAGAGGCAAGAAGCTTATACCAAATACGATAAGAACACCAGTTTACTTAAGTGACAGTAACCCTTATTCTTCTAGGCTAGACATAATAGAGATGAGACTAGAAAATGGTCAGAAACTATTCCCAGAAGAAGAAAACCAGTATTATGGATTAGGTTTAGTATATATTCCTAATTTCGCTTCGTTAGAAATTCATGACAAAATTTTAGATAAAGAAACAAAAGAAATTAAACCGGCTATCAGGTATTATCAATTAGAAACATTAAAATATCATGGACTCTTATCAGAAGATGAAAATAAAGAGCTTGAATCCTTGATGTTAAATAGACTGAAAGAAAGACAGGAACTTCTATTTAAAGAACTCAATAAATCTGGAGTAAACAATATACAAAAAACACATCCTCACATATTAAAACAGCTAATTAAGATTTGCGCAAACTATAACGGTGAACCAGTAATACCTTTTGAATTTTCTATTTGGTTAGACCTAAGTAGTTACTTACATATACATATTAGGCATGTTGAAGAGTTTCAAATAGGGAAAAACAATTCCATTAAAACTGCTTTTCAGTATAATTTAACAGATATTAGACGTGTTATAATGCTTGTTATTAGGTCAGTTTATAAAGATATTAAACAACATTTTAAAGAAAGCCCTACTAGGCATTTTTTTAGAAATGGAAAAGAAAGTATTTACTATAATGGTAATTATTACCAATTAGATATAGAACCATCTGGCCGTTTAGCAGCATTCTCTCCAAAAAAAGGAGTGTAAAATTTAATTTAATACCACTGCTGGTGTTATTACTACTAAATCTAAATTATACTTACCCATACCAAAAACAAACCAAAACTTCAATCCCTCCTGCCGCTTTGCCTTCCGGTTTTTAAACTGTAAATTTGGCGCCTAACCCGAAGCCCCGTGCCGCATGGAAGAACTTATAAAACATTACCTTAAAATTGCCACCGAGCTGAGTATCAGCATGAAGCAAGTACAAGCTACGGTAGAATTATTAGACGAAGGTGCCACGGTGCCTTTTATCTCGCGTTACCGCAAAGAAGTTACCGGTTCCCTCGACGAAGTAGCCGTGGCCGCTATCCGCGACCGCATGGAGCAGCTCCGCGAATTAAATAAACGCCGCGAAGCCATTCTTAAATCTATCCGTGAACAACAAAAGCTAACCCCGGAACTCGAAGAGCAGATTAATGCCGCTGAAACCATAGCCGTGCTCGAAGATATTTATCTACCCTACAAGCCTAAGCGCCGGACCAAAGCTACCATTGCCCGCGAAAAAGGCCTGGAGCCCCTAGCACAACGTTTGTTTGAGCAGGAAAAATTTGACGTAACCGCCGAAGCAGCCCAATACATCAGCGAGGAAAAAGAAGTTAAAGACGCCGAAGAAGCTTTAGCCGGGGCCCGCGATATTATTGCCGAATGGATTAACGAAAACCCCGATGCCCGGGCTCATATGCGTAACCTGTTCGAGAAGAAAGGCATATTCAAAAGCCGGGTAATGGTGGGCAAAGAAGAAGAAGGTCAGAAGTACAAAGATTATTTCGAGTGGGAAGAACCTATTGACAAAGCGCCTTCACACCGCATACTAGCCATGCGCCGTGGCGAAAACGAAATGATTCTGATGCTCAATGCTCAACCCGACGAAGAGGAAGCCATTGAATTGCTGGAAGGTATGTTCGTGAAAGGAAATAATGAAGCGGCGCAACAGGTAAAACTGGCTACCAAAGATGCGTACAAACGGATGCTGAAACTTTCGATGGAAACCGAAGTCCGGATGCTATCTAAGAAACGCGCCGACGAAGAAGCCATCCGGGTATTTGCCGACAACCTCCGGCAATTATTGCTAGCGGCTCCGCTAGGTCAGAAAACGGTATTGGCTCTGGACCCAGGCTTTAGAACCGGCTGTAAACTGGTGGTTCTCGATAAGCAAGGCAAATTACTGCACAACGAAAACGTGTATCCGCACACCGGCGCTCGCCAGGCCCAGGAAGCCGCCAGTACCGTTAAATATTTAGTTTCTAAATATGAGGTAGAAGCGATTGCTATTGGTAACGGCACGGCCAGCCGCGAAACCGAAACCTTTGTGCGCGGCTTAGGCTTACCCGCCACTATTGCCGTAGTAATGGTAAATGAAAGTGGCGCCTCTATTTACTCCGCCTCCGAAGTAGCCCGCGAAGAATTCCCGGATTACGATGTTACCGTACGAGGCGCCGTTTCAATTGGTCGCCGCTTAATGGACCCATTAGCCGAACTGGTAAAACTCGACCCGAAGAGCATTGGTGTAGGCCAATACCAGCACGATGTTGACCAATTTGCCTTAAAACATTCTTTGGATGATGTAGTTATGAGTTCGGTAAATGCCGTAGGTGTGGAAGTAAACACCGCCAGTAAGCAACTGCTAACTTATGTTTCTGGCTTAGGCCCGAGCTTGGCGCAGAACATTGTGGAATACCGCAATCAAAATGGTCCGTTTAAAACCCGCACCGAACTGAAAAAAGTACCGCGTTTAGGCGAAAAAGCATTTGAACAGGCGGCTGGTTTCTTGCGCATCCAGCACGCCAAAAATCCCTTGGATGCCAGCGCTGTACACCCCGAACGCTACGAATTGGTGGAACGCATGGCGAAAGATTTAGGTGCTACCGTTACCGACCTAATGAAAAAGCCTGAATTACGCAAACAAATTGACCTGAAAAAGTACGTAACCGATACGGTTGGTTTACCTACGTTGCAGGATATTATGAGCGAGTTGGCCAAACCGGGCCGCGACCCGCGCGAAAGCTTCGAAGCATTCTCTTTTACGGAAGGTGTAAACGACATAAATGACCTGCGTACCGGCATGAAATTACCGGGTATTATTACCAATGTTACCGCTTTTGGCGCTTTTGTGGATATTGGGGTCCATCAGGATGGTTTGGTACACGTGAGCCACCTTTCCGACCGTTTTGTAAATAATCCGCACCAGGTAGTAAAAGTAGGCCAACGGGTAGAAGTAACCGTCCTGGAGGTAGATGCTGCCCGCAAACGCATTGCGCTTTCTTTAAAATCCGACTCTACCGGAGTCAAACCGGCTGGCGGCAGTAAGAAAGGCGACAAAAATAAACGCGAGGAAGAGCTGCAGGACGATTTCCAGGCAAAACTAGCCAAGCTGAAGGGAATGTTTAAGTAAGATTTACTTTTTCTTAAAAAATTAAAGTCCCGTTTACTGTTTTCCTAGCAGTAGATGGGACTTTAATTTTTACACAAAGAAATTCCCTTATCAAAACTGTGAGAAGGTGGTTTAATCCCCCAATTATACACCCCAAAATGAGGAATTTTTCTACAATCTTACATTTTCGTTCTAATTCTATCACGTTCAAAATCATTGATTAGTAGTTAATTACAATTATTTCTGGTTTTTGGCATAGCTTTCGACTATTAAGTAGGCAAACAATTGATGTTAAATAAACAAAATTAGTATTATGAAGAAAATTGTTGTATCCGCTTTTTCCCTGTTTTTATTAGGCGTTGTATCTGTTCAAGCACAAACTACTACTGGTGGTCAGTCTACTACTCAAGATCAAACTACTGCCCAAGGTGCTACGCAAGGTACTACTCCATCCGGAACGCAAGCAGGGGCCGCGAGCGGAACGCAGGCTGGAACATCTACTAGCACTGGTACTGCTACCCAAACAGACGCTACCAATACTGGAGCGGCGGCAGGTACTGCTGCCCCTGGCACCGCGGCTACAGGTACTTCCGCTACCGGAACAACTGCAACTAGCGCTGCTGCCGGAACTACTGTTACTTTAGAAGAATTGCCTGCGCCTGTGAAAGCTACTCTTGCCAGCGAAAAATTAAAAACCTGGACTCCATCTTCTGCTCAATTAGTGAAAGATGCTACTACTGGTAAAGAATATTATTCTATTGAGTTAAAACAAGCGAACCAAATCGGAACCGTTAAAATTGGTAAAGACGGTAAACCCGTAAAATAATCTCTGCCTAAAACAAGTCTACCTTATTGCAACCAGAAAGAAAAGCCGGGAATTACCCGGCTTTTTTTTATTTTTACAGTTTCCACGTATGTACAATAAGGTATGGCAAAAATATTAGTGATAGAAGACGATTTAACCTTTGCGCTGATACTGGAAGGTTTTTTAAAAAAGCAGGGATTTGAAGTAAACGTTGCCCACCGGGTAAAAGATGGCATTAAGCGGCTGAGCAGCCAAACGTACCAATTAGTTTTGATGGATTACCGTTTGCCCGATGGTACCGGTTTTGAAATACTGGAAAATATCCGAACCATGTCCACCCCTATACCGGGTATTATGATGACCAGTTTCCAGGATGTAGGTACCGCGGTTCGGGCTATGCGACTGGGTGCTTTTGATTATATTACCAAGCCAGTAAATCCGGATGAATTGCTAATGGTAATAAAAGAAGTATTGCCCTCGGCCAAAGAACCGAATACAGATCACCCCACCGATACTCCCCTTTTTATTTCGGGCCACAGTTATGCTTCTCGGCAACTACACGATTTTATTCAATTGGTTGCACCCACGGATATGTCGGTAATTGTTCAGGGAGAAAGCGGAACCGGTAAAGAATACGTGGCCCGTACCATTCACCGTTTGAGTAAACGCGAAGAAGCTCCGTTTGTAGCCGTAGACTGCGGCGCCATTTCCGGTGAAATTGCGAATAGCGAGCTTTTCGGCCACGTAAAGGGCGCTTTTACCGGGGCTACCAACGATAAGCAAGGCGTTTTTGAAATGGCTCAGGGAGGCACTATTTTCTTAGATGAAGTAGGCAATCTCTCGTACGACATTCAGGTGAAATTACTGCGTGCTCTGCAGGAACGCACTATTCAGCCCTTGGGCAGCAACAAACAAATCGCCATTGATGTGCGGGTAATTACCGCCACCAACGATGATCTGGTAAACAGCGTGAAAAACGGTGATTTTCGGGAAGATTTATACCATCGCCTGAATGAATTTATTATTAAAGTACCCGCTTTGCGTAACCGCGAAAACGACCTGGAGGAATTTGTAGCCCATTTTGTGGCATTAGCTAACCAGGAACTTAACCGCAATGTAAAGGCTTTTTCGCCGGAGGTAATGGCGATTTTACGGGAATACCATTGGCCGGGTAATTTGCGGGAATTAAAAAATGTAGTAAAGCGGGCAGTGCTGCTGTCTGCGGGGGAAGTAGCCGGGGCAGAAACCTTGCCCGAAGAAATGGTGCAAACCATAAACGAAACTCCCAGAACAGAAGGCCCCGATTTAAAAGCACTCCAGGAAGCCAACGAACGGGAGCTTATTTACAAAACTTTACAAGAAGTAAAATATAACAAATCAAAAGCCGCCCGGCTTTTGAACATCGACCGAAAAACCCTTTATTTAAAACTGGCTAAGTATAACCTGGAAGCTTAAAATTTATTAGCTCGGGGTACTACCAGACATTCAACTGACAATGGCTTTTTTGATGCAAAAACAGAGGCTTACCTTCGGACTTTTAAGTTAAAATTTACTTCACCATAATTTCTTCCAGGCTTTTCACTTTCAGGTGAATTTTTCTTACCAACTCTTTTGCTTCTTTTTGCAAAATTTCTAATTCCGGAAGCATGGGTTCGAGCGGTTGTTGTTGGTTTAAGGCGGCTTCTAATGTCCGGAACCTTGCCGCTAATTCTTTAGCACCTACCTGCCCGATTCGTCCGGTTAAGCGATGAATTATTTCTCTGGTTGGTTTGGGTAAACAATCTATTAAATACGGGTTTAATTTCTCCAGATCTTGCTGCGTATCTAAAATAAACTGGTTCAGAATAATCCGCAATTGTTCCTCATCGTTATCGGTTATCTTAATTAACATAGATAAATCAGGTTCAGAGAAGGAGTGAGTTGGAGAAGCTGCACCGGTAATATTTTGGGAATGAATCCAGGTGAGTAATTCGTGCTCGCGGAAAGGTTTCATTAAGATTCCATCAAAGCCCTCGGCCAAAATAATTTCCCGTTCTTCGGGCAACGCTTGGGCGGTTAGAGCCACCACTTTTACTTCTTTCCCCAGCTTTTTCCGCAGTTCGCGGCATAACTCCAAGCCATTTATCTGCGGCATCCGGATATCTAATAAAACCAATTTAATGTCGGAATCCCAGGTCTGGTGCAGAACCGCGTTCGCATCGGCGGTGCAGGTATTAATTATTCCGTATTTGTTCAGGATAGTCTCGCAGAGGCGCAGGATAAAGGCATCATCGTCTACTACCAGTACTTTACCGTTGGGCTTACCCGCCGTAATAGCTTTAATGGATTGATTACTGGCACTTACTAGTGCTGGTTCCGGCACGGGAGCAAGAGCCGGCATAAAAGGCAGTTTTACTACAAAACAAGAGCCCTCGTCGGGTTCGCTGCTCACTTCAATGCTACCGTTCTGACCTTCTACCAGCGTTTTAGCAATACTTAAACCTAAACCCGTACCGCCGTGGGTACGCACTACCGAAGCATCGGCCTGCTCAAAAAGGTAAAAAATACGTTCCAACTCTGAATTGGGAATACCAATACCCGTATCTATGACAGCAAAAGTAATTTCTATAGCCTTCCGGACAGGCATACAGCTCACCTGCAAAGTAACTCGACCCCGTTGGGTAAATTTAATGGCATTGCCCAATAAATTATAAAGCACTTGCCGCAACCGGAAAGCATCGCCGGAAACAAATAAGGTACTCGGAATAGTGCTTTCCAGAACTAGCGCTAATTGTTTTTGCTCGGCTGGCAAACGCATTGTTTCTACTACCCCGGAAACGAGTTGTTGCACGTTAAAAGGTTGTTGTTCAAACGTAAATTTCCCCGAAGTAATACGGCTGTAATCGAGCACTTCGTTCACAATTTGCAACAGGTGTTCTGCCGAACGGTAAATAGCTTCCAGAGCCTCCCGCTTAGGTTGCGGCTGCTGATACACCTGTTCGGCAAAGCCAATAATTGCCTGCAAAGGCGTCCGGATTTCGTGACTCATATTGGCCAGAAAACGCTGTTTCACCTGACCCAGGTGCTCGGCTTCTTCTTTAGCGGCTATTAGCTGTTTCCGGTATTTATGACTGCGCGCAATATCAATTAAAATCAGGTAAGCCAGAAAAGCCGCCACTAAAAAGAAAATGATCATAATACTGTTCATCCGGCTGATACTGGCCCGCACTACTTCGGTGGCTTGCTGACTGTTTTGCCTATCCAAATGAATTTCTTCGGCCTCTATTACGTGCAAAATAGCTAGTAATTGGGTGTGCAATTGGTTATTTGTATTTACCAAAGCCAGTTCGCGGTTCAAAAGTTGGGTAGTACGTTGGTGTTGTTCCCGCTCCATGCGGCGCATCATTTTCTGAATTTTCCAGATGGAGCTGTCTTGTTTGGCTACGGCTAAGGTATCTACTTGTATTTTTAATTCTTCTTCTACTTGTTTAACCGCGGGTGGCAGAGGTTCGGTTTTGCGGCTACTAAACAAGCGCCCGAAAAATGATTTTCTTTGTTTTTTCTTTACCGGCGGATGAACCAATGAATCTGCGGTAGGTATGGTAGTGGTAGTTACGTATCGCTGGTTGGTTATAACGATACTGGTGTCTATTTTAGGTTTATTGTTTTTCGCAATGTAGTTAGACACCGCGTGAATGCGTTTAGAAAGCGCTTCGTTATGCACTAAATCTTTCCGTAATTTCAGGTAACTTAAAAAGAGTTTGTCGCGGGAGCGCAAAATAGTTTGCATAGAGTCCAGTCGCTGTACCTGCAAGGGATTGTTGGCGCTCAGGTTCCGCAACGTATCTAATGTTTTCACTAAATATTCCGACCCTTTTTTAAAAGCTGCGTACGGTTTATCCGGGTTTTTTATCGCTTGCACCCGTTGCAATTGATCGAGTTGGGTAATGGAGCGAAAAAGCGTATTGACTACCTTTAATTTTTCGTTGGGAGTAGATAATTTGTTTACGGTGGAAAGCATTTCCTCAAAGCCAACCCGGGTTACTATCCAGGCCAGGCCAATGGCAATGGCGCCTATTAAAAACGCCGCAATTACCTTCCGGCGAATAGATTGCAAGAAAAATTTATCGGTAAATTTGGCCATCCTGCTTGCTTAGTGCTTAATCGTTTTTGTAACCTAGTAATAAGTTACTTAAGTGCTATCTGCCTTTTATTATATTTGACTATATAAAAATGAATAACTGCTTTTTAGCTTAATTTATATAACGGCCCAATAGGTATTTCAGTATTAATATATAATAATATTATTAAATTATTATATATTAACCTGGCAAATTTAATTAATTTACTTAAGAAGCAAACTAGCTTATTATAAACAACTTACTTTAATGTAGGTAATAAGCAATAAAATACAAATTTGTTTGTATTATTCTAAAAATTTTTCAAAAATAATTCTTTCTAGGAGAAGATAATTTATTAACTCTTCCTCACCCCGTATTTGAATTCACTTTCCTCCAACAAAATAAAAACGTTTTAACTTATAATCATAAGGCGTTTTAACCTGATAGATGTGTGTGTTGCCAAAAAATTTCTCATATTCATTAGGCAAGGCGATTAGCCGATGTATCCCGGAAAATGAATACATTACTTAACAAATAAAATGTAACGGATTTGTTACGTTCAGGCAGCATATAGCAGTAAAACAGTAAACCTCTTAACAAAATAGAGCGCCGTTTATGGAAAGCTCCGCCTTTCTTTCTGAACCGGGACGCGACGCAATCGTAAAAGCAAATAACGTGTTTAACTTCTTGTTTTAGTACCTGCATATATGCGCATCCGTAAGAAAGTAACGGCTATTTTACCCCTTGAAGCGGGCAAGTTTAAAGCTTTAGACGTATTTGTGAAAGCGGCCGAAAAAGCCAACTGGACGGAAGAAGAAATTCAGTACGTAATTGATGAAGTAGTAGAAGCTTCGGATGAGGAAGCCTTGCTTATTTTTCAGGAATATACTCAAGTCTGATTTTTCGGTAGTGCTTCCTACTCAAATAAAATTACATGCCTTTAAATAAAAAACTGGCCGAAAAATTAAACAAGCGATTCGCCCCGAACAGCCGCTTGGACGATACCTACCGGGGCTTGGATCTAACGTTTATTACCAACGAACTGGGTGAACCGGTAACCTTGTTTATTGGCAAACGCCGCCCCGATGGGGCTATAACCGGTGAACGCTATGTCCGCACCATTAAACGCTTCCTTAACTCCGACCAAATTGAATCGAGCCACTGGGATTTAAAAGGTAAAGTATGGCGGAGTTAAGTATTTACGGCCTGTTCCTGTAAATGAAAAGAAATTATAAAACTGAATCTGAAGCATTAGCCAAAGCGATTGACATGGCAATAGAATGTGTGGAAAAAGTTTGGCCAGCAGGATT
This sequence comes from Adhaeribacter arboris, assembly GCF_003023845.1. Classification (NCBI taxonomy): domain Bacteria; kingdom Pseudomonadati; phylum Bacteroidota; class Cytophagia; order Cytophagales; family Hymenobacteraceae; genus Adhaeribacter; species Adhaeribacter arboris. Next base: position 4,837,924 of record NZ_PYFT01000001.1, on the reverse strand, counting down.
CAATGAGAAGCAAAAAGAACATTTTGTTACGGTTTACCTCTATTTCAAGGAACTGTGCTTACATTCAGAACCCGAATTTAAAAATCTGCAGAGTTTAAAATCCCTGGAGAATGACGTATTTATCTATTTTCAGGAAGGAAAGGACGAAACCGTAGAATTGTTCTGGAAAAGGTTAAAAGAAGAAGGGCTTGGTTTTAAAAGAAAAAACCCTTTAACCGCTATTTTAAAAAGAAGAAAAATAAAAAATAAGTATGAATATGATTATGTAACCGATACCATTGTTGCCTTACAACAAGAAGGAACAATAACGGAAAGCCAAGCAAATGAGCTAAAAAATATGCTTGGCAATTATGAGATGAAAGTTAAAAATAGCTACGAATAAGGTAGAATTTAAAACTATTCCTTAATCGATTTCACCAACTCCGTAACTCCCAGAAAACCGCCGCCATCGGCGCGCACTACCCGCCAACCCATTCTTTTTAAGGCCCGTTGCACGAAAAAATTTAAAAAACCGTGTGCTACCAGCACTACTTTCCCGTCCGTTGTGGCTTGTTGCGCTAATTTCTGGGCCGCTTGGTATGCGCGTTTTCTGGCTTGGCCAAAAGTTTCCAGGCCTTTGTTGTTTAATCCCAACAACCACAAAATACGTGCGCCGTACAGCCAGAATTTTATCGGAAATTTAACTTTTGGTACCCGAAATACCTGGCGCTGAAACTCGTTGAATAAGGCATCTTCGATTAATGTTACCCCGGGGCCAAAAATAGCCCGGGCGGTTTGTTTAGCCCGCGGCAAATTGCTGCAAAATACTTGCGTAACGTGTTCGTAGGGCAAACCGGCTGGTTTGGTTACGAGTTGCTCAATGGCGCTGGTATCGTAATTTTTTAAAAATTGGTGCGCTTGTTTCTGATTGAAAAATCCGCTTTTAGATACATTGGGCCGTTGGTGCCTGATCAAAAATATATGCTGGGTAGCCGGTTGGTCCATGGGTAACAATAACCTAAGTGTCTGGCTTAAAACGTGGAGTAGTACCCAGAGTTTATTATTCTTTTTGTTCTTTCTTTTTTAGGCTCTATTGGGTTTTCAATTAGCTACACTTTTTAAAAATTCAGGATTATTGTCTGTGTTCGGATGCTTTTTACAGCAGTAATTTAAAAATATTCCACAACCTGCCGAAGTAAATGCGTATACATTCCAAAATAAGTTTGCACGAAGAATTAAAACTATGAAAAAGCTAAGCAAATTATCTTTTATCGCCGCCTTTACGGCGTTTTCGTTTGTTGCCTGCCAAAGCAAAAGCACGGAGACCGCAGCCGAAAACAATGAAGAAGTAATGGAACAGGAAAACTCAAGTGCTACTGATGCGGAAGATGCCAACAATGCTTCTGTGGAAGGTGATACCAAAGAAACTGGCGATAATATAGAAGACCAGGCCGAAGCCACCAGCGCCGAAACCAAAGCCGCCGCCAACGAAGTAGGCGCTGATTTAAAAGCAGCCGGTCAGGATATAAAGCAAGATGCGAAAGAAGCGGGTGCCGAACTAAAGCAAGAAGCCCAGGAAGCCGACGGTAAATTGAAAGAAGGAGCGCGCAATGCTAAAGCTAAAATAAAAGAAGAGGCGAAAGAAGCCGATGCCGCTATCGATAACGGAAACTAATCCTCTCCTGCATGATGTAGGTTAAACCTGCCCCATACAAAATCAAGCGTGTCTGGGTACATCTTCTTTTAATCTTTTTACTATTTAGGATATTTCTAAAATTAGCGAAAAGCGTAAAAAAGCTAACATACAAAACTACTATGCTCCTCCTGTTATTTGAAGATTATAATATTGAAATTATCAACGACCCGACTTTTGAAATTGGTTCGGCAGATAATCTTTTTAATTATGACATAATTTTTGATGACGATGAAGCTATTAATTATAATTCAAGCAATCATGGAATAAAGATTTTCAAGGAGGAACAGCTTTATAAAAGTGCCGTTGTATGCGCTGTAGCAGGAGCAACAACCGTTCACAAAAATTCTGCAGTCATTTATAATGATAATATTCTAGTTTGCTGTGCTAATAAAGTCTTTAGTATTTCTCTTCCGGATCTGGAACTTAACTGGATTACCCAAGTCGACCAAGCTACATGTTTCGGAGTTTTCAATGTAAATGATAATTTAATTATTCATGGCGAACTAGAATTCTCTCGGCTGGACGAAGGCGGAAACATACTTTGGCAAAGAGGGCTCAGGGATGTTCTAATTGCATTGGACGACAGTATAGGTGATAGCTTCAAAGTCCATAATAATTACATTGAAATCCGAGACATTGACACTAGAATACATAAAATTGACTTTAATGGTGAATTCATGTATGAATCATCGGTAAGGAGTTCTGAGAATAGAAAAAAGTGGTAGAAGTATTGGCGTAAAAATAAGAACGCCTGCTGCTAACACAAGGGTTAAGTTATAACTGGCGACATGAATCCCGTTCTTTTTCTGCTTTTTAATTACTTTCGTGCTGGGCGACTGTGAAGTGCTATTAATCGGATATAACTCAAACCCTTAACCATTATATGACAGGAACGTGCCGTAGCACGTTCCTGTCATAACTTATATACAAGGTTTTATAAACGTAAAACCTACAACTTAAAACCTATTACTTATTCTACAAGCCGTCGCCGTATTGAAAATATTCGTTTACCGTTACCGGCAGTTTACCATTGGCGCTAATGCGCCCAGCTAATAGTTGGGCCGCCGCTTCCTGCACCGGCAATAATTGCTGGTAACTTACTACTAAGCCATTTGCTTTCCGGATTTCTTTTAGTTCGGTAAGGGTGTAAGCATTATCAAATAATACTACCAAGCATCGCTTCTGGTCCAGCAGTTCGTTTACCAGCGTTATTTCGTCTTTACTCAGCAGGAGCGTATTACTAGGCCGGATATTGGGTCCGTATAACCCAATTACTACTTGTTTGTATTTCTTCAGCTTGCGGCGTAGAATCAACCGGGCCTTTTTATCGCTTCGGCGGGGTAATACAAAATTTTCCACTGGCATAAATTCTCCCAGCTTTTTCTGAAAGAAAGTTGGGCGCGAAGCACCTACCACCAAAACCGCATATTTTACTTTCTTCTTGCGTTTTAAGGGAATAATATGGCGTTTGTTATGCAACAGGGTTTGGGAACCTTCGGCCAAGCGCCGGGTTGTTTCGTAAGCTCGGGAAGAGGTTAAATTAGCGTATAAACTGTCGATTACAATGGGCTGGTAATGGTTTAAGCCAACCCAGTATTTAGCTGCCAGTATTTTTTTGCACCGACGGTCAATATCGAGCTGGGATAGTCGGTTCTGCCGGATAGCTAATTTAATAGCGGCAATAGCTTTGGGTACACTCACTAATCGTTCCAGCACATCGTTACCGGCTTGTAATGCCCGCACTTCGGCCTCACCGGGTTTAAAATACTTCGTTAAGCCTTTCATTACCATAGCATCCGTCACTACCAAGCCGCCAAATTTAAGTTCTTGTTTTAGTAGATTGGTAACAATAGGCCGGGAAAGAGTAGATGGCAGATTTGAAGTGGAATCGAGCTTGGGCAAGTGCATGTGCGCTACCATAATTCCGCCCACCCCGGCCTTTATTATTTCCCGGAACGGATAGAGTTCCAGTGAGTCCAAACGGTCCCGACCATAGGGTATTACGGGTAAATCGTGGTGCGAATCAATGTTGGTGTCGCCGTGTCCCGGAAAGTGCTTGGCCGTCGCAATAATGCCTTCGCTTTGCATACCCAGCATATAAGCCAGACTTTTAGAAGCAACGTCGTTTTTATTCTCGCCGAAAGCCCGGTAACCAATTATCGGATTAGCCGGGTTATTATTGATATCTACCACCGGCGCAAAGTTCAGGTGCATGCCCAGCCGTTTAAATTCCATCGCAATTTCCACGCCCATGCGGTAAATCAAACTATCGTTGTTAATGGCGCCCAGTAACATGGGCAAGGGATACTGAATGGCGCTGTCCATGCGCATGCCAATGCCCGATTCGGCATCCATACTAATTAACAGGGGCACTTTACTGGCCTTCTGGAATTTATTGGTGAGTTTAGCTTGTCGCACCGGACCGCCCTGAAAGAAAATCAAACCGCCTACTTTGTACTTCCGGATAAGGTGCAGCACATCTTCTTCGTGTTCTTTGCCTTTATTCGAAAATGCTTCCACAATCATGAGCTGCGCAATGCGCTCATCGGGCGTGAGCCGCCGGAACACCGAATCGACCCAACGGTTTTTGCGGTGCAACGACGTAATTAAGGCATTCGGGTATTTAATGGTATCTTCTATATCTACTTCTTGCGCTTTAAAAACTACTTTACGAGCGGGCTGCTCCTTTTCGCGGCAAGAACTCAAAAGCGAAACGGCCAACAAAAGCACCCCCAAAAACAGTAAATGAAAATGTTGGTAAACGGAAGCGTAATTTTTAGAAAAAGACATCAAATTCAAACTTAAGACGGAGGTTCCATTCAGCGGAAGTATCGGTTTTAAAGCAGGTGTACCTTTTTTAAGCAGCTAGTGTTACAAATTCAACTTATAATGAGTTTATTTCCCCACTACTTAAGCATTGTTTCTCCGCTAATTGTAATTTATTCTCTTAATATAAACATTTTACTATATACAAGCCAATTTTATTTCTTAAATCAAGATTTTTGATTTTAATTGTCGTTTTTGTTAAGCTATTAAAGTTGGCTGCGGTTCCCATTCGCTTTAATTTACACAAAACCAGTTAACAGCTTAGCGAGATAAATTCAGCGAGATTGGGGTTTTTGCACTTAAAATATGGTTCAAAAACCTTTATACTGAAGCACTTACAACTTCGCACTTTTTAAATTCCTTTCCGGGCTGATTTTTCTTTTAACTTTAAGCCCAAATTTTGGCAACTTATGATTGAGAAGAGTAACCGGCTGCACAACGTTTTTTATGAAATTCGCGGCCCCGTTTTCGAGAAAGCAATGGAATTAGAGCTGCAAGGCTATAAAATTACCCGTTTAAACATTGGCAACCCCGCGCCGTTCGGCTTCGAGGCGCCCGACGAAATTATTCACGATGTAATTATAAATTTGCGTCGCGCCCAGGGTTATACCGAATCAAAAGGTTTGTTCGCGGCCCGCAAAGCGGTTATGCACGATTGCCAGCGCCGAGGCATTGCCGAAGTAAAAATCGACGATATTTATATTGGTAATGGGGTTAGTGAGCTTATTCTGCTTAGCATGCAAGCCTTGCTCAACAACGGCGACGAAATCTTAATTCCGGCCCCGGATTATCCGCTCTGGACGGCTTCGGTAAACCTGGCCGGCGGCAAAGCCGTGCATTACCTGTGCGACGAATCGGCGGACTGGTACCCGGATTTAGAAGATTTGGAAAGTAAAATAACATCCCGCACCAAAGGTTTGGTGATTATAAACCCGAATAACCCCACGGGAGCGGTGTACTCCGAAGAGGTGCTACGTCGCCTGGTAGCCATTGCCGAACGCCACAACCTGATTATTTTCTCCGATGAGATTTACGACCGTATTTTATACGACGGCGCTGTGCATCATTCAGTAGCGTCTTTTTCGGATGATATTTTGTTTTTAACTTTTAGCGGCTTATCTAAAAATTACCGGGCGGCCGGTTTCCGGGCGGGTTGGATGATTGTGAGCGGCGCCAAACACCGGGCAAAGTCGTACATTGAAGGTTTAACGGCCCTGGCCAGCATGCGTTTGTGCAGCAATGTACCTTCGCAGTTTGCCATTCAAACCGCTTTGGGAGGTTACCAGAGTATTAACGAGTTAGTATTACCTACCGGCCGTTTGTGCAAACAACGCGATGCCTGTTACGAGAAGTTAATTTCTATTCCGGGAATTACCTGCGTAAAACCGAAAGGCGCCTTTTATTTATTCCCGAAACTGGATACCCAGAAGTTTAACATTCAGGATGATATGCAGTTTGCTTTAGACTTACTCGAAGATCAGCACATTCTTATTGTGCACGGCACCGGCTTTAACTGGCCCTATCCGGATCATTTCCGGGTAGTGTACTTACCTACCGTAGAAGAACTAAATGTTACCTTAAATAAAATGGCTGCTTTCCTGAAAGATTACGAAGGAATAGCTAAAATTCGATGATAAGATGAGACTTATAGCGAAAGTAAATAAAGCAGGCTCCGAAATTAAAAGGCTTATGATTTATGAATCAAGAGAAGGCGTTTACTTATTTGGCTATAAAAAAATGGAAGATTTCATGCAACCTAGGATGAATGGTTTGAAAGTGTAGCAGAAGCGAAAGAATCAAGCGAAGACAAATATCAGGTAGAATCTACGGAATGGCAACAAATTCCCGACCCTATGGGAAATTGTCAACACGATTGGATCAATCCGGTAAGAGTTAAAGGCCAAGATGCTGGACGGCCTGATTGGAGTACATTCGAGAAATTCGAAGATGGAAAGTGGATAGAGTTACATTTGCAGTAACTTTAAAAGAAAAAACCGTATTTATCTTTAAAATTTTTGCAAAAATGAATACATCGGGCAAATTAACTAACCTACAGTTAGAACTATTGAAGATTTTCCACTATGACTTAGCGGAAAGTCAGTTAAAAGATATTAAGAGTATACTTGGGAAATACTTTGCTGAAACTGCCAGTACCGAAATGGATAAATTATGGAAACAGCAGGGATGGTCTAACGAAACAATGGAACAATGGGTTAATGAACATTTAAGAAAGAAAGGATAAGTCTAGTAAAATGAAAGTTATCCTGGACATTAATGCTTTTTAGTTTCCATACCTAAAAAATCGAAATACAGAGTAATCTTTGAGTTACTTATAGCTGGTGAATATATTTTTTTTATTAGCAACGACATTTTATCCGAATACACGGAAATTATAGAATCTAAAACAAATGCGCTGGTTGCTACCAATATTGCAGAAATGCTGCTAAATCTGGAAAATGTGAGAAAAATAGACATTTATTACGAATGGAAACTCATTTATAATGATCCAGATGATAATAAATACGTCGATGCAGCTTTATCAAGCGGTGCCGACTTTTTAATAAGCAATGATCAGCATTTCAAAGTGCTGGCTCAAATAGATTTCCCTAAAGTTAATTTACTTACTATTGAGGAGTTTCTGCAATTGCTAAACCAGCAACAAGAAAGAAAAAAAGTTGAAAGCAAATAAAATCTATAAGATTAACTAGCGGGGGATTTAAATCCCCGCTAGGCACAATAGTAAAAACGCCAGCTACGTTTCCTGCGTATTCCTTACCAACTACCGCTTATCATTAAACGAAACATTGCCCATGTCCCTCCCGCCGTTTGAGCAACTGAAGCGGAAACCAGCCTTCGACCGGAAAGAACGGAATCACGAAGATTTATTTTTTCAAATCTTGTTCGATGAGTACGGCGCGTACCTGGAAACAGTAAACCGGAATTTAAGAATAATTGCTGTTGATTACCGGCAATACAGCGGCCCGGTGCGGGAAGTATTGCGGGCGCTGGAAACCATTCAGCAGAAAAACAGCTTTGTAATTGACTGGGAAAAAAGCCCCGACCAAGTATACCTTGCCGATTACGATTTTTTGTTGTGGCAACTGCGCCAGTGCGATAACCTGGTAAATGAGCAAGGCAAAAATCTGCGCTTCGCTCCCGGCGAAGGCAAAATAATCGTGCGGCTAGAAGGGGAGAATTCGTTGCAAGGCCAGGTAATTCTGCAACACGAAAACCAGGAGTTCACCAATTGGCAACTCATTAGCGAGAGTTATTTATTAAGCGGGAACCACATGTACCAGGTAAAACCGCTGGGCAGTAATTTTAAGCATTTACCCTTGTTTCAAGCGCCGGTTCCGGCTCCTGATTTAGAAAAATATTTGTCCTTACTTTTTTCGTCTTTCCCGGAGGTAATGGTGCAGTACCGCGACTATCAAACTCTTGCTGTTACGGAACCAATACAACCGCAGCCCACGCTTATTTTTGAAAAAATAGACGAAAATAATGCCTTGTACCTGCGGGTAACCCAAGTGCTGCCCAATTTCGAGGTAGATTTTCTGGAGCAGTACGAAGCCGATAAAATTGTAAGCGTTAACGACCTGGAAAATACGATTAGCGTGCGGCAAGTAGCTTACCAACCTTACGCCGATTTAGTGAACGAGGTGGTAAGTTTGGTAATTGGTAAAACCAAATCTAAGAAAGCCCTACAAAGTTTTTACCAGGAAGATAACCTGCTCGTGATTCCGGAACCGATAGCCCGCGATTTTCTGCGGGACCAATTGCCGTATTTGCTGCACAAGTACCAGGTATTCGGGGCCGAAAAACTAAAATCGTACAAAATAGCAGCGGTAAAGCCCAAGTTGCTGCTCATGCTAAGTTCCGGCATTGATTTCCTGGAAGGTGATGTTTCCTTGGAATTGCAAGGACAAAAGTTTTCACTTTTTGATGTCATTCAGCAATACCACAAAAATCGCTACATCCAACTTTCCGACGGTACGCAGGCCATTCTCAACGAAAAATACATTCAGCGGCTCGAACGGCTTTTTAAGAAAAAGAAAGACAAAGTAAAGCTCTCGTTTTTTGATTTGCCCCTGGTAGAAGAACTGCTCGAAGAAAAAGTAGCCAACGAGTATTTTGCCCAATCGCGCGACGTGTTTCAGGGTTTTAACGATTTAAAAAAGAAAAAAGTAAAATTGCCCGCCGTGCAGGCGCAACTGCGGCCCTACCAGGAACAAGGCTTTAAATGGCTCGCTTACCTGCACCAGCACAAACTGGGCGGCTGCCTCGCCGATGACATGGGCTTAGGAAAAACGCTGCAAACCATTACCATGCTGTCGACGGTTTATCCGGCGCAGCAGAAGTCTTCGTTAATCGTAATGCCCAAAAGTTTATTGTTTAACTGGGAAAACGAGTTGCGTAAATTTAATCCGGCGCTTACCTCGTACACGTATTACGCTACTACCCGCGACCTGGAGGAAGCCATAAAGCACCACTTAATTTTAACCACCTACGCCATTCTGCGCAACGATATCGAGAAATTTAAAGAACAGGAATTTTATTACACCATCCTCGACGAGTCGCAGAACGCCAAAAATTTAAATTCGCAAGTTTCGAAAGCCGTGATGCTGCTCAACGGGCAACACCGGTTGGCCCTGAGCGGTACCCCCGTCGAAAATAATTTAACCGAATTATACGCCTTATTTCGCTACCTGAATCCGGCTATGTTCGGCTCCGCCGACGAGTTTAACCGTTATTATACTTTGCCCATTCAGCAAAACAGCGATAAAGAAGTAGCCGCCGAACTCAAGCGCAAAGTTTACCCGTTTATTTTGCGCCGCCTAAAAAAAGACGTGATAAAAGAACTGCCCAGTAAAATCGAACAAACCTTATTCGTGGAAATGTCGGAAGAACAGAAGCGACTTTACGAAGAACGGCGACGTTATTACCAAACTTTTCTCAAAAGCCAGATTACGAAAGAAGGCATCCAGAAATCGCAGTTTTTTATTTTACAGGCTTTAACGGAACTCCGGCAAATTGCCTCGGTGCCCGAAAGTAAAAGCGATAACCTAGTAAGCTCGGCCAAACGCGAAGCTCTTTTGGAAAACATTCTGGATGCGGCGGCTAACGGCCATAAAATGCTGGTATTTACGAATTTTTTAAACGGTGTGGAGCTGATCGGGCAGGATTTGAACCAGGCCGGCATTGATTTCGTGGAAATGACGGGCTCTACGTCTACCCGTACCCGCCAGGAAAGAGTCAATCGTTTTCAGCAAGACCCGCAGTGCCGCGTTTTTCTGATGACCTTAAAAACCGGCGGGGTGGGCCTGAACTTAACGGCCGCCGACATGATTTTCATCTTCGACCCGTGGTGGAATACTGCCGCCGAGAACCAAGCCATCGATCGCGCGCACCGCATTGGTCAGGATAAAACCGTGTTCAGCTACCGTTTAATTACCAAAAACACCATCGAAGAAAAAATTAGGCTCTTACAGGAAAAGAAAAAAGAACTTTTCGACAACATCATCGCCTCCGACAGCGCTTCTATTAAATCGCTCAGCGAAAACGACATAGAATTTATGTTGGGCGCTTGAAGGTTGCCGGTTGAAAGGTTAGAAGGTTGAAAAGTTGAAAGGTTGCTTTAAATTAAAAAAATACTGCTGGCACGAGCGTCTTCGCTCGTGCCTACTATCCGGTAGGCCTCCGGCCGGGCGAACGAATAACCAGTAAATCAAAGCATTATGCCTAGTCCTACCCACTAGAAGCCGGACAATAAAAAACACGAGCGAGGACATTCGCGTTATAAAATTTTTATTTTTAATATTTATAAAAATCTGGTAGGTTTTCAAAATATATCGGTTTTGAAGAGTCTCAAGCGTTTATCAAAATATACGTACAATCATACAATTGCCAGCCAGCTTTATAAATGCAGAAAATTATTCAAATAACCGGTAGAACGGAAACGCCTGATGAACTCAGTCCGCGGGAGTTGCAGGAAGTAGTGAGCGCGACTTATACCAAGGATAGCATTTACCCGTTTTTCAAAGTTTTCTTGCGCAGTTTTATTTTAAATAATGCCGATTTATGCCGCCAGTATCATGTGCCGCCTTATTCGCAAAAACCTAGTCCGTCTAAATCAGAGTTGATGGCGTGTCTGGTGCCGTTCTTCGAGCACGGCGAGTTGTTCCGGAAAATGAGAGCAGCTCTGCCCGACCCCCTGCCGGCAGTTATAGATAAAATAATCTGGGAAGGTGGGCAGAGCCACGAAAGCTTGGAAAAAGCTTTTAACACGAAAGTAGCCTATACGAACCAGGAACTCGAAACTTCCTACCCGAATCCGAGTGCCGAATTAAACCCGCTGTTCGGCCTATTTCGCGACGATGCTACTGCCCGGAGTTATTCGTACTGGTACTCGGGCCGAAACTTTAAAAACGAGACGTCTTACCTGCATTTTCTTTATTTCCCGCGGCCGCTTAATGCCCGGCTCAAAAAGTTTATTCCGGCTTCTTTTGGGTTCGACCTGGTGCCTATACCGCTGCCGGAAAACCCTGGTACGCACCTTTACACCGGCCATGATAGTTTATTTTCGGAATTACCGGTAGCCTTATCGTATTTGCAGCAAGGTAAATTAAGCGTTTCGGAATCGGGTTTATTAAACGTAGCCTCCGTTAGTAAAATGCGGAAATACTGCGGCATTAAAGAATTTTACCCCGACAATACAGATAAATACGCTGCCAGTATCCGTACTCGTTTTATGGCCGAAATGTTATCAGCCCTGCAACACAAAGGATTTGATACGTACGACGACCCGGTAGCTTTTATTAAACGCGGCTTCCAACTCTACGAAAAATCTCAGTTTTCGTCGGCGGCCGTGCTTTTTCACCTGAAAGGCATTAATAAAGTAGAAACCAATCCGGAGGTGAACCGGGGCTTATTTTCGCTGCTGCGGCAATTGCCACTCGGGCAATGGATAGCAGCGGATAATCTGCTGAAATACGCTTTGTACCGGGAACTACCTTTAGAATTAGTACGCGACTACGCCGCTTATAACAACGTGTATTTTGAATCGGATGGGGATTATGGTAAGACTAAAAACTATTTGTACCGCGCTTACTACCGTACTCTGCTTACCGAGCCACTGCTGCGGGGTACCTTTTACTTATTCGCCACTTTTGGCCTGGTAGATGTAGCCTTTGGAACACCCGTTCACCCAGAAGCCGGAAATTTTAAAAAAGCGTATATTTCGGTGTTCGATGGCTTGCAAGCGGTGCGCTTGACTTCTTTGGGCGCGTACGTGTGCGGCTTAACCCAAACCTACGTGGCTCCCGTTACCCAGGATGAACAAATTATTTTAGACGAGCAGCACCTGTTTATTTCCTATACTGGCACCAATCAGCCGCTCCTTACCATTTTGGATAAAGTAGCCCGCAAAGCCGGCGAGCATTTGTTTAAAGTAGATTATGAAACCTTGCTGGGCGACTGCAACACCAGCCTGGACGTAACTGCTAAATTAAACATGTTTAAGCAATTGCTTTCGGCCAACCCGCCGCCGCTCTGGCAAGACTTTTTTGCTACAGTTCAGGAAAGAAACGTAGCCTTACCCGCGCTTAATGCTAACTACCAGCTTTTTGAATTACCTAATAATAAAGAATTAATCCGGCTGGTGGCCAGCGATGCTTTCCTGAAAAAACACATTATCAAAGCCGAAATGTATCACGTGATTATTCCCAGAACCAGCATCAGCAAAGTAAAAAATTATCTAAAAAAATTTGGGTATCTGATTGATTTTAAGGAAGCAAGTTAATTAGTATTCAATAAATAAAAGAACAGTTGAACTAACGAGACAAGATGGAAAATATTTAGCATTTTGTCCTTTAATAAGAAAGGAATCTCTTCTCTGGTGCGAGCGTCTTCGCTCGTGGCTACTATTTGGGAGGCCTCCGGCCGGGCGAACCAATGTACCTTGCTATAGCGATGCAAACAGGACTCACGCAAAAATTTATCAGTGTCGTTCCTGATAATGAATAAATAACGGGTAATAAAATACCCGCTATTTGCTTACGCCTGGTTATTTAATTTTATATTCAACCATACTTACTAATTCCATCAAAAACCTAAATCCAACACCAGGAACTCTAGCTCATAATCCTTCTCTTTTGGTAAATAGGAAGCCCGTACGCCCACATTTAATAAAATACTATTTAAGCGCATAATGTTAAAATCAGTAACTAACTCAGCTCCTACTGATTGATACCGTTTATTTGGTTGGTAAACGGTTTTAGTACTCCAACCGCGGCCATAATCAAAAAATACGTTGCCTCTTAACCGTTGAAAATACAGTATGGGTCCCAGAGCTAAATCGGGGTACCATAAGGGTAATTTATACTGCACGAAACCACTGGAAAAGTTCTGATGCGAACGGTAACGATAACCTCGCGGGAAAACCAGGGTGCTGGCAAACCGGTAATTTTCTACTCCTTGCTGCTGGTAATTACCCCCGATCTGGAACGAATGATGTTTAAATAATCCAGGAAAAGCCAAACGAACCGAAGCGGCTAATAAACTACTCTGGTAATCGCCGCCCATAGGAGTATGAAAATAATTTACGGCCAAACGTTGTTCAAATCGTCCGGCTAAATCGCGTTTGCTGGTGGTAAACACCCGGTTATAGGCCAAACTATACTGCACACTGCGTAAAGCGCCGTTACTTTGCTCCGTTAGCGCTTGCCGCGGCCGTTCGTAACCCGCAATACTGGTGAGGCTGGCCGAAGCGCCTAAAGTTAAGGTTTCATTATATCGGGAATGCGTTAAATTTAAAGGTAACTGCAATCCGGCTGTTAAACTATTTTCTCTCCAGCCGTACGAAAGGCTATCGTCTTCCACTTCGGCCCGCTGCCCCACGGCTCCCGTAAGATTAATAATCGGATAAAAACCCTGGTAGCTAATATCGGCAAAAGCCCGGCTGCTTTCTTCGTTTACATTATAGGTATATCCCAAACTGGTAAGCGTAGTGCTTAACAAATCCTGCGAGAAAACAGTTGCGGTTAAGGTATTATTGATAACATCGCGGCCCGGTACCCAGCTGTGCGGTTTTATACTATGCTTGAATTTAGAATAAGGCTGAACGGGATAAACTTTAGTGGGCACTTCGGTTAAAATATTCGGCTTACCTTCCTGCTCTACTAAAGGCTGGTAATACTTTACCCGGATATCCGGCACCTGCTCCAACGGTATCCACGCAGCGGGGTTGTTTTCCATTCGGGCTACATCGTAGCCAGTTTTGGTAAAATCATTAAATAAAATTTGCTTCCCATTATGGCTAACAACCGCATTGATACCGGCAAACGGACGGGCCGTTACCTGAAACTGTTTACGGGTAGTAACATCCAGGGCAAAAACATTTTCAATGCCGAGGTACGGGGCATTAAAGTAAACGTAATTTCCCGCTAGTACCGGGTGGCCAATATTTTCGGTGGTAGGTTCTAGTAATTCGGTAAAGGTACTTGTTTCAATATTTAACAAACTGATGGAACGGCGCCCCTGCGCGGTACGAAGCAACACAATACTTTTACCATCCGGAGCCCAGCGAGGCATGGAAATAAAACTATTTTCCGGAGCCGGAATGCGTTGTAACTCCTGGCCGGTATTTGCATCCAGAATTACCAGCGTGTAGTCATTTTGCAGTGAGGTTTCGATAGCGGCTATTTTGCTGGCATCCGGCGAAAAAGCAGGAGCGGCCAACCGGGTTTTGCGTTGTAATACGTGTTGTTTACCCGTGGTTACATCAAAATATTTAATAACCGAATACGTCCGGACCTGCCAGCGGGGATCAAACTCGTACTCCGACCAAACAATTTTATTTTGAGCTACCGATAGCATAGCATTTCCGTTAATCGGGCCGGGAGTAAACAATTTCTTTTCCTGTCCATCGGCTGCAATTTTTACAAAATGCGGATAATCGCCCAAGCCAGATTTTAGCGCTACAATGCTGCCATCGGAAAGTTCCTGCGGAAATTCGTAATGGGTGTAGGTAGAATTTATCCGTTTCGTTATGGTAGTAGCTTCGGTTGGTTTAATCTGGTTAGCTTGTTGGGTCCAGAGCGAATCGAGTTCGTGTTGCATCCGGCGGTAATTGGCGGGCAGTCGGTAACCGGTTTCGTAGCGCATTGCGGATGAAAAAATAAACGGCACAAAAAACCGGCTGGACGCCTGGTCTACCACTTTCCCCCAGAACTCAGGACCATAATGCCGGCGGCCATAGGTGGTAAAATGATAACCCAGTACGTAATGGTTGGGTACAGGATCTTTAAAAGAACCTAAATGCTGTTTGTTGTACGAGTAATTCCGGTCGCTCAATAAATTAGTGCGGTATAATAAATCAAAATCAGGCGTACGGCCGCGGCCGCTGCTGGTAAAAGCGGTTTCGGTACCAACGGCATCGCCTTCCCAAAACCAATTAGGTAAAGCCAGGTTATTTGCTACCGATAAACCATAATCGCCAAACAGATAATAAGCCAGTTTAGAAGTTCCCTGCCGGGCTTTGTCGTATTGTACCACGTGCCGGAACTCGTGTACCGCTAATAAATCGAGCCAGCGGTTAGTACCCAGCAAAGTATAATCCTGAGTAGGCATAGTATAAAACTCCGAACGGCGTGGCGCCAGGGTAACAAAGCCATTGGCAATAGCGTTGCGATTCTGTAAGATAAGGGGCAAGCGCCGCGGTTCCCGGCCCAAGGTACGCGATAGGGGTGCGTGCAAGTACTGCAAGGTATTGGCCACGCGTTGGGCCTCCTTCTCAAAATCAGAAGGGAAAATTATCTGGAATTTTTCGGTGTTAATTTGTCGCCACGAAACATTGGGTGGGTTGGTGTTTAATTGGGCCTGGGCAACGTACGTAATTAAGAAAAAAGCAAACACTAGTAATACACTGCGCTTCGGCGTAAGAAGCAAAGTACAAATAGGCATAGTAGGCGAATAACGTAGGTGTAAAATTAAAAATACTCGGGATTTTTGTTACTTTTCTTCTGCAATAATCGGGTTAAAAAAGAGTTACCCCGTAAAGAAAAGCATCGGTGGAAGATAATATTTTATTTCTATATTACTAAATCTGCATCTTTCAGCTTATTTAAAATTTTGGCATTTTTACCGAAGTTGATGCATTAAAATTATGGCGCAAACCGCTACTATTTCCCCCGTTAGGTTTCATTTACTTACCTGGCTGCGTCAGCCGGTTGATAATAGCCCGTTAATTATTTTCCGGTTATTTTTTGGTTTGCTGCTCGCCCTGGAAGCAGGCGGAGCCATTGCTACCGGCTGGGTGAAACGCAATTTTATCGAACCCACGGTACACTTGCCTTTTATCGGTTTTGAGTGGCTAAAACCCTTGCCCGGCGACGGCATGTATTATTACTACGGGTTAATGGCTATACTTGGGCTGCTGATTCTATTTGGAATATATTACCGGGCTAGTCTGGCGGCTTATATGCTATTGTGGTGGGCCACCTACCTCATGCAAAAGGTTAGCTATAATAATCATTATTACTTAATAATTTTGCTTTGCTTTTTAATGTTGCTGGTGCCGGCAAATGCCTATGCCTCCTGGGATACCCGCCGGAATGCGGCTATTCGCTCTTTAACTTGCTCGCGGTGGTGTTTGGCTATATTTGCCGCTCAGATTGGGATTGTGTATACGTTTGCCGCCATTGCTAAAATATACCCCGATTGGCTACAAGCCATGCCCATTAAATTGTGGTTTAGTGTAAAAGCACATTACTCTCTAATCGGACCGCTATTACAAAAACATGAGTTACAGGTATTCATTGCCTACGGCGGTATCTTGTTCGATTTATTCATTACTCCTTTTTTGTTGTGGCATAAATCCCGGAAGTGGGCTTTTATCGCTTCACTTTTTTTTCATCTGTTTAATTCAACGGTATTTCAGGTAGGTGTTTTTCCGTACATAGGCATTGCCTTATCGGTATTCTTTTTTAATCCAGAAACCATCCGTCGCCTATTTTTCCGTAAAAAACCAGCCTTGTCGGTAACGGATACTCAACCGAACGCGGTACCGACAAACTCGTTCACGCCACCCATTTTTTACTTACTCACTATATACTTTATAATTCAGTTACTATTACCTATCCGGCACTGGTTTATTCCCGGCGATGTACATTGGACCGAAGAAGGGCATCGGATGGCCTGGCAAATGATGTTACGCGCTAAAACCGGCACTATTTACTTTGAAGTACGTAACCCACTTACCGGTCAGAGCCAAACCGTTTATCCCACGCAATTCCTCACTTCTAAACAGGCCAGCGTTTTACCCGTCCGGCCCGATTTAATCTGGCAATTTGCTCAGTTTCTGAAACAGCATTACCAAAAACAAGGCTACCAACAGGTGCAGGTTTTCGCGTTTGCGCAAGCCAGCCTCAACGGTCGGCCTTATCAAACTTTCATTGATAGTAAAACAGATTTAGCCGCCGTTCCCTGGGAGCCTTATAAACACGCTTCCTGGATTTTACCGTATGCACAATAAGGGAATACCTGCCAAAACCAATTTTTCCCAAGTTGTAAAATGTTTTGTTAAAGCAATTCCTTCAATAAAGTACAGCCTATTACCTTTATGGCCGTACATACTCAATCTGGTATTCTATTCCTTTTTCATGAAATATAACTGGCTTTCTTCTTTGGCGCGTTTTTCAGCCGCTTTAATTCTAATTACAGTCGTTCCTTATTCGGTTGGCGCTCAAACAATTGTGCGACCAGATGCAGCTATTGCGCAAATGGTGAAGGAGGTCTCTGCTCAGAATCTGGAAAATACCGTCCGGAAATTGGTTAGCTTCGAGACCCGGCATTCGTTAAGTTCTACCACCGATAAAAAACGAGGTATTGGCGCCGCCCGGAACTGGGTAGAAAGCGAATTCCAAAAAGCTGTTGCTGCTTCCGGAGGACGTTTAACCGTAACGCAAGATAAATACCTAGTTAAAGCCGATGGTCGTCGTATTCCGGCGGATGTGGAGATGGCGAATGTAATGGCCACTTTAAAAGGCACTGACCCCAGTGATAACCGCATATTTATTGTTTCGGGCCATATTGATAGCCGCAACACCGATGTGATGGATGTAAAAGGTCAGGCGCCGGGTGCTAACGACGATGGCTCGGGAGTAGCCGCTGTAATAGAATTAGCCCGTATAATGGCTGCGCGTACTTTTCCGGCTACTATTATTTTTGTGGCTGTGCAAGGCGAAGAACAAGGGTTATACGGGGCCAAACATTTAGCCGAACGCGCTAAAAAAGAGAGCTGGAACCTGGTAGCCCTATTAAACAACGACATGATTGGTAATTCTTTTTCCGATGAAACCAACCTGCGCGATAATACCCACGTCCGGATTTTTAGTGAAGGCGTACCCGCTCTGGAAACCGAAGAAATGGCCGCTTTGCGTAAAAGTATTGGCGGCGAAAACGACAGCCGCAGCCGCCAGTTGGCCCGTTACCTAAAAGAAATGAGCGAGCGTTATGTTCCGCAATTAGAAGTTGTGTTAAATTACCGTACCGACCGCTTTTTGCGAGGCGGCGACCATACCCCATTTAGCCAGGCTGGTTTTACTGCGGTGCGCATTTGCGAGATGAACGAAAATTACCAACACCAACATCAAAATGTCCGCACCGAAAACAACATTGCTTACGGCGATTTCCCCGAACATATCGACTACGATTACCTACGCAAAAATACGGCACTTAATTTAGCTACATTAGCTAGTCTGGCTTCCGCGCCAGCTTCGCCGGAAAATGCAGGAATTGTAACCAGCAATTTAACTAACCAAACCGAATTGCACTGGGAAGCGCCTGCTACCGGTAAAAAGCCAAGCGGTTACTTCATATTAATGCGGGAAACTTCCCTGCCTATGTGGCAGAAGAAAATTTACGTCAGCGAAACCAAAGTCCTGCTCCCCTACTCCAAGGATAATTACTTTTTCGCGGTACAAGCCGTAGACGCCGAAGGGCACGAAAGTTTACCCGTGGTGCCGAAGCCAATTCGGTAGAGAATTTTAAATTTTACGCCTGTTTTAAGCGGGTAGGTATTAAAAATAAGTTAATTTACACAAGGGAACAATGTCACATTTAAATTCGTAAAACTAGATTATGACTATAGAAAGAACTAATGATGAAATAATTATCCGTTTACCTTCTAATATAGATCTATTGGCTTACAACGAATTATAAATTATTTACAATATAAAGAAGCAACTGCCAGTAGTGAAGCAAATAATCTTGCCGATGAATCTAAAAAGAGATGGTGGGCCGAAAATAAATACCGGTTTCTTAAATGATTATTGTTGATACGAATATTGTATTTAGTGCCTTGCTAAATGCTAACAGACTTATAGAAGAATTACTCTTGAATTCACAAAATGAATTTCAATTCTACTGCCCTGAGTTAATGCAGGAGGAAATTCAACGATATTCAGGTAAACTAATTAAAGCTCCAAAGTTAACGGAAAGTCAATTTTCTCAATCTTATTACCGAATATTCAGGCATTATCGGCAGTGCCGGGTGGTTGCCGCAAACATCGTAATGTGCTCCGATAATAACGCGTTCAGCTTCATTAGGGCCTAAAGTACAGATAATATTTTTATACGTTTGCCCATCTACCGTAAATGATTGGTACGATACCCGTTCGCTTAGCTTTTGAAATTCCTCATGAATATAGGTAGCCGCTTGTTCTAACCCGGCTGGGTTAAATGCTTGCCGGGGTGGTGAGGTTGGTCAGGTACTTTACACCCGCGTACAATCTTTCTTTTTCTACGGGAATTTCAGATTACCATTGGATAACCTGCTTTTGCCCGGGTAGCAGGGATACAACTTTAGATTTTCCCCCATACTGTAAGGTTGCTTCACCCCCTTTTTCGGAGCGGATTTCAGCTTGTTGCAAATAGTTATTTTGCCAGTTCATGGTGATCTCAAAGCCCCCTCTCGCCTTTAAACCACTGACCCTGCCAATGGCCCAACTGGCTGGTAAAGCCGGTAATAAGTCAATGAGTACGCCGCCCGAAGCAGTTTGCACGTGGCTTTGCAGCAACATTTCGGCAATACCGGCTGTAGTACCAAAATTGGCGTCCATCTGAAACGGCGGATGCTGGCCAAATAAATTAGGCGACGTGCTTTTTGTTACAACTACATCCAGGCTGGCTTTAGCTTTTTCGGCTTCTTTCAGGCGGGCGTATTGGCTTATTAGCCAGGCAGCGCTCCAACCCGTATGGCCGCCCCCTTTCGCAATGCGGTAATCCAAAGATTTTTTAGCGGCAGCGGCTAATTCAGGCGTTTGGACCAGGTTAATCTGATTACCCGGATGCAGGGCGAATAAATGAGAAATATGGCGGTGCCCGGGTTCCGCTTCCTGGAATTCACTAGCCCATTCCATTAAGCGACCATCAGAGCCAATCTGCGGGCCAGCTAAAGATTGCTGGGCCTGGGTAATGCGTTTGGTCCAGTCATCCTGAATACCCAATACTTTTGAAGCCATTAGAAAATCATTGAATAATTGCCAGATTACCTGTTGTTCGTGGGCGGGGCCCATGCTAATCTGACTTTTGCTGCCATCGGGCGCAATAAATGTATTTTCCGGCGATCCGGCCGGCCCGGAAACCAATTTGCCGGTTTGCGAGTTCACTACCAGCCAATCCATGTAAAACTCGGTGGCGGCTTTTAATACCGGATAGTGTTCCTGTAAAAAAACTTTATCCTGCGTGAAACGGTAATGCTCGCCAATATGCTGACACAACCAGGCCGTAGCTCCGGTATGCATACCCCAACCAGCTTCTTCGCCGGGAGCCGTGTATCCCCAAACATTAGTAATCGGATGAATAACCCAACCGCGGGCGTGGTAATGAATTTGGGCAGTTTCGGCGCCAGGTTTAGTCAGGGACCGAAGCAAATCAAAATAAGGCAAGTGCATTTCCGGCAAATTGGTTACCTCGGCCGGCCAGTAGTTCATCTGAATATTAATATTGGTGTGGTAATCGCCGTTCCAGGGCGATTGTAGTTTATTCGTCCAGATGCCTTGTAAATTGGCCGGCAAAGTACCGGGCCGCGACGAGGCAATGAGTAAATAACGGCCGTATTGAAACAACAACTCGTATAAATGCCGGTCGGTGGGGTTCGTTTTAAAAACGGCTAACCTTTCATCGGTGGGGAGCTTGTCTTCCCCGGAATTAAGACTAAAGGAAACCCGTTTAAAATAAGGCTGGTACTCGGCCAAATGCTTGCCGAACAATTGGCTATACGATTTTTGCATTGCTTTTTGCAAATTTGTACGAGTGATACCTTCGTAATTCCGACCTTTGTAAGCAGGATATTCCAGCTTATAATCCGTAGAAGCAGTAAGAAATAACGTTACTTCGTTGGCTCCCTGAATCGTTAACCCGGCCTCACTGTACTTTACCGAGCCTTTATTCACTTTGGCTTTTAGTCGGGTCAGGTAGGCTAGTCCATCGCCGCCTTTGCCGTTGCTCAGTTTGCCAGCCATTAGTAACTGGTCATTCTCTGCGTAAGTTCGGAACCGTTCGGGGCGGGATAGTTGGGCGGTAAAAGAAAGTTGCCCTGGTTTATTGGCCGTAAGATGTACTACCATTACCTGGTCGGGCTGGCTCACAAACACCTCGCGCTTAAACTGCACGCCATTCTGCGTATAACTAACCCGCACCACGGCATCATTCAAGTCGAGCTCCCGCTGATAATTCTGGTAGGGCAAATTTTTAGGAAAATCGAGAAAAAGGTTGCCTAATAACTGAAAACTACCGAAAGGAACCGTTGACCCGTTGCCGTGGCCGGAACCTTCGCCTTTGGCAATCTGCGTTTGGCTGGTGAGAGCGGAGGCTTCTTTGTATTTTCCGGCAAACAGTAACTTCCGGATTTCGGCCTGAGCCGCAAAAGCATTCGGATTATTGTTATCGTCCGGACTACCCGACCACATGCTTTCTTCGTTCAACTGAATGCGTTCCCGCGTCACATCTCCATAAACCATCGCCCCCAGCGAACCATTACCCAACGGTAGCGCTTTAAGCCATTCGGGGTCGTCTTTCCAGCCGTTTTTCGGGTCTTCGGCGGCCTGCGCATTAGCTGGCTTGGTATACCATAATTTTAAACTGGGTTGCGGTTGCGCCCTAATCGCGGAAGTTAAAAAGAACCCGAAAAATAAAAACCAAAGTTTCATCATAATGGAGCAAATGAAAAATGAATTGTTAAAGAATTTACCAAGCAAGCCTTTCTAAACCTAGCCCTTCTTAGGGATAGATCAAGGAAATATCTTACTAGTATGAATACTAACCTTAGCTGGTAGCAAGCACTAGGTATAACTCTGGTAAAAATTTAAAATTAGCCATCTGTGGCATTTGTTGCAAAGTTATTTTTCTGAAAGCCTTCATGAATGTTACTCAAACTAGAACAAATCTTAACCTCAACTGGCTTTAAGGTTCAGCGCAGCATCTAGGCACGTTCTCTA
Organism: Adhaeribacter arboris; assembly: GCF_003023845.1. Classification (NCBI taxonomy): domain Bacteria; kingdom Pseudomonadati; phylum Bacteroidota; class Cytophagia; order Cytophagales; family Hymenobacteraceae; genus Adhaeribacter; species Adhaeribacter arboris. The sequence goes on along the minus strand of NZ_PYFT01000001.1, from coordinate 4,815,928 downwards.
CCCATCTGAATACTTTTAAAGGTTGAATTAGAAGTGGTTTTAAGAAAGGAGCTACAGGTAGAGGATATTTTTTAATAAATCTTTGTAACCATTCGCCAAAACCTTAGTTTCCCCTTCTGAATCTGAAAACATAATCCTGTTTCGCTTGGACGCACTAGCCGATAATGCTTTAATGCTGAAAGTAAAATCCGGAGACGTAGATCGGCTGGGATTGCTGTTCGACCGGTATCACCGGGTGCTGTACAGCTTTTTTTACCGGTTTACCTCAAGCAAAATGGTGAGCGAAGATTTGGTGCAAAACGTTTTTATGCGCATGCTGAAGTACAAACATACGTTTACCGGCGAAGGTAAATTTACTACCTGGATGTACCACTTAGCCCGCAACGTATACGCCGATTATTACCGCAAAGACAGTCGTTTGGGTTTTTCGGATGATTTTACCACGGTAGAAAACAGCTTGCATAATTCTTATAACCTAGAAGAGCAAACCAAGAAAGACGAAGAAATACAATTATTGCAGAAGGCCCTGAACCAGCTTAGTCCCGATAAAAAAGAAGTTTTAATCCTAAGCCGGTACCAGGACCTAAAATACAAAGAAATTGCCGACATACTGGGCTGCTCCGAAGCGGCGGTGAAAGTAAAAGTATTTCGGGCAATGCAGGATTTAAAAAATATTTACACCCAATTGGAAAGGCAAGAAATATGATGGATGAGAAGTACATCGACCTGGTAACGGGTCACCTGGAAGGCACCTTAACCCTGCAGCAAGAAGCTGAACTACAGGAATATATCGAACAAGGCACCATTAAGGCTACCGAAATAACTGAATTCAAAAACTTATACTGCCAGATAGGCGATATTCCGGCGCCGGAACCCAGCGCTTTTATGAAAGCTGATTTTCAGAGTATGTTGGCCGATTACAAAAAAGAACATCCGCAACGGGCACCCAAAGGTGGTTTTTTTGGCAGTTGGCTGGCTTCGCTGAGCGTGCCGCAGGTATTCGGGCAAGTAGTTTTCGGGATGCTAGTATTAGCTATTGGCATTGGGATTGGCTTCCGGATAACGCCGGCTAAAACCTACGAAAAAGAACTGAGCCACCTAACCGGCGAGGTGCAGAACATGCGCGAAGTAATGATGCTGACTTTACTCAAGCAATCATCGGCGACAGAGCGCCTGAAAGCGGTAAACTTAACCGGCGATTTAGAAACAGCCGATACCAAAGTAATTCGGGCTTTGCTGCAAACTTTAAACAACGACCCGAACGTGAACGTGCGCTTGGCCACCATCGAGGCTTTGTACCAACATGCTAGTAACCCTACCGTGCGCGAAGGATTAATTGCCGCCATCAGTCAGCAAGATTCGCCGCTGGTACAAATTGCCCTGGCCGATGTCATGCTGAGTTTACAGGAGAAAAAATCGGTAGCCGAATTGCAAAAATTATTGCGCAAGAAAGATTTAAATCAGGCGGTAGAAGCAAAAGTAAAACAAACTATCAACGTACTTATCTAATCTCTTAAGTTTATGAAAAAGATTTTTTTCGGCCTGGCCGCACTGGTGTGCAGCGGGCTAACCGGAACAGCTTTTGCCCAAAAATTAACCGAAAATATTACGCGTAGCGTCAGTTTTAATACCCCTAATGGCCCGCACGTATTATTTGTGCAAAATATTCAGGGCGACGTAAAAGTAGAAGGTTATAACGGGGATAAAGTAGAATTAACCGCCGAAAAAACCATTACCGGCGATACCAAAGCCGACGCGGAAAAAGGCATGCGCGAAGTACAGCTTAAAACCGAAGCTTCCGGCGATACCGTTTACGTTTACTTAGAAGCGCCTTTTATTTACCGCCGCAAAGGCCGCATGCGCAGCATGAACATTGACCGCGACGAAGATGATTATAATTTTGCTTTTGACATTACCGTAAAAGTACCGCGCCAGACCAATCTGGAAGTATCGACGGTAAACGACGGCGAAGTAACGGTAGCAAATACCCAGGGAGTTGTAAAAGCGAATAATGTAAACGGCCCGATTAAAATTAGTAACATTGAAGGTACTACCAAAGCCAATACCGTAAACGGCAACGTAGATGTTACCTATACCAAAAACCCCACCGGCGATTCCGACTTCCGGACCATAAACGGTAAACTAAACGTGGTGTTCAAGCCCAATTTATCCGCCGATTTCACTTTTAAAACCATGCACGGCGAGTTCTTCAGCGATTTTGATGACCTCAAAACCTTACCCGCGCAAACTATTCAGAATACTAAAAATAAAGGCTCCGGTACCGTGTATAAAGTAGATAACCGCCAAGCCATGCGCTTAGGCAAAGGCGGCCCTACCTTCAGTTTCGAAACCCTCAACGGCGACGTGTACGTGCGGCAGGGGAAGTGAAAGGGTTGCAGGTTGGAAAGTTGAGAGGTTGAAAAGTTTTAAAATTGAGAAGTTGAGAAATTAAAGATTTAAAGAATTATGCGGGCGCGAGCGTCTTCGCTCGTGGCTACCATGCGAAAGGCCTCTGGCCGGGCGAACTGAAAAGCTTTTATTTTAGGAATTACAATAAAACTTAACCAGAAATTAAAACAATCTACCACCGGCCAGAGGCCGGACGATAATCATCACGAGCGAAGACGCTCGCGGTATAACTGGGACGTAATAGCCTTAATTTAAAAGACAGAAAATTAACATGTAAATCAACAGAAAGGCTTAATACAGAATGAACCTGTTCTGCTGCGTAAGTAAATAGGTTCCTCCTGAATGACAAAAAGTTTAAAATTCTAAAAATTTAAAACAACAAAAAACCCTAAGTAGCTATAGAACAAACAGCTTCAGCCCAGTGCAAAGGTTAACGCTAAACTGTTCGAGCGGTCGGCGAGTTTTTAACGTCTTGCGTTTTTTGGTTCTGGGGGTAGGGGCCCTTTTACTTTGTGTCCAGACAAAAAGAACCAAGGCAGATGAGATGAAACAGCTCAAAGAGGAAATAGAACTGCCGCCGCTTTGCGAACAATAAAAGTTGTAAGGCACGGAAGTAAATCCGCGCTAAAGTGTGCAGCTATGTCAATGAGAATCAAAAAAAATAAAATTTTAAAAATATTTAAATTACCACCATCATGAAACGATTACCTTATATTGTATTAATTACCTTGCTCATTATCGTAACTACCAATCCCGTAGTAGCTCAAAATGAGAACAAGAATTTAACGGTTGCTTTATCTAAACCAGGTCAGCCGGGCAGCTTAAAAGTAGACTTACTCAACGGTTCTATTAAAGTAACGGCTCATTCCGGTAAAGATGTCATTATCGGCTACTCCGGGCGAGGCAACGACGATGACGACGACCGGAAAAGAGACCGGCAAAACGATGCGACCGCCAATGGACTGCGCCGGATTCCGAATAACAACTTTGGCTTAGAGGCCAGCGAAGAAAATAATCAGGTAGTGGTTCGTACTAATTCCTTTAACCGCGACATTGACCTGGACATAAAAGTACCCCGCGATTTTTCGGTAAAGCTAAGCACGCTGAATAACGGTAAAATAATTGTGGAAGGCGTAAACGGCGAATTGGAAATAAGCAACCTCAACGATGATATTCGCCTTACCGATGTTTCTGGTTCGGTGGTAGCCAATACGTTAAACGGCGACCTGCAGGTAAGTCTGAGAAAAATTACCCCTAACGTACCCATGGCTTTTAGCAGCATGAACGGCAAAATAGACGTAGCTTTGCCCGCTAACGCCAAATTTGCCACCAAAATGAAAGCGGATAACGGCGAAATTTACAGCGATTTTGAAATGAACTTTAGCAAAGGCGATAAAGAAAAAGAAATGATGAAAGTTGGCGGCAACAAAAACATGAAATTAGATAAATGGCTTTATGGCTTGGTAAATGGTGGCGGTCCTGAGTTTATGTTCAAGAACTTTAACGGCAATATTTACATCCGGAAAATAAAGTAATATAGCTATCGGAAGTTATACTTCAGGATTTCATTAAGTATAGAAATAGGTATTTCCAATGCCCGGCAAAGTTGTCGGGCATTTATTTTTAAAAAATCTTGTATCTATTAAGTTCTAAAGCCTAAATACAATAAATTTTAAAATAAGTCTGATGAAGAAAGTAAATTGAATTACTGTTTAATATTCCCTCCTGTTTTGCCGTAGCCTTAACTCGATTTTACTTAATGCTTTAGAGAGATGGTCCGCAGTATGCCGGGAAGTTCTTTTATTACTATTTGCCTGCGTAGCTTAATTTTGGTGAGGTGCGGATATTCTTTGTTGGTTAGAGAAAATCAATAATTCCTGGTTTTGGATTTTATCGGTTCTTTTAAAAACAAACTGTAATCCTAGCTTTACCAGCAGATGCTGGGATGCTTTGTTATCGGGAGTAGTAATGCCATAAACGGTACCAAGGCCTAACTCGGTTTGCCCGTATTCCAAAATGGCTTTGGCGGCTTCAAACGTATATCCTTGGCCTTCAAACTCCGGCAGTATAGCAAAGCCGATATCCACCGAATCGAGGTAATCTCTTTTTACAAAACCGCAAATACCAATGGGCAGGTTGGTGGTTTTTACTACCATTTTGTATAACCCAAATCCTTTATCATTATAGGTTTTAATCAGCGAATTCTTGATGTAGTTTTCCGAGTCCTGTTCGGTTTTAATGCCTCTATCTCCTATGTATTTAATCCAGTTTGGGCTATTCAACAGCTTAAAGAAAAAACCTTTATCCTCTAAATGGGCTAGTTCAAACCTTAACCTTTCCGATTCTAGCATCCAATTATTGTTTGACAATGTTCTGCATCTTTATACTTTTTATTTTATTACTATTTTATTACTGAGGTTTGAGAACGGAATTTTCATTTAATCGCCAATTTCTTTTTACTTAAGAGCTGAAACTAGTGAAACAGGTAAAAAATAAAAGTCAGAGAAAGCTATTTGAATTTCTTTTTATTGATTTAAAAATGGCTACTTAAAAAATATTTTATCCCAACCTCTGAATTCGTAATACTTTGATTTTGGTTCGCCCGTCCACCCGTTTATTCCTTTTTTGGGCAGCAAAATACCATGAGCATAAATAACCGGAATAAAGGCAAGTCCGAAAAGTATAAAGGCATAAGTGCGTCCGGCAAAGATGGAGATGGCAACAATGATACAAACCGTTACCAAGTATTTTACTAATTTCCGCCAATTCGGACTTCTTTCTTCAAAGTGCCCCATAAAAATATTGCCCAATAGAAAGATAATACTCACTATTGCCATTTCAAACCATAAGGTATTCGTGCTCCATATAATTAGAATAACTTTTAGGTAGCTGCTAATAATTATTGCTCAATTAATACAAATGTTATCTGGTAAACCATAATTATTTATCTTTTGCCAAATTGCCTGGAAATAGCCCCCATTCTGAGACATTCTACGGTGAGCTTCAAATGCATCGGATTCTTTAATGAGTTTAAAATCACTCAACATAGAATTATAATCACTAAATTTAATCGGCGTTAGCACCCCTGCACTTTTAGAACTTTCTTTACCATTCCTGCTCTGCAGAAGATAAATGGAATGACAATTCTCTTTAATATAGCTTAGATAATTACTTACAATATCCAACTCCATTTCTCCAAAACTAGCGGCATTCCAAAATAAATTAAATTCAAATTGTTTAAGCAGTGGAAACTTCCAATTACCAAATAGGTACACCTTTCCTGATTTAATAAATTCATTCAAGTCCACTACATTCATGGTTTGAGTTGATTTAATAACCGTAGTATCCCCTAAAACATTAGAAAGGTATTGTTCACATAGATATAACGGAGCAGGTAAATCAAAACAAAGTACGGTTAAATCTGGATACATTTTTTTTAGTATCTCTACTTGAAACCCGGAACCGGAACCTAATTCAACGATAGTTTCATTACCTTTTAGATGTAAAACTTTTTGAACAAAACAAAATCTAACATAATAATTTAAAAATTGCATCGTATACTTTCTGCCGTCAATTTCGAATAAATCAGCGGGATTACCGTATGTACTTGCTTCGATTTCGGCAATAGATTTAGCGCCTGCCAATTGCCCCTGAAGGAGACAATTATTATAGGCCATTTCTCTGATATCTGCCAGTTTTAAGGAATAGGGCAATATGGCTCGATCCGCAACAAAAAGCTTCCTTATAATTTTCTTAATGAGCTTTTCATGCAAAAGCATATTAGGATGATATCTATACACTAAATCAGAAAATCCAAAAGTGCTAAAAATGGGATACTTTCCACTTCTTATTTGTCCGATATCAGCTCTCTTGATTTCACTTATAATTTTAGCTTCGTATGCTTTCCAGTATCTTCCGGCTTGAAAGATTTCCGGAGCTTTGTAATATTCTGCAAGCAATTGATCAAGATTGTCCATGTCTTCGTTTATAAGCTATAACGTACGGGACTATGCTGCATGTACTGAAAATACAAAATTTGTATGTTGCCTTAGATAGCCTGCAGCACTTATAGAAAAGTAGTAAATTGGCCCCCGAATTACAACGAGCCAGCTGTGGGGAATAATTTTGGTAGAATAAAGCAACTAGCCTACCTAAAAAGCAGGTTCTATTAGCCTCAGGCAGATTGTAATAAAGGATATACTGTTATTAGTGAATTGCCTTTTGTAATAAAGCCTCATAAAAAGGCTGTTTACTATTTTAGGATGAGTAAATGAAAATATAAGGACATCTGGGCGCAGATTTTTTAAAAATACACAAGCCGACAAAATCAGGAAGTATGTTTGGCTGCTTTGGAACCTAGTTCGCTTTTTTCGTTCGCATTATGCTTTAGAATAATCTCAATCCGTTTGTCCGGAATCAGCCACATAAAAGCTACTAAAACATATATGCCAGCGGCAATCCAAGTACTAAAAAAAGTAGAGCAAATAGCGATAAAATAAAGAACAGGCGAGATTTTACCTTTTATGTCTTTTCCAATGGCTTTGGCCAATATAGATTCCGGACCATGGTTCTGAATAATCTGGTTTTGTAAGAGCCAGTACGCTATAGCGGCCATAAAGAGAACTACTCCGTAAAATGCCATTGGAACAGGCGCCAAATGGTTTTCGCCTACCCAGCCGGTTACAAAGGGTACCAACGACAACCAGAAAAGCAGGTGCAGGTTCGCCCATAAGATACCGCCGGTTACGTGTTTAACGGTATACAGCATGTGGTGATGGTTGTTCCAGTAAATAGCCACATAAATAAAGCTTAAAATATAGCTGATAATTACCGGCAGGAGAGGTTGTAAAGCCTGCATATCCTGACCATGCGGCACCTTTATTTCTAAAACCATAATGGTAATAATTATGGCTAAAACTCCGTCGCTGAAAGCTTCTAATCGTCCTTTTTGCATTGTTTTAACTTAGTATTCGGCAAAGGTGGTTTAGAATTTCTCTAACTACAATAGAGGCTAACTTTTACGAGAAGATAAAGCTTTACTTGCCTGATTTTTTTATTAAAGATGAATCTCTTAAATATTTTGTTCTTACCAAGTTTAATTGAAATTACATTTTTATAATAATTCTTCTTTTGCCAACCTCTTTCTTCTCCAGGAATTAAGAAAGTAGCTTCTATAATTTTATTGTTGCGGGCTAACTATCTGTAAAGTTTTACTGTCTTTGGTTCCGTTAAAAAACTTATCTAAAACTTGTTGGAATACGGGGTCTGTATCAGGTACCAAAGAAAATAAGGTCATAGACGATTTTAACTTTAAATCGTCCGGGCTACCAAATATTTTATTCGCATTATTCTCTTTCAATTGAAGCAATTCCTGACAGATAAGTACCAGCCGGCTGCCTAAAATCGGATGCTTCAAAAACGCTTCTGCTTCGTTAATATCTTGGATAGCATAAAATTTTGAAATTTCACTAAAACCCAGCCCTTGGATCTGCGGAAAGATGTACCACATCCAATGGCTTCTTTTCCTTCCATTCTTCACTTCGGCTAAAGCCATGGAGTAGTCGGCTTCCTGAGCATCCATAAATCTTTTTAAGTTGTTCTCTTTTGTCATATTATCTCGGAGTAGTTTTTAATAATGAGTTCTATAAGATGGGGAAACGAGCTTGGCGAAGTGGCGGTATAAGAAGCATTACCCTGTTACCTAGCACCAAAGTTTGATCAATGCGCCATCTAACCACTTCACCTGCCCTTTCGCTAAGCCCTTGTTGGGCGCTGCCGCATGTAACTAATCTAATTTTTGATTTCAAAACCCGCCCAAGAGCTTCCTGAATTCAATCTTGTTAATAAAAATTACTCAGCGTATTTTACTCAGAATATAATGCACAATTAAGGCAAGGATAGTCCAGTAAAAAGCAAAACCGATAAGAAAAAAGGGAGGTGGGGTATCCGGATCTTGATGCAAAAATTTAATAAAAGGCAATAGAGGCCCCATCAAAATAATTTTAATAGGCGATAGAATGGTGGATACAGTAGATTTCCAGGGTACTTGTGACTCCGAACCCAGGAAAGATTCGGGTGGCTGATTTAAAAGCAAGGTGGTGCCAAAAAGAAAGGCAAACGCAAATAAGAGGAAGAAGAAAATAAATTTTAGTCTTGAAGGATTCATGCTCTTTAAATTATACTACATTTTACCATTCATTAATAATAGAAATTTTAAAATTATCTGCGATCAATAGCTTTTCCGCTGTAAGGCTATCTTGTCGGAAGCGGTTGCGTATAATTGCGGGTGGTACACGTCATTATTACGCACATCCAACCACAATAGGGGCATATACTAATTTTACCGGCTAACTTCCGGCGAACGGTGTGCCGAAAATACCGACGGCAAGTTCTACCCAAATGAGAAAGAGTACTGCCAGAATAGCGGCACAGATGGCAATTCGGTGCTCAAATTTATTTACTTTCCTTGATACAAGCTCACCTAGGAGACCAGTGCTGAGCAGTAAAAAACCAGCGACAATAAAATCGAATAACGACCAATTCACTTCATTTGTGAACTGCATCGCAATCAATGGCAGGAGCAATAAAAACGCTACTGTAAGCACAATACCGGTAAGTCTTTTATTTTGCGTAATCATAATTTTTCAGTTTTTTAAATATTTTGTTATTAAACTTTCTTAGTCTTGCTATGTATGTTCTTCTGTATTACTAAAGGCTTTGGTCCAATTTTTATTTAAAACCGAAAACCAGCGGGAAGAGGAAAACCACTACTACTGACCAGATAAGGTAAACCGGTAAGTAAAGGACAATGGCTCTCCCGACTTCGGTGATAACTGCTTTTTTCGTAACTGTTTTAAATAACATAACTGTTACAATTAGCAGATGAACCAAAATGAGAACATTACCGCCAAGCACCGCTACTCTGTTTGGCGTAATTCCCCATTCCGATATCCGGAAAGAAATAGCGGACAGCGCGATACCATTTACCACTATCGTAATTAACGACAACAGAAGCAGTATCCAGAGGCCCGAAGTTGTTTTTTCTTCGGCAGAACTTTCGGCAACGGAGAAGAATATTAACGCCATTACCCCAAGCAAAAGCAGGTTGAATAGCAACAGAAATTCCCGGTCGTTATAAGGGTCTTTACCTGAAAAAATAATAGCTCCCAAATAAATAATTAACATTACTAAAACTAAGGGGCTGAATATCTTAGCAATTACCGGCGATACTTTGTTTACCAGTTGCGGATTACTTTGGGTAAGGAACGTAGCACCGATAGGTACGGCGGGTAAGCCGAAAGCCACCACGTACTCAAAGTAAAATTCCTCAATTTTAAACCCTATCAGCTTGAATAATCCGATGGTGATGGCCGTCATTAATACTCCGGCAAAGCCTAACAGTGCCATCATTACGGCCAGGTCGCCGTTAAAACGCAAGAACTCTAATCGTTTTTTATAGTCGCGAAATGCATCGCCCGCAAACGACACTCCTAGTATTGCCCAAAGCAGCAAAGGCAAATGGATGCAGGCCAATACTAAGGTATCGCTTTTGTTATTATCCGGCAGAGAATTGATATATACCAGGCAAATTACTACCGTACCAGAAAGGTAGGCTATTTTGTTAACCGGTAATTTATTTTTCCAGGCGAAGTAAGCGGCTAAAAACGGGAACACCAGAAAGGCAATATTGCGGGGATAAAAAAACTCTTCGCTGATGGAAAAAATGGCGGGTAATTTAGCCAGTGTACCCGCTATTAAAGCTGCCCCTACAACGAACAGTAACTCGTTTCGGGAGCCCCAGGAAATTTCTTCCGATTCGTAGTTCAGCCTTTCGTACCAGAAATCAGCCAGTACATTGCCGCTTAACTGGGGGTAAACACCCTTAAATTCTTGCTTAAAGTTTGCCTTATTGGCCCGGTACAGCTTTTCCAATTGCCTGGGGTCGTTTAGGTGGGAGAGGATTTCATTTTTCATAAGTTTATGTTTTAAGCCTTTTTTTAGCCAGAATTTTCACTTCTAATTTTTCGAGTTTTAATTCCACATCGTGCCGTCCAAGCCTAAAACAATACCCAGCCACAGCCCGATAAAGTATACAACCAGGCTCAAAAGGATAGCCCCTATTTTGTTAAAACCGCGGGAACTCTGGTAATTTAGGAAAGCGTAAAAGGCGCCACCTATGGCCCCGGCTAAAGGAGTAATTAGTAAAGGTCTAACTATCCAAAACTTCCCCCATTCCGGATGAGGCTCATCTACTCCAAATACAAAAAAGGAGATCACGAGTAAGGCTATTCCGGCACCCACTATTATCGGTTTAACGAATGATGCAGAATGAAGGGGCTGATTTTGAGATTTAGGTTGCTGTGTCATGATAAAGTAGTTTTAGGTTTAATAATAGTTATAAGATTTATTTTAAAGTACTTTGAATTACAAAGTCTAAGTACAAAAAAAATCAGTTGTTTTGCCTGTTATTTAAAATTAATTGCTCTAGAGCATCTAAATGGCTTTTAAATGCTTCGCGACCAGCCTCAGTGGCGTGGTAAGTAGTATTAGGCTTGCGGCCTACAAACTGTTTTTCTACGCGCAGGTATTCCGCTTCTTCCAGCGCCCGTAGGTGGCTGGCCAGGTTGCCATCGGTTAATTGCAGGGTTTCTTTCAGAGTATTAAAATCAACTTTATCTTCCACCATCAGCACCGACATAATGCCCAACCGTGCCTTGCTTTCAAAGGCTTTGTTTATATTTTCCAGATACTTTTTCACCGGTCTGCTAGCGTTCGTATTTAAAGTACACCAGCGCGCCATACACAATGTGCAGCATCCCAAATCCTACCGTCCAGAGAATTAAGCCATAGCCTACAAAAACACTGGCTAACAAACCCAATACAATCTCGAAAATACCCAGGTAGCGGATGTCGCTTAACGTATACTTGCTGCCGTTCAGCAAGGCTAGGCCATAAAAAATCAGCATGGCCGGTGCGACCAGGTTTAAAATGTTATGGTACAAAAGTATGGCACAAAAAGCGCCTCCCGTGGCTAAAGGTATGGCCAGGTTCACAAGTAATCGCTTCGATTGGCTGTCCCAGATCCGGTGGTTCTTTTTGCGGGTATTACGAACGGTAAAGTAAGTAGCCGTACAGAAAGCAAGTATCAGAACGGCTACCGCAATCGTTAAAAGAAATAATATATTTTCGCGGGTTAAATGGCTGCCCAAGTCCCGGTAGTAATTAATGCCTTGTTGACTAAAGTACCATTTAACCACTGCCGCACCACCCAATGCCGACAAACCGGCAAACACGCCCGACAATCCACTAAGCGAGATAAAGCGGGAAGAACGATCCATGATGTTCCGGATCTCGTGCAGGGCTTCTAATTGATCTTGCTGTGGGTTCATTGTAAAGTACTTTGTGTTTCAAAGTTAAACCAAGTTTACGTAATAGCAAGGTCCGTGGCTAAAATATTTTTAAAAAATATACATTGAAAACTTCTGAGCAACAAGCATGATGCCCATTATAGTTAATTTAAGCGGCAGTAACTATAATAAGTACGGATGATGGAAGCAAAAACAACAAATAGTGAAAATCCAAAAGTATAAAGTATTACATCTCCAGCAAGCCGGTTTTATATACTTTCCCTGTTTATAGGATTTCCACATACCCGTCTGTTCCATGTACGCGGATTTGCTGCCCGTCTTTTATCAGTTTGGTAGCTTTTTCTACGCTAACAACTGCCGGTAAGCCGTACTCACGGGCGATAACGGCGCCGTGGGTCATTAGTCCGCCCACTTCGGTAACCAAGCCTTTTATAGATACAAACAAAGGAGTCCAGCTTGGGTCCGTAAACGCAGTAACTAATATATCTCCCGCTTCGAGATTAGCCTCTTCCATATTCAAGATAACCCGCGCGCGCCCTTCTATCACTCCCGAAGAAACCGCCAGACCGACAATCGCTGCGGGCGGGAGATTTTCTCGTTTGTAGGCACCCGTAATAATTTCACCATCAGACGTGATAATCCGGGGTGGGCTTAGCTTTTCGTAGATTTTGTACGCGTCTTTCCGTTTACTGATGATCTGGTCATCTAATTCCTTGGTGCGTACAGCTTCTTGAAATTCTTCAAAAGTGAGATAGTAGCTATCTTCTTTATCCTGAATAATGCCCGCTTGTACGAGTTGTTCGGCTTCTTTCAATAAAGCTTGCTTATAAACAAAGTAACGATTCACTATCTCGTATTTAGGATATTCCCGATAGCCGATGAAATTTCGAACCAAGCCGATCATTCGCTTTGTTTCTTCAACTTTTTGCTCACCATCCGGCAGTTGCTTCAATCGACTTACTATCTCTTGTTCTTTTTCCAAAGCCTGCTGTAGTCCTTGCTCAACCTTTCGCCGGCGGGCACCAGGCTCGAAGTTTTTGATGTTGCCAAGGATCAAGGGAATCAGTGTACTGGGTTTTTCGCTCCAACGGGTTTTTGTTATATCAATTTCTCCGGCGCAGCGCATGCCGTATTTATCCAGGTACGCATAGATGGCCTGGCGGGCTTCCTTTCCACCTTCGAGCTTAATTAGCTCATCTAAAAAGCTATCTTCCTTTACCTGTTGCAAATAATGGGTTACTTCCGGATGGGGGCGAATTACATCGGCAACATCCAACAATTCCAGCCCCATCTCCGAGGTAATATTGTTGAGCACGGATTGAGAAAGCGTATCCGCTACGTTTTTTTCCCCTAACCAATCCGCCATCTTTTCATTGAGCCAAGCCGAAGCATTCATAGCCGTCATAATCACGGCCAGGCTTTGTGAATTAGATTTATCCTTTTTTAATTTCTGGTTGTATTCAAGGATAAACTCAAAAAGATCCAATCCTGATTTTGTTTGAATGGCCTGTTTCAACTCGGTTATCGCTGCTTGACTGTTATTAATTAAATCAGAAACAATCTGCGGATCATAGTCGTGTAATGTTTGAAAAACTGTCGGCGGTGGGCCTTGACTACTTGTACCGGGACTTAAATCTTTTTTGTTAGCTGGTAGTGCCTTTATAAAATCTTCTCGCGCCAGGATGGTGCTCAACGCGTCTTGGATGAGCGGATCGGATTTGCCCAAGACATTGACCAGAATATTTCTTCCCGCCGGTGTAGCCAGATCCGGGGCGACATCCACAAACAACCTTCCGCCAGCGGTAAACATGGGTCGGCCAGCCGTTAACTGCCAGATAGATATCCCCAAAGGCTTCATGGCATCGGTCATCATTTGTTGGTGACCAACCGATATATACACGTGATTGGCGGAATCCTTCGCTTCAGGGATGGGGAATAACGTCGTGATTGGCCGGCTCTGCACCATATAAAACGTAGCGTCAATTAAACACCATTCAATGTCTTGAGGGCAGCCCAAATGGGCTTCAATCTTTCTGCCTATACACTCCAACTGTAAAATCTGCTCATCCGTCAGCGCTTGCTTGTTCTGTTGTTCCAATTCAATCCCCTGTTGGTTCGTACCGCCATCCTTTACCGCATATATAGCCAGTTTCTTCGTGGATACTTTCTTTTCGATAATCTTGCCGTTCCGCACTTTGTAGTTATCCGCATTCACCAAGCCGGAAACCAAAGCCTCCCCCAACCCGAAGCTGGCATCAATGGATACCACTTTCCGGTTAGAAGTGACGGGATCGGCGGTAAACAAAATTCCGGCTACCTCCGGGAAGACCATTTTCTGCACCACCACGGCCAGGTGGACTTTACGGTGGTCGAAGCCGTTTTGAAGCCGGTACGTTACCGCCCGCTCAGTAAACAGCGAGGCCCAACACTGGCTGATATGCTCTAGGATGGCCTCCTTTCCAATAATATTCAGATAGGTATCCTGCTGGCCGGCGAAAGAAGCCGTTGGTAAATCCTCGGCCGTTGCACTGGATCGTACGGCGTAGGCATTTTTTTCTCCAAACCTGGAGAGAAAGCCGGAAATCTCTTCATTTATGTCCTCAGGAATAGGTATCGCTTCTATTATCCTACGAATCTCAGCACTTAATTCAACAATTTTATCCCGGTCTTCTACCTTTAGCAGCGATAACTTATCAAGTAATTCGTTAATCGAGGAGGTTTCTCCGATTATTCTTTTAAAAGCTTCCGTAGAAATACAAAAGCCATCTGGTACGTGTATTCCTTCTATCCTGGCAAGTTCCCCCAGGTTCGCGCCTTTCCCCCCAACCAAAGCAAGCATTGTTTTAGTCATATCCTGAAAACCCAATACGAAAGCACTCCTATTCTTCATTTTCCCGATTTTTGTTGTTGAGTTGGTCGGTAGTCGCATTCATTATTGCAATTGCTTTTAAAAAGTAGGTTTCCAGAATTTTGATGTCTTCGTTTGAAAAGGAAGCAAGCAATTTTTCGGAGTTGACCCGGAAGTCTTTATAAAGCGGGGTTAAAAGAGCCATTATGTTTTCCGTGTTTGGTTCAATGAAAACCTTCCGCCTGTCTTCTGGAGCAAATTGTCTTGTCACCAGGTTTTTCTTTTCCCATCGGTCGATTAAACCGGTAACGGCACCGGTAGTTAAACCCGTTAAAGTGGAGAGCTCGCCTGCGGTCATTTGCCCTTTTTCAATCAAAAATCCCAAGTATTTATGGTCCGTTCCGGAAAGTCCGGCCTTTCGGCCAATGGCTTCGTGCATCTGAATAGAGGTGTAGGCATATTGTTGGCTCAGTTTCCTGATTTGGGTGAGTAGGTTATTATTCATAAAATATCTTATCAACTAAATATCTTAGTTACAAAGATAATTAAAATTTACGATATAACCAACCAACTAACCTTGCTTTGTCGATTGTTCTGTACGCTTAACGGTAGTGGTTTGTATAAAAAACGAACGAGGCATAGCTACCCTACAGGTATGGTTAGGGCACGTTTTTTATTTAGGCTTCTATGGATAGTACTTTAGCAAGTCCTATTTTGATTTCTTCAAGCTGTTCATCTGTTATTTTCCCCAGCTTCTTGGTAAAACGAAGTTCGGAAAGGGAGCGCACCTGAAAGCAGTCTGCAGCAGATGACTTTGAGAGATTGTTATTCTTGTCAGGTACTATTTTATCATCCAAGGAGCTATATCGTATCGGTCTTTCCAGTCGGTCAAGGGTACAATAACTTTCAGGGGCAATTTTCCCAGGGCATTGTCATTTACAATGATTACGGGCCTAGTCTTTTTTATCTCAGAACCAACAGTCGGGTCGAGATTAATTAGCCAAACCTCACCTTGTTTCATAGAAATCCTCGAAATCTAACTCGTTGAATGCCGTCACTTCTTTATCTGCAGCATAGTCAGCATATAAAGCTGCGGACGCTCTTTCCAGTTGGTTTATGTTTTCTGATTCTCGGATAGACTTTAATGTTTGCTCCACAATTCTAAGTCTTTTGTCTACTGAAAGTTTTTTTATTTCTTTTATTAGCTCTGTCGTTCCCATATTTTCAATATACAAACTTTACAAACAAAAGTTAGAACTAATCTTAGATGTGCCCTAACTATATATACGTAACTATTACGTATATCCCACCACAATATGGCATATAAACATAATAGACAGGTATGGTAAGTGGATATTATTCAGATACTAAACGAATATAAACCCGGCCACAAACAGTTTACCGCTTCGTTCCTGTAACAGATTAATAAGTATTATTCTACTATTCGGCGGAGGTAGTTTATCTGGCCTAGATGATAGGAAAGATGGGCGGCTAAATGGATCAGAAAAAAACCAGTAGTCATGGGATAACCTAAGGTTTCTTCCGGGTAAATTTCTTCGAGCTGCGATTTCTCTAATTTCTGCAAAGCCGCCCTAACAACCTGTTTCGTTTCGTCGATTTGTTGCAGTAAATGTACTTTTGGTACATTTTTCAAATTAAACTCAGCTTCGCGGTTGCGGACGTAGTCAAAGTCGCCCAGGTTTTTACCGATGTACGTTTTCAGGTTTCCTACCAGGTGTAAGCCTAAATTACCGGCCGTATTTTTCACCTGACCCGCTAGTTTCCAGAGGTTTTCTTCCTCCCGAAATGATTCTATTTCAGTTTTTAGGCGATTAATATCCCGTTCGTAAATAGCTAGTAATTCCGAAATCATAAGCGTTATGGTTTATAGTTGGCTAAATTGGGTTTAGGCGCCCCATTTCATGAAAGCTACCGGCAGATAAATTCAGGAAATAGTTAAACTTGATACCATTTAAGTACCCGGGCAAAATTAGGTTAAAATATCTCTTTTACAAGTGTATAGAATCCCAGAAGATTGTCGCCCAAACTACTAAATAACCAACAACTACTTTATTTCTATTCTACTGCTCAAACATCTTTATTTTATTACATCATTTTCAAAGCATTATGGTTTTACCCGCTGCTTTCGTAAAGTTTTTAGGACTGCTGCAGGCTAAAATCCTGTCCTGGTTCGGGAACTTATTATTTTTACTTTTCGCTCTTTCCTATTTTAAAGTATTAAATTTTAATGTGTATATTCCAGACAGGATCAGAATTACCCACTTAAATTAACACATAGAAGAGAAGATGCAACACGAATTACCTAATGGCCGCCGCGATTTCATTAAAAAAACCGGTCTTCTTACGGCCGGCCTGGGCCTGGTTGGCAGTAGTGCCTTCGCTGGCTTAGAAGAAAAGACCAAGAAAAACAAGAACAAGCTTCCGAAGTGGAAAGGATTTAACCTGCTCGATTTCTTTTCGCCGGACCCCACTCGTACCCGCCAGGCAACCCCCGAAGAATACTTTAAATGGATGTCGGATTGGGGCTTTGATTTTGTGCGGTTACCAATGGCGTACCCCTATTATTTAGATATTGATCGCAGCCGCACTATTACGCCCGACGAAGTGTACAAAATAGACGAAAGGCAGGTAGATAAAATTGATAACCTGGTGCAAATGGCGCACAAATACAAAATGCACGTAAGTTTAAATTTACACCGGGCGCCCGGTTACTGCGTGAATGCCGGGTTTAACGAGCCTTATAATTTATGGACCGACCAGGCGGCTTTAGATGCATTTTGTTTTCACTGGAAAATGTGGGCCAAACGGTACAAAAATGTGTCGGATAAGAAAATAAGCTTCGATTTACTCAATGAGCCCAGCATGCGCGAAGACATGAACGACCAGCATTCTAAACGTAGCACCGTACCCGGCGAAGTTTACCGCAAAGTAGCCAAAGCAGCTTCGGAAGCCATTCGCGAAGAAAATAAGAAACACCTGGTTATTGCCGATGGCAATAATACCGGCACTACCGTTATTCCCGAAATTACCGACTTAAATATTGCGCAAAGCTGCCGGGGCTATAATCCAGGCATTATTTCGCATTATAAAGCTCCCTGGGCAAATAAAGATCCCGAAAATTTACCGGAACCGAAATGGCCCGGACAAGTAGGTGATAAATATTTAAGCCGGGCTTTGTTAGAAGAGTTTTACCGGCCCTGGATTGAATTAGTCAATAGCGGCGTAGGCGTACATTGCGGCGAATGTGGCTCCTGGAACAAAACCCCGCACGACGTATTTCTGGCTTGGTTTGGCGATGTATTAAGTATTTTGTCGGAGAACGGAATTGGCTTTGCCGTTTGGGAATTCAGCGGCGACTTTGGCGTTTTAAACTCCGGTCGGGCCGATGTAGCCTACGAGGATTGGCACGGTCAAAAACTCGATCGCAAAATGCTGAATTTACTAAGCAAAGTTTAGCCGCCGGGTTGTGTATTTACTTGGTTACCCAAGTCCTTAGTTCGTCTTTTTGCGGAATAACTCCTGATAATGGGTGGATGGCTGAAAAATACCAGCGCTCTGGTCGTAAAAATCTTTACCCAATTCAAATACACCCTTATTCACTTTATTCCAGGAAGCATTTGCTGCTGGGTTATAACGCATCATGGTTGGCCAGTTACGATAATTCATGTCGCCGTTGGTTTCCATTAAGCCCATGCCAATGCCCGGGAAAGGAGTTACCCGGGCGGCTAGGTTTTTATGCCAATCTACTAAAATAGGATTAACGGTTAAATCCGCGCAAAGACAAGGTACTCCCCGTTCCTTGGCCAGTTTGGCTACCTTCATCGAAAAACTTAAAGTTTTAGCAATTCCTTTTAACACCAAGGCTCCGTAACCTTGTTCTAATCGCCGAATGGCACTTGCTTCATCGTGGACACTTTCATCGCCCGCAATCGGAATACCCAGGTCTTTTACGTTTTCATCGTTCTTTTCATTCAGCGGCTCTTCGGCGAATAAAATTTGTTCAAAAGCTCCTATTTTTTGGGCATGGTCGAGGTAACGTTGAAATAGTTCTTTTTTCTGGTAGCGGGCGTTGGGGTCGATGGTATAAATTAATTTACCACTCGGCGTATGGTCCGTCCGAAAATTCTGAAGGGTTTTATGAATTAAGGTTAAGCGGTCCATATCTTTTTGTAACATTTCGGCTTGAGTGCCCGGCTCACCGCTTTTTATTTTAAAAACAAAATAACCATCGTGGGCCGCCTTTTTTAAATCTTCCATGGGCATACCATAAGGCACCTGGTACATGATAGCTATTTTGTTGCTGCGCGAAGTTAAAGCACTCCGGTAAGGCTCCGGCACCATCGCATCAAAGGTCTTGAAATTGTTTTCGGCGGCGTATAAAACCCAGGCAGCATTATCCAGACTTACTAAAGCAATGTAGGTAAATATAGGATTGAGGTCGGCTTTACCGGTTATGGTTTGCCCAAGGCGCATGGCTTCCGGCAATATTTTTTCTACTAGTTCTACCGGGGTGGTGAAAGGAGTTTGTTTCACTAATTGCAGCGCTTTTTCGGTTAAGGTGTATTTTAAAGCATTGCCCCCAGCTTCGGAATGGGCCGCGAATAAATCCGCGTCGGCGTACAAAACACTCTGGGTAGCTAGTCCAATCCCGCTATTACCCGAACTGGTCTCCAGCTTAGAAACGGTTTGCCATAACTCCGTGAGATAGCCGCCTTTAAACCCAAACGGACGCACCAGCTTTTCCCGCTCAAAATTAGAATCGGTATGCGTAACCTTAATGGTTTTAAGAGGCGTTTTATTTTGCCTGGCTTCTGATGGGAAACTAATATTATGAGTCGCCACCAAGGCGCTGGTAATCTTCACAAAATCCCTTCTATTCATTTTATAGGTTTAAGAATGCTATGCTGAAAAAGAAAACCTTATACTAGATTAAAGTATAAAAGACATAATAAAGGCTGTTTATCTTTGGAGCCGGTGCCCGTCTCCAGGCATTGGCGCTGATGCGATTGAGAAGTAACCTGTTTGCCTCCTGGCCGGCGGGCCTCGTTTGGCTCTTCCGGGCTGGTCTAAGCTTCCTTTGTTCGTCCCTCACAATGCCTCGTGCCTCGGCACCGGAACCTTAGAAGGCCCTCCATAGCCAAACTGACGTCAATTGCTCGTAGTTGCTTCCTATCCGTATTACCCTATTAGCAACAATTAAATAGGTCCAGCTTATTATTTTATCTGCAACTCCTTAGCGAGTAGTTCTTTCACAAATTCATCGTCCACCAGTTCGGGGTAAGCCGCACATACCCGGTCAATTTCTTCCATCTGCCCCGGTGATAATTCTTCGTTCGGATTTAAACACCATCTGCCCGCTAATAAACCTTGCCGCCGCAGTACTTCGTGAATACCCGGAATACACCCATGAAAATTATGAGCCGGGTCGAAAATAGCGGCGTTCATGTCGGTTACCGCAATATTTTTAGTTAATAATTCCGCTAAATTTTTTCCATTGTTTTGGTGCACGGCCTTTATTTCGTCTAATAATTCCACCGCTTTTTTCGTCCAGACGGCCCAATGGCCCAGCAAACCACCCACGAACTTTTTCTCTACTGTTTCCCCGGCCACTTCAAACCGGTAAGTAGTTAGTAAATCGGCAATAATATTATCGTCGTTGCCGGTATACAGAGCAATTTCATTTTGGCGGTCAGAGGAACAAACCGCGCGTACCACATCCAGGGTTTGGTAACGGTTAAAAGCCGCTACTTTAATGGCATGCACATTCGGAATTTGCGCAAATTCATACCAGAAATCGTACGAGAAGATCCTCCCTCCTACGCTGGGTTGCAGGTAAAATCCGAATATGGGAATAACCTCCGCCACAGCTTTTACCCGCTGGGTAATTTGTTTTTCCGTCCAGCCCTGTAACCCACCTATGCTTAATAAACCTAAATCATAACCGTAGTTAACCGCTAATTGGGCTTCCGCTAAGGCTTGTTCCGTTTTACCTACAATTCCGACTACTTTTATAAAAGGTCGGCTTAATTTAGCGGACTCAATTTCTTCGGCGGCCAGTCTTAGTACCGTCTCGTACAAGTTTATTTTAGGGTCCCGGATTTCGAATTGAGTAGAATGCACGCCTACCGCCACCCCACCTGCTCCACTGGCCAGATAATAACGGGTTAATCCCCGCTGACGCGCTTCATCTAATTGCCGGTTTTCCTGTAAAGCCAGCGGATGCGCGGGTATAACGGTTCCCTGGTGCAATAAAACTTGTACTTCAGATTTTAAACTAGTTGCTTTCATCTGTTAAAACTTACCCGTTCTTTCCTGAAAATGAGTGGGTTTATTATAAATTTTACCGCCTCCCTGCAACCAGGTAACGGTTAAGTCTATCATCTGGCGCAAGGTTACCCGCGGATACCCGAAAAGGCGGTGCGCTTCGGAAGCGTTGCTTAATAAGGCGGTAGGCTGCACCTCGTTCATAAAAATGGGTTCCTTGCCCAAAAGCCAACCAAATTGCTCGGCCAGCCATTGAATAGATACCGTTTCCGGACCCGTTACATTTAATATTTTAGCGGGAACACTACAATGTTTAAGGGCCCGCAGAGCTATTTCATTCGCGTCGCCCTGCCAGATAACATTTACGTTACCGGTAGTTAAGTCAATGGGTCGTTGTTCCTTTACCGCTTTAGCTACTTCCAGTAATATGCCGTACCGGAAATCAATGGCATAGTTCAGCCGGTAGATGAGCAGCGGTATCTGGTATTTATCGGAGAAATATTGAAAAATACGCTCCCGGCCTAAGCAAGATTGGCCATATTCTCCAACCGGGCCGGTGGGCTGATCTTCGGATAAGCCACCAGAACTTACGGGCGAAAAGGGATAAACATTGCCCGTAGAAAAGGCGACAATTCTAGAATTTTTATAACGTTCGGCTACCCGGCCGGGCAAATAAGCATTCATGGCCCAGGTAAACGCTTCTTTGCCGGTGGTGCCAAACTTGTGGCCGGCTAAGTACAGAATATTAAGAGCTTCGGGTAACTCCGCTAATTGTTTTTCATTTAATAAATCAGCTGCATAAGTTTCTATTCCATCTGCCTCCAGTTCGGTGCGGGTTTGGGGGTCGGAAAAGCGGGAAACCCCGATAATGCGTTTTTTTACTCCTGCCAAGTCAACGGCTTGTTTGGCTAACCGGGCCATACTGGGGCCCATTTTACCACCTACCCCAAGTAAGATAATATCACCTTCCAGGTCGTACATATCGGCAATTAAAGCCGGCGAAGGTTTTAAGTATTCCTGTTCTAATAATTGTAAATCGTTCATACCAAGCAGTTACTTACTTTAGAAATAGCTCGTTTACATTGCTGCCCGCCAGAAAAATTAAAATCAGCAAGCCCAAGGCGCCAAAAATTTTAACGGCAAACGAATTTTTTAAATCACCCATAATCCGGGAGTCGTTGGCAACAAAGTACAAGGCTAACCCAATAAAAGGAACCAGAAAAATGGTAATACTTTGGGCAAAAACAATTAATTCTAAAGGCAATTTACCGAAAACAATGGCAATGGTAGCCCCGATAATCATTACCAAAGCAATTAAAAATCGCACCATCCGATTATTCAGTTGACTGCCATAACCCAGGGCATCGCCCAGCAAGGTTCCTCCCACACTGGCGTTACCCACCAGCGAAGAAAAAGCCGCCCCGAATAAACCCATTAAAAAAAGAATGGAAGCATACCGGCCGAAAAGCGGTTCTAAGGCTTGGGCCATATCCGAAGCACTAGCTACCGGAATACCTTTGGGATGTAAAACCGCAGCCGCACAAATTAAAACAATGGCGCTCATTAAGCCCAGAATAAAAATACCGGTAATGCTGTTGCGGTTCGTTTCTTTTATTTCCGGATTTATCTTAATTCGTTCCTGCACCAGGTAAGACTGGTAAAATGCCCCGACAATAGAAAAACAAGAAGCCGTAAAAGCAATGACTAAGCCCAACGACCCGGCCGGAATAGTCGGGATAAATCCACCGGCCACTTCCGTTAGACCGGGTTTCGTCAGAAATAAAGTAGTAATAAAAGCAAACAGCATCAGAGCAATCAGAAAAAACATTAATTTTTCCATTACCTTATAAAAACTCCGGAAAAAGAGCAATGCCATGCCTAAAATATTGAATACCACAATCCAAAGAATGGGCGAGGTATTGCTGGCTTCGGCGATAGAAATTCCTACTCCTACAGAATTACCCGCTTGGAAAGAAGTGGTAACGAAGAAAATACCTACTCCAATGGCAATGGCAGCAGCTTTTCCCCATTTTTGCCGGATAGTACTTAGTAAAGATTGCTGGGTAGCCACGCCAATCCGGGCGCTCATGGTGGTAAAGATGGTCATGAAAAAAATAGCCACCACAACTATCCACAAAAGCGAGAAACCATAAACCGCTCCTAGCTTAGACGTAATGGTCATTTTACTCGGACCAAAAACCAAAGCGGCCGTAATGATACCCGGCCCTAAGGATAATAACCCTTTTTTCAGATAATTATAAAACCCGGTTTTAGATGGGCCTGGGGTAGAAGAAACAACACTAGTTTTGCTATCAACTTTACTATCCATTTAAGTGTAGGTCTAGATTTATCTAAAACATAAAGCTAATTAAGCTAAACCGCAAATAAACTGTTGATTTTAAATCTACTTATTCTTTTCCTGTTTTTTGGGCAGTAATTCTCTTTTAATTAGTACGTAAAATTAGTACGTAAAATTTAAACAATAACTTCGCCGAGGCACTTAAATGAATACATAAAAATGGATATGATATTTATTGAGTAAGGTTAAAGCGTAAGGTACGGAAGTAAATCCGCGCCATATAGAGCAGAGCAAATGGAGCCCAGTATCCGGACATCATTTCTAATTAAGCGCAGCCTAGTTAAAGGATTGCCGGAATTCTAGCGGCGACAGGTTGGTTTTGCTGCGGAATAATTTGCTGAACGATTGGGAATGTTCAAAGCCTAGGGTAAAAGCAATTTCGCTAACCGATAACGCCGTGGTAGATAATTTTTCTTTGGCTTTTTCGATGAGTTTATCGTGGATGTGTTGCTGCGTGCTTTGGCCGGTTAAAACCTTGAGTAAGCTGCTTAAATAGGTAGGCGATACGTTTAATTCTTCGGCAACAAATTGCACGGTGGGTAAGCCTTTTTCGGTTAAGGCCTGGCTGTTGAAATATTCGTTTAATAGTTCTTCCAGCCGGTTTAGAATTTGGTGGTTGGTAATTTTCCGGGTGAGGAACTGGCGGTGGTAAAACCGTTCGCCGTAGGTGAGTAATAATTCCAGTTGGGCAATAATTACGCTCTGGCTGAACTTATCGATATTGGAATGATATTCCTGGGCAATGTTCTGCAGAATGTTCGTTAGGGTAAGTTCTTCTTTTTCTGACAGAAATAAGGCTTCGTTTACCGCGTAGTCGAAGTACTCGTATTGCTTAATAGTTTTGGCTAAAGGCGTATTCCATAAAAAGTCGGGATGGATGAGTAACATCCACCCCGACCGTTTTACTTCTTTACCCAGGCTGGGCTCTATCCCATACACCTGCCCCGGCGCTATAAAAAACAGAATACCTTCGTCAAAATCATATTGCTGCTGCCCATACTTAAATTTAATATTGAAATTCCTTTTCAAGGCAATAGAATAAAAGTCCAGCACCAGATTCTGCGGTTCCTGCCCGGCAAACACGGGCATTGTTTCCATATTGATTACACTAATTAAAGGATGTTCCGGCTTGGGAAGCCCCATTTGCTGGTGGTATTCGCTAATGGTTTTAAACCGGTGCGGTGGGAGGGTAGCCATAGGACAATATACTTACTTTTGTTGAAAGGCCGCGGCAAACTCTTGGGCAAAATCGCTCAGCTTTACTTTACCCATTACGGCGGGCCGGTTGCGGTAATAATCTTCGGCTAATAAACCGCTGTGCAAGGCGCCATACATCTCTACTAAACCAGCCGCTATTGCCGGATTCATGCCGATAGTGGTTAAAGCATTTAGATTTTGTTCATCCGGAATAATAATCCATTGCAGATCCGGTTTGCCGATAACAGTTCCTAAAATCCGGGCGGTTTCCGTGCAAGTCAGTTCCTCACTGGCTACATAGCGCACTTTACGCTCCACCTGTGCGTTTACGAGTTCTTCGGCTACAACTGCGGCAATATCTACCGGCGAAACCCAGGGTATCACGTCATCGGCTCCGTAGTTGGCAGCAATCAGGTTCTGACTTTTTATCATATCCACATAACCGTATAGATTGTAATAGAAAGAAGTTGGTCTGATGTGCGTAATGGCAATGCCCGCTGGTAACTCATTTAAGATGTGCTCAACATCGTGCGCTCCCCGCAAAATACCGTTACCTTTTTCTAAGTGGGCACCAATGCTACTCAGGTTTACTACTTGCTTTACACCGGATTCCCGGATAGCTTGGGAATAATTCTGACCGAGTTGGCGGTAATACCCAATCAAATCCAGAGTAGGATCGAAGTAATTGTTGGGAGGCACCATGGTGTACACGGCATCGGCCCCGGTAAATGTAGCGGTTAAAAAGGCAACATCTTCTAAAGAACCAATGGCGGCAGTGGCGCCTAATGCTTCAATTTTTTCTTGTTTTTCGGGCTTGCTGCTGATGACGGTAATTTTATGGCCTTTCTGAACTAATTCTTGGGTGAGGGGCTGGCTGATGTGGCCTAATGAGCCGGTAACTACAATTTTCATTTTCTATGTTTTTTAGTTTCTACAAAGGTCAGTAGTTACTAAAAAGCCGGTGTAGCCAAATCTATGGTTATTGTAGCCGTTTCTTAACTTATGAAGTAAATCTGCGCCCAAATATGAGGTAATGGAAAAGAAGGAAATTCTGAAGAAAGTAACCCAACTCTTGCATAGTCATTGCTAGCGGTTTTTATTCTGCCCAATTTTCGATTTTCAGTTCTGCTATTCTGGTAAACTCTTTCTCATTGTTAGTTACTAAAATCATATTTAAACTTAATGCATGGGCGGCAATGAAGGTGTCCAGTGGCCCAATAGGCGTTCCTTTTCTTTCTAAATCTGCTCTTATTTTACCGTAAGTTCTTGTTGCTTCAGAATCAAAAGCCAAAATGTTTAGCGGAACCAAGAATTAGATAAGGGCATCTAAATTTTTGTCAGGATTAGTACTTTTTCATATGCCATATTCCAGTTCAGCTAAAGTAATAGTCGAAATGGCAACACTTCCTAAAGGTAATTCTTTAAACTTTTCAAGTACAATAGCTGGCTTTCTTTTAATAATATAAATACAAATATTCGTATCCAGTAAGTATTTCATTAATCAAAAGTCTCCCGAGTTTGATTATCTACTTGGTTTCTTTCTCCCATAAAGTCAGGAGTGAACTTATCCAAACTTTCAAAAAGATTTTCCCATGGATTATGGAAGGGTATTAAGTATAAAGCATTGCCTATTCTTTTAACATATACCTTATCGTCATCAATTTTAAAATTCTCCGGAATTCTTATTGCTTGCGCGCCGAAGTCGTTTTGGATGTTAAGGATTTCAAAGGCCGTAATGGCTATTTTTAGCTGATGTATAAACTTAACGATTTATTCCGATTTTTTATTTTCATAAAAATAGTGATGGTTTAAGTATTGCCATACCGGAAATTTATAGTTTAAGGTTCAATACAGCCTAAAAGTAAAAAGCTGACTTGGAACGTTCCAAGTCAGCTTTTTACAATAACACCTTATTGGCAACAGCACTTTTAATTTTACAAATTCATTCCGCCGGAAACTTCAATCCGTTGGCCGTTAATCCAGCGGGCCTCTTCGGTGCATAAAAACGCTACTACGCCGCCAATATCGTCGGGTAAACCTACGCGGCCTAAAGCGGTAATGCCCGCAATTTGAGCGTTTACGTCTTCATTATCGCGTACGTGGCCGCCGCCAAAATCGGTAGCGATAGCTCCGGGCGCTACTACATTGGCCGCAATGCCACGTGGGCCTAGCTCTTTAGCCAAATACCGGGTAAGCACTTCAATGGCGCCTTTCATGGAACCATAAGCCGAAGAACCCGGAAAAGAAAAACGCGCCAATCCTGAGGAGATATTGATGATCCGTCCGCCATCATTGAGAAACGGTAAGGCTTTTTGCGTTAAGAAAAATACGCCTTTGTAATGAAGGTTCAAGGCCGTATCAAACTGCTCTTCGGTGGTTTCGGCAAAAGGAGCGTAGAGGGCAGTGCCGGCATTATTAATCAAAAAATCAAAGTTCGGACTACCGGTTTGTTCTTGTAAATGGGTGGTTACTTGTCCGAGAAAATTACCAAAAGATTTGATGTTTCCGGCATCCAGTTGAAAAGCAAAGGCTTTTTGACCTAAAGCTTGTATTTCCGAAACTACTTTATCGGCTTCCGGCTGGTTGCTGTTATAGGTAAGCACCACATCAATCCCTTTTTTGGCTAAGCTAAGAGCCATGTTTTTGCCTAATCCGCGGCTCCCGCCGGTAACTAATGCGATTTTATTATTTGTAGCCATATTTTTAAATTTTATACTACAAAGGTGGCGCAATTTACCGGGCAGGTGTTTGCACGTATCAATCCATTATTTGCAAAAATCAAATAGCACCTCAGGAACGAAAAGCCAGTGGCGACAAACCGGCTTGTTTTTTAAAAAAGTTAGAAAAATGGGCTACTTCTTCAAAACCTAAGGCATACGCAATTTCCGACACATTCCAGTCGGTTTGTTTGAGTAATATTTTGGCTTCCTGGGCCAGGCGGCCGCTAATAAAGTCAGAAGTGGTTTTGCCGGTATTTTCTTTTAAGACCTTATTTAAATGGTTCACGTGAATGGCTAACCGTTCGGCATAATCTTTCGCGGCCCGTAATTCTAATTGCTGTCCCGGGGAGGTAATGGGAAACTGCCGTTCCAGCAACTCCACGAACAATCCGGTAATTCGGGCAGTAGCATTGTGGGCGGTGTATTGGGTAATATCCGGTTGTAATTTCTGACCGTAATGGATTAACTCTAACACATAATTGCGCAGCAAATCGTATTTGAAGGGGTAGTCCGAAGCCAGTTCCTGAAACATCTTCTCGAACAGCTGCTTTAATTCTTTCACCTGATTTTCATTTAATTGAAAGACCGGGTAACCGCCCGGTTTAAATATAGGCAGTTCGTCCAGAATGACGCCGCTCCGCGAAGTAGCCAGAAACTCCTGCGTGAAAATGCAAAAATAACCCGACTGCTGTTCATCCTGCGGAATATAGTTATACGGTACTTTGGGCGAGGCAAACAATAAACCGTGCTTGGGGATGTCAATAACTTTGTCGGCGTATTCCGCGCGATTGTGACCGTTAATCAAACTTATTTTATAGTAAGTCCGCCGGTTGTAAGGCATAACCTTGGTTTCCTTCAGTTTCTTCCGCGTACTGGCAATACTAAACACGTTAAAATGCCCAATTTCTTTATTGATGCCGTCCGGTAAAATGGTTTCGAGTTCGTTATTATTCACGAACCCCATTTCCCGGTAAAAATCCTGCAACGAAGCAATGCCTATCATATCTATTGTTTGCGAAATTCAAATATAGGCATTTTATTCAGTTAGTTGGATTTGCCTAATTATTTCGCTTTTTTGGCCGAGTCGGATAAAGGAAATAAATGGAGTTTCCACTAATAGTTTCCATAATCATAGTAGCCGGAAAAATTCAAAAAACTGTTAATGGATTTAGCCAGAGAAGAAATCTATTTTAAGCTTGTAAATTAAAGTTATAACCTTGTTGGGAATAAAGCTGTTGCCAAATAGAAGTGTTTAAGTAATGGCAGTTGTTGAACGCAGTTTAAATGCAACTAAGACTACAACCACTACGCGGCCGGCGGTTCTTTAACTATAATCGATTGCTTCTGATTCTTTAACACCAGCAGGATAAACCCCAGCAGAATAAAAGGAATACTGAGCAGTTGCCCCATATTCAGCAACATGCCCGCTTCAAAAACCGATTGATCGGCTTTAAAGAATTCCAGCAGGAACCGGGCAAGGAACAGTAAGACCAGAAATAACCCAAAGATAAAACCGGGCTTTCTGTTCAGCTTTGGTTCCAGGGTATGGAGCAAAATAAAAATCAGCAGATAACTAATAGCTTCGTAGAGCTGCCCCGGATGCCGGGGAATGAGGTCCACCCGTTCAAAAACAAAAGCCCAGGGCACCGACGTAGGCCGGCCAATGATTTCTGAATTAAACAGATTGCCTACCCGAATGAGACAGCCCGCCAGCGGACTAACCAACGCCAGCTTATCCAGTATCCAAAACAGCGCTACCTGATACCGGTAGGAATATAAGCTAACGGCGATTAATATGGCCATCACTCCCCCATGACTGGCTAATCCTTGAAAACCGGTAAACGCTAACTCTGGTTGGAAGCGGACTGGTAGAAAAATTTCCAGGGGGTGCTGGGAGTAATACGCAAAATCGTAAAACAAGCAATGCCCCAATCGGGCGCCGATAACCGTTGCTATTACCACGTAGATGGTCAGCTTTTCCAACATTACCCCGGCTACGCCTTCCGCCCGGAACTTCTTACGCAGTAAAATATAGCTGAACAGAAAGCCCGAGGCAAAAAGCACAGAATACCACCGGAGGGCATAAAAACCAAAGTCAACAAGGATTCCGTCCGGAACCCAATGGATATAGGCCATAACAAAACAAGGAAAAAAGTAGAAAGAAAATTTAAAAAAGTAAGGCTATCAGATGGCGCAGCCACCATTCACGCACAGCAGTAAAAAAGCGTAGAGCAAGGTGTTTTGCGTTACTCTGCTGAATACTAACCCCGAAGCCTTCCTTGGTTTGGCTTCGATAATGGATAGTATTTCTTCCTCTTCCATCGCCGGGAGGCTATGCATTACCTTGTATTGTTGCCAGCCAGATTTAAGATTATCGAGGTTCATAATGCTTAATTTTAAATATTTTTTGCAATTGCGCTTTCACCCGGCCAAAGCGGGTGCTCACATTGGTCTCGGTTAGGTGTAAAATGTCCGCAATTTCGCGGTGGCTATATCCTTCCAGATAAAGAATCACGAGGGCCTTATCCACGTCGGCCAGCAGATTAATGGCTTGTTGCAGTTGCTGCACGGCATCGTCGGCAAAAATGGGTACGACCCCAATATTTAAATTAACCTCCGAGTAAGGCTCGGTAGCTACCCGTCTTTTTTCTTTCTTGTTTTGGTTCAGGATGGTATGCAAAGCCACCTGATAGATCCAGGTGCTTACTTTAGATTCGTGGCGGAAGTTGGGGTAAGCCCGCCAGAGCTGCAGCACAATATCTTGCCGGCAGTCTTTTCGATCTTCGGGAGCGGTATAATAGATAGCACACAGGCTGTTGATGAGCCTTTGGTGCGCTTGAATTAACTGGATAAACTCCTTCTTATCGGACTGATTCATTCCTGCTGTTGTCTTCTTATAGTATTAGTAGCCGAAAAGGAGATTTTATCACAAAATATTTGCTATTTTTTTGAAAGCTGGAAAGGATTGTCCTTAAAATTTATTTTGGATGAGCAAGAATGGATACGTGTCCTTTTACTGTATTCAGTATGGTTAAATGATGCCCAATGTTTAGTATCTACATAGCCCGAAGCGCAGCAAGGGTTTTGTAGATACTAAACATTGGGCGAGGTGCTTATTTTTATTAGCGCTTATTTTTGATAAGTTCTTTTAATTCTTTGGTTGATATTGATGCAGTCTCGGACTTGTCATAGATAGTCAACAAGTAAACCGTGATTTTCTCGTTTATACTTTTTTCAACCATTGCTACTATTTCGCCGTCAATATGTGTAATCACTCTTGCACCGCCACTTTTACCTTTGCCTTTGCTTTTAATGGACAACCTTATTTTGTAAGAATTGCTGCCTAGAGGTGTGCCTAGTTGAGGGTTACTGGTAAGGTCTTTCTCCAATGCCTCCAGTTCATTTATCAGGGATGGGTATTTCTTTATCAGGGACTTTGCACGCTTACTGAAGTTGTTGGTAACCCTAATCTCTGTTTTCATTCAGAAAGTCAGTCAGGGCCTGCAACTTCTTACCTGTTTTCCGGGCATGCGCTACTTCCTTCATCGCTTCTTGAATTCCAGTGAGTACCTGCACTTTGTTGTTCAGCTTCTCATAGCGTTGGTTCAACTCTTCCCATTGCTTGTAAGGTACAATAACTGATTTCTTGTGTCCCTCATTATCTATAATAAATTGGATTGGTGTAGCCATGGTCTTATTTCTTTTACTTATTCAAAAATACGCTTTTTACTTTTCCTGTTTTTGCATTCTGCCCAACGTTTGGCTATGAGGCGTGCCGGCACCCAGAATAATCAAATTAAATATCAACTGTGCTGGAATGACTTATATCTTGTGTTGCTAGCAGTAGCATTAGTCTAATCTAAGTTTCTTTACCTGTTTGTTGTACAATTCCTTATTTAAACACTCGACTAGATCTAATAGTCCATCATGCAATAGCTTAAGTCTTTGTTGTCTAAAATCCTTCTTGTTGTTATAGTCCAAGAAGAAATTAATTGTAGGTCGCAACCGAGTCGGCTTATCATTACTTAAATATCCGTCAATCATCTCTTGAAATTTTCCATACCCCAGTATTGATCTCTTTTCTTTGTTGTTCTCAATCATTCCCTCTCCGATGGCCCTTAACTCTTCCCTAAATATTAGTATGTCCTTCCAAGTTGTCCAATCTTTTTTCTCTTCAATTAATTGTCCGTCCGCCAAAGGGATCCTTATCTTTTCTATAATCTCGAGTAGCTTAATTGTCCTTTTAGTGGAGTGACTGTCCAAGAAAGTCATTTCTTGTCGATACAATTCAAGCCAACCAAGTAGGGAACAAAATCTATAAAGGGTACTTACAATTTTGTATTTCAAAAAGTAAGGATCCGTTGCATCATTTGATGCCTGGATTCTCGGTGTGGAGTTGAAGTTGTCTGTGGTAAAAACACTAGTTAGAGTAGAATAATTTTTTATCAATTCATTTAGACGTCTGATTAGTTCAATTGCAGACAATACCAACGGATCGTTATACTTTTTTAATAAACTCTTCAGGGTCCGTTTCTCCCTAATTGAGTCAAAGTATCGAACAAACAAAAAGTCCTTTAGGAAAAGAGCGATTAAGCTACCTATAGTCGTAATTACAGCTCCGATAACAGTAAGTCCTAAGTAGTCTTTCAGTTCCATCTGTTTTTTATGTTATTGCTGGCAACGTTTAGTATATGCGAAGCCCGCAGCGGAGCAAGGGTTTTGTATATACAGTGTTGGTGGAAGGATTTCTTCTATTTAACATTTGAAGCTGATATTTTTCGTCCTGCATCAATAAGTATTATGTTTGGCTTATTGTCGATTTTAAGTTCTTTCAATGCTTTGATTACTTTTTTGAATTCACTGTTGTCAAAGTATAAAATGACTTTAATCGAACTATTGGTATTATTTGCCTTTTCATAAATTTCCACTTGTTTCTCCAAGTTTTGTTTTAGTTTTGAATTTGAGGCCAGTTTAAACTCTATTAGCGTCTTGTCTTTTGCTCCTTTTGATATTGCATAATCAACAGGACCACGGCCATTATTCGCTTCTCTGTTAATATCAAAATCAGAAGCATACCAAGTTAGGCGATAAATAATTTGTAAGTCTTCTTCTCTTTTGATTGGTTCGCCGTCAATGTAAAAAAGTCTGTATCCGTCATTATTCTCAATTACTTGCTTTAAGTAATTAACCCTTTCCAAAGCCTCATCAAAAGAACTTTGCGAACTAATTTTATAAAAGTCAGTATTATCAATGAGTTTTTCAACGAAAGAACTTATTTGGTGAATAAAAACAGTTTCAACTTCTTGAACCCTTTGTTTTGAAACATTCTTTGCTCCTTCTTTATTTTCTTCTTTTTGCTTAATATACCACTTGATAATTTCAGGATACTGCCTTATTGTTTCTTGAATTGCTTGTGTTATTTCTTTTTGGGAATTTTGTTTATTCTTCGGAGGTTTTGGGAGCTTTTTATAAAAATAATTAGATATTTCATTTCGCATTTGATCATTTGGAATGCTGTTACATATTTTCCTAAAGTCGCCTCGCAAGTCATTACTATTAATCCAATTTTCGTCTTTAGTTAAAAGCTCTTTTGGCGTAAGAATTACAAAATCATTGAAAATATATGGAAGTGTAAACTCTTTCGGCATCCATCTTTCAAGTTCATAGTCAAAATAAACCTTGTCAACCATAACAGCATTAAGTTGAATAGGGTCTATATGTTTTTTAGCAAAAGATTCTGTATAGGTTAACAAATATTCTTTTGTTAGATTCGTAGTAAAGTCGCTTATGTTGTCTTTTCCTACACCAAATTCAAATAGCCCAGCCTTTTCGAGATGCGAACTTTCTGTAATCTTTTCTTTGCCCAAGTCGTCAAAAACGATATGCATAGACGAGGACATTGCCTTTCCAAACTTTTCACCTAAACCACTTCCTCCATTTCCAACTTTGCTGTAGCCAAACCAATTTTGTTTTACTTCACGAAACAGATACCAAGATTTAACTTGTGAAATATCTGTTATTCCTTTTTCTGACTTTGACTTTAAAAAAGTTAAATAGTCCAATATATTTTGGTGTAACTCTTGATATTCAGGCTTTTTACTTCCAAAAAGCAGAAAGGGATCAATGAACAATGGCAAATCATTTATTAGTGACACGTTAAATGCGCCGTATTCATCTAGTGTTTCTGGCGAAACATTAAAGAAGTCAGAGAAGTAAATTTTCATTTTAAATTATTCCTTTTTTACGTCCCTTTTTAATATTGCCACCAACTTACTGCTAAACGCCAGTACTGGTATTTATACCACACCCGTTAGCTGGATAAACGTACCTGTATTAACGAATATAGTATATATTTATTCATTTAAGAAATGCCCATAAACAAAAAACCTAGAACCAGCTACTTCGCCAATCCCAGGTTTCCAATGATTTTTTTAAATTTTCAGCCTAAAAGCAATCCAGCAAAATCTTTTTTTAAATTTTCTCCGGCAGTAAAGTAGCATCCTGGTAATTACCGAGCACCAGTTCCGAAGGGGCACCTTGGGTTACAGCTTCTACCAGCAATTTACCACCCACAAAAGCACCTTTCCACGATTCGCCTAAGCCGCCGAAAACTTCTTCGCGGTCGCCACGGGAACGGAGCTTGTTAATGCCTACTTTAAAGGCCCGTACTTCTTTCGCGGTGCGTTGCGCCCATTTGGTATCATCGGAGGCGACGGCAGCTACTAAGGCGCCGTTGGAAATATTCATCTCCCCTACCAGTTCTTCTACCCGATCCACGAGTACTACCGAATCAATCGGCCCGAAAGGTTCTTTAAAGTATAACTCACTTTGGCGCGGTAAATTCACCAGAGCGCGCGGGGCGCGGTACGCCGAACGATCCTGATCTGGTAAAAATAACGAATCATCTAATTTACCTTCGTAGAAAGGCGTAGCACCGGTTTTAAGCGCATTGGTATACAAACGATCCAAATCTTCGGCCTGCCGGCTGTTGATTACCGGTCCAAAATGCAAATCGGGCAGTTTATCGGTGGGGTTGTCAACCAAGGTAGGATTTCCTATTTTCAGGCTGCGGATAGCAGTCCAGTAAGTTTCTAAAAATTGCGGAAATAAACGGCGTTCCACCACAAAACGCACGTAGGCAGTGCAGCGTTGTTTGCCGTAATCGTAGCCTTTTTTTAATTGGTCGCCCAGGTTATTCCAATCGGAAAAATTCCAGATGCCGTAGGTATTCACACCTTCCATTTCCAACATGTAACGCTTGTGCACCGAAGCTAAGGCGTCGGCAATATTGCGGCCGTTGTAGCGGCCACCCACGAAGGAAAGACATTCGATAGCCTGGTCTTTCACCAATACATCGCTTAACTCACCCCCCGAACCGCTAACCAGGGTCACGGGCAAACCACAGCGACGGGCAATCGCAAACGTTACGCTCAACGAGATAAAGCCACCGTCGGTTGGGGTTTTAGCAATAGCCGCGTTGCCGCAAAGTACCTGCACCAATACCGCGTGCATCAGCACCGACATGGGATAGTTCCAGGAGGCAATGTTGGAAACCACGCCCAAGGGCTCCCGGCGGCCCAGCATTTCCTCGATATTATCGACGTACCATTGCACGCCGTCGATGCAGCGGTCGATGTCGGTAAAGCCTAGTTTGTAGGTTTTACCAATTTCCCACATGAGCAATTTACCAATCAGTTCTACGTTATCGCGGAGCTGGTCGAGGCAATCCTGGACGCGCTGTTTGCGCTCGTCCAGGTCTACCCGGCACCAATCGGCGGCTTCGCGGTGAGCGCCGTGTACGGCCCGTAGCGCCGTAGCTTTGTCCAGAAAAGGCAGATTACCCAATACAGAGCCGTCGATGGGCGTTACAAATTCCCGGGGAGTACCCGGTTCCTGCCAGCGACCTTCCATAAGATTCAGGTAATTACCCTGCTGATCGTAAATTTCGGGAGTTACCTGCTTTACCTGCCGGATCAGTTCAGCAAAGTCAACTTGCGGAGAAATAATTTTTGCCATAGTTTAAAGTTATTTCGTAGTAAGAATAAAAATCAGGACTTTCCGGCAAGAGGTTAAACCAGCTATAATCGGGTAAGCCATTGAAATTTTTAAAATTTTTCGCCAAGTACATGATTTTGGCAAAGAGTTTCAAATAGAATTTGCGAATAATTTACTTTACTTGAGCCGCCTAGCTTAATAATTGTAGGCATGCATATCCAGTTTCATTAGCCAATACGACCTCCCATGATAAGAAACACGATCGGACCACTCGCGCTAATTTAGAGAAAAGTCTTTTTTCGGAGAGACAGGGAATGATTACCATGACTGTTCCATAAACAGAAATGAACTTCCGATTTCTATTTCTTTTAAAACGCCAGTTTTATTTGACCACCAAATCGAAAGGTTTAACTTCTTTTTCTTCGCCATTTAAAATTAAACCTAAGCGGTGTTGCCCCGGGTAAAACGTGCGGGTGGTGATCCGTTTAAAACTTTGCCGGCGGGTTATGGTAATTTCTTCCTGGGGGAGAAATAGGCGCTCACTTATTTTAAAGACTTTTTTGGCGTAGGTATTATTTTGTCGCAGGTAGTAAATGGCGTATTCTACCCGGATTATCTGATTCATCGATTGCTCATTTTTAATTTTAAAACTAAATTCCAGGTTATTTCCCATGAAAACCTCCGGGGTATTTATTTTAAAGTTGGCCAGCGTAACGTTTTTAGCCGACAGACCATAATGGTTCAGTATTTCCGGGTGGCCTTGTTTGAGCAGAGTGCGGCAGCCATGTTTTATTAAGGCATCAATTTCTTTGCTGGTCTCCTTCCATTGGGCGGCAATTTGCAGCACAATGGAAGGGTGGTCTTTAGCAATATCGTTCAGGTTATTGGCCACACTCGGCCGTACAATTTCCGAAGAATCATTTTTTAAATTTTCCAGAATGGGCAACACCGGAGAAGGATCTTTCTTTAAAGCCGGCACCGCCATCGCCCAGGGTAGCCGGGGGCGCGAGCCTTCGCTGGCTAAACGGCGCACCTGGTATTTTTCGTGGCGCGACCAGCTTAACATCTGAGCCAGGGTCGGTTCGTAGTAATGCAATAGAAAAGGCCTGATAGCAAATTCGCCGGTAATGTATTGGGTTACGTGTTCCAGCGCTTTTATTGAATTTTCGTAATCGGCTAAGCCGTAGGTTGCAATGTAATCCGGCAAGAACAGAAACTCCAATCGGCCTTCGCTAAAGCCATCGTCTTTTAATTGCGTAATTATAGCGGGCAGCAGGTGAGCCGCCTCGGCAAAATTATCCGGCATAAAGGCCCGCAAAGCTTGAGTAGTATGCCGCATCCGCTCTTTCAATTCCTTTTCCTGGAAATTTTCCGTCAGGATCAGAGAAATAAATATTTGCCTTTCGAAGCCGGGAATTATTTTATTTAAACCGGTAGCTAAAGCATTATAAAAGCTGGGCGAGTAAATATCTTTAAGCAGGTTGCTCATACAAGCTAGGGAATAAGAGAATGATTGGCCGTGTAAATAAACTAGTATTCTCCCAAAATTGACTGTTCGTACTAACTTTAATTAACTGCAAGTTACAGGCGAGTAAATTATCTGATTTAAAATTATAAATTTCTTAAACTTTTTGAGCTATTTATTTGTATAATATACCAAATGGTATAATTTTAAACCATTATTGAAACCAAAGTGAGTAAGGCAGAAAGAACCCGGCAATTTATAATAGAGAAAACAGCTCCTATTTTTAATACCAAAGGGTATGCGGGTACTTCTATCGCCGATATTACCGATGCTACTGGCTTAACGAAAGGCAGTATTTACGGCAACTTCGAGAATAAAGACGAAGTAGCCGTAGCCGCCTTTGAATTTAATTTGGCCCAGGTACAACGAATTATTCATTCCGAAATAGAAAAGCAAACGTCGGCAAAGGATAAATTATTGGTTTACGTACGGGTATACGATAATTTTTTAAAATTTCCTTTTCCGGTGGGAGGATGCCCTATTTTAAACACCGCCATTGAAGCCGATGACACGCATCCAATTTTAAAAAATAAAGCGGCCGATGCCATTACTGACTGGAAAAGCAAAATTTCACAACTGATAAATGGGGGAATTCAAAATAAAGAATTTCGCACCGATGTAAACCCTGACCAAACCGCCCTAACTCTTATTGCCATGATTGAAGGTGCTATTATGATCACCAAACTTACCGGAAAAACCAATTTTCGGAAGGCTATTTTACAATCCGTCGAAAAACTAATTGAAGAATTAACTTAAATTTTTTATTTAAAAATATACCGATTGGTATAAAAATTAGACATAAATCTTATCTGAAAAACTTCTGGCAAGTTGCTAGGCAATCAGTTCTTAAAACGTACATTTTAATCAAATACAACTTTATGAAAACAACTGGAAACACAATACTAATTACCGGCGGGAGTGCTGGTATTGGTTTAGAATTAGCCAAATTATTAACCCAAAATAACAACCAGGTAATTATCACCGGCCGGAATAAGGAGCGTTTACAACGAGCAACTATTCAGCTACCAAATGTAACGGCAATAGTGTCGGATGTGAGCAAAGAAGCGGACGTTACTAATCTGGTAAACACGCTTTACTCGGATTTCCCGGACCTGAATATAGTAATCAATAACGCTGGGCACGCTTTGTTGTATGATATTACCGACCCCACGGTCAATGCCTTCGAAAAAGCAGCCGAGGAAATGCATACTAATTATTTATCGGTTATCCGGTTAAACGAAAAACTGCTTCCCATTTTAAAAAATCAGCCGGAAGCGGCTATTGTAAATGTATCGTCGATTGTGGCTTTTGTACCGGGCGCTTTGGTGGGTTACTCCGCGAGTAAAGCGGCTTTGCACTCGTACTCGCAAGCTTTACGTTTAGCCTTGGCAGAGACATCCGCCATTAAGGTTTTTGAACTCATGCCACCCTTGGTAGATACCGAATTTTCGCAGCCTATTGGTGGCCATAATGGTATTCCGCCCCTGGCCGTAGCCGAAGCTTTCGTAAAAGCGCTGGAGAAAAATGAATACGAAATACGGGTAGGTAATACCGAGCAAATTTACCAATTATTCCGCTCTTCGCCGGAAGCGGCGCTGCAAGTCCTATTTCAATCGCGGAAACAAGCTCAGCCGCAAAACAGCTAAAAATTTTAAAAATCAGAGCGTTATGAAACAAAAAATTGCTTTTGCCCTCCTCATGGGTATTGTTACTACCGGTATTATTTCTTTTACTCTCATCGGAATAAATATTGGTTTCGGGGAGAAGTTTTTGGCAATCTGGCTGCGGTCCTGGCTGATGGGCTACGCGGTAGTTATTCCGGCTATTTTGTTTATTGGTCCTAAAGTGCAGTTATTTGTGCAATATTTATTTAAAGAAAACTCTTGGGAGAAGAGTGATTAATATGAAAAGAGTAGTTATAACGGGTTTAGGAGCCATTACCCCTCTAGGAAATACCGTGGCTGAATTCTGGCAGAATATTGTGGCCGGTAAAAGCGGAGCCGCCCCGCTTACCAAATTTGATGCAAGTAAATTTAAAACCAGGTTTGGCTGCGAGGTAAAGGCGTTTCGGGCGGAAGATTACCTAGACAAGAAAGAACTGAAAAAATACGATTTATTTACCCAATATGCCATTGCAGCCTGTGACCAGGCTATCCTGGATGCCGGCTTGGATTTCAAACAAATATCGGAAACGGAACGGTACGAAGTAGGAGTAATCTGGGGCTCCGGCAACGGCGGCATTGGTACTTTTGAAGAGCAGTTACGGGAGTATCATGCCGGCGACGGAACCCCGCGATTTAACCCGTATTTCATCCCGAAAATGATTGTGGATATTGCCGCCGGGGTTATTTCTATCCGGCATAAACTGTACGGGCCAAACTATTGCACCGTTTCGGCCTGCGCTTCTTCCAATACCGCTATTATTAATGCTTTTGACACTATTCGGTTAGGCAAAGCTACTATAATGGTAGCCGGAGGTTCGGAGGCGGCTATTACCGAAGGGGCAGTAGGTGGTTTTAGCGCCGCCCAGGCTTTATCTAAACGCAATGAAGAACCTGAGAAAGCTTCGCGGCCGTTCGACCAGGACCGGGATGGATTTATAATGGGAGAAGGCGCCGGCGCATTAATATTAGAAGAACGGGAGCACGCCGTAAAACGCGGGGCCCGGATTTATGCCGAATTAATTGGCGGTGGTATGGCCGGGGATGCTTATCATTTAACCGGAACTTCGCCGGAAGGTTTAGGAGCCGCTCTAGGCATGAAAAGCGCCTTAGCGGATGCGCAAATTGGTCCGGAGCAGATTGATTACGTAAATGCGCACGCTACTTCTACCGGAATGGGCGATTTAAGTGAATTGAAGGCTATAAAAAGTATATTCCAGGATTTGCCGGTAGCCATAAGCGCCACTAAATCCATGACCGGCCATCTATTAGGCGCTGCCGGGGCCGTAGAAAGTATTATTAGCGTATTGGCCGTCTATAACAATATTATTCCGCCTACTATTAACGTAGAAAACGTAGACCCGGAAGTGCCCGCAGGGTTAAACCTTATTCTGGGAGAAGCAGTTGCGCAGCCGGTAAACTACGTCATGAACAATACTTTCGGATTTGGGGGCCATACTGCTACGGCTATTTTTAAAAAATATACGGATTAAATAAACAAGGTTTTGCGGAAGAAGAAAAGCAAGCCTGGTAGCCCGGCGGGTTAATCATTCTCAAACTGCTGCCGCAGCTTTTCTTCTTCCAAGTCTAGCAGAGTCAGGTGTTTGCGCACAACATCTTCGTCTACTTCGGCTTTCTTATTGATGGTATGTAATAGTTGCCGTTCTTGAGTAAACAAATTCGTCATAATTTCCCGGTAACTCAAAATGTTTTCACTCTCCCATTTTTCTTCTACGTCGGGTTGATGAAAATAATCTAAAAAGGTAATATCGCTTTGTAAGCGCAACTTCAAACTTTTTATTAATTCGTTGGTATCGCCTGCGCTGGGATACTTTTCCTCGATAAATTTTAAAGCTTCTCTTTTTAACTTTCGCCGTATTAAAAAATCTTGTTCGGCTAAAGATAAGGGATAATCGGTTTCTTGTACGTTTACCCAGCGGATTAGGTAAGGCAAGGTTAAACCCTGAAACACCAACGTAACCAAGATAACCGTGAAAGTGATAAACAAAATAAGGTTTCGCTGCGGGAAAGCTTCGCCGTTGCTCAATACCAATGGAATAGATAAAGCGGAAGCTAAAGAAACTACGCCGCGCATACCGGCCCAACCCACAATAATAGGTCCTCGCCAACCAGGGTTGCTATCGGCCGTCGTAATGTAGCGGCTAATAAATTTGGTAAAAATCGACGCGCCCATTACACATAGTAACCGGGTAATTATTACTACCAATGAAATAAGCAAACCATAAATAATGGCTTCACTCAGGGAAATATGGTCTCCTAACTGTTGCACAATAACCGGCAACTGTAACCCAATTAACATAAAAATAAAGCCGTTGAGCGCAAATCCTACGGTAGCCCACACGTTTGCGCCACGTATCCGGCTCAGGTGACTGAGCATAGTGTGACTGTGATGCGACAGAAATAAGCCGCCGCTAACCACCGCTAAAACTCCCGAAAAATGGAATTTTTCGGCGGTGATGTACATCATGTAGGGCGCTATAAAAGTAAGAACCGTATCCATGCTGGGCGTAGTAGGCAACCACCGGTGAATAGCGTAAAACACAACAGCCACACTTAAACCGACAAGCGTTCCCATTATAATCACCACAAAAAAACTGGTAATCGCTTCGTGAAAAACAAAACCGCCGGATACCACTGCGGTTAAAGCAAACCGGAAAACTATTAAGCTGGACGCATCATTAAGTAAACTCTCTCCTTCCAGAATAGAAACAATCCGTTTAGGCACCGATATATCTTTTAAAATAGACGTAGCCGAAACCGCATCGGGTGGAGAAATTATAGCCCCCAATAAGAAACCTAAAGCCAAAGTAAAACCCGGAATGAGGGCCTGCGAAATAAAAGCAATAACGCTGGCCGTAAGAATGACAATTAAAAAAGCAAACGAACCAATTACCCGGCGCCACTTCCAGAATTCTTTCCAGGAAGTGTACCAGGCCGCTTCGTACAGTAATGGCGGTAGAAAAAGCAAGAATATCAGTTCAGGCTCTACGTGGAGCACCGGCAGACCGGGAATAAAGCTCAATAGCAATCCGCCCAAAACCAGAATAATCGGGTACGAGATTTTGAGCCGACGGGCCAGCATTACCAAAAACAGAATTACCAGGAGTAGCGCAAGGTAAAAGAAGAGGGTATTTTGCATAAGAAAGACAAATCAGTACCTGCCTTAATGTTACTTAAAAATTAGATACAGTATGTTTCCGGATGAGTTTTATTCCTGATTTAAACGAATCTTGTTCAACAATGCTATTAACCTCCGGTCTCCCGCTAAGGTAATAACCCAAGAACAAGCTAAAATATTTGACATAAAAAAACCTTCCGGATGAGAGAAGGCTTTTCTAAATAAACTATAAATATAAAATTTAAATAACACGGGTAACGCCGGGAGTCGGGATAGGATAGTTTCCGTTGGCATCGGGTTTAGTAGGTGTAGGAGCATCCCAGGCAAATTTTTCCGGCATAATGCTTATTTGGGTATTTAAAGCATCGTCCCATTTAATTACTTGTCCGGAATAAGTAGCATTACGACCTAAAATGGCAGTCATGGTGCTTTTTGCGCCGTATTCGGCGTTATTAATAACGCTGCCGCTCCGGATAGCCGCGAACAATTTATCGTGCTCGGTCTGATACGGATCCGGATCGTTTTTAGAACGGTGGTTATAAATAGAGCCGCCTTTTAAGTCGGTAACAATACCTTTTCCGTCGCCAGAGAGCGTAGCGCGACCTTTTGTTCCTACAAACACTTCTTCAACGCGGTTCATAGTGCCCGGCTGGTGGCGGCATTGGCTGTTAAATATTGTACCATCGGCGTAAGTAAATTCAACGTAGTGGTGGTCAAAAATCTCCCCGTGGTCTTTTCCGTTCCGCACCTGGCGGCCACCCATTCCTTGGGCCGATACCGGATAATCATTTTTCACCCAGTTTACCACGTCGATATTATGAATGTGCTGCTCTAAAATATGGTCGCCGCAAAGCCAGTTAAAGTAGTACCAATTCCGCATTTGGTATTCCATTTCGGTTTGGCCTTCTTTCCGGGGACGTACCCATACTCCGGCATTGTGCCAATACGCCTGCGCACTGGTTATATCGCCAATGGCGCCATCGTTAATGCGCTTAATAGTTTCGAGGTAAGCATTCTGGTAACGACGCTGTAACCCAACCACCACATTTAAATTTTTCTTTTTGGCTATTTCAGCGGCAGCTAATACTCTACGAACCCCAGGGCCATCGGTAGCAACGGGTTTTTCCATAAAAATGTGCTTGCCCGCATTCACCGCTTCTTCAAAATGAATAGGTCGGAAACCAGGAGGCGTTGCTAAGATAACTACATCAGCTAAAGGAATAGCTTTTTTGTAAGCATCGAAGCCAACAAACTTATTTTTTTCCGGTACATCAACCCGGCTTTTATCCGGAAACTTAGT
Source organism: Adhaeribacter arboris (assembly GCF_003023845.1). Classification (NCBI taxonomy): domain Bacteria; kingdom Pseudomonadati; phylum Bacteroidota; class Cytophagia; order Cytophagales; family Hymenobacteraceae; genus Adhaeribacter; species Adhaeribacter arboris. The sequence continues at coordinate 4,773,122 of NZ_PYFT01000001.1, read as the reverse complement.
AGAAACGGCGGTAAAACTTTCGTCGAGCCGGTCGCGGAAAGCATCGGCCATAGCTACTAATTTCACTTTGCCTTGGGTGCTCAACGCCTGAATGGCAGCGCCGGTACCCCGGCCACCGCAGCCAATTAAGGCTACTTTAATGGTATCGTCGGCACCGTAGCGGGCATAGGCATTGGTTTCGAACGGAAGTTGGCTAATGAGTGCCCCTCCTAAAAGGGCCGCTGATCCTTTAAAGAAACCCCGCCGCGATAGATGGGGAAACGTGTTTTGGAGGTCTTTTTCTTCGCTCATGGTAGTAGTAGCTATTTTAGATTTTAGAATGATTTACAAGTTTGAAAATATTTTTAATAAATGTATTCAGGTTTAATGAACAGATTCTTTTAGTAGTTTAACCATTTGCTCAAGAGCCATAATCTTTAATGGGCTCTGACCAATATTTAGCAATTTCTTCGGCGGAGGGCTGTTTAAGCGGGCGTACTACCCGGAAACCCACAAAAGAGGCATCGGTAAACCACCACTGGCTCTTAGGAATTTGCGGATCACGTTGCTTCCATACGGGTTTCGAGAACTGACGGGCCGCACTGCGTAAAGCATCCGGATCATCGTCCCAGGAACCACCCCGTAGCGTATGCGCGTACAATTTTGTTGGCTTTAACCAAGGATTAGTAGCAGTTGCTTTGGCAAACTGAGCGTAAAAATTAGGATCGTACTGGTCTAAAGTCCATTCGGCTACGTTACCGTGCATGTCGTATAATCCCCAGGCATTTGGTTTTTTACTCCCTACTTTTTTAGTGCCGGCGTTGCTGTTGTTAAAATTCCAGCTGTATTCGTCCAGTCCAGTGGGATCATCACCGAAAGAATAAGCCGTTGTTGCACCGGCCCGGCAGGCATACTCCCATTCTGCTTCGGTGGGCAAACGGTAAAAATGCCCGGTTTTAGCAGTTAACCATTTACAATAAGTAAGTGCTCCAAACTGGGTCATGTTTATGGCCGGAAAGCCGCTTTTGCCCATCCCAAAAGTCATATCCAGGTACGGGGGGCTAGGCCGCGAAACCGCATCAGAAGGGCCCGTTGCCGCCATAGAGGAAGCGTTCATGGATTGTTTTTCAATTTCTTTGTACACAAAAATTTCAAACTCATCCCAGGTTACTTCGTATTTTCCCATCCAGAACGGCTCAATTTTAACTTTGTGTTGGGGGCCTTCGTCGGGTTTACGTTTTGCTTCGGTAGCCGGGCTACCCATCCTAAATTCCCCCCCTTTTATAGGTACTAGTTCAAAGGATACTTTAGTACCCGGAATGGTTTCGCGATAAGGATCAAATTTATCTTCTTGAAAAGAGTTGGCAACAGAATTAGGAAGAGGTTGCTTGTTTGTAAACCCGGCAGCTACCAGCAAAATTACGGTTACTGCTCCGGATGTTATAAATTTGTGTAAATTCATCTTGTAATAAAAGGCATTGATAGCCTGTCAGTTGCTGACAAAATCAACCGAAGTTAATCCTTTTTTATTGTAATTTAAACAGTAAGTAGGCTTAAACTTTTAATATTTTTTAAATTTTTAATAAGCGTAAATTTTCCTTACAGGATTATCAATCATTTTCCTATTTTGTTATAAATATTTTTACTAACCATCTATCCATTTTCTACAAGAGACTCTTCATCTTTACCGGCGAAAATTTACCTTAAAATAAGTTTAGCGCAATTCGCTAGTTATTGTACCTTTAAGAATTGTATATATTCCTAAACCATAAATTTACTTTTAATTGTTACATATGATTAATCGTCGGGATTTTTTGAAACAAGCCGGCTCCCTTACTTTAGGAGCAGCTGCCCTCCCCTTATTAGCCCAAGCCGGTTCCCTGGCTAAACCTAAAAGCGCCGGTATTCAATTATATACTGTCCGGAAAGAACTAGAAGCGGATGTAAAAGGCACTTTGAAAAAACTGGCTACTATTGGCTACAAAGAACTGGAATCAGCGCGCAGTGCCAAAGGTAATTACTATGGCTTTGCTCCGAAAGAATTTAAAAAAGTTATTCAGGATTTAGGCATGAACCTGCGCAGTGGCCATGTGCACCTGGATAAAGATTGGCAAAAAACCGTCGCTGATGCCGCTGAAACCGGTCAGACATACCTAATTTGTTCCTCGCTGCCCACCGAAGGGCAAACTATTAGTAATTATCAAAAAGTGGCTGAACAATTTAATAAAGCCGGCGAAGAATGTAAAAAAGCAGGTTTGCAATTTGGCTATCATAACCACGAATACGAATTTGAAAAAGCAGAAGGCAAAGTACTGTATGATTTGCTTTTGGCCGAAACCGATCCGAAACTGGTAGCTTGGGAATTAGATTTAGGCTGGGTAGTAGCTACGGGCCACGATCCAATTGATTATTTTACCCGTTATCCCCGTCGCTTTCCGTTGTGGCATTTAAAAGACATGAAGAAAAACGAGCCGGTAAGCACCGAATTTGGGAAGGGCGGTCTGGATATTGCCAAGCTTTTCCAGAACGCCGATAAATCAGGTTTAAAATATTATTTTGTGGAGCAGGAAGAATATTCCGGTGACCCCATAGAAAGTGTAAAACATAATTTTAATTACTTACAGAAGTTAAAAGCATAATTAATGAGGCATAAGTATCCAGATGTTAGACACAAGATTTATTTCTGTTTAGTTATTTCTTGCTATTGTAATTGTGCTAATTTCAATTCTATCAAATAGATTGATTCACTGAAATATTTATTAAGTAAAGATTAACAAGTCTCCATAAATAAAACAGCCAGCTTTCCATTATGCGAGAGTTGGCTGTTTTATTTATGGAGACTTTTACCTGATTGTATTTGCTTGGATGGGATAAAAGTATAGATTTGTTCCATTAAAACTGCCTTATAAAATAGTACTTATCATCCAGCAACCACCAAGGTTCTGGGGCCTTCGGACTTATCATAAAAAGTTCGAACAATTTTGTATTTACTATTTTATAAAGTAGCCATGAAATCAAAAATAAAAACAGCCCTGTTGGGCGGTACCGGTAAAGCCGGGAAATACCTGGTTGAGCAACTCCTAAAGCAAAGCCTGCCTTTTAAAATTCTTGTCCGGAACCCGGAAAAATTTAAAATAGTGAACCCTTTAATAGAAGTTGTGCTTGGTGATGCCCGGGATTACAAAAGTATACATACTTTACTAGAAGGTTGCCAAACCGTAATCAGCACTTTAGGCTTAGGTCAGCCACCCAGCGAACCTACCTTGTTCAGCCAAGCTACCACTCATATTTTACGGGCCATGCAAGCGCATCAAATTTCGCGGTACCTATTGATAACCGGTTTGAATGTAAACACTCCCCTTGATAAAAAAGGTACCAAAACCCAGTTTGCTACGGATTGGATGCACACGCATTTTCCAAAAAGTACCCAGGATAAACAATTAGAGTACGAGATTTTATCTGACAGTAAAATTGATTGGACTTTGGTTAGATTGCCCCTAATTGAGCAAACGGACGAAAGAAGAGGAATACACGTGAGCCTGGAAGATTGCCCGGGTGAGAAGATTTGCGCTACCGACTTAGCGTATTTTTTGATCGAGCAGTTGGATTCAAATACCTATGTAAGGCAAGCTCCTTTTTTAGCTAATGATTAAGTTTTAGGTGATAGCCTTCATTGTCTCACAATTTAATTAAAGCAAAAAGCCGCTGCCTGATTCGGGCAGCGGCTTTTTCCTATTTAGCAATTATTTTTAATTACGACCCAGGATTTTTTACTAAAGTTACCAAAGTTAATCCAGTCGAGCAGGAACAAATTGCGGTTTGGGCTTTGATTATTCTGGAACACTAGGTATAAATCCTGCGGCTTAGTAACGGCATTCGTTACGGAGGCAGTTACTTCTGACCAGCGCGGGTCGTTAGACATTAGTTGACCTTTACCTTCGATATTAGTTGTTTTCACGGTAGCCGTGGCTACAACCGGGCCGCTTACCGAACCGCTGCGTACTTCAATGGTACCACCCGGATATCTGTTACCATTCGCATTTACCCGGAAGGTTAAAGTTTCTATACCAGTTAAATCAATATTTTTGAAAGATATCCAGGAACCGTTCCGGATATTATCAACGTAACCTAAACCACCGGAATTGGGCGGACGTTGCGTATTAATTTGCTGGTAGCCATCGTAATCTTCCGCTTGCACTTTGGGATGACGCAGAACCAAGGTTTTACGATCGGTAAGTGGCCCGGTAAATGCGTTGCCTTTATCGCGGTAGCTTACAGTAATAATATACGAACCTTCTTCGCCGGTACCAAGGTGCTCTTTGGTGGTAAATTTACCTTGCAGCGGCATGCTGCCACCCGCGTTATTCGTAGCCGACAGCGATAAAATATAACGCACCATTTCGGATGTTTCGGCTTTGCTGTGCTGCGGGTGCGCGGCCATTAAGCTATGCCCCCAATTGCCATTACCACCTTTAATAATTTTTTCCGCTAAGAAACCCACCGAATTCTCGCCGGCCGCCGCATAACGTTCGGCTACCATTTTGTAGCTTGGTCCGATGGATTTCTTTTCTAAATCGTGACACGACTTACAATCGCTGCCATCAATCAAAGATTTACCTTTTAAAAATTTAGTAGCTACGTTACCCGATTTGGAAGCCGCCGAAATAAGCGCGTAGTCTTTGCCTTGGGGTAAATAATCAAAGGCAAGCATTACCTGGCTAGGATCTATTCCTTGTCCTACGGTTCCTTCTTCTTTATCAGACACACTCACTTTATAATTAAAAGTATTGTTATCAAAGAAAAACGAACGGTTACCGGTAATATCAATGGCTACTTGCGGCGGCTCGTTACCTACTTTAATTTCGGTTTGCGTAGTCGTAACTTCGCCTTTATCATCTTTCACGGTAAGTTCAGGTTTGTAAACGCCCGGCTTATCAAAATTTAAAGTGGTTTCTGCTTCCCGGGATATTACTTCTCCTCCCGAGGTTAAACGCCACTCATAGGTTAATTTATCGGTTTTATCGTAGTCGTAAGATTCTTTGGCCGAAACTTTTACTTGTAAAGGAGCAGCGCCTACTTGTTTATCAGCGGTAATAGTCGCAACTGGTGCCCGGTTGCCCTCGGTGTATTCGATGCGCACCAAACGAGCATCAGGGTTACGGGCAAAGTAATTTTCGCCGTATTGCAGCAAATACATGGCGCCGTCCGGACCAAATTGCATATCAATCGGTTTAAATACTTCCATACTCGGCAGGAAAGGCTCTACTTTGTTTAATGAACCATCAGGGTGGAAGCTTACTACCTTTACCCAGCTGCGGGCCCACTCGTAAATGAATAATTTGCCATCATAATACGCCGGGAATTTCTTTTTGCTATCGCCGTACATTTCGGAATAATACACCGGACCAGCCATGGCACTGCGGGAACCTTTCCCCAAAAACGGAAACTCTTTGGACACATCGTAAGGGTACCACATTAAAGGTTTTTGCGCGGGTGGCAGTACTTCTAAACCGGTATTATTCGGCGATTTGTTTACCGGCCGGTTTGGATCGAATAAAGGGCCGGGCTTGTTCGTGGCAAAGTCCCAGTCAGAATAAGCTTTGTTATCCGCCACAAAATACGGCCAACCATGGTTACCCGCCTGACGAGCTTGGTTAAACTCATCGTAACTGCGCGGGCCTTGCGGGCCATCGCTACCCCCATCCGGACCAACATCGCCCCAGTACAAATATTTGGTTTTCGCATCTATCGAGAACCGGAAGGCATTGCGGGTACCCATTACGTAAATTTCAGGGCGGGTTTTAGGAGTTCCTTTCGGGAATAAGTTGCCTTCCGGAATATCGTAGCCACCTTCCGGTTTGGGAATAATCCGCAGAATTTTACCGCGTAAATCGTTGGTATTACCCGATGATTTTTGGGAATCGAAAGGACCACGACCCGGCCGCTCATCCAGCGGCGAAAAGCCATCTGATTCTTTGGAACTGGTATTATCGCCGGTAGAAATGTACAAATAACCTTCCGGACCAAACACTAAACCACCAGCCGAGTGGCAGCAAGTTTCGCGTTGCACCGGCACTTCCATAATCAGCGTTTCCGACTTCATATCCAGGCTATCGCCGATCATGGTAAAGCGCGAAAGATTTTGTTTCGATTCTTTTACTTCCGGCGAGTAATAAAAATACACCCAATGGTTCTCCGAAAACTTAGGATCTTTGGTTACTCCCAATAGACCATCTTCGTAGTTCCCTTCGGTGTGCACGTTAAATTTAGAAATAACGCGGGTTGCTCTTTTAGCCGGGTCATAAAGTTTTACGTTACCCCGGCGCTCAATAAATAATACTTTACCTTGTTCCAGAATGGTCATTTGCATGGGCTCATCCAGGTTTTGGTCGAGTACCATTTGCACAAAACGGCTTTCTTCGGGTACACGCGCAATAGTAGCTTTACTATAATCAAGCTTACTAGCTTTAGCAACTTCCGTTTCGATATTGCTGCCTAACTGTCTCTGGTAAGAGGCATCTTTAAATTTTTCGGGGCTAGTTACCGGTTCAGGTTTAATAATTTTTCCACCTGCCTGCTCAAACCGCTGCAGATCTACCTGCTGACTATGGCCTAATTCATCCGGAGCAGTATTTAATAATACCACCGCCGCATATTTTTTCAGGGAGTCTTCAGTGAGGCGCGCAGCAGTAAAAGCCGTGTCTACCTTAAATTTATGTTCTGCTCCTAATTCTTGTAAAGCAGCCACCCCAGCAGCAGTCGTTTCGGGATTCGTTTTAGCCGGAGTAAATACTAAAACTTTTTTTTCGTGCCCAATATTGGTACACGCATACGTAGCCAGGAACAACAAGCTCCCGTAAATTGTGGTAAAAAAATGTTTGCGTAAAGAGGTTTTGAAGGACATGGAACAAGTAATTAACAAATAAAAACGCGGAAATCAAGCACAATGCAGTTTGATTAAAGTATTATGAAATTGGTTGTAATTTAGGCAGATTATTTAACAAAATAGACCAAGGAGAGCACTATATTGTTAAAACAACAGTAAAATCTAAATTTAGTGCGCTTGCTTAATAAGATTTTATTTCCAGAATACCGAACTCACTAAAAACAAGAAAGGCTGCCTTATTAGCAGCCTTTTTATCCTATCCTGATTTTCGAATGGAAATGTATGTTTCCGTAAACAAATAGCTTAATTCTTATTATCTGTATAGTACGCAAGCGCCTAAACTTCTTTTAAAATCTCGGCAACCTTATCCTGGGCCACTGGTTTAGTTAAAAAATTAACCACGTTCTGATACTTTTCCGAACGCTGTCGATCCAGTTCGCTGGTAGACGAGGTAAGAATATACACTTTGTGTGGTAAATTTCGAGCCCGCATAGTTTCCAGAAAATCCCACCCATTCACTTCCGGCATATTTAAATCCAGAAAAATTAGGTTTGGCTCCAGGTCTTCTAACTGATCCAGAGCCTGCTGACCATTCGTAAAATCGTGCACCTGATGAACAGGATCAACATTGGATATTACTTTCTTCATGATGAAATTGAAAATATCCATGTCATCAACCAACACAATCTTTTTCATATTATTTAAGCTTTTAGTTCAATTAAATCAGAGGTAGCTTTGTTTATAACATCTTGTAAAGCAGAGTCTAAATCAGCCGAAGAAATTTTTAACTTTGGTAAAACTTCCCTTTGAATGTCAGCTAAAGAGTCGTAATAATCAAATACCGAAATAAGGCCTAATATACGGCTGAGAGGCTCGCGAACGTGATGCGCGTTTAAAACCGAAATTTCGAGTAAGCGAGCATTTTTAGTTGCGATTTCCTGAGTTCTTTGTTCAATGATTTCTTTCTGGTGCTCCATAATAGAGGTAATTACCCCGTTTTTTTCATGGATAGTCGTAACTGCGTTTCCTAGTTCCTGATTTTTAGCGTCTAATTCCAGAAACAGACATACTTCCAGCAGTTTTGATTCCAAACTCTCTGCTACCATTTTCAAAAACGAGATATCTTTTTTGGTGAAAACCTGGCTTTTACCCGATAATAAGGAAACAATAATTTGCCGGTCTTGGGCTTGTTTAAAATTCCAACCCCAAAGTTCGGGTTCAGCTATTGTCAAGGAGCGATATACTTCGGGCAGAGGGATAGTATCTATGTCCAGATTGTAGTGCAACGGTATACCTTTTTCTAAGAGTACTGTTTCATAAGCGAAATAACCGCTGGTAGACTGCAGTACAATACTGCAGTCTTCGGCGGTTACCATTAAATGTATGTATCGGTTGCCCCGCTGGTAACTGGCCCGGAAAACGTGAAAATTAAAAAGGTATTTTAAATTTATTTTAAAGCAAGCCGCTACATCGTCCAGCGAGCGACATTTACTTAAGTTATTCGAGAACTTGGAAAAAGCCTCGTACGTTATCCGGAAAATCTGGTTCTCGGCGGCGATCAAGCAGGTAGCAGCTTATGGTTGAATCAAAAATTAAAATTCGGCTTCCAGTAACTCATTATCTACTTTTATGCCGGAGATAGTAGCAATTGTATTCAGCATGTTTACTAAATCGGCTTGGGCCATTAACTCCTGAATTTCTTCGTCGTTAAAGCCTTCCTTTGCTAATTCTTCAAAATCCTCGTTAGTAACGGTTTCCGTTTGCAGCGCCGCTTTCGTAACTAACCGGATTGCCGCTTTGTAGCTATTAGGTAACGCCGCCGAATCCATATTTTCGGTAACTTTAAAATTTTCTTCATCGCTGATTAATTGGCTCATGCTATCAGCAAAAATACCGTGGGCTTTGGCACAGTACTCACAACCCCGAATCTTCGACACATTATAGATAATTAGTTGCTTCAGGATATTAGGCACTTGCCCTTCGATGAGAGTAGATTTCAACTTCGTCCAATTGCCGCGAAGCAACACATCGTTGCTGCCCTGGCACTTAAACCAGTTTAGTACAAAAGGCAACTGCAAAACCTGCATGGTTTCGTTGTAAATAGCTTGTACCTCGGGAGTAGCATCGCTGTAAGGAACTGTTTTAAAACGGGGAGTACGTAAGGTGGTAAAGGTTTGCATGTAATTTTAAATTAATTGAAATTATTATTTTTGTTATATAAAAGAGTTTAGACAATACGTAAACACAAATTAATTTAATCCAAAAAATCAAATAAATAAAAAATGCAAATCAAATTATATCTATCAATTTCAGTTTTACTAATTACAAAGTATCAATGCATTTTGTTCAATACAAGTCAAAAATAACGCCTAAAAATTTAGATTATTTTATTAAATTCTAATAGAATAATACAAATTAGAAACATATATCATTATTCTTAGAATCACATAAGATTAATACGAGCACGATGAATAATTAGTAAAAAAACAGTAAAGTATTTCATTAAAAGACTTACATCAGAAAGTATCTTTTAATGAGCCGTTTTTACTATTCGTAAGAAAAAAACAATTCACCGGAGCAACTTTACGTGAGGCAAAAAATAATTGCATTTGCATCTTTTCAGAAAAAAAGTTTTTAATCCGGGTTTCATTTAAAAAATAATATTGAAACTTAAATGGAAAATATGCTACAGCATACATTGAAACGTTAGGCTATTTATATTGCTTCTGAAAGCCAGCGGCAAGAACTATCACCGGGCTAAAATCCAGGTCTTATAAATAAGTTAGCGGATCATGAGTGTAAAATCAATTCGGCTAAGTGTACTCGATCAATCGCCGATTCGGAAGAGCGGCACTGCTCGCCAAGCCCTGCAGGAAACCGTACAACTCGCTAAGATGGCCGATAAGTTAGGCTATACCCGTTTTTGGGTATCGGAACACCATAACACCCGAGGCTTAGCCGGCTCCACCCCCGAGGTATTAATGGCGCATTTAGCTAATAAAACGCAGTATATCCGGGTAGGGTCGGGTGGCGTGATGCTCCCGCACTACAGCGCTTTAAAAGTGGCAGAAAATTTCCGGATGCTCGAAACTCTTTTCCCGGGCCGGATTGATTTAGGAATTGGCCGGGCGCCCGGTTCCGACCGACTGACGGCTCAAGCCTTAAATCCGTATAATACCTTCAGTGAACAAGACTTTTTTCAGCAACTCACCGATTTAGGCCACTACCTGAACGATACCTTTGAACCCGGCACCGACTTAGCCCGCATTAAGGCTATTCCCAGTGCCGAAACCGTACCGCCGGTCTGGTTGCTTAGTTCCAGCGGGCAGAGTGGCGTTTTCGCGGCTCATTTTGGTTTTGGTTTTTCATTTGCTCATTTCATCAATCCAAACGGTGGTCCGGAAATGGTAAAATCATACCGTACTCATTTTCAAGCCTCCGAAAACTTACCCGCTCCGGTAGCCAATGCCAGTGTTTTTGTTTTATGCGCCGAAACCGAAAAAAAGGCACAAGAACTACAAGCCGTAATGGACTTACTTATGCTTCGGATTGAGAAAGGTATCCGGGCGGGTGTACCCCCTTACGAAGATGCCAATGCCCAGGAATATACTGAATCAGAACTAGCCCGTATTCAATATAACCGCCAAAGAATGGTAGCCGGTACACCCGAGCAGGTAAAAGAAAAACTAACCCAAATGGCTACGGACTACGACATAGACGAGCTCGTAATTGTAACCATTACTTATGATTTTGCCGACCGGCTGCGCAGCTACGAATTATTGGCGCAGGCCTTTGAATTAAAGAGCCCCAGTTCTTCACTGAACTGGAAACCGGAACCAGGATTTTACGCGTGATAACAGGTTTATTGAGCTTTTCTATCTCCTACGTATTTAGCCGATAAGGTATAAAATATTTACTCTTCGGAAATTTGAATATCTTTAAAAAGCACGTTCATATCCATGCCACCGTGTAGTTGCAGCGCTAAATGGCCTTCCGGGCGGCCGGCATCATTGCTCAGGGCGGCCGTTTTGTAGCCGTTAATAAAAACCACAATGTTCCCGCCCCGGGCAATAACCGTCATGTCGTTCCAGAGACCGGGCTTCAACCATCTTTTAACGTCTTCCGGCTTGGGTTGAACTACCCATTCGCGGCTACCCGTTTCGTACAAGCCCCCGGAATCTTTCTCGGGATCTATCTCCGCTTGAAAGCCGTGCACGCCCACCTCGTCGTTGGTTTCTTCGCAGCGGAAGTAAAAGCCGCTATTACCTGTAATGGGTCGAAATTTTAATTTTACGGTAAAATCTTTGTATACTTTATCGCTTACCAGCAAACCGTGGCGTTTTTCTTCTTTGCTACTGGTTCCAACAATAGCTCCGTTTATTACCTGCCAATTGCCACCCGGAATAATATGCCAGCCGTCTAAAGTAAGACCATTAAAAAGGCTTTTAAACGTTTGTTTATCTTTATCCCCATGCGGATTTTGGGCGTAAACTGTTCGCCCTGGAAACAAACTAATGAGTGAAAACCAAATAATATATTTTAAAAATCTAAAATATTTCATGAATAAATCAGCATAAAGAAACATTAATCAGACGAGTATTTATGGATGGAAAGTTAAAATAAGTAAGACGCTAAATCAAGCCAGTATACGCTTATTATTTATTCCTTTATTTAGATGAGTAGCCTTAATGCTAACCTTTAGCTAACCCTTATAAACCAACTATAGTAACTATCGTAGGAACCAGCATTCTCCTTAATCAAAAGCTAAAATGAATATATCCGATCGCTTCCAAACCTCCTTGGCATTACTAACCGATTTGTACCAATTAACGATGGCTCAAGGATATTGGAAAAAAGGAATGGCCGAACAGGAAGCTGTTTTTCATTTATACTTCCGGAAGAACCCATTTAAAGGAGGTTATACCGTAATGGCTGGTCTGGCGGATGCCATAGATTTGTTACAGCACCTGCAATTTACGCCGGAAGATACCGCTTATTTAGGCAGCTTACGCGGCAGTAAAAATCAACCTTTATTCGAACAAGGCTTTCTGGATTACTTGCTGCAAATGCGTTTTACCTGCGATGTAGCCGCGGTGCCCGAAGGTACGGTGGTATTTCCAAATGAACCTTTATTGCGTATCTCCGGCCCTATTTTACAATGTCAGCTCGTCGAGACTCCTTTACTCACCATCATTAATTTCCAGACGCTGGTAGCTACCAAAGCCGCGCGCATTGTGGAAGCAGCCCAAGGTGATCGGGTGATTGAGTTTGGTATGCGCCGGGCGCAGGGACCGGATGGGGCCTTATCTGCTACCCGAGCGGCCTTTATCGGCGGAATAGGAGCTACTTCTAACCTGCTGGCTGGGCGATTATTTACTATTCCGGTAAAAGGCACGCACGCGCACAGTTGGGTAATGAGTTTTACGGAAGAACAAGCTGCCTTTACCGCTTACGCCGAGGTATTTCCGGATGATTCGGTATTTCTGGTAGATACCTATAATACCCTAGCCGGAATTAAAAAAGCCGTGACAGTTGCGAAAGATCTGCGGGCTCGCGGGCATGAATTACAAGGTGTCCGGCTGGACTCCGGTGATTTAGCTTATTTAAGTAAGGAAGGTCGTCGCCTTTTCGATGAGGCTGGTTTCCCGGCGGTATCCATTGTGGCCAGCAACGACTTAGACGAGTATTTGATCGAGAGCTTAAAACGACAGGGTGCCCGCATTGATACCTGGGGAATTGGTACCAAATTAGTAACCGCTTACGATCAACCGGCCTTGGGCGGCGTGTATAAGTTAGGAGCGCTCCGCCACCCAGTTACCGGCGAGTGGGAATACAAATTAAAACTGTCAGAGCAATTGGCCAAAATATCTACCCCGGGTATTCAGCAGGTACGTCGCTTTTTTAACGAACAAGGCTTTCTGGCCGATATGATTTATTCAGAAGAAACCGCGCCTACTTCCACGCTCATCGACCCGAATGATGCTACCCGCCGTAAAACTATGGCATCCAGCATTCAATGCCAGGACTTACTCGTTCCAATTTTCCGGCAAGGTCAGCTTATTTACCAAACCCCGGATTTACGCACTATTCAACAGCACGCGCAACAGCAAGTACAGCAATTACACGAAACTATCCGCCGTTTTTTAAATCCGCACGTGTATCCGGTAGGCCTGGAAGAAAATTTATATAATCAGAAAATAGATATTATTTTAAAATTACGGCAAGCTGAAAAAGCGTAAGCAAAATTCTCTAGGTGGTAATTTCATTTCTAAATTAGGTACCTACATTGTTTACCCTTGAAACAATAAGGTTAGTTTAAGCTCTGGATTATAGTACTGGTAGCGAACAAAATTTCCGGCAAGCGAAGAATTACAAAATTTATACGGGCATCCGTTTAACAATCCTTATTTTTGCCGGCAATTATATAAACTATTAATTGTTCTTTATGAAAATAAGAACTGGTTTCGGCTACGATGTTCACCAATTACGGGAAGGTCTCGACTTTTGGTTGGGCGGCATTAAAATTCCGCATACGCACGGCGCTTTAGGCCATTCCGATGCGGATGTACTCATTCACGTGATCTGCGATGCTTTACTGGGTGCAGCTAATATGCGCGATATTGGCTACCATTTTGCCGATACTGATCCGCAGTACAAAGGCATCGACAGTAAAATTTTACTCCGGGAAGTTTTAAAATTAATCCGGAACGCCGGCTTCGAGGTTAGTAATATTGATTCTACCGTTTGCCTCCAGGAACCCAAAGTAAACCCGCACATTCCGGCCATGAAAACCTGCCTGGCCGAAGTAATGCAACTACCCGAGGAAGATATTTCGATTAAAGCAACTACCACCGAAAAATTGGGCTTTGTGGGCAAAAAAGAAGGGGTGGCCGCTTATGCCACGGTATTAATTTATAAATCGTGATATAATTACCGCCCACTATTTAACGTTTATGCAAATAAACTACTTGACTAACAGTCTTTAACAGTAAAATAATAGCAGGAAAGCCAGCATAGCTAAAAGGATAAATAAAAGCAGGAACTACTTAAGAAGTAGAACAACGAAAGTTTGCCATGTAAATGCCCGTAATTTGTAAAATCTCTCCTGATTGTTTTTTAAATAAATAGTTATAGTTAAAGCTATTATTTTTCCTCCGAGAAGCTTAAATCGTATAGCTTAAAACATAACACCTGATTCAGAACGTATTACCTATTATATTTTCCACCAGCACCTAACTCCATGAATAAAAACCTGTATGCCATAGCTTTAGCAACAATTATACTCGCCGGAAGCTGCACCCGGCAAAAAACCTCTACTGTTATTCCTAAAACGGAAGTTTTAACGGATGTTACCAAATTACGCGCGGCTGCTCCTACCTATGCTTCCACCATTACCGTAGCCGACTTAACCAAACATTTAACTACCATTGCTTCGGATGCATACGAAGGCCGGGAAACCGGTGAAAAAGGCCAGAAAATGGCAGCCGAGTATATCTCGAATCAGTTTAAGGCCGATGGCCTGACCGGCCCGGTAAAAGAAGGCAATAACCCCTATTATCAAACCTTTAACCTCGAAAAAACCTCCTGGGACGAGGGCTACGTAACCATCGATGGCAAACGTTTTATCTTTCTAACCGATTTTTACGTGCAGGGCGATCCGACTTTTACTACGGAGCAAAATCTGGAAACAGTATTTGTAGGTTACGGTATTGAAGACTCCGCTTACACCGATTATAACAATGTAGATGTTACCGGGAAAGTAGCGGTAATGTTTGTCGGTGAACCTACTAACCGGCAAGGCAAATCTATTATTACCCAAACCAGTAAACCCTCCGCGTGGTCCACTGACTGGAAAAGAAAAAGTACGGTAGCCGCTCAGAAGGGGGCAGTAGCCATTATTTTAATTGGCAGCCGGACCAGCCAGGACGAATTTGATCAGTACGTGGCCCGGATTAAAGCGGTTGCCGAACGTGCTTCGGTGAAGTTCCCGAAAGAAAAGGCCGAAACGCCCGAAGTTCCCGGCATTTTTATTGGTCCGGAAATGGGTGGCCGCCTATTGAATGCTACCTCGCGTAATTTGGTAAACTATCATGGTCAGGTTAGCAAAGCTGGTCAAGCTATTACTTCTCCGTTTAAACCTATTAAAACCATTCAGGTAAAACTAGCCCGTAAGCGCGAATTATTGCCCACCGAAAACGTACTGGGCTTGGTAGAAGGCACCGATAAAAAAGACGAAATTGTAGTAGTAACCGCGCATTACGACCACGTAGGCGTGCAAAACGGAAAAGTGTACAATGGGGCCGACGACGATGGTTCCGGCACCGTAACCGTAATGGAATTGGCCCAAGCTTTTGCGCAAGCTAAAAAAGACGGTTTCGGGCCGCGGCGTAGCATGTTGTTTATGACCGTAACCGGGGAAGAAAAAGGTTTATTGGGTTCGGAGTATTACACCGACCATCCGGTATTACCTTTGGAAAACACCGTAGTAGATTTAAATATTGATATGATTGGGCGTCTGGATAAAGAGCACGACAACGACAAAAACTACGTGTACGTGATTGGTTCCGACAAATTATCGTCGGAGTTGCACGCCATTAATGAAGCTGCCAATAAGCAATACACGCAATTAAAGTTGGATTACCGTTTCAACGATCCCGAAGATCCGAACCGATTTTACTACCGCTCCGACCATTATAATTTTGCTAAAAATAACATTCCGGTCGCTTTTTTCTTTAACGGCGTGCACGACGATTACCACCAGGAAACCGACGAAGTAGACAAAATTTTATTCGATAAAATTGAAAAAATCGGCCGGCTGGTTTTTTATACCGCCTGGGAACTAGCCAACCGCGACGACCGAATTAAAGTAGATAGTAATAAAAAGTAAAACAGTATTCTTATAAAAAGTCCGAATTTCTAAGTTTTAGAAATTCGGACTTTTTATAAGAATACTGTTTTTATAATATATCCTACTAACACAGATTAAGCTACTTGCTTCAACTAAAAAAGCGGATATTAACGAGGTATGCGCCAGGTAACACCGGCTCCCGTGTAAAAATCAGGTGCAGCTTCGGATACGCTGGTTCCCCCAAATACATCTACTTGCAGGTTAGGTAATATTTTAAACATAAAACCACCATTTATACTGCTATCAACGGATTGATGGACCGCTTTCGTGGCTTCGTATTCGGCAAAGGCCTGGAAGGTATCGGCAACTTTAAAATTAGCATTAACCGTGTAAATCATTTCGCCCCGATATTCTTCTTCTTCTTTATGCTTATGGTAACCAAAATTGTATTGTAAATTCAGCTTTTCGGATAATTCGTTTTTAAAAAGCAACCGGCCTTCCGGTGCCGTGTGCGGCGGCCGCAAATCTTTATTGCCGACTGGTAACGTTACATTACCTAAAATTCCTATAGTGGGCAGGGCACCCTCGCCTTTTACTAATTCTATTTTCGTACCTACCCGCACATTATCAAAACCTTGCAGTTTGGTTTGTGGTCCCGGTAAACTGGAACTTGCCGCATAGTGATGTTTTTGTTTTTCAAAATCTACATTTACCCGTAATTCTACTTTTTTTAGAATTCCCATCCGGATTAAAGTTGTAGGATAAATGAAATCTTTCTCCTGCTGTTCCTCCGTTTGATCTTTCCGGTATTCCAGTCCGGTTTCTATCTGAATGGTTTTGGATGGCACCACAGTAGCGCCTTGGGTAAAAGTAGGCCGATCCGATTCCAGCTCCGGCGCTTCTTCAGTGGTTTGCGCGAAACAAATGCAGGGTAACACTACTGACAAAAAAGTTACTAGTAAAGTATGCTTCATAAGTAAATAGGATGGATGAACGGCCGCCTACGCGTACGAATAAAAAACAATAAAGATGTTAGGGAGCCGATTAGAGTTTTTTACCAATTGCTCTTCATAAAAAAGCCGGTGATTACCGGCTTTTTAAATTAATAGAATTACGTGATAATACGCTTGTGCCGGTTTAAGGCCAGAAAATAAACTATCAGGGTAAAACCCACAATTGCCAAACCCAACGATTCACGGCCTTCTTCAATGTTTATCGTTTTCATGCCGTGTTGTAAAGCCACCCCTTCCCAATGGGCCGGCCACATGTAATACGTTCCTGCCAGATATATCAGGGCTAAAATTAAAAGTATGGGTTTGAGGCTATTACCTCGTCCAAAGAAAATTAACATCGATATAGTTGCGGGAATAAGATAAATCGGCATCCAATAATAAGGATCCGGATCGTTGTACTGAACCGCCGTAGCGTACAAGAAGGCTACTGTCATTACTAAACAAAAGATTCTTAAAGGGCTCATAACGTAGGAATGTTTTCTATTTAAACGTTAAATATATTTATTGTTATGGTAATTAAAGCTGATTTAGAGCATCGCCTTCCTAAATTTTAAACGAATTTTAAGTTATAGCTTTAGTTCAATGGTTCTTAACATCTTTGCTAAAAAGTTTTTCAATGCTTTTTAGGTTGTGTATGCCTAAGTAGTAATCTCCGGTTGTTAAAGGTGAAGCTTCTTTAACTTGGGGCTTAACTTTTGTTTCTCCACATGCTAAAAAACTATTGAAAGCATAAAAATTGGCAGAAGCTTTTTCATTTTTTAATTAGGCATAATGGGCTATGGCGGGCCTTGGTGTGATTTAAGTTTTGTTTCTTACCTCCTTTAACATTTTCTTGTTTTCAATTAAGTTGAAGATTGTTAGAAGGGCTAAGTTTCCTATTACAAAGCTTTCATAATCTACCAGAAATCTTGAAAACTCTATTAATATAACTTTTATACTAGTTCTATAAAATGAATCTATAAAAGAAAAAAACAACCCAAGTATAAGCCCAAGAAATGTTGCTCTAATGGTTATTGCTATTGTAGAATTGGTTGTCTTTGGAACAATTACTTTGTATTGAAAAGCAAAACATAATCCAATACATGCCAAAGCACCAAGGTTCTCTAATATAACAACCGTTCCTGGCACCCAAGACTCTTCAACAGGTTCAAGTGAAAATATTTTTTCAAACAGTCCATCAAAAAGTAGGTATGTTAAGTAGCCAACTATTGGTGGGAATATTGTTCTTATTGTTTTATTAAATTTCATTTCCGTCTTTTAAATGTTGCCCAACTAGTTTGTCTCTGTCCTTATTACCTGTATATCTACTTTAGTAAGCAATGCTTGCTTTTAGACATATAATATAAAAGGTATAACACTTAAAAAGAACCCAGGAACTTATACATCCGCTACCCGGAAGGGTTTAATTTCTACTTTATCCCAAACTTTTCCGGTTATGTAAGGCTCCGATTTTAGATAAGCTTCTAATTCTTCGGGAGTGGCAAAGGCCACAATCAGCGAAGAACCCATCATTTGACTAGCCGAATTGAGAATGGCCCCGCCAATAAGAAAATTACCCGTTTGTTTCAGTTTACGAACGCCTTCCAGGTGTGTCGGGCGTACGGCCATCCGGCGGTTTAGAGCTTCGGCATCGGTAAAATCGTAGGCAGTAATGAGGTATTGTTGCATTTTATAAGTGGTTTGGTTAGTTCTTTAAATGGCGGCAGAAAGTATAAAAGCCTTGGCGAAGATAGTTAAAGTAAGAACGAAATTGGAAGGTAATAAGCTCTAAGTATAGTATTTATTGAGCGATAGCGACCTTTTTAAGTTATCGTTTAGCGGCAATAAATTTTAAAACTTACTAATTTTAAAATAGGCAATTCTGCCTTAATGTTAAAGAGTAAGTAAGGAGTTTAAGAGGGAAATACTTTAGCTTGCTGACTCTTGTATTAACCGTTCAGAAAATACCGACGATAAATTAATGATACTGCCCATTCGCTTTTCGGTACCGGGCCGGTGGTATACCAAAACGGCGTTTAAAAGCCGGGAGAAATAATAAATGTCGGCAATCCCTACCCGTTCAGCAATTTCTTGTAACGAGAGCGAGGAAGTAGTAATTAACAACTGGGCCCGCTCCAGCCGCTTGTTGGTGATATAATGAATAGGCCGGATGCCTAATTGGTTCTGAAATTGCCGCGAAAAATAATCCACGTTCAGCCGCTGAAGAGCTGCCAGTTGTTCTACCGTAATTTTCTCGTGCAAATGCGCGTGAATGTAATTTAAAACCGGGCGTAATTGAATATGCCCTTGAGCCTGACGGGATGTTGCCTCGGTTGCGTTTTGCAGAAACCGGGAAAGCAGTTGTAATAAAATACCCTGAGTTTCCATCAATTGTGCAATAGGTTGGTCCTGGGAAGTTCGATTAAAGCTGAGCAGGTTCGATTGGTTATCGTATACTTTCGGGTCGATATTCGGCAAACTTCGCCCCGGATTAATTTCCAGTAACCGCTTGAACAGCTTTTTATCTAAATTCAAGGCCGGCACTTCGTAGTAAAAAGGCAGTAAATCAAAAACAGAAGAGCCATTCTCCGTTTCTTCCAGAAAAGAAATATAGTACTGCGTCATTAAGCTATTACAATAATAACGGCTCAAGGTGAAGCTCGGAATCAGATAAAGATTTCCTGGTTGGAGATAAAACTTTTGCTGGTGGTGCCACACCCAGGCTTCTCCTTTGGTAATAAGATAAAGTCGGCTGAAAGGGCTAATAACTCCTTCAAACTGCCACTCGGTGCCTAAAGTAATATGACCAATATGTAAAAGGCTCATTTTCAGTTTTAAGAAAGAATCGAGCATAACAATTTCGTTGGCAAAAGCAGGCAATTTCCCTACCTAAAGGTATCCGGCTTTATGTAAGTGAGCGAATGGCTTGAAAAATAGATAGCAACTGACTATTTACGAATTAAAAGTCGGATTTATCTAAAAATAGAACAATTCTCTCTATTTTTAGAATAGCCCAAAGGAATTAAATTTAGTACATCTTTTTTCGGAATATTGTCGGTTTTATAAAGTAGGAACGTAGCTTTAAGAAAAGCTTGTTACTGGGCCTAATTTTAGGTAAGCGGATGTTGGTATAAACTCTCCAGTTAAGGTGCTAAACGGATGAATGATGAATATAAGTTGGCAGGCGCACACCAATCTGTGAGGAAAATTTAATTTTAATCCGGAACCAGGATACGGGTACTGCTAAAAGCGCGACCGGAAAGGAATAAAGCAAAGTAAACTTTACTGTTTAGGTATGTTACCGTTACGTTATTGGTTTTTATTTTGGGTTAGTGTAAGTGGGCTGTTGGGGCTTTCGCGATGCCAGTCGAATAATAGCGTAGAACTGCCGGCCGAAGTAGTCACGGCTTACGAGAAACTGCCCGACCAACTGGATTACAACCAGCACGTAAAGCCCATTCTTTCCGATAAGTGTTTTGCCTGCCACGGCCCCGATAAATCCAAACAAAAAGCCGGCTTACGGCTGGATTTAGTTCAATCGGCTTACGGTTCTTTGCCCGAAAGTCCGGGTAAAGTAGCCATAAAACCCGGCAATTGGCGAAAAAGCGAAGTAGTCTCCCGTATTTTGTCCAGTGACCCCGAATACCAGATGCCGGCTCCCGAATCGCACTTAACGCTGGCAGCGGCAGAAAAAGCGGTATTATTAAAATGGATTAAAGAAGGAGCTGTTTATAAACCGCATTGGGCCTTTGTGAAACCAGAAAAGAAACCCATCCCGCAACTGAAGCAATTACAGAAATTTTCGCGTGGTAACCTTATTGATAACTTTGTTTTAAGCCGGTTAGAACAGGAAAACTTAAAACCCGCTCCGGAAGCGTCCAAAGAATTACTACTCCGCCGGTTGTCGCTTGATTTAACAGGATTGCCCCCGACTTTGGCTGAACTGGACGCATTTATTGCCGATAAGAGCGCCAACGCTTACGAAAAGCAAGTGGACCGGCTGTTGGCATCACCGCATTACGGCGAAAAAATGGCTACCGACTGGCTCGATGTGGCCCGCTTTGCCGATTCGCACGGCTATACCGTCGATCGATTGCGGGATATGTCGCCGTACCACGATTGGGTAATTCGGGCGTTTAACCAGAACATGCCCTATAGTACTTTTATTCATCAGCAATTAGCGGGCGACTTAATGAAAGGACCAAAAAACAGCTCACCCACGCGCGATAGGCTCATTGCTACTGCCTTTAACCGACTGCATCCGCAAAATATGGAAGGCGGCATAGTAGAAGAAGAGTTTCAGAACGAATACGTGATAGATCGGACTAATACTTTAGGCGATGCTTTTATGGCAGTTTCGGTAGGCTGTGCGCGTTGCCACGACCATAAGTTCGACCCTATTTCTCAGAAAAATTATTACGAGTTATACGGCTTTTTTAACAATGTGCGGGAGGCCGGCCAAATTTCCTGGAACGACGATTTACCCACCCCCACCCTGATGCTTCCTACCGAAAAACAAGAGGAACTGATTCGGTACATGAAAGCCTTAATAGCAGCACAAGAAGCAAAGGTAATTAAAGCCGAAGAGGTGGCGAAGAAAGCCGTTAACCAATGGCTGGCAGCGGGCGCTTACCGGAAACTGGAAAATCAAGTAATACCGCAAATGGGTTTGCAGGGCCTTTACTCGTTCGAGCAATCGTTGGTAAACAGCTTAAATTCTAAACAAAAAGGCGAGATGAAGCGCGATGCGGGTGAACCCGACAAAGCTGTTTTTACGCAAGACAACCGGGGACACGTGTTACTACTTAACGGTGATTCCTACGCCGATTTAAAGCACGTAGGAGTTTTCCGGCAGTCCGACCCGTTTTCAATTGGAATCTGGGCCTGGATTCCCAAAAGCTTAAAAGAAGGGGTTATTTTTCATAAAAGTAACGCCGAGCGGTTGTACAACTTTAAAGGCTATCACTTGATGCTAAAAAACAACCGGCTGGAAATTAACATGGCCCATACAGCGCCGTCTAATGCTATTACCAGGCAGAGTTTACAACCAATACCACGCGAAAAATGGGTGCAGCTTACCCTAACCTACGATGGCTCTTCCAAAGCCAATGGCTTTAAACTTTACCTCGATGGTGCCGAACTGACCCTGGAAACTAGCATCGACCAATTGTATAAAGATATTATATTTTACCAAGACAATGAACCTGCCTTACAAATTGGGGGCTGGTGGCGGGGGCTGGGCTTTAAAGGCGGCAAAGTAGATGATGTGGTAGTGTATAACCGGACCTTAACACCTTTTGAAATAAAAATACTAGCTAAACAGGCAAATTGGGCAACTCTGGCCAACAAAACCCCAGCCGAACTTACGCCAACCGATAAAGAAATTTTACAAGCGTATTATTTAGCTACGGAAGATGCCGGCGTAAAAGCCAGCCGGTTAATATTACAAAAACAACGTAAAATCTTAAGTGATTCTACTCGTCGGATACCCGAGATTATGGTGATGCAGGAAATGCCCAAGCCTAAAAAAACGTATCTTTTACAACGTGGCCAATACGATAATCCCGGCCCGGAAGTGTTCCCGAATACTCCCAATGCTATTTTGCCGTTTGGAGCGAAGCGGCCTAAAAACCGGCTGGGTTTAGCCCAGTGGCTCACCGATAAAAATCACCCGCTAACGGCCCGGGTAGCCGTGAACCGTTACTGGCAGAACTTCTTTGGGGTAGGGCTGGTAAAGACTGCCGAAGATTTTGGCAACCAAGGCGAAATGCCGAGTCACCCGGCATTACTCGACTGGCTGGCGGTGACTTTTCAGCAGGATTATAAGTGGGATGTGAAGCAATTGGTTAAATTAATGGTGCTATCGGCGACGTACCGGCAAGATTCGCATACCCGTCCGGAACTACGGGAACGAGACCCCGAGAACCGGTTATTGGCCCGTGGGCCGGCTGCCCGTCTTTCCGCCGAAATGATGCGCGACAACGCCTTAGTGGCTAGCGGGTTGTTAAATACAAAAATTGGCGGCAAGAGTATAAAACCCTATCAACCCGAAGGATTGTGGGAAATCAACAGCATGACTTATCAACCCGATTCAACGGCGGAGGTATATCGCCGGAGCCTTTACGTAGTAGTGAAACGATCCGTGCCGAATCCCACACTAGCCACTTTCGATGCTCCCACCCGAAGCAGTTGCATGGTGCGGCGGCAGCGTACCAACACTCCTTTGCAAGCCCTGGTTACTCTCAACGACCCTACTTTTTTGGAAGCCGCCAAAGTTCTGGGCGAGCGCATGAGCAAAGAAGCCAATTCCCGGCAAGCCATTATCCAAACGTATCGAAGCTTAACGGGCCGAACGCCACAGGAGCCGGAAATAACCTTGCTGCTGAGTCTGCAAGAGAATCAATATAAAAAATTTAAAAATAAGGAAAGTAAAACTCAAGGTTGGCTAAAAGCTGGGCTGTACGCTATTAGTAAGAAATTAGATCCCGCCCAGGTTGCCGCTAATGCGGTAGTAGCCAGTACTATTTTAAATTCCGATGCTACTTTAACTAAACGTTAAGCCCTATGAAACCGCACCACGACGAACCGTTCCGTTTGCAAACGCCCGAATTTGCGGAGTTAAACCGCAAACTCGACCGGCGCGATTTTCTGATGCGCACGGCCTCCGGTCTGGGGGCCGTGGCTTTAGGCGGATTGCTGGGTAACTGGGCGCTGGGAGCCGCTCCGCGTCAACAGGAACTGGAAGCCATTCGCCAACGAGTAGCGCCAAAAGCGAAAAGAATAGTTTATCTGTTTATGGCGGGCGGACCTTCGCAACTGGAAACCTTCGATTACAAACCCCAACTACAAAATATGCTGGGCAAAGGTTTGCCAGATTCCGTGCGGAAAGGGCAACGACTCACCGGCATGAGTGCCAATCAGGCGATCTTACCCGTTGCTCCTTCGCTGTATAAATTTGGGCAACACGGCAGAAATCAAACTTGGGTAAGCGAATTATTACCTTATACGGCCAAAGTAATAGACGAATTGTGCCTTATTAAATCGTTGTATACCGAGCAAATTAACCACGATCCGGCCATTACCTTCTTTCAGACGGGACACCAGTTGCCCGGTCGTCCATCCATTGGTGCTTGGGTAAGCTATGGTTTAGGATCGGAAAACCAGAATTTGCCGGCCTTTATTGTTTTGGTATCGAAGGATGCTGCGAAAGATCAACCGCTTTATGCCCGGCTGTGGGGTAATGGCTTTTTGCCGTCGGAGTACCAGGGAGTACAGTTTCGTTCCGGGAAAGATCCGGTTCTGTTTCTGAATAATCCCGAAGGCTACGAAGGTACTGACCGTAAAGAAATGCTCGACTATCTTACCCAATTGAATAAATTGCAGAACGAAAGTTGGGGCGACCCGGAAGTAAATGCCCGGATGGCGCAGTACGAGATGGCCTTCCGAATGCAAACGTCGGTACCAGAGGTAATGGACACCTCGCACGAACCCGACGAAGTATTTGAGCTGTATGGCCCGGAAAGCCGCGATAAAGGTACTTACGCCGCCAATTGTTTGCTAGCCCGAAAACTGTTAGAAAAAGACGTGCGGTTTGTGCAGTTGTATCACCAAGGCTGGGATCATCACGGTTCCCTCCCGAAAGGTATGGACAAACAATGCAAACAAATTGACCGGGCCACGGCCGGGCTAATTGTAGATCTCAAACGCCGGGGGCTGCTGGAGGACACCCTGGTAGTTTGGGGAGGAGAATTTGGCCGAACCGTATATTCTCAGGGAAAACTTACTGCCAACGATTATGGTCGCGACCATCACCCGCGGTGTTTTACCATGTGGATGGCCGGCGCGGGGGTAAAAGCCGGATTTTCCTACGGCCAAACCGACGATTTCAGTTATAACATTGTGAAAGACCCGGTGCACGTGCATGATTTCCAGGCGACTTTGCTGCATTTAATGGGCGTAGATCATGAACAATTAACCTATAAATACCAGGGCCGCCGTTTCCGGTTAACAGATGTAGAAGGCAAAGTTGTGAAGGCAATTTTAGCGTAATTACTGATTCTTCGGCTCGTTCCTAAATGGTAAGATAATAAGAGATAATGTTACTGTTCATACTAGAGGACTTAACTACCCTTCCCTTCGGCTCCAGCTCCTCCCTAGCTTTTATAAGTATTCAGACTAATAAAGAAAGCGTCTATAAAGATTCTCCATTAAGCCGTAAAGAAC
The DNA here is from genome assembly GCF_003023845.1 of Adhaeribacter arboris. Classification (NCBI taxonomy): domain Bacteria; kingdom Pseudomonadati; phylum Bacteroidota; class Cytophagia; order Cytophagales; family Hymenobacteraceae; genus Adhaeribacter; species Adhaeribacter arboris. The sequence goes on along the minus strand of NZ_PYFT01000001.1, from coordinate 4,748,194 downwards.
GCCATTTAGCGAAATATGACGAGCTTATTTAAACTTCTTCGCTGATAGCCAGCCTGGATTTTTTACGCTTTTTACAGCTTACTTAAAAATCTGATACACAATAAACGAGCAAACGTAGGCTAATCCGCTCATGTAAAATAATTGCATAATCGGCCATTTCCAGGATTTGGTTTCGCGGTATACTACGGCTAAGGTACTCATGCACTGCATAGCAAATACGTAAAAAATAAGCAAGGAGAAAGCCCGGGCCGGGGTGAAGAAAATTTGTCCGGCTTCATCTTTTTCCGAGAGCAGCTTTTCTTTAATGGTTTTAATGTTTTCTTCGTCGCCCACGCTGTAAATGGTAGAAATAGTACCCACAAAAACTTCACGGGCCGCAAAAGAAGTCAGCAAGGCAATACCAATTTTCCAATCAAAACCCAATGGCCGGATAACCGGCTCCATGGCCCGGCCCAATACTCCGGCGTAGGAGGCTTCCAGCTTTTGGGTAGAAAGATGAAGACTGGTTTCTGCGGGAGTCCAGTTGTATTGCTGCGCTTGTTGTTGCACGGTTTGTTCGGCCTGAGCCACACGATTACCCGGGCCATAAGAGGCCATTACCCACAGAATAATAGAAATAGCAATAATTACTTTACCGGCTTCAAATACAAAGGCTTTTACTTTTTCGATAATAGTAAGGCCTACATTTTTCCAGCGCGGCATTTTGTACACCGGAAACTCCATAATAAAGTAGCTGCGTTCCCGGGCTTTTAAGATTAATTTCATTACCCACGCCGATAAAACCGCCGCGGTAAAACCCAGCAAATACAAGCCCATCAGCACCATGCCTTGTAAATTCAAAAAGCCGAGGTAATATTTTTCGGGCACCACCAAGGCAATTAATACGGTATATACCGGAATACGGGCGGAGCAACTCATGAGCGGGGTAACAAAAATGGTGATCATGCGATCTTTCCAATTATCAATGTTACGGGCGGCCATTACGGCCGGCACCGCGCACGCCACCCCCGAGATAAGCGGCACAATACTTTTCCCGTTTAACCCAAACTTGCGCATAATCTTATCCATCATAAAAGTAACCCGGGCCATATAGCCGGTTTCTTCCAGAATGGCGATAAAGGCAAATAAAAGCGCTATCTGCGGAATAAAAATTAAAATTCCACCCAAACCGGCAATGACCCCTTCGGTGAGTAAATTAATGAGCGGGCCATCAAAACGAGCTTGAATAAAATTATTAATAGCCGTTATTCCTTCGTCAATCAAGTCCATGGGGTAAGTGGCCCAGGCAAAAATTGCCTGAAACATCATGAACAATACCCCAAAAAAGATTAAATACCCCCATATTTTATGGGTTAGAATTTGATCCAGACGATTACTGAATTTTTCGTTCGTATCTGCTTTTTCTACGCGAACCGAATCAAGCAGTAATTCGTTGATGAGCGTATAACGATTTATGGTTTCGCTAGCCTGTAAGGTATTGGAATTAAAGGAATACTGCCCTAATAAATCCGAGAGAAATCTCTTATCGGTTTCAGATAAAAAAGTTAAATTTTTGTATTGATGCGCAAAATGCCAAGCCAGGTAATCGGTCTGTAAATTAAAATACTGCCGGATTGGCTTTATTAACCCGGAAAATTCTTCCGGAATCTGAAAAAAGGCACGATTTGGCACCGGCAACTGCTGGGAAATAACAATCTTTAAGGCCGCGATTCCGCTTCCGGTGCGGGCATTAACTGGAATAATGGGCACGCCTAAATCCTGCTGCAATTGCTCCATATTAATTTTGACGCCGTCTTTTTCGGCAACGTCCATCATATTAAGCGCCAGAACGGCCGGAATTTGCAGATCTACGAGTTGGGTAAATAGCAACAAGTTGCGTTTTAAATTAGAGGCATCCGCGGTAACGATAACCAAATCCGGGTAAAGATCCGATTGCTGATTATAGAGCAAATCAATAATTACCTTTTCGTCGAGCGATTTCGGATAAAGGCTGTACGTTCCCGGTAAGTCAATAATGCGGGCTTTTTGTTGCGGCGCCAGCTGGCAAATACCGGTTTTTTTATCAACGGTAACGCCGGGGAAATTACCTACTTTCTGATTTAGACCGGTTAATTGATTAAATAACGATGATTTTCCGGAATTAGGATTACCAATTAAAGCAATCTTGGTAATCGGTTTAGTAACCGCTGCTTTTATCTCTATTTTTTCTTCCGGATGAATCAATTCTGCCATAGACGATATTATTTTAGCAGGATGGTGCCTGCTTCGTCTAAACGTAAGGAGAGGGTATAATCGTTTACAATTATGGTAATAGGGTCGCCAAGTGGAGCTTTGCTGTTTAGTTTTACTGGTGTACCCGGAATACAACCCATTTCCAGGAGTTTTAAAGACATTTCCGGATCGTTGAGGCAGCAAATTGTGCCGCTCTCACCAACTTTCAAATCCCGAACACTTTTGCGTTTCTGCACCTGGTTTTATCCTTATTTAGACTTATTATAAACAGTTGCAAGATACAATGTGTTCCGGGTTATTCCAAATAAGTTAGCTGATCCGTTTGACTTTCTCCTACTTCAATGCCTTTGTCTTACAAATAATTTCACCAAACCACCAAAGGTCGTTTAAAATAAAAGGTCGTTTAAAATAACCCGCTAAAGCAGTTAAGTAGCAGTACCAAACAAGATACAGTTATCTCAAAGACTAAAGGATAAAAGTTCAATGGACATAAGCCTTAAAAACAGAATCAACAAAAAGATTTAGAACGTTCACCAATGGCGTAAGATAGTATTATAAAATATTTCTATTGCAACTTTTTTATATCAACCAACTTATTTTTAAGTGATTGCGTAAACCCCACAAACCAAGGAAATAATTAAATGCCAACGAAAAAGAAAGCTGCCGAAAAGAAAGATCCGTGCTGGAATGGTTATGAGAAAGAAGGCATGAAGGATAAAGCCGGTAAAAAAGTACCGAATTGCGTTAAGAAAGATTAAAAGATTTACCTGTAATAATTGAAAAAGAGCTGCTTAATGAGCAGCTCTTTTTTTTATGACCAAGTTGAACGGACTCACGCGAATGAAAAATTAGTAAATTCATTGGCATCTTGATTCTGGTAGAAGTTCTTACCACCGAAATCTGTAAAATTTCGGGTTATTTACCCGGCAACAGAAAATGCCCCCGAAGCACAATAAATGATAAACCTAATACATTTAAGGTAGTTGTAGCCAGTAAAGAAGTAAGCACCGTGTCGCTTAAACAAATAAAGCGTTCGTTCATAATTAAGATGTACAACACGGCTCCTAGCCAACACGTTACCACAATGGCCGTCCAGACGGCAAGCCATTTCCGGTGAGAGGTATCTTCTTTATAACGTTGATTTTCGAAGCGCCGACGTTGGGCCGTTAAGTCATCGGCGTCAATATCGGTATCTCTGCCAATAGGGGTTGCGCGCGACTGAATAATTTCTTCTAAACTCTGCAAGTTAAATTTTTTAGCCTTTAAATTTCAATGCCCGAGAAGTACTCTTTAATGTACTCGTCAGGAATAGGATAATCCCAGGTAAAAGAAGCTTCTTTCGTAGTTTTATCCCAAGGGCTACCCGGCATATGCGACCAATCAGACAACTGGCTAGCACTGAATTTAGAATATCTATCAATAATGCGGCTTAGCGTATCTGTTACTATTGGGTCCGCCGCTATTTCCTGTAAAGAAGCATCTTCTACCCCAATAATTTTACTGTAATCTACCTGTTTGCGGGTTTTCGGAAATACAGGACCAAAAGGCCAGGCGCGAGGCGGCTCGTTCAGCAAGTGTTGGTTGTACTTAGCCAGGAAATAACCATAGGCAATAAAGAGCAGTTTTTGCACCTTGGTAACATTTAGCACAATGCCTTTTTTATAAGCCAAGGCCAACAAATAATTCGCTACCGTTACACTGTCGTAATTACCCATAATCACCTGTTATTAGTCCAAATATACATAAAATGAAGGCAACTTACAACTTACCTAAATAACTGTTAAGCAATAAGATAACTTTCCCATGATCTTATTTTGCAACGTCTATCATCTAATTTCTTTTTTACGAAAATAAATCAAATGAGTAGTTTTAGGCGCTATCCAGAATAGAAAAGGGCATTTTGGCTCCGAATAAATAGATGTACCGTTTTTTGGGTACGTGAGTTTTTCTTTTACACAGTTAAATGCTTAAAAACTTAATTTTAATAAAAAGTCAACACCGGAAATGCTTTGACCGAGCTATTTAAAAAGAAACAAGTATGGTTCAGCTAATTCTAAAAAGATATACAATCTTATCTGCTTTAATTACCAGAAGGTACGCAAAAAGGAATATTGAAGCTTTGGTAAGAAGAAAATTGGCAAGAAGAGTTTGAATCAATTGAAAATAAAAACGACCGGATAATAACATCCGGCCGTTTGTTTATTTCCGTTTAAAGATAAGTTCTTGTTATTCGTTGGTTTCTACTAATTGCTGGGCTTTAATCCATTTAAACAATTCTTCCACGTCGTCGCGCTTGCATAACTCAGAACCCGGCGACATAACCGCGGCGGCTCCTGCGGCTACCCCATATTTTACCGAATCGCTCAGCGACCAACCTAAGGACATTTTGTAAACCAAACCGGCCACCATACTATCGCCGGCGCCAACGGTACTGCGGGCTTTTACGGTAGGTGCCGGAATTTGCTCTACCTGATCTTTCGTAATTAGCATCGCACCTTGACTCCCCATAGAAACGACCATTACTTCGCACATGCCGTTGGCGAGCAGTTGTTTCCCAAATTGTTCTATTTCGGAGTCTTGAATATCAGTCTTACCCGCCAGCATGGCCAATTCGCTCAAATTCGGTTTTAAAAGATACACCCCAATACCCGCAGCTTGTTTTAAGGCTTCGCCGGAAGTATCCAGAATTAATTTTGCGCCAATTTTTTTAGCGATAGTAGCTACGCGGGCGTAAAAATCGTTGGGAACGCCGCGCGGTAAAGAGCCACTGGCTACAATATACTCGGGTTTCGGAAAAGTTTTCTCTAATTTAATTAAACTGTATTGCCACTCGTACTCCGGAATAATAGAACCTGGCATACCAAACCGGTATTGCTTATCAGTGGAAGTTTCAATTACGGAGAAATTTTCGCGGGTCCATTTTACCGAGGGAATAGGCATGTGCGTGATGCCTTCATCGTCGAGCAATTGTTGTAATACCTGACCGGTGGCACCCCCCGATAAGTAATACGCTAAAGAATCGCCGCCCAGATTTCGGATGCCCCGCGACACATTTATTCCTCCCCCACCTGGCTCAAATACGGGTGCGTTACACCGTAATTTATGCTCCGGCTCAAGCTTTTCTACCTGGGTGCTTTTATCTAAAGCTGGGTTTATAGTTAAGGTAACAATTTTCATATTTTAAACAGCAGCTATATGCCTCCGCCCATTAATTCTATTAATCTACACTATTTATTATACAACGGTATCGTAACTACCAAGTTATACAATGAAATTCAATTTTAAGTAAAAAATTAAATTATCTGCTACTTATCTGGATAAAATTTATTGTTTTGCTTAAAATTTTGAAATTTATCAATTCCGCAATCTATCTGGAGCCTAAATTTGCTAATTTCCTAACTACTTTTTCTCTTTTGCAGGTTCTTAAAAGAAGGTTTTTGCAAATATAATTTAACCAAGTCCGTTACTACCGGTCCATCCGAACTAATTTTGGAGTAAACTTGCCTAAAATTTCTACTTGCTGCTGCTGGCTTTCCATCACGTAATGCATGTTTTTATACGCCACCGGCGATTCCTGCAAACTGCCGCCAATTAGTTCTATGCCGAATGCCTTAATTAAGCCATTCATTTCGGTTTGATATAAAACCTGCGCGGCCTTTTTCGCGGACATGGCCCGTCCGGCGCCGTGCGATGATGAATAAAGAGCTGCTACGTTCCCTAATCCCCGTACCAGGTAGCCGGGCTGCGTCATGGAACCCGGAATAACATTAAAGTTATCAGCAGTTGCCCGGGCCGCTCCTTTGCGGTGCACAATTACTTCTTGCCCCTGGCATTGCTCTTTCCAGGCAAAATTATGCGGGTTATCAAAACGAGCTACCGGCTCTTCCCCGAAACTGACACTTAAGCGTTCGTGAATGCGCTCATGGCAAGCTAAGGCGTAGTCGTTAGCTACTTGCATGGCCTGCCAGTATTCCTGACCCGCCTGAGTTTGCAGATTTAACCAGGCTAAGTATTTTGCTTCTACCGGCAGCCGACAAGTATCCATAGCAATTTGGGTGTAATGCGCCGCAATGTTTTTGCCTAAACTGCGGGCTCCCGAATGCGATAAGATTCCCACGTACTCCCCGGCGGGTAAGTTAAAAGCGTTGTCGTTGGTATCCAATGTTACCGCCCCAAACTCTACGAAGTGGTTACCTGTACCCGAGCTGCCTAACTGGTATGCTGCCCGGGTTTTTAGTTGCTGCAATACTTTTATCTGATTAAACTCCGGCCGGTCAAACACCTCGTGCGCCTGCGGTTTTTCAAAACCCGTATTTACGCCAAACCGGGTCTGGTCCTGTAAAACTTGTTTTAGTTGGTACTTTTGTTTTTCCAGTATAGTAGCCGGCACATTGTATAAAGTAAAGTGCATCCGGCAGGCAATATCCATTCCTACCGCGTACGGAATAACTGCCCCATCTGTGGCGAGAACACCGCCGATAGGTAAACCGTGGCCTTTGTGTGTATCGGGCATCAGGGCGCCGTTTACCGTTACCGGCAAGCGCATAGCTAAATCCATCTGCTCTTTGGCATCGGTTTCAATCAAATTATCGCCAAAAATGGCGTATGGCTTGGGCTGCTCGTGCAGGTGTATGGCTCCGGTAGAATTATTTTGTTTTGTTAGCGCCGCCAGAATTTCGCCTAGTACCGTGTGGGTAACAAACTTATCCGGTGCCAGCAGCACTTGCTTGAGTAAATCTAACTGTGCTGCGGGCGACAGATGGGCATAGTGTTTCTGCATTAAGCTAATGGCTAAGCTAATACTTCTGCCGGCGGGAAAACCTAACTCCATCAGGTCATGTCCCGTTAACTTTTTACTGGCCATGTTGGGCGCATAAACTTCCGTACTCATTATACGATTAAATTACAAACTACTACTAAATAAAAAACCCGAACGTTTACGGTTCGGGTTTTCTGTTATGCTGGGTATAAAAATATCAACACACGCCCCGAACCAGTTGGTCTAGCTTCCAATTTTGGTTAACAATAGGCAGGACGGTTGAATAAATCATTTCTTCTTGATTGAAATACTTGCAACAAATATAAACCTTATTTTCTAATTTCAAAATAAAACAAGATTATCCTTGATTATTTTTAAAGGCACTCCCTTAAATTTACCTATTATTTTGAATAAACAAGTTATTTTTTTACCCGCTATTTGAAAACGGCTATTTATTTGGAATAAGGATTTATTCTGCATGAAAGCATTATTGGCAAGTAAAAAGCACCTGCTTGTTATTTATAGTACCCATACTTTACGACTATTACCCATATTTCGAGTAAAGGTAAATCAACCTGACTAGCTAAAATCTACGTACATGGGTAGCAACATCCGAGTAATTTTATTTTTGTAAAAACAATGGAAGACTACCCGCATAAACCTCAAAGCTACTCCCGCCGCGATGCCACCAAGCTTATTGCGGCAGCCGGCGCTTCGGCCTTTTTAAATACGCCTATTGATAGTCTGGGAGCACCGGCCAACATGCTGGTCCGTAAAATACCGTCCACCAACGAGCCACTACCGGTTGTTGGATTGGGCACCTGGCAAACTTTTGACGTAAGTCCGTCGCCCACGGTACGGGCTCCCTTAAAAGAAGTGCTGCGGCAGTTCGTGGCAATGGGCGGTAAATTAATTGATTCGTCGCCGATGTACGGCGAGTCGGAAGTTGTAGTGGGTGATTTGGCAGATGAGCTGAAAGTAATTAAAAAATTATTTATGGCCACCAAAGTCTGGACGCAAGGGCGGCAGCAAGGCATTACCCAAATGGAAACATCTATGCGCGAAATGCGCCGTAATCCTTTAGACTTGATGCAGATTCATAACCTGGTAGACTGGCAAACGCATTTAGCCACTTTACGCCAATGGAAAGCCGTCGGCCGGATTCGCTACATTGGTATTACCCACTATCTGGTAAGTGCTTTTGATAACTTAGAAAAAATTATGCGTTCGGAATCCATCGATTTTGTGCAACTAAACTATAATATTACTACCCGTGAGGCGGCTAACCGGTTGTTGCCCTTGGCGCAAGATAAGAATATTGCCGTAATTGTAAACCGGCCTTTTGAGAGTGGGAGTTTATTTAGCGCAGTAAAAGACAAACCCTTACCGGAGTGGGCCCGCGAGTTTGACTGCGCTAGTTGGGGACAGTTTTTTCTTAAATATATTTTGGCACATCCGGCTATTACCTGCGTTATTCCGGCTACTTCAAAAATTAAGCATCTTACCGACAACATGGGCGCGGGTTATGGCCGTTTGCCCGATGCGGCAACCCGCAAACGCATGGAACAATACATAGAGAAACTTATCTAAACTCTACTTTTCGTACTTTAAAAATAAACTAAACTTTAAAAATTGAGCCGATACGCTATTTCTGACGTGCACGGTTGTGCTAAAACTTTTCGCTGCCTGGTGGAAGAAAGCCTTAAGCTCCAACCTACCGACCAGCTTTTCCTGCTCGGTGATTACATTGACCGGGGCCCGGACTCAAAAGGAGTAATTGATTTTATTCTGGAATTGCGGGCGCAAGGGTTTGCCATTACTACTTTAATGGGCAACCATGAGTTAATGCTGTTGGAATCTTTAAAAAGCGACAAGTATTTAACTACCTGGCTGCGCAATGGTGGTCAGGCTACCTTAGCCAGTTTTAAGGTGCAGCAGGTAACGGATATTCCGGTTACTTACCTCAACTTTATGAAACAACTGGAATATTATAAACCGCTAAATGATTATTTACTGGTACACGCCGGTTTTGATTTTCAATCTTCAAACCCATTTACGGAATACGAAGCAATGGTCTGGATTCGGAATTTTAAATTAAACAGTAAATTTACCAACGGTCGCCGCATTGTGCACGGGCATACCCCTACGGGAGTTAACCTCATTCTAAATAGCATTACCCGACCCATTTCCCCGGTTATTAACATCGATGGGGGCTGCGTGTATAGTTGGCCACCCGGCTTAGGCAAACTCGTAGCGCTAAATCTGGATACCATGGGACTAACTATGGAAGATAATCGCGATGAGGTTTAGGGAATAGCGGGTATACATTTAAAAACTGTTGATTTGAATAGCACTGAAAAAGACCATTATAATCCTGGGTTCTGGACTGCATTGTAAAACCATGCTTATCTTATTTCTATAATAAAGACTGGCTAATGCATTGCTTTGTGGCTGCGTGAGCCTCTTAAGCTACGAGGCAATAGTGTCTATAAATATATGTCTATCGATTGTAATTGCTTCTGAGAGCGATGCCAAGAAGACTCGGGTGTAGAAGCCCCTTGCAAAAACAAAAAATTTGTCACTCTTTCTTATATTTAGCTCCTACTCCATCGTTAATTGTATGACCCGAACCACCCAACTTTTTCTACTCCTCGCTAGCACCTTTCTGCCTATTATTTTGCCTGCTGCCCGTGCGCAGCAAACCATGACGATTGAAGAATACGAGCCTAAATCTACGTTGGTGGTGCCCCAACATCCGGTAACCAAAGCCAAATACCCGTTTATTGACGTGCATAATCACCAAAATTCCAGCATGAGCAAAGAAGCGCTAAACAAACTGGTTAAAGAAATGGATGCTCTGAACATGCGCACCATGATAAACTTAAGCGGGGGCAGCGGCAGTGAACTTAAGAGCGGAGTAGCTAATTTAAAAAACAATTATCCCAATCGTTTTGTGGTGTTTGCCAATGTCGATTTCAGCAAGATGGATGACCCAAACTTTGGCGAGAAAGCGGCGGCGCAACTGGAACAAGACGTAAGAAATGGCGCCCAGGGCTTGAAAATATTTAAAAATTTGGGTATGACCGTAAAAGATAAAAACGGCAAACGCGTACCTACCGACGACCCGCGGCTCAATCCTATCTGGCAGAAATGCGCCGAGTTAAAAATACCCGTTCTCATTCATACCGGCGAACCCCGTTCTTTCTTCGACCCGATAGATAAATACAACGAACGCTGGCTGGAGTTAACTCAGTTTCCGAACCGGGCCCGCCCCAGCAGCGAATACCCGAGTTGGCAGCAAGTAATGCAGGAGCAGCATAATTTATTCGCGAAACATCCCAAAACCATTTTTATTAATGCCCACCTGGGTTGGTTAGGGGGTGACTTAGCTACCTTGGGAAAATTGATGGATAAAATGCCCAATATGTACACCGAAATTGGGGCCGTACTAGCAGAATTGGGCCGGCAGCCGCATTTTGCCCGCGAATGGTTCATTAAATACCAAGACCGGGTTTTATTTGGCAAAGACGCTTACGAACCTACCGAATACCATACTTATTTCCGGGTACTCGAAACCGACGACGAATACTTTAATTATTACCGCAAACGCCACGCCTTCTGGAAAATGTACGGTTTAAATTTACCCGACGAAGTTCTAAAGAAGCTTTACTATAAAAATGCGCTAAAGATTATTCCCCGCCTGGATGCTACCGGCTTCCCGAAGTAAGTAGTGCTAAATAATAATTATGGAAATTCAGATTTACCGGGCAAAGCAATGCTATACTAAACTATGCTAAGAGCTTTAAGCCAGGCAATAATGTTGTATAACCGCTAAAATAACTTTTACTGAGTTTTAGCGTTTGAAAAGCATGCTTAAAAGTAGAGTGCGGAAAGACTAAACGAGGGTATAAACTAAGGATGAAAAATCAATTTGTACTTGTATTTGTATTCTTTCAAATTTCTTTAGCTGGTTTTGGTCAGAGTCAATCGCCGTATAAAACTTCATTTAAAATAGATGCGCCCATTGTGGGTGGCGGAGTGGCGGTAAGTGGTTTAGGCTTGTACCTGATTAGTAACAAACACGGTTTAAAGCCGGAGGAGGTAGCTGGCTTAACTAAATCGGATGTAAATGGTTTTGATCGGTTTACGGCCGGAAATTATTCCGAAAGCGCCAACAATTTAAGTGATATTCCCCTTTATACTTCTTTTGCTTTACCTCTTGCTTTAATAATTGATAAAAAAGCGTTTCAGTCGGGACCGCAAATATTTTTATTATACACCGAAACAATGGCTATTACCGGTTCTATTTATGCCATGACAGCCGGCCTGGTTTACCGGAAACGCCCGTTAGTTTACGGTACGGAAGCACCTATACGCACCCGAACCACCAAAAATGCGAGTAATTCTTTTTTTGCCGGCCACGTGGCGGCTACCGCTAGTGCTACTTTTTTCGCGGCAAAAGTCTTCAACGATTTTAACCCGGATTCCCGTTTACGCCCGGTAGTTTGGGGAGTTGCGGCCGCTTTACCCGCTTCGGTTGGTTACCTGCGACTGGAAGCCGGTAAACATTTTTTAAGTGACGTAATTTTGGGTTATGGCATTGGAGCTACTGTAGGCATATTAGTGCCTCACCTGCACAAGAAAAACAATAATCTAGGCCTTTCTATTACGCCAACCTACGATCCCATCGCAGGAAACGGAGTAGCCGTATCGTATACGTTTAAATAAGCTTGTACTAAAGGCAGTTAGTAGTTGTGGGTCGCCAGATTTCGGTATGGATTAGGATTTTTAATTTCCATAGCCCGGGAAGGATCGGCAATTTGCTGAAAACCGTAAGCCGCGTATAGAGAATGGGCATCTTTGGTGTATAAAGCAAAGCGGCGCAATCCTTGTAGTTCCGGATGCGCCACAATTACGCTCACTAACCATTTTGATAAACCTTGACCTCGGTAAGGCAACAGAATAAATACATCGCACAATAAAGCAAAAGTAGCGTAATCGGTTACTACCCGGGCAAAACCTACCAGTTCTTGCTGGTGGTATACGCCAAAATTAAAGGAATGCCGGATAGATTTTTCCACGAGTGCGCGCGAAATGTTCTGCGCCCAATAAGACTCTTCGGTTAAATAACGATGGATAATGTCCAGATTTAATTTTGCAGGATTAGTAGAAATAGTGTAGTCACCTTGGGTGTATTCGTCGTACATTTTAAGGTTTAATTGAATTGACTTTGTCTTTTAAATTCAAGATTCTTCTTAGTAAAAATATTTATTAGAAGCTAAAACAGCGCGCTTATAGAATAGAAAACTTACTTTAGATTTTTCTCAAAAAGTTTAAAGATGCGTTTATACTCATCGGCCCAACTACTAGGTTCGGTAAAAGCATGGTCTTCGACGGGGTAAACGGCTAATTCCCAATTTTCTTTTTTAAGTTCGATTAATCGCTGGGTCAGGCGGATAATATCCTGAAAATGCACGTTGGTATCTGCTAAGCCATGGCACATGAGTAAAGCACCTTTTAAACCGGCCGCGTGGTAAATTGGCGAACTTTTTATGTAAGCCGTGGAATCGGTAAAGGGTTCATTTAAAATATTAGAAGTATACTCGTGGTTATAATGCGCCCAATCCGTAACAGAACGGAGAGCCGCCCCAGCCGCAAATACATCGGGTTGCGTAAATAAGGCCATAAGCGTAATAAAACCGCCGTACGATCCGCCGTAAATTCCGATTTTCTTGGGGTTCACGCCGTATTTCTGCACCAAATAACTAGCTCCATCCACTTGGTCGGTGAGATCTTTGCCCCCCATAAACTGGTAAATGCCGGTGCGTACGTCGCGGCCGTAACCGGCACTGCCGCGGTAATCAATGTCCATTACGGTATAGCCCTGATCTACCAAAAAGTTATGAAACATGTACTCCCGGAAATAGTAACTCCACCATTTATGCGCATTTTGCAGGTAGCCGGCGCCATGTACAAATATTACGGCTGGGCTATTGGGAATAGCTGCTGCCGGACGGTAAATACGGGCAAATACCTCAGCCCCGTCGCGGGCTTTAAAACTAATTACTTCCGGGTCGCGCCACGGATATGCTTTAAATTCTTCGGTTAAGGAGTGTGTTACCTGAAAAGGTTTCGCCCCTTTACGGTTTGCCATCACATATAATTCCCAGGGTTTATTCGTGTAAGAATAGCGAATAGCCAGTGTTTTTTCGTCCGGTGAAAGAATTACTTCGTGGTTACCCGCACCGGAAGTAAGCTGCTCCGGTTCCCCGCCATTTAAGGGTAAACGGTAGAAATGCAATTCGCCCGGATGCACTTTATTGGCCTGGAAATACCAGTACTTTTTATCTCTGGCGAGCCGAACCGCCGATACTTCGTATTTGCCTTTAGTTAAAGCTTTTTTCTGGTTGGTCCGGGTATTAATCGTATATAAATGCGAGTAACCTGTTTCTTCCGACTGAAACCAGATAGTTTCATTATCCGGTAACCAACCTAAATCGCCGGCTTCGGAGTCGATACCGGGTCCGTCAATCCAAGCTTCATCGTGCTGGCGTTCTATTACTTTCAGGTTACGGGTTACGGGGTTAAATTGTACTAACCAACGGTCTTTGTTATCCTGTGACCGAAGTACCAACACAGCATTTTTCCCGTTATCGGACCAAAATGGGCCGTAAAATACTACCGGCCGGGGAGTTTGAGGCTGCTTTGTTTTTTTAAGAAAAGCGGGCTGATCGGTTATACCTTTTATATCTTTAAAATAAATCTGGTAGGTAGTATCTTTTTTTATATCGTACAAGCCCATCTCGGAAGCAGCCAAAGGGGCACCTACTTTGGTGCGGGAAGGAATATCCTCGGTAAAACCGGATGCCGTAACGTAATTAGGCACAATCGTTTTTTCTGCATTAGTTGGCCGCAGTATTAAATTATACGTGACAAATTTTCCGTCCGGGCTAAGGACAGCATTATCCACCCATTTTTCGCCGGTAAATATTTCTTTTGGTTTCTGGCGCTGTTTTTTTAGTTTTTCCTGCTCTTGTATTTTTTTCTCTTCGGTACGTTTTTTAACAATATCAAATAAAGCTAATTGTTGTTGCTCCAGCCATGCTTCTTGCTTGTTTTTATCTTCAGATTTTTTAGTGCCTTTTATAAAATTGGTTATCTGTTCAAGCTGGCTCGTAATTAAATGCAGGGCAAACAAATTAGAGTTTTGGGTAAAAATTACTAGTTGTTCATCGCCGCTGAAAACAGGATTAGTTTCTTGTTCCAGCGTTTTAGTAAGTTGCCGGCTGTTACCCGTTTTACTTTCGTACAAGTAAATATCGCCTTCTTTCTCGTACACTTTTCGGGTAAAGGCCCGATTATAGGTACCATTCTGGGTTGGTAGATTTTCTCTTTCCTGACGGTTTACCTTACGAATTTCTTTACCCGATGCGGCTGCTACATACAGCGAATCTTTCCTGGCTTTTTCCGGATTCCAGTTAAAGTAAAGGTGGCTTCCATCTTCCGACCACGAAATAGTGCTCGGCGATGTGCCGGTAAAACCGGTACCTTGCATAATTTTATCGATGGTAAGCTGAACCTTGGCATCTTGAGCAAAGCTGTTGATAGAGCCAGCAAAAAGCACAATCAGAAAAAAAAATTGTTTTATTTTTTGTAAAACAGCAGTGTTATTCAGGAAAAGCATTTGGTGCAAGTAATTGGAAAGGATAAATTTATTATCAATGATAAAATGGTTTGCGGATGCTGGCCAGGTAAAAATAAGTACGTTATACTAATTGGCGGCAACAGTACCCGGCCCAGGCGGATACTCCTCCTACTAAGCCTCCGACTAAAGCAGTGATAAGAAGTAATAAGGTTGGATGCGGCAAACTGAAAAGCTTAATTATCTTATCAGATAAAATACCTTCGGTGTTGATATGAATGAAAGTACTTAATAATAGCCAACCCCCACCAATACCCGCAAAACCGGCCCAGAAAGCGTTGCTGTTCGTTCGGCCGCGCCAAGCCGCCAAACCAAAACTTACCGGAGCAACAATCCACCAGGGTAAAAAAAACTGTAAAACAAAAGAAATTACTAGTATCAGGAGCAGTAGCATAGCATTATAAATGTAAGTAATAAGGCACCAGCTCACAAAATTACTTTCTTGCTGATGGTTGTGTACGTATCTATTTTATTCTGGCACCAGAACTCCCACCTTACTCTAAATCAACACAACGAAGATAGTTGAAAGCAGTCGATTGTGCCCTATTGCCATTCCAGAAAAACAATTGCTACAAAGCCGTATATTATTCAGGTATATAAACGGTAATTCCAGGCAATTCTGTTACTTCCTAATTTACTTCACTAAAAATATCTCCTACTTAATTTATACACAAAACATTAATTTTCATAAATCTTATTTTAAGCCAAGCAGGGGCATTTTTTATCTAGTCTATTTTAAATCAAAAAATATTATCAAATATTTATATATATTATTTGCTTTATATATTGAAAAGGCATTATGTTTGTGTATAGATAGAATATAACTAATAAACAGTTTAATTTAAACCCATTTACGGAACAAGTGTAGTATTTGAACAAAGAATAAATCCATACTTCCATTAAATGGAAATATTCCATTAAAAAGCTTTCATAAAAGGCTTCACCTTAGAATATCTAACACATAGGTATTCTTATTTAGATAAACCCGCTCGTTAAAAATATCTACTGGTTGATTGTTAACGCCTTTTTTAAAGGCGACAGAAATTCTATTGCTAAATACTAACTAATATATCAACCTAAAAATAAAAATTTATACTATTCAACTAAAGCAATTCTCTAGCTAGCTAAAACGCTAACATCTTTCCGACTAATTAAGCAGTAAGCCAAACACTTTTGGTACTTACCTAAGATTCTTTTGCCCTAATATTTCAAAATCACCATTAAAATCCGGCTTACATCTCTAATGGATTCCATTAAAGATGAGGCAAACAACTAATAAAAAACAATAACATCAATCTAAAACAACCGATTAACATCTACCACTAAAAAATCAAAAATGGAGAAGAAATACAACTCCCCTTATTGGCAAGGTAGCTTACTAGCACGTTCGTGGCCTATTTTAATTCTAATAGGTCTAGTAGTAAGTCTACAAACGTATGCTTTCAGCTATATGCAGGATGCCGGCCTTTTTACCTGGCTAAGGAAAGATCTCTTAAAGAGCGATCTATTTACTTTAACCTCACCTGTAGAGCTTTTGCCTACTGCCCTGAAGCAGGCCGAAAAGGATTCTAAGCTTAAGGTAAACCCTGTTCGCAAAAGGAGCGATAAAAACAATTTAATTCCTTTATACACCGAAGAAGCCGCTGTGGCGGATGAGGTGGCTTTGCCCTTTAACCTGACATTTGATGGCACCGAAGGAGGTTTAGCCGATAAGACCGGAACTGCTGGTACTGGTTTTACAATGGTAGATCCTTATTCGGGTACCCGTAGCTCAGCAGATGGCACTCCAAGCGATGCTAACCGGCCAAGTTATGAGCCTTCTAAATTAACGGTAACCAATGGCAAGTTGAGTATTGTTGCCAATAAAGGTATTGCGTTTAACACCAACAATAACCAAATCAACGCTCTAGGAGTAGCCATTCCTTCAATGGGTAAGCTTACTTTAGAAACAACCCTGATCAACCCTTACAACGGGCCAAACTCAGAACAAGGAGGTTTGTGGTTTGGAATAAACGACAAGAATTACTTTAAACTGTCTGTTACCGGTAACAAAATAGAAATGCGCCGGGAAGCGGCAGATGTCTCTAACACTACGGCTTCTAGCGATTTAACAAACCCGGATTTGCGGGTAACTACTGTTATATCCGGATTAAACGCGCAAACCGTACGGTTACGGATGGTGGTAGATTTACTAAATGGTAAGCTAGAAGGATTTTATTCTACGGATGGTATTACTTACCTGAACGCGGGAGCGCGTTATACCACTACTACTAACCCCTCGTACATAAACATTGCCAGCATGGAATTCTCCGGCAAAGCAACTTATGGCGGGGTTTATAGTACTTACCGGAACGCCACCTTTACTTCTCCTGCTGTTCCGCCTACTTATACTTTCGATAATTTCTCGGTTAGCAGAGAGGCAATTCAACTTCCATTGGTAACTGCTCCCTACCAAATCAATGCCGGCGGTATTCAGCGGACTGTGGGTGCGGATGTTTTTAATGCTGACACCTACTATGCCCTTATTCCCGGAGAAGTTAGTGCAGTAAGCTTCGGCATGACGGGTGTTCCCGTTCCTGATTTATATCATGAGCGGCGTTTTGGCGTTAATCTAGGCTATAAAATTCCGATAGCTGCTGGTAAATACACCGTGAAATTACACATGGTAGAAAATTTTCATACTGCTGCTAACAATAGAGTGTTTGATGTTGCCATTGAAGGAAACAATGTTATAGATGATTTAGATTTATACGTTGCCGGCGGCAATAAAAACAAAGTAATTGTTACCCGTACTTTTGATGTAGACGTAACCGATGATGCGCTAAACATAGATTTCGCTGCGTCTAAAGATAAAGCCATCATTAATGCAATTGAAATTTTACCTGCCGCAGTAAACACGCCGCCGGTATTTGCCAGTTCTAGTTATTCCTTCAATAAAGATGAGAACGCCAGCGTTGGCACCGAAGTAGGAACAGTATCGGCTACGGATGCGGACAATCATGCGTTAACCTACAGCATTACTGCCGGCAACGAAGCCGGTAAATTTGCTATTAACCCCTCTTCCGGAATTATTACTTTGGCCGGCGGATTAGATTTTGCTATTACTCCAGCTTACACCTTAACGGTGCAGGCAACGGATAATGGTTCGCCCGTACAATCTACTACGATTCCGGTAACCATTACCGTAAACGATGTGGTACCAGCCAACGTGGCTCCGGTTGTGGCTAATACTATCAGCAATAAAACGGCAACCGTGGGTACTGCTTTCTCTTTTGAAGTGCCCGCTGCCACTTTCTCCGATGCGGATAATGACCCACTCACTTTAACGGCTACTCTCGCAAATGGCGATGCGCTACCCTCTTGGTTAACTTTTAACGGTAGTTTGTTTAGTGGCACCCCAGAAAGTGCGGCAGATTATACCCTAAAATTAAGTGCCAGCGACGGCAAAGCTTCGGTTAGCACTGAATTTAGCTTATCTGTAGAAGCAGCGGCTCCGGTAAACCAGGCACCCGTATTTGCAAGTGCCGCCTATTCATTTAATCAGGTTAGAAGCACGCCCGTTAATGCCCTTATAGGCACCGTAAAAGCTATTGATGCTCCGGAACAAACCGTTTCTTATAGCATTACAGCCGGGAATGACGCGGCTAAATTTGCCATTGATGCAGTTAGTGGTGAAATAAAATTAGCTGCCAGTTTGATGGATGTTTCTGCTCCAGCCTACACGTTAACGGTGCAAGCCACCGATAATGGTTCGCCCGCACTGTCTGCTACTACCCAGGTAACTATTACCATAAACGAGGAAGTACCCGGAAACGCTGCTCCCACAGTGGCGAATGCTATTGGCAATAAAAACGCTACCGTAGGTACTGCCTTCTCACTGGAAGTTCCTGCAAATACTTTTACAGACACTGATAATGATGCCTTAATGCTAACCGCTACTTTAGCTGATGGCAACGCTTTACCTACTTGGTTAAGCTTTAACGGTAGTGTATTTAACGGTACTCCCGAAACCGCAACTACTTATTCGATTAAAGTAACTGCCAACGATGGTCAAGTATCTGTTAGTACCGAGTTTAATTTATCTGTAGAAGCAGTAACGCCCGTTAATCAAGCCCCGGTATTTGCCAGTTCTAGTTATTCCTTCAATAAAGATGAGAACGCCAGCGTTGGCACCGAAGTAGGAACAGTATCGGCTACGGATGCGGACAATCATGCGTTAACCTACAGCATTACTGCCGGCAACGAAGCCGGTAAGTTTGCTATTAACCCCTCTTCCGGAATTATTACTTTGGCCGGCGGATTAGATTTTGCTATTACTCCAGCTTACACCTTAACGGTGCAGGCAACGGATAATGGTTCGCCCGTACAATCTACTACGGTTCCGGTAACCATTACCGTAAACGATGTGGTACCAGCCAACGTGGCTCCGGTTGTGGCTAATACTATCAGCAATAAAACGGCAACCGTGGGTACTGCTTTCTCTTTTGAAGTGCCCGCTACCACTTTCTCCGATGCGGATAATGACCCACTCACTTTAACGGCTACTCTCGCAAATGGCAATGTTCTCCCTTCTTGGTTAACTTTTAGCACAACAGCTAAAACGTTTACCGGAACACCGGTTAGTGCGTCCAGTTATGTGATTAAGTTAACAGCAAGTGATAGTAAAGCTACTGTAAGTACTGAATTTAATATAGCCGTTGAAGCGGCTCCGGTAGTAGGCTGCCCGCCTAATAGTACTTTACCATGCAACCAAATTGCCGCTACTTTGCCTTTTAATTTAACTTTCAACGGCAACGAAGGCGGATTAGTTGACAAAAGCGGCAAAGGAACCGGCTTTACTATGGCCGATGCTTATACCGGCACCCGGGTAAACACCGATGGAACTGCCTCTTCTGCCATCAGAGGATATGAGCCGGCCCAGTTAACCGTAGCAAACGACAAACTTGCTCTTGTAACGAATAAAGGTATTGCTATTGTAGGCAACAATAACCAGCTAAATAGCTTAGGTGTAGCATTTAATGCTAGTGCCGGCCGGTTTATTCTGGAAACTACAATGGTTAATCCTTTCCGGGGCAGTAACGATGAACAAGCTGGCTTGTGGTACGGATTAAATGATAAAACCTTTGTCCGGTTAGCTATTAATAACAACCGGGTAGTATTACGTAAGGAATTCAACGATCAATCTCCTATCACTTCGGACCTGACGGATCCAAGCCGCCGCAACACTAGTGTAATTAGTGGCTTAGACAGACAAACCGTACATCTACGGATGGTGGTTGATCCAATCGCCAACACCGTAGAAGCGTATTATTCTGTTAATGGAACCACCTACGTTAACGTGGGCGATGGATACCCGGTAAAAAGCTTAAGCATTGAAGGCATGGGCTTAACGGGCAGCAATGTTTACGCTGGAATTTTTGGTACTCATCGGAATGGAGCTAGTTCAGTTACTTATACTTTTGATAATTTCTCGATCAAGCCGCAAACCACTCCAGTTAACCAAGCTCCAGTAGTAGCCACAGTTATTGAAAATAGAAACACTCCGGTAGGAAGCAGTTTCTCCTTCGCTGTACCAGCCACTACTTTTACCGACGCCGATGGCGATGGCCTAACGCTGACTGCTACCTTAACGGATGGCAGTGCCTTACCAGCCTGGTTAACTTTTAATGCTGCAACTAAAACGTTTAGTGGTACCCCCATAAGCGCCGCAGTTTACCCCATTAAAGTAAGCGCGAGCGATGGACAGGCAACCACCAGTACAGAGTTTACTCTTACCGTAAATACCGTTAATGCCGCACCAATAGTAGTATCTGCGCCGGAAACTCAAACCATTACGGCTGGTCAGATCTTCTCTTTCATAACTGGATCTTTCTCCGATCCAAACGTTGGAGATGTGCTTAGCTATACTGCTTCTTTAGCAAATGGCAGTGCCTTACCAAGCTGGCTACAGTTTAATGCCAATACGCAAACTTTTAGCGGCACTGCTCCGGCCACTGCTACTAGTGTTGCTATTCGCCTGACCGCTACCGATAAAGCGCTTGCCGCAATAAGTGTATCATTTACTATTAACGTAGAAGATGCTCCCGTTGTAGTACCTTGCTCGCCTATCAGCACCTTGCCTTGCGAACAGATTAATGTACCTGTGCCATTTGTCCTTAACTTTGACGGCACCGAAGGTGGTTTAACTGATAAGAATAATGTAGCAACTGGCTTTACAATGGTAGATGCTCACACGGGTACTCGCCTGACAGCAGATGGCACATCATCTACCGCAGTAACAGGTTTTGAACCATCTAAGTTAACAGTAGCTAATGGCAGATTAAGCATCCAAACCAATAAAGGCATTTCCTTCCTGGCTAATAATAATCAGGTAAATACTTTAGGGGTGGGAGTTCTGGCTACCGGAAAAATCACTCTCGAAACAACCATCATTAATCCTTACAACGGCACTTTATCAGAACAAGCTGGCTTGTGGTTAGGTTTGAACGATAAAACCTTCGTAAAACTGGCCGTATCGGGCAATAAAGTAGAAATGCGGAAGGAATTAAACGATATTTCTTCTACCGATGCCGTAAATAATGGCCTGAACAACCCTGATCAGCGTATATTACTAAATGCTGTTACCGGACTGAACAACCAAACTTTGCGTTTGCGTTTGGTAGTAGATTTAGTTAATAACAGATTAGAAGGATTCTACTCTACCGATGGCATTACTTACCTGAATGTAGGAGCACGTTATGCTACTGCAGCTATTGATATTGCTAATTTGGCTTTGGCCGGAAAAGTAACGTATGCCGGTATTTATGCTACGCATCGTAATGCCACCACGCCAGTTACCTTTACCTTCGAGAATTTCTCTTTAACTTCCGATAATTCTGCTGGTAAGGTATTAGCTTTTGCGCCAAATGCACTAGATTTTACCGCTACTCAAGGACAAGCTGTTGCCTCTAAACTAACAGTTTTATCCGCGAGTGAAGGCACTCCGGCAGTTACTTTCAGTAGCACCCCGGCTAGCTGGTTAACCTTGCCCACTGCTAGTTTAGGTAATATTGCTTTTGGAGCTAATAATTTTAGTTCTACTCTGGCTCCTGGTATCTACGAGGCCACTGTAACAGCAACCGCCGAAGGATATCAGCCCGCTACTCTATTGATTAATTTAACGATTAATGCTCCTGTTGTAGCGCAGGAAATCAAAGTAAACTTCCAGGATCCGGCCACGGTACCACCTACCGGCTGGGTAAAAGATTACGGTCAGCCTTTTGGCTTAAGAACAGGCGCTAATCAAGGTACCAACCTAGAGTACGGCTGGAAAAAACGCGCCGATGGCACTCCGCTGGATTTATCAGTAGGCGGAACTACGCCAGGAAATGGTCGTAAACGTACCACTCCTGCCGATGTGCTGCAAGCTACGTTAATGCACATGCAGGCCAACACGATTGAAGGCACCTTTAACGGTACCAAGACTGAAGGTTATTGGGAAATTAAAGTTCCGAATGGTACGTATGATGTTACGGTCTCGGCCGGTGATTCTGACCCGGGAACCGTACCAGAAAGTCATACCTTGAACGTAGAGGGTTTTAATGCTTTCTCTAACTTTGTTCCTACCGGAACATCCGGAACAGCTACTCGCTTTAAATCAGCAAAAGTACGGGTAACGGTAGCCGATGGCCTCTTAACTATTAATGCCGATGGCGGTATCAACACCAAAATCAACTCTGCTTTAATTACTCCGATTAGTGTAGCTCCTTATTTGATCTGGTCGGCAAGTGATCATAGCTTAGTTATTGAAAGAGGAACCACTGAGACTAACAAAACCTTCTCGTTGGATTTAGGCAACTCTGCCGATCTGGACAATCTGCCTATTTCTTTAACAGCTACTTATGGAGCGGGAGCCACCAATTGGTTAAGCTTCGATGCTACCCATAACAGCAGCGAACCGAACGTAACCTTTGATTATACCGCCGCTAAATCGCTCGCGGTAGGCACCTATACGGCTACTATTACGGCAGCTACCTCTGGGTATACCAGCGCTAGCACGATGATTCAGGTTACTGTTTTAGCTCCTGGCAGCAATCAGCCTTACGTTATTTCTTCTACGCCGGCTAATGGAGCCGTTAATGTTAGTGTAAATACCGCCAGCATTGCTGCCAATAGTTTGTATGTACCAGAAGTAGCTGGTTTTAAAGGTGGGGTAGACAATTCTACGTTAACGGTAAATACGGTTAAGCTGTTAAAAGTGAGCGGCACTACTACCACCGAAATTCAAGGGGTGGTACAAGGCACGGGTGGCGGTGATGCCATCAGCTTCTCCCCAGCCTTTGCCTTAGAGCCAAATACCAAGTACCGGTTTGTAGTTACT
Organism: Adhaeribacter arboris; assembly: GCF_003023845.1. Taxonomy (NCBI): domain Bacteria; kingdom Pseudomonadati; phylum Bacteroidota; class Cytophagia; order Cytophagales; family Hymenobacteraceae; genus Adhaeribacter; species Adhaeribacter arboris. Next base: position 4,725,142 of record NZ_PYFT01000001.1, on the reverse strand, counting down.
AATCAGGTTAAATCGCACAGCGGCGCGGCGTTCCTGCCTTACGAAGCAAACTTTACAACGGGTGGTACCACCACCGGAACTCCGAACCCAGTGGCGGCAGAATTTGCTCCAAAACAGGTTATTCCGGGAACAGTAGGTAAAAAATATACCTGCTTAACGTTTGGTCCAGATGGTAAATTCTATGCTTTGCGTTTAGACGGGGTTATTGAGCGCTTTACCGTAGATCATACAACCGGCATGCTGTCGGGAGTGGTAGAAATTAAATCGTTAACCAACAAGTACGGCTTACGTTCTTCGGTAGGTTTAACTTTTGCGCCTAATGCAACGGCTACTAACCTAATTGCTTACGTGTCACATTGTAGTGCGGGTCTTACCAACGCGCCGGAATTTGATGGTAACATTTCCCGCCTGAGTGGTCCGGATTTAGGAACCGAAGAATTAATTTTAACCAAATTGCCACGTTCTAAAGCGGATCACCTGGTAAATAGTATTGCTTTTGGCCCAGATGGCGCCTTGTATTTCAACCAGGGTAGCTTGAGCTCCATGGGAAGCTACGATGGCACCTGGCAACGGGATGAAAGTTTATTGTCAGCTACGGTATTGCGTTTAGATTTAAATAAGTTAACTGGCCTGACGTTGCCTTTGGATGTACGGACAACGGCTAATCAAGCTTTAATCAATAACGCGCCTGCGGATAATATTCGTTTCTCCGATGGTACTTATAACCCTTATGCTACTAATTCGCCTTTAACAATTTATGCTTCAGGCGTTCGCAATGCAGTTGACCTGGTGTGGCATTCTAATGGTCAGTTGTATGTACCAGCCAACGGTTCGGCCGCTGGTGGAAACTCTCCTGCTTCCGTAGCGGGTACGCGCCGGCCAAATGGAACCTTCTATAATGGACCAGTTGTACCGGCCACTACCGGAATTAAAGTGCAGAACGACTGGTTATTCCGTATTAATCCGCTGAAACCAGTAGGTTTCTATGGCCATCCTAACCCACTTCGGGGCGAGTATGTAGCTAACCGGGGCTATCTGGATAATCCGAAATATGCCACTACTCAAGGTCCAGACGTTAATTACCGCGGAGCAGCTTACAACTTTGAGTTGAACAAATCGCCTAACGGAGCCATTGAATACAAGAGCAACGCATTCGGTGGCGCTTTAAAAGGCAGATTATTAGTGTGTCGGTTCAGCGGCGGCAGTGATATTATCGTGTTGGAACCAGGTTCTATGGCGAAAGACCCATCTGTTAATTCCGCCGATAGCGATGATAAAATATACGACATTATCGGAGCGCAAACAGGTTCCGGTACCGACGGCATCACAGGCCTATCCGGATTTACCAATCCGCTGGATATAACCGAAGATGTGGAAACCGGTAATTTATACCTAATTGAGTATAACTGGAACAATATCAGCGGTAAAACCGCCCAAATTGTATTACTAAAAGCTACTGCTCCTTCGGCGCAAGTTGGTATCGCCAACGTAAGCCCAAGTGAAATAGTGGATAATGATGTGGTAGGCGGGGCTGCCGGTAAAAACCATACCATTACCATTGCAAACACCGGGAACAGCAACTTAACTGTAACGGGCATTACTCTCGATGGGGTAGACAAAGGTCAGTTCCAATTAGTAGGCGCTCCTACTCCAAGTGTAAATGCTCCGGTTACCATTTCCCGCGGTAGCGCTATAACCTTTAATGTGGCATTTAACCCAACCACCACCGGAGTTAAGACCGCCAGCTTATTAGTAAACAGCACTAATAACCCGGTGAAAGAAGTGAAGATAAGCGGTTTAGGAACGGTCGGTTTATCTGGCACCAACGAACCATCTTTACAAGCAGTGCTGGATGTACATGGTATAAAAGTAAACGTAGGAGACGATAATAAGTCTACTAACATTATTCACAGTACCAACTTCAAAGCACCTTTGTTAGGGGAAGAAGTAGCTATTCAGGCTTTCCAACGGGCAACAGACGGCCTTGTAACTATTGAGCCTTTGTCTGTATTCGGACCGCAGGATGCGGGTGGTATTGTAGCAGGTTTTGGCTGGTATACTACCGGTGATGCCAACGCGAAGAATGAACTATTCACGGTAGATAACAATAACTATCAAACTGTAGACGTACAAACAAACGGATCACTTTCTTTTGACCCGGGTGTTGCCTCGTTTGGTTTCTATTCCCGCTGGCCGTTCTTTGCTAACCGCCACTTGTACAGCGAAGATGCTTTGAATAACTTTACGGGTGCTGTACCGCATCATGTTCGCGTGTATCCGCTGAAAGATGCCGAAGGAACAGTAATTGAGAATGCGTACGTGATAGCTACCGAAGAGCATGTAAGCGGCTTTGACTACCAGGATGTGGTAGTAATTGTGCGCAACGTGAAACCTTTTGGACAAGTTGTGGCAAAAGAACTTTCCTTCTCCAGCCAATCCTTAGCGTTCAATTATACGCCAGGTACTACTACTGCGCCGCAGACAGTAACTCTTTCTGCCAGCAGCGGCACGCCAGCTTTAACTATAACTAAATCAGCAAACAGCTCTTGGTTAACTTTACCAACTGCTGCTCTTGGTTCCTTAACTTTTGGTATCAACGAAGCCGGATTACTCCCTGGCACCTACAATGCTACAGTTACGGTATCCGCTGACGGTTATAACAGTGCCACTCTCCCGGTAACTTTACAGGTAAATAGCCCAGTCGCATCGGCTACAATTGCGGTAAGCAATGCAGAACTGGTGTTCGATGCGCTTAAAAATACCACAGTAACCAAACGCCTGACTATTACCAATACCGGTACCAGCACCCTTAACTTGGGTACTATTACTATTGGCGGGGTAAATGCGAGCAATTTTGCCGTGCAGACCTTGACCATGGAAAACGAGCCAACCGGCAACTCCCTGGCCCCGGATGAAACGAAGACTTTGCAAGTAGCATTTGCTCCCGGCAACTTAAGTGTAGTGAGTACTTTTAATGCGGCCTTAACAATTAACAGCAATGCCGTTAACGCACCAGCCCTTAACGTTGGTTTATATGCCATGTCGTTGAATGGTTACGAAGGCAATAACGAACCCCCTTTACAAACGGTAGTAAATACCTTAGGATATAACATTAACGTGGGCTGGAATACTTTAGCCGGCGGCATTCAAACTACCCTGAAGGGAGAAGAGGTTGCTGTACAGCTATTCGAAAAAGCCGGTGAAGGTCAGGTAACGATTACTCCGGTAGCCCGTTATTCGCCCAATCAAGAATTACCGTTCGGGTATTACACTAAAAATAACAATACTCCGGTACGTTCATCTGTAGGCACCCTATCCGGTGTATTTGGGCAACATAATGCTTTATACCCACAGATTGTGGCTGGCTCCGATCAGTTCAATCCAGCAACTGCTGCCTTTGGTATTTACGTAGTTGGTTTAGAAAACCGCCTTTCTTACACCGAAGATCAGCTGAATGCCAGTGGTCCGGCCGTACACGCAGTACGTACTTATCCTTTGAAAAACCGTCAGGGCGAACTGGTACCTAACAGTTACCTGGTCTGCTTCGAAGATGCCTCTAACGGCGACTACCAGGATTACATGTTCGTTCTGAAAAATGTAGTAGCTGCCGGAACTCGTAAAACATTGGCTTTCAACTCGGCGAGTGTGGATTTTATTGCTCCGGTAGGTGGTACTGTTGCCGCGAAAACCGCGAGCTTAGCCGCTAACAATGGTACGCCAACTAGCATTAACTTAACTAAATCAGCTAACAGCAACTGGTTAATAATGCCAAATCCAGCTTTAGGAAACTTGACCTTCGGGGTAAATACCAACGGCCTAACCGCCGGCGTATACACCGCGACAGTTACAGCAACAGCTCCTGGCTTTACTAACGCCGTTATGACGATTAACTTACGTTTAACAGATGTTAGCGCCAACGCCGTTAAAGTAAACTTCCAGTTAGCTACCTCTGCTACTCCTGCCGGCTATACCGCCGATACAGGTTTACCTTACAATGACACCCGCGGGTTTGGTTGGGTAAATCCAACTACGAAAGAGCCAAAAGATCATACGGAAAGCATGCGCGAACGTACCTCTGCCAATGCGGATGTTCGCCTGAAAACCTTAGCCTTAATGCAAGGCTCCGCCCCGCAAACCCCGGGTACCTGGGAATTAAAGGTGGCGAATGGCCAGTACAATGTAACAGTTGGAGCCGGTGATAACGATTTTATTGACAGTAACCACCGCATTAATGTGGAAGGAGTAACAGCTATCAATAATTTCGTACCTACTGCTCAAGTACATCACCAAATAGTTACCACTACTGTGAACGTAACGGATGGTAAACTTACTATTGATGCTACGGGTGGTACCAACACCAAAATTACCTTTGTGATTGTAGATCCGGCAACGGCTGAAGGCGATTTCTTACCACCTGTTGCTTCCGTACAATTAAAAGGTACTTTACAAACACCAGGTGTATACCGGAACCAGGTAATTGCTACTGTTACTGCTTCGGATGCCGGAGGTTCTAATTTAGCGCAAGTATTATATAGCCTCAATAACGAACCGTTTAAGGAGTACTACGCACCAGTTTTAGTAAATACGGCGGGAACTTACACTTTGCGAGCGAAAGCTATCGATGGCAATAAAAATGAGATTACTACGAATCCCGTTTTATTTACCATTGTTCAGCCAGAGTTAAGTAACGCCAACATGATAGTGGAGAACTTGGATAAATTCCCGGCTAACGATCATCTGGTAGCATCTCTGATTCAGACACCTTGGCGGAGAACCAACGAAGATGGTACATTTACGCCTTACAACCGGAATCATGATGTGGTTAGAATGCGAATTAGCAACAAAGGCACCGGCGCACTTACCATAAACGGTTTAACCTTATCTAACCCAAGCGGCTGGAAAGTAACCAAGGTAAATAATGTAGACTACGATGCCACTACTGCTGCTCCTATTTCGGTTAACGCCGGCAGCTCCGTAGAAGTTAGCGTTCAGTTTATCGCCCAATTTACTTCCGGCCGGATCAGAATTCTAAATGATACCCTGCAAATTGCTTCGAACGATGACCTGAATCCGAAAAAGAAAATTGTATTGCACGGTATGTGGCAAGCCAAAGGAGAAGGTAGTAACGAACCGCATGCACAAGAAATCATTCAGGCATTCGGCTTTAAAACGAAAGTAGGTTTTAACACCAACGATGGTACCAATACAGGTAATAGTCTGGTTTTAAATTCCGACGAAATCCTTTCTTCTTTCTTTACCCGAGCAGATGCCAGTAAACCGGTGTATGTCGTGCAAATGGGAGCTTATCATGGCTGCTGCGCCGCAACTGAATCCTTCCAGTATTACGTGAAAGGTTCTACCAGCAACGCTACCGTGTTTACGCATCATCCGTTAGATGGACAATCTTTGCTACCGTTAAGAAATGGCACAGCCGGAACTTTAGCAGATGGCACTTTTAACCCGACTGGTAGCTTTGGATTTAAAGTGAGTGGCTCTTATTCTGACCGCACCCGCAACTCCGAAGGCAAGATTGGTATGCGTGTTTGGAAAGCCGTAGATGCCAACGGTAACATTATTCCGAATGCTTATATAATTGGCCACGATTACATTGGTAACCCGGATGTAACCAACTACGACTATCAGGACAATGTTTTCTACGTGAGTAACATTAAACCAGAAGCTGGTTCTTTAAACTACTCGGAGTTAGTTGCTGCTCCTTCGGCAGTTGATTTTGGCTCCCGGCAAATTGGGGCAACTATCAACCGCACCATTGAACTGAAGAATCTGGGACAAACGTATGCCAATGGCACTACTGATCCGGACATTACCATCAAGAGCCTGGAAATAGTGGGCACTAACCTGAATGAGTTTACCGTTGCCGCACCAGTTGCAACTACCATTGCTCCTCAGGGAACCCTTAACCTTTCCGTAGCTTTCCGGTCGAACAGCCAAGGAATTAAGAATGCCGCTTTACTGGTGCATTACAACAATGGCTTATCGCCGCTCCGGATTCCGCTGTACGGCATTGCCGATGATAATTGCAACGTGATTACCGCTGTGAAACGCATAAAAGGTGGCGCAGATGCCAATGTTACCATTAACGGTAAGGTATGGGAAGCAGATAAAGCTTACCGCCTGGGATCTGTACAATTAGACAAGCCTGCTGCTACCCCAATTGCGGGTACCGATGAAGATGCCTTGTACCAGACTTACTTGTCAGCGGCCGCTGATTTAGCCGAAACACGCTATTCAGTGCCCGTAGCAAATGGCAATTATATGGTGCGGATGCACTTTGTAGAGAATTTCTTTACTACCGAAGGTTCCCGGGTATTTAGTATTAACCTGGAAAACCAAAACCGTCAATCAAACTTCGATATCTTCCGGGAAGTTGGCTATAAAGCCGCTCTGGTAAAAGATTTCGCGGTGAGCATAACTGATGGGAAACTGGATGTGAGATTTAATCCAACTGCAAACCGCGTAGCATTAGCCGGTATGGAAATCTTCGCTGCCTCTGCCAACCCGAACGCGGTTACTCTAACGCAACAAGCAGTAGTAGGGGCAGAATGTGGTTTAACGAATGGTTCTATCACCTTTGGTGTAACTAACTCTACGGCTGGTTCTTACTTGTACAAAATGGGACCAAATGGTAGCTACCAAACTTCGCCGGTATTTGCTAATCTTGCCTCAGGTTCTTATACTTTCTATGTAAAAGAAAATGTAACCGGTGGCTGCGAAACCGCTCAGGTGTTTACCATCCCAGAACGCAATAACTTAGCCTTTACGGTTACTGCTCCTGTTATGACGTGTGCCGCAACATCTGGTACAGCTACAGTGAGTAATATAACCGGTGGCACAGGTAATTACACGATTACTTGGAGTACTACTCCCGTACAAACCGGTGCTACTGCTACTAACCTTCAGCCGGGTGTGTATACCGTAACAGTGTTAGATGCCTCAGGTTGCAGCAAAACGCAACAGGTAACCGTAACCCGTGAACAGAATTGTCCTGTAGTAAGCGGAATTCGCCTCAATGCGGGTGGCACAGCCTTCTTAGCTTCGGGTAACCGGCCGTTCAGCGCCGACCAATACTTCGGAGGAACAGCCGGTACTTCGTCTATCGCCAGCGGTGATATTCTGAACACGACCGATGATGAGCTGTATCGGAACGAACGTTCAGCCGCTTCGTTTACCTACAGCATACCCGTGCAGAATGGGCAAGTAAACGTTGTGCTGCACTTTGCCGAAATCTGGTTTACGGGTGAGACGGGTCGTGGCCTAGCGGGTACTGGTCGCCGGATGTTTAACGTCGATGTAGAAGGCAGCCGCAAGCTGACCAACTACGACATCTTCGCTAGAGCCGGTGGTGCCCTGCGGCCAGTGTTGGAAACTATTCCGGTAACGGTAACTGATGGTGTGTTGAACATCAACTTTACCACGGGAACAGCCAACCAGCCTACCATCTCGGCCATTGAAGTACTGCCAGTAACACCGACCAACGTAGCGCCAGTATTGGCAGCCATTGGCAACAAAACGGTAACCGTGAACCAAGCCTTAACTTTCACGGCTACGGCTACCGATGCCAACACCAACCAAACGAAAGCTTACTCTTTAGTAGGACAACCAACTGGCGCCACTATCAACGCTTCTACCGGCGTATTCACCTGGACACCAACCACGGCCGGAACTTACACCTTCACGGTGCGAGTAACCGATAATGGTACGCCGGTAATGACCGATGACGAGCAGATTACCGTAACCGTGAACAATGTGGTAACGGCAAACGCAATCCGCCTCAATGCGGGTGGCACAGCCTTCTTAGCTTCGGGTAACCGGCCGTTCAGCGCCGACCAATACTTCGGAGGAACAGCCGGTACTTCGTCTATCGCCAGCGGTGATATTCTGAACACGACCGATGATGAGCTGTATCGGAACGAACGTTCAGCCGCTTCGTTTACCTACAGCATACCCGTGCAGAATGGGCAAGTAAACGTTGTGCTGCACTTTGCCGAAATCTGGTTTACGGGTGAGACGGGTCGTGGCCTAGCGGGTACTGGTCGCCGGATGTTTAACGTCGATGTAGAAGGCAGCCGCAAGCTGACCAACTACGACATCTTCGCTAGAGCCGGTGGTGCCCTGCGGCCAGTGTTGGAAACTATTCCGGTAACGGTAACTGATGGTGTGTTGAACATCAACTTTACCACGGGAACAGCCAACCAGCCTACCATCTCGGCCATTGAAGTACTGCCAGTAACACCGACCAACGTAGCGCCAGTATTGGCAGCCATTGGCAACAAAACGGTAACCGTGAACCAAGCCTTAACTTTCACGGCTACGGCTACCGATGCCAACACCAACCAAACGAAAGCTTACTCTTTAGTAGGACAACCAACTGGCGCCACTATCAACGCTTCTACCGGCGTATTCACCTGGACACCAACCACGGCCGGAACTTACACCTTCACGGTGCGAGTAACCGATAATGGTACGCCGGTAATGACCGATGACGAGCAGATTACCGTAACCGTGAACAATGTGGTAACGGCAAACGCAATCCGCCTCAATGCGGGTGGTACAGCCTTCTTAGCTTCGGGTAACCGGCCGTTCAGCGCTGACCAATACTTCGGAGGAACGAACCGGACCTACTCAATTGCCACTGGTGATATCTTGAATACCACGGATGATGTGATGTATCGGAATGAACGTTCAGCCGCTTCGTTTAACTACAGCATTCCGGTAACAAATGGAACCTTCAATGTTGTGCTACATTTTGTTGAGGTTTATCACACTGCTACTGGTCGCCGCCAGTTCAACGTAGATGTGGAAGGCAGCCGCAAACTGACCAACTATGATGTCTTTGCTAGAGCGGGAGGTGCCATGCGTTTAGTTCAGGAAACTATTCCAGTAACGGTAACTGATGGTGTGCTGACTATCAACTTCACTTCCGGGGCTGCGGATATGCCGTCAGTATCAGCGATTGAAGTGCTGCCGCAAACAGCTACAGCCGCTAGAATCAATGTTGGCACTTTGAGTAAAAATAGTGTTACCGAAGAGGTTAAAATTGCTCTTACAGTTTATCCGAATCCAAACCCTGGTGATCAGGTAAATCTGGAAGCAAGTCAATTCAAAGCGAACGAAGAAGTAACTATTCAGGTATACGATGTACAGGGAAGTGTTATTCAATCTAAATTAGCTGTTACGGATACCAACGGTACCATCCATACCAACCTGGCCTTTACGAATAGATTAAGTCCGGGAGTATACATGATCGTGGTAAGTTCTAAAACTACTAAAGCTACTACCCGCTTAATAGTTCGATAGAATAACCTAACTAATTTATTTTCTAACAAAAAGAGCTGCCAAATGGCAGCTCTTTTTGTTAGAAAATAATGTAAATGAATCTAAATGGATGTCTGATAAAGGCTACTATCTGTTTAGTAATTTCACAAAGCTTGTCTAAAAATCAATTTTAAAATTAAGGTAAGTCTGCAACTTTTCGCGAACAGCCGGAGAAAGTGTTTCTAGATCGCTTAGGCTTATAACTTAACTGCATCGCCATAATTAAAGAAGTAACTACCCCCTGTCATGAGGTCGTAGGAAGTAGCAGTGTGTTTGTCGCAACTGGTAATTTTTTGATATATCAAATGGTAGGCTTCCCGATTATTCATCCCCTTGGTTTTCCAGGTCTGTAAAATAGTCTCTATCTCCGCTAATCCTTGGGTAAATTCTTGCTGTAACCCATTTTCAATAATTCTATTTTCAATAATAAGACGCTCCGCTTTTTTGTCTTGTTTAGATAATTCCATGCGTGTTATCTTGCCCGATACACACCATCTCTTTCGGTATCAATGGTACCTCCCACGTAACCACAAACGCCCATTACAGGCGAATTAACTACCGGCATGTTTGCGTAATCTGCAAAATCTTCGCACTCTTCGGCGTGGGCCGCCGCGCAATCCTCACAATAAAAGCCTTCTCCTTCTTCTATGTGGATGATGCAGATAGACGTAGCTGCTTGCTTATTGCACGACGAACACATAATGGGTAGGAGCTCGTTCCTCGATAGCAATACGATTTTTTCTGGCATAATTAGCTGGTAAGCACCCATCACCTGAATGCTGACGGTGGTAGTACTACCAAAATCATAGTCGTGCTCTAATTTCATTTTTGGTGTTAACACCTGTTCTAATCTCTTAGTAAAACTTATTTTGGCGTTTTGCTGCGTACACTCACTCAAGTGACCGCCGCATTCCAACCAGATAGCTCGCAAAAAAGTATCTAATGTTTTAAATGTAGCACTGCCTTTTACCAATATGTGCAAAAACATTTCGGCCGCTTTTACATACAAATGGAAGGCAGACTGCCCAGTCGCGGATTGCTCTTTTTCTAGTTGCGCCAAGTGCTTTTTAAAATGCGCTGCCATGGTTCTCTGCGTAATTATTTCGCCGCAACGCCAACCCTTACCCACTGATACTAATTTATCCATTATTATTTAATGCTTTTACTTTTTAAATTCAGATAATTTGGATGATCACTCCGGTGAGAATAACATAAAGCTAATTATTTCATATACTTACTAACCTTAAAAGTCAAATCCAGCTTTGAATTACTTACCTGATGCCCGTAGAAAGCTGAGTTTTCAGCATAAGTACCATTGTTTAAGTTAAGGCCCTACTTTCTCCGGGGAGGAATCTTTTATTTACCCAGGCAAATACTGCATCGTTGAATATACCCGTACCCGTGAACGCATGCCTTAGTATATAAAAACGAGTAGTAGCTAGCTAATTAAAATTAATAACTTATTTAAAATAAATACCTTCATGCGGCATTTCTTGATCAATGATTTACTTCATTTTTCACAACTTTCGATTATCTTTCTTCAATCATACGAAGTATAGTTCAGACAAACTTTTATTTTTAGTTTACAATAATTTTTTTGATGCATTGGATTTATCAGGTCCCCTAATCAGGAAAATTTATGAATAAAATAGCAGCCAGATGAATAAAAACAGGAAAGATCTCATTTTTCTGATTGCCTTAGTCCTACTCGCGCAAGGCTGTTTAAAGCCGGGTAAAACAGGTAAACAATTGCTTACGCAGTCGGCATCAGAGCAAACAAAAACTCCGATGGATACCGCTACCGATATTTACGCGGAACATGTGCGCACTACAGCTTTTAAAACTCCCGCCGAAGAACGTTTAAGTTTTGTATTGCCCCCGGGATTTGAAGCTACCCTCTTTGCTTCGGAGCCGGATATAACCAAACCCATTAACATGGCTTTCGATGAAAAAGGCCGGTTGTGGGTAACGCAATCTTCGGAATACCCGGTAGCGGCTGGCCCCGGCCAAGGGAAAGACCGGATTAGCATTCTGGAAGATACCAACCACGATGGCCGGGCCGATAAAATAATTGAATTCGCGAATGATTTAAATATTCCGATTGGTATTATGCCGGTAAAAGGCGGGGCAATTGCGTACAGCATTCCTAACGTTTACCATTTTATTGATTCAGATGGTGATGATAAGGCCGATAAACGCGAAGTATTATTGGGCAAATTCGGGCACAAGGATACGCACGGCATGGTAAATAATTTAATCCGGGGATTTGATGGCTGGATACACGCCTCGCACGGGTACGCGAATACTTCTAAAATTGCCGGTAAAGACCAGGACTCTATTACTATGTTTTCGGGCAATACGTTCCGGTTTACGCCGGACGGCCGCCGCGTTGAGAAAACTACTGATGGTCGCATCAATCCTTTCGGCTCGGCTTACGACGAAATGGGCTACCAGTATTCCGCCGATTGCCATACGCTGCCTATTTACCAATTAATCTGGGGCGGTGACTATACCCAGTGGGGAAAGAAAGAACGAAGCATGGGCTTTGCTCCTACTATGATGGATTATGACTTAAATTCTACTGCTTTAGCCGGCTTGGTTTATTATACCGATACCCAGTTTCCGGAAGAATACCGGAATAGCTTTTACTCCGGCGATGTGGTAACGTGCCGTATTAGCCGGAATGTAATGACCTTTCATGGTTCTACCCCTAAAGCTACCCGCAAAGAAGATTTTTTGGTGAGCCGGGACCCTTGGTTCCGGCCGGTAGATTTAAAAGTAGGTCCGGATGGGGCCTTGTACATTGCCGATTTTTATAACCGGATAATTGGTCACTACGAAGTACCTATTAATCATCCGGGCCGGGACCGGGTTAGCGGCCGCATCTGGAAGATTACCTACAAGGGCAATAAAGAAAATCCGGTAATAGATTGGTCTAAAGTAAGTTTATCTAAATTAGTGGCTGCCCTTAATCACAATGTGCTGGCTACCCGCATGCGCGCTACCGATGAATTGGTGGACCGTTATGGTGTTAAAGCTCTTCCTGCTTTAAAGAAAGTGGTTCGTAGGAAAAGAACTAGCCCCGAACAGCTTATTCAGGCTATATGGGCTTTATACCGGTTACATGCGCTGCCCGATAAAGCATTATTTGATGCTATTAACCATAAAGATGCGCGGGTGCAGGTGCATGCCTTAAAAGTACTGGCTAATTTTAAAACCCTATCTGAAGAACAACGAACTATTGCCTTAAAGAGTCTGGTTAATTCAAATCCGCACGTGCAACGGGCGGCAGCCGAACTGCTGAGCCGGCATCCGAGTCCGCAAAGTTACCGGAGGCTCATAACGTTGGTGCAGGCTATTCCCGATTATGATACCCATTTGCGGTACACGGTATTAATGAGCCTTAAAAATCACCTGGCGCAAACAGACATTATGCAACGGGTAGCCACCGAAAAATGGAATGAAAAAGAAGCCGACATTTTAGCGATGGTAACCGCGGATGTTCATTCAGCAGCTGCCGGACAGTTTCTTTTTCAGTATTTTCAAACGCACGCACCAACGCCCGAGCGTCAGCTTATTTACACCCAATCCATTGCCCGTAATATTCCGGATGCCGAGTTAAATCAGGTAGTTCGTTTTTTGCAGAGTAAAAACCCCCACAACCTGGAACAGCAGTACCAGCTAGCCAAAGCATTAAATTCTGGAATAGAGCAACGTGGCGCGCAAGAGAATACTTTGTACCAGGAATGGAATATAAAACTTGCTACTACTATTCTTCAAAACGCCCCTACAACTTGGAATAAGCAGGTGCAAGCGCAGCAACTGTATGCCGCCGATATAGCGGGTAAGTATAAAGTATCTTCTTTGGAGCCTTATCTTAAAAATATAGTAGCTTTACGAACTGCGGACGAAGAAACCCGGGGAGTTGCCGCCGGAGCATTAATAAATTTGGCACCTGCCCAAAACGCCCCTAGTATTTTTAAAGTGCTCACCAGCGGCGAAGAATCAATGGGTATGCGGCAAAAATTCGCCCAGGCTTTGGGGCAATCCGCTTTACCTCCGGTAAGAGCCTTGTTGGGCGAAGGCTTGCGGGGCGCCCCGTACGAAGTGCAGGAAACTATTGCTTCCCTTTTAGTTAAAGATAAGGCAGGAAAATCGCAACTCATAAAATTAATCCGGCAGGGCTACGCTCCGGCACGTTTGCTGAAAGCCCGAACGGTAGAAGAAGCTTTGCTGGCAAATATAGAACCTAAACAACATCAGGATTACGAAGAACTGACGGCCGGCATTTTACCGGTAAGCGAAGAGCGGCAAAAGCTAATTCAGGAAAGATTAGCCACCTTTAGTTCAAAAGGAAAAACGGTATCGATGGGAAATGCGGTCTTTACCAAAAATTGCAGTATGTGCCACCAGATTGATAAGAAAGGCGGCTTAATTGGTCCGCAGCTTGATGGGGTAGGTAATTGGGGAAAAGAAGCATTAGCCACAAAAATATTAGACCCGAACCGGAATATTTCCGAAGCTTTCCGGACGTATACTATTACTTTAAAAAATGGGAAAACCGTATCGGGACTTTACCGGCGCGACGAAGGGCAATTACTGGTATTAGCCGACCGGAGCGGGCAAGAATTTACTATTGCGCAGCAAGACATTCAGGAAAAAACAGCTTCGCCCTATACCCTTATGCCCGACCATTTTAACAGCACCATCCCCAAAGAAGAATTTGATGCGCTGCTGGTATATTTGTTAAATAACAAAAAATAGCCTTATGCTTTATGAAACATCCCTTGGCAAGTACCTTAAATCAGATTTTAAGAAAATCATTCTTCTCAAACTTAAGTATGTATAGGCTTGGTTTACTGATTTTAACGGTTGGCTGGCTCTTACCGGTAAATTTACTTGCTCAAAAAGCCAATAAAACTAAAAAAACTGGTGCTATATCTTTCACCAAACAAGTACTTACAGAGGAGTTTATTGCTGAAGGAGTGGCAGTGGGCGATGTAAACAAAGACGGGAAAGTAGATGTTTTAGCGGGCGCCTACTGGTTTGAAGCTCCTAAATGGCAAAAACACGAAATAACGCAACCCGAAAAATTCTTTTACGACAAAGGGTACAGCAATGCTTTTGTGAGCCAAACGATGGATGTAAACCTGGATGGCTGGCTGGATTTTGTGCGTATTGGTTTCCCGGGCAAAGAGGCCGTTTGGTTCGAAAACCCAAAACAAAAAGCCGGACATTGGACGGCCCATACGATTCATGCTACGGTAGGGAACGAATCGGCTGGATTTTTTGACGTAGATGGCGATGGTAAATTAGATTTATTAGGCGGTAATTCCGCTACCGGGCAGATGACCTGGTTTAAACCTCCGGTTTCTGCGGCAAATGTTACCTGGCAGCAAACAGCTATTAGTAAAGAAAAAAGTCCTGGCTCGGAGCCCTTCTCCCACGGTTTAGGATTGGGTGATATGAACCAGGATGGCCGTCCGGATGTGCTGATAAAAGAAGGTTGGTGGGAGGCCCCCGCCAATCCGCTGCAACCCGATTGGACCTTCCACTTGGCCAATTTAGGCGACGCTTGTTCCCAGATGTATGCTTATGATTTTGATAAAGACGGCGACCAGGATGTAGTTTCTGCTTCGGCGCATGCTTTAGGTATTTGGTGGCACGAGCAAGTACGCAACGAACAAGGCGCTCCGCAATGGAACACCCACCTAATCTCCGACAAATTTACCCAAACCCACGGTTTATCTTTTACCGATATCAACTCCGATGGGTACCCTGATCTGGTAACCGGCAAACGCTATTTTGCGCACATGGGTAAGGACCCTGGAGAGTATGAGCCGCCTGTACTTTATTGGTTTGAACTAAAGCCGGGGAAAAACCCGACCTGGATTCCTCATTTGATAGATGACAGTTCCGGAGTAGGGGTACACGTAGTAACCCAGGATATAACTCAGGATAAACTAACAGACATAATTGTTGCTAATAAAAAAGGCGTTTTTGTTTTTAAACAAGAACGGAAGTAATAAAAAGAGCCTGCCTATTTACGTAGGCAGGCTCTTTTTTTAAATAATTATAACTTTAAATTCTATTTAGCTTCTGGGGCATAATCTACCACAAACACGTCTTCCATAATTCCCAACTTCCCGAGCAACTGGCCAAACTTTTTATGTTCCGGATGCGGTAAATACGTATCGCGAGCAGCGGCATTTTCAAACGTGAGTAGATAAACGTGCGTAAAACCCAGGTTTTTCTTTTCCGGACTATCATTAATCCCGTGTTCAAAAGCTACAATACCCGGTATTTTACTTTTTAAAGCTCCGAGTTCTTGCGTTACCTGGGCAATTTGTTCCGGGGTTGCAGTGGGTTTAAACTTAAAAATTACCACGTGGCGCACCTGCTCTTTTTTAGCAATGAGCGCTGCGGAAACGAAGAACAGCGTACTAAACGCTATAAGAGCCAAACTGGCGCGGATTACTTTATTCATATTTAAAGGTAGTTAAGGATTTCGTAATTAACCCGTAAAACTAGCAAGTAGCCGGTAAAAAGAAACACAAAGAAGTATTTATTTCTTACCTATTGAATAATTCGAAAATTTGTATGGCTAGCTTCTAGGAATTGTAGTTGAATTGACGCCCGTACAATTCAGAATTGTTTTGGATTAGAAACCAGATTTTTCCCTTAACGCGTACTCTGCCCGTCTGAAAGTTTAAATTATAATGCTTATGCTATTCTGCTTTAGCCATTTGCTTCGCTTTGTTACCTGCTTTTCGGGTTTTTATTTTGCCTAATACAAACTCTCCTACCAAACGACCTTCTGTTTGTCCGTTGGTAATAGCCGGCAGGTAATGTATGCCGCCGTACAAGCGACTTATAGCCGCTTCTTCGGCGGCCTGATTAAAGGAGCTAAATTTGCGGGGCGATAAGCCAAATACTACTTCAGTAGAATCAGTATAAGCAAAGTTTTCGCCGTACAAAGAAGTAAGCGTAACCGCCGCCGCGTTAGAAATAACACTATGACCACTCGGATACTCCGGAAAAGGGGGCGTTTGCAGCAAAGGTACCCAGTCTTTATCCATGTAAGTATTAATTACGGTTTCGGGCCGGATGCGGGCACTGCGGTATTTTTCATCCCAACAAGAAATAAAGCCATCGGCTAAAGCAATAGAAACTAAGGCGTAGGTTTCTACCGTTTTCATGAAATCGGCTTTGGCTTTTTTAGAGGCTACGGCCGCAATATTTATCCAATGCCCTCCCGGACTTATTTTTTTGGTAGCGTACATCACGTGCCCGGTATTATGCATGACAAAGGGGTTACAATCCCAGAAAGAGGCGATAGCTTTTTGCTCCGTTGTAAGAGATTTACCGGTTTCGTATACCTGCAGCACTTCTTTATAAAAATCGCTACTCTTACTTATGTCAAACTTGCTGGGCACAGCGGGCTTAAACTGGCTGCACGAATCTAAGGCAAAAGGTCGGATTTTAAACCAATACGGTTCCACGGCATCCATGTAAGCCGGTGGTGTAGGTTGCCATTTTCCGGGTGCCATTACTACCGTGTAACGACGGCCGCGGGTTTCGCGGTAACCATCTTGGTTGGCCCACTCCAGTATTTTTTTACCAACGGCCTCGCCGTAAGCCATGGAGCGGTTATATACTTCTTCGTCTAAGCCAGCTTCTTTGTACTTCTGGTAAACCTGGGGTTCAAACTCATCTACCATATCACCGGAAAAAGTAAGCGTACGGCCTACGGTTAAAAACGCCCGTAAACTTGCCAACGGATAGCAATATTCTTGCCCCGCGGTAGGTTTGGGCAATTCTTTTAAACCGGTTAGTTGTCCCGTTAAAGTTTGATACTGTGGGTAACCCGGCACTAAAGCTTCGTAGGCTGCAATATTGGCGTAAGCGTATACGCGACTGGCAACCGGTGGCGAGAAAATATCGTGCACCATTACATCAGTTAATTTCCGAACGGAAGTATGCATCACATCCGGATTGGCCAGAGTAGTCTCATCTGCCTTTTTATTCTGACAACTCACCTCTATTAGCAAGAGAACAGCAATGAGGAGAGAAGTAAATTTACACTTCATATAGAAAGCAACGTATTTCACGAGTAATTATCTAACAAACCAAATCAACATCATCGGTCTATTGTACTTATAAAGATAACAATTAAAAAGTAAAGCCTAAAGCTGCTGAAATAGATACCGACTTGCTCCTCTTTCTTTCAAAGAACAACCCTCGTTTCTGATCCGTGCCATTTCAGGTTTATATGCTTATAATTTTCTAAATCAATAATAAATTCGAACACTGATAATTAACTTATTACAAATGAAACATTTATAACCTAAAACACACATTTATTTAGTAACGAAAGCGGTAGCCGAAGCACCCTGCTTCTTCGGCCGAAATACCTGTAAAGGCGCATTATTACGGGCAACCAGGTAAATCAGACCAGCAACGGTTTTTACCGGTTTAATGTCCCGGATTTCGCCTTCAAGTAAAAAGCCACTGGAGGTTGGCAGCACTGATTGGAAGCCTCCCCTACCATTGCCTTGCAGTAATAACCCGTAACTGGCATCGTAGCGACCTTGGTACATGCTCACGCCGTAAAAATTACCACCCAGCAAAATATCTAAATTCCCATCCTGATTAACATCGGTGGGATAAAAAGTAAAAATTTTAGAAACCTGCGCCTCCATAGGCAAAGGCCGCAGCTTGAATTGCTTTTTACCGTTATTTTCTAAATAAATTGATTCGAAGCAATTTACTTCCAGCATTTTAGCCTCTTTTAACTCGTCTTTGTCGAAGATTTCTTCGATGGTTTTGCCCGGAAATTCTTTGTAATTGGTAAACTTTTTATTGATGAGCGGCATCTGTTTGCCTAGCTCATCTTTGGTGGCTACCGGGTACCATTTATCGCCGAGACTATAAGCTAAAATATGGTCGAGGGTTTGGTTGCCATCGATATCTTTCACGTACAGCCGCAGTTTGGTATCTGGCCGTTTCCGGAACTTGGTGTTAGTTCCCAGATTACCTACCACAAAATCCAAGTCACCGTCATTATCAAAATCCGCAGCCTGAATGGTTTGCCATAAGCCCGCCGAAGAAGCTAAACCATTTGGCTGGGTAGTTTCTACTAACTTATTTTTTTGATTTTCGAAAATCCGGATGGGCATCCAATCACCTACTACCATTAAATCTAAGTCCCCGTCTTGGTCGTAGTCGGCCCAGGAAGCATCGGTCACCATTCCCGCTTGCCGGAGGGTTGGGGCTAGTTGCGCGGTTTGGTCACTGTATTTTCCTTGCCCGTTGTTAATGAGCAAATAAGAACGCGGCGAGTTACCGTACTGATATCCTAAAACGTGGCCACCAACAAAAAGGTCTAAATCGCCATCTTTGTCATAATCCGCTACTTTAACGCAGCTTTTATTATCGTACATGGGCGGCAGGTTGGTGCTTTTGGTAAAGGTCCCCTGGCCATCGTTCAGGTACAGACGGTCGAATTGTTCGGGCATTTTGCCGTAAAACTCGTTGCCGCCGCTTACCACGTATAAATCTAAATCCCCGTCTTTATCGGCATCAAACAAGGCGGCATCCACATCTTCGTAAGTAGAATCGGCCTGGAAAAGTGCCTGGTTCGTTGGAGAGAATTTCCCGTTTTTCTGCTGCACGAATAATTTGCCGGCTTGCCATTTGGCGCCACCCACGTAAAAATCATCTAACCCATCGTTGTTAACATCACCTAAGGCCAGTTTCGGACCTTCGGTAGAAACCTGAAACGGCATTAAACTTTCGCGGTAAAAATCGAGGTAATTATTTTCCTGGTGCTTGAAATCTATGCCGGTGGTTTTAGTAATTTCTTCGAATAGAGGCTGCTCTTTTGGAAATAATTGGGCATAATACGTCTTCGCCTCTTCCTGGGCATCGGCTTGTTTTAATATTACCGTGCTATTAGCTGCGATATTGGTTTTTACCTGTACTTTCTGGTTGGGCCAAATAACTAGTAACGTATCGGCCTGCGTAGCTTTGCCTAAGCCAAAATTTAAAATTGGCTCTACGGCTGATAAGAAACCGCGGGTGGGCATGAGTTGCTGAAATTGCAGTTGACCGGCCTGTTTTACAAACACCTTTGCCCCGAGTCCATAGGTATTCAGCTTCTCCCCTTGTAGCTTCACCTTTAGATAATGGTGCTTGATTAATTTATTACTTTGATTTTGGTAGATGCCCGCAGCAGCATTGATATTGTTAGTAATTAAATCCAAATCGCCGTCGTTATCTAAATCGGCGTAAGCGGCGCCATTGGAGATATTTGGTTCGGCAAACCCCCAGTTAGTAGACTCATCTTGAAAGCGCAAACGGCTCGTACCCCGGTACATGTAATTATGCACCTTGCCCTCCGGCATCATACTAATCGCTTTTTGGTCTAAAGTCTCCGAGATATTGGCAGAGTACTGCATCGAATCGGCCGAAGCAAATTTTATATAATCCAGATTATTTGGCCGGCGCACGATGCCGTTGGTAATGAAAATATCTTTGCGGCCATCATTGTCGTAGTCGGCCAGTAAGGTACTCCAGCTCCAGTCGGTGGCGGCTACCCCGGCCATTAAACCAATATCCGAAAACTTTTGGCCACCTAAATTCAGTTGCAAACAATTGCGGCTGTATTGATTAAAGTAACCGAACTGCAATTTGTACAAGTAAATATCCATGGGGTCTTCACCCATCGATTCTTTTTCAATTTTTTCGTCTTCCGGGTACATGTCCAGCGTCATTAAATCCGGATAGCCATCGTTATTCATGTCGGCGGCATCGCTGCCCATGGAAAAACGGCTTAAATGGCGAAAATGGCCTTTCACGCTTTCGGTAAAGGTGCCATTGCCGTTGTTCAAGTAATAATAATCGTCTTCGTGAAAATCGTTCGAAACGTAAATATCGTCCCAACCATCATTATTAAAATCGGCTACGGCTATGCCTAAACCGTAGCCCATAGCGGCCCCGTAAATGCCGGCTTCCTGACTCACATTTTTAAATTTTACCGGAGTGTTTTTCGGCGCCGAGCCGTTTTTGGTAATTAATTGATTTTCGAAAAAATAATCGCCGGCTTCATTATCACGCAAATTGCGGGCGGTCACCCGGTCATAGCTGCGGGCGGTATGCACCGCGTGGTTCAATAAATATACATCCAGGTCGCCGTCTCGGTCGTAATCAAAGAAAGCCGCCTGGGTAGCAAAACCCGAAAAATCTAACCCATAATCAGCCGCTTTTTCGGTAAAACTTACCTGACCATCGGAGCCAACCCCATGATTGATGTACAATTCGTTGGCACCTTCCAAGCCTTTGTAATTACCGACGGCGCACACGTAAATATCCAATAAACCATCCCCGTTTACATCGGCCATCGTTACCCCGGTTTTCCAATCGGCAAAGCCCTCTATGCCCGCTGCTTCCGAAATATCCTGAAATTTAAAATTACCTTTATTTAAGTAGAGCTTGTTTTTACCCTGATTCGAGACAAAAAATAAATCGGTTAAGCCATCCTGGTTTACATCGCCGGCGGCCACGCCGGCGCCATTATAGTAATACAGGTAACTTAAAATATTAAAATCTTTGGTATCCTGCAGCTTATTCGCGAAGGTAATGTTGGTTTTAGTAGTATCTACTAACTCAAAAAGCGGATTCTGAACAACCGTAGTCGGCTTTTTACCGGTGCAGGCGGCCGCCAGCGCCAAAAGCAAGAAGAACGGACTAACTTTTAAGAATAGTTTATTTTTTATAACGGAGAACTTGTAAAGTGTCATTGTTTTTAGCTAAAATAAGTAGCGGCTGGTTAGCAGAACCAATAATTTGCTGGGTTTTGCGCACCTGCCCCTGTACTTGCAGGCCTGATTCCTGAGATGTAACAGCGGTAAACTTACCTTTGCCCATCCCCCGCAAAAGTAAGCCATAATTGGCATCGTAACGTCCAATTTCCGGCAATACATCAAAGAAATTACCGGTTAATAAAATATCCAGTTGGCCATCCTGATTATAATCCAAAGTATTAATGCCAAATACCGGCGAAAACTGTGCTTCGAGCGGCAAGGCTTGCAAAGCAAATGTAAAATTACTCTGATTTATCAGAAGCGATGTATTGGGATTGCTTACTTTTTTTATAACAGCCGTTTTTAAAACTTCCGCCGGAAAAATATCCTGAATTTGTTTACCGGCGTAATCAGTATATTTGACAAATTTTTTCTTAATGCTGGGTACCTGTTTCTGCAAATCTTGCTTTAGCACCATCGGATAAGCTTTACCATCTTCGGTATAACAGGAGATAATTTGTTCTACGGTACCGTTGCCGTCAAAATCAGCGGTATATAACTCAGCGGGCTGCTGCGTACTCGCTACAATACGCGTGTTTTTACCTAAATTACCTAAAATAAAATCTAGATCACCATCTCCGTCCACGTCAGCGGGTTTTATCGTATTCCACCAGCCAGCCGAGTTAGGGATACCGGCTGGAGCGCTGCTCACAAGTTGACGGCCTTGGTTATTTTTAAATACCATTACCGGCATCCAATCGCCTACTATAATTAATTCTGGAAAATTATCCTGGTTTATATCGGCCCAAACGGCATCGGTGATCATGCCTAACTCATTTTTGGGCAAATAACGCTTGGTGTAATTTTTAAAATTACCCGTGCCATCGTTGATGTACAAGTAACTGGGTGGGTCGTAGCCATAACTACCGGATACCATGCGGCTGCCAATAAACAGATCCACGTCGCCATCTTGGTCGAAATCGGCGGCGGCCACGCAGGAACCATTCTCGGCCAGGTTCGGCAAACGGTTATCGCGGGTGAAATTTCCTTTACCGTCGTTTAAGTAAAAGCGGTCCAGCAGTTCCGGGGCATTTGGCAGAAATTCGTTGCTACCGGTAACCACGTACAAATCTAAATCCTGGTCTTTATCGGCATCAAAAAATACGGCATCTACGTCTTCCGATCCAAGGCCATCCTGGAACATTTTTGAGGTTGTTTCCGCAAAGGTACCATTGGCTTGCTGTAGAAAAAGCTTTTTAGGGTTACCCGCCGCCCCTCCCACGTAGACATCTTCCCGGCTATCGCCGTTCACATCGCCGGTGGCTAAAGCGGGACCTTGGGTAGAAAGCATTTGCTTTAGAAGGCCATCGCGGTTATAATCCACGAAGTTACTTTCGCGGTGAATATAATTTAACTTTACTTGTTGGGTAGCATCGTAAAATGGGCCGTTATTTTTAACTTTTTCTGGTTTAAACGTTTTGCTTGCGTTCTGGTAATTTAAAACTAACTGCTGATTAACTTTTACTGGTTTTACTACCTGCATTTTATCATCGGGCCAAACAACACTTACCGAATCAATGCGGGCTTCTTTCCCTAAACCAAAAACCAAAGTTAAATCCACGGATGATTCAAACCCCCGGTTAGGCATTTGCTGCAGGTATAAAGTTCGGTTGGGTTGATGCACGTACACTTTAGTGCCAATGCCAGCCCGGTTTTTGGCGGTGCCTTGCAGTTTTACCCGCAAGAAATTATTTTTGAGTTTTTCCGAAGCTTTATTTTTATAAACCGAAACGGGGGTATTTTCATTATTTACTACTAAATCTAAATCGCCGTCGTTATCTAGGTCGCCGTAAGCGGCTCCATTCGAAAAGTTAGGTTTGCCTAAACCCCAACTTTCCGCTTTATTTACAAATTGCAGGTTACCGGTATTCTGAAAAGCATAGTTCGAAATAGGCGTAGAAGTCATTTTGGCGATCAGTTCTTGGTTGTAATTATAGCCGCCGCCTTCTATTGCCCGGCGCATGGTTTCTTCGTTGCCTAAAAAATTAACAAAATCCTGATCAGTTAAATCATTGTAAATACCGTTGGCTACAAAAATATCTTTCAAACCGTCGTTATCCATATCAAAGAGCAAAGCGCCCCAACTCCAGTCGGTGGCTTGTACGCCGGCTAACCGGGCTACTTCGCTAAACGAATGATTGCCGTTGTTCAGGTGCAGCATGTTTTGCATGTACTGGTAATGAAAATCGCGGGAAAGTTTTAGTTGCTCTAAATCGTAGCTCTCAAACTGGGAAGTTCTTTTTAGCCGCGTATCGTTGCCCGGCAGCATATCCGTTACAAAAATATCCAGATAACCATCGTTGTTGATGTCGGCAATGTCCGCTCCCATGGAAGATAAACTTTCGTGCCGCATCCAGTTTTTAGAAGCTTCGGTAAAAGTACCGTTCTGGTTATTGAGGTACAGGTAATCGCGCTCGTAGAAGTCGTTGGAAATAAAAATATCCAGCCAATTATCGTTATTTACATCGCCAATGGTAATGCCTAAGCCAAAGCCAATTAAACTGCCGTAAATACCGGCGGTTTCGCTAACATCAATAAATTTCTGATTATCGTTCCGGAATAATTTCTGGCCCCCCAGTTTATCCCGTTGATTGCGAATATTATTAAATCCTAGGCGACTTACCGGGTACGAACTGTTATTTAGCAGGTAAACGTCCAGGTCGCCGTCGCGGTCGTAATCGAAGAAAGCCGCGTGCGTCGAATATCCTTCATCATCTAAGCCGTATTCGGCCGCTTTTTCCGTGAAAACAGGAATGCCTTGGGCGTTATTACCGTTATTGATAAACAGCTCGTTTTTACGATTATCACCGGTTACATCGCCGGCGTTGCACACGTAAATATCCAGTAAGTTATCCCCGTTTACGTCGGCCATGGTTACGCCGGTACTCCAGGCCTGTTTACTAGCCACTCCCGCCTGGGTGGTAATATCCTGGAATTGCAGATTACCTTTATTTAGATAGAGCTGGTTTTTAGCGGTATTGGCCGAAAAGTAAATATCCGGCAGATTATCGTTGTTTACATCGCCAATGGCTACCCCACCCCCGTTGTAGAAGTTGCGGTAACTAAAAATGTTCATCTCGGGGGTTACCTCTACTTTGTTAACAAAAGTAATATTAGTATAAGTAGCGGGTAATTCTTCAAATAAAGTATCTGCAATAGGCGCTTTTTTCTGGCAGGCAAAACAGGTGCAACAAATAATAACGGCCGTTAAGGCGCGGATTAATTTAGATATCATCGGTAAACTACAAAAAGCGCTTTAACAGCTTCTCTAATATAATAAAAAAAGCAAGTTGTAGCAACTTGCTTTTTTGTTGGTTAGTATTTACTAGTGCCCGAATAAGCTTACTTATTAGTAACCTGGGTTTTGTTTTAAGTTCGGGTTACTGGAAAGCTGTTGTGATGGAATGGGGAATAATCTTTTATTAACGTCGCTGTTTGATTTAAACTGCCAGGCACTTTCCCATTTGCCAAAACGAATTAAATCGTTTCTTCTCCAGCCTTCCCAAGTCAATTCACGGCCACGCTCAGCTAAAAGTTCATCTAAAGTAACGGCACTTAAATCGGCGATACCCGCCCGGCGGCGCACTTGATTTACGAATTCTACCGCATCGGCGCTACGGCCTAACCGAATTAAGGCTTCGGCTTTCATTAAAAGCACATCGGCATACCGGAAGACTACAAAGTCGTTGTCCTGGTCGTTACGGGTATTATTTTTCTGCACTTCGTACTTTACGTTACGAACGCCTTCGTTACCAAAAGCTTTCTCGAGCGAAGAAATTGTAGGCGTAAATACTAATTCTTTGCTCACGTTATCTACTGCATCGGTAAACCGGATTACATTGCCGGTATTATCTTTTTGCGGTCCTACTAACCAAATCCCTTTCCGCTGGTCATTATCCGAGAAGGTATTATAGAATTCGGCGCGGGTAGCAAAACCATTCCAGGGGTTACCATTGGTACCATAAACACCTCCCTGCGCGTAGTGCAGCGTGCGCATTTGCC
Organism: Adhaeribacter arboris; assembly: GCF_003023845.1. Classification (NCBI taxonomy): domain Bacteria; kingdom Pseudomonadati; phylum Bacteroidota; class Cytophagia; order Cytophagales; family Hymenobacteraceae; genus Adhaeribacter; species Adhaeribacter arboris. The sequence continues at coordinate 4,699,940 of NZ_PYFT01000001.1, read as the reverse complement.
AGTTCATACCAGTTGCCAGAATTTTATCGTACGGAATGGTAAAGATATTCTCGTTGTACGTAGCCGGGTTAGCGGCATTATTAACGGCAAAGTTGGATAAGAAATCCGGGTTCAAGGCATAACCCGCCGAGGAACTAATTACAGCATCGGTAGCCGCTAAGGCATCTTGCCACCGCGGAGTACCGGTGTACACTTCAGCGTTCAGATATACTTTAGCTAGCAAGGAATTAGCGGCACCTTTGGTAAATCGTCCGTAGAGGTTAGCGCTTTTCCCTTCGGCCAAGCTAGGCAAGGCTTCTTTTAACTCTTTTTCTACATAATTAAATACCTCCACCCGGGTATTGGCACTTGGGTTACCCGGCGGGGTATCTTCGGTAATAATAGGCACGTTGCCAAACATGTCCATTAGCCAGAAATAAGCATAAGCCCGAGCTACTCTTAATTCGGCAGTAAGTACTGCTTTATCGGCTTCTGGTATCACCAACTCGGTAGTATTTAAGGCTACCAGGTTAATGTTCGATTTGGCAATTACGCGGTAAGCCCATTCCCAGGAGCCATTTATCTGACCCGGCGATACCGGAGTCCATTCGTGTTTGGCCATTTGCTGCCACGAAGCATTATCGTACCAGTCCGGTCCGCGGGTAGGTACCACCATTTCGTCGGAAGTAGCTTCGTTTAAAACACTTACCGGGTCGTAAAAACCGCGCAACTCCGCGTAGGTAGCTCCAATAACGGATCGCAGCTCATTTACGTTAGTAGGAAACTCGCTTGCATCGGCCCGGTCAAAAATTTCCGTATCTAAATCGGTACAGGCCGGCGCTCCCAAAAGCAAAGAAGTAAGGGAGGCAGCAGCTATAATTTTTTTATAAGGATGTATTTTCATGTTATATTTAAATTAAAGCACTTATTAGAAAGTGTAAAAGGTAAATAAATGGGTAGCATCATTTTTAAAAAGTTAATGATACGCCCATAGAGAAAGAACGGGTTTTTGGATAATAGGTAACGGGTTCAATACCCGGAGAAAGATTCAAAGCATTGGCGTCTGCTGCCGATATAGTAGTACCTCCCACGTTAGTATTTAAGCCCCCGTACACATCCCGCGAAGCGCCTAATCTTGGTTCCGGATCAATACCGCGGTATTTGGTAATAACGAAGGTATTATTACCCGCCACGAATACCGAGGCATTGGTTAAATACTTCCAGAAGTTAGGCAAACGGTAAGAGAAACGGAAGTTATCCAAGCGCACGAAATCCCCGTCTTCTACCCACAGACTGGAAAAAGCAGGCGACAAACCGGCCGGAATACCCGTAGAAAAGGCATCGGAAATAACGTTATTACCGGGAAAGCGGTTAGGGTTAGCGGAGTAAATATAAGGACCATTTACAATTTGGTGGCCAACGGCCCCACGTAATAAGAAGCTTAAATCAAAATTCTTATAGGTAAACGTATTCCCCCAGGCAAATACTACATCCGGGTTGGCATCGCCTAAATACGTCCGGTCTTTACCGAAGGGATCCACGGCTCCATCACCATCAATATCCTGGAATTTATAGGAGAAAGAACCATCGCTGTTTTGGGTAAAACCTTGGAAAACCGGACCGTAAAACTGGCCAACAGGACGCCCTTCCTGCAATACTACTGGCTGGGCAATACCTCCCTGTCCACTACCAAAAGTACCGTACGTTCTGGGACTAGCGGCATTGTATTGGAAGATACCCGAACTTAAAGAAACAATCTTATTTTTATTATGTGCCAGGTTCACGTTGGTGCGCCACTTGAAATCACCGTTATCAATGGCTACATAATCTAAAGCTAATTCTATCCCTTTATTATTAATCTCCCCCACGTTAGCCAACAGGCTGCCGGTTACCGCGGTAAGTTGCTCGCTACCGTAGCGGGTACCAATAGCAATAGGATAATCAAACAATAGATCCCGAGTGTCTTTATTGTAAACTTCTATCGAACCAGTCAGGCGGTTATTTAAGAGGGCAAAGTCTAACCCGAAATTGGTCATGGCCGAAGTTTCCCACTTTAAATCCGGGTTAGCATTTTGGCTATACTGATAAGCCGTTTGGAAGCCACCGTTGGTAAAATAGGTACTGGATGGACCAAACAGTAACTGCGAACCGTAATCGTAAATACCTTCTTGGTTACCGGTAACACCGTAGCCAAAGCGTAATTTTAAATCATCCAGAAAACCAACTCCTTGCATAAAGTTCTCTTGTTTTAAGCGCCAGCCCACGGAGAATGCCGGGAACCAACCCCAACGGTTATTCTGACCAAAACGGGAAGAACCATCCCGGCGAATGTTACCGGTAAACAGATACTTATCGTTATAAGAATAAGTTAAACGGCCAATGAAACCAATCAGAATGGCTTCTGATTTATAGGATCTTACTACGCGGTTAGTAGAACCATCTGACCCCGGATTACCGGCTTCTAAGTTGTTTGAATTAAAGATATCGGGGAAACTGCTGTTTTCTGCGCCAAAACCTTCGTTGCTTAATTTTTGGTAAGTATATCCTACTAAAGCACTGTAGTTATGCCGGCCAGTGGTACGGCTATAATTAGCAGTAAGCTCGGTTAAGCGGTCGAGTACTTCCCGTTGCGAACGGCTACCAAAAGCTAAATTGTTGCCACTACCCCGCCAAGTGCTAGGCCGGAAGAAGCTATAGCTGGTATTAAAATTATTTATAGAAGTATTCACTCCCAAACGCAAACCTTCTACCGGCGTTAAGAAAACTTTTAAATTAGCCAGGGTTTGTTTTTCGTTTGATTCGTTGGTGCGCTGCTGCATCCGGGCAACCGGGTTTTCAATTTCAAAACCACCGGGAATCCGTTTGCCATTAAACAAATCGTATCCTTCGGCGCCGGGCTGCATGTACGTACCGTTATCGTTATAAACCGGAATGGTTGGATTAATGCGGCCCGCCAACAGATACGAGAAATAATCCACGTAATTTTTCTTACTTCTTTGCTGCGATAATAATAGCTGAATTTCTAATTTATCATCGAGGGCCTTTTGGGTTAAGTTCAGGCGGGAATTTAAACGATCAAAGCCGGAATTTAAGGCAATACCGGGTTGATTTAGATATACTACCGAACCACGGTAAGTAAATTTCTCGGAACCGCCGGAAACGGCTAAACTTTGGTTATGACTAATCGCAGTACGGGTAATTTCGTCGAACCAATCGGTACGACCGCCATAATCGTTAGCGGCCACATCTAAATTAAGCTCACGTAATTTATCCACATACTGATTAGGTTTGAGAAAGTCCAGCATATTCGATACTTGCTCCATGCCTACGTAACTATTTACCTCTACGGTGGTTTTACCGGCTTTTCCGCGTTTCGTGGTAATCTGAATAACGCCGTTTGCCGCCCGGGAACCGTAAATAGCCGCCGCCGAAGCATCTTTTAATACGTCCACTGCTTCAATGTCTTCGGGGGCCACGGAGTTTAAATCGGCGCCGGCCACCCCATCAATCACAATTAAAGGTTCGCTGTTCGCGCTCAAAGAAGAAGTACCCCGTAAACGAATAGCCGGCCGGTTGCTGGTAGGGTCGCCACCACCGGCTACAATATTTAAACCCGCTACTTTTCCTTGCACCGACTGGAGAGGGTTGTTGATTACGCCGGCGTTTAAATCTTTGGCATTAACGGTGGCCGTAGCTCCGGTTACGTCGGCTTTCTTCTGCACCCCGTAACCCACAACTACTACTTCTTCCAAAGCTTTCGTATCTTCCGAAATAGTAATATTGATTGCTCCCGGTCCGGTAAAAGCTTTTTCCTGGGTAGTGTAGCCAATAAAAGAAACCACTAAAGTCCCGGCTTGCTCGGGAACGGATAAGTTAAAGCTTCCGTCGGCTCCCGTGGTAGTACCCACCGAAGCCGAGCCTTTTAACACTACCGTAGCGCCTGGTACCGGTCCGCCCGTAGCATCTGTAACTTTGCCCGTTATTTGCCAGTCAATGGGTGAAACATAAAAACGGGTTGGTTTTAAAAGTGGGCTAGCGTAACCCGGACTACTTAGTGCGGCTAATAATAAAAGTAAGCAACTGTTCCGTTGCCAACGGTGGGTAACGTTTTTCATAGACTCATGTTTGTTTTTGTTAAGAAGAACAACTTATTTATAAATATACAAGGATTGTATTGTAGATGTTAGCGCATTTCTTCATTTTTTAAATAAAATATTAAAATTTAATTAATATTATTGATTACTTAAAAATATTTCATTAAAAATGGATTTAGATTTTATTTTTTACAGTCTATTTTTCAATATTTTTACTAACACTGCTAAATAGTTCCTGCTAACTAATTTTCGGGAACGTTATCACTGTTAAATAAGCATTAGGTTTTGATAAATAAATACTAGACTTATAGCTCTCGTTATTGTACTTTTTACATGTTTAATACCGATTAACAAAGCTACAACCGTTACAAATACAGGAACAAGTACAAATCTTTAAGAAAAAGTAAGTATTATTTTTAATGACAGATTTTTTCATGAACCAGCTAGAAGCGATTCTATTAACTTTTCACGGAAATAGACTTGGTAACAACCTAATTTTACCTTAACAGGTAGGCAAAACATTCAAGCTGACCAAAAGTGTTGTACCCCAGCCCCCCCTTATTCGGTGAATACTTAGAGCAAGGTTACAGAGAAAACTTATAAAACTACTTGTTTCATTTTGGGCGCTAATACGTGCATTATCCCCCAGGCCAGCAGGTAAGCGCTACCGCAGATAAAAAACATAATGTAATACCCGATTTCAATAGTACCCAATGCTTTGTAATGGTCAAATAAAAGTCCGGCTAATTTAGCAATTAACATACCGCCCAAGCCCCCGAACATGCCGCCAATACCGGTGATAGAGCCAATAGCTTTTTTGGGAAACATATCGGAAACGGTGGTAAAGATATTCGCACTCCAGGCCTGGTGCGCCGAAGCGGCAAAACCAATAATAAACACGGCTAGCCACATGTTAAAAGTACCTAGATATTGCGAAAACAACACCGGAAGGGCACAAAAAGCATAAATTAGCATAGAGGTTTTGCGTGCTTTAAATACCGGCATCCCATTTTTAATGAACTTTAAAGGCAACCAACCACCGCCTATACTGCCAAAAGTAGATAAGGTATAAACCAAAGCAACCGGCAGAGCCATGGCCGTACCTTCTACCCCATATTCCGCCTTTAAAAAAGCAGGTAACCAGAATAAATAAAACCACCAAACCGGATCCGTTAAAAACTTGCCTAAAGCAAATGCCCACGTTTGCCGGAAACCTAATAAACTTATCCAAGAAGCAGACTTCCCAGCGTTTTCCGTATCAATGGCTGTGTCGATATCGCTGTGAATAAAATCAAACTCTGTTTTAGAGAGCTTGGCGTGCTTGGCGGGCACTTCGTAGATAACAAACCATAGTATCAACCAAACAAATCCAATCAAACCGGTAAGGATAAATGCCCACTGCCAACCCCACTGCACCGCGATAAAAGGCACGGTTAAAGGGGCAATAATAGCTCCCACATTGGTTCCCGAATTAAAAATACCCGTTGCCAGGGCCCGCTCTCTTTTAGGAAACCATTCGGCCACCGTTTTTATAGCTGCCGGAAAATTACCCGCTTCCGTAATACCTAAAGCCGAACGGGCAATGACAAAACCAAACGTACTTTTTACCAGCGCATGCCCGATTGCCGCCACACTCCACAAAGTAATGGAAAGCGCATACCCTAATTTAGTACCTAGTTTGTCTATCAACCGCCCTACGCCAATCATACCCAGCGCATACGACAACTGAAAGGCAATGACAATGTTCGAGTAATCGGTTTCCGTCCACCTGAATTCCGCTTCTAGATTAGACTTAAGCAAACTAATAACCGCCCGGTCCAGGTAATTAATAGTGGTAGCAAAAAAAACGAGCGAACAAATGGTCCAGCGGTATTTGCCAACCCCGATAATAACAGGTTTAGTTACGGTTTGCATAGGCTAACGGGTAAGAAACGCTTATAAGGTATTCTTTTAGCCTTTTACTTGCTGCACCAAATCCAAGGCTTTTTTAATCTTACTTTCAATGGCGGCAAAATCCTGGTTTTGTAAGGCTTGCGGGGAAATAAGTTGCCCGCCAATTCCTACGCAGGTTACTCCGGCCTGGAACCAGGATTTCAAGCTTTCCGCTTCGGGCTTCACCCCGCCCGTCACCATTATGGTTGACCAGGGCATAGGAGCCAGCAAACTTTTTACAAAAGCCGGGCCTACTACATCCCCCGGGAAAACTTTTACCACTTCCGCGCCCAGTTCTTCGGCCAGCGAAATTTCGTTCATGGTGGCACAACCCGGAATCCAACCCACTTTCCGGCGGTTGCAGGCAATAGCTACATCGCTTTTTAAAACCGGCGAAACAATAAAATTAGCGCCCAACTGCATATACAAAGCCGCGGTACCCGCATCGAAAATGGTACCGGCTCCCATTATCATTTCGGGGCAATGTTCGGCGGTGTATTTGGTAAGTGCGCCAAAAATTTCGTGCGCAAAATCACCACGGTTGGTGAATTCAAACACGCGGATCCCGGCGCGGTAAGAGGCGGCTACTACTTGCTGGCACACTTCTAAATCAGGATGGTAAAATACCGGCACCAAGCCGGTTTCTGACATTTTAAGGTAAGTCTGTATACGGGTGAAACGAGCCATGCTATTTTAGTTATTCGTTGTTGGTTGCTGGTTGTTAGTAGGTGGTTTACAAAACCACAAGAGAAAGTTATTGATGGTTTAATTTGAAATAGTAGTGAAAGTAAAAATTAAATGCCTGGACCTTGATCTTCTTTTCAGTTATTAAACTTTTACTTAAATCTATCTAATTTGACTTTGTACCAATAACTAACAACCAACAACTAGCAACTAAAATCTATCTTTTCAAACGCCCGGAACTGTCGCCGCGCATAACGGGCTCTACTTCGGCTACGGTTACCAGGTTGGCATCGCCTTCAATGGTATGTTTTAAAGCCGAAGCTGCCACCGCGAAATCTAAGGCCTGCTGATCATCCTGGTAAGTAAGTAAGCCATAAATTAAACCAGCCATAAACGCATCGCCGCCACCAATCCGGTCCACAATGTGCGTCATATCGTGCGTAGGAGTATGCAGCAATTCCTGGCCGTTCCACATCATTCCGGACAAGGTATTGTGGGAGGCATTTACGGAACCCCGTTTGGTGTTTACAATTTTTTTGATGCGTGGGTATTGCCGCAGTATTTGCCGGCAAACCGAAACAAATGGCTCCGTTTCTTCTTTTAAAGGTTTTATTTGCAGAATATCTGAGGCATCGCCAATGCTCGAAACAATTATATCGCAGCCAGCTACCAGCTCGGGCATTACTTCGTGGGCTTTTTTGCCGTATTGCCATAAGTTTTTGCGGTAATTAATATCTGCTGAAACCGTAATTCTTAGTCTATTCGCAACCCGAACTGCTTCCAAACAACTCTGGGCCGCTCCGGCCGAAATAGCAGGCGTAATACCCGTCCAGTGAAACCAACGGGCATTTTTCAGGATTTCTTCCCAGTTAAGCATTCCGGGCTCTAACTGCGCAAAAGCGGAGCTGGCGCGGTCGTACACTACTTTACTGGCCCGGGCTACGGCGCCTGTTTCCAGAAAATACAATCCTAAGCGATCACCGCCGTAAATAATGTGATCGGTAACTACCTGGTGTTGCCGTAACAGCGCCGTAGCGGCTTGGCCTAAATCGTTAGCCGGAAAGCGGGTTACGTGAGCGGTAGGTATATTGAAGCAAGCCAGCGAAATAGCTACGTTGGCTTCGCCGCCGCCATAGGTAATATTTAAATTTGTTGCCTGCGAAAAACGAGCAAAACCCGGCGTGGAAAGCCGCATCATAATTTCACCAAAAGTAACTACGTGTTGCACTAGGTTAGTTTTTAAGATATTTTACCCGGAAATTTAAAGTAAAAACAACAGCTTTAATGCTATATTAAAAATATTTTTTGCGGTAACCTTACCGGCAACGGTGTCAATTGTTTTCTGAAACGCAGATTTGCGGAGATTAATAGGATTACACAGATTACTTTATCTAGATAGATATTATAAGGTAAACCATAAAATTGCCTTTTAAATCATTCCCATTTGCTCCATAATTCCAATGGTAAATGGTAAATTATTACCTAAAATCCAATGGAATTACCGCCATCCACGGGCAAATTAATGCCCGTTATAAATCGGGCAGCTTCTGAAGCCAGGTATACGGCCGCGTTACCAATGTCGGAGGGTTGTCCAAAGCCGCCCAGCGGGGTACGCCCCATTACTTTCTGTTTCCGCTCCGGGTCGGTTTCCAGAGCTTTTAAAAGCATGGGCGATTGAATAAAACCGGGCGCAATAGCGTTTACCCGGACTCCATGCGGCGATAGGTCGCTGGCGAGCACCCGGGTCATACCCAGCACCGCCGACTTAGAAGCCGAGTAAGCACTTACCAAAGGCAAACCGTACATAGCCGCCATAGAAGTAATCATAATAATAGAACCGGTTCGCCGTTCTACCATGCCTTTGGCTACCTCGCGGGTTAAGGCAAATAAACCTACCAAATTAGTTTGAATAATTGCCTGAAACTCGGCATCCGTTACTTCCAGGGTATGTTTTTTTAGATTGATGCCCGCATTATTTACCAAGATAGCAATGGGTCCGGATTGCTGTTGAACAGTTTGCACCAAATCCGGAATAGTAGCCGTATCTGCCACATCGCTCACCTGGCAACTGGCCATGGGGCCTAATTGCTGACAGGCATTTTGTAAAACTTCCTGGCGCCGGCCGGTAATTACTACTTTGGCGCCGGCCTGTATAAAGGCTTCGGCAATTCCTAAACCTAAACCCGTACCGCCGCCGGTTATCAAAGCCAGTTTACCCGATAAATCAAAGGGAGATGGTGTCATGCTAAATTGCTGTTAAGCTGCCAAAGATGTGGATTTTTGCTTAATACCAAAAATTAATTTGCCCTTCCAAAGCTTTCTGGTTCAGATAAATGTACCGCCCGGCAGAAAGAATATAAACACCGGAACCACGGTAACGTTACCGCAAACGTTATCAGTTACCTTCGTGGACAGTAAAGAAGAGATTAAAAATAAAATGTATAAACGTAAAAGATTGGCAAAAACAATTAAAGAATCTATCCGGATGTTTAAATTATAAGAACCACTACCCAATTTAATCTTTAAGCACAAGGGTTTAGAATAGAAATTAATTTACGCGTGTAAACTCGGACCGGGGTATAAGCCGTTTTTTACCCAATTGTAGGCTTGGTAGGTCTGATCAAAAAACTCAACTTCAAAAGGCAAAACAGAAATATTTAACCTGTTTAAGTAAACAGCAACTAATTCTTCGAAATCTTCGGGGGGTAAAATCACGGCTACTTTTTTTATAGGTAAGGCCAGTAATCCCGGAATCCAGGCATCAATTAGCCAGGAAAGGTCATCCGGCTGGATCTTGGTTATTTGTTGCACATTGGCAATACCGTATTTTATGTTTTTCTGGCGAGCCAGATTTATAGCTAATTCCAAGCTTTCGCGGTACTTTTCACTGCCCGGATAATAATGCCATTCCAGGTAAATAATATCGTACTCCTCGTCCCAATCGATAAGTAAAAAGCTTTCTGACAAACACCGCATATTCGATTGAATACTACCTTTTATTTATATTTTCTTTCATTTTAATTCTTCTTAAACATTTTATTCCGCTAGTTCTTATTAGTTTTCTCCACTGCTCTACCGGGTAGCTTTTGTTACTTAAATTAACTAAGATTAAAAAAAAATGTTTTCATAAAGCCGTTGATTTATAGATAATTAACTTTAAGCAAATTTTAAATAAAAACGCCCGGTCAGTAGCAACTGAACCGGGCGTTTTTATTTAAAAAGGCTTCTAACTACTCTATTAAAAAACTCACATCAACGGTGGCCGTAACCAGAATCTGTCCTACTGATATAGTAGGCCCTCCGGCATCGTAAGCGGCCGCTTCCATCATTTTATTGGCGGCCCGGCCGTAAGCAACAGGCCCCGGATAATTACCTCCTCCTTCATTTATGGCGTACACCCGGCCAACTTTCGCTCCCAGTTCGGCGGTTAAGGCATTAGCTTTCTGGCGGGCAGCTTGTACGGCTAATTTGCGGGCTTGTTCGCGGTATTTTGGCAGCTCCGATGTCCGGAAATCAATACCATCTACGCGATTAGCTCCCGCCTTATAAACGCCGGATAGCAATTCATCAAAGGAATCAATCTTTTTTACCAGCACATTAATGGTTTTATTGGCAGTATACACATCCGGCGTAGCCTGACCGAAATTTCCCGAATAAATGGGTTGCACGCTCATGTAGGTAGTTTGAACGTTTTTAGAATCTACGCCGCTTTTTTTAAGGTACGCCAAAATAGAAGCTACGTTTTTATCGTTTTGTCTTTTAGCTTCATCTAACGACTTATCCCGGGTTTCTACGGCAACTTGCAAGTAAATTTCGTTGGGCTGCACTTTTACTTCGGCGTAGCCCGATACGTTTACCAAAGGAGGCAATGCCGGCGTGGTAGGCAGCGCCTGTCCAAAACTTACCTGGCACAAAAAAAATAAAATAAAAAGCGAAAAAAGAGAAGGTTTCAAAAGAGAAGATTTCATGAGTTTTATAATGTGGGTTGAAAAATTATATAAATGTACAATTACAAGTACCGTGCCTGCGCCTGAATTTACAAGTTGGCAATAGAGTATAGATTCCGATTAACCCAAAATAGTTGCAGGTGGAAAAATAATAAATTGTTAAGCTTTTATTACTTGTTAAAATACGGTTCTTCTTCTCTAGAACAAACCCATTAACAAAGATCCTCTCGGCAAACAGGTATTTTGTATCTTTGCCGCCACATTTTAGTTGAATAATGACCAATCTAACTCTTTACAACCCCTTCGTTAAACTGGCTTTTACCGGAAATAATTGTTTTTTATGCGGCCAACCCGTTACTCCAACGGATACTATTCTGGTTTTCCCGGAGTGGTTAATGGCCCAATATAACTTTGCGCATCAGGAACTTCTGCTACTAGATAAAAAAATTATTACCTACGCTGATTTAACCTTGCCCGGCTGCTCTACTTGCCACCAACAATATCTGGCGCCTTTAGAGGAACAAGTAAAAGCTGCAGCTACTCAAGGATTAAACGGATGGCAGCAACTGAACGATCAGGTATTATTTAAATGGTTAGGCAAAATTTTTTACGGCTTGTTGGTTCGCGAGCTCATAGCCGAGCAAAATCCGCTTATGACGCCACAGTACCTGCTTACCGAAGATGTGTACATGCTCGACAAGGTACAATCGTTTTTTAAGGTGCTGCAATCTATCCGGGTGCCCATGGTGTTCTCCGACTTTATGCCCTGTTCTATTTTTAGAGTACCGCTTCAACCAGATGCGCCCGGCGATTTACCTTTTGAATTTCGCGACGATTTGCACAGCATGGTTATTAGTTTAAAACTGGGCGATACCTTATTAATTTGCTGCTTACTGGATAATGGCATTATTAAAGCAGCCCTCGGACAATTATGGCAGCGGTTAGAAGGACACGCCTTATCCGCCAAGCAGGCAGCAGAGTTTTCGGCGCAGGTATATTACGCGGCATATTTGTTAAATGTGATTCCGGAGTATTTTGTCCGGACGGTAAAACCCGGCGATTCGGCCTTGGTACTAGATACTTTAATCGACGATATTACCGCCTCGGTGTTTAATCCTTGGTCAAGTACGGCTTACGCGCACATGTTCGAAGAAATGCTGAAGCGCTGGGGTATTACTTCCGCCGAAATTTTGCGTAATCCCCCTCAGCCACTTAGTTTTCTCTTCGATGAAGCCGGCAATTTCCAGTTAGAGGTAAAATAACGCATCTCCGTTGATACATCCCTCCGCGTTTCTCGTATAAACAACCGGAATTTGAACATAGAAGTATAAAACCGGTACTAGAACTTAATTCTTTCTATTTAAAGAGTAATAATCTTTGCTATGACAATTTTTAATTGCAAAGCTAATTTGTTCTATATTTTGCAAAGTCTACAAAGATTAACAAGATTTTTTTTAAAAAAATAGGGGGAAAATTTTTGATTCTAAAAATTTGTTTTTATCTTTTGTTAACTTACAATGTAAGCACCGTCGCTAAAGGTATACTTTAATGGCCCAATTGCAACGGAACATTTAGGCATTTTTAATAGTTTTAGCTTTATGGTAAATTTAAACATTCCTCCCAAATACGTGGCTTTGTATGCCCACTGCATCGATGATTCCTTACCTAGCTTCGAGCCGGATGAGTGGATTGAGGCGGGCCGGATTTATGCGGTTAAATGTTTTACCGAACCTTTGAATGTAAGCGAAGGAGTAGCGGTTACTATCTTAAACCGCGATGGTCAGGAAATTCATCCTTCTTCTTCACACTGGAGCTTTGCCTCAAACCGGTTTGAATTATTTTCTATTTATCTGAACTAGTAATTAGTCGATAGTCCAGAGTAATACCATATTGCAGGGCAGTTTGTTTAAAGGTAAACAACTTATCATTTCACAGTCAACGAAACACTTGCTATTATAAACGAAAAAGGCTACCCTAAAGGCAGCCTTTTTCGTTTATAAAATTTGCTTTAATCCGCTTACTAATTTTTTATTAGTCGTTTTCTTCGAGTTCTGCTTCAACGCGTTTGGCTACGAAAATAACCCCCACGGCCAGAGCGGCTACCGCTAAAACTAGCTGGGTAGTGCTTAACTTCCGACTTGCTTTCATTAACAAATTACCGGCATCCTGCAGTAAATCGGGTAAACGCTCGTGGTTACCTTGCTGAAAAACGTGCATTACATTTTCAAAAGTTTTTGATAAGTCTTCCGGCTGTATTTTCAAGTGCTCTAATTGTTGGTCTTTCATGAGTTTTATGCGTTAATGTTTGTAATTTTTATTATTGTTTTTAATTTTTTACTTCGGCCGGTCGGCCATTAGCAAACTTTATACGCAAACCTCTTTAATTGGTGTCCATTCGGGCACTACTTTCTAAAATAAAAATCCGGCACCGATTAAAGGAAGTCGATTTTCGTCCGAAATCATGTACCCCGCCGTAATGACAATTAAGTTTACCGGGGCAAACCAAAAGCCACCGCCGTAACCCCGGTGCCATTTATTTGATTTTTCGTGACTGTTCCAAACCCGGCCGCTATCGTGGAAAGCCATCATGCCTGCCTCGCCCGGGAATAAGTAGGTCTGAAAGCTAAACAACCGGATACGAGCTTCCAGGTTATTGTAAAAACTAGTACGGCCGGAATAACGCGACCGCCGGAAGCCCCGCACATTGTACAATCCATCTAAGGTATTGGCCTGAAAGAATTCAAAATCGCCGAGCGTAGTGCCACCCCCCACGCGACCCGCCAGAATAACTTTAAACGGTAAATAAACCGCCTGAAAAAAAGCAGCTTGAGCATTAATACGCGAATAATTAACCGAAGTGCTATTCGTGCCTAAATAATTTACCATATCCGTCTGCAAATAAGCTCCCCGGTTAGGCAAAGTTTTATTATCACGGCTATCCAACACGTACGAAAGCAACACACCCGCGTAACTTTTGCTCGCAAACGGATCATTGGGACTTAAAATATTGGGATCAAATTCTTCCAGTCGGCGGCCGGTCTTATGTTGTACTTGCACAAACTCGTAAGCTGGTCCAAATAAAAATTGCTGGTATTTGCCCCATCGGCGACCTAATAAAACATTGAAATGGTAACGCTCCGACCGGTAACGGTAATAATCAATATCAAATTCCCGGTTGTAAATGGATTCGTTCGACAATCCGAAGAAGTTATCGCTAAAGTTCCGGGTTTTCACATCCAGGTTTAATGCTACATCAAAAACGCCTAAAGCTTTGGTAAAATAACCGGCATAATTAAACAAGAACGAATGGGTAGCCAAAGCGTAGTTTGCCACAAAACGGTGCGAAGCGGCAAAGGGCTCTTTTCTAAAACCTTGCTGCATGGCTGAAAAACCGCCGCCCAGGTAAAAACCATCATCTTTATTATATTCAATAGAAGCTAGCGGGCCGAGGTAATTATATTTAAAAGATTTGCGGTCGTACGCATTGATTTCTTCGTCGCGGTCAGAAGTTTCGTTTTTAGTTTCGGCGGCTATTGGCAAATGGTTGCCGGTGGCAGTATCATAAATAATAGTTTTTCTCGGCCCTCTTTTTACGCGGGAACTGTCGGTTAGGCTGTCATCACCTTCACCACCAATTATCCGCACCAGAATTCCTCTTTTTACCAAACCCGTTAAAATAAACTGGTCGTTATCACCGAGCCCGTACAAACGTAATTCGCGCGTTTCCGAGGTTTTAAAAATTCGTTCGTAAATTACCTGCTCTTTTTGCCGGCTCTTGCTTACTTTAAATACTTTTACCAAAGTATGTTCATCGTCCTGGCGGGTAACTTCAAAAAGTTCGGCTTTATCTGACCCAACTACGTCTACCGTCCGGGCTAAAAATTTATAATAATCCGTGGCATCTTTCACCAATCTCGCCCGCCGGGCTTTCAGGATATTTATGGCTGTTTCCCCCCGGATGTTATAAATAGGAGCGGGTAATTGCTTAAGCGCGGCGGTAATTGTTTGGTCGGTGAGGCGCTGCTGTAAATCGGCCGCTACGGTTTGCCATTCTCCCAGCGAAAGGGCAGTTAAAAAAGTACGATCGAAATAACGGGCGTTAAAATTAAAGGTAGTTATATCACGAATAGCTTCGTCGAAACCTTGAATTTTAGGTAAAATCCACTTGCGACTGGCGATCTTCGGAATAATCCCTTGGTTCACGAAAAAGGTCATGTCGCGATCGCGGGGAATGGGTTGGTAATACTTTCCTTTCCCGTTTTCGTTTTCAAAACTGGCCCAGCGCCACTGATCTTCGTGCCGGTCCCAGTCGCCAATAAAAAAATCGAATAAACGGGCCCGTAAAACGGCTTTCTGATCTACCTGGTCGTCGTTGTCTTCCTGGATTTTTTCGAGCACTTTTTCGGTGCTGTACACTTTTTTGGAGCGGCCAAATTGCGGTGACTCAGATTCGTCATCGTCCGGGCGTTCTTCAAACAAAGCAATGGTATTGGCTAAGCCCGTGCGAAAATTACCCAATCGCGGATCATCCGGAATAAATACATAGCTAGGATTAGTGTGGTAAACACCAGCTACCTGAGCCAAGGTAGGAACTACCAAAGGTGCGTAGGGGTGCGAGGCCGAAATCTGGTCTTTTACAATATCCGCCGCCATAGTTCGCCGCAAGGCGCGTGGGATAGCTTCGATGGGGTATTTTTCGACGGAGCGTACTACGTATTCTTTACCTTTGGCATCTACCAGCCGCAGCGAACGGGTTTGGAAACCGCCGCCGCGTTGTACTACTTTTAAACCACCTTTTTCTTTGCTTACGTCAAAAACCGGGAGCGTTACGGGAGTTGCCCATTCGGGTCGGTAATTCTCACCGAGCAGCCATCTTTTAAATTTGCCAACCTGGTATAAGTTACTGGCATTAGTGGTTACCACACTATCTTTATAATTATGCGCCGGAACAGGTTTAATATGGGCGTTTAACTGGGCCAGAGTAGCTTTTTTCATGAGTAAGCGCCGGTACGCCATTTTTCCGGTCACATTAGTAGCAGAATTAACAGTCCAGAACTCAAGCCAAGCCTCTCCATTTTCGTAGAAGAGAATTTTGGCAAAACCATGTCCCGGCTGGGTAAATATCGGCGGTACTTTTTGCTTTATTTTCCGGGTAAGCGAACCACGTCCCGTCCGGATGTAATTAATGCTATCTTGCCAGGAATACTCTAAGGCAGGGCTGCTATCTTCGGTGTAAATTAAACCAGCGTGCTGCCGGAAAATTTCGGCGTAACCTTTCTGAAAGCTTCGATAGATAAAAGGCTTAATGTCTTGGGCAATATGGGCCGCTATCACTACCTGTTTTTGCGGATTACTTTTTAGAATATCATCTACTTCGGCCAAGGCCGCCGCCGGGCTGTTTACCGAACAACCTAAATCTTCGTCAATTTTAGGACTACGGGGCAAAAACCACTTGGTATCCAACAAAACCAGTAAGATATTGTCGTTAATTTCAATTGATTCTGGTCCGGGACATCCGCTTGCCGGCATAAAAATATCTTCATTCTGCAGGTACTCCCGAATAAATTGTTCCTGACTACGGGCGTGCCGGTTCGCATTATTTTTATCCTTTTTTAATTCGTGATCGCCGGGAACGATATGAACCTGGCCGGTATATCCTTTTAAAATGTTAAGCTGCGCTTTTAAAGCTTGCTCCACTGAAGCCCGTTGCGGATCATTACTTAGTGGTAAAAGCCGGGGATAAAAGGTATTCCCGATAAATACCAGGTTACTGGCTTTACCCGCCGTTTGCAGCTGGGTTTTAAGCAAACGGAGTTTAGGTCCCGCACCCGTATCTGCCGGAGCACCTGTATTCCCTACCAAAAAAATAGTATGCACCACCTTCGGGTTATCTTGCTCTTTGCCGCTCACAGTTCCCGGACTTTGGGCGAACCCGGTTAATGACAGCAAAAAAACCAGACAAGTGGTAAGTATTACTAAATACAACTTAGAAACAATGGAGATCATAGCGCCGCTAATTTCCGCATAGATTTTAATTTATTCAGTTGCGTAAGCGAAATAAACTAAAATGATCCTGAATTTTATAAGAAACATTCCGAGGAGATACGCCTGAAAATATTTTATTTGGGTTGGCTATGCTGGATGGAATATCATTTTAGAAACTGTTAAAAAGATTATTCATCCAGCATAATTAGTAGGTTCATACTACTATATGCAAATCTATTTTTACCAATAAGTAAAGAGACACAGGTATCAAGATATAAGATACTAGGCTTTTTAGGAACTACTAAATTAATTCCTAAATCCTTACTACAACAATCTCGACCTAAGGCAGGTCTAATTAATTTTATCCCGTTACTTAAATTTAAATAAAATACTCTAAAAGCAAAAAGCGCCGTACAAGTACCGCGCTTTTCCTAATTAAGCTACCTTGGAACCACCGGCGCCTTGTACCGCTTCCGATATCATTCCAATAATTTTATCCGGACTGAACATCATGCTAGCCGGAAAACTCACATTTACGTTATTAATATTTAAGGTTTGCGTAGCCGGATCAAAGGCATACTGCGCAGAAACTCCTTGTTTCGAAACTTTACCGGAATTACCTTCCAGGTCGATGCCAAAACCAGATAATTTTTGTTTTAAATTGCTGTAAACCGATTCGTCGATACCGGTGTATTGCGCGCTATTGGCCATAGTTATTTAAATTTTAAAGTTTTACGATATAATAGTAAGTATTTATACTTTTTAATTTTACTTCGTCCGAAGATATGCCACCTTTATTTTCCTAACAAAGTTATTTTCATACCCATTAACTTCCGGATATTTTATACCTGTTTGTGATTTCTACTTTAATAAAGAACTTTTCCGTTGTTTTCGTTAAAAAATCGTCCGGTAACCAGAAAGCATGATTAAGCAGATACGGTTAGTTTGTATAGTACTGACATTAGGCTTGGTATGTTACTGGCTTTTTTTCCGGCAATATTCCCCACCTACCCGGCCGCGGGCGGTAATAGTGAACCGCAACCCCGATGGTTTGCCCGATAGTGTAGTAGTAAGTGCCGGCCCGCATTACGCCCGCTCGGCATTCGGCACTTTTTTCTTGGGCCAGCACAACCGGACCATCTGGGCAGTACCCGTTAAAGCAAAAGTTTTGTATTTAAACAGAACGTTCGGCGGCTTAAAAATAGTAGAAGTTGGCGGCGGCATGCAAACTTTAAGTTTTACCCTCCGCGACTCCATTGGCCGTACTTACGCCTTGCGATCCGTAGATAAAGATCCCATATCGATTCTGTCCCCGTTCTGGCGAAAAACCAGTGCCGGCCATTTTGTGCGCGACCAAATTTCGGGGGCAAACCCGTACGGAGCCTTAGTAGTGCCGGTATTGGCGCAGGCGGCCGGTATCTTGCACGCCCATCCGCAATTGCGTTACGTTCGTCCGAAGGATCCTTTATTTGGCCAATCTGCTACCCGGGCAGGCGGCAAATTATTTTTGCTGGAGGAAAAGTATCAAAATAATCCCGAGCTATACCCCGAATTAAAAAATGCTACGGCTATCCTTCCCACGCCTATTTTGTTACAAAAGTTAGACAAAAAAACTTTACAGATCGATGCAGAAATGTATTTAAAATGCCGCTTATTCGATTTTTTAATCGGCGATTGGGACCGGCATACGGGGCAGTGGATGTGGGCCGCTTACCCGCGGGGACCAGAAACCTGGTACGTACCCATTCCGAAAGATCGCGATCAGGCTTTCTGTAATTACCGCGACGGATTATTACCTTGGTTAGCTACCCGTAAATGGGCCTTACCTAAGTTCGGACAATTCACGGCAAAACTGGACGATGTTTCCCGTTTAACCATAAACTCCGCCCACTTAGATACCCTGATATTAGCCAGTATGCCCGCCGAAAAATTTATTCAAACGGCTACCGAATTAAAACAAACCTTAACCGATACGGTAATCGATCAATCGGTGCGGCAACTTCCTCTAAGCGTACAAAAAATAAGCGGGGCAGAAATAAGGCAAAATCTAAAATCTCGTCGGGAGCAATTACCTGATGCAGCGCAGCAGTTTTATCAATTAATAAGGCAGTCTAAATTTTAAATTTACGAATGGCTTAGTTGTAAAGATTGAATAGAAACGTTGTTGAAAGATTATGCTTTGGTTTTACTGCCACTGTTTTCTTTCAATTTACCTTTCTATTTACATTATCAGAATTATAGTAAAAAAGAAAAGCAGGCTATTTACAAATAACCTGCTTTTCTTTTTTAAAACTACTGCTATTACACTAAGCCTCTTACTTACCTTTCCGGACAGTGGTATTGCTACCGGCTGAAGGACGCAAATAAGCGTTGTATTTGGGTGTATCGCTCAACAAGTTAATAGCGGCTATAATATCCTGATCATCATCGAAGGTTGATTCAATCATACCTCTCTGAAAATAATACCGCGAAGCAATTTCCTGCTCCAGCAATTCACTAATTTCCGGTTTAAAACGGGTTAGGTCATTGGCTTTGTTCGTGGAAATCTTCTTTTTAATTACCTCAATTTCCGCTTTAATATCGTCGAAATGTTTATCGTCTTTTGATTTCTTTATCAAGTCCTCCATGGCTCTCTCCACACTAGTAGAATACGAAATATCTTTATTACCCAGGAAAGAAACGAATTTTTGATAATCAGCATCGGTCAAATGAAAATCTTTTGCGTTCGCCAGGGTGGGATGTTCCACCCGGTATTTAGTAGCAAAATCGAAAAAGTAACCTTTGTTTGCCAAAGTTTTAGCAATCTGAGAATATTCTTTTTCGGTTACTTCAACGTCGGGGCTTACACCTCCCCCATCGTATACTACCCGGCCACTGGTAGTTTTAAAAGCCACGCGCAACGAATCCGGAATTTTTCCTAAACTACCATCGTCATTGCGGTGCGAATAATCAATGGCCTGAATGCAACGGCCACTCGGGATGTAATACTTGGCGGTAGTTACTTTTAACTGCGAATTGTACGTTAACGGCCGGGTAGATTGAACCAAGCCTTTGCCGAAGGTACGCTCTCCTACCAATACCGCCCGATCGTAATCTTGCAAAACGCCGGAAACAATTTCCGAAGCCGAAGCGCTCCGCGAATTAGTTATAACCGCTAATGGAATTTGGGTATCTAAAGGCTCATCTAAAGCCTTATACATTTTGTTAAATTCTACTACTTTGCCCTTGGTACTTACAATATCGCGGCCACGTTCGACAAATAAGTTAGAAATATTAATCGCCTCGTTTAATAAACCCCCCGGATTATCGCGCAAGTCGATAATAAGTTTTTTCGCTCCTTGTTCTTTTAATTTAACTACCGCATTCCGCACTTCGCGGCTGGCCTCCATAGTAAATCCCGATAACTGTAAATAACCAATATCGTTACTTACCATCCCAAAGTAAGGCACGTTATCAATCTGGATTTTAGCGCGGGTAATTTTTAGGGTAAGAGGTTTATCGCTTCCGAAACGCTTTACTTCCAGTTCTACTACCGAATTAGCCTGCCCTTTTAAAAGCTTGTTGACGTCCGAGGAGTTTTTCTTTTCAATATTAACGCCGTCTATTTTTATAATCTCGTCGCCCGCTAATAAACCAGCTTTTTGAGCCGGATATCCTTCGTACGGCAGTTGCACAATTGTTTTACCATCGCGTTTGCCTACGTTCGCGCCAATACCACCGTACTGGCCCGTAGTCATGGTGCGAAAATCTTCAATGTCATCTTCGGGAATGTAATTCGTATAAGGGTCCAGCGATTTTAGCATGGCGTCGATGCCCGTCTTAACCATTTTGGTCGGCGTTACCTCGTCTACGTAATACGTATTTACCTCTTTAAAGAGAGTAGCAAAAATATCTAAGTTTTTGGCGATTTCGAAGTATCGCCCATTATCATCATTAGATTTAAAAGAAGCCAGGAAACCAACTGCTGCACATACCAGCAGGCCGGCGGTAATTTTTTTAACCATAACTTTCCAGATTTGTAAACGGATGCGCCTATTCGTTTAAGAAACGTTCCAAACCTGAAATTAGTTTTTTTTGGATAACTTTAAAAGGCTTTTTTTCTTTGGCAATATACAGGATGCCAAGCAATTGAAGGGGACTGGAACCAGTGGATAGTAAAATACCTTTGTGCAGGCGATACGCTTCCCGGATTTGCCGCTTAAGCCGGTTTCGATCCACCGCTTTCTTAAAGTTTCTTTTAGAAACAGAGATAAGTACCTGCGGAGTAGTAGCCATTGGCGAAGTTGGCTTCAGATAAACAAACCGCAAAGGGTATAAATTAAAAGAAGAACCCTCCCGAAAAAGCTGCTCGATCAGCTTTGTACTACGTAAGCGTTCTTCTTTCGTAAAATTATGGATGTTCTTATTTTCAGCGGGATTTTCAGACGCTGCATTCATGCGCGTATACCCTCCCAAGCCAATAGCGGTGCGCTAAAATTAAGCTTTGTGTCTTCTTTCGTCTGAAACAGTCAGTTTTTTACGACCTTTTGCTCTTCTGCTAGCAAGCACTCTTCTACCGTTTGCCGTTTCCATTCTGGAGCGGAAACCATGCTTGTTTCTTCTTTTTCTTTGAGAAGGTTGGAATGTTCTTTTCATCTTAAACCAAAGCTTATTATATGGGCTGCAAAATTAGGAAGCTTTTTTTAAATATCAAACAAAGCAGCTATTTATTTACTGGTTTACAGGTTAGAAGTTATACGTTGCAGGTTATAGGCTGAAAAGTTACAGGTGAAAGGTTAGAAGGGTGAAGCTGTTATCAACTGCTTCTGGATAATCTAGTTATTTAGTTTTTTATTTAGAATTTCCGTATTTCGAATGCTGTCAATAGCTTTCCTATGATTCACTACTATATTTCTTTTTCTAATCCGCTTACTTTTTTCCTGCAAATCCGGATGGTCATTCCGGTTCAGGATGCTGCCGAAATAGATTTGCAATTGCCCGCCTGGCGCCCGGGCCGTTACGAACTGCAAAATTTTGCCCAGAAAATTCAGCAATTCAGAGTAACCGATACGCAGCAGCAACCGGTAAAATACAGCAAAATCACCAAAGATCGCTGGCGCCTTCAGCTGGTTAATGCATCTGAAATTGTAGTACAGTATAATTTTTACGCGCACCAACTCGACGCGGGCGGTTCCTGGCTCGACGAAACCCAGCTTTACGTAAACCCAATAAATTGTTTAATGAGCGTAATAGGCCAGGAGGCAGAACCGTGCCAGCTACATATAGAGATACCCGAAAACTGGCAAGTAGCCTGCGGCCTAAAACAAATAAATAAAACTACTTTAGAAGCTATCACTTACGACGAGCTTGTAGATTGCCCCTTAATTGCCAGCGCTAATCTACAGCACCAGGTATATACGGCTCAAAACATCCCGTTCCATGTTTGGTTTCAGGGCGAATGCCAGCCGGATTGGAACCGAATACTTCTCGATTTTCAGCGGTTTACGGAAGAACAACTAAATATATTTAGCGAATTTCCGGTAAAGGAATACCATTTTTTATATGAGATTTTACCTTATCGATTTTACCACGGCGTAGAGCACAGCAATTCTACTACCATTGCTTTAGGGCCTGGCGAGCTGCTGATGAGCCAGGAATTGTACAAAGAACTATTGGGCGTCAGTTGCCACGAGTTGTTTCATACCTGGAACATTAAACAAATCCGGCCGGCCGAAATGCTGCCTTACGATTATACCCGCGAAAATTATTTCCGGACGGGTTACATAGCCGAAGGAGTAACAACTTATTACGGCGATTATTTACTGGCTCGTTGCGGTATTTTCTCGGCGGAGCAATATTTTGCCGAACTAAACGAAGTACTGCGCAAGCATTTCGATGATTTTGGGCAATACCACTTATCAGTGGCCGATTCATCGTTTGAACTGTGGCTGGACGGATACAAACCCGGCATCCCCGACCGGAAAGTATCTATTTACCATAAAGGTTGTATTGCTGCTCTTATTCTGGATTTAGAAATCCGGCAATTAACCAACAATCAAAAATCCCTGGATGACGTGATGCGGCGTTTGTGGCAAGAGTTTGGCAAACCTAAAATAGGTTATACCGAGCAAGACTACCAACGCCTGACCGAAGAAGTGGCTGGGCAATCGCTTCAAAGTTATTTTGATCAGATTATTTACAGCACCGTACCCGTACACGAGCCTTTAAATGAAGCATTAAATTACATAGGTTGCTTTTTGCTAAAAGAACCCAATGTTGGCGTTTCTGAAAGTCGCTTTGGCTTTAAAACTACTTTAAACAACACCAGTTTACTGGTAGGTTACATTGAGCCAAATAGCCCAGCCGCACAGGTTCTTTCTACGGATGATGAGTTGGTTGCGGTAAACGGCCGCCGGATAGAAGGTAATCTAGCTGTGCTGCTGCAGAATGAACCTACTTACGAAGTAACCCTTTTCCGAAATAAATTTTTACGTACTGTTACGCTTACCGCCGATGACGAACAGCATTTAGCTAAATACAGTATTCAGAAACTACCGAATGCTACGTCAGAGCAGCAACAAAATTTTAAATTATGGTTGAAACAAGAGTTTTAATTTTCGATGCTAGGTATTAAAATCTAGATTTTAGACTGAATGAGATATATTAATTTGTAGTTTAAGATAGAATTAACTGTTGTCTTTGGAGCCTTTTCAAGTCTCCAGGCATTGGTGCTATCTAGTTTGAAGAGTAACCTGCTGACCTCGTTTGGCTCTTCCGGGCTGATGTAAGCTTCCTTTCCTCCTTTCGTTGGAATTCTGCTGCGCAGAACCAGAACCTTAGCAGGCCCTCCACCGCCAAACGGGTATCAGTTGCTAGTAGGTAGTGGTTCTACCATGTGGCGGAATTAGATCCGGGAAATACGAAGAACTAGAAAACACTTTTTACTTATTTTGGTATTAGATAGTAGTCATCTGAATGACTGATCATAAAATTAAAAACGGAGCCAGTTTACCAGCTCCGTTTTTAATTTGTGATGTAAGTATCTAAAATCTAGTGTCTAGCGTCTAACAACCAGTTATCTGCCTTGGTTGTCGCTTGGGTTGCTGCGGGGGCGGTTTAACCGATTATGATGGTCGTCGTTATCGCCCTGCACGTGATCCCGATTTTTGTTTCCTTCCCGCGAAACTTGGTTCCGATCAGCGTTCATAACTTGAGTATCGCCATTAGATAGAGCGCTCTTCTTGGTCATATCTTCGTTATCATCAATGATTTCGCCGCTCTTATTCAGTATTTGCTTATTAGGATCGTCAAAAACGTTATCTGGTATATTCGTTAATTTCTGTTTACCTTTCATGCTATCCTCCTTGTTTTTAATCTGAGTAATTATTTGGAATATGGATATACGGAAGCCCCGCATAAAAGTATATTTATGCCGCATTAAAATCTGATTTTATGATTCTGGAAGTTGCCTTACTGGATATTATACCAAACCAAACCGTCGCATTTGAAAAAGCTTTTATGCAAGCTCAAAAAATAATTAGCCAAATGGCCGGATATATTTCTCACGAATTGCAACGTTGCCTGGAAAAAGAAAACCGTTACGTTTTACTCGTGCAATGGCAAACCCTGGAAGATCACACCGTTGGCTTTCGGCAGTCTGAGGAATACCAGGAGTGGAAAAAATTACTGCATCCTTTTTACGACCCCTTCCCAACGGTAGAACATTTTCAAAAAGTAAATGTAGCATGATTAAAAATCTGGCAAACGCCGAGCATTATATCTGGGGCGATAACTGCGAAGGCTGGCACTTGGTAAAAACTACGGAACTAAGTATTATTCAGGAACGGATGCCGGCCGGTACCGCGGAGAAGTTGCATTTTCACCGGGTGGCGCAACAATTTTTTTACATTATCTCGGGCACAGCAACTTTTATCGTAAATGGTGAAACGTATATCGTGCCGGAGCAAAACGGCCTGCACATTTTGCCAGGTCAGCACCACCAAATTTTAAACCGCACCCATACCGATTTACTTTTTACAGTTACATCGCAGCCCACCAGTCGCGGTGACCGCTTTGAAACAGAATAAATTTATACCTGTAATTTAGCCGCTTAGCTTACAAAAAGCTAGTAGTTTTGCTGCTCTTACTTTAGCTCAAAACATGCCGAAAGAAATTTACTACGTCATTGCTTTTATTGCCGGTTCAGGAATAGCGGTGCAGTCGGGTGCCAACGCCCAACTACGGCTGCTGGTGAATAATCCTCTTATTACCGCTCTACTATCTTTTTTAGTAGGCACAGTTACCTTAATTATTTTAGTAATGGCTACTGCTTCCAAAGAGCTCCCTTCCGGACAGGTACTGGCGCATATTACGTGGTGGAAATGGTTAGGTGGGCTCATGGGGGCTTTTTATATTGTGTCGGTAGTTATTACGGCGCCAAAGATTGGAGCGGCTAATACCTTAGGCTTTGTTATGGCGGGGCAGTTATTATTCGCCGTTTTGTTTGACCATTTCGGTTGGTTGGGTTTTCAGGTGCACCCGGTTAGCCCTTTGCGGGTTTTAGGAGTAACCTTGTTGTTGCTGGGCATTTATCTTATTCAAAAATATTAATTTAGATTCTAGACACTGGATGTTAGACACCAGACATTGAAAATTAATGGTTAAATAAATGTATCGTCCTGAAATCAATGGGCAGCGCGAGCACAGTTGTCAGGCTTATTCAACTGTGCTCGCGCTGCCCATTAATTCTACAAAATACCGAAAAAGGCAGATGTTCCAGCGGACACCTGCCTTTTTCGGTATTTTGTAGAATTAAATTTTAAAAAATTTCTTTGGCAATAGCAGCTGTTGCTTCTGACTTACTCATGGTATAGAAGTGCAGACACGGTACGCCAAACTCAACTAGCTCTTTACATTGCTGAATAGCCCACTCGATACCCGCCTGCCGCACGGCTTGTGGTGTTTGGGCACTATCAATGGCTTGTACTAAGTCGTTAGGTATATCTATGTGAAACAAATTAGGCAGCATGCGCAGTTGGTTCTTGGCTGTCAGGGGCTTAATACCCGGAATAATAGGAACATTAATACCGTACTCGCGGCAGGCTTTCACAAAATCGAAATACTTCTTGTTATCAAAAAACATTTGAGTAATAATGTATTGAGCCCCCATATCTACTTTCATTTTTAAATATTTCAGGTCCGTTTCCAGGTTAGGAGCTTCGCTGTGTTTTTCGGGGTAACCGGCTACACCCGCGCAAAAATTGGTGGGTACCGGATTGGCAATGTCTTCGTCCAGATAGTTGCCGTTATTCAGATCGCAAATTTGTTTTAGTAAATCCGACGCATAAGCGTGACCATCGGGGTGCGGCCGGAACTGGGTTTCGGTTTTAATGGAATCACCCCGTAGCACCAGCACATTATCGATGCCCAGAAAGTTAAGGTCCATTAAGGCATTTTCAGTTTCTTCTTTGCTGAAACCGCCGCAGATAATATGCGGCACGGCATCTACCTCGTACTTGTGCATAATAGCCGAGCAAATTCCTACCGTACCGGGCCGCTTCCGAATACTGATTTTTTCGAGCAAACCATTACCCCGTTCTTTAAAAACGTATTCTTCGCGGTGGTAGGTAACATTGATAAACGGCGGATTAAATTCCATTAACGGGTCAATGCCGTTATAAATGGATTGAATACTAGTGCCTTTTACCGGCGGCAATATTTCAAAAGAAAAAAGCGTCTTCTTCGCGTTTGCTATATGTTCGGTTACTTTCATTATGACAATAAGTGAATGAGTAAATGTGAGAATAAGTGAATGGGTGGACTAGTAAATTGAATGATAGAATTTAAAAGCTTAAACTTAGATGAATTGATTTCTTCATTAGATTATTCTTCATTCACTCATTCACATACGCACTCATTCACTCATTTATTCAAGCATTATAACCTAAGTTAGGTGAGAGCCAGCGTTCCACTTCAGATAAGGTCATGTTTTTGCGACGGGCGTAATCTTCGGCCTGGTCTTTATCAATTTTGCCTAAGCCAAAATAACGGGATTTGGGGTGCGAAAAATACATTCCGGATACTGCTGCCGTGGGGTACATGGCCATACTTTCGGTTAAAGTAATGCCCGTGTGTTTTTCGGCTTGCAATAATTCAAATAAAGTGAGCTTTTCGGTATGTTCGGGACAAGCCGGGTAACCGGGCGCTGGCCGAATGCCTTGGTAGGCTTCAGCAATTAACTCGTCGTTGGTGAGTTGCTCGTGGGGGGCGTAACCCCATAATTCCTTCCGTACCTTTTCGTGCATCAATTCGGCAAAGGCTTCGGCCAATCGGTCGGCCAAGGCTTTAATCATGATGCTGTTATAATCGTCGTGGTCGGCTTCGTATTGCTGAATTAATTTTTCAATGCCAATGCCAGCGGTTACGGCAAATCCCCCAATATAATCATTCAGGCCACTTTCTTGCGGAGCCACAAAATCGGCAAGGGCTAAATTGGCTACACCTGGTCCCTTCTTACTTTGCTGCCGCAACGTGCGGAACGTTACCTGGCTTAGTTCCCGGCTTTCGTCGGTATATACTTCAATATCGTCGTCGTTGATGGTGTTAGCCGGGTAGATTCCCACTACCGCATTGGCTTGCAGCAATTTTTCTTTCACTACTTTTTTGAGTAAAACTTGGGCATCTTCGAACAAACGGACGGCTTCAGTACCTACTACTTCGTCGCTGAGAATTTTAGGGTATTTTCCGTGCAGTTCCCAAGCCTGAAAGAACGGTGTCCAGTCGATGTAATTTACGATTTCGCTGAGCGGGTAATTTTTATAGACCTGAGTTCCCAATACTTTGGGCGTATAAACCTCTTCGGCGCGCCACTCAATCGGGAATTTATTTGCGCGGGCTTCGGCTAAGGAAATAAACTGACGGTCTTGCTTACGGTTCAGGTAGCTGTCGCGGAGCACTTCGTACTCGGCTTTAATGTTTTTAGCGTAGGTTTCTTTTTGTTCCGGCTGCAGCAAACTACCCACTACGGGTACAGAACGCGACGCATCTAATACGTGTACCACTGGCCCACTATAATTTTGGGCAATTTTTACGGCGGTATGTGCCCGTGAGGTAGTAGCTCCCCCAATCAACAAAGGAATTTTAAATTGTAGCCGCTCCATTTCTTTCGCTACATGCACCATTTCGTCCAACGAAGGAGTAATCAAACCGCTTAAACCAATAATATCCGCGTTTATTTCCTGAGCCGTTTGTAAAATCTTATCAGAAGGCACCATTACGCCTAAATCCACAATCTCGTAATTATTGCAGGCCAGTACTACCCCCACAATGTTTTTACCAATATCGTGCACGTCCCCTTTTACCGTGGCTAGCAGAACCTTACCCGCATTCTTACTTTCGTCACCGGGTTGTTTGGCGGCTTCGATAAATGGCAACAAATAGGCCACGGCTTTTTTCATTACCCGAGCGCTTTTTACTACTTGCGGCAGAAACATTTTACCAGCCCCGAATAAATCACCCACTACGTTCATTCCGGTCATTAAAGGGCCTTCAATCACTTCCAGTGGTCGTTCGTACTGCTGACGTGCTTCTTCAATATCAATATCAATGTAATCGGTTATGCCTTTTACCAGCGAGTGTGTCAGGCGTTCCTGCACGGGTGCATTGCGCCAGATTTCGTCTTTTACTATTTCTTTGCCTTTATTCTTTATTTTCTCGGCGTGTTCAATCAGGCGCTCGGTAGCATCGGGCCGGCGATTAAACAATACATCTTCTACTAACTGGAGCAGGTCTTTCGGAATCTCTTCATACACCTCAATCTGGCCAGCATTTACAATTCCCATATCCAGACCAGCTTTAATGGCGTGGTATAAAAATACCGTGTGAATGGCTTCGCGCACCAAATCATTCCCCCGGAAAGAGAAGGATACGTTACTTACCCCACCGCTTACCCTTACGCCCGGTAAGTTTTCTTTAATCCAGCGAGTGGCATTGATAAAGTCGATAGCATAATTGTTATGCTCCTCCATACCCGTAGCCACGGTGAGTATATTGGGGTCGAAGATGATGTCTTCGGCGGGAAATCCTACTTCTTTGGTAAGGATATTATATGCCCGTTGACAGATTTGAATGCGACGTTCGTAAGAATCGGCCTGACCTTCTTCGTCGAAAGCCATTACTACTACTGCCGCACCGTAGCTTAATACTTTGCGGGCAACTTCTTTAAATTTTTCTTCGCCTTCTTTTAAGCTAATGGAGTTAACAATGCTTTTTCCTTGCACGCATTTTAAACCAGCTTCAATCACGCTCCATTTAGAAGAGTCAATCATGATGGGTACCCGGGAAATATCCGGTTCGGAGGCAATTAAATTCAAAAAATGAACCATAGCTTTCTCGGAATCGAGCATGCCTTCGTCCATGTTCACGTCAATTATCTGAGCTCCGTTTTCAACTTGTTCGCGGGCAATGCTTAGAGCTTCTTCGTACTGCTCGTTTAAAATAAGGCGGGCAAATTTCTTGGAGCCGGTTACGTTGGTACGTTCCCCAATGTTCACAAAAGTAGAACCTTCAAAAATAGTAAGGGGCTCTAAACCACTTAATTTGGGTAAAGAGGGTAATGGAGGAATTTCCCGGGGCGGGAATTTAGCGGCTTCCTGGGCAATGGCTTTTATGTGTTCCGGTGAAGTGCCACAACAACCACCAATAATATTCACAAAGTTATTTTCCAGAAAATCGTGGATATGCGCAGCCATTTGCTCCGGCGTTTCGTCGTATTCGCCAAAAGCATTAGGTAAACCCGCATTGGGGTGCGCACTTACGTAAAATTTAGCTTCTTTAGCCAGGGTTTGCAAGTGCGGCCGCAATTGTTTAGCGCCTAAGGCACAATTCAATCCTACGCTTAATAAAGGTAAATGCGAAATCGAAAATAAAAATGCTTCCACGGTTTGCCCGGATAAGGTTCGGCCGCTGGCATCGGTAATAGTACCGGATACCATGATCGGAATTCGTTTGCCCGTACGCTGTGAATATTGGTCGATGGCAAACAGCGCGGCTTTTGCGTTGAGCGTATCAAAAATTGTTTCTACTAGTAAGGCATCCACGCCCCCATCTACTAAACCTTCTATCTGGCCGGTATAGGCTTCTACTAATTCATCGAAAGTTATCGCTCGGAAGGCCGGGTTATTCACATCCGGCGACATGGAAGCGGTGCGGTTGGTAGGACCAATGGAACCAGCCACAAAGCGCGGTTTATCCGGATTGGCAGCCGTAAATTCATCGGCTACCTCGCGGGCAATCCGGGCCGACTCGTAATTGAGTTCGTACACCAAATCTTCCATGTGGTAATCGGCCATACCCACGGTAGTAGAACTGAAAGTATTCGTTTCAGCAATGTCCGCGCCGGCTTCAAAGTATTTCCAGTGGATTTCCCGGATAATATCGGGCCGGGTAATGGATAATAAGTCGTTATTGCCTTTTAAATCGTGCGGAAAATCCCGGAATCGCTCGCCGCGGTAATCGGCCTCAGTCAGCTTATAGCTTTGGATTTGCGTACCCATAGCGCCATCCAGCACCAGGATGCGTTTTTTTACTTCTTCTTCTATGCGTGTCATTCGTGTTATAAGCAAAAAAAGTATAACCCTTCTGGAGGGTGTGATTTTTTGCTTATCAAGAGTTTTGAGCTGAGTTTTTCAGGCGAAACGCCTTTTCTACCCTCATCTTCCCCCACAGTGTGCACTGTTTGGGGCTGGAAGTAGCACCCTGCCAGCCAGGGTTGCTAAGACATCAACGGGCCAAGTCCCTCCGTCTTTCTTGATAAGTAGTGCAAAGATAATACGCGGGTTTTTATTGTGCAAATACCAGATGTATTTATAATTATAATAGTTTCGTCGCGTTTTTTGTAAAAAATTTAAAATTTTGGTTGTAATTATAAATTTGCCAATCCTCTCGCACTACCGAATACAACTTTACCAAAAGCATTAGTATTAAATTAAGGTAGCTCCTTTATAAAAAAGGCAGAAGAATTTATCTCACGTATAATTTACCGCTTTGCAATACTTTCCCATTTTCCGCGGAAATCTGGTAAAAATAAATTCCGGTAGCTACCGGCGGTAATGGAATGCGAGTGGTTCCTAAATTTAACTTAGTCTGGAGGATAACTTGTTGCAAGGCATTATACAATCGGTAATGTAGCCGCGGTAACTCGCGTTTACTTTTCACCCAAACAAATTCCTGGGCTGGGTTAGGATAGACGACAAATCCTCCTTCTTTACCAGGGTCTGCTTCGCCGGGACCTTCCCCAATACCGCCACTTACCAATTCAGGTTTCGCCAACAGGGTAAGAGTAAAATCTTGCTGCACTAAGGTGCCATTTACTTCAGAAATACCCCGTAAAACCAAAATATAAGGTTGGCTGCGCCGCCACGATTCCTCAGGGTTTAAGGTTATTTCAGCCAAAATACCGTCTTCTGTGGCAATAGTATCAAAAGGAATAGTTTCGGAACCAAAGAACAACTCAGAGAAAATAAACAATTGTTTTGACTGGCCAGTTGTATGGTATTTTACTTTTATTTTAATGGGTTGACCAGCAGTCAGGAATATTTGATTTTCGTCGGTAATCGATAATTCAGAACGGTTTTCAACGGTGAAGGAATGGGTAAAATTATCTGGGCCTGGAACTACATTAATCACAAAATCGCGCATAACGGTGCCTACCAGGTATTTATTACGATATTCGTTTACCCGCACGGCAAAGCTGTACCTGCCTAGCAGAGTAGGTTTATCCCAGATAAATTCGCCGTTTCCGGCATTAAGGCTTACCTGCTGCGGCAAAGTGTAACCAGTTACATTTTTTACAGAAAAGTTTTCATTAGAGTTGGTACTGGTTAAAGGAGTAATTAACTCGTACACTAAACTATCATGATCCGGGTCAGTGGTGGCCAGACTATGATGGTAAGGTTGATGCTGTATTGCGCACGGCATAATAGGTAGAATAAAACGTGGCGATCTATTAATTTCGTCAAATAAATCAATGTTGATTTGAGCAGTAATAACATAAGCCTGATCAATCGAATTATCCATATTTTGATTATAGTAGCGATTTACTTCCCGGTAAATAGTCGTAAATGAGCCAGGACCAGTAAAAGTATTTTCAAAATAGTAGGTGCTACGAAAAACTAAATCGCAGGAATTATTAACTAAAACTTTACTCGTCCGGGCAGAAGTTGCGAATGTTCCATCGCCAAAGTATAAAGTAGAGAAAGGCATATCCGCTACGGAATTTCCATCTTGATAAATAATTAGTTTATAAAAATAGTGCAGCGGATTGGCAGTATCCGTTGTATCAGCCTGATAAATTATTTCGCCGCTCAATATATGCGTGGCATTAGCAGATTGAATGAAAACAAAAAGCAACAGTAAACAACCGAATAGTTTACGAAGAGCCATAGCCATAATTTAGTAGAGTTTAGAGATACGGATGCCTTTTTTATAGATTTTAAATAAAGTTAAACTGCTCTTTTCCACGCCAGACACAAGAGCCAGAGTTACAGAAAGAGTTTAAATAAGTAGGGTAATTATTAAATTATAAAAAATTAAGGGCAAAAAATGGTTAGCAATAAAGCAAAATCTATCGCTTACCATTTCAGCAAAGAAGCTTATACAGCCTTCCGCTTTATTCTTGAGTTACTTTCTGCTTTGTTAGAGCTTGTATAACCAACTTTTAAGCTAAAAATAAACCTTAATTTCATCTATTATTCAGCGAAGATTCTATTCATTCATTCTGCTTTTAGGTTGAAGGCAGAACCGTGAACAAACTCCTGCTGGTTTATTTAAAAATTCTATTGCTACTAAACTTTGCCTGGATAGATAGGGGAGAAATAAGGAAGCCCATGCTATTAAATAGCTAACGGATAAAATTATAGTATTATGCTACGCTTTTCAGAAATATTTACGCCCGGGTAGGTTCTACGTGAATAAGTACATCGTATACGGAAGGTTTTTGGCGCATTACCTCGTCTTTTACCGCGTGCGCGATGGCATGGCCCTCGCGTACCGATAAATTACCGTCGACAATAATGTGTAAATCCACGAAATACTCGAAGCCCATTTTGCGGACTAAGCATTTATCTAAGCCTTGCACCTGAGGCACATTAGCCGCAATAAGCCGCACTTCGTTGGCAAACTCGGAAGGAGGCGCCGCATCCATAACCTCGGTAAAAGCAGGCATAAAAATCCGACAGGCATTTATAACGATAATAGCGGCGGCAATCAGGGCGGCCCAGTCATCGGCTGTTTCGTAGCCGGGGCCGCCAATTAAGGCAATGGCAATGCCAACAGCCGCGGTTAAAGAAGTAATAGCATCCGAGCGGTGGTGCCAGGCATCGGCTTTAACGGCCGCACTTTCTATTTCGGAACCTACCCGGTTGGTATAGCGGTACATGCCTTCTTTTACCAGCACGATAATAATTAAAACCAGCAGGGTAAACGGCGCCGGCGTTACGTGTGGCGTAATAATATGTTCCACGCTTTGGATGGCAATAAAAATGGCCGCCGCAATTAAAGATAAGGCAACTACAATAGCCGCTAAAGGTTCCGCCTTACCGTGCCCGTACGGATGGTTCGAATCTGGTTCTTTTGAAGCCGCTTGCAAACCAATCCAAACAATAAAAGAAGTAAATACATCCGAGGCCGACTCAATAGCATCGGCAATCAGGGCGTACGAATTACCAAAATAACCGGCCAGCGCTTTTATGACTACCATACCCATGTTCGCTACAATGCCCAGCAAGGTAGATCGTAAACCTTTTTCGGCAGGATGAGCAGAAGAAGTACGCGGTTGGATCATGGTGTTAATTTCTGAGTAAAGCTAATGGGGGCACAAAGGTAATCTATTTATTTTTACTCAAACAGGAAGATTGGGTATTTGATAAGATGAAAAAGTAATCCTTTTATATTCCTGATCCCAAAATAAAAATTAACTAAACCTTGCTTAAGAAAAGAAGTCGCAGACCAGCCTTTTATAAAACTACCGGAAGCAAGGCAGACGAAATTCAGTAATAGCTTAACCGGAAAATAAAAATTAGGGTTAGTGCGTGCAAAAAATACTTTTTAAAGCCTCTATAGAAAAGGTATTCTACCCGAAAATAAATTGGTGGTCACTTACCGGAATAAAGAATTTAATTTGGGAAAAGCTAAAATTACGTTAGGAAGTAATGATAATACCTCCTCCCCTACCCCAAACAGAGAAAGCCAGAAGGATAGATAGCAATGCTATCTTCAAAAACTATCTGATCAGCCAAAAAGGAAATAAGAAATAAGGTTTTTTAGTTGGGCAATATAGCGGAAACACAAATATTAGAAAATCCCGGCAAGGTAATTTCAGGCAGTATTTAACCCCAAAAAGCCTTATGATGTAATGGTAAATCAGGAGCCGGGACTTATTTGTTTAACCATACCCGAGATACCATTCTTTTCCAGTTGGGCTTTAATTTCTTCCGCCTCCGTACGATCCGTAAATCTACCGGTTACTACCCGGTGCACTTTTTTACCGTTTATGGTATCTTCGTTGGTTATAGTAGGTAACTGTTGATTAAAGGCTTTTATTTTGTCGGATTGTACCTTCGCCTTATCGGGATCGGCAAAAGAACCGGTTTGAATAACAAAGTAATAATTGGTGAGCAGGGGACTGGTAATGGGGGTAAGTAACTTTTGGCTTTCGGTATCTTCCAGAGACAGTAAATCGCTGGCAGTATCATGATTTAATATCTCTACCCTTACTTTAGCTGAACCGTCTACATTAATCCGGCGAGCGGCGGCTTCTGATAGATCAATGATATGTCCTTTTCGCCAAAAACCACCCCGGTCGTTTATACGGACTACCACGCTTTCATCGGTGGCTATGTTGGTAACTTTTACTTTGGTGCCGAAGGGAAGCGTTTTATGAGCTGCGGTCATCTGATTTTTGTTGAATATTTCACCGCTGCTGGTTTTTCTGCCTTGATGTTGAGAGCCGTACCAGGTGGCAGAGCCGGTAACGGAGGAGCCATTTTTTTGAGCAAATCCATCGCTTGTCAGGCTGCAAAAAACGATGGTAAAAAGGCTGAATACATAAGGTAGTTTGTGTAACATCATGTCTTCATTAATTGGTGGAAAAACAAAGATATAATAAAAATTTATAAAAACTACATTATAGCCCTTTAGCGCTACTTTATGCCTATAGCTGTGGTACATACGGCATTTTAAAAATTACGCGTTGTAAGGGTTATAATGCAATCCTTTTATTGGATAAGAGCAAATGGAAGGCCTTTTTAGCTTTATTGTGGCCCTAGAAATAGCTTTAAACGCGTTACTTAAAATTCATTAAAAAATTTGAGTAACTTTAAAAATGAAGTACTTATCTGGTAAAAATACTAGAATGTATCGCTTACTTTTAAGTTAAAAACCCATGGATTTTGGTAAAGTAAGGCACCCGGAGGAAATAAATTTTGAATTACCTCCCGCTTCTCCCGCTACTCAATTAGTATTAACGCGCTTAACTTCTGCAACTTACCTGAAACCGAAAATCTATTTGGGCTGCCCTACCTGGGCGAACAAAGATTGGTTAGGAACGTACTACCCTGCTGGGTTACCGGCCAAAGATTTTCTGCATTATTACAGCCAGCAGTTTAATACCATTGAGTTAAATACCACGCATTACCGCATTCCTGACCAAACTACCGTAGCTAAGTGGTGCGGCGCCGTAACCCCTGAGTTTAAATTTTGTCCTAAATGGCCGAAACAAATTAGCCACGAGCAGGAATTGCTGCATGTAGAAAGTGCCACTGACGCCTTTTGCACGGCTTTACTTCATTTTAAAGAAAATTTGGGAGTATCCTTTTTACAGCTACCTCCTGGTTTTGGGCCGAATCAATTAAATATTTTAGAAAAATTCTTAACCGACTTGCCGCGTGCCATACCTTTAGCGATAGAGTTACGGCATCCGGACTGGTTTTCAGATCCGATTGCATTTGAGGAGTTAAGTGCGGTATTGGAAGCCTGCGAAGTAAGTACCGTTATTACCGATGTAGCCGGTCGCCGGAATGTATTGCACCAACGCCTTACCACGGCCACCGCTTTTATCCGTTTTAATGGGTATTTACACAATACTACCGATTATGCCCGCGCCGACGCTTGGCTGGAACAGCTAACCACCTGGATGGAGCAAGGCTTACAAACGTTGTACTTTTTTGTGCACTACGAAGAAATTATTCACTCACCTAAATTAATCCGGTATATGCTGGAGAAACTGGCAACTGTAAGTGGCTTACCACCAGAGGGAGCTATGCCCATTCCGCAACCCGTGCAAGGCTCTCTTTTTGATTGAATAAGAAAAAGTAGAATGGTTTAATGTAAGTAATTGTATTACCCAGTAACCTTACTGAATCTGCAACCTTAATAAAACAAAAAAGGAGTCGATTACTTATCGACTCCTTTTTTGTTTTAGAATTTACCTTCAGTTATAATTTAAATAAATCGTCTTTCAGGTTTTTATTTACCTCTACGCTTTGCACCGTAGTGCTGATAAGTTGATTACCCGCGTGCAATTGAGTTAAATAGGGAAATTTCACGCCACTTACGTCGCGGTAATCCGTTACCTCGGTTACTTGGGTGGCGTTACCGAGTTCGGTAGCGGTAACTACTATTTCCCGTATTTTTAAACCGGTTTCCAAATCATAGTACTGAAGCAGTTGCTGACCACTGGGCAATGATAACTCCAACCGGTAAGCCCGACGACCGTTGATTCGCTCCAAGGTAGATAAGTTTTTCTTTACGCCTAAGGCATTATACCGCAAGAAGCTGTTCAGGCCGTATTGTATTTTTTGTTCCTGTACTTCTTCCGGGCTCATTGTTTTCGTTCCGTTCTGGCTGATAACTTTGCCTTTGTTGCCGTTAATAATCGTTTTTTGAATTTCCACGTCGCCTACCTTTATGGATTGTACCATTTTGTCTGGTCCTTTAAAGTACTGCGTATAGGTTAAGTTCGCTCCCGTAGAAGTAATGGTGCTTTTAATAATCATATCTTTTACTTTGTCCAGCGAGGCGCGGCCGCCTAAGGCTTGCACGTAAGCATCCAGCACTTTATCGGCGGTGGCTCCGGCGGGCAAGGCTAAGGTAGTGCGCTCGGCTTTTTCTCCCAAAGGAGTAAAATACTCCAGGGTGCCATCTTTATCAAAACGCTTCACCCGGTCTTCCATCTGATCAGCGTTACCGACTACCAAAATAACGGCTTTATCGGGCGTAATGTATTTCTGGGCTACCTGCTGAATGGCCTCGGGCGTTACGGCGGCTACTTTCTTAAGATAATCGCGGTAATAATCTTTCGGTAAGTTGTAGCGGGCCGTATTAATCGCAAATAAAGCAACGGTATTCGGGTCTTCCAGGGAGCGGGCAAATTCGCCGGTTACAATATTTTTAATTTTTTGTACTTCATCCGCCGTGGCTTTTTCGGTCCGAAGGCGATTAAGCTCGAACAAGATTTCGTTTATGGCGCTATCCGTTACGGCATTACGCACGTTGGTACTCGCCGAAAATTCGCCGATGTATCTACTCGCCGATAAATCCGAATAAGCGCCGTAGGTGTACCCGTGTTTTTCGCGCAGGTTTTGCGTAAGGCGCGAGAAGCTACCGCCCAAAAGAGTATTTAAAACCCGGCCGGTAATAGCATCTTCCGAACCTGGTTTTAAATCCGCTACATTGGCTACCGAAATAACGCTTTGCACGGCAGCCGGCCGGTCCACAATGGCTACCCGGGTGCCCGAAGTTGGAGCGGGAGTAGGTAAAGTACTGCGATTAATAGCGCCTTTTTTCCAAGCGCCAAAGTACTTTTTCGCCAACGATTTTGCTTCTTTCCCCGAGATGTCACCCACAATAGCTAAGTAACCTACATTGGGTTTGTAGAAGGTATCGTAATAGCCCTGAATATCCGCTAAAGTAACGTTATTGATAGATTGCTCGGAAGGAACTTCCCCGAACGGATGATCTTTGCCGTAAAGCAAAGAACTACGCACTATGCCTTGAATAACGTTGGGGTTATCTTTAGAAGATGCTAATCCGGATAAAGTTTGTTTTTTAATTTTATCCAGTTCTTCTTGTTTAAAGTTAGGGTTGAGCGCCACATCGGAGGCTAATTCCATTAATTTGTTCAGGTGCTTTTTTAAGGACGAAGCTGTTAAACCGCTAGCCGAAGGCACTAAACTAGCCCCAATGTAATCAATTTCTTCGTCGAGCTTTTCTTTGCTGCGGGTTTTGGTGCCGGTGCGCATCATGGTGCCCGCTATATCTACGTAGCCGTTTTTGTTGCCTTGCACAATAGGATCGTTATCCAGTACCAACGACATGGAAACCACCGGTAATTTATGGTTCTCCACCACAAATACTTTTAAGCCATTTTTAAGCTGGAACGATTGGGCTTGTCCTATTTGGATGCTGGGAGCCGGACCGGGTGGCGGCGGCGTTTGGGTTTGCGCCCGTAATGCAATGGAATAAAGTAAGGAAAGAAGTAAACTAAAAAATATGCGCTTCATTTTAATTTGATTAATTAAGGAGAATGCTCTTGCTGATAGAAGAACCAGCAGGCTAGAGTTAGCCAGATATTATTTTCTTAAAATTAATTATTTACTTTAGGTATATAGTGCAGCACGACCCGGTTTTCGCGGGTGAAATATTGGTTTGCCACCCGGGCCAGATCGCCTTTGGTTACTTTTAAAAAGTTTTGCAGTTCGGTATTAATCAAGTTCGTGTTATTATAAAACAAGTGGTAAGTAGCTAATTGCTCCGCCCGCCCGGCAACGGTAAAATTATTTTGCACAAAAGTGTTTTCTATTTGATTGCGCAACTTCTGAAACTCCACTTCGCTGATTTGTTCTTTTTTTACCCGGTCTATTTCCGCGTCCATGCTTCTTTCCACCTCATCAATGTTTACGCCGGCATTGGCTACTGCAAAAGCTAAAAACAAACCCGGATCTTCGAGCTGCATTGGAAACGAGCCCACGTAAACTGCTTTTTGCTGCTGATCAATCAAAGCCTTATTCAGGCGGGCGCTTTCGCCACCGGTCAGCAGGTTGGTAAGCATGGTAATAGCGTAATAATCGGGGTTAGTTTGCTCCGGAATGTGGTAAGCCTGTACCACGGCTGGTAACTGAACATTATCAAATACAATTTCCCGTACTTCCTGGGTTTTAGGTTGTTCTTTTACGGTTGGCCGCGGAATTTCTTTCGTGCCTTTCGGGATAACCGCAAAATATTTCTGAATCAGTTCTTTTGCCTGAGTAATATCAATATCGCCGGCAATACTCAGGGTAGCATTGTTGGGCACGTAAAAAGTTTTATAAAAATCAACGAACTCACTCAACGAGGCCTGATCAATGTATTGAGCGGACCCGATGGGAACCCAACGGTAAGGGTGTTCCGAAAAAGCATTGGCAAAAGTTTTCTCCTGGATGGTACCGTACGGTTGGTTATCAATGCGCTCTTTCTTTTCTTCTTTAATTACATTCCGTTGGGTTTCCACGCCGGCCTCGTCAATTTTGGCGCTGCGCATCCGCTCCGACTCCAGCCATAAACCTAAGGCTAATTGGTTGGAGGGCAATACTTCGTAGTAATAGGTACGGTCTTGAGTGGTGTTCGCGTTTAAAGTACCGCCCGCCGTTTGGACTAAATTAACATATTCGCCGCGTTTTATGTTATCCGAGCCTTCAAACATCAGGTGCTCAAAAAAGTGGGCAAAACCGGTGCGGTTCGATTGTTCGTTTTTCGAGCCAACGTGGTACATAACCGATACGGCCACAATGGGCGTAGATTTATCGGGTTGCAAAATCACGTGCAGGCCATTGTCCAGGGTATATTCGGTAAAATCAATCTTATTGCTTTGCGCTTGCGCCAAAAAAGATGCGCCGAGCAACAGACAGGTAAATAATTTGTTTTTCATAAAATGGATGGAAATAAACAATAATATAAATGTGGGCTGAAGATAAATAAAATACTAATGTAGCTGGTAGTTTTCCGGATTTGGATGGGAAACAAATATACGCAAGATTGTATTTATTTACGCGCCTAATAAGGCAAGTAAAATTTAAAAATAGGTGTTAAAAGGTATAATTTCAAAGTTTTAAGTCTTTATACATCCGTTTTAAAAGCAATTTACCCGGATTAACAGCTTTAAAATTAGAAATAGGTTTAAAAAATTTGGGGTAGATCCATTAAATTGCTGTTTTACTACCTAATAGCAAGCTAATTTCGTTTACTAAACGGTACTACTTAATTTTCCTTGTTCTAGGCAAGAATATATTTTACTCTG
Organism: Adhaeribacter arboris; assembly: GCF_003023845.1. NCBI lineage: Bacteria > Pseudomonadati > Bacteroidota > Cytophagia > Cytophagales > Hymenobacteraceae > Adhaeribacter > Adhaeribacter arboris. The sequence continues at coordinate 4,660,011 of NZ_PYFT01000001.1, read as the reverse complement.
AATATGAAAAGTGAAGAAAATAAAACCGGTGCAAAAAGTTTGAATCATACTACCGGACTTAATCGCCGGAAGTTTATCTTTAAATCGGCGCGAATGGCTGCTTTCACTTGGGGTTGGGGATTGTTCGCGAATCGTACCGTTCGGGCGGCGCAAAAGCTTGCTTCCCCGGCAACTTTACCGGATAAATCACCGCTCCCGGCTGGTAAGCATCCGGACTTAATTTTATTAAGCGATAAACCTTTAAATGCCGAAACCCCGCCGCACCTGCTCGACGATGCGGTTACTCCCGCCGATAAATTATTTATTCGTAACAACGGCTTGGAACCAACTACTATTGATGTAAAAACCTGGACCCTAACCATTGATGGCGAATCCGTTAAAAAGAACACAGTATTTACGCTGGAAGATTTAAAAAAGAAATTTAAACATTATACCTACCAACTGGTGCACGAATGCGCGGGTAACGGCCGTTCGGAATTCAGCCCGGCAGGCCGCGGTAATCAATGGACCACCGGCGGTGTAGGTTGCTGTGAGTGGACGGGGGTGCGTTTGCGCGATGTACTCGAAGCGGCCGGCATAAAAGACGATGCCGTTTATATTGGTTATTACGGGAAAGATACCCACTTGAGCGGCAAGCCCGGTGAAGTGCCTATTTCGCGGGGCGTACCCATGCGCAAGGCCCTCGAAGACGAAGCTTTAATTGCCTGGGCTATGAACGGCAAAGATATTCCATTAGTGCATGGTTATCCGTTGCGGGTATTATTTGGGGGGTGGCCGGCTTCTACCAGTGGCAAATGGTTAACCCGGATTTCTATCCGCAATAAGGTACACGACGGAGCTAAAATGAACGGCCATGATTATCGCTTACCCATTCACCCCATTGCGCCGGGCGCTAGAATTCCGGAAGATAACGAGCACTTCCGGATTATTGAGGCCATGCCGGTAAAATCATTAATTACTTACCCCAAAACAGGTGCCCAGGTAGCAACCGGTAAACCCTTGGAAGTACGGGGCCACGCCTGGGTGGGCGATTTACAGGTGAAAGAAATGCATACTTCTATTGATTTTGGAGCTACCTGGCAAAAATGCACTTTAAAAGAACCGCGTAACCGTAACTGCTGGCAGCATTGGACTACCCAAATTAATTTCCCGGATAAAGGATACTACGAAGTTTGGGCCCGCGCTACGGACAGTAACAACAAAATGCAACCCATGTTAGTACCCGCCTGGAACCCGGGAGGCTACCTGAATAATGCCTGCCATCGTATTGCCGTAGAAATAATTTAAAATTTTAACAATACGGAGAGTTTATCAGGCCCAAAAGACAGAGAGAATGAAAGAGAAGATTCGCCAGAGGAATTGGCATAAAATAAAACCTGTTGTATTTGGTTTAGCGGCGTTATTTTTAATCTTATTGAATATTACTACCAGTCATTCCAGACAGCCCCAGCCATCTTTGGTTCGCAAAGATTTAAGTCGACGGGAAACGTTGAAGGATAGTTTGGATACTAAAACCGGATTAATCATAGCCCCTGGTTTTGCGGTAGTAAGTACAACTTGTGTACGTTGCCATTCTCCGAAACTAATTACCGAAAAACGAGCTACCCGCGAAGGCTGGCTAGCGACCATCCGCTGGATGCAGCAAACCCAGGGTTTATGGGATTTAGGTAAGGATGAATCGGTTATATTAGACTATTTAGCCAAGAATTACGCTCCCAAAAACGAAGGTCGCCGGCCACTGCTTAAAACGCCGGAATGGTATAAACTGACGAATCGGCAATAAAGGTAAATATTTAATAATACGCGGAGAAGGCATTCTCTCTATGGCTTCTTCGCGTATTATTTGATTTTGTTATAGCTAATTGTGCCTGATGTAGCTGGATTTATAGAAGAGTTACTAGTGAAAGTTTGGCTTTGGAGTTATTTCAGGTCTTTATTTGGCGATGCTAATACGGTAGAATAGTCCGGATTTGCCTAGCCGATTCGGTGGGCTATTCCGGAATAGTATAACCTTCCTTTCCGCGCTCCGCTGCAGAATGTAGCTGTTGCACACCGGAGCCTTGAAAAGTTCTCCACAGTCAAACCAGTATTACTAATTTTTGGCTACTTAGATGAAAGCAAATAGAGGTAATCTAATGTGTGACCCCACTTCCTTAATACCATTTAGTATTACTTAATCGAAGCCAGGGACAAGTACATTTTGTGTTGTCTAGCCGAAATGGCGCCGGCTAATTGTTCGTTAAATTGGGTTTCAATGGCTAATAATTTTTTAGCTTTTATTTCAGGATTATTCGCGTACATTTCTTCTGCTTCCTGGGTAGCTACTAGTTTCTGGTAAGTAATATTTTTAACCCGAATATAATCCGCTTCATTTAACCCAATTTTAACGGCTAATTGGCGCGTTTGCTCAATTGCCTGCATTTTCAAGCGTTCATCATTGCCTCTATCTTTTTTAATAATAACGAGGGATGTTGCTTGAGCAATAACAAAAGACAAAATCAATAAGGTAGTAGTAAAAAACTTCTTCATTTTAATGTTGGTTAGCTGGTTGGTGGCTGGAAAATCTTATAATAGCTTATAATAGAATAATGAGTTAATACCTTATTGAGAAATAAAGGACCAAAGCAAGTATAGGAGGTATTGTTTTTTGGTGAGAGTAATTGTTCTGGTCATGGTAGAATAAGTTTTAAATATTTGGTTTTATCGGTTAAATTATACCTACTATATAAATAGTTATTATAAATCAGTTATTATATAATATTGTTAATAATAAATATAGCACAAAGTAGATGAATAAATTCTACTTAGGCAAACTATATTCAATTTATTTTATATTTAATAGAAGTAATTTAGCTTAATTCATTACTTAACACGCCGAATCATACTAACTACCCGACGAATGAATTATATCAAAAACCAGGTAAGTTCTTATTTTATCTTCTCAAAATGAAAAATAGTATTTTATCTTAGAGGGATGAGAGTAATTCCATTAGGAGTTTTTGCTCGGAGAATTTCCGGTTTAAAATTATCTTACTACTTTAAAAGATAGAACTATGAAACCCTGCTACATGAAATTAATGCTCAGTCTTTTATTATTGTGGTTGCCGGTTCACCTTTGGGCAGCAGATTCTGTGAGTGTTGTTTCACCGGATGGAGCCATCAGGGTAGTTGTTCAGAACAAAGACCAGTTGCATTACGCGGTTTATTATAAAGAAAAAGTATTGCTATTGCCTTCCGCCATTCAATTGAATGTAGCTAACTACTCGGCCAAAGCAAATAAATTGATCATTAAAAAAACTTCGGTGCACCTGCAGCAAACCACCATCGTAGCGCCAATACCGGAAAAAAGAAAATTGATTCCAGATGTTTACCGCGAACTCACGGTGAAATTTAAGCAACCGTTTAGCCTGGTAGTGCGGGTGTATAACGACGGAGTAGCTTGGCGCTGGCAAACGCATTTCAAGAAATCTATTCGGGTACAGAACGAAATGGTTGAATTTAACTTTCCGGCCCCGGAGCGGGTATATTTTCCGCCGGTTAAAAAAAGAGACGATGCCGATATTTACCATACCAGCTTTGAAGAACCTTACCAGATAAAACCGCTGGATAGCATTACTACCGAGCACTTGATTTTTACGCCTACTTTAATCGCTCCGGAGCAAGGCCCGAAAATCAGCATTACCGAGTCGGATTTAGAAGCGTACCCCGGTATGTTTTTGCGAGGAACCAGCCATAATCAATTAGTGGCCGATTTTGCTCCTTATCCGGCAGCAGAAAAAATTACTTCCGGCGAATTCCCACAGGCCATTGTTACGCAGCGCAGCAACTATATTGCCCGTACGGTGGGCAACCGCTTTTTTCCCTGGCGCGTGTTACTCATTGCCCCGGAAGATAAAGATTTGCCGGTTAATGATTTGGTGTACCGGCTGGCTTCCCCTTCCCGGGTAAAGGATGTTTCCTGGATTCATCCCGGCAAAGGCACCGACGAATGGATTATCGGCATTAATTTGTTTAACATACCTTTTAAAGCCGGAATTAATACGGCTACTTACAAATACTACCTTGATTTTGCGAAACGCTTCGGTTTTGACAGGATTATGATGGATGCGGGTTGGAGCGATAACCAGGACTTGTTCAAGATTAATCCTAACCTGGATATGAACGAGCTAACGGCTTATGCCCGGGCTAAAAACATAAAAATTTGCATGTGGACCCTGGCTTTAACTTTGGAAAAACAGTTGGAACCGGCTTTAAACCAATTTAACAAATGGGGAGTAGATTTTATTATGACTGATTTTATTGACCGCGACGACCAAAAAGCGGTTGATTTTTACCATAAAGTGGCGGCTGCCTGTGCCAATCATAAAATTATGCTCATGTTTCACGGAGCTTTTAAACCGGCCGGTTTTACCCGCACCTGGCCCCACGCTCTTACCCGCGAAGGCGTATTAGGTTCGGAATACAATGCGTGGAGCTACAAACCCACTCCGGAACATAATGTACAACTACCTTTTATCCGGATGACGGCCGGACCGATGGATTATGAACCTGGTTTGCTGGATAACGCTACCGCTAAGACTTTCCGGCCGATTAGCGAAAAAGTAATGTCGCAGGGTACGCGCTGTCACCAGTTGGCTATGTTTGTGGTATACGACAGCCCCATGCAATTTTTCTCGGGTAATCCTTCGCAGGGATTACTGGAACCCGCTTTTATGGAGCTGCTGGGTAGTATTCCTACTACTTGGGATACTACTACCGTACTGGAAGGCAAAGTGGGCGATTATATTATTACGGCCCGTAAAAAAGGCCAAGACTGGTACATTGGCGGCATGACCGATTGGAATAAACGGCAATTTAATGTAAAACTAAATTTTTTACCTGCCGGCACCTACGAAGCCAGTATTTGCGAAGATGGAATAAACGCCGACCGTTACGCTTCCGACTATATTTTGCGCACTCAAACCATTTCGCGCAATGACTTTGTTCCCATTACGATGGCCCCCGGCGGGGGCTTTCTGGTACGTTTACGGAAAAAGTAAAATCCTTTAATTAAATCACAACTTTATAAACTTTTCCTGGTGGGTTTGCCGTCCATCGGCGTAAACCAGTACGTAAAGTCCGGGGTCTAAGCCTGAAACGTCCAAATCAATTAAATCGCTGTTTGCCTGATAAGTCCGGTTATAAATCCGATGTAACCGGCCTACCACATCGTACACGTGAATTTGTAATTGTCCGCTTTCTTGGGTTACGTATTGGAGCCATAAAGTATTTCCCTCTACCGGGTTGGGAGCAATAGCAAGACTGACCGGAACCTCGCGGGTAATTCGCTCAATGGGCGAATAAGTAAATGTTTGGTCAGCCGTAACAATTTTTAACCGGTAATAGCTCACGCCGGATAAAGGTTTAAGATCGGAGAACGTGTAAGGCGCGGAAGAGCCCGAAACGGGAACTGTGCTTAGAGTACTCCAGGTAGCGGCATCTTTGCTGCGTTCCAGAATAAAAGAAGTGGCCGGGAAAGTAGTATTTAAAGTCCAGTTGGCACGTACCTCTGTTTCAGAAACAACCTCGGCGGTAAAGGTAAGCGACTCCGGCGAAGGCGAACAGGTAGTAACCGGCTGCGGAATCATGCGGCCCGGACCACACTGGTTAGAGATGACATTTTGGGCCATCGTAAACTGGCCACCGGCAATATCGGTACGGGCATCCAGAATACGGGTTTCCTGGCCCCGGTTTACGGCGTAATGCATGACTGTGCCAGGTTTTATTACGTGATTTAACTGGTGGCCATGACCCATTTCGTGGAGGGTAACCGTTTCAAAATCTACTTGCAAAGATTGCGGCGAAGCAATACTGTAATTCCAGCGGGTAGATTGATTAAAGACGACATCCATTTCGGCAACCCGCCACTGGTCGGCGGTATCATCCCCGCAACCCGAATACCGGCTAATGCAACGGGCCAGTACTCCCCGGGGCAACTCGTCGCCATCGTCGAAACAAACTAAATTCACCTCATCGTCCGCGGCAATGGTTTGAGTAGCAGTTGCCCCGGTGTTCCAGTTAATACCCGTGTGGCACGACCAGGTATTTAGCGCCCGGGTAAAAGCGATTTTAGCGGGTTCATTCTGAGAAAAATCAGGCGCAAACTGGAAAGTATAACCGCCCAGCCCATTGCTATTTACCAAGCGAGGCGAAAATAGCCTTTCCTCGTGCACTACCTGCGATATAGAATATTCAATTACCAGGCGTTGGGTGCTATTAACAGTCAATCCGTCATTATTGGTAATCTGAATATCGCCGCTGCCGGGTGTATTGTTGGTGCCGTTCTTGCCCGGTACGCGTACCTGAATCTCCGTATCGGTCCAGAAAATATAATCGGCTGCCAGAATATCAATGAAGCTGCTGCCGCCATTGTCGGCATTCCGGAACTGCACCGAACCTGTTCCGCGGATACTGCCGAAATTTGAGCCCCGAATCGTAAGCAAACTACCCGTTCCAGCCGTAATGGTATCCGGTGCAAAACCGCTGATAGCCGGAGCCGCATGGGTACGCCAAGCGCCAGCGGGCGCCTGCGGCTTGCCGGAACTTGGGGTTGGCGTTTTTACCGCTGGGTTCGGACGAATATTTTTAAAATTGGGTTGCGTTACTTTCCGGAGAGCCGGGTATAATTCTTTACTAATAGTAGAATAAGTTTTAAAAGGCTCCAGGGCTTGCTGGGTAAGTACATTGTACCAGATAAAACCCTGTGAACTGCTGTAAACCGTAAATAAAGCTTCGTTTTGATTGGCCGACAACATTTTAGCTGGCGCCGGGTTCAAGAAAAAAATGCCCTGCTCGCCAATTTTTAGCTGCAAGGTGCCGGAAAACACGTGATAAGAACCGCCCACCTGGCCCCCTTCGGTAACAACAACTAGGGTTTCGGGGGCAGTACCTTTTATTATTTTGTAAAGTTGTAAAGTATGACGGGTGTAGATGTTCCGGTGCGCCGCATCCCAGTACGCTTGCTGATTCAGCACTTCGGCTTCTACTATCAGGTTGGCTTCGCGGGCACGTTCTTCCAGATTTATGGGGGTTAGGACACAGGTTTCCTGCCCAAAGCTGGTTAATGGAAGTATTCCTCCTAGGAAAAGCCAGAAATATAGTTGCAAACGGAAATAGACAGAGCGTTTTATTTTTTCGGAACGAGAGACCGGCATGAGCAAAAAGCAGTTTAATTAAAGTAAAATACTTAATATACCGGCTGTGGCAGCCAGCATTATTAAGGCCAGGCTGTATAAAATTAAAATACCTGTGCCTTTAAATAGGATACGTACGCGACTTTGCCGGTAAAAGTAATAAAGCGCCAGAAATAAATAGATAATACTTCCTAACATAGCAATGGATTCGATAATATCTGTATGAAATAAAGCATCCAGTACGATCGCAACGGTAAAAATTAAAAATATAAAACAATGAAAATGAATGGAAAAGATAAGATGTTGAATGAAGTGTCTTTTCTGGCGAAAGTAGGCTAACTTTAAAATCAGCCCGAATATGGGCATAAACACGAACATCAATAATGATACATTCTTATAAAACCTATGCGTTTGCTCTTCTTTAGAATAAGATAAAAACTTAGCGACTTTCGACAGGGAACGGCGGGCAAAGGGGCTAGTGGGGAAATAATTTGCTTTTAAAACAGAATCAAGTTGTTGGGCTTTATCCATGGCGGCGATGCGGCTGTATTGAGAACGGTCGGATAAATCTAAATTCGGGTCCGGATCATTGGCTGGCCGCTTTACCGTAGAAGTAGTTACCGAAGTTTTCAATCCGCTTTCTCCTTTATCTGGTTCGTGCAGGACGTCGGTGGCTATAATCAGAAAAAAGATAAACGAAATGAAAACGTACAACCGGATTGGGGGTACATAAGCCGCCCGTTTATTCTGCACGAAGCGTTCGGTTAACCGGCCAGGTTGCAACAGCAACAATTTTATAGTATGAAAAAACTTGGTATCGAAGTGCAGGGTGCCTTCGAGCAGTTCCAGGAAGAGGTGTTTGAACGGAACGTTTAGGTTGTGATTTTCCTGGCCACAATTAGGGCAAAAATTATCTACTCCGTGGAATTGATAGGCGCAGTTGGGGCAAGTATTAAATTTTCTTCGGTTTGCCATGCTTCTAGAATGTATCAAGTGGAAGCGTGGGGCAAGATAAAGTAAATCTGGTTAATTAGTATTTGATAGGAATTTAAAAATAAAAAGAGAAGCCAGTGGCTTCTCTTTCCCTGTAAACTAACTAATTTAAAACTGTTAATCCTCGTTAATATTAATGGATTGGTTAAAAGAGCCGGACCAGTCTTTCCGATCCGGGAAAAAGAGTTTTTTATACTTTTCAAAAATAGCGGCCGGTTGTTTTACGCCGTTCAGCGTAAAGCCATCCTGGTTAATATTAATCGAGAGGTTTTTACTGTTCGCATCGATTAATTTATCTTTTACCAGTTCTTTTTTAATTTCTTCGAATTGGGCGGCGCGGGCTTCGTGTTCTTTGGCACGTATGGCATGCTCTTTCATTCTAGCTTCGTGCTCTTGCATTCTGATCTCGTGTTCTTTCATTCGTCGTTTTTCATCGGCTTTCATGCGAACTTCGTGCTCTTTCATGCGCGCTTCTTCTGCTTTCATCCGTATTTCTTGTTCCTTCAGGCGGGCAATGTTTCTATCGTTTTGGAATCTTAGATTTTCGCGCATCCGATCTTGGTACCGCAATCTTTCGTCTTCGGCTCGGCTAACATGGGCGGCGTGCTGCCGGAGCGTTTCGTCATCCTCATCGGAACCATAATAAAAGAAGTGGCCTTTGCCCGGTCCGGTATAAACTTCCACCACGCCATCTTTTCCTTCTTTACCGTATTTCTGGGCAGCTTTTTCTCCTTCTAGTACGTTAATACCTCGGATATTATCATCGGAAAGACCAGCTAACGGATTTTGGCCTTTGGCTTTATGCGTTTTTTTGCCATCAATTACCAGTAATGTTTTCTCCGTTACTTCATCGGAACGCAGATATTCCAAAGGACTCTTCATTTTAGCTGGGAAGGAAGGAAAAGGTGGAAACGGTGGGAAAGCCTCAAAAGACGGAACAGCCGGCACCGGTTCTACTGGGGGAACAGGAGGAACGGGAACATCAGAAAAGTCGTCGAAATCGCCGCGGTAAGAAAAGGAATACTGGTTATTGTTCGATTCCAGCTTTTTTAATGCTTTTTTAGTTTTAGCTAATTGCTCCGGCACAGCGGCAGGTTGCAAGCGAGCCGCCTGTTGAGTGACGGCCATGGCGGCATCAATTTCTTTCCGGAAATCGGCAATATTGGCTTTAGGTATTTTTTGGCCGTCCACGTAAAGCTCGGTAATAGCGCCTTTTTTATTTTTTATAATAATAAGATCGCTCTTTTTACCACTAACAGAATCGGCGAAGCTGAGAATAGTAGCTTCTAAATTATTTACCTCTTCGGCTGGTGAAACCAGTACTTTCTTGGGCTGACTTATCTTTGCCACTGTTGGTAAGCTGGTTTTTTTAACCGTTTTAACCGCCACCTTAAAACCGGCAACCGCACTTACCGAAAGAAGCGTTAAACCAACAATAAGTACGCAAGCCGCTAGAAATCCTTCCGAAAAAGTAGGCCGCCGATTAGGCTGCTGTACTAATCGCTTTATCCGGCCCAATAACGACCCATCTTTACCCGCAAAAGCTAAAGTTAACCGCGGCGATTTTACCGCAATGGTTTCGAGACTAGCCAAAGCCCGAGCGTAAATAAGCGGGTTACCACAAACGGCAATGGCTTGATCGTCGCAGCAATTTTCGCGTTCTACCCGTACGTAATCGCTCATCCACCAAATAGCCGGATTAAAGAAGAACAATATTTCTACGAAAGCCTGCAGCATATTAAATAAATAATCTTTTCGGTAAATATGCGCTAGTTCGTGGGCCAGAATGGCTTCTACCTGTTCGGGACTTAGGCTGGCAATAGTGCCGAAAGGCAGTAGTATAATCGGCTTTAAATAACCAATTACCAAAGGGGTTTTTACCAGAGCCGATTCAAAGAGGCGCACGGATTGTTTCACGCGCAAGCTGTGCGCCATATTGGCTAACCGGGTATTCCAGGCAGTTCCTAATGCATAGGTTTTATAATGTTTTAACCGTTGCACGTAGGCCAATCCGCCTAAAAATTTCAGCAGCATGGTTAGCATACCTAATAGCCATACAAGTACTACTACCGGCAAATGCTTACTGAAATAATACTTAAAATTTATTAAAATAGCCCCCCGCAGCACCGATTTTGTACTACCAGAAGGAGTTAAAGCAGGCATCGGTTTGCTGGCCGAATTCGTTACCGAGGGTTGAATTTCCCGAGCAATGGAGTTAGAAACCGGAACGGGTTGTGGTACTTGCTGGTACGTACGAATAAAAGTAATACCGGCAATAACCAGCGTCGAAAATAAAGCCATAGTAGCTACTGCGTAACGGATCCGGGCCGAGTGCCGGTGCAGCAAAATCATGAGTACGGATAAGGTAATAGCAACTAAAGCGCCTTGCCAAAGCGAGTGCAGAATAGTCCAGCCGAGGGCTTCTACTAATCTGGGCGTGATAAATGCAGGTAAGTAATTCATTGTTGACCTCCTTCCAGTTTATCTAATAAATGGCGGATCTGATTTAATTCGTCTTCGGATGTGCGGTGATTTCCAAGAGCCTGCAACACTAACTTGCTCGCTGAACCCCGGAAAGCCGTATCCAGGAACTTGTCGAGCAACTGCCTTTGCGTATCTTCTTCGGGCAGTAATGCCTGGTAAACATGCGACCGGCTACTTTTATCGGCGGCGATAAAGTTTTTTTCGGCCATAATCTGCATAATTTTTAGGGTGGTGGTATAGCCTACTTCTTTGTTTTCGTTTTGTTTTTCGTTTACAAAACGTACCGTACTAGGCCCATGCTCCCACAATAGTTGCAGGATTTCCAATTCCGTTTCGGTTGGTTTTACAGGTTGAATATCTGTCATATCATCAGGATTTAAAGATAAAAAACTACTTTGATTCAAACATATACGAAATAATTCGTACTTCCAAATTAATTATACGAAATTTTTCGTACTTTATTTAAATATCTGATAAGTCCTCCTGAAATCCTCAAAAATTTGGTCTGAAATTATTCTTTCTGGTAGAATGACAAAATTCTATCATCTAAGTTGTCTCGTTTAAAAACCTGGTGGTTATTGGCAGTAATTCCCTAAAGGAAGAGAAAGAACCACGGCAATGAAGAACTATAAAATAGCGTAAGTATTGGAGCCTTTCTTCAAGCTCCTGTATCAAATTAACCCGGGAATAAACAGGTAGTATTTTTTTAAGAACCTTGCTGTGTTTTAGTAGGCTTACCTAAATGTTGTCGTGCTTTTTGAAAATTTAGCGCACAGGTAATAGTTAAGGCATAATACCTTTGCCAAAAAATTATTGTATTAGCCCATTATCAAATTTTATGAAGAAGTTTTTACTGGTTGTAGTCATTCTTGTTGCCCTTAGCGGTTATTTCTATTATCAAAATTTAGTCTCAAGTCCGAAGTATTCGCTGTTACAAGCGCACGAAGCCCTGCAGGATCATGATATGGCAACTTTCGAAAAATACGTAAACCTTGAAAGCATTACCGGTAATTTGGTAAACGACATGTCGCGGCAGAAAGGATTGATCGGGATGTTAAATCCGGGTAGTATGGTTCTAAAGCAGGCTTTGCAGTTTATGAAACCGCAATTAGCTGGTGTAGCCCGCAAAGAAGTGCAGAAATTCGTAGAAACGGGTTCATTTGCCAAAGACCCCACCCGGGAGAAAAAAGTAGATATTTCGTTCAATGGTTTATGGAACAAAGTAGTAAGCGAAGACAGTAAGTTTAAAGGCGTAAAATATACCCGCGAAGAGGGCGAAACGGCTTTTGTTGGTTTGGAATTTACGCAGCCCCGCTACGATACTACGTTTGTGTTGGAGGTAAAAATGCAGGACAAAGGTGATTACTGGCAAGCCACTGAAATTACCAACACCAGCGATATTCTGAAAGGCGTTGCCCGCCTGCAAGCACAAAAGCTGCATAATAAGCTGCGGGATTAAGTTTTTAATGGATCATACCTGATAGCTAGCCACAATATAAAAATTAAAAAATGAACTTTTCAATTGTTAAATTTTGGCCTAGGGTATTTGCCCTATTAATAGACATTGTATCCCTAGGTACTTTTGGCTTTATATTAGGCCTTTTCTTTAAAGATGCTTTCGTGAAATTAGGCAACAATGGTATTTTGATTGGCTTTTCGATTAGCCTATTGTATTTTACTGTTTTAAACTCCTATTTACAAGAAGGGCAAACATTTGGAAAGAAATTAATGAAAATTCAGGTGATAGATGAAGATGAAAAGTTTTTAACCCTGCAAAAATCATTTTTAAGGTCCTTAATCTTATTACTTCCCTATTTTTTGTTAGACTTCAAATTTCCCGGTGTAGCTGTAGAATCTTCTTTTAATCAGGCAAAAAGTTTAATCTGCACTATATTTATAGTTGGGGTAATTTTACTTTACATTTTAAATAAGTTTAACAGGAAAACTCTCCATGACTTTATCCTAAAAACTTATGTTGTTTCTGAGGGACAAGAATTTGAACCAATGGAAATTAAAAGAGTTAAACCTTATATATTTTATATTTATGGAAGCATTGCATCCCTTTTGATGTTTTTATTTTTTATTAATATAAATAGAAATTTCCCTGAATTAGATGAGCTTGTTTTAGTTAAGAATGAGTTGGAAAAAGTAGAAGGAGTTAAAGAAGCTGGTGCTTACCGGAATACGACTACTTATATTGAATCAGGAGAGACAAAGGTTACTGAAAGCTTTACAAGTAATATATTTGTTGATCAAGCCCTTAAAAATCAAGGGGGAGTTGAATCCTTAGAACATTCTCCCTTAATTAAAGACGTTGTAAAAACTATTTTAACCAAATATCCTTCAGCAAAAAAACAAATGTCATAGTCATTCAACTAATCAGAGGTTACAATATTGGCATAGCTAAATCTACCAGTATAACTACTATTGCTAAATCTCCTAGTGAGTGGCAGGTGATTTTGAAGTAAAAATATTGTGGTTAACAAGGCATATACCAAACCTTTGCTCCGCTACAGGCTTTGCATATACTACCCGATAGAACGTATAAGGTAAGGTTATCATTAGGTTATGTAAAAACCTCTTGCTATTAGCTAGCAAGAGGTTTTTATTTTTCAAGAATAAAAATTATTTATGAAGACAAAACCAGTGGCATTAAGGACAAACAGGTATTTAATCATCAATCAATTTTAGAAGATATAATTACAAATAAGATATTTAATAACTGCTAAAAATAAGTTGCAGGTGTTGCCACAAATACGCGCTCAAGGTCCAGATACCGTAAAATAGTAAGCCCATCAGAACTAATAAAAATAAGGCAATTAAAAGCAGAATACCGGTACCGCTGCCCGCGTGTGTACCTTCCTGGTAATGGCGGCGAAGTAAACGCACATTGCGGTCATTGGCTTTATACACAAAATCGAAGAGATTACCAATAAGCGGAATACTGCCGATCAAGGAGTCCAGAAAAATATTAATCAGCATTAGAATAACTACTTTCCGGCTAACGCCGTAACGAGCCATGGTAAAGACCAAAAGTCCCGATACCGCATAAGTGGAAAGCGCACCCGCTACAGGAATAAAACCTAAAAGCGGATCTAAGCCAAATTTAAACTGCGTGCCGGGTAATCTAAACTGGCTGTCCATTACACGAGACAAGGTTTCTACCCATTTCAGGCGTTCGTCGGGGATAGTAGTGGTGGATGAGGGTCGCATTTTTAAATTTTTACCGTTTATTTTTTTATAACGTATTTTATACCCCAATGGCTGAAGCAGAAACCACCAGGTTGTTTGCCTGGCTTTTCACTTTATGAGGCATTTACTAAAATTTGTACGTAACAGGTTTCCATCCGAATTCTTTTTTTTAAAATCAGTAGGACAACCACTATTATTTTTGCTTTTCTTCTTTTTTTCGCTAACAACAAGAGCCAGTGTAGCTGCCGATTCTACCACTATTAACTCTACCAGGCTGTTTTACTTTATTTTTGATAACGACGCTACCTTTAAAGTGGATTATTATTATACGCAAGGAATTGGGGTAGTACATTACAATCCGGCATTTCGCAAATCGCCGATAAACAAAGTTTTAATCCAGCCCAGCAAATCCCGCTCCGAACAGTTTTACGGTCTGGCTTATAAATACGATAGTTTTACCCCAACCAACATTCGCGATCCTAATATTCGCCTCGGTGACCGGCCGTATGCCTCTTATATGTTCGTAACGCAAGTAGCAGGTACAACAGATAAAATCCGGCACGAAAGATTTACCAGCTCCCTCGACTTAGGATTTTTAGGGCCAGCCACCGGCGCCGGCAAATTTCAAAGAGCTATTCACGAGTACTTGCACCACGGCGTGCCGCAAGGCTGGAAATACCAGATTAAAACCGATTTAATTTTAAATTATAACCTTGATTATCAGAAAGAGATTTTGCGCACCCAGCCGCTTGAGTTACTAGGCGAAGCCGGTGCCAGCCTGGGTACTTTGTACACGAATGCTCGGGCGGGAGCTTACCTGCGGTTTGGCTGGATGAATTCTTATTTTTCTGATTTGGGTATCAGCAACAAAGCCGCACGTAGCCAGGAGAGTTTACGAAAATTTCAGTTTTACGCTTTCGGGCGAACGCAAGGCAAACTAGTAGGATACAACGCTACTATGCAGGGCGGAATTTTTAACTCAAACAATATTTATACGCTAGCGCCTAACGAAATTTCCCGCACTGTACTCGAAAGTCAGACGGGTTTAGTTTGTATAATCAAAGGCATGCGCCTGGAAAGCGCCGTTTCCTTTATTTCTCCGGAATTCAAAGGTAGTCGTCGCCACAAATGGATGCACTTTAATGTGGGCTTTGCTTTTTAGAAAATAGACGCTAGATATTTGACACTAGATACTGGACTTTTAATTAAAATTACTCCTAAGCTTTTTAAATTAATTATAAGCTTGGCATTAACTAATGATGGCTAATGGCTAAATAAAAAACACATAAACTTGCAGCGAGCTTTACGTAGCGAGAAGCACTAACATATCGAATGAATAGATTCCTTCAGTTTAAGAAAAGTCCAACATCTAGTGTCTAGTGTCTAGTATTCAGCATCTTACTTCAGTTCGTGGGTACGAACGATCTCCTGCAGGTATTTAAAAAAGGGAGCGGCAAACTCTTTGCGTTTTAAGGCAAATTCCACGTTGGTTTTAAGAAAATCAAGCTTATTACCAATATCGTAGCGTTTGCCCTCGATGGAGCAGGAGTACAGTTTTTCGGTGCTCAGCAAATGCAGCATGGCATCGGTTAGCTGAATTTCGTTGTTTTTTCCTTTGGGTGTTTCTTCGAGAGATCGGTAAATTTCGGGCGTTAAAATGTACCGACCGGCAATGGCCAGGTTAGATGGAGCCGTTTCTACGGCCGGTTTTTCAATTAAGGTATTTAACTCCATAATGGAATCGCTGATATTCTGGCCGCCCACAATACCGTACCGATTTACCTTATCGTGCGGCACCACTTCTACGGCAATTACGGTGGCCTGGTACTGCTGGTAAATATCAATTAGCTGCTGGGTAACTGGGATAATAGAATCAATTACCGTATCGCCCAGGAGTACCGCAAACGGTTCGGTACCGGTGTGGCTTTTGGCGTGGTAAATGGCATCGCCCAAACCGTTAATTTCTTTCTGGCGGATAAAATAAATATTGGCCATTTCCGATAAGCGGCGCATTTCTTTATACAAAGCTTCTTCGTTCTTCTCTTCCAGGCGCTGTTCCAGCTCAAAACTGCGGTCAAAATGGTCGGCAATGGCACCCTTTCCTTTACCGGTAATAATCAGAATATCTTCAATGCCAGAGTCAACGGCTTCCTGCACCACGTACTGGATGGTAGGAGTATCAATAATCGGAAGCATTTCTTTCGGCTGCGCCTTAGTAGCCGGCAAAAAACGGGTGCCGAAACCGGCTGCGGGTATTACTGCTTTTTTTACCATAAGTTTCTTTATAGTCCATAGTCCATAGTCCATGGTCGATTGTCCATAGACTAAAATGTTTCAATTTCTTTAATTTAGTCGATAGCTCAGCTTTAAATTGCTAAATGTTGAAGTGTTGAATAGTGTGAAAACACGCATATCCAATCGTTAAAGAACTTTCAAACTTTTTAACCTTTCAACTTTTCAACCATCCAACTTTTACACTATCGTAGGCTTTATCACCCGGGCGTTTACTTTGCGCATTTCGGCTACGAGTTTGTTTAGCATTTCGTCGTTTTCGTAGATACCAATTACCGAACCGCCGGAACCGGTAAAGGTGGCCGAAGCCCCGCATTGCCGGGCCGTATTGATCAACTCCATATTGCTCTCGCTGATTTTCATAATCTGGCAGCGCTGGTCGAAATTCTCGTTCATTAGTTGGTGCAAGGTGGTGTAATCGCGCTGAAGCAAAGCGGTTTTGCCGGCATCGGCTAAACTTGCAATTCGGTTTAAAGTGTTAATTACGTGCGGGTCGCCTTTATCGTAACGGGTTTTGATATCGTTCAGCACTTTGCCCGATACTTTGCCCAATTCCGTTTTATACGCAATATATAAGTTAGGCAGTAAGTCAGGATCGAGTGGTTCGTACAAGCCGTGTTTTTTTTCGGCCAGTAGCTGTTTGTCAAAATTCATGTACACGCAACCTTCGTACGTTTGAATAACGCGATCCTGCAAACCCGCGTTTATGCCTAGTTCTTCGGTTTCTACGGCTAGAGCCAGATTAGGTAAAATCTCCTGGGGAATTTGTACGTTGTAAAACTGCATTAAGCCCCGCAAAGTAGCAATTATAATAGCGCTGCTACCCGCCAGCCCAATCTGGCGCGGAATAGACGAATTATAGCGGATGGTAAAGTTCTTATTATCAAGTTTAATTTGTTGCTGCTGGCAATATTCCACAAACTTTTTAATGGCCGCTTTCAGCAAGGGCGCGCCTCCGTGATAGCCCGTTAAATTTACCTGGTCTTGTAACTGAAAAATATTTTTAAACTGATTAATGTCCTGGGGTTGAGGTTCAATTACTAACTCCGGGGTTTGGTATAATAAAATATGCGCCCCAAAATTTTTAACAATCAGCGAAATAGTTTTACCAAAATAACCATCCGAGGGGTTGCCTAAGATAGCGGCTCTGGCGTATGCACGGGCTTCAATAATCATAGCGTTAGAATGGCCGGGTCAATAACCGGAAGCAGAAAAGTACTACAAAAGCGCTTAACTTACCGAATAAAGTCAGGGAAAAATTCTTATTAAATTAAATACAACGGCCTACTCCAGCGTAAGCGCGAGAAAAAGTAAGTTGCCACCGAAACTCAAGGTACAATTAGTACTTACAACGAAACTGACTGCTATAAAGAAACTGTAACCATTCAAAAGGAATCGAAGAAATTATAAAAACTGTAAAAAGCAATAAATCAAGCACTAAGGTTTGCTTCTTTCTATTTATGCAACGAATTGAAAAATAACTTTGCAAAAATTATGGTTAATTAAAACTTTTTATTATTTTAATCCTACAATAGCATACAGAACTTAAATATTTCTGATCTTTTGTAAATACACTCCTTCCCGGTCTCTACTACAGTAATAAGTAACACTGTAAATAACACTTCTGCCTATTATTTCTAATAACAACAGTTCTTAATAGTAAAAGTCTATTTTTTATTGAATGATTAGTAATAAGTTTTAAGTATCTAAGTACTCCGACGAAATTAGTTTAGTCTACTCTTTAAAGTAGCTTACCAAATAATGATTAGCCGAGCAACGAACAACTAATAAGTACTTATCCTTAACTACTTACCTGTTTTCACTGATTAAAAATTAAAATTATGAAACAAGCTTACATTTACTTTGCCAGAGGGAAACAGCAGGGATTACAGCTTTACTCCATTCTTTTACTTACCGGATTACTATTTTTACAGGCTAATTTTTCTTTTGCGCAATGGACCCGCAAAGCAGATGCCCTTCGCAAACGTTCTGAGTGCCCCAGCGTTTTATATAATAACAAAATATATGTATTCGGCGGTTTTGGAGAGTATCCCAATCTTGAACCAGCCAGTGAAGTATATGATCCGGCCACAAATAAATGGACGTTGCGAGCCTCTTTTCCTAGTGGCAAAGCCGTAAGCCATCAAGGCGTAGTACTCGTAGACGATAAAATCTGGCACATTGGTGGCCGGGCCAAAGATACCAACGGACCGGCCACCAGCCAGGTGATTATTTACGACATTACAAATAACCGGTGGCTAAATGGCCCACAATTGAAAAATCCGGCTACCGGACAGGCGCTGCCTTTAGGGGGGGTGGAGCCGCATTAATTGGCCGTACCATCCACGTTTTTGGCGGTTTTTCGCCAACTACCTGCATCGACCAGAACAAATACCACTTAACCTTAGACGTAGATAAATGGATTTCCAGCCCCTCCTCGGCCAAATGGGAAAACAAAAGCGCGCCTATGCCTATCCCGCGTAATCATTTGAGTACAGCCGTATTAGGAGGTAAAATTTACGCTATTGGCGGCCAATACCGGCACGACTGCGACGCTACTGAACAAGTATTTGTTCATTCCTACAACCCCATAGCGAATACCTGGACTCGACTTACCAATTTACCGGCTCCGCGCTCGCACAACGAAATGGGCACGTTTCCGGTAGATGGAAAAATTTACGTAGTTGCCGGACAAGGCTCTTCTAATGCCGGGCAAAATACGGTATTGGTCCTTACCCCGGAAGGAAACAATGGTCTGGGTTCCTGGGCAAATGCGACTCAGTTTAAATTACCTAATACGTATTTTGGCATATCCAGTAAAGTTGTTGGCAGTAAAATAATTATCTCGCACGGGGCCTTAAACTCTAGTGTTTCTAATGAACGTAGAGAAACTTATACGGCCAATTTTACCCGCCATACACCTTACAAGTTTGGGTTTGTGGCCAAGTGTTTCAGCAAAGCCGTAAATACCAATACAAAAGTGGTAATTAAGAATCTGCTCTATACAATCGAAGGAAAAAAAACGTATAGTTTAACTTCTAATGCTAACTGGCTTAAAGTAACCAAACGTGCCACAGGAACGGCTATTCCAACCGGAGTAGATATGGAAGCTACCATAGATGCTACCGGCTTAGCTAAAGGAAGTTACTCGGCTACTGTTACGATTAAAGGAACCGGAACGGGTACCACTTTTACAAGCGCCAGTTTTTGCGTAAATGTAACGGTAGGTGGCAGTACTTCTAGTCAGCAGGTAGTTAGTTATACTTTAGTAAATGCCGATACGAATAAAGATATTCAAACTATTTCGGATGGGGCAACCTTAAACTTAGCTAATTTCTCTACTAAGAACCTGAGCATCCGGGCAAATACTAGCCCTAGCACCGTTGGCAGCGTAAAATTGGTGCTTTCCGGTACCAGATTGCATACCAGAACCGAAAGTAGCCCACCCTATGCCTTATTTGGAGAAAATAGCGGAGACTACGTCGGCTGGGTACCTGCGGAAGGTAGTTATTCTTTACAGGCAACTCCGTACTCCGGAGCGAGCGGAAACGGCGCGTCCGGCACTTCGTTAACCCTATCGTTTAAAGTAAGCAACTCCGGTAGCAGTCAGCCTTTGGGTGCCCTGCAGACCTCGATCAGCCGTAAAATACCTGTTACTCGTTCGGTAACGCAACGGGAAAAGCAGAGCTTAAATCTACAGGTTTATCCTAATCCTAGTTCCGGCGGCGTTCTTCATGTTCAAGTGAACGGTTATTCCAGCCAGGAAACAGTTAATATTCTTCTGCACGATGCGCTGGGCAGAATGGTTCAATCTAAAACTTTGTACTTACACGCTAATGGCTCCGCTCAAACGGAAATACCGGTCCAAAACTATAAACGAGGCTATTATATTATAAGCGCGCAAGGCAGATCCGGCAGAAAGCAGATGAAAGTACTCGTTGAGTAGTTTGCTGAAATTAAACAATAAAGGAGAGCTGCCCATCACAGCTCTCCTTTATTGTTTAAGAGCTTATAGGTTTAATTATTGGGTAAGTGGAGCTGGTAGGTTAAAGATCCAGATAAATTATACCAAGTTTAGTTTTTATTACCTGTTTGTTTCAACTCTCCCTGTACTGCGCTATAAATTAATTACGGTTCGTGCTCGTCTCCTAACCGGCAAGCCTCTTTTGTTAATTGGTTCTTCTAAATAGTGGAAATTACATTACCAAATACGTCTTCCTGATTGGTATTTGGTAAAATATTTTAATCCGGAGAGCTAATATTTTACTTGCGATTAAGGTAAAAAGAATTAGTCGGCATCTTTCAATTTTTGCAAAGTTTGGTACGTTTGTTCTAAAGCTAGTTTTTGCCGTTCTACCAATTGGCGAATAGGCTGGGGTAAATCGGGTTGCTGTAAGGCATTGTTGTATGCTTTCTGAGCCCACTCTTCGCCGTACAGGTTAGAACTTAATATATTGTTATCGTCGCGGTTGGTAAGAGCCGCTTTGGCATCTATCCATTGCCGGAAGATTTTGCCTTTGGTGGTAGTACTGGTTTGGGCAGTACCGCCGTGGTTTTTGATTATTTCGTTCAACTCCTGGGCAAACTCGGCTCGTTGGCCCGCTAAGGTTTGGTAAAGCTGCCGGAGCTGCGGATTAGTGGTTTCTTTAGCGGCATGTTCATACCCTTTGTGGCCATCGTTTATGAACTGAGTAAGTTCTTGCAGGGTACTAACTATTTTTTGTTCAGCTGTTTCCATGATAATGAAGAATGGGTTTAATTTCAGAACGGGAACCAAAGCAAAGAGTTGAGTTTGACTAAATTTCAACCTGATAATCAGGTGGCAGCAAACGGGTTAGCTTAGGGCAAAGTAAGCACAAATTCGAGTAATTCCGATTGTCCATGGTCGTTATCGGTAATCGCCAATGCCTGGTATTGATTGGCATCTTTTTTCTGCACAATACTAATAGATTCTACTTTCCCCAGGTAAAACCGGCCGGCTTTATCGGTCAGGCGCGCCGTATAAAGAGTCGGTTCTGAGTTCGGATTTATTTGAATATACCCCACAAAACTACCCAGCACTTCGCCGTCGAGGTAAGCATCAATGGTGTTTTCAACGGAAGCCGTAATAAATAATTTCTTATCGAAAAAACTGGCGCCGGAAAAGCCGGCCTTATTATTATTTATTTGAGGTAATTGCAAGCGAGCCACCGTGTAATGGGGTAAGTTGCTGTTTAGGTGCTGCAGGTAAGCCATAAATTCCGGCAACGAAAAAGTAAGTAAGGCATCCGGCCCGTTGTTCACCGACCGTTGCAGCAAATACAAATGGTCCGGAGAAGTAGCGGCAGCTTCCAGGTTTAAAGTGCCCCCTGCGGTAACCGCAATATCGGCTTGTAAAGCTTGGTAAAGCAATTCCAGGGAGATTGCCTGAACAACAGGTGGCGCTTCCGGGGAATGGGCTAGTTGCACCAGGTAGCCCATGGTGCGCCCGGAAGTAGAGCCGGAACCGAAAGCCAGTAAATAGGTATTATTATGGAAGGTAAAACTCGCTAAACATTCTAAATCCGGTTTAAGGGGTTTGGGAATGCGGCCCGTGGCAAAATGCTCGGTTTTCAGTAAGGGATACGTTTTAATT
Source organism: Adhaeribacter arboris (assembly GCF_003023845.1). Taxonomy (NCBI): domain Bacteria; kingdom Pseudomonadati; phylum Bacteroidota; class Cytophagia; order Cytophagales; family Hymenobacteraceae; genus Adhaeribacter; species Adhaeribacter arboris. The sequence goes on along the minus strand of NZ_PYFT01000001.1, from coordinate 4,638,264 downwards.
AATTCCCAGGTATCCGCTTGCAATTGATACAGCAACAGCGAATCGTCGCCGATGATAAATACTTTATTACCAATTACCTCTAAGCCCGAGCCCGAAGGGACGTTGGGTAATAATTTCTGACGGACAAAAGTAACTTGCATAGGGGATGGATTGTGTCGCGAATGTTTATTATTAACCGGTAATTTAGTTTTAGATGGACAAGTAAATATCAGTAGCATGCTGGCAGACCAGAAGACGTATACGCAAGCCTTTAAGTATCTAACAGACATACATCAGAAGATTAACCTTTAGCTGTTTTCTTTAAATCTGTTTTGTTTAATAACTTCCCTCCCACTCTTTTCTTTTAGGGCTTTCAAAAGCACTTCTAAAGTTTGCTCACCTGCCGGAGAGAGCATCGTTACTTACGGCATTCAGAAAAAATAAGAGAATCAAAAAGATTTTCTCTTAGTTTATTTGGACTAATTCTAAACAGTGTTTACATTTGTAGTATTCCGGTGAGTAAAAAATCCACCGGTAAAGGTTAGAGTATGGGTACGAAATGTAATTTGCTTGAAATATTCCGGACAGCGCAGGGGGCCGTTTACCAGTGCAACCGCCGCAATTGTTATTGGGTAGAATTTGCCGGGGGTAAATCGCCTTTTACTTGGCAGGATTTTAAATTACTCAAAAAGCAACTCGAAGCCATTAACGTAAACGAGATGGCGCAAAATACCGATCGTACCGCCGATGTGGTTATTTTAATGCCGCACCGTTCTGAGCGTTGTTTTGTTTTAACCCTTACCGATGTTTTGCATTTCCGGGAGTTGCTGCAGGGTGCTAAAGTCATGATTGAGCTCAACAGTTTGGTGTACGAGAGCCTGCACGCGATGGCTGTGTAAACATTAAATACCTATTTAATACACCTTTTTTTATTTAGATTAAATCTGTATTTCGGGAAAAACAACTTGTTTTAAAACTTTTTCGAAAATAATAAGTTAAATTTAAGTCAGGACTTTAGATAGTACCTGACTTTTTTTATGAAAATAATAGAATCATGAAAGACTTACTCAGACTTAGAACTTCGCTTTCCGAAGAAATAGAAAAACTCTTAAACGAGCAGATAAAAGTGGAGGCCCACTCCTCGGCCGTATATTTGGCGATGTCGTCGTGGTGTAATCGCAACGGATTTGATTATAGCGCGGGTTATTTCCAGAAGCAATCCGGTGAAGAACGCGAGCACATGCTTAAGTTGTTCAATTTTGTGAACGATTTGGGCGGGCATGCCATTTCACCGGAAGTAGTTAATATTCCGCAGGATTTTGAATCTTTCCGGACCGTATTTGAACAAGCTTTGCAACAGGAAATTTATGTAACGCAGCAATTTAACCGCATGGCCGATGCTTGTTTCCGGAGCAAAGATTTTATGACTTTCCAGTTCCTGCAGTGGTTCCTGAAAGAGCAGGTGGAAGAAGAATACGTGGCCCGTCGTGCTTTAGAATTATTTGATGTGATTGGCGAAGAAGGTACCGGCCGTTACGAAATTGATAAAGCCGTGCCTAAAATAAAATACGATAATTAAACATCTGCTTGATTATTGTAGTAAAAAGCCTGCTTCTTTAACGGAAGCAGGCTTTTTTATTGGCTATCACCTAGATTTACTCCGAAGAAGTTATCAAAAACAAATTGTAAAATCATAACCATTCCATAAAAGTTAGAATAAAAGATTTTAGATAGGGACTTTAAGAAGCTTGATAAAGAAAGATGAAAAAGTTACTTGACATAAAAGCAATTGCTCAGAGATACATTGCTTTTTCAAATGCTGTTGATTATGAATCAATTGCAGATTTGTTTGATGAAGACGCAGAGTGGATTCCAATTTCTCCGATTAAACCTCTTAAAGGTCGTGAAGCTATAAGAACAGCTTATCTGAATCAAGTAAAAAAAGTAAACAAACCCATAATAAACGATAAATATTTTGCTGACGGTTTTACTTGTATCGTTGAGTTTGAGGTTCAGATTGACGAAAACACTATTGCTGCCATTGTAGATGTTTTTACTTTTAATGAACAAGGAAAAATTATTCGTTTGGCTGTTTATAAAAGATAATCGCTTAATGCCTTGTCCTAACTTGTAAGACCAACCTTTCCCATTCTTCTAAAGCATCTTGTGGGAACGAAGCAAAATGCTTAGCAAATAATTTAAAATCTATTATTTATATCAGGCCGTGGCAAACAGCAAATTGAATCAGGCCGGTAACGCTTTTAGTATGCGTTTTTTCAATAATATTCTGGCGATGGGTATTTACCGTATGAAAACTAATGAACAGCTTATCGGCAATGTATTTACTATTGTACCCTTCGGCGATTAATTTAATAATCTCCCGTTCCCGTTTGCTCAAGAGGGCTTGCGGTTTTAGGCAGTCATCGTCGGAAGAGCAAAAAAAACAGGTATCATCTTCGGTGCAAACCACCGAGGCAATTACATCGTCGGTCTTTTTCCAGTGAGTAATATCCGAACCCGTACCGAGTAAATGGGTAATATTGCCTTTACGGTCGAGTTGCAGAATAGTATGTTGCGCTAGAATCCGGACCAAACTGCCATCGGGTTTTATAATGCGGTAGTCGCCGTTAAATTTATATTTTTGCCGCTCAGGAACGGGCAAGGCTAATAGAAAATCCCAGATAAGGGTAAGTAATTTAAGCGTTTTGGGCAGATCGCCGGGATGCATGATATGGGCCATAAAAGGAGCTCCCTGTTTTAAGAAATGGCGCACCTCGTAGCCTAATATCTGTTTTACATTATTACTGATAAAAGTATATTGCATGGTCCGAACATCCAGAATCCAGGTTAAACAGGCTCCCAGGTTTAAAAACTTCTGCAAAATAGGGTTACTCTGAATGAAGTCGTCGTAATTTATTCGCACATCATCGTACGATTTCGTTTGCCATTTTTGGAGTAATTCATTAAATGTATCCGGGTGCCGGGGAGTGGCAGCGGCCATATCTGCCACAAAACCGCTAGTTAAGGTTTTCATTCAAGAAGATCGAATAATTGGAAGCACTTCACTTTTGTAAGGCTCAAAAACCACCGTGAAGTATATATAGCCAGAATATCAGAAAAGGAAACCCAGGTACCGCACTTAACCCGGGAAAGGGAAGCAACCTAGAAATAAGCAATAGTACGGTTAAAAACGGCACATTACTTTTTAGTAAATATTAGAATTTAATAGTTTATGTGGATTAAAAACTACCGAAGAGAAAACCATGGTAATGGTACATTTGCTCGTTTTAGTAGCAAGCCAAGTTAAACTAGCAACAAATCTTTATGTTACTCAGGGTCAAGATACTAAATAAGTGGAGATAAGCATATAATTGGGATATAAATATTTTTTCAGGTATAGATTCTATTTTTAATTCCGGCATACAGCCACCTTAATTAAACCCTATTTTGCATTTTATAATGTGATAAAAACAAACGTATAACGGCTTATTATTCCATATTCTTGTCGGGTGCATTACTTGAGTGGGCCTCAGGAGTTTCAGGAGCTTGGGCGGAAAATTTAATCGGAGTTAATAAATATTGCTGAAACAACTGCGGCACCTGGTATTCCACTACGTCGTGCAGCCAAACATTTTGCGGTTGAATGCTCACGATAGGAGCAAATTTGCAGCGGTCGGTGCAATCGGTTTTGATAACTTCTACGGTATCTTTCAGGCCAGCCTGTTTGACTTGATCCCGAAAAAGTTTACTTAAATCTTTTCCACCGCGTTTTTTGCATTTGCTGCCGGTGCAAACGTAAATAACTTGCCTGGGTATATTAAAAGGTTTGCTCATAAAAAGAAACAGATAATCGTGTAAACAGTAATACAAAAATATAGGGCAGCTGTTTTAATACCACCAGTTTTAATTTTTGTTTCTGTTTCAGCATATGATTTTAAAACGAGCAAGCTATTAACAATTACGTAATTTATAAACCTAGCGCCGGGATTGCCTAATTTATTTACATGATACTAACCAGTAAACACCGGGACTTTTACCCCGAATTTATTTTTCAAACTTCCCGCAGTGGCGGTCCGGGCGGCCAAAACGTGAACAAAGTGGCCTCTAAGGTAGAACTGCGCTTTCACGTAGCTAATTCGGAGCTGCTCACACCCGAAGAAAAATTAGTGCTGCAGGAAAAACTGGCTAACCGCCTTACCAGCGAAGGGTATTTACAGCTAATTTGTCAAACCGAGCGCAGCCAACTCGCCAACAAGGAAATGTGCGTTAAAAAGTTCTACGAGTTACTCCAAAAAGCCTTCACCCGCCTCAAACCGCGCAAAGCCACCAAGCCCAGTCAAGCGGCGAAGCAACAGCGCCTGGAAAACAAAAAACACCACGCCGAGAAAAAAGCCACTCGCCTTAAATTAAAGCCCGGCGATATTTAAAATAAAAGCTTAAATCTTTACTTATAAACCACCTTCGTCCAGTTTCTATAAAACGGCGAGATGTTCCAGATTAAAAGGGTTTAAGTTAGTAATCGGTATATTTTAGTAGCAAGAAACCAAGAACCAGAAACAATCGAACTATCGCGAGCACGCCTCGCTCGTGATACTCATCGTCCGGCCTCTGGCCGGTAGGAATTTATTGCTGATTTGCTTTTAAGGAAAGGTTTATCGGTTTGCCCGGCCAGAGGCCTACCAAATTATAGACACGAGCGAGGACGCTCGCGCCATAATAGATTAGATTGTCTAATAACTGATAGTAATACTATTATTTAATAACCTCCCGTTCTACTCCTTACAATGGCAACATTTTCAATGGACTAAGTAAATTAGCACTACTATAGAAATAATCCTGTGCTTCATTAACTAGCCCTGCATTTACGGGATTCTGATGAATATAACTAAGCTTCTGTTCAATTAACTCATTGCTAGATAAATCAATCGGGTGATTGTGGTGTTGCCAGAATTGGAACTCAATGTTATGGTTATTTTTACGGGCAAAATGTTGGAATAAGTAAAGCAACCATTCTTTGCGGCTTTCCTGTGGATTATCTTGGATGAGTTGTAGTAGTTGTTTGGCCGTATAACTTTTAAAATCCCGCAGAATATCACTGAGCGTACCAATTTTGGCAGCAGCAATAAGGTGTACGTGGCTGCTCATGATACAATAAGCATAGAGTTGCAAGCCTTTCTTTTCCTGACAATATTTTAAATTTTGTATCAAACAATCACAGTACTCGCGCCGGATAAACACATCTATCCAACCCACCACGGTAAGCGTTACAAAAAACAACCCGCCTTCGTATGTTTTATAAGCCCGCGACATATCCCGGATTATACGGGTTTGACAGGTAATTGATAGTTTTTAGCGACAAGAATCAGAAAACCAAAACAAAAGATATTTACTATCGCGAGCGTCCTCGCTCGTGATGCCCATCGTCCGGCCTCTGGCCGGTAGGAATTTGTTGCTGATTTGCTTTTAAGGAAAGGTATATCGGTTCGCCCGGCCAGAGGCCTACCAAATAGTTAGACACGAGCGAGGACGCTCGCGCCATTAACTATTATAAATTAACCTTTATTGCCACAAGAACAATAAAAAGCATCATTGTTCCCACTTCCATGAAGAGCGATATACTTCTTTCCCATCCCATGTTGCCTTTTCCCACATTGCCCTCTTATCTGTTGAAGTCTTGACTTTATCGTTAGCTAAGTCATAAACTGCTTTAGTTGCCCAAGATGCATAATTATATGTACGTAAACCACAAAGCTTTGCAGCTTGATTAGCTGCATTTCCAACCCATACTAAATCATTTGAACCTCTAATGCCTGTTCGTGCAACGAATATTTCACTTATATCAATTTCAACAGCCTGCTTAACAGTATATTTCTTTACCTCTTCTTTAATCTTTGAACTCTTATATTGTTCTTGCATGCTAGGGTTAATAATATCTATAACAGCATGGTTAACTGCTAATGCGGTTCGTAATGCGTTGGTAGCTTTATAATCGCCAATATAAACTGCCATTACTCTATCACCATCAAATGATGTTATAATGCCATCATTATTTCTTATTATTTTTGACGCACAATGTAAATAAGATTTATAAACCTCAGCCGCAAAGTATGCAGGGAATGTTTTAACCATATAAGTTGACTCTGCTAGGTCTGCATAAAGAACTACTCCCGTCAGTTTAACAGCATCATTACCGAGCTTAATATCTTCTGCTTCTGGTACAACTCTGCCTTCACGAGTATTCCAGTTTGTTTTGAATATTTCTTTTACGTCTGTAAGTAGAGTGTCTTTAAGCGCCATTTATTTAGAGCCTTTTTGTTCAATTTCTAATTGTATTTGAGTAGCAACAGGAGCTATTCTTGAAGCAAGAGAACTTGCTGCTCCACTAGCATAGGTTATTGCCGTTACGCCTAATAAATCAGACGGAATTTTAATGTCCAAGCCACTTTCATAGACGATAAATGTTCTATCTCTTGATAGTGCTCCCATCGCTAAACCTAATTCAAAAATTACATTATCACGTGGAGCTTGCTTTTTTTTGCCTCTGCTAGTAACTATGTCGTCAGGGCCAAAAATTAGTATTGCAAAGTCAAAATTTTGGAAATTATCTAATAGTGATTCGATTGTAGTTCTTGAAGCACGAAAAAAGCTGTCTGTCCAAGTTGTTACAATCATTGGTGTTTTACTCTTAGATAGCGCTAATTGAATCTGACTACCAATGTTTGCCATTTCACTAGAATATCCTATAAAAACCTCAGGTGTTTCATTAGGTGGAGATAGAAACCTGCCTCTTTCTTGTAATCGCTCTGTCAGTTCAATAGCTAGAAACCTCCATAATACTGGATGCTTTTCTCCCAGAATAGCGAAATCTTTTTCAGCCATTACTCCACAAACTGTTTTTTCTGCAGCCCTTACAGTTGCACTACGAGGGAGTGCAGGATTGATAAGTGACATTTCGCCAACATGCTGACCAGAAATTCGTTCTGCTACTAATCTTCCATTTATTTCAATAGTAACTTTGCCTGTTAAAATAAGAAAAAGCTCACTACTATCATTGCCTTGTTCTATAAAAGTTTGACCGGGCTGAAACTCTTGCAGCTTTATCAAACTAAAGGCTTCTTCGATAATTTCTGCTTCACCTCCAAATAGAGGCTGTCTACGTAACAGTTCGGAAGTCAACCTCTTTCCGTCCTTTCCAGTAAGTTTATCAAGCATATTCTTAAAATATATTATGAGAAATGTCTAAAAATAAAAAACAGGAGAAAGAATATTATCTAACTCCTGCTTTCTATTTCTAAGCAAACCCTTAGCTACCACACGCCTCGCATGCATCCGGATTATCCAGGGAGCAGGCCATGTCGCTGAGGTTCTGGTCCGATACGTTCATCGGTTCCAGAGTCTCGGCGGCTTGTTTTTCTACCGTGAACTTGATAGCGTCGGCGGCGGCTTTGGTGCGCAGGTAATACATACCGGTTTTCAGGCCGCGTTTCCAGGCGTGGAAGTGCATCGAAGTCAGTTTACCGAAGTTCGGGTTCTGTACGTGCAGGTTCAGGCTCTGGCTTTGGCAGATATACGCACCCCGGTCGGCCGACATATCAATGATGGTTTTCTGCTTAATTTCCCAAACCGTTTTGTACAAATCTTTAATGTGCTGCGGAATGCTCGGAATATTTTGCACCGAACCATTCGCCGAGATAATCTGGTTTTTCATGTTGTCGTTCCAGATTCCCAGGTTAATCAAGTCTTTGAGTAAGTGCTTGTTCACCACCATAAACTCCCCGCTCAGTACGCGCCGCACGTAAATATTAGAAGTGTACGGCTCGAAGCTTTCGTTATTTCCTAAAATCTGGGCAGTAGACGCGGTGGGCATAGGGGCTACTAATAAAGAGTTACGAACGCCGTGTTCTACTACCTCGTTGCGCAAAGCCTCCCAATCCCAACGACCTGATTCCGGCGTAACGCCCCACATATCGAACTGAAAGATACCACGGGAAATAGGCGAACCCTCAAAAGTAGAGTACGGACCGTCTTTTTTCGCCAAATCTTTCGACGCCGTCATGGCCGCGAAGTAAATGGTTTCAAAAATATCTTTGTTTAGCTGCTGCGCTTCTTCGCTTTCGAATGGCATGCGCAAAGCAATAAACGTATCGGCCAAGCCCTGAATACCCAAACCAATTGGCCGGTGGCGCATATTCGATTTTTTGGCTTCCGGAACGGGGTAATAGTTAATGTCAATTACCTTGTTCAGGTTTTTAGTTACGTGGTAGGTTACTTCGTATAGTTTCTCGTGGTCGAATACCTTGTGTCCGTTCTCATTTTTTACGTAGCGGGGCAATGCCAGCGAAGCCAGGTTACATACCGCAATCTCATCCGGAGCAGTGTACTCAATAATCTCGGTACATAAGTTACTCGACTTAATAGTACCTAAATTTTGCTGATTCGATTTGCTGTTGGCGTGGTCTTTAAACAACATGTACGGTGTGCCAGTTTCGGTCTGGCTTTCCAGAACAGCGAACCACAGCTCCTGCGCTTTTATCGTTTTGCGGGCCCGGCCTTCTTTCTCGTATTTTTCGTACAAACGCTCAAAGTCTTTGCCGTAGCAATCCGCTAAACCGGGCGCTTCGTTCGGGCAGAACAAACTCCAGTCGCCGTTGCTTTCTACGCGCTTCATAAACAAATCCGGAATCCAGAGCGCGTAGAATAAATCGCGAGCGCGCATTTCTTCTTTTCCGTGGTTCTTACGCAGTTCTAAGAATTCAAAAACATCGGCGTGCCATGGTTCTAAATAAATTGCAAAAGCACCTTTGCGCTTGCCACCACCCTGGTCTACGTAACGGGCCGTATCGTTAAATACTTTTAACATCGGTACCAAACCATTAGAAGTACCATTGGTACCTTTAATATAAGAACCGGTAGCCCGAATGTTATGCGCACTTAAACCAATACCACCGGCACTCTGCGAAATCATAGCGCAGTTTTTCAGGGTATCGTAAATGCCCGGAATACTGTCTTCTTTCATGGTCAGCAGGAAGCAGCTCGATAATTGAGGCTTAGGCGAACCTGCATTAAACAAAGTTGGCGTAGCGTGCGTAAACCATTTTTCCGACATCAGGTTATAGGTTTCTAAGGCCGAATCAATGTCGTTTTTGTGAATTCCAATCGCTACCCGCATAAGCATATGCTGTGGACGCTCCACAATTTTACCATCGATACGCAGTAAGTAAGAACGCTCCAGGGTTTTGTAACCAAAGTAATCGTAGTTGTAATCGCGGTCGTAGATAATGCTGGAGTCGAGCAAAGCGGCATTTTTCCGGATAATCTCGTACACATCTTTCGCAATCAGCGACGCATTTTCTCCGGTTTTTGGGTCCTCGTAGGTGTACAGCCGTTTCATGGTGTTAGAGAACGATTTGGCCGTTACTTTGTGCAGATTCGAAATAGCAATACGAGCCGCTAAAATAGCGTAGTCAGGGTGCTTGGTAGTCAGGGAGGCCGAAATTTCGGCAGCCAGGTTATCGAGTTCTACGGTGGTTACGCCATCGTAAATCCCATCAATTACCTTTTTAGCCACTTCAATCGGCGACACGTAAATCATATTCAGGCCGTAGCAGAGCTTCTCTATTCGGGCAGTAATTTTATCGAACTTGACGGACTCGCGTCGGCCGTCTCTTTTTATAACTAACATAGTCTGTAAAAAATATAGGTTAAGGGAATCCGGCCGAGCGCAATACGCCCGGTAAAAGATAATAGCCTGATTGCCAAAGCCCCTTCAGGCAAGGTTTTAAAGGTATGTTTCTGAAATTTTAGGGAGACGAAGAGGCCGGAAAGTTTTGGAAGGTTATTCGCTATTTTTTCCGGTTGCCTCATTCGTTGTTTTTAGATTAAAAATCTTCGTCGAGCGAGAACATATTGTCTACCCGCTCACTCATCACGCCCGATTTCTGGTATTCGGCAACACGTTTTTCGAAGAAGTTCGTTTTACCCTGCAGCGAAATCATTTCCATGAAATCGAAAGGATTGGTAGCATTATAAATTTTAGAACAGCCCAACGCCACGAGCAGCCGGTCGGCTACGAATTCGATGTATTGGCTCATGAGTTTGGCGTTCATTCCTATCAGGGCTACGGGCAACGCGTCGGTTACAAATTCTTGTTCAATCGTAACCGCATCGCGAATGATGGTTTGTACGCGTTCCGGTGGTAGCGGGTTTTCCAACATCGAGTACAGCAGGCAGGCAAAATCACAGTGGAGTCCTTCGTCACGGGAAATCAACTCATTCGAAAACGTTAAACCGGGCATCAGGCCGCGTTTTTTGAGCCAGAAGATAGAGCAAAACGAGCCGGAGAAAAATATACCTTCTACGGCGGCAAAGGCGATTAAGCGCTCCGTAAAGTTTTCGGAGTTAATCCATTTTAAAGCCCACTCCCCTTTTTTCTTCACGCAGTCTACGGTTTCGAGGGCGTTAAATAAGTGGTCTTTTTCTGCCGGATCTTTAATATAAGTGTCAATCAGCAGGGAATACGTTTCGGAGTGAATGTTTTCCATCATGATCTGAAAACCATAAAAACAGCGGGCTTCGGGCAATTGCACTTCCTGCATGAAATTAATGGCCAGATTTTCGTTCACGATACCATCGGAGGCCGCAAAGAAGGCTAAAACGTGCGAAATAAAGTGCCGTTCGCCGTCGTTCAGGCGCTCCCAGTCTTTAGTATCCGACGATAAATCAATCTCTTCGGCCGTCCAGAAGCTGGCTTCGGCTTTCTTGTACATTTGCCATACGGCGTCGTTCTGAATAGGGAATAGGACGAATCTATTCGGGTTCTCTTGCAATAAAGGCTCCATAGATACTAATTAAAAGTAAACGAAAAATGGTAATTACGAATCACTCTGATTACCAGCGGGATAACCGGTTTGTACTTTCCGCTGCTCATTTTTAAAGGTGAATCTGATTCAAATATACGGAAGAAGGCTTCGGATATACCTCCGAAAACTATTTATTTCTCCACAAATTATCCCTTTCTTCTCCACAAATTATACCCGCTTAATTGTTGATAAATAAACCAATTTATGCACAGGAGGTTTCTAAGAGCAGGTGGAACAAGCTTTAATTAATTGAAAATGAGAAGAATAAATATTGTGAACAGTGCTAAAATTAAAATCAGGCATATTTGGTAATTCCCGCAACAAATGTTACCTTTGCCCCCTAATTATAAAACCACAAAAGTAAGCTTCATGTACGCAATAGTTGATATCGCAGGTCGTCAGACCAAGGTAGAAGGTGGCAAGTTCATCTATACCAACAAGCTTTCCGGCAATGAGGGTGACGCCGTAGAGTTCGCCAATGTATTATTAACCGACGACAACGGTACTCTAAACGTAGGAGCACCGTTTGTGGAAAACATTAAAGTTACCGGTAAAATACTTGGCCACGTAAAAGGAGACAAAATAATTGTCTTCAAGAAAAAACGCCGTAAAGGTTACAAAAAGAAAAACGGTCACCGCCAGGATTATACCAAAGTATTAATCGAGAGCATTGCTTAATTAGAAAGAGCAAGTATTTTAAAGGTAATTTAAATTTGTAAAATTTTCGGGTTCCCGAATTAAAAGTATAAAAGAAAATGGCACACAAAAAAGGAGCAGGCTCGTCGAACAACGGTCGTGAGTCGCATAGCAAACGACTGGGTGTAAAAATTTACGGTGGCCAGGCTATTATAGCTGGTAACATTATCGTGCGTCAGCGCGGTACGGCGCACCACCCGGGCACCAACGTAGGTATTGGTAAAGACCACACCTTATTTGCTTTAACCGATGGTATTGTTCAGTTTAGAAAAGGCCGTAAAGACCGTTCATTTGTCTCGGTTGTTCCGGTGGAGGCACCAGTAGCTACTGAAGTTGCTGCTGTAACGGAGTAATTTTTTAGATTTTAAGATTTTTAGAAAGGCTGCCAGATTGGTAGCCTTTTTGTTTTGCCTTTAAAGTTCTTTTTTATTTGAACTTGTTTGGCGTGGCTTCCAGAAGCTATTACTTTCTATAGGCGCTATCGCCTCCTGGCCGGCGGGTCTCGTTTGGCTTCTTCGCGCGGTGTATCCTTCCTTTCCTCCTTCGTCGGAATGCCTCGTACCTCAGCACCAGAAGCCTACAAGGCGCTCACAAGCCAAACTGGTGTCAGTTACTTAATAGTTACTGCTTTATTGAGCCAAAATATCCTTAAATCAATCCCTCCTTTATCAATTTCATAAGCAAGGCTGCCCTATTTTCGGGTTTAAAAGAACTTCATTGCATCCGTTCGAATTATTTTTATAAATTTCTAATTCATCCGGTTCTGCTGTAATTTTCGTTCTCCATTCTTCTACTTACATGCGTAAAATCTTTTTTACTCTTCTTTTAGCTATTGGTACCTCCTGCTACAGTTGGGCTCAGGAAACTTTCCCGCGCAACGGCGTGTACGACGAACGGCCCGGTTTAGTAACTTTTACCAACGCTACCCTTTACATTGATTATCAAACCCGGCTGGATAAGGCTACTCTGGTTATTCGGCATGGTAAGATAGAAGCCGCCGGCGCCGACGTTAAAATTCCTGCCGGTGCGGTGGTGATTGATGCGAAAGGAAAATTTATTTATCCGAGTTTTATTGATTTGTTTTCGGCTTATGGTTTGCCGCCCGTTATACCCGCATCTGTTGGCTTTACTTCGCCCCCGCAACCCGAAAGCACTCGAAAAGGCGCTTTCAACTGGAACCAAGCTATTCGGGCCGATGCCGATGCGGCAGAAATGTTTAAAGTAGATAACCGAGCCGCCGAAGATTATCGCCAGCAAGGTTTCGGCACGGTACTAACCCAACATCCGGATGGCATTGCCCGGGGCACGGCGGCTTTAGTAACTCTAGCACAGAAACGAGAAAACGAAGTTATATTACGCGAAAAAGCGGCGGCGGGTCTTTCCTTCAACCGGGGCTCTTCTACCCAGGATTATCCGGGTTCCTTAATGGGCGCCATTGCGTTAATCCGCCAAACTTACCTGGATGCTGACTGGCTCCGGCAACACCCCAATGAGGAACAGAATATATCCTTGCAAGCTTTTTATGCTAACCAGAAACTGCCGCATATATTTGAAGTATCGGATAAGTTAAACGTATTACGTGCCGATAAAATTGGGGATGAATTCGGGCAGCAATACATCATTAAAGGCCGGGGCGATGAATACCAGATGCTCCGCGAAGTAAAAGCCACCAACGCTCCCCTTATTTTACCGGTTAATTTTCCGGATGCCTACAACGTAGAAGACCCGCTCGATGCCGATCTTATTGCCCTGGAAGACTTAAAACATTGGGAAATGGCGCCGGCTAACGCCGCCTTACTAACTAAAAACAACATTGCTTTTGCCTTTACCGCCGCCGATTTAAAAGACAAGAAAAAATTTCTGCCGAACATCCGCAAAGCTATTACCTACGGCCTCTCGGAGCAAGAGGTCTTAAAAGCCTTGACTTTTACGCCGGCCCGATTGCTGCAAGCCGAAAACCAGGTGGGCGCTTTACGCAAAGGCATGGTGGCCAACTTTATCATTACTTCGCAACCCATTTTCCAGGGCGATAATGTATTACTCGAAAACTGGATTCAGGGTGAGCGTTATCCGGTGCGCCAGCTACCCCTTGATGTACGCGGAAACTACTCCCTGCAAGTGGGCGGGCAAACCCCGGTACGCTTAGAAATTACCGGTCAGGGAGATAAACCCGATGGTCGTATTATTTTTAAAAATCCGACCGAAAAAGATACTACCAAAATTAAAGTTCGGTTAAATTTAACCAACGATCTAATCACCTTAGCTTATAACGTTGATCCTAAAAACCCGGAAAGCCAGGTACGCTTAAGTGGCTGGTACACTACCGGTAAACCAGGGTTTGAAGGATCCGGCCAATTGCCCAATGCTACCCCGGTAAAATGGGTAGCCACTTTAGAAAAAGCCTATCCAATACCACCTGCTCCGGTTGCCGCCCCCAAAACACCCGCTGCCGCGCCGCTTGGCGCTATGCTGCATCCATTTACCGCTTTCGGTCGAACTGCTTTACCTCAACCAGAAACCATCCTGATTAAAAATGCTACCATCTGGACGAACGAGAAAGAAGGCCGCCTGGAAAATGCCGATGTGTTGCTGCGCGACGGGAAAATTGAGAAAGTAGGTAAAAACCTAACGGCTAATGGCGCTAAAACCATTGATGGTACGGGCAAGCACGTTACGCCCGGTATTATTGACGAGCACTCGCACATTGCTATCAGCCACTCGGTTAACGAAGCTACGCAATCTGTTACTTCCGAAGTACGCATCGGCGATGTAGTAGACCCGGAAGATATTAATATTTACCGGCAGTTGGCGGGCGGCGTAGTAGCTTCGCAATTATTGCACGGCTCGGCTAATCCTATTGGTGGGCAATCGGCCTTAATTAAATTACGTTGGGGCCTAGGGCCGGAAGAACTAAAAATTAAGGGCGCCGATAACTACATTAAATTTGCCCTCGGCGAAAACGTAAAACAAGCTAACTGGAGCTCGCAGCATACCATCCGGTTCCCGCAAACCCGCATGGGCGTAGAACAGGTGTACATAGATGCTTTTCAACGCGCCAAAGAATACGACCAGGCCTGGGAAAACTACCGTAAGCTTTCCAAATCGGCCCAGGCCAAAACCGGAGCGCCTCGCCGCGACCTGGAACTGGAGGCTCTCGCCGAAATTTTAAATAAACAGCGTTTTATCACCTGCCATTCGTACGTGCAGTCGGAGATTAACATGCTTTTGAAAGTCGCTGACCAAATGGGTTTTCAGGTAAATACGTTTACGCACATTTTGGAGGGATACAAAGTGGCGGATAAAATGAAAAATCACGGTTCGGGCGCTTCCACGTTTTCGGATTGGTGGGCTTATAAAATGGAAGTGAAAGATGCCATTCCGTATAACGCCGCTCTAATGACCAATGTAGGTCTGGTAACCGCCATTAATTCTGATGATGCTGAAATGGCCCGCCGTTTAAATCAGGAAGCCGCTAAAACAATTAAGTACGGTAGTTTATCGGAAGAAGAAGCACTGAAATTAGTTACGCTTAACCCAGCCAAATTACTGCACCTCGATAACCGCATGGGGAGCCTAAAACCCGGTAAAGATGCCGATGTGGTACTCTGGACCGATCACCCGCTCTCCATTTACGCCAAAGCCGAAAAAACCTTTGTGGATGGTACGCTTTATTACGACCTGGAAACGGATAAACAACTCCGCCTAGAACGGGATAAAGAACGCCAACGCCTCATCCAGAAAATGCTCGGGGCAAAGCAATCCGGCGAACCAACCCAACCGGCTTCTGTTACCCGCAAAGGCGAAGTAAAACATTGCGAAGACGTAGTAGCAGGAAATTAACTAGGTTATAGGTTGTACGTTTTAAGTTATACGTCTCCGAAATACAAATTCTAGCGCAAGTCTTAGCAAAGTGAAACTTGTGCTTTCAGACAAAAGCCAGTCTCCGGACCGGCGAAACCCAATACACGTTAGTCGGAAGACTGACAATTGTCTGTAGGTACCAGTGACGCTTTGCTTAACACTGGCCCCGGTTTGAGACAGAACAGAAACGCAACTCCCAAGTAGCGGAAGTTTCGCAAAAAGTAATAATTATAAATATAACTGTGGACCGTAAACCATGGACTAGCGACTAAACACATGAAATATACATTTTTAACGGCTGTGCTTTTTCTTACTCTTACTACCTGGGCGCAAGTACCGGCTCCGGCACCTAAACAAACGAAACCGGTGTTACTCACCGGCGCTACTCTGCACGTGGGTAACGGTTCCGTAATCGAAAAAGCCGCTGTAGCTTTTGATAAAGGTAAAATTACGTACGCTGGCCCAGCCAGTGGCGCTCCGGCTGCCACCGGCTATGAAGTGGTAGAAGTTACGGGTCAACATATTTATCCGGGTCTTATTCAACCAAATACCCAACTAGGTTTAACCGATATTTCATCGGTGCGGGCTACCCGCGACGAACAGGAAGTAGGTGTATTCAACCCGAATGTGCGGGCTTTAATAGCCTATAATACCGATTCTGATGTTTTGCCTACTATCCGGGGCAACGGTGTTTTACTGGTACAAGCAACGCCGGTGGGTGGTACCATTTCCGGTTCTTCGTCGGTAATGCAACTCGATGCCTGGAATTGGGAAGATGCCGTAATAAAAGCCGACGATGGCTTGCACCTGAACTGGCCCACTATACCCCGGCCGCCGCAACCCGATGCCCTGCCCAACTTAAGCGAATTACTAACCAACCGGGAAAGAACATTACGGGAATTGCAACAACTATTTACCGAAGCCGCTGCTTTCTCCCAGGAAGCTACCGGCAAGCAAAATTTAAAACTTTCCGCTTTAAAAGGCTTGTTCGATGGCAGTAAGCGATTATATATCCACGCCGACGGAGCGAAAGAAATTGTGGAAGGTATCCGGTTCGCTAAAAGGAATGGCGTTAAAAAGATTGTGTTAGTTGGCGGATACGATAGTTGGAAGATTACCGATTTTCTGCGCGAACAAAACGTTCCGGTTATTATATCGGGCATTCACGCTTTGCCTAGCCGCACCGTTGACGACGTGGATTTACCTTATAAATTACCGTATCTGCTTCAGCAAGCCGGGATTTTATTCGGCCTTCAATACGACGGCGCCTTACATGGGCACCGCAACTTGCCTTTTATTGCCGGTACCGCGGTGGCTTACGGTCTTACCAAAGAGCAGGCCCTGGCAGCAGTTACAGCGAATACAGCTAAAATTTTAGGAGTTGACCAGCTAACCGGCACCATAGAAGTAGGGAAAGATGCGAATCTGGTTGTTTCATCCGGCGATTTACTGGATATGCGCACCAACGAGGTTACCTTGGCCTATATCCAAGGCCGTAAAATCAACCTCACCGATAAGCAAAAAACTTTATACCAAAAATTCAAAGAAAAGTACGAAGCGCAAAAGTAATCTTTCTGCCCTGCGGGCAAGCTAAGAAAATCTATGGCGCGGATTTACTTCCGTGCCTTGCACAAGCTTCCTAGTAGCAACTGCTTTTTCCTCGTTTCAAACGGAAAGGCACGGAAGTAAATCCGCGCCATAGTGAGGTAGAGAAATAAAATTCGCTCAATCCAGTAATCCGTGATAATCTGCGATTAGCTGCGCTCCAGAACTTTTTCGTTGGGCAAATTCATCAAGTATTTACCATAACCGCTTTTTACCAGCGGGGCGGCTATTTTCTGGAGCTGTTCCGCATTAATAAAGCCCATACGGTAAGCAATTTCTTCGATACAGCCAATCTTAAGGCCTTGGCGTTCTTCAATTACCTGCACAAAAGTAGCGGCCTGCATCAGCGAGTCAAAGGTACCGGTATCGAGCCAGGCAGTACCACGGCCCAGGATACCCACTTTTAATTTACCCCGCCGCAAATATTCCTGGTTTACATCGGTAATTTCGTACTCGCCCCGGGCACTCGGTTTTAAATCCCGGGCAATTTGAATAACGTCGTTGTCGTAAAAATACAGCCCGGGTACGGCGTAGTTTGATTTTGGGTGTTTCGGTTTCTCTTCTATCGAAATTACCTGATTATTTTTATTGAACTCTACCACCCCGTATCGCTCCGGATCAACCACGTGATAGGCATACACTACTCCCCCGTCCGGGTCGTTGTTGCTTTGCAGTAATTCGCTCAGGCCGGCTCCGTAGAAAATATTGTCGCCCAGCACTAAGGCTACTTTATCGGTGCCAATAAAATCTGCCCCGATTACAAAAGCCTGGGCTAATCCGTTGGGTTCGGCCTGAATCGCATATTCAAAGTTGCAACCTAAGTCGCGGCCATCGCCCAGTAATTTTTTAAACAAAGGATTATCGTGGGGCGTAGTAATCAGTAAAATATCCCGGATTCCTGCCATCAATAGAATGGAAAGCGGATAATAAATCATCGGCTTATCGTAAACCGGCATTAATTGCTTGCTTACCGCCAAAGTTAGCGGATGAAGTCGGGTACCGGAACCACCGGCCAGGATAATACCTTTCATTTAGTATACTGTTGAATGGTTAGATTGTTGAATTGTTAAGTTATATTCCTATGAAACATTCTAATTCTTCATCCATTCAATACTTTGAGTATGGAAAAATACAGCGAATTAAGAGAAGAATATACGTGTTAAAGCTTAGTTCTTTTTTAACTCATTGCCAATTTCATTCTTTCAAATAGATTAGTTTTAGAATAAGGAGCAAAAGGTACTTTTTCTTTAAGTGTTTCTCTTAATGATTGAAAATTGGCGTAAGAAAAGTCAGACAATTCAGAAATTCTTTTCCCGTTTGTTTCGATCAATATTATCTCACCAGTTCCAACCTTTACACTTTCATACGAAGGAGTTATTTTTAAAGCATTTAAATTATAATTCAACTCTCTTCCTAAGCCAAATACTTTTTTAATTTTAATTATTTGGCTTCTAATTTCTATTATGTCCCATTTGAATTTTAAATGATAAATAGCACTCAAAATTGTAGTTACTGCTAATACTGGAAGTACTAAAATTAAAATTTGCTTTGGATCATTATAAAATAGCTTAAAAGCTACAAATGACAAAATTGTTAAAATAGGTCCAGCTATAATCATGATTATAAGAATTACAGCAGTAACTATTCTGTATTTACTTCTTACCATTTTTATGAATTATGTCTAGCTATTATAAATAAAGTCCTGATTGTTTTTAAACCAATCCAGAGTAATCTGCAAACCTTCTTTAATTTTAATTTTTGGATCGTAACCTAATAACGTGCGGGCTTTGGAAATATCGGCCAGACTATCCCGGATATCGCCGGCTCGTTCCGGTCCGTAGGTTGGATTTACCTCTGATTGGGCTTCTTCTTTTAAAATAGTAAATAAATCGTTGAGCGAAGTACGATCGCCTACCGCAATATTATATACCTGGTTAATCGCTTCCGGATTTTGCACCAGCGCGGCCCGGATATTGGCTTCCACGCAATTCTCTACGAAGGTAAAGTCGCGGGTTTGATTGCCATCGCCTTTCATTTTAGGCGATTTACCTTTTAACACCGCATCGATAAACAAAGGAATAACCGCCGCGTAGGCCCCGTTCGGGTCCTGGCGCGGACCGAAAATATTAAAATACCGCAGTCCGATGATTTCCATGCCGTAAGTTTTGCCGAAAACATCGGCGTATAACTCATTGGCGTATTTGGTAACCGCGTACGGCGATAAAGGCCGGCCAATTTTATCTTCTACTTTGGGCAGGGCTTTGCTGTCGCCATAAGTAGAGGAGGAAGCCGCATACACAAAGCGTTTTACCTGCTGGTCTTTGGCGGCGGTAAGTATATTCACAAAACCACTAATATTTACTTCGTTGGTGGTAATAGGGTCTTTAATGCTGCGCGGTACTGAACCCAAAGCTGCCTGGTGCAGCACAATATCCATTCCGGCACAAGCCTGTTGGCAAACTTCTGGGTCGCGGATATCGCCTTCTACTAATTCAAAACGCGCATCGTCCTGGAAGGCTTTAATATTTTTTGGAAAACCGTTCGAAAAATTATCGAGTACCCGAACTTTGCCCACCTTATACTTTAATAAATACTCCACAATATTAGAACCAATAAAGCCGCCGCCGCCGGTTACCAGAAATGATAAATTATTGAGGGGTTGGCTGTGAAAAGGGTTTTCGTACACGTGCTTTTAAATTAGAAATTATAAATTAGGAGTTAGAAATTAGTTTTAGTGAATGCTCCTCAACGAGTCATTTCTAATTTTTAATTTCTAACTCCTAATTACTTATCGGGTGTATTGCTGTTCGTAGTAATCCTGGTAAGTGCCGGAAGTAACGTGTTCCAGCCATTCGGTGTTTTGGAGATACCAATCTACGGTTTGTGCCAGTCCTTGCTCAAAAGTAACCGATGGTTGCCAGCCTAATTCCCGCATAATTTTAGACGAATCAATGGCGTAACGCAAATCGTGCCCGGCCCGGTCGGTGACAAAGGTGATGAGCTGCTGCGAAGTTCCCACTGGTTTGCCGGTTTTTTCGTCCATTACGTCGCAGAGCAGCCGGATTAAATCAATGTTTTTCCACTCGTTTACTCCGCCAATGTTATAGGTATCGCCCATTTTTCCTTGATGAAAAACCGCGTTAATGGCCGTAGCATGATCTTTCACGAAGAGCCAGTCGCGCACGTTTTCGCCTTTGCCGTAAACGGGCACGGGTTTACCGTTGCGAATGTTGTTAATAGCCAGCGGGATTAATTTTTCTGGGAAATGATTGGGGCCGTAGTTATTAGAGCAGTTGGATATTTTTACTGGTAGCCCATACGTGTCGTGGTAGGCACGCACGAAATGGTCGGAGCTGGCTTTGGAGGCCGAGTACGGCGAATGCGGATCGTACTTGGTTTCTTCGGTAAACATCCCGCTTTCGCCTAAGGAGCCGTATACTTCATCGGTAGAAACGTGGTAAAACACATGCCCTTCAAAGTTGTTTTGCCAAGTGCGGCGGGCGGCATTTAATAAATTTACCGTACCGATAACGTTGGTATACACAAAAGCCAGAGGATCGGTAATGGACCGGTCTACGTGCGACTCGGCCGCCAGGTGAATAACCGCCTCAAATTGCTGCTCCGCAAATAACTGGCTGATAAAACTTGCGTCTACAATATCGCCCTTTACAAAAGAATAATTAGGAGCTTGTTCAATATCCCGCAGATTTTCCAGATTGCCGGCGTAGGTTAGCTTATCGAGGTTTACAATCTGGTACTGGGGGTATTTAGTAACAAACAACCGCACCACGTGCGAACCAATAAAGCCGGCCCCACCGGTAATTAATATTTTCATGATAAACTAAGTTAAATTGGGTAACGCCACATAAGTGAAATGTTCCTTTTGGAAGGGGTAGAGCTTTATTTGTATAAAATCCTTCTTCGCTATGCGGAGAGACTGCTAGCGCGAACTCTAAGCACAACCTGATGGAGTCGGGAAATCTATTTCGCTATGTAGCAAAAATAAATTCCTCCGGAAGAACATCTATCTTAACTTATTTTTGCCTCTTTACTTACCACGGCTATTTAGCTATATCCTTATACCGTTTGCCGGTTGCTGTTTTTTAGGTTTACTTCCCAGTCCCAGGCGCTTTTTAGGCCTTCTTCCAATCCTAACTCGGTTTTAAAGCCTAATTCCTGGGTAGATTTAGTTACATCGGCGTAAATTTGCGGCACATCGCCGGGGCGCCGCGAGCCAATCACATAATTAAGTTTCTGACCGGTAACTTTCTCGAAAGTATGAATTACTTCGAGTACCGAATTGCCCCGGCCAGTGCCAATATTAAAAAACTCTATCTGCTCGCCTTTATTTTGCACCAATCTATCTACCGCTACCACGTGGGCCTTAGCTAAATCTACCACGTGAATATAATCGCGAATATTGCTGCCATCGGGTGTATCGTAATCGGTGCCGAATACGGTTAATTTTTCGCGGATGCCCATGGCTGTTTGGGTAATAAACGGCACCAGGTTGTTAGGAACGCCGAGCGGTAATTCCCCGATTTTGGCCGATGGGTGCGCCCCGATAGGGTTAAAGTAACGCAAGGCAATCGAGTAAATAGTACTGCCCCCGCTACGCGCTAAATCGCTTAAAATATCTTCGCAGATTTGCTTGGTATTACCGTACGGCGAATTGGCTTTTTTAACCGGTGTTGCCTCGGTAACCGGTAGCTGATCGGGTATGCCATACACGGTACACGACGACGAGAAAACCAGTTTATTTACGTTAAATTCCGTCATTACCTGCAACAAGGCCACCAAAGAACCTACGTTGTTGTGGTAATATTTTAAAGGTTCTTTTACCGATTCGCCCACGGCTTTATAAGCCGCAAAATGAATAACTCCTACTATGCTACCTTCTTCCCGGAAAACTCCGCGCAAGGCTTCTATATCGGTACAATCGATAGGATGGCATTTCACCGTTGCGTGGAGAATGGCTTGAATACCCTCTAAGGCCGATTGCTGAGAGTTGACAAAGTTATCGATGATAATTGGCTCGTAACCCGCTGCGAATAATTCGACTACGGCGTGCGACCCAATGTAACCGGCCCCACCGGTTACTACTATTTTACCTTTTGTTTCCAAAGCTTATAATTCGTTTAAGTAGATAGACAAAGTAATTAGTGCTCTGTTAAATTAAAAATTAGAAATGATGAATTAAAAATGAGGCCAAAATACCTTCATTGATTACTTTATTCCTAAGATTTATTCTATACCTTAAATGGGCGAAACACTAGCTTTTCTTTATTAGTAACAGCCTAGCTTAAGCCTAATATCACCTTAACTAAACTCCCGGCCAAAGATATAATCAAAACCAAGCGAACGAAATTATAACTTACTAAATTTATACGCTTTATTTTACTTATAAATTTAATAAGTTAATAGATCATAGTTTATAACTTGAAACCTGCAACTTTCCAGCCTTTCAACTTTAAAACTTTTCAACTCCCTTACAGGCTCCAGTACTCTAAAGACTTTATCTTATTTCGGTACAAGCCTTTAATATCTACTAATACGGCGTTTCCGTTGGTAATCTCTTTAAAATACGCATCGTCCAGGTTAAGGTAATCCCTATGGCCTACGGCTACTATAACGGCGTCGTAATCATTAGCTGGTTTTTCTACTAATCCGTAACCGTATTCGTGTTGCAGTTCCTGCGAGTCGGCGTACGGATCGACTACTTCTACCTGCACGCTAAAACTTTTAAGCTCGTTGATAATATCGGCCACTTTCGAGTTCCGGATATCTTCTACGTTTTCTTTAAAAGTGGCGCCCATCACCAATATTTTGGCTTTCGAAATAGATTTGCCTTGCTTAATCATGAGCTTCACTAACTTATTGGCTACGTAGGCTCCCATGCCGTCGTTAATGGTACGGCCACTCAGAATTACTTTGGCATCGTAACCCAAGGCTTTGGCTTTATAGGTTAAATAATACGGATCAACGCCAATGCAATGGCCACCCACTAAGCCCGGAAAAAATTTTAAAAAATTCCACTTAGTACCGGCCGCTTCGAGCACTTCAAAAGTGTTAATCCCGACCCGGTCGAAGATTAAGGAAAGCTCGTTCATGAGCGCAATGTTTACGTCGCGCTGGGTATTTTCAATAATTTTGGCCGCTTCGGCTACTTTGATGGAAGAAGCCCGGTGTACGCCCGCTTTTACGACCAGCTCATAGGTTTTGGAGATATTTTCCAGCGATTCTTCGTCGCAGCCCGATACTACTTTCACGATAGTTGCCAGGGTATGTTCTTTATCACCGGGGTTAATTCGTTCCGGCGAATAGCCTACTTTAAAATCCTGCTTAAATTTTAAACCTGATTCGCGCTCCAGAATTGGAATACAATCTTCTTCGGTACAGCCCGGGTAAACCGTGGACTCGAATACCACGTAATCGCCGGGTTTTAACACTTTGCCCACGGAGATAGAAGCGCCGATAAGCGGTTTCAAATCCGGTAAGGCATGGGCATCAATGGGGGTAGGAACGGCCACAATAAAAAAAGTAGCCTCGCGCAAAACCGCCAACTCATGGGTAAAAGTAATATCGCAGCCTGCAAAATCTTCGGCTGCGAGCTCGCCGCTGGGGTCCACGTGGTTGCGCATCATTTCAACGCGCCCCGCGTGAATATCGAATCCAATTACTTTTAACTTTTTCGCAAACTCTAACGCAATGGGCAAGCCAACGTAGCCCAACCCAATTACCGCCAAAGTAGCTTCTTTCTTTACTAACTTATCGTACATATTTTAAGAGGGAGAAATTCGGATAACTTGGTTTTGGTTTAACTCATACTTTTCCTGACTTTCCGGACACGTAGCCATACCTTGTTCGTTGAATTTTAAGCGGTGCCCAAAGGCGCTCATCCAGCCGTGTTGCCGAGCCGGATTGCCGTATACGAGCGCATAAGGTAATACCGATTTGGTTACAACCGAGCCGGCGCCAATAAAAGCATATTCCCCGATGGTGATACCGCACAAAATGGTACTGTTGGCCCCTAAAGTAGCGCCTTTTTTTACTACTGTTTTCTGGTATTGATGCCGACGGCTGATAGCGCTACGCGGATTTTTAATATTGGTAAAAACCACCGACGGCCCTAAAAAAACCTCGTCTTCGCAGATTACGCCGCTGTGTACCGAAACGTTATTTTGCACCTTTACCTTATTGCCCAAAATTACTTCCGGCGATATTACTACATTTTGCCCAATAGCACACTGCTCCCCAATGCGGCAGCCCGACATAATGTGAGAAAAATGCCAAATCCGGGTACCTTCCCCAATAATACAATTATCGTCGATAACGGCGGTTTCGTGGGCCAGGTAAGCAGGAGTTAAATCCATATCAGCGCATTAAAGCGAACCAGGTATAAGCCCCAAAGCTAAGCAATTGGTGCCTAAAAAAGTTCTCTTTACCGACATATTTATTAGTTAAGTACTAAATTTGAAAATAGACAGATTTTATATTCTTTTATTTATTCAATTCCAATCATTTAGTGTCCGGATACGCCGCCGACACAAAACGATCTTTCCCGAATAAATCGGTATGAGTCCGGATGTTTTGAAAGTGATATTCTTGCAATAGTGTTTCTAAAGCGGTAGCATACTTTTCGTTTATTTCAAAGTAAAGCTTACCGGCGGGTAACAGTAACTGCTGCGCTACTTCGGCAATCCGTTGGTAATAAATAAGCGCATCGGTATCGGGCACAAACAAGGCCAAAGGCGGTTCAAAATCGAGCACATTCCGGCGCATCAGGTTTTTCTCACTTTCCAGCACGTAGGGTGGATTACTTACCAGTACATGCAGGCTCTGCGGCGGCAACGGCAAGGGTGATGTAAAAATATCGTGCTGCAACCAATGGATAGGCAACTGATACTGCTCGGCATTACCGCGGGCTACCGCTAAAGCCGGCTCCGACACATCCAGCCCGTACACGGTAGCCTGCGGCAAATTCTTACTTAAAGCAATAGCAATGCAACCGCTTCCCGTACCCACATCCAGTATTTGCAGATCTGGTAAGCTTTTATTTTCCTGAATGGTAAGTTGCACTAATTCTTCGGTCTCGGGTCGCGGAATCAGCACATCGGGGGTTACCCGTAATTCTAAATCGTAAAAATGGGCGTACCCGGTAATATACTGCAAGGGCTCGTGGTTTTGCAAGCGTTGCAGATACGGCGTAAATTTCTGCCAGATTTCCGGAGAAATAGGTTCTTGTTTGCGTAGGCTAATTTGCGTCCGGTTCCAGCCTAGCTCGTGCTCTACCAATAACCAGGCAATACTATTTGCTTCGGAGAGATCGTAAATCAAGTTTAGTTCCTGCGTCAGATAATCCAACAGATTTTGCAAATTTTTCAAACAAAGTAATTTTTAAGGTGTATGTTGGAGTAGTTTAATTAGAAGGTTTTAAGTTGTAAGCGGCGAGTGGTAAACCAAAGAACAGCGCATCCGGTAAAGATGAAAATATTTGTTTCCTTCCGTTCATCACTTACTTTACAAAAATAGGGATTTCTGAAATGAGATTTGCAGATGAATTATACATGCGGCGGGCATTAGAACTGGCTGCTCTCGGCCACAACACTACCCGGCCCAACCCGATGGTTGGCTGTGTGGTAACGTATAAAGGTAAAATTATTGGGGAAGGTTGGCACCAAAAATACGGCGAGCCGCACGCCGAAGTAAATGCCATCAACAGTTTGGCCGATAAAAGTTTACTACCTCATTGTAAAGTATACGTAACCCTGGAGCCTTGTTCGCATTACGGGAAAACGCCTCCCTGCGCCGATTTTTTAATTGAGCACGGCATACGGAGCATCTTTATCTGCAACACCGACCCTAATCCCTTGGTTGCCGGCCGGGGCATTAGGAAGTTATTAGATGCCGGTTGCGAAGTGCACGTGGGCTTATTAGAGGAAGAAGGATCAGAATTAAACAAACGATTTTTCACTTTTCACCGGCACAAGCGACCGTATATTATATTGAAATGGGCCGAAACCGCCGATGGTTTTATCTCCCGGCCCAACGGAGAACCAACCGCTATCAGTGGGCCGCTGGCCAAAAAGTTAGTGCATAAATGGCGCACCGAAGAACAAGCCATAATGGTGGGTACTCGTACGGCTTTATCGGATAATCCCCAATTAAATGTACGTGAGTGGACGGGCAATGCTCCCATCCGGATAGTAATGGATAAAGATTTACGCCTGCCGCCTACCTTGCATATATTCGATAAAAAACAGCCTACTCTGGTTTACAACTACGAACGCCACGAGCATAACCCTAACCTGGAGTACGTAAAAATAACTCCAGCTGCCGATTTACTAGAGCAAATTTTACCTGATTTATACCGGCGAACCGTACAATCGGTGTTAGTAGAGGGCGGTACCATTTTGTTAAATTATTTTCTGGAATCGAATACCTGGGACGAAATCCGGATTTTGCGAAGCCCCCAACAACTGGAAGCCGGCGTGAAAGCCCCTGCCCTATCCCTTTGCGGTTTAACCCAAACGGCAACAATCGGGGACGATGAACTGTTTATTTACCGAAAGTACCCGTAATGTTCTACGTGAAACGTAAAATGTACAACCTAAAACATACTACTTAAATGGCCGAAAGCGTAATTGTTGATTCAAATTTAACGAAAGCAGAAAAGTACGAAACCTTA
Source organism: Adhaeribacter arboris (assembly GCF_003023845.1). Lineage (NCBI taxonomy): Bacteria > Pseudomonadati > Bacteroidota > Cytophagia > Cytophagales > Hymenobacteraceae > Adhaeribacter > Adhaeribacter arboris. The sequence goes on along the minus strand of NZ_PYFT01000001.1, from coordinate 4,611,576 downwards.
CTACCGCAAATAGAAGCTTTAGTAACCGGCGAAATTGATTTAATTGCCAACCTGGCTAACGTAATGGCAGCCTTAAAATTCGGGTTACATTTTTTCTGGGTAGGCGCTTACCTGGTTAAAGAAGGCGAATTAGTATTGGGACCGTTTCAAGGGCCGGTAGCCTGTACGCGCATTGCTTTTAACCAAGGCGTTTGCGGCGCCTGTTACACCCGCCGCGAAACTATTCTGGTGCCCGATGTAGAAGCTTTTCCGGGCCATATTGCCTGCAGTTCCGCTTCAAAATCGGAGATTGTAGTACCGGTATTTAAAAATAACGAAGTAGTCATGGTACTCGATGTAGACAGCGATCAATTAACCGATTTCGATGAAACGGATAAGGTATATCTGGAACGGTTAGCAGATTTAATGGGGAATTGGTTTTGAACTAAAAGTATTTAACATTTGGTAAGCATCACTAAATAGTTGCATAGACCTTTTAAAATCTTTGTATTGGGTAATCAAAAAGAAGAATGCAATATTTATTCAAGCTAATACTCCTGACTTCTTTTATTCTTTCTTTTAATTCTTGCAATAAAGTAAGCCCATCCCGTAAAAAATTAACAAAACTAAATCCAGTTGAGCAGCTAGATTCTTTAAGATTGACCTTAAATAATCTTCTAAAAACGAATGATTCGCTTAAAACAGAACTCCAAAGATGGAAAAGAGAATTTAACAGTTTAATTGAAGCATCATCCGGCGAATTTACAGACACCGAGGCAAAGGACGACAACGAAGCTTATGGTTTTACTTATAGAATTGAAATCTATTTAAGCGAAATTTATAAATCTTTGTATTTAACTAAAGTGGAGTCTTACGGCGAAGGCTCCCAAAGAATAGGTTCAACCTTTAAGATTAACTTAGAAAAAGAGTTAAATATTTCTCCTGAAGAAACTAATGATTTGAAGTTTATCAAATGGAACTCACCAGCTGAATTTAAAATAAGTGTAAATAAAAAAACATCTATTATTCAGATAATTAATCCTCAGAAGGTAGAAATAATAGATAAAAATTAAAAAGAGCAAAGATTGAAGTTGCTCTAATTCTGGCAGGTTTTTAAACAAAAATAAATGAAGTAAGTACGCGGTAGGCTTACCCAAAAAAAGAGCCACTGGTTTTTAATTGGGCAATAACGGTTTGACCACCTTTGGTTTTAGTGCCGAGGTTTACTTTAATATCGGTATCAAGGGGCACAAAAATATCTACGCGCGAGCCAAATTTAATAAACCCGAATTCTTCTCCTTGGTTTACTTCGTCGCCTTCGGTTACGTACCACACAATCCGGCGGGCCATGGCGCCGGCAATCTGCCGGAATAAAATGTCCGGACCGGCATCGGAGGTTACTACTACGGTGGTGCGTTCGTTTTTAGTGCTCGATTTGGGGTGCCAGGCGACAAAATAATTACCCGGATGGTATTTAAAATATTTTACAATTCCTGAAACCGGATTACGGGTAATGTGCACGTTAATTGGCGACATAAAAATGGAAATCTGTTTGCGGGTATCTTTAAAGAACTCCGGTTCGTGTACGTCTTCAATAACAACAACTTTACCGTCGGCGGGGGCAATAACTAAATCTTCGTGCGTAATTAAATTGCGAAACGGGCTCCGAAAAAACTGCAATAACAGCAGAAACGCAATACCGGAGATTGCCAGGAAAATTTTATTGAAGGTTTCGTGGGGAGCATTAAACCGAAATAAAAGCAGGTTCGCTATGAGGAGACCCAGAAAGGTAAAAAATAAAATTTTACGTCCTTCTTTGTGAATTTTCATGTAGGAAGAGTTTAAGCTGCAATAATAGTAAAATAAATGCTGACCCGTTTACCAGATTTTGCATAAAAAGAACATCCGTTAAAACCAATCTGGTTAAAGTGGCCCAGAACTACTGCGATAAGTATACGGCTTTTACTTTTTCGGGATAACGGGAAAATACCCGAATAGGCACCTAAGTAAGTTAAATCTTTGTAAAACCTGGCGATCAAAAACTCTTACAATCCCCTTCCGGCTCTTACCTTTAATTCGTTTTTGTTGGGTTTCATGGATTAAACTGGGTAATTTAAATTCCTGATTATTATTCTAAAACAGAAAAACCCGGCAATTAATCTACCGGGCTTTTTTGTTTAATAGTATCCAGTAAAAGAAACTGAGTACTTCGACAAAACCAGTTCAGACTATGCTCGACTAATAAATCTTTGATTATTAAAAATTAATAGTCGAGCAACGAACAACTATTTATACTTTTACCGGTTTACCTTGTTTTGCAGCTTCGTAAATGGCCATCATGTATTTCACATCGCGTAAACCTTCTTCGCCGGGAGTTTTGAGTGTTTTATTTTCCAGAATGCACTCCGATAAATGATCCATTTCGGCGGCAAAATGATTTTCTTCCTGTACTTTCACCTCGTGCTTACCGTCTTCCAGTTTTAGCTCCAGGTTGTGTTCGTAGTAATCGGTAGCCGGGTCTAAAATGAGCGAGCCTTTGGAGCCAAAGGCCTGAAAGCGCTTGACGCCTTCGTACCCGTAACTGGAGCTGCAATTGGCTAAAACCCCACTTGGAAAACGCAACGTAAAAGCTACTGTTTCTTCTACTTCTTTAAACCGGGCATCGTTCGGGTCGCTGTGAATCATGGCGGAAATTTCTACGGGTTCTTCGCCGGTTAAATACCGCATGGCATTTAAGCTGTAAACGCCAATATCCATTAAAGAGCCCCCACCGGCCAGTTCTTTGTTGGCGCGCCATTTATCTTCGGGTTGTTCGGGATCCAGCATACGGCCGTGGTCGGAAGTAAGAAAACGTAATTTGCCAATTTGCCCACTCTTAATCAGTTCCATCGATTTTAAGTTGAACGGTTCGTATTGCGCCCGGTAAGCAATCATGAGCTTTTTGTTAGCTTTTTGGCAGGCATCAATCATTTTCTGACAGTCGGCCACGCTGGTAGCCATGGGTTTTTCGCTCATTACGTGTTTACCCGCCTGCGCCGCGCGAATGGTATATTCGGCGTGCATGCTGTTGGGCAGCACAATGTAAATAACATCTACCGCGGGGTTATCTTTAATCCGGTCGAAGTTCTGGTAATCATAAATGTTTTCCGGATGAATGTCGTTTTCAGCCGCGATTTGCTGAGCTTTTTCTGGGGAACCGCTCACCAGAGCTACTAATTTTGATTTCTTACAATTGGGAAATGCCGGAATTAATTGCTGAGTCGCAAATTTACCCAACCCAACGAGTGCCCAGCCTAACTTCTTTTCTGCCATAATTTTATTTTGATTTGGTAATACTGGAGCAATTGCTGTTTCTGTTACAAGCCCTGAGCCTACTATTGGTACCCCGTAAATCAACTGTTTTATAAAATACGGCGCGATGGCCCTTGCCCGGAAGATTTCTTCGGCCTAAAACAGCTTTGCTAGCACAAACGCATTTACCAAAAAGGTAGTTACAAGAAAAAGGCGCCTCTCCTACGTAAAGAGCAAGCTTTAGCAAGAACAATTTTAATAGATAGCGGAATTAAGCGAATATTTTTTATAAATCGGGTTTATACTCCTTTGATTCAGGCAAAGGCCGTACTAACCATTATGGCTGGCTGTTATTACCAAGTTTTACCTGATTTAGGTTAGGTAATCAAAAGAAAACAGGAAAGACGGGTTCAGGAAGTTGAATGTAACCGGGTACGTTTAAAGGCATAAAAAAACCTTACCAGATAAGAGGTAAGGTTTTTAATAGAGGATCAAGAACTATAAGCATAGGTTTTATTTTATCTGTTTAAAGAAATAAACAGAATTGTCGGGAGTTACCCGCACTAAAACCTCTCTTTCGCCTTTTTTCAATTCCACGAAATAAACAGTACTAGTGTTGTTATACTCGATTACTTTGCCGATTTCGTAGCCTTTGTAAGCTTTTGCTATTCTGGCTAAGGCAGTTTCGGATAATTGCTCTACTTTACCAGGTTGGGTAGTGGCAATGTGCTCGCCGTTTAAATTGTAAAAAGCAGTCATGGTAACTCCATCCAGAATAAAGAAAGCTTTCTGAAATTTTTCGGTTACTTCCCAGTTTACGTTGGTAGCTTTGGCGTACAAGTCGTTAAACTGAGCTTGGGCATTAGAAGTAACTCTGGCTTCTTTACTATATCTGTAATCGTCTGCGGCGTAGGTGCTTACTGATAACCCGGTTACCAGTAGGGCGGTGTAAATTACTTTTTTCATTTTGTTTGCATTTAAATTATGCAACAAAGTAAATCAATCATTATCATATTCGCAAGTAATTAGCATTATTATTAATTAATTTTCATAAAATTTAACATTTACTTAATAATTACACAATGCAACTGGTTGTTTATGAAGTACATCCTAGAAGATTCTGAACAAACCACTCTATTTGAATACATAATTAAAAATTATACAATTTATTTTTCGGATGCGGTTCGTTCAGAATAGTATTTTCCACCTCTAGTAGCTAAAAACAGGGTTTTGTAAAAGAACAAAAAATATAAACTCGACTATTGGTGGTTTTTAGTTATATTTAAGTAGTATTACAAGGCCTACCAAGCAAAATATTTTAAAGATTAATGCCCAATAAAAATCCGGTACATCCAAGTAATACTATTATTAGTATTTAGCAATAGAACTCTTGCATGGCGCTGACAATATCTGCTCAGTAACAACGTTACTCGGGAGAAGTCAGAGAATTGTTACCTTTTTCTTATTTTAAATTACATTCAACTAAAAACCTATTATGTTAATGAAACAATTAAGAGCAAGCCTGTTACTTGGTTTATTTTTAGCTATTACTACGCTGGCTTTTGCCCAGCAAGATAAGGCCCAACGGGTGAGTCCGCCGGCTACTGCGTCGGGTAAAATTGGTACTACCCAGGTTACCATTAACTATAGTTCTCCTTCGGTAAAAGGCCGGAAAATATTTGGCGAAAAAGAGCCGTATGGCAAAGTATGGCGCACCGGTGCGAACGAGGCTACAACTATCACCTTCGATAAAGATGTAGTGATTGAAGGCCAAGCTCTGAAAGCCGGCACCTACGCCTTGTTCACTATTCCGAACCAAACCGAGTGGACCGTAATTTTTAATAAAACCGCTGAACAATGGGGAGCTTTTAAATACGACCAGGCGCAGGATGCTTTACGCGTTAAAGTAAAACCGATGACCAGCAAAGAATTGACCGAGCGCCTGAAATTTGAAATTACGCCAAAAGGTAAAAATGCCGGCATGGTTACCATGAAATGGGAAAATGCGCAAGTATCTTTCCGCGTTAAAACCAACGACGCAGCGGCATAAGGTATTAAACATTAGTAATAAAGACAGAAGCCCCGGTTATAATAAACCGGGGCTTTATTTTTTTAAGTGAAACATATTTATACTTTCTTTAAAAAACTGCTATTAGTAAATTTTAAACCTGAATCTTTACGGCATCGCCTAAATTCAGGCGGCCTCCTTGCAGAATGCGGGCGGTAATTCCCCCGTGCCCCCGCATGGCATTATACCCACCTGGCCCCAGGTTGGTTTCCATGCGCGAACACGGATGGCACAAGCCCGTCATTTCGAGTAAAACTTCGCCTACCCAGAACTGCCTATCTTTTAAAGCCAGTAAATTAATGCCTTGCACCACCAAATTCCGGCGGAGCAAACCCGGATCTAACTCCCTACGGTGCAGCATAGAAGCAACGGTCATTATGTGCTCCGCTTGTATAAGCGTTACTTGCCGCTTGCTGCCGGCTTTACCACTATAATGGTCGCCGGCTAAACCTTGCTCGGTTAAAGCCACTACGGTATCTACGGTTTGCAGCGGAGCCGAACGCGCCGGACGAATGCCGATCCAGGTAAGATTACCTACTTGCGGTAAAGTTTGAATTAACAGGCCTAAGGCAGACCCCTCGGAACTGGGAAAAAACATATACTTTTTAATTCAGTACTACGGCTAATTCTAAATGCCGGATTTACTTTGCTAATGGACCATTTTCTCACTCTACCGTTGCTCGTCGGAATTGGCGAAGGTTGGCCAAGTAATATTTAAAATTGTAGAATAAAGCAATGAAACGGCTCCTGGTAAGAATAAGAAATATCCAGGTTATTTAAGTAGCAGATTTTCTTAACAATGGCTAAGCCTAAGCCCAACGAAGAAGAATTTTGCCCGTTGCGCCGGAAACGGTTGAAAATTTCGCATTCCGGAAAATCGAGCACGGGACCGGTGTTGCAAATGGTGAGTTGCTGCGGCTGTAAACAAACTAAAATCTCGCCTTTTTCGTAGTTGTGGCTTAACGCATTCTTTACCAGATTACTCAGCAGCACGTCTAAAAGATACGGATCAATGGTAATAAAGGCATCTTCGACAGCCTTAAAATTAATTTTAACCTGCTTTAACTCGGCTAATTCTTTGAAATTAAAAAGTAAGGGTTCCAGAAAGATCTTTAAATCCAGCTTTTCGCGGTTGGTAAATTCCTGGTTTTCAATTTTACTGATTAATCCCAAGGTCCGGCTTAACTTAGATAAGTGAGAAGTAGCCCGGTAAATGGCGCCAATGGTTTTAGCCTGTTCGCCGGATAGCTTTTCCGACTTTTGCAGCATTTCAATTTTTGCCTTTATAATAGCGAGCGGCGTTTGAATTTCGTGCGAAATATTTTCGGTGAATTCCTTCATATTCCGGAAATCGTGCTCAATGCGGCCGGTCATTTGGGCAAATAAGTTGTTTAGCTCTTTAAACTCCTTGGTAGTGGTGGGCACTTCGGCCAAGGCCGTGCCCTGGTTGAGCGAGTAATGTTTAATCTGCTCCAGCGTATGGTTAAAGGGTTGCCATAAATACCGCGACGACAAATAATTCAGTAACAGCATTAAAGCCAATAGGGCCAGGAAAACGTAAAACAACGACGTAATAATCCCCCCAACAGCAACTGCGACTCTTTTAACGACATGTACATAGAAACGCGGTAAAGCTGTCCGTTTACCACCTTATCTAAAGTACGTGCCCGGAAAGTCTGTCTTTCACCTTCCATCTCGTTAAACATAATGGTATCGCGATCGTAATTTTGCAGCAACGGCTTTTTCTGATTAGACAAGGACTCTACGTGTTGTGACTTAAATGAATTTATTCGTTTTAAATCCACTTGAGGGTCAGCAAGGTAACCGGTGATACGGGTTTCCTTATACGTAAAATAATCGCGGATCCGTTTCTCAATAAAATTATTGGTAATATTATACAACACCAAACCGCTGCTCACAATTACTATGGCCGTAATTAACAGGTACAGCAAGGTGGTTTTGGTAATCAGCCTCATTCTGTTACAAATTTATATCCCATACCGTACACCGATTTTATGTTACTGGCACTGCCGTAACTTGCTATTTTTTTGCGTAAGTTTTTAATGTGCGTGTAAATAAAATCAAACGAATCCGCCATATCAATATTATCCCCCCAGAGGTGTTCGGCAATAGCTTCTTTGTTTAAAATACGATTGCGGTTGCTCAAAAAATATAACAGCAACTCGTATTCTTTGCGGGTTAAAATAATCTCGTGTTCGTTTATAAAAACTTGCGCGGTAGCGGTATTTAAACGCAAATCGCCGACGGTTATCTCGTGGCTGCCATTAAACCGTTTGCGCCGCAGCAACGATTGAATCCGGGCATTGAGCTCGGCCAGGTGAAAAGGCTTGGTCAGGTAATCGTCGGCTCCTAAATTTAAGCCGGTAAGTTTATCGTCTAAAGCATTTTTCGCCGAAATAATGAGTACGCCTTCATCGGGTCGCTTTTGCTTTAATTGCTTTAAAATTTCCAGACCACTCCCATCGGGCAAAGTAATGTCCAGCACAATTACATCGTAGGCATATATGTTTATTTTCTCTTCGGCCGATTGGTAATTATAGGCAGTTTCGCAGAGGTAGCCTTCTTGCTTTAAATAATGTACTAACGTCTCCGAAAGCTCGCGATTATCTTCTACAATTAATATTTTCATAAGTAAGGGAGCACTTTACGGGTAAACTCACCTCAAAAGTACTTCTGTATTCTGAAGGAAAATTGAAGCCAACTAGAGGACTTAATCGCGAAAGAAGATAAACAGCATAATTATAAACAGGATAAAGAAGAGGTACATCAGCGCGTCCGTCTGGATATAATCTTTGTATTTGAAATAAATTTCTTTTAGCTTTTTCAAAAGGTTTACCCGTTAACTCTCGTTAAAATTACATAATACTTCAAAAGAGCGGAAGCAAATTTGGAACTTCTCATCTGAAATCTTTATTAATATCCGTACTTTTGTAGTTATACACAGTTGCCAGTAGTGATATGGAGAAAAGATGGGTTTATAAACCAATGCCGGATGATGTTACCGTAAAACGAGTTTCCGAAAATTTAAATATAAGTCCCACGCTGGCTAGTGTTCTTTGTCAACGAGCTTTGTGCTCTTTTGAAACCGCTAAAGCTTACTTTCGTCCTTCCCTCGACGACCTGCACGATCCGTTTTTAATCCGCGACATGGATAAAGCGGTAGATCGCCTGAACGAAGCTATTCACCAAAACGAAAAAGTACTTATTTACGGAGATTACGACGTGGACGGGACTACTTCGGTAGCTTTGGTTTACAGTTACCTGCGGCAATACATTAAAGAACTGGACTTTTACATTCCAAACCGCGAAACCGAAGGGTACGGTGTTTCCAGCCAGGGAATTGATTGGGCTTACGAACACAGCTTTACGTTAATTATCAGCCTGGACTGCGGCATTAAATCGGTGGATAAAATTAGCTACGCCAAAACTAAAGGCATTGATTTTATTATCTGCGACCACCATTTACCCGACACTGTAATTCCGGAGGCCGTAGCGGTACTCGACCCTAAACGGGCCGATTGTCTTTATCCGTACAAAGAATTATCGGGCTGCGGCGTGGGTTTTAAATTAATGCAGGCCTTTGCCATTCAAAACGATATCGACACAACCTCTTTGTTTAGTTTGCTGGATTTGGTGGTAGTAAGTATTGCCGCTGATATTGTGCCTATTACCGGTGAGAACCGCATTTTGGCTTATTATGGCTTACGCGTTTTTAATTCCGGAGCGCCCCTGCGGCCGGGTTTACAAGCTTTAAAAGAACTGGCCGGTTTAAAAGAAGAACTGGATATAAACAGCATTGTATTTGGGTTTGCGCCGCGCATTAATGCCGCTGGCCGCATGGGTGACGCCAAACGCTCGGTACACATGTTACTCGCTGAAACCAAAGAAGAAGCATTCCAGAAAGCCGATATTATTAACGAATCGAACAAAGAGCGTCGGGGCTACGATACCAGCATTACCAAAGAGGCTTTGCTGATGATTGAGCAGGATTCGATGCTGCGGAAGTCTAACTCGACGGTATTATACAAAGAAACCTGGCACAAGGGAGTGGTAGGTATTGTGGCTTCGCGGTGCATCGAAAAATATTACCGCCCAACTATTATTTTAACGCAGTCTAACGGTAAAGCTATGGGCTCGGCCCGCTCGGTGCCTGGTTTTGATGTGCATAGCGCTATTGTAGAGTGCGCCGATTTATTAGAGCAATACGGGGGCCACATGTACGCGGCTGGCTTAACCATGAAGGTAGAAAACGTGCCGGCTTTCCGGGAGCGCTTCGAAGAAATTGTGTCGCGCACCATTACCGAAGAATTACTTATTCCGCAAATTGAAATTGACGCCAAAATTAGCCTCAGCCAGATTACGCCCAGTTTCTACAACATTATTAAACAAATGAAGCCTTTCGGCCCTGGCAACCACGCGCCGGTATTTTGGTCGGAGTGCGTTTTTGATACTGGTTCGTGCCGCGTAGTAGGCGATACGCATTTAAAACTACGATTGGCGCAAGATGGCAATACGCCTCTGGATGCTATAGCTTTTGGCATGGCCGACCACTGTGATCGCATTCAGAAAGGCATTCCGTTTGACGTATGTTATAGCATTGAAGAAAATGTTTACCGAGGTGTTATTTCGATGCAGTTGCGCATTAAAGACATCCGGTTTGCCAGTTAATTCGTTGGAATTAGCCACATCTATTAATCATAATTACTGATTAACTTTCTAATTCCATTCCAGGACATATACGCCGGCAGCTTACCTGTTTTTGGTTCTGCCTGTAATTTTGCTACTGGTGTTTTGTGGTGTTTAGTCCGGAAACGACGCACAAAAGCTTTTGGCCGAACTTTAAAAGCTTTGTAATGGGCGTACGATTTCGTAAAAGAAGCCCCGTAGAACATGAGCATCGCTGAATAAAAAACAAACAACATTAAAATTAAAATCGAAGCTGAGGGTCCGTAAATAGGGCCTAGATTACTGTGCAGCAATAACCGGCCTAAAAATAATTTACCCACGGTAAATAACAGCCCCGTAAAAAACGCTCCCACCCAAACAGGCCGCCAGGGAATGCGGATGTCGGGTAAATATTTAAAAGTAATCGCAAACCAAGCCGTAACAATCAGGTACGAAATCAAGGCATTTCCTAAACGGATTATATAAAGTCCCCGGCTCGGCAAAACGTAGAATAGCGTATCACCCAAATAATTAATCGCCGACTCGGCAAGTAAAGTAATAATAAACAGAATACCCGTAAATATAATCAGGCCCAGAGCAATCAGGCGGGTTTTAAGAATCCGGTGCACAGTGCCGGTAGGGCAAGGATGCACATCCCATAGCTGATTAAGCGAACTCTTCACTACCATAAACAAGGTAGTGGCTACAAAAATCAAAAACAGCATGCCCAAGGTAGCATAGTAGCCATTTGGCGGAATGTGCTGAATATTATCCAGAATTTTACTTAACTGACCGGAACCACTCCGGTAACCTAATAAACTTTGCACTTTTTCAATTAACTGCGCACTGATGATGTCCGTGCTGTACAATAAGCCCAGAAAATTGATAAGTAATACTAAAATGGGAGGAAGCGCAAAAGTAGTAAAAAAAGCCGTAGAAGCGCCTAATCGTAACGGATCGTTTTTCCGATACTCCCGAAAGGCGTCCTTTAAAAGGAACTGCATAACCTTTATTTTCCGATATAGCCGCATCTTAAAACCGGGTACGTAAGAAAGGGAGTAAAATGTTAAATATAGTTTAAATAAGTTTATTTTATTTTAATTCTATCTTGCTAAAAAGCAATTTTGTTGGTTTGTTTAGTGCAAAAGGACAGTATTTAATGAATTATGTTTTATTGCATTTGTCAAAATGCCGGTAATTTAAGAAATAATTAATCGTTTGCCTTTGGAACCTGTTCCAGTCTCCAGTTGACGGTGCTGATGCGGTTTTAAGAGTAGCCAGTTTGCCTTGTGGCCAGCGGGCCTGGTTTGGCTCTCTCGGGCGGTTTAGCGAACCTTGGCTCACTGCGTTGCGCCAAGCCTCGTTCCTCGGCACCGGAACGCTAAAAGGCCCTCCATAGCCAAACGAGTGTCGTTTATTCTTGGCTACTGGTTTTACCGCATAACGGTAATTGAATACCTTAAAATAAAGTTTAGAAACAAAAACGAAGCCTCAGCTTCGCTTTTTGTTCAGGTAATTTACTTATATTTTATTTAGGCTCTGTGCCGGAGTTTGCTTTATTTTTGATTGGCGGCCCAGGCGTTCATTTTGGTTTCGAGAACGGCTAAGGGCATAACGCCGTCGCGTAGAATTTCGTCGTGGAAGTTACTTAACTTAAACTTGCTGCCTAGTTGCTGTTGGTAGCGGTTGCGCAGTTCCCGTATTTTAAGCTCGCCGGTTTTATAAGAAAGCGCTTGTCCCGGAATAGCCATGTAGCGTTCTATTTCGGCAATAATGCCTTGCTCATCGGAAGCTTCGTTTTCTTTCGAGAACTGAATGGCTTGTTCGCGCGTCCAGTTTTTGCTGTGCATGCCGGCATCTACTACCAACCGGATAGCGCGGTGCATTTCGCCGCTCAAACGGCCAAAATACTGGTACGGATCAGTGTACAAGCCCAGTTCTTTGCCTAAGCCTTCGGTGTAAAGCGCCCAGCCTTCGCCATTGGCCCCGTACCAGCCAAAACGCCGGAACTTGGGTAAATCTTCGTTTTCGTATTGCAGCGATATTTGGTAGTGGTGACCCGGAATGGCTTCGTGCAAAAACAACGATTCCATTTCGGTGCGGTTGTAGTCTTTAGGGTTAAGCACCGGCACGTAAAAAACACCAGGCCGCGAACCGTCCGGAGCCGGCGGGTTATATTCGGCACTGGCCGAAGCTTCGCGGAAGGCCTCGGTTTGTCTTACTTCAAACTTAGATTTTGGTACGCGGCCAAACAATTGTTTTAATTGCGGCTGCATCCGCTTCTCAATGTTCAGGTAAGCATTCAATACCTCCTGGTCGGTTTTATAAGGTTTAAAGCGGGCGTCGTTTTGCACAAATTTAAAGAAAGCCGGTAAATCGCCTTTAAAACCTACCTGCTCCTTTACTTTTTCCATTTCGGCGCGAATACGCTTTACTTCCTGCTGACCCGTGTTAAATATTTCGTCGGGCGTTTTATCGGTAGTAGTCCAATATCTTACCAGGTAATTATAATATTTGTCGCCGTTGGGGATAGCGCTAATGCCGGAAGTAGGGCGGGATTTTGGCAAATATTCCTGCTCCATAAAATCGTGCAGTTTTTTGTAAGTAGGCACCACTTTTTCTTTAATGGCTTGGGTATAAGCCTTGGTTAACCGATCTTTTTCAGCCGCTGGAATATCTTTGGGAATATTTTTAATCGGGTCGAAGAAAATACTTTTGCTTGGGTCGTTGGTCAGTAAAGCTTTTAATTGGGGCAACACTTTTTGCGTTAAAGCTTTAGGTAAAACGTAGCCGGCGGCCAGGCCACGGCGCATGTTGGCAACAGCGGTATCACCCCAAGTCTGGAAACCAGTCATCCGGCCTAAAAAATTATCGTAATCTTTAACGGTTTTAAAAGGCTGGTTACTGGCCCCCGAGCCTAGTTGGGCCATGGTAAGCGGCAAACCCCAGAACTGGTTTACCGGCATCAGGTGTTCCGGAAAAGTTAGGCCTTCCAGGGCCATTTGCATATCGCGTTTAAAAATAGCGTAACTCAGTTTTTCCTGGACTTTCAAGCTAGCGGTATCCAGTTGATTTAGTTGAGCCAGGTAATTATTGTACAAGGCTTTTGCTTTAGCCCGGTGCGCTACCGAAATATCGATGGGCAACTGGTCGTTGTACCGGTTATCGGCTACGGCGGTAGCTTCCAGCGGGAAAAGCTTTAAACGCTCTTCGTAATAATTTTTAAGAATGGTATCCAGGTTTGCGTTGCCAGTAGTACTGGTAGCATCTGACGTTTCTGATGTTTTTTTATTACAGCCAAAGATTAAAGCCAGGAACAAGAAAGGAAAAAATAGCTTTTTCATAGGAGAATTAGAGCTTGGATTTAAAATCAATAGAATAGCATTACTATCGCTGTTGATAAATTAAGTTACGCGAAAATTTTATACTAATAAATGCCTAGATTTTTATTTTTCATACAATTCCAGCGGCAAGCCATCCGGATCGGAGAAGAACGTAAACCGTTTGTTCGTTAAAGCATCCACCCGAACCGGCTCGTACGTTACCTGGTGTCGCTCCAAGTGCGTCAGGCAAGCATCCAGATCCTTCACTTCGAAAGCCAGATGCCGTAATCCCCGCGCTTCCGGCTGGCTTACCCGCGCCGGCGGGTTGGGGAAAGAAAATAACTCAATCTGGTAGTGATCGCCTACGGCTAAATCCAGTTTATACGAATCGCGTTCGGCGCGGTACGTTTCCTGCACAATAGATAAGCCTAAAACCTGCACGTAAAAGTGTTTCGAACGTTGGTAGTCGGCGCAAATAATGGCCACATGATGAAGGCGTTGAAGCAGCATATTTAATCGAAATAAATTGTAATTTTAAGAATCTGGCTTTCCCTTCAAAAGGACACCCGCTTTATTTATGCAAAAAGCCCGGCTCTTGCATCAAGCCATTCAGAAAGCAATATAGGCAGATAAACGCCTATGTTCCTTTAAATTTTAACCGTAACAATTTTTCTGATTTATTTTGTTGAATCCTGTACTTACTCTAACCTATCTATTATGTCTATTAAAATGAAATCTACCCGAATTGCCCTATTAAGCACCTTTACCGCAATAATGGCTTTTTGCCATCCTGCTACTGCCCAACACACCTCTTCGCAGAGCTTGGATTTAAAAAATGTAAAAACGCTCCAGGCCGAAATTCAGATTAACGCCGGTACTTTAAAAATAACCACGCAAACTATACCCAAAGCCGATTCACGGTTTACCTACACCAAAGAAAGCTGGAAACCGCAAATAAAATACAACGGCGAACCGGGCAAAGGTCTGCTCTCCATTAAACAACCCGAGGAGAAAAACACCAACATGAAGGATAAAGACCGCAACGACTGGGACATTAAGCTGCCGCAGGGTGTAGTTACTACTTTAAACCTGCGCATGGGTGCCGGCGAAGGCAATGTAGATTTGAGCCGGGCGAAAATAAACCGGTTGGTAATGGAAGCAGGCGCCGGTGAGTTTAACGTAAATTTGGCTAATACCTCCGTTAGTGATCTGCAAGTAAATGCGGGGGTAGGCGAAGTAAATTTAGATTTATCTGGCAACCGTACTACCAACCTGAAAGCTACTATTAACGGCGGCATTGGCAGCCTAAACCTGGTGTTACCGCGCAAAACGGGCGTACGGGTAAAAGTAAATGGCTTAGGCGGTCTGGATAACGAGGGGCTGAAAAAGCAAGGTGGCTACTACGTGAACGAGGCGTATGGCAAAACATCTCACTCCGTAGACATAACCATTAATGGTGGCTTGGGCAATGTAGAGCTAGCCTTGGGCGATTAAGTTTCTTTGCTTCAAATAAAAATTAGCTTCATCTAAAGGCATACCTTCAGAACGAAACTATCCTAGCTACTCAGGGAGGCGGCGTATATCGGTTAATTCGTCGCGCTCCCCATTTAAATCATTATTTATTACCGCTGAATATGGCCTATTTTCTGGTAGATTTCACTATGTCCATCCGAAAAATTTCGGGTGGTAACCAGCACCAAAGTAGTAGCATCTTTTAAAAACAGAGAACTGTAATAAGCGCCTTCGCTGTTAGGCAAATTAGGCCAGGGGTACGTAATATTCGTGAAATTCCGGGCGGCACTATTGCCAGCCAGTATGAGCATGGTATTCTTCTTCCAATCCGAGCCAACCGAACGCCCACCGGCATCCTGGCACGAAAGAATAATTTCGCCGGTAGGTAATTGGATCATAAAAGGCGCACCGCCCCAGATATTCTCATCCGTAGCTAACCACCGCCGATTGTTCTGCGTGGTACCCGGACTGGCATAATGAAAATTAGCCTCCTTTGATGACCACACTACCCACGGCGATTTAGAATTATTTACCGATTCAATCGGGAATACAATGCCTTTATTATCTTTTAAAACCAGCGGTACCGCCATGCCGTCGCGCATGCCTGCCGTATAGGCTACCGAGCGGGAAGAACCCCAGGTTACGCCGTTATCGGTAGAAGTTAGCATCCGGATTTCCTGCTGCGGGCTGCTGCTGGGCCACCAGTTTGCTTCGCTGGAGTAAAATAAATCTATTTCGCCGGTAGGTAGTTGAATGAATGCCGGTTCCCAGGCGCGGCCCGTATTTATAATGATTGGAGTACCAAAAGTCCAGCCCCGATCTTTGCTGATGCGCACCTGAATATTAGCGTGGGCGTTATCGTCCGGTCGGCCCCGGCCGGTATAAGTTAGTAATACGTCCCCGTTCTGAGCCACGAATATCTCGGGATTCGAAAAACCGTAATAATTCGGATCGTTGTCCGTCATGATAATTTCCGGCTCCGACCAGGTTATACCGTTATCAATGCTTCTTTTCAGGGCGATGTTATCCCATTCGTCACCTTGCGGACCAAAGTGATACGTAAATAGCAAAGTATCTCCTTTTACCCGGCGGATGCGGCCGTACTCGGCGGAATATACCTGGTGCGATAGTTTGGTAGCCGTTGTTTCCCATTCGATCGTAAGAGTAGGCCGGGTATTGTCGACTGGCGGTTGTTCATCCGGGTGAAAAGTATTCGTTGGTGGGTTTACCGGTCCCGGGTTGTTTTTAGAGTCGTCTTTACACTGCGTAAAAATCAGCAGGCTTAAAATAAATAGCAGGGCTTTCGGCCTTATTAGGTGCATTGTAAGTTAATTTTCTAGTATTAGTAAAACGTATAAATGATTTTTAAAATTTCTTTGGAAGAATAGTGGATATTACTTGGAGCCTTCTCAAGTCTCCATTCATTGGTGCTAATGCGGTTTAATAAGTAACCTGATTGCCTCATGGCCGGCGGGCCTCGTTTGGTCATTCGGGCGGCCGCTCCTCCTTTCCTCGCTGCGCTGCGGAATGTTGCTTCACGCAACACCGGATTCGCTAAAGGCCCTCATCGCCCAAACTGCTGTTATTTATTCTTAGCTTCGGCTTTTCTGTTTAATTAGGTATAAGTAGCAATTAGATAAAACAGACAATATAGTTTACTTTCATTTTAAGGTGAGGAAATTCTCTTCTTGATAGTTAGAGATCAGAAGGAATAATTTCTTCATCATCGATAGACAAGTATTCCCCATTCTTCAGGTGATTTTCTAATACATATGGGATTCTTTTTAAAAAGTATTCAAAAAACTCTTTTATTGAAGGAGCAATTAATTTATGCTTAAACGATTCATCATTATAAATATATACAGGGTGATTTATTTCTTGTGGGTTATCGAGATAGCTATAATAACCACCACCATCACTCATAAATGTTAAATATCGATTGCCATCGTGGGTATACATCTCGTCCGGAACAGCTTGATTCAAGTCTAATAAACTTCCCATTTGCTTATTGTTAATACCTACTAAGGCATATTGTAGGAACGACAGACCATTACTATAGTTATAGATTTCCAGTAGCTGCTCATCTAGTTTAATGGATAAAAACTCTTCAACAAATTTAACCATGCGGCTATTTACTAGCGGAAATGTTTTAATTAATTGCGGATATTGTTTTTGAAGCGCTATTATTTCATCTATAATCTTATTCATCTCTAATAACAAGCATACCATTAGCTTATTGTTAATATTTATATTATCTAATTTACACTATAGCACACAATGGTGCAGATTTACTTTCAAGCCTTCCGAACTTACCCGCAAATATAGTTTTATAAATTGCCACTACTCTGAATGAAACAAAAGCAATAAAAGGGCATTCACTGCCCTTTTATTAGAATGCACTAGGTTCCTTAATCGGGGGAATTAATAGTTGGGGTTCTGGTTTAAATTCGGGTTAATGTCGGTTTCTTGTTGGGGGATAGGCAGTAGTTCGTTTTTACCTTTGACAAACGTACTGAATGCCGGATCGCGCTGAGCTAGCTCCGGACCTAGATCTCCCCAACGGGTCAAATCGTTCCAACGGTGGCCTTCACCGGCTAACTCTAATAACCTTTCTTGCTTTAGCTGCGCTAAAAATTGATCCTGGTTTAGATTAGGCAGGGCGGTAGATAAAGGCGCCAAACCGGCTCGTTGCCGTACCCGGTCAACGTAAGGGTACGCTTGCGCGGTACTACCCGTAGCATTTAAGGCTTCGGCGTACATTAACAGCACATCGGCATAACGGATGTAGCGCCAGTTGTTAGGTGAATTGTAGCCTTCTTCGTTTTTCCAATGATCGTTCAGAAATTTTCGGAACCACACCCGCTGGCCATTATCCGTGCCGTACCGTTTGGCAAAAGTTTCTCCGTAAATCTGGGTGAAATTTGGCCCGCGTACATCGGTAGAATCGTACAGAAAAGTAGCAGCTAACCGAGGGTCTCTCCCTCCGTCTTCGGTTGGCTCTTTCAGGAACTGATGCACTACCCAGCGTTGGGCTTCACCGTCGGACCAGCCAATACCCGGCGGGGCAAAAAACTGTGCAATGGAAGTACCATAATTTAAATTATCGGCCCGCGGATCGGTATCATCGTCGTGATTTTCGGTGGGGTTGCGTTGAAACTGCCACTCAAATACGGATTCCGCATTATTCTCGGTAGTAATTATAAAGTTTTCGCGGTAATCGGGCATGAGGCTGTAGAGCGAACTGCCTTCGCCGGTTACCAGCCATTGCAAAGGAGTAAGCGCTTCGTTGTATTTACGCTGCTGCAGGTACGCTTTGGCTAATAAAGCATACGCCGCCCCTTTGGTAGCCCGGCCTAAATCGTCGGGGTTGGTATATTTAGCAGGTAAAACGGTAGCGGCCTCCGATAAATCTTTTTCAATCTGCGCCCATACTTGCGCCTGGGGCGTAGTAGCTGGTTTATCGGTAGTGGTAGAGGGTTCCAGCATTAAAGGTACGTTTCCCCACAAGGTTACCAAATGAAAGTAAAATAACCCACGCAAAAATTTGGCTTCGCTGATAACCCGCTGCTTTTGCGCTTCGTCCATTTGAATAGCCGGTACGTTGGCAATTACCTGATTAGCCCGGAAAACCCCAATGTAGCTGTCGCGCCAGATATCGTAAGAACCCCAGAAGTTGTAATCGGTTATCCGGAACTGGTCCATGTTATTCACAATGTCGGTAGCGGGACTTTGGCTACGGCCTTCGTCGGAGCGAATAATGTAGTAAAAGGGGAGCCAACGCGAAATAGCGCCCCGGTGCAGCGTACTGTAAACCGCATTTACCCCTTGTTGGGCATCGTCTGCCGTTTTCCAGAAAACTTCTACGGTGGGTTGGTTAGGGTTTACAATATCTAATTCTTTCTCACAACTGCCTAAGCCCAAGCAAGCGATAAACAGGGAAACTATAAAAATCTTTTTCATATACTATTTAAATGAAGCTTAGCTTAAAAATCGCACTGTACACCAAAAGAAAACACGCGGCTGGCCGGCCAGTTACCTAAATCCACGCCCCGTTCCAAGATGCGGGTGCGAGCGCTGTTCGGGTCGGGGTTACCCACTACGTCCGGATCCAGACCCGAATATTTGGTAATGGTAAATAAGTTCTGCCCACTGATAAAGAACCGGGCATTTTGCAAACCCGCGCGGCCTAATAAAGCAGTTGGCACATTGTAACCCAATTCCACGTTCCGGAGCCGCACGTAAGAGCCGTTTTCCAACCAACGATCGCTATCGCCGCGATTGTTATCAATAATACTTTGCTCCGTATTTAAAGCAATGCGGGGATCTTCGGTATCGGTATTGGTAGGCGACCAAGGACTAATATCGCTGCGGAAATTAGTTTGCTGGTACGAATCCAAGGCGCGCCGGACATCGTTGTAGAGCTTGTTACCAAACACGCCTACTAATTGTAAATTCAGGCTAAATTGGTTGTAAGAAGCATTAAACTGCGCTCCGGTTTGTAATTTTGGCCACGGCGACCCTCTGAAGGTACGGTCGCTGGCATTGATGGCTCCATCTCCATTCTGGTCAATGAATTTTATGTCGCCGGGTTTGGCATTCGGCTGAATTTTAACGCCGGTAGCAGTTACGTAGTTGTTTACTTCTTCCTGGGTCTGGAACAATCCATCGGTTTGAACGACGTACCATTCGCCTAAGGAGCGGCCTACCTGGGTACGGGTATTGCCCGATTGAATGTAATTGATACCTTCGCCCTGGTTTCCTACATCTTCTACTACGTTTTTGATGGTGGTAAAATTACCGCTTACATCCCATTTCAGGGCTTGGTTGCTGTTGCGGTAGGTAGCCGAGAACTCGATGCCTTTATTGCGGATAGACCCGGCGTTAATAAAGGGATCACCCCGTAAATTGCCTAAATAACCGGCTACCGGGAGTTGCAATAAATTATCGTTCGATAAAGAGTTATAGCCTTCCAGCGATACGATTAAACTATTATTTAAAAATCCGGCATCAATACCAATATTGCGCACCACCCGCTCTTCCCATTTCAGGTTTTCGTTCACCACTTGGGCCTGCGTGCTACCGACGAAGGGAGTTTGATTGGGCCCGAAAATAGCGCGGGGGCTGTTATTGATAAAGGCCGTGTAATCATAAGAACCTTGGGTTACAATACCCAACTCGCCGTAGGAAGCATTGATTTTTAAATCGGTTACCCAGTCCACGTTAAAGAAGCTTTCTTTGCTGATGCGCCACCCGGCGGCAACGGAAGG
Organism: Adhaeribacter arboris; assembly: GCF_003023845.1. Taxonomy (NCBI): domain Bacteria; kingdom Pseudomonadati; phylum Bacteroidota; class Cytophagia; order Cytophagales; family Hymenobacteraceae; genus Adhaeribacter; species Adhaeribacter arboris. Next base: position 4,591,450 of record NZ_PYFT01000001.1, on the reverse strand, counting down.
AAAATAACCGGTCCGGTAATTAGCCCCAAAACGGGAATCCTGGTCGATGCGGCCGGTCAGGGTTAACAAGTATTTATCGTTGTAGGAATAAATAATCCGGCCCAGATAACCGTATAACCGGTAATCAATGGGGCGCCCCCCACCTGCGACGGAAGTACCGCTGGCCGAGCCAATGGTAGTAAAATACTCGTTATTGTAAATTTGTAAGTCGGAGCGACCGCCGGAAGTATTTTCGCGGGTAACGTGTTGTTGGGTAATACCAACTACCCCGCTAATATTATGTACGCCAAAAGCTTTATTAAAATTAAGCGTATTTTCGAACAAGAGATTTAAATAACGCGAACGATCTTCATCGACGGAGCTATTCCGCGGAGCGGCGTTAAACTCCCACACGCCCACTTTGCGGATTTCGTTGTAATAGTCGAAACTTACCTCAGCACCAGTGTTAAAGCGATAAGTTAACCAATCGGCAATTTTTACATCCACGAAAGCATTTCCTACCAGTTTGGCATAATTAAATTTCCGGGGGTTTAAATCGGCGATAGCTACCGGGTTCGACACGTAGGTAACCGCATCTACCCGCCCGAAGCCCCAACCGGCCGGGTTAGTAGAATTTATGTAACTAGGGTCCCGCACCGGAATAATCGGCAGCATTTGGGGGGCATTGTAAAACGGATTTATTTCGGTAGTATTGGTACCCGGAATATCTTTGGTATTCGAGTTAGAGAGCACCATGTTTTCGCCGAAGGTAATCCGGCCCTTGGTGCTGCGGGTATTTACCCGTAACGTTGCCCGCTCAAAAGAATTACCAATGAGTACGCCTTTGTTCGTAAAATAACTGCCCGAAATAAGGTAAGTACCCGTTTTAGAACCTCCCGATAACGACAAGTTATAATCCTGCACGTTACCGGTGCGCATTACTTCGTCTTGCCAGTCGGTATCAATATTGGGGTTAAAAGCGGAGCCCACGCTGGCGGGCGGCGTTTGACCGGAGTTTTCGTATTGGGTACGCTGCATGGCCGCAAACTCGGTACTATTCATAATATCGTAGCGTTTCGGAATCCGTTGAATGCCGTAACGCGCTGAGAGCGAAACTTTAGCCGGACCTTCCTTGCCTTGTTTGGTAGTAATAATTACTACCCCGTTAGCGGCCCGGGCGCCGTAAATAGCTGCTGCCGAAGCATCTTTTAACACCTGAATAGACTCAATATCATTATTATTAATGGTAGTATTGGCATCGGCAATCATACCATCAATCACATACAAAGGATCGGTGTTGGCAAAACTGGCCGCACCCCGCACTTCAATGCGGGCCATTTGGCCGGGAGCGCCGCTGTTACGTACCGTAATTCCCGGGGCTAAACCTTGTAAGGATTCGGCTACCGAATTGGTGGCTACCCGGTTAGCGGCGGCTGGGTTAATCACCGAAACTGCGCCCGTTAAGTCTTGCTTCCGGACGGTTTGATAACCAATTACGACTACTTCCTGCAGGGCTTTGGTATCTTCGGCTAAGGTTATATTTACCGTAGTTCGGTTATTAATCGCTACATCCTGGCTAACATAACCAATAAAAGAAAAAGTGAGGGTGCCGTTTTCCTGACCAGTAGGGATGCTAATGCTGTAACTGCCGCTGGCATCGGTGGTTGTACCGTTAGTGGTGCCTTTCAATAAAACCGTTACACCAGGTAAAGCTTCGCCACCCGTGCCGGAAACCGTTCCGGTTACTGCAGTCTGAGCGTATAGGTTGCCGGAACATAAACTTAACCCAAGGATAAGTACCAGCAGGAAAGCAGTCAACTTCTGCCGGTATAAGTTTAAACGAGGAGCAACCAAAGTAAAAAAAAGCGGGGGTATTGGGTTTCTCATAAATGAACAGATTTAACAGATTAATTTTTAGGAATTGTAAGCTTAATAGAATTTAAAAATCAAGAAATCTGATTTTTCAACGGAGCAGAAACAAAGGATTGATTGAACATTTTCTAATTACACTACAGAAAATAGGAATCGGATTAGTTTTTTTATAATATTTTAACCGAAATCCTTCTAATAAGTTACGTGCGAGGGCAAATATTTGTGCGATTAATTCGCCGTCAGAGGTCTTTGAAAATGTCAAATATTTAAAAAGCTTCTTTTTCCGAAAACTTTACGACTGACACTCTGGCAAATAAGAAATAAAAGCGTTTGGCGGCTGTTAATAAAAATTCCTGGGGTTTATCGTGTTAGAGAAGAAAGGCGTTAATGCAAATCAATAATTGTAGCAGCGGTTGCTTCCTGCGCTTCTTCCTCTTACACTATATTGAATCTTATAAGATGTATTTAATAAAAGTAATAGTAGCTGTTTGTCGTTGGAGCCGGTTCCCGTCTCCAGTTGGCGGTGCTAACTTATTTGAACCGTAGCCTGATTACCTCCTGCCTATTCATTTGCTAATTAAAGTCTACCTAATACGTCTTATTCCTTTTAGATTGGTATTACTTCCGCTTTCCCTATTTTTTTCTGGTTAATTGTAATGTATTCCGGCTTTCGTCGTCTTTGTTAGTGAAAGCTTTTTAATCCTCTACTATTCTACTACCTAACCTTTCATCAACATGCAAAAATCAGGAATACTCGCCTTCGTTTGTTTTACTATTATGGCTACGAGCGTAGTAACGGCGCACCGGAGTTTAGAGTCTGGCAACAGCAACCACTTAAATACGGCTAAGCCGCTAAAATCAAACGCTAAAAACAAATCTAATGCTCTAGCGCCTCTCACTTACAAAACCAAACTGGGCAACAGCAAAGACAACCAGGTGCAGATACAGGTGTACCGGAGTTCGGTGGAGGTTGTGGGCCATAATTCCGACGAAGTAATTATTGAAGCTAAAAACTATGAGGTACCGGAACGGGCCGAAGGTTTGCATTCTTTATTCAGCGAGGTAGAAGATAATACCAATCTGGGGCTGGCGGTAATAAAAGAAAAAAATACCCTTAAAATTTTGCAGGCTTCGCGCCGCGGGAGTGCGTACACTATTAAAGTACCGAAAAATGTGGCGGTTGTATACCACGAAACCAGTCCGCACGGCGGCAAATTTGAGCTCTCCGACACGGCCGGGGAAATAGATTTAGACTTGCACCACGCCAGCGCTACCCTTACCAACATTACCGGCCCGGTACAGGCAAACGCCATTCATGGCCACCTGGACATTACATTTTCCGAACTGAACCAGGCGAAAGGTAGTTCTATTAAATCCGTACACGGCCCGATTGATATAACCCTGCCCGGCAATACCAAAGCCGATTGGGAACTGGAAGCCAACTACGGCGAAATTTACACCGACTTCGATATTAGCCACCCCAGCGACAGTAAAAATGGTCTGGCCAAAATTGCCGGTGGTAATACCATTAAAGGTAAAACCAATAATGGCGGCGTAGAAATGAGCATTTCGGCCGTACACAGCAATATTTTTATCCGCAAGCAAAAATGAGAAGGCAGTAGGTTTTAGGTAGTACGTGGTACGTTTATAAAATTCTGCTATTAGCCTTTACTTACGCTTGTTATACATCCGATTTTATTCATCTGTTTACTTTTATTTAATTTAAATATGAGAATACGTATTACCTTGGCTTTGCTTGGCTGTTTTTTCACCTTTCAGGCATTGGCTCAGCCCCAAATAATAGAAAAAACTATGTCGGTGCCGAACGATAAAAAAGTGGATTTAAGATTCGACTTTGGGAATAACATTAAAATTACTACCTGGGACCGCAAAGATGTTTCCGTAAAAATGACGTATATAATTAATGGTGGTCGCCTGAACAATGCTTTGCAACCTGCTTTTACCGCTGAAAACGGTACCGCCCGCATTGACGTAAAATTTGACCGGGAACTGTTAAAAACCGGTCGGGCCGAAGACTGCCCGGATAACCAACGGAACAATTATTATTACCAGGATGGTGTCCAAGCATTTACTTGCCAGCAGATTGATTACGAAGTTTTTGTACCCCGCGACGCGAATGTAACGGTAGAAAGTGTGCATTGCAGTATTGAGTTGCGAAATTTAACCGGACCGGTACACGCCAAATCTATTCATGGGTTTGTGGATATGAACTGGCCGCCAAAACAAGGCGCCGATGTAACCTTAAAAACCGTTCACGGCGATGTATTTTCTAACTTGGCTTTAAAATTCACCGGTAAAAAAGATGAACAACGGATAAGTGGTTTGGTAAACGGAGGCGGTACGGCTATAGACTTGGAAACTATTCACAATAATGTTTATTTCCGGCAGCAAAAGTAAGGCGATATATTCCTCAAAATAAGGCTGCCGGGTACCTATCATTTTTCCAAAAGAACCAGACTAAACTCTGGTAATGTTTGTTTCAGAATTTACCAGCAGCCTAAAAACGCATCTTGCAATTAAAATACTAAGCTAAAATAAGCTATCAACCATTCCTGCCCCTCCTAAATAAACTTAAGAGGGGAGCTTAAACTTATCATCTAATACAAATAAGCATCCTTTATTTTGTCCGGGAACTTAAACTAAATAGAAATAAGAGCGACCTATTTACTCATTCTATTACCTCTATTTGTTTAAACTTTGTTTAAACAAATAGAGGTAAGTAAATTACACCAGTTTGGCTGTTGAGCACCTGCTAGGCTTTTGGTACTGCGCAGCAGTATTCCGCCGACGCAGTTGAGGAAAGGAAGAATAGCGAGTGCGAAAGAGCCAAACGAGGTCGCCGGCCACGCGGCAAACTTGGTCCGTTTAAATTAGTTAGCACTGCTGCCTGGAGACTGGAAAAGGCTCCAAAGACAAACAATTAATGAAAAAAGATACTTTTCAAAACCAGCCCGACCGTTTAAAATACCAATAGAGAAACACACACGACGAAATAGTTAAGCCCAGCACTACCGGATAACCATAATGCCAGCTTAACTCCGGGATAAATTCGAAGTTCATGCCGTAAATGCCGGCAACCATGGTGGGGATACCTAGAATAGCGGCCCAACCGGCAAACTTTTTCGATACTTCGTTCTGCGATAACGAAATAAGGGAAAAATTTACTTCCAGTACGCTCGTGAGCAACTCCCGGGTATTATCTACCATCTCGTTAATGCGAATAGCGTGGTCATAGATGTCGCGGAAATAAGGCCGGGTTTCTTCCCGGATTAAAGTTGAATCGAAGCGCATGAGCCGGTTACAAATATCAATTAGGGGCGAAATAGCGTGTTTTACTTCCAGCAGATCGCGCTTAAGCTGGTAGATTTGCGTAATAGTTTCCCGGCTTGACTTACCACTAAAAACGCTAGCCTCCAGCATCTCTAACTCCTCTCCTAACTGGGTTACCACCGGGAAATATTGGTCGACGATAGAATCCATAACCGCGTATAAGGCAAAACAGGGGCCTTTCCGGAGCAGGTTGGGCGTGCTCTCGCAGCGGGAGCGCACCTCCCCGTAAGACAGCGTAGAACCATGCCGAATGGTAAGAATAAAGTTGGCCCCCACAAAAAAATGAGTTTCTCCGAATACAATCCGGCACGGTTCCCCAGAAACCTGGGCGGTACGCAAAACAATAAAAAGAGTATCGCCGAAAGTTTCTATTTTGGGGCGTTGATGCGCCTGATGCGCATCTTCTACGGCCAGTGGGTGTAACCCAAACTCCTTTTGGGCCTGAGCCATCAGGTCTTCGTCGGGTTCATGCAGGCCTATCCAAACAAATTTATCTGTTTGCCGGAGTATTTTACCAATATCACTGATCTTGACGTTAGCTATGCGATGGCCTACAGAATAGGCGGCACAATTAATTACTGCGCTCATCACCCAACCGGTTAATTAGTTTACTTTAATGGCTTCTTTTCCTTTTTATCCGTTAAAAGTTAATTATTGCGTCATCCGTATTTCATCAAAAGAAGACCGAGCAGTAAGAATTATATTAGCGAAATAAAATGAAGCCGGAGCGTATCAGCCCGTTTATTGTACGGGAACAGCATTTCGGCCATTCTAAAACAAGCTCATTAATAATCTAAATATTATTATAAGGTAGGTAATCTTCCGGATATCTTCTTTATTTTATTAAATTTTATTCTGTGATTTCCAGTTAAGTAGAACCTTTCATTAAGCCGAAAACTGCTGGAGGAGCTGATCCAGGTCCTGGTACCGACCAATGGTCCTTTCCTTCGGGGGTAAGCTCCGAATAAAGCGGGCGGATGACTGGTACATTTTGCCTCGCCCCCGTCGGCGAATTATTTTACTTATGAGAGTAGCCGCGCTTTTTCTTTAAAAAAATCCCGTTTATTTGAAGCAATATAGCTTTTATTCGTTGGGCCGTTTTTATTGAAAGGCTTTCAGGTAAGTATTCAACTTATAAGCTGGTAGCTAACTCCTGCTTTTCCGGCGCAATAACGCCAATTTGAACTTTGGCCCGCATGAAGTTCTCCGCTTGTATTGGTTTATTATAGTACCTTCTTAACAATGCCAATTGCCCCACGTGGGTCAGCATATCGGCCAGCGGACCTTGAATAAGTTTTAGGGCTGTATCTAATTCTACTTCCTTCCCGGTTAAGGCATTATCTGTGGCTTGCAGCAGATTAAAAAATTGCGTGGTTGCTTGCTCTTCCGGTAAAGCAACGGGTCTTATTACGTCTCTTTTTTCTATTTCGGCCAAACAAAAACTAAGCACCGACGACATGTGATACAGAATTTCGAAAGGCTTACGCACCCCACTACCCGAATCGAACCGCATAAATTCGTCCTCCCCATCAGCCAAACATTTTGTTAACCGGTACGCAATTGTCGCCAGTAAATGCCTTAAAATAAGGTTGGTTTCTTTTGTTGGTTGAGGTGCCATGGCGGTAGATTTTTTAATTGGAGTTGCTTTTAAGAAACTGCAGGAATTATTTTTTTCAGCATACACACGCTATTTTCTACTCCCTGATATTGTCCATAATTCGGGATTAAAGAATAACCGGCTTTCTGATATAAACGGATGGCTTCGGGCTGCTTTTTACCGGTTTCCAAGATGCACTCGGCAAAATTTAACTCCTTTGCCCATTGTTCTAACTCCCGCAAGATTTCCTCGGCAATGCCCTGCCCCCGGAATTCCGGTAATACAAACATTCTTTTTACTTCGGTGGTATGTTCCGCGTATTGTTTTATAGCGCCGCAACCCACCGGCAATTCGTTTTTATAAGCTACTACGGTGTGTTTAATCGCATCAATTTTATTATACTGGGCATAAAAAGCATGTTCTTCCCCATCTCTGATAGCTAAATCTTTATCCAGCAGGGCTACTAATTTTTGAAAATCCGGATTATCTGAATTGGTACGGAATAAGGTAGTTTCTATCATTTAATTGCTTAGCCTATTTTTCGAATAAAGTTATTTTATTTACTCTATTTTAAATAGAAAATAGGAATCACTTTTTTAATTGCCTTTAAGCCGCGTTAGCCAACACTTTTTCATACGCTTTTCTTGAGCTTCCTCTGAAATACACCTCCCCGCAGTAAGTATAGCCTGATTTTTCAAAAGTTTTCATCATGGCAAGGTTGTCAAAATTAGTGTCTGCTTTAATGCTATAAATATGGTTACTTAGGGCAAACTCTTCTATAAATTTCAACATCTTTTGGGCTAAACCTTTGCCCAAATACTTTTCTGAAATAGCTACTCGGTGGAAAACCACAAAATCCGCATTCGTTAACCACTTTCCTTCAATTTTGGCGTATGCAGGTTCGTCATTAATTAATACGGCGCTATACCCGACGATAGTTTCTCCTTCGGTCAAGACAAATCCTACGCCTTTTTCAATGTCATCCTGAATAACAGCCGGATTGGGATAACCGTCTTGCCATTGGTTACTGCCATCCGCTTTTCTGCGTAGTATTGCTTGTTGCAGAATGTCCCATATTGCCGGGATTTCAGCAGCACTAGCTTTTCTAAAGTAATAATTCATACGGGAGATTTAGGCTATTATAATTCTTTCGGTAAATTATTTACTAACGTACTTTGCTATGGCACGCTTTAGTGGGCTTTAGGCGTGGTCAGATGTTTGTATTTCTGGTGATTTCTATTTAATTGTTCTCTTTTCTTTGAAAGATTAAGTTCTTAAAATGCTGAGGTTTCTTAAAATTGGGTATTGTTTCTGTAATTTCTTTTAATCCGTAATTTGGAAAATCTGCTATGACCTCACCAGCAGCGATAGAAAGTAATTCATAATCTTCTTCTGTTGCATTTTCATCAAAAACACACTTCCAAAGTATCTTTCCATTACTTAATTCTATTGATACAGACCTTAATGAAATGGGGACATTTCCCAATAAAGCTCTCACTCCACTAAGTATTAAGCTGTTATCTACTTCGGACTTCATTCTAATCATATTACATCTAACCAGCAGATATACGGAATAACTCCGGTTATCGGAAACATGGGTAAAGTTGAAGCTTTTGCTTTATTTCTTCGACTTTCTAATGTAAAGATTTACTATTTTACTAATTTGCTAAATATAAAAAGGATTCTGATTATCTGACCGCGTTCTTTTTAGCATAACAGATTTCCGCTTATACACGCCATTAAAACTCTTCCTCCATCAAATCTTTATTCACGAAAGCGCCGGTTGCGGTACCGCTGGCAACGGCCAACGAAACGGCCCGGCCAAAAATAGAATTATCGCCGCAGGCATACACACCGGCAACCGTTGTTCTCTGGAACCCGTCTACTTTTAAAAAACCTGGTTCGGTTACTTCGCAACCTAATTCCACCGGAATAGGACAATGCTGTACAAATACAGGGCGCGCATACATAGCGTTTACTAAAATTTCTGTTTGGTCCTTTAAAACCACACTTCTAATTTTTCCCTGATCGTGCTGGAAACTTTGAATTTCGGTCTGAATAATGGGAATGTTGCGTTTTTCAAGTTTGGCAGTTTGCTCGATCGTTAAAGTAGATTTTCCGTTGGTGAAAAGTACTATATCCTTGGTCCAGTTCGAGATTAATTTAACTAATTCAAAACCGGTATCACCGTTACCCAATAACCCGGTTTTTAAATTTTTCACTTCGTACCCGTGGCAATACGGGCAATGCAAGATGGATATTCCCCAACATTCGGCAAACCCGGGCAGGTCAGGCATTATGTCTTTTAACCCGGTGGCAAACACCAGTTTTTTACTTGAAAAAGTATTCCCACTTTGGGTAGTTAAGCTAAATCTCTTTTCCGTTTTAACGGCACTTATGGCGAGTCCATTGTAAAAGGTAACGGTACTGTAACGAGCCACCTGCTCTCGGGCTAAAGCCGAAATCTGGGCGGGAGTTTCGCCATCGTGGGTAATAAAGTTGTGCGAATGGGGAGTTTGTCGGTTACAAGGTTGGCCACTGTCGATGATTAACACCTGGCGTAAAGCCCGGCCTAAACTCATAGCAGCCGAAAGGCCGGCATAACTGCCGCCCACAATAATCACGTCGAAAGTTTTAGAATTTACCATAAAATCAATCTTTAAAATGTTCCTCCCGAAAAAAAGAAAGCGCTTAATTGTTGGCGCAAAGGTTTAATTCCAACTTTCGGGAGTAGTACCTGGTTTTTGATTTGGCAAACCTAGGATTTATTTTTATTATTGCAACTTAATTGCAATAATAATTAATGAAAAGAAGAAGCACTCCCTCTAAACAGGCTATTTTAAATATCCTGCATTCTGCCCCAAGAGCCTTTAACCAGGAGGACATTGAGCAGCAAGTAAAAGGCGCTATGGATCGGGTTACGGTATACCGCATCCTGAATAGGTTTTGCGAAGACGGCTATGTACACAAAATTCTGTCAGACGATGGCAAGTATTATTTCGCGCTTTGCCATAACTGCGAAGAAAAGCAGCACCGCCACAATCATTTTCATTTCCGGTGCCGGAAATGCCAGAAAGTAGAGTGCCTGAAAGAAGAAGTAGTGGTAAAAATACCCGCCGGCTACCATGTCGAGAACGTGAATTGCTTATTAACCGGGTACTGTCAGAATTGTGTAGCCTGACGGAAGTGGGTAAAATTTAAATTTCCAAGCCTTATGATTTACAGTAACGTTAGTATAGGTAGTTCAGCGGTAGCTTAACTGATGGATTTATGCTTTAAATGAACGAATTTATTGCTTTCCAGATATAAATATTTCTTAGGTCTACTGGCCTCACGGTAGTGGTTCGTTGCTATACTTACTTTCGCGTTTTTATAATTTTACCATTGCTGAATAACAATACCTAATTGCTTATCCCTTAACGCAAATTCTTTTGCTCCCCAAGGCCGAAGCGTAATTTTACGAAGGTTTGGGTGCAGAAACTCAGGATGAGTGGAGGATATTTTTTTGTATACTTCCTCAATATTATTAGTTACCAGTCTAAATTCAGGATTATGTTCTTTTGCTAATTCCTTGTTTTCAAAAAGATTAATCCGCAAACCGTTCTTTTCGATCACACAGAAAGGATTATTTGATTTTAATTCATCATGTGCAATAGTAAATTCAAGGCAATCGACAAATAGCCGTAATGCCTCTTTAATATCTATATAAAATACATTCGGAACCAGCCTAGTAAAATTCATCGTTGATTAATTTACATAATGCGCTTTCTCTTTCTACTTGTGTTCTTTACAGTTTTGGCTACCGCTTCAGGAATTTGCGAAAGCAGAGTATTAGAACTTCTTCCGCTTCGGTTTTGCCCAAATGTTGCTAGAAATACAAATATTATATTACTTCCAATAGCTCGGCTTTTGCAAATTCCTTGTTAGGCGTTCGTTGTTTTCGTTTATGTATTTTCGTTATAGTTCGGGTCAAATTCCACAATCCATTCAATACCGTATTTGTCTCTAAAACAACCAAAATAAGAGCCCCAGGGGCTATCGCCAATAGGCCCTTCTATTTGTCCTCCTCCGGAAAGCCCATTAAATAATTTGTCGGCTTCTTCTTTACTTTCGGCGTTAATTACAATTTTACTTCGGTTCTCATTTTCGTTTGTTTTTCCCAAACTTTCCGGAACATCATTTGCCATCAACATATTATGTTTACCGATCGGCAAAGCAATGTGCATAATTTTGTTTTCTTCTTTTTCCGCTACCGGAAATTCAGGACCTGCCAGGTCTTTGAAACGAATAACTTTTGCAAACTCTCCGCCAAATACTGATTTGTAGAAGGTAAACGCTTCTTCGGCATTTCCGTTGAAGTTAATGTGCGGGTTAATTAGCGCCATAATTATTATAATTGATTTGTAGTGCCCAAACATACTACTTACCTACAGAATAAATAGGGTGTTATTGCGTCAAAAAAGAGGGTAATTACGCCAAAGGCGATATAGAGATGCCGCCTAATGGTTTGGCTAAACGGTGGCCAATGGCTGACGTTTAGGTGTGGTTAGCGGTGGTGCATTACTTTGTCATAGAGGTTTTTTAATTGCGTGTCCCCGAAACCATAAATGCTTTCTCGGTTCCAAAATTCTTGGAACACTTTAGGAAAGTCAGTGGAAATATTTTTTAGGATGTCTTCCATAACCCTTTCCGGTCTGCCTTTGGTGCCATCTTTAGGAAAACGGTCCACCTGCGCCTTTACTACCTCTGGTAAATACGGAAAAGCTACCGATGGATTCTTGGAAAGTGCGGTCAATTCTTTCAGATTACCCTTTTTGTAAGCTTGCCACAAGTCTTGCCCTACCTGTAGGTCCGCGTCACTTAAAGAAATTCTATTGGCGTAACAAACCTGTAATTCAGCGGAATTGGCGGGTCCAAAGGCATTCCAAAAATGTTTACTGGTTTTGTCTAAATAAGTAGTATAAACCGCAAAAACTTTTTTCTTGATGGGCAAACGATGGATAATGGAAAGAACAAACCACATATTAACTTGACAAAACAAGTCATACTCGAACCAAAGATTAAATTCGGAATCATCCGGAGCATTCCTTATTTTTTCGAATTCGTTTACCACTTGGCTCTGGTATTCCGTTTCGGTTACTCCCAGATACCTGGCTCTGGCTTGCCAAAAGTCTGGCAAATGGTGGCCCGCTAGATTTCCCTCTATCAGACCTTCTCGAACGACAATGAGATCTCCTCCAATTTTAGCGTCCGGAAAACTGTAAGCCAGAGCGTCGCCGTTTAAAATATGATAAATCATAATGGTGCTGTTTTTTGCATTACCGCTAACGGACCGCGCGTATGCCAAGCCCGTAGGGAAGCAAAGGTTTTGTCTATGCAGGGTTAGGCACAAGCTTTCTTTTATTCATTTAGGATTGTCGGCCCAGGCATTAATTGTTTGCTGAGAACTTCTTTAATTTTAGGAACTAGTTTGCTCAAGGTCAAATAAGTATTATCTGTTGCGTTAAGCACTAAAACTGGAATAGCGTATTTTTTGAAATTCTGTTGGTATTGTAAATTTTTGTCGAAGGTAAATTAAAGCCTCAAAGTTCTCTGCTATTAACAACTTCGTTAGTTCTCCATTCTTCTTTCCGTTCCAGCCTTTGTCGTTAATGGTATAGATCTCATGGTCAGGAAAGTCAAGTTTAAGCCGCTTAGGTAAGTTTTCGTCAAGCAGCAGCCTCATATAACTTTTCTATATTTTTAGAAGTCATTATTTTTTCAGCAATCCCTAACACGCTAATCGCTTGTTCTTTGCTTACAGTGGGAAAATCTTCTAAAAATTCGTCCAAGGAAACGCCTTTTTCTAAATGTAAGAATAGCGTCTCAATTGGAACGCGGGTTCCTTTGAAAACAGGTTGTCCGCCTAAAATTTCTTGGTCAATGTTGATGTAGTCTTTGATATTTGTCATAATGCTAATTATACGATTTTTACAAAATATGCTAATTCTTTAGCTTGTGCCTAACGTTTTGCGGATTGGCGTTGTGGCGGATTTTTAGCATAAAAGCTCAATCGAAGAACGGCACTTGAATCTACCGTAAAACTGTCATACGAAGTACTGAACCCGCCATTACGCCAAACCGCTGTTAGCTGCTGGGTATTTGTTCTTTTATATTGTCAATTTCGTTATTAATGTTTTGAAAGTCATTGTTTATTTTTTCAAACAAGTCATTAAAAGTTAACCTTTTAAGTTTTTCATATTGGTATTTAAAAGTGTCGCCATAGTTTAGGTAAGGCTTTTTTCCTCTCCCTGAAAGTGTATTGTTGAGAAACAAGTTGCTGCCAATTAAATTTTCTGCGAATTTTCCTGCTTTTCTTCCAATTACAAATTTTCTGTATTGTATATCTTCAATCTGAACACCTATTTTATAACCGTCTTGCAAGTCAAGAACAAAGTCGGTAGTTGCTTTTTGATTGTTGATGCTGTATGCTGTCGTTAAGTTATGTCTGTTTGATTTGCTGAAATGGATTAGCAAGTGACTTGCTCTTAATTTCTGATAACCTTCCCAAAGTTTTATTTCGTTTAGTTTGCCGTATAAAACTTTGTTTAATGAAATGGGGAAATCGTATTCCTGCTTTATTTCCAACTGTTCGGATAATTCGGATAAATTAAATGCAAACTGTTTGTAGTCCAATATTAAGCTTTGATAGTAAGTATCGTTCGTGAATTTGTTTGGTTCTATAGAATCAGAAATGGTTCTATATGTTTTGACTGTCCAACCCTCAAAAGACAAGTCATTTGTCCAAAATAAAGTTGTAAGCACAAACTCAATATCAGTTTTTCCAAATGAAAGTTTAATTCGTTCAAGCTGTGCTGATGTTGGAAAGTCTTTGACCTTGTTTTCTATTGCAATTTTGTCCAACACATACAAGTCAACACTAGCTTTGAATTCTCCACTGCTTTGATTGTGTTCTCTTTTGAAAGTAATGTCGTTGTTTAATGTTTTGTCGCTAAAAAGTTTTGCTGTTTCGATTTTATTCAAAGTTGATAACCAATACCAAAAATTAGAGTGGAATAATTCTCTCGAAGAAAGGAAAAGATAAAATAAAGGACTTTCTTTAAGTTTTTCTATTGTCGTGTCGATATTATTCACTTTTCTTACTGTGTCGTTGTTTTACCTTGCCGCCAACTCGTAGATATACGGAGTTATTTCAGTTATCCTCCTGTATTGGTTGAATATACGGTGTAGTTTCGGTTATGGGTATAGTGGGTAAAGCTGCGGCTAAACCTGATTATCTTGTTTTCTTCTATATCCAATCCAATAAATACCTCTTCTATCCCCTAAATATATAGAAATTTTGCTTTACCCTTACGGCAAGTAGGCTTTTGCTGACTGGTAAATATACAATTACAATCTTTCGTTTTACGCCAGCGAAATGGCTGTTCTAAAAGCGAACAAAAAACTGTATCAAAACCGGACAGGCCGCGGTAGCAGTTAAGAGCAAAGACATCGTAACTTATTAATTACAAGCTATATATAACAATGGCATCTTTCTTATTCCTTAATATGCCGGCAAGTTTTTTGCCGGATAACGGTTTTTACAAAATGTTACGCCTGTAATCCTTTCCTCTTACGAATCCTGATTCAGACAAATATGCTTACTAATTACCTGAAAATAGCGTTACGTAACCTGCTCCGGCACAAGGTATTTTCTTTTATCAATATTTCGGGTTTGGCTTTAGGAATGACCTGTAGCATTTTAATTATGCTCTGGGTACAGGACGAACGCAGCTTTAACCAATTTCACACGAATATCGATCGGCTATACCGCGTAATGGAAGTGCAGCATTACGGTGGTAACGAGGATTTTACCCTCGATGCTACGCCCGGACCTTTAGGCGAAAACCTGCCCAAAGATATTCCCGAAATAGCGCAGGCCGTAACCATAAATCCGGGTTTTAATTTACTTTTTACGCACGAAAATAAGGCTTTGAAGCAAAACGGCACTTACGCCGGCCCCGATTTTTTCCGGCTGTTTTCCTTTCATTTTATTCAGGGTAATCCGCAAACGGCTTTAATGCAGCCCCGCTCGGTAGCTATTTCGCAAACTATGGCTCAACAATATTTCCGGACGACGAATGTGGCGGGTAAAACCATTAAAGTAAATAATAAAGAAACTTACCAAATTACCGGCGTTTTTAAAGACGTACCCAAAAACTCATCGCTGCAATTTGATTGGGTAATGCCGTTTACGGATTTTGCCAAAGAAAACGATTGGGTGAAAGACTGGGGCAACAACGGCCCTAAAACGTATGTGCTGCTGCAACCCACTGCGACGCTGGCCCAGGTAAACCCAAAAATAGAACGTTATTTAACCACGAAACAAAAAGACAGTAATATAGATTTGTTTTTGCAGCCGGTGAAAGACATGTACCTGCACGGTAATTTTAAATCCGGTAAAGTACCCGCCGGCGGCCGGATTGAATACGTGCGCTTATTTTCGATAGTAGCCATTTTTATTTTAGTAATTGCCTGCATTAATTTCATGAATTTGGCAACGGCCCGGTCGGCGCGGCGGGCCAAAGAAGTAGGCGTTCGTAAAGTAATTGGCGCCGGTAAGCGCGAACTCATCGGGCAATTTATCGGCGAATCTATGCTGATTACTTTATTAGCGATTGTATTCTCGCTGGCCTTGGCCCAACTACTATTGCCGGTGTTCAACCAGTTAACCGGTAAATTTATTTCTATCCCGTACAGCAGTCCGTTGTTTATCTTGGCCGTGGCGGGTATTGCCTTGGTTACGGGTTTGTTATCGGGTTCGTATCCGGCTATGTTTTTATCGTCGTTTGAGCCGGTAAAGGTTTTAAAAGGTACGCTGCGGTTCAGTAACCGCGTGGTTTGGTTCCGGAAAGGACTAGTAGTTTTTCAGTTTATTTTATCGTCGGTGCTGATTGTGAGTGCCTTGGTCGTGTACAGCCAGGTGCAATACATCCGAAGCAAAAACATAGGCCTAAACCGCGAGAATGTGGCTTATTTGTACCTAGAAGGCGAATTGAAAGAACATGCCTCAACCTTAAAAACCGATTTGCTGCAATCGCCGGATATAAAACAAGTAACTATTTCCAATCAAAATCCCCTCACGATAGGATCTTCCACGGGTAATGTACAATGGCCCGGCAAAGCCCCAAAGGCCGACGTGCTGTTTAGCGTAGTGGCTACCGAATACGATTATTTGCGTACCATGGGCATTCAACTTAAAGCCGGGCGCGATTTCTCCCGGGAGTTTGGCACCGATACTTCTAATTTTGTGGTGAACGAAGAAGCCGCCCGCCTAATGAACCTGCCAGAGCCGCTCGGGCAGAAAATACAGGTAATGGGAGTAGACGGCCATATTGTTGGCGTTATGAAAGACTTTCATTCTTCTTCCCTGCACAATGCCATGCAGCCGCTCATTATGATTTTGGCGCCGAAATACGCCGATTATCTTTTTGTACGCCTGGCCGCCGGCAGAACCAGCGCCGGTTTAGCGCAACTGGAAAAGCTAGCCAAGCAATATAATCCGGGTTATCCTTTTGAATACCATTTTCTCGACGAGGATTTTGAACAAATGTACCGCAGCGAAGCTATAATTGGCCGGTTGGCTTATTATTTTGCGTTTCTGGCTATTTTTATTTCGTGTTTAGGTTTGTTTGGGTTGGCTTTGTTTACCGCCGAGCAACGCACCAAGGAAATTGGCATTCGTAAGGTGCTGGGCGCTTCGGTTTTAAATATCACCGGTATGCTCTCCAAAGACTTCCTGAAGTTGGTGTTACTGGCCAATATTATCGCCTGGCCGCTGGCCGCTTATGCCATGAATAACTGGCTGCAAAACTTTCAATATAAAACCGATTTGGCCTGGTGGATATTTGCCCTAGCGGGTGGGGCCACTTTACTCATTGCGTTGTTTACTGTTAGTTACCATGCTATCCGGACGGCCATTACCAACCCGGTTACTTCTTTGCGCAGCGAGTAGCTGACACTAAGATTAATTTACCTGGCGCGAGCGCAATGTAATTAAGTTAAACAAATTAGTAGAAAAAGTCCCTTTCGAAGGTAGATCGTTACGTTCTAATAAATTCCTGCTTTCGCGAGCGTCTACGCTCGTGAAGATTATCCAGGAGGCCTCCGGCCGGGCGAACCCAAAGTCTATTTATAATACATCCGAGCATGTTTTCACCGGCCAGAGTCCGGACGATAGCCCTCACGAGCGCGAACGCTCGCGAGAGAAAATCAGGTACTGAATAAAAGCTCAGGCGGCATAAAAAAATCAAGTGAATTCTTAAATCAAGTACATCCGGGTTCCGACATTTTACAAAGCAAAAACATTTAGAGCTTGAAACTGTGTTCTAATAATTAACAACTATTCACAACAAAATAACGCTATGCTGACTACCTACCTCAAAATTGCCAAACGCATTTTATGGCGCCACAAAGCTTTCTCGCTGATAAATATTCTGGGCTTAGCGCTAGGCATTACGGCTTTTATTTTAATACTGGAGTACGTCAGTTTTGAACGCAGTTTTAACCGTTTTCATACAAATTTGCCTACCCTCTACCGACTGCAGCTGCAAGATCGCGATGGCGAGTTTGGCATTAATATCGCTCCCGCCGTAGCACCGCTCGTGCAACAGCAATTTCCGGAAGTTCGGGCTTTCTGTCGCGTGGCCGAACAAGCGGCTAATGGTTTGGTTACCTTCGCCGGTGCTAAAAAAGAAAGTGTTGCGCAATCGTTCCGCGAAAACGAGATAGCCTACGCCGATGCGAGTTTTTTTACCTTATTCACTTTCCCGCTGGTGCAGGGCCAAGCTGCTACCGCGCTGCAAGCCCCCAATACGGTAGCTTTATCGCAAACCCAAGCCCGCAAATATTTTGGAAATAAGTCGGCCATGGGGCAAGTAATAACCCTTAACAATCAGTTCGGGAAAACCTTATACACGGTTACCGCCGTGTACGCCGATATGCCGCAGAATTCCGATCTGCGTTTCGATGCAATTTTCTCGCTTATTACGCTGGCCAACCCGGCGAACCTAAACGGCAACGGGTGGGCCCGTTTAGATGGCTTCGACGGTACTTTTTTAACTACTTTTTTTCAGGTAAGCCCCGGTACCAATTACCAGACGCTCGCCGCTAAACTTAATGCGCTGGCTAAAAAAATGAACCCTGCCAACGAAGACCGGTTCTGGCTGCAACCAACCGGTAACCTGCACCTGGCAACGTCGCTGAGCGATCCACTGCGGGTTAGTGGCAGTTTGGGTTTTGTGTATTTGCTGGAAGGCATTGCCGGGTTAATTTTAATTATTGCCTGGTTTAACTACGTAAACTTATCCACGGCCGGCGCATTAAAACGCGCCAAAGAAGTAGGCATCCGGAAAGTAATCGGGGCCCGTTCCGGCCAATTAATCCGGCAATTTTTAGGTGAATCGTTATTTATAAATCTGCTGGGATTTTCTCTGGCGCTCGGGTTAGTCGTTTTGCTGCAAAGCCCTTTCAACAAACTGATAAAAAAAGAACTAACCTTTGGTGTCTTGCAAGCGGATAATTACTGGCTGATTGGTTTAGGGTTATTGCTGGCCGGCGCACTGGCTTCGGGCATTTACGTGGCTTTTACGCTGGTATCGTTTAAGCCGGTGCAAACTTTAAAAGGTACTCCCCGGATGAGTCGTGGCCAATGGCTGCGTAAATCTTTGGTGATAGGGCAGTTCAGCGCCTCGGTAGTGCTAATGATTGCTACCCTGGTATTGTATCGCCAGTTACAGTTTATGCAAGACCAGGATTTAGGCTTTGAACTTAGCCAGCGTTTGGTTATTCAAAGTCCGCAGGTAGGCGAAGAAGCGGCCATTACTACGCGTACCGCCGTGCTGGAACAACAGTTAAGTCAGTTGCCCTACGTAAAAAATTTCTGCCAGAGCGGCATTGTACCGGGTAACTTTTATAATTTCGGCGCCAACGGCATTGCCCGGCCCGGCGCTCCCGCCGACGATAGTAAAAAAGGCTACTCCATGGGCATTATCGATGATCGTTATGTGCCAACGTACGGCATTGCTTTAGCCGCCGGGCGCAACTTTAATCACCAGGAAACCAGTTTAGGCTGGGAGAAAAGCGCCAAACTAATGCTCAACGAAACCGCTGCCCGGCAATTAGGTTTTACTTCGGCGGCGGCGGCCGTGGGCCAAACGGTTAGCTGGGGGCAAGCCTACCAGGTGGTAGGAGTGATGCGCGATTACCACCACCAAGGCTTACGCGAAGCCATTGACCCTATCATTTTTCTGCCCCGGCGTTCGGTTGGTTACCTGACGGTGCAACTTACCCCCGGTAACATGTCCCGCAAAATGGCCGAACTCGAAAAACTATACCGGGCCAGTTACCCCGGCAATCCCTTCGAATTTTTCTTTTTAGACGAACGCTATAACGAGCAATACCAACAAGAGCAGCAATACGGGCAAGTATTTACCGTGGCTTCGGCGCTGGCTATTTTTATTGCTTGTTTAGGTTTGTTTGGTTTAGTAGCTTTTACCACGGAGCAGCGTACCAAAGAAATCGGCATTCGCAAAGTGCTGGGCGCTTCGGTGGCGAACATTCTGGGCTTAATCTCGCGGGATTTTTTAAAATTAGTGGTGCTGGCCAACTTGCTGGCCTGGCCCATTGCCTGGTGGGGTATGCACCGCTGGTTGCAAGATTTTGAATACCGGATAACTATTACCTGGCCTATCTTTGCGGTAGCCGGGGCTTTAGCCATACTTATTGCTTTGCTTACCATCAGTGTGCAAGCCATCAAAGCCAGTTTAGCCAACCCGGTAAACTCCCTCCGGAGTGAGTAAAATGCCTCTGCAATAGATGAGAGAATAACACCTAGCCAAGCTGCCGCTACTAATTTAGTGAGCGGCAGCTTGGCTCATTTTTAAAAAATTAATTCGTACGCTGCATCTCTTCTTCGGAACTGGTTTTGCGCGGGCGATTACTTTTGAGTTGTTGATTGCCAAAGGCGTAGGTTAGGTTGAACATGGCGATGCGGGAGTCAAATCGGATGCAAATATCACTCGTATAGTTAGCCGTCCGGATCTTTCCTTTTATTTGATTGGTATGTAAAACATCCTGTACGCTTAATTTCGCTTTCCAGCGGGAGCCCAATGCTTTTTGCAGCCCGGTATCAAAGGAACCCAGCCACGGAGAGCGCCACAAGGCATCTACGGCGGGGGTATTCAGCCAGCCGGTTACTTCTGCGGTCCAGCCTTTACCTAATGTAAAGGCATTAGAACCATTCAGCCTGCCGGATATTTGTTTTACCCGCAACGGGGTGTCTTGATAGTTGTACTGAAACTGGCTATAAATTCCCATCATTGTCGTTTGCAGTGTCCAACCTTGCCGTACGGTTACTGGTAAAGTAATAGTTACGTTATAGGCCTGCGATTTGCCAATATTTTCCGGTACCCGTTCCGAAGTGTTGCCGGTTACGGGTTGGAGAACATAGAAAACCAGGTCATGGATGTAACTGGCCCCCAAAGCGGTAAATACCTTGTTATCAAAGCCATGTTTCAGCTCTAGGGAGTGCGTATACTGCGGTTGCAAGTAAGGGCTTCCCTGGCTGTAAGTGTAAGGGTCCAGGTAAGCACGGGCCGGATTTAAGTTCTGGTAGTTGGGGCGGTCAATGCGGTAGCTGTAAGAAAAGGCCAGCGTGTGTTTGGCAGATAGGGTTTGGGAAAGAAAAACGCTGGGGAATAAATTCAGGTAATTTCTTTTTACTACCTGGTTGAGGGTTATAGAATGGCCTTCGGAATGGGTTTGCTCACCGCGTAAGCCAATCTGCAAGTTTGTTTTTACGCCTAACTTGCCGGTAAAATTGGCATAAACGGCTTTTACCCGCTCCGTATATTTAAAATGGCTCGATAAAGTTGAATCCATCTGTAAGTTGCTTAACTCCCCGTTCAGCAAGGTTAGGTTATTGTTAGAATAAACATAACTGCCTTTAAAACCAACTTCTAGCTGCCAATCATTCCCCAAGGAACGATTATAATCGGCCTTAAAGGTTTTAATGTCAATGGAAGTGGGCATTTGGGTAAACAAGCCTCTAGGAGCAGGGATAGAATCTTGGGAGAACAAGGTTTCGGTTGCTAACGCGTTTGTAAAATCCCGGTCAAAATGCCCCAAGTCAATATCCGCGGTTAGCTGGCCCCCTTTGTTCTGGAAACGGTGCTGCCAGTTTAGGTTAATGGCTTGATTCGAAGAAATGGTCGACAACGTTTTTTGGGTGAGTGTTTGCAGGTAAGGCGGTTCTGCTTCCTGACGGCGGAAAGATACTGCTGCCGGGCTCTTTTCTTGGTTGTTGTTCCATAAGCCGGTCCATACCAACCCTAAAGTCGTATTCTGGTTAAGGGCATAATCTAATCCTGCTTTAACATTATGCCCTCGGGTTTTAAACCGGATATAAGATTCGCTGTTAACCAGATTGCGCTGCTGGCCATCGGCCTGATTCCGCAGCACGTCGAAGTCCCAGTAGTTGCCTCCCCGATTGGCACTGTAGCTCCCAAAAAGATTGAACTTAGGCGTGCGGTGATTTAATTGTCCACTACCTTGCTCCCGGTCATATTTCCCCGCGCCCGCTCCTACCGAAAGAGAGCCATTGGTGCCTACCTCGTTATTCTTTTTCAGCCGGATATCGATAATGCCGGAATTGCCGGCGGCATCGTACTTGGCCGATGGGTTGGTGATTAACTCAATGCGGTCGATATTGTCGCTGGGCATGGTTCGTAAGAGAGCCACCACATCGGCCATGGAAAGGTAGGTTTGCCGGCCATCCATCTGCACGATCACGCCTTCTTTGCCGCGAAGCCGTAACTGGTCGTTTTGCCGGTCTACGGTTACTCCCGGGGCTTTTTCGAGTACTTCCAGTGCGGTGCTTCCGCTACTAATAATGCTGTTTGCTACGTTCACTACCATCCGGTCTATTTTCTGTTCTACAAAAGGCCTTTTGGTGGTAACGGTAACTTCTTTTAAATTTTTAATTAATGGGTTTAAAGTTATTTGGGGTACGGTAATCAAGACTTGGTCGACGGCGATAACCGCAGAGGTGAAAGAAGCATAACCTACCATATTCGCCGAGATGATGTATTGTCCCCCGGCGACACCCGTAAATTCAAAAGCGCCTTCTTCGTTGGTTAAGGCCCCCTTTACTAATTTAGAATCAGAGGCCATTAAAAGTCCGGTACTTACGTAGGGTAAGCCTTTGCCCGCCGGATCCCGGATATATCCTCGGAGAGTACTTTGGCCCATTGCTTGGTGCGCATTAGCCAGTAATATTAATCCAAAAAAAGCAGATGGAACCCCGATAAAAGAAACACTAAAAAGCAGTAAGACTTCGGTGAATTTTCTCTTTATTATTAACGGGATAAGAAAAAAACTATTTAAGATATGATACATTCTTTTCATAAAACAGCAAGCTTTAAAGAGAAATTGATATATTTTCCACTAGTATTCATTGCCTTTCGTAACACCAGGATAAAAGAAAGGCAAACGCGGGGAGGAGGCAGTTGAAAGGCCGGCGCATTCTATGCACGACAGGAATACAGATTACTTTAAATTTTACTTATTAGCGGGAAGCCAAAAGAGAGTCCGTCTGTTCTATTCTCAGGGAGGGTATGTCCGGGCCTACTTTAATTAGCTTAGCGAATTTGTACTTTTGGTTAACAGTGGTAACTTCTAATAAGTACTTTCCTTTATCTAGTCCAACCGTATCGAATTTTTGAGTATAAGCAGCACAATTTATATTTTCTGAATATAATTCCTGCTTTGCAGCATCTTTCAAGTAAATTTTCATTCGCTCCCGGTTTGGGTTTTGGAAGGCCAGAAAAAACTTAGTAGTGTCTGGAATCTTAAAAACGGTTATTTGAATCCGAGAACCTGTTCTATCCTTTTTTTTCGTAATCAGGGTTTTCTTTACTTCATTTCTGTTTATTAACGGCCGAGTAGGAGCAACTAGAAGTGGTTCGGCCTTAACTTTTGCCAAAACCATTTGGTTACTAACAATTTGGTCAAATACTTGATTAATGCGGTTGACGTTCCGATCGGTTAGCTTGATATATTTATCCGGAATTACTTCTTCATAGAGCAACCGATCGCTGGCATCAAAAAACTTTATATAAGCTGTCCGGGAAGCAGGCTCAGTATATAATTTCCAGTAGCCTTTACTCAAATCATCGGGATTGCGGTAGAACTTTTCCTGAGCCGCAGCTGAAAAGGTAAGTAACAAAGCCACTATTAAGCTAAACCAGGCCCTAGCGAAGGCGGAAAGATCAATGCTTGTTTTCATGATAAATCGTTTTTAAATGGCAGACGGCTGCGGAAATAGATTTTGCATTTGAAATATTACCCGGATTGCCGCTTACCGGCCAAAGGCACAAGCGAATAGTTTTTAAAGCAAACAGCAGAAGCATGCCTTGTTGTAGTGCCACTCATGCTTTATTAGCAATTATTCAAAATTAATCGATCGAAAAAGATTAGCAGTAGTAGAAACTCGCCAACTTTAAGGGTAAGCAATTGCTTTATCCACTGTATTTGATAAGATTCCGAAAAGCAAATAGTTTTATTTGAGACCGATTAGTTGAAGGAAAGGTAACCAGCCTCCGAAATAATAACCAGTGGGCTTGGCTAAACCTCCGGAGTCAGTGCGTAAGTCGTTAATTTTTTTGAGTAGCTTAAAGAAAGAGGCAGTAAATGGTCTTCCCTTTAAAAAATAACCATTCACGCAATAAACCAATTGTTTGAGCCGGCAAAGCTGGACTACTAACTCCATTTGTCTTACCTTGTTTATTCATCCTACGCCTATGCGTCTGCTGCTCTTAGTTGCTGTGTTCTCCCTAAGTTCTTTGGCTTTGGCGCAAGCACCACTTAGCTTGCCCGGCAAGTTGCCTACTGACCAGTTTGACATTGGCCCTTACACGGAGTTTTATCAAGATCTTTCGGAAGATATTCTCCCCCTGTCGGATATTATGACCAAAGATTTCCGGCCATTCCGAGAAAAACGGAATGAACGGGCCACTTTTGCCGAGCAATCAATCATGGTGACCTGGCTACGGTTTACCCTGCGAAACACCCATCCCCAGGATACGCTGCACGTTCTGCACCAAACAATTGTTCATGGCCTGATTACGCTTTACGAGAATAACACCTGCCTTGGGCAGACGGGTATAAGCTTACCCCCTCAGCGACGAGTGAGCCGTTTTGCCCTGCCCTTATCCCTGCCTCCTCTCACCGAACGCACCTACTACGTACAGGTAGTAGACTATATTTGGAGTCCATCGGTTATTTATTCCAAACTCCTATCCATCCGAGGCAGCTATGAATTGGATTATCTATCGCAATGGCACATGAATGTACAACTGGCGGTGGTAGGCTTACTGGCCGGGGGCTGTTTTTTATGAGTGTATACACGTTTTATTCTTTTTTTCTTAGCCGCGACCGGGCTTTCCTCTACTACGCGCTGTACGCGCTAACCTGCTTTCTCTTTACGCTCCACCATATCGACTACCGGTTTAGCTTTGCTCTGCTGTTTCCCGTGCGGATGTCGGAAGCCTTGGGCCCCTTTCACGTAGCTTTAATTGCTCTTTTCTACACGCTGTTCGTGGCGGAAGTTGTGCCTGTGCGTACCCAGTTTCCGGGCACCTGGCGAATCTTGCAAGGATTAATGGTTATATTAGTTTTTCAGGAACTTCAGTCCCTTATCGAATGGATTTACCAAAAGCCCTTATTCCGTAACAACACCTTCTACATATTCGCGATGGTACCGGCCGGACTGGCCACCCTTGTTTTGCTAAGCACTGTTTTTCGCAGTAATTCTGCTATCCGGTCTTACTTACTAGCCGGGATGGTTAGTTTGCTGGTTATATCCTTTTTACCCGGCTCGCTGGATTTATATTTTCCTAGTCTGAACCAGATTGCCTATAACTTTTTTAATGATCCGTTTTTTTGGGTAATAGCGGGCTTATTTATGGAAGCTTTTTGTTTTGCTCTGGCGCTGGCTTACCGCGGACGATTAATTGAAGTAGAAAAACGTCGGATTCAGGAGCATTATACGCAGGATCTGGAAGCGCAACTTACCGAACGTTCCCACGCCATTGAAGAGCAAAGTTTACAACTGGAAAAACAACATATTCAACAACTGAAAACAGAATATGAACGCAAGTTGGCCGACACAGAAATGATAGCCTTACGGGCCCAGATGAACCCGCATTTTGTTTTCAATTGCCTTAATTCAATTAAGCTCTATACCTTGCAGAACGAATCGGAGCAAGCCTCCGAGTATCTGACTAAATTTGCCAGATTAATTCGCTTAGTGCTGGAAAATTCCCGTTCAGACCTGGTTTTGCTAAAAAACGAGTTGGAAGCCTTACAACTTTACATAGAACTGGAAGCGATGCGCTTTAAACACAAAGTCCGGTTCAGTATTTTGGTTTCTCCGGAAGTAGATCCGCAATACCTGCGCCTGCCACCCTTACTATTGCAACCATTTGTAGAAAATGCAATCTGGCACGGATTGATGCATAAGACAGAAGGAGGATTGGTGTGCATTTCGGTGTGCCAGCCCGCCGAACATCTGCTTCTAATTGAAATCTCAGACGATGGAGTGGGGCGCAAAAAAGCAGCCGAACTGAAAAGTAAGTCAGCTAACAAACACAAGTCTTTTGGCATGCAGGTCACCGCCGAACGCATCCGCATTATTAATCAACTGTATAACATTCATGCGGAAACCCAAATTCAGGATTTGGAAGATACCCGGGGCGACCCCTGCGGCACGAAAGTCGTGTTGCAAATACCGGTTTAGCGGCTTACTATTCACCATAAATATCAAAATACGATGCGTGCCATCCTGATTGACGACGAACCAGATAATATAAAGCTGCTATCCTTGCAACTCGCGCGGCACTGTCCGCAAGTGGAAGTAGTGGGAGCTTTTACCGAAAGTACTCCTGGCTTGAAAGCCATCCGGAGCTTGCGGCCGGCCCTCGTATTTTTAGACATTGAAATGCCTGTAATGAACGGCTTTCAACTGTTGGAGCAAGTGGGTGAAATTGATTTTGCACTCATCTTCATAACGGCTTACGACCAGTATGCCGTGCGGGCCTTTCGTTTTAGCGCTTTAGATTACTTGCTCAAGCCAGTAGACACCATTGATTTGGTAGCCGCAGTACGCCGGGCAGAAAACCGGACGAAAGTAAGTGCCCAACAAATGGAACTCCTGCGGCAATACTCGCAGGCAATTACCCCCATTGCTCCGCAGCGAATAGCCCTTCCCCACGCGGGCGGTTTAGTGTTTGTAGATATAGGACAAATTGTTTATTGCGAAGCCGATAGCAATTATACCCGTTTTTACCTGGAGAAAGGCGAACAGTACCTCATCTGCAAAACGTTAGGGGATGTGCAGGAAGTACTGGAACCGCATAATTTCGTGCGCGTACACCGGCAATCGTTGGTAAACATAGCCCACGTGCAAAAATTAAAAAAAGGGAAGGTACTTATCTCCTACTCTCCACGGGAGTAAGTATTCCTATTGCCCGGCAGCAAAAAGAACGACTCCTCGAACGTTTCGGATGGCTGTAAGAGCAAGTACGGTATAATTTATTTTAAAATTTTATTATTTCTTTTATTAAAAACTAGAAGTGTATTACCCTGGTGAAAAGCCAATCCTGCCGCGTTATTCTTAAAGAGCTTTGCGTGCCAGTAGCTAAAAACTCACTAATTTGGCTCCAGAATCAGCCCATTTTATCGGACCTGCGAGCCAACTTTAAGTAGGTAGCAAAAGATAAGCAGGTTAGTTGGGTTTTGTTGCGGTTACTTTCTCGGCTACCAAATATACCTGGGCATCACCCACTTGGTAAGGCGTTTTTTCGATGGTACTATACAAGGCCACGACATGTAAATTAAATAAACTTAATAATCTTTTAATTTCGCCTAAGGTATAAACGTAATGCTTAAAGCGATGCTCTTCCGAATGTTGGTTCTTGGTGTACTTTAAATGACTGACCAAGTAGCTATCGTTTACCAAATATTCGTTGTTCACCTGCATCGTTAAACCGTCCAGATAGTACGTTTTTTCCGCCGGAATCCGGGGTAAAATGCTTTCGGCCACCATGCCGGAGTTTATGATAAACCGACCGCCCGGCTTTAAGTGAGCGGCTACTTTTTTTACAAATACCTGCATGCCCGGATAGTCGAAATAGCCAAAACTGTTACCCAGGCAATAAGCGCCATCAAAAAAATCACTAAGTTCCAGGGTGAGCATATTGCCCTGAATGATTTGCACAGGTAAATTCTCGGCTTTTACTTTTTGGGTAAGACCCTTTATAAAATCAACCGAAATATCTACACCGGTTACCCGGAAGCCTTTTCTGGCTAATGGCAGGGCCAACCGGCCCGTACCGCAGGGAACATCCAGAATACGGGCTCCTGGCGCCACTTGCAGTACATCTAACAAAAAAGCGGCTTCCCGCTCCGACCATTCCTCTGGCACGGCTTTTTCCCACATTTCGCAGTTAATACCCGCGAAAAAATTTTCGTACCAGTTATCCGCAACAGAAGAGAGCATATTGATTTACTTTTGAAGGTGAAGCCATCCGGCCTTTAAACCATTCAAAGGTAATAACCCGAAATAAAGCCGGCGTAGTAAAAAATCGCCAAAGTTAGCTGCAGTGCTGAACGCCCTTCGTTCTTTCCAAAATAATTACAAGTAACGTAAAACAGAAAGAGAAACTACTTGGCCTTTAGTGGAGCGGCCGTTCGAAGGTGGTAAAAGATTCCGCCAACATCCAGGCATTCTCTTGGAAAAAAGCCGTGGGGCTGGCTTGGGCAAATTGTTTAAATTCTTTAATCAGGTGCATCGTGTCGTAGTAGCCGCATTCGTAGGCCACATCGGTCCAGCTTTTTTGCGGCTGCGTTATTTTGCCTTGGACGGCCGCGTTAAACCGCAGCAAACGACAAAATAACTTCGGCGACGTGCCCACTTGCTCGGTGAACCTTCTTTCAAAATTCCGGAGGCTCATATTAGCCTGAAAAGCGTATTGGACGATATCGGTATTAGTAAAAGTAGTAACTAATTGCTGCGAAATGCGGGTAATGCCTTCGTTCCAATAAAGAGTTTTTTGCCGACTTAAAGCACTGATTAAAAAATTATCGGTGTAGGCTACCATCTCGGCCACGTTACTAGCGTGTAGCAATTGTTCATAAAGCTGATTTACCTCCTTGCCCATCACCGCATTAGCCGGAAATAAATTATTAGCAATCTCGCTGGCCGGAATGCCGAACAACTTGTAAAAACCGTTCGGTTTAAATTCAATCAGAAATGTTTTATATTTTCCGGCAAACGTTATTTCGCCAATGCGCTGGGTAAGTAAGCCAAACAGACAAACCGGCGGAATAGCTTCTCCCACCTTTTCTGAATTTAAATAGTTTTGCCGCCGCGGAACATCCTCTAAAAAAAAGCATAGACTGGTATCATGATGCGCTACCCAGGCAGAAGTCATTTGAATAGAAACTTCCTCTGAATGACACCAGGAATAATTATGGACAATATCCTGTAAAGCAGGATGGGGCGGAATAACCGAAGTAGTAAGCATTGCCTGTGCGTTATCGATTGATAATCAGGAGTAATTTACAAAACTTGTTGCAGTTCTACCTTATTCCAAGCCAAATGTTCGGAAGTCCGACCCCTTTCATTGGGTAAAATTTTCCTAACGGGTTTAACAGAAAAAAGGCTCGTTGTGTATCCTCGATTTAGTACGAGTGCATTCCGCCGTTCTTCGCGAAGCCAACCAACAAGGAAGTGCTATGAAAAGAAGTTATACTCGCCTTATAACAAGCAAAGAGCGTAATGATGGTACCAGAAAAACCTAAAAATATTTTGGGATTGACTTTAATAACAGCCAAGTCGGTGTAGGGCAAAGTTCTGCTGCTGCTCTCGCCGCCAATGTTAAAAATAATGGTTTTCATTAATTTATCAGAAAATGCCTCCATTAAATCGTCTGCTTGAGCCTGAGGATTTTTAGAAATAAAGTCCGCCGATCTTAAGGTATGGGTATTTTCCACGACTTCTAATTTAAAAGTTTCTGGCAGTTGTTTTTTTCCTTATTGATATCGGGGCAACAAAGTGCCGGCGCCTTCCCGGGACAGAGAAATGGCAGCTACTTTGTCACCCGGTTTTAGTAATTTAGGTTTAAGTAAGGGCTGTCATAAAATCATTCTTGCTTTTGATATTACCTATTATAGCTGGTACATCCCAAGTTTAATAAAATATTAAAAGTCTGCGGGCGCTCCGCCGTACTACGCGAAAATAAAGAGAATAAGCTTTTGCCGTTTACTCCCTTCGTAAGAAAACCTAAATACTGGTACTTACTTTACTACTATCATGCGCTTAGTGTCTACTTTTTCACCGTTAAGTTTTAAAATATAATAATACGTTCCGGCGGTTAACTCGCCGCTTTTAATCATTACTTGTCCGTTTCCTTTTTGCGTTACTGGGTAGGTTTTAATTACTTGTCCGTCGGACGATAAAATGCCAATCGCGGCGCTTCCTTTTATTTCGGGCAGGTAATACCGGATGCTGGTTTCTGTGTGAAAAGGGTTAGGGGCATTTTGCAGGAGCCTGGCGCCGGCGCCAGTTTCTACTTTATTCGGGGAAATAGTAGCAGGTGCTTTGGGGTTTATTGCAGCCTGCAGGTCACGAACAATAGTGCGCAATTCGGCTATTTCTAATTGCTGCTTTTCTATGGTTTGCTGTTGTTCCTGGATAGCTTTAAGGGCGACAACGCCATAAGTACTTTGGTTCACGAAATAACGGTCTTGTCCATCGTCTGTTTTATGCGCCACCATTTCGGGAAATAACTTTTCTACTTCTTGCGCCAGCATGCCGTAATGCTTTTTATCCGATGATTGTTCTCCTAAGAAATGATATTGCTTTACTTCCAGCTGTAACACTTTTTCCAGCACAGCCGGTGCTTTTAGGATGTCTTTTTTGGCTCGTGCATCGGAGGTAGCAAAGTAATCACCGCCGTCAGGGGAAAAGAATCCTTTAAATTGTCCATTGGCGCTTAAGTTCATACCACCCCCTGCACCGGTGAAAAAGACCCAATGTTTATTAGCCGGGCCATTCTCCAGCCGTAAGCCAATGGTGGCGTTGTTGGTATTGCTGTGCACAATATGTAATTCGGAGGCGGGAGTTCTGGTACCGATACCCACAAAACCGTTGCTGGCTACTACCATGCGGGTACTGTTACCGCCGGTATTAAACTGCAAACCCCTGGGGGTGGATCCGCTGTTGTAAATAATACCCCCGTCGGAGGAGTTTAAGTTATTCCCGAATAAAATCCCGCTGTTGGTAGTACTGGGCGTGAGTAAATTAATAAAGTTACTTCCGGTAGATTCTACCACCAGATTAGCGTTATCATTGGGGCTTATACCCGTATTACTTTTTAATACGTGAAGCTTGGCTTTAGGGACCAATGTGCCTACGCCCACCTGGCCTAAATGCGTGACTACTAGTTGGGTAATGCTCGACCCGACTTTAAACTGTAAGCTTCTGGGTAGTACTGGATTGTCAAAAATAATTCCGCCATCCTGTGCATTATTCCCATTACCAAACAAAATACCGCTTCCTTTGCCGCTCGGATTAAGCAGCGAAATAAAATTGTTTTGATCGCTTTCTACAATTAAGGTGGAACCGGAGAAAGGCGTTAGGACTCCCGAACCGCCTCTTGATAAGTGGAGTTTTGCCTTGGGCGCAAGCGCTCCGATCCCTAATTTTCCTTCGGCATCGAGTGTCATCCGTTGCAAGTTATTCGTAAAAAATCGGACCGGCCTGCTATTGGTGCTGCCGAGCTTTTCGGTGCCGCTCAAGCTATTGCCGGCTTTATTCCAGGAGCCAGATTGGGCCATAGAAATTTGACATACCAGAATACTTATAATAACTGTAAGGGAAATTCTTGCATTTTTCATATTATGAATTTTTAAGTTGCTTTTTGACAAACAAATAGTTCGGAGAGAAAGGAAGGTTAAAATTTGATGCACTCGCAGGGGAAAGAAATTTTAACAAAGCGTAGTTATTGGGAAATAAGATGAGTGATAACAAATGGAGATTTGTTAACTCAAATTCCATTCTGCCAAATACTTAGGATTAGTTGGTTACCACTAATTTTTTAGCGGCTACTACTTTACCATTCACCGATAAATTATAAGTGTAAATGCCAGCTTTTAGCTCGTTGCGGTTAATGATTGCCTGGCCGTTCTCCGTTGCCTTTAAAGATTTTACCAGCAGACCATTGGTATCATACAGATTAATTTGGCCGGTACTGCCTGAAGGTAAATAGTAACGAATAATAGTACTTTGACCAAAAGGGTTGGGCTGATTTTGCTCTAACGTAGCTGAGCCGGATTCGCTGCTCACCCGGTTATTGCTGGTAAAGGTGCTTTTCGAAGCATTCTTATTTAAAGCTTCCTCTAACCGGACAATGCGTTCTTCCAACGTACTGATTAGTTGCTGTTGCTGCTGGTTTGTTTGTTCCTGCTCGGCTATCTTCTGTTGCTGCTCTTGGATGGCTTTGATGGCGATGACACCGTAAGCACTGTAATTGACCGCGTATTGATCTTGACCGTTGCCTGTTTTATGGAAAACTATTTCCGGGAATAGCTTTTCTACATTTTGGGCTATCATGCCATACTGCTTTTTATCGGAAGGTGCGCTCTCGAGAAAATGATACTTCATTACATCAAGCCGTAATACTTTGTCCAGCACATCCGGAGCTTTTTCAATGTCTTTTTTGCTGCGCATATCTGAGAGAGTTACATAAGCACCGCTTGTATGATCAAAAAAACCAACAAGCTTACCATCAGCACGATTTTGCAGGTCGCCATCAGTATCCGTAATAAAATTCCAGCTTTTTGATGCGGTACTATTCTCTAGTCTCAAACCATCCGAGCCATTGTCACTATGAACAATATGAAGCGTGGACTTTGGTTTTTTGGTACCGATACCCACAAAGCCATTGCTGGCCACTACCATGCGGGTACTGTTTCCGCCCGTGTTAAACTGCAAACCTCGAGGCGTACTATCGCCGCTGAATATAATGCCGCCGTCGGAATTACTAAAACTGTTACCAAATAATATCCCGCTGGTACTGGCGTTGGGGTTAAGCAAATTAATAAAATTAGTTTTGCTGCTTTCCACAATTAAAGAGGCATTCGGATGAGGCGCTCCGGCTCCGGAAGTACCTTTAAATACATGCAGGTTGGTTTTAGGGGCTACCGTTCCAATGCCCAGCCCGGCAGCCGTCAGCGCCATGCGGGTGGCACCACTGGTTAAGAATTGCAGGCTATTGGTGGCATCTTCATTATTATAAATAAAACCGCCGGCTATGGGGTTTGAATGCGCACTAAACAAAATACCGGATCTGTGATTCCCGGGGGCCAGTATATTCAGAAAATTGTCGGAACTGCTCTCGGTTACCATGGTGGCATTAGGCAGAGGCTCGGTGCTGGAAGAGCCATCCGCAACGTGCAATCGGGCCTTAGCAGCCGTAACGCCAATTCCTACCTTGCCGGAGCCGTCAATGGTTAGGCGCTGGGTATTATTGGTAAATAACCGAAGCGGTTTGTTATTGGTACTGCCGAGTTTTTCGGTACCGGCTAAGCTGTTACCCGCTTTATTCCAGGTGCCGGTTTGGGCCAAGGCTAACGGGCCATAAGCTACTAGCACAGCGACAAAGGTGAGTTTAAGTGTTTTCATTTAATAGATTTCTAATGATAAGACTAATGGTTTGGGATGGTGTTCTGGATTACTTTATCAAATTTGGGCAGCAAAAAATCAGTTTAAAAACTTAGTGTTATGTAGCGTAGAGAATAGTTAACGAACCGTAGATAAATAGAAATAAAGTGCCAATTCGCTGGCAACAAATTGATTTATCGCCCGTTGTAATTTTTTAGAAATAAAAAGGATGCCGATTAGCGTTCAGCATCCTTATTCCTTTACAAATAAATGCCCCAGAAAATGGTAATTAAAAGGCTCATTGGTTTATTAACTTTATGGTTTGGCGAGCTGATTCCGTAACCACTTCTAACAGGTAAATTCCTTTTCGTTGCGGACCTACCGGCAGTTTTATCCGTTGTATGCCGCCGGTTGATACCACCTCTTTTTTAAATAATTGGTTACCCGACAAATCTAACAGCCGAAAGTGCACGAATTGATTACCTGGAGCTTCAAACTCTACGAAAAACTGACTATGAAACGGATTGGGAAAAGCTTTAACCAACCGGGGAGCTACTTCTTTTTCATTTTTTGATTCTGCACCTATAGTGGCAGTAAAAGCCGCCGCTTTTACGTTTCCGCTTACCGCCACGGTTTTGCTTAAACCGGCTACGGTATGGGTGATATTACCGCTTTTAGTTCCGGTGGCGGTTTGCGCTTTTAATCGCACGAGTATTATTTTACTAATAGCACCATTGGTTGGCGCGAGTGTAAGACTGCTGGCGAAGGTAGTGGTTCCCGACAGGCTTAACTCGTAGCCGGCCGGAGCGGTTACGGTGGCCGTTACGCCCGTAGCCAGGTTAGAAGCGGAGAAAGTATACGGCTTAGTAGGGGAAGGCTGATTCGGAACCGTGCTGAAGCCCGTTAAAAGTGTAGAACTAAGCGATAAAGTTGGCGCGGCTACGGTACCGCTCACGCTTACGTTTTTGGTAATACCCGCTACCGCATTTTGGATCGTGCCGGTTACCGTACCGGTAAGGCCAGTTGCTTTTAAGCGCACTTCTACCACCCGGTTAATGGCCCCGGTGCTATTTTGCGTTAAGGTAAGGCTGGAGGCAAACGAACCGGTATTTTGTAGCCGCACTTCGTAATTTACCGGGGCCGACACTGTAGCCGTAACGCCGGCAGCCAGGTTAGCGGCTAAAAAGGTATAGGTTTTCGAAGCCGAAGCTTGGTCTTTGACGGTATTAAAGCCCGTTAAACTTGGCGGGGTAACACTTAGAGTAGGCGACACGGTAACAATCCCGCTCACCGCAACGCTTTTACTTAGCCCGACTACCGAGTTTTGAATACTGCCCGTTTTAGTGCCCGTAGCTGCTTGGGATTTTAACCGGACGAATACAGTAACATTAATGTTGCCTGCTGCTTGCGCCACCGTCAGCTGATTAAAGAAAACACTGCCGCTAGTATTACTTAAACTTACTTCAAAGCCGGTAGGCGCTATTACCGTTGCGGTGACGCCGGTTGCCAGGTTCGCGGCCTTTAAATTGTACGATTGCGTAGTAGATGCTTTGTTGGTAAAAGTGGTAAAGCCCGACAAACTGGTTTTATCCACCGTAAGAGTAGGTTGCGGTTTAGCTGTAATGGTGCCGCTCACCGGAACATTTTTAGTATTAATCTGGCTGCCGGTAATAGTAACATTGCCGCTAATTGGTCCTACTGGGTTGTTACTACTAAGCGCCACAAATACTTTTGATTTAATCGAGCCGTTGCTAACGGTTAAAATAAAGGAATTGAAGAATGAGCCAGTAACGCCGGATGAGCTAACGAGGTATCCTTTGGGAGCTGTTATGGTAATGGGTTGCGCCCCTTGCGCCGGCAGACCAGTAACAGATACATCAAAAGATTGTATAGCTGACAAAGCACCCCCTTGCACCGCCGTAAAACCACTTAAAGTAGCTGGGTTAATTACCGGAGTTAGTTTGGCTATTATATCTGGTTTCAGTAATACTATTCTAGTGCCGAATTCGATATTAGTTACGGTAAGCTTAGTCACAAAATCCAATAAAATTTCACCGCCATCAAATTGCACAAAAAACTTAAAAGTACCGTTTCCGGTAAAATTTAATTTTTGAGTAGCCGTTGCGTTAGGCGAGCTAAATAACGAAAATCCATCTGGCGCCTGAATAATGGTTTGGGTTCCTGCCGAGAGGTTAGAAACCGACATAGAAAGTTCATGCAATCCGGAGGGTTGTCCTGCTACGCTGAGGAAGGATAGGGAGGAAGGAAAGAAACTGGGGTTGGGAGTTACTTTGGCGGTTAAAGGTACTGTTTGCAAAACCACCGCGCTGCCAGTAATACTAAGCTGGGAGGAAAAAGCACCAGCCGTGGGGCTGCCTAAAAATTGGACAAGTACTTTGAATGAGCCATTTCCGGTAACCGTGAATACAGAACCCTTTACTCCTGTAGGTGATACCATTAAAGCATATCCATCCGGGGCAGTTACAAACGTTTGAGAACCTAACGGCACATCCTTAACCTCAAACGTAAACTCCTGCACATCAGAAAGTGCCCTTTCTACCGTATTAAAAAGAAGAAAGGCCGGATTAAAGGTTGGCTTTACTACTAGGGTAGTCGATAAGGGTACTGTTTTAGTAGTTATTTCATTCCCCGATATAGTGAGCAACCCATTGTAAGTTCCGGCCACATCGGCACCCGAAAAGCGAACCCGTAGCTTTACAGTAGCATTACCAGTAATAGTAAGTATATTAAAAATAGGGTCTTCTGCAGGTAACTGGCCAAAATTGTAGTTGTTTGAAGCTATAATAGTCGTTTTAGCCGTGGAAGAAACCCCGGAAATGGTAATGGTTACCTCTTTTGAACTTGACACAGTACCAACACCGACAACCGTATCAAACGATAGGCTGGAAGGGTTAGCCGTAACCGTTGAAAAAGGAACCGCAAGTTTTCCTGTTTTTTCAACTGAATTTGCCCATATCCGATTAGTAGAAATAACTAGTAAAAGCAAAAAAAGCAGCTTGCCAGGCTTGAATAAAATGGTTGGCAATTTTTTGTTTGCATACTTCATAATAACATTTTTTAAGTGAATGGATATTGTTTAAATGTGGGCAATAGCCTGATTGCCCGGCAAAAATGAAGGGAAGGAAACGAGCGCAAAAATTTGTTAAAGCGAAGTGTGGCAAACGGTTAATAAACCGTAGCAGAATAAAATTGAAGCGTCTTTAGTAAAAAGAAGGCAAAAGCTGAAAATGGGGCAAAGTTACGCAGCAAAAAAACACTCCTTGTAGCGCACAGCTAACAGAAAACATTTCATTCCTTATTATCCGCGCTCTGCTGTAAATACTACCTGCTTCAACCGGATTAATTTTTTTCCACCTGTATTGCTCGCCATTTTTGTAAAAAGAATCAAGGGGGCTTTCCTATGGAAGCAACCTATCTCCAGTAGCTACGTGCTATTTACACGACAAAGCCTTATGACCGAAGAACAAATTAGATTAGTAAAGAATAGTTGGAAGAGTTTTCGCCAGATAGATGCGGAATTGATTGGCGATGTGTTTTATTCCAAATTGTTTCTGGATACTCCCAAATTGCAAAAATTATTTCCGGCGGCTTTGCAACCACAACAAAAAAAGTTAGTAAACATGCTGCACTACATTATTTCCCGGTTAGACCAACCTGAGGTTATCACGGCGGATATAAGAGCCTTGGCCTTGCGGCATAAAGGCTATGGGGTAAAAGCAGAATATTACAGTTTAGTAGGTAACGCCTTGCTCTGGACCATCGAGCGCGGTGCGGGCAACGAATGGAATAATACCATAAAGGAAGCCTGGCTCGCCTGTTATACCCTGCTCGCCAATACCATGATGGCAGCTACAAAGCCAACGGCAACTACTAAAGCTTAATAGTAACTTATCCTTTAACCTGCTTTTCTATCTATAACATCTTAGTAGTGGATCATCATTAAGTTCATCTTAGACTAGATTGCATCTTATAATACTTTTTTAATCAACAATACCTGTCGTTGGAGTCTTTTCAAGCCTCCAGATTACGGTGCTATCTTGTTTGAAAGGTACCCTGTTTGCCTCCTGGCCGGCGGGCCTCGTTTGGCTCTTCCGGGCGGGTGGGAACGTGCGCAGCACGCCCCTACACGTTGGAATGCTAAAGCACCGGAACCTTAGAAGGCCCTCCCTAGCCAAACTGGTGTCATCTTCTCTTAGCTACTGTCTAGCATCATCTAACATAAAATTGCTAAACATTTATATTCTTTTAAATTAATATTAAATCACCTTAAATTCCTGCCCAGCCGAGTTATGGTTAGGACAAAAATAAATAAAGAAGAAGCCCGAAAAGCAGTGGCTAAGAGAAGATGACAGCAGGCGGGGCAGCGAGAGCGGGCGTTGGTTTTCCGGTGCCGCAGGTATTCCGACGATAGGAGGAAAAGAAATTAGCCCGTCCGAGCGCCCCGACGAGGCCCGCCGGCCACGAGGCAAACAGGGTGCCGTTCCAACTGCATCAGCACCGTTGCCGTGAGACTTGAAAAGGCTCCGCAAAATAAAGTTTTTTAGAAAAGGCACTTAATTGTAGCACCAGCAAAGAGACATATAAAACAAACTCGTTGCGGCTAAATAACCAATTCACCGGTTCATTTAACTTTTTCACCGCTTTATTTTACTTTTTACACGCCTTACTAACTCTAATTGCGCCAGCCCCAGCTTTTTAGTAAATTAACGGGCAATCGCTACTATAATGGGTTCTTGTAAACATATTATTCCTTTGCTGCTCCTGCTACTTTTTACGCCAAAAGCCTGGGGTCAACCGCCGGAATTTACCGTTACCCATTACGACGAAACCAGCGGTTTACCCAGCAATTCCATCAATGCCAAGATTCAGGATTCCCGGGGTTATATATGGTTGGGGACCGATGATGGCTTATTCCGGTACGATGGCTATACTTTTAAATTATTCAAAAAGCCTCCCGGCCCCAACGACGCTTTTGCGGGAACAGCGGTTACCCAACTAGCCGAAGATCAGGACGGCAGAATATGGATGGGTACAACCAAAGACGGCCTTACCTGCTACGATCCAACAACCGGAGAGTATCGTAATTTTCCGGTCAAAAATATAGATCGTACCGCTCCGCTCACCCGGTCCATTACCATGCTGTTTGTAGATAACGAGAACAACGTTTGGGCCGGTCTTTACCAGAAGGGTTTAATCCAATTAAATAAAGCAACCGGTAAATTTACGCAGTACAATGTAATTGCCGATACCAATACCTTTTATACCAAAGAATTTAGAGAAGTAAACAATTTGGTAAATGACATGCACGAAAAGGAAAAGGGCATTTACTGGTTAGCTACCCGCGATGGCTTGTACCGGTTTAACAGCACTACCGGCGACATGCAACCCGTCAGAGCCAAACCTTTACAAAAAAATATTTCCCGGGATGATTTATTCACGTCTATTGCCGACGATAAACACGGCTTATGGCTGGGCTCCTGGGGCGGCGGACTCAGT
Organism: Adhaeribacter arboris; assembly: GCF_003023845.1. Taxonomy (NCBI): domain Bacteria; kingdom Pseudomonadati; phylum Bacteroidota; class Cytophagia; order Cytophagales; family Hymenobacteraceae; genus Adhaeribacter; species Adhaeribacter arboris. The sequence continues at coordinate 4,553,372 of NZ_PYFT01000001.1, read as the reverse complement.
TATTACGATTTGGAAACGAAACAATGGAACACCTATAAATACGATTTACGGCGCACCAATGTAGCTACCATTAACATCATATTGGATATAAAACCTAAAAATGAAAATGAATTGTGGCTTGCCAGCAGCGACCGGGGTTTTGGATCCTTTAACAAGCTAACCCACCAGTTTACTTTTTTTAGTAACGACGCCAATACCAACGCTACTCTTCCGGGGAAATTTTGTTTGGGTTTAATGCTGGATAAACAAAACAATATTTGGCTCTCTCATACCAACGGTTTGTCTAAGGTAAAGCAAACCGAAAAAAAGTTTACTTATGTACCGGTTAAAGTAAACCGCAGCGATAATGGGCCCTTCTACGAAATTTCCTCGATGCTGGAAGACAAAGCCGGCCAATACTTTTTTATCGGTACTTCTTTTGCCGATGGTTTACATGTGGTGGATAAACATACCGGTAAAACTCAGATTCTATCTTTTCCGGTAAAGCCAAATGAAGAAAGCATTCTGATGGTAAATGATATGGTGCAGGATAGTAAAGGAATTATTTGGGTACTTACCCGGGATTATGTATACCAATACGACCTAGTAACACGCCAACTCATTTCTTTGCCGCAGCCCCCAGGTTACATAAATAACCAAAGGTCGAATGCTTTTACGGTACTGCGAGAAGATAAAAAAGGGAATATCTGGATTGCCTCGGGCCGGAACGGCGTTTTTTGTTATGAGCCGCAAACCAAAACCTACCAGCATTTTTACAGTACCCCCGGAAACAAAAAACTGCTCCGTTCCAATGTTATCAGCGGTATGGCCCTGGATAAAAAAGGCCGGATTTGGGTAGGGGGCCGGGGTTGTTTTGGCTATTTTGATGATTCCGGAAAAGATTTCATAAATCTGGATCAATACGGTAAACCGTCGGCGTCTAACTATGATAACCGCGTGTACACCTTGTATGCCGATAAAAACGGGGATATATGGGCGGGCACCGATGCCGGCTTATATCATTATGATGCCAACCAAATAGTGCCGGTACTTAAAAAGAATTATAATGTTGCTACTGGTTTACGGGGAGAGATTGTGGCGCAGGTGCAGGAAGATATAAAAGGAGATATCTGGTGCATTACCAATTCGGCGGTTTGTAGAATAAGCCGGCAAACCGGAAATATTACCACTTTCGGAAAATTAGATGGTATTAATAAATTAAATTCGCTCTATTATCAGATTAATTCCCTGTTCGGCTTTTTTCTCTTCCAAGACAATAAAATGGCTCTGCTTTCGAGTGGCGGCTATTATGTTTTTGAGCCAGCCTCTATTATCGTAAAAAAAACAGTTGTGCCGCTGGCGGTTACTTCCTTTAAGATGGATGAAGAAGAACAACTTTTTGAGAAAGCAATAGCAAGTCGCCAAAGAATAGCAGTACCTGCCAAGGCAAATGTTATTTCTTTTGAATATGCCGCCCTGGATTTTGATCGGCCTGATAAACAACAATATGCTTACCGGCTCGTCGGTTTCGATAAAGATTGGGTAAAAGCCGGTCAGCGGCGGTATACCAGCTACGCCAACATACCCCGGGGCAATTATGTGTTTCAAGTAAAAGCGACCAATACTCCCGATAATTGGAATACCCCCGTAGTTTCCATTCCCATTCGGATGGAGGAGCCATTTTACAAAACGACCTGGTTTTTATTGGCGGTTGCTTTAATTCTGGCAGCTTCTGTCTACGTGTTTTTTACTTATAAATTGGTGAAGCAACAGGAAATTCTGGCGCTGGAAACCAAAGCCCATATTTTGGAAAAGGAAAAAGTGTTGGTGCTATACGAAAGTTTAAAACAGCAGTTAAACCCTCATTTTCTCTTTAATTCCCTTACCTCGCTCAGCAGTCTTATCCGCTACGATCAGAAAAAGGCGGGTGTTTTCTTGGATGGCTTGTCAAAAATGTACCGCTACATTTTAAAAAGCAGCGATACCGAAACGGTAGCTTTGTGCGAAGAGCTAAAATTTGTGCAAACCTTTATTAACCTGCAGCAAACCCGCTTTGATCAAGGTTTATTAGTAAATATAAACATAGCCGATGAATATGCTTATACCAAAATAGCCCCGGTAACTCTGCAGAATTTAATCGAAAACGCAATCAAACATAATATTATAGATGCCGATTCGCCCTTAATTATTGATATATATCCGGAGAATTCTTATCTGATAGTGCGCAACAATTTGCAAAAAAAGAATTTTGTGGAAACCAGCAATAAACAAGGGTTAGCCAGCTTACAATCCTTGTATCATTACTTAAGCGATAAACCCTTAATTATTACCGAAACCGGCCAGTTCTTCTTTGTAAAAATTCCTTTACTATAAATTTTACTCTTTTATCCTATCTGTTTTTATGAAAGCCTTAATAATAGAAGACGAGCCTCTTGTGGCAAAAGAGCTGAATACAAAAATACAAGCTATTACCCGCGATATAGATGTTATGGAAGTATTGCCCAGTTTAAAGACGGCTAAGCGCTGGTTTATGGAAAACGCCGAACCCGACCTTATTTTCATGGATATTCAATTAAGTGATGGCGTAAGTTTCGAGCTTTTTGATATTTATAAATTAAGCTGCCCGGTTATTTTTACTACTGCTTACGACGAGTTTGCTTTGCGGGCTTTTAAAGTAAACTGCATTGATTATTTAGTAAAGCCCATTGACGAAGAAGAGCTGAAAAAAGCCATTGAAAAGTGCCAAGGTATCATCCAAAATAAAATTTCAACTACTTTCGATATTCAGCAACTTATAAAAAGTTTGAAAGATGGTAATGCGGCTTCGGCGTACAAAGAAAAGTTTATCGTTAATGTACGAAATACCTGGATTCCGGTAAATACTTCGGAAATAGCTTGTTTTATGCGGGATTATTTAAATTACCTTTTTACGTTTAGCGGAGAGAAGTATATTCTGGATTTTGCCACGTTGGACGAAGTAGAAAAACTGTTGGACCCTAACAAATTCTACCGGGCTAACCGACAATATATTATTCACATCGATTCAATCAAGAGTGTACAACCTCACGAAAATTTTAAACTTACCGCTACCTTAAAATCTCCCTTAAAATTTGAGGTAGATATCAGCCGCGAAAAAGCGCCCGCTTTTAAAAAATGGCTCGACCGGTAAACTTATAAAAGGTATACGTTTTCTAAATACTACATCCAATATTCATCTTAAATCTAGCTCCAAATTAGCTTTTAGCCGCTAATCTATTTCTAATAACGCAAAAGCCAGAAAAGCAGTAGCTAAGAATAAGAGACAGCAGTCGGGTCAGAGGCATACAGGTTATGGTTCAAGTCGCATCAGCAACAATGCCGGATGACTTGAAAAGGCCCCACAGAACGATGCCTTAAAACAATAAAAACTCTAATCGTAGCCATAAGGAGGACAGTAGAAATAAGTTTGAGTTAGCTCTAAGATAAGCTATTAATTTATACATCTTACTGCTTACACCAAATGCTTTAATCTAAATTTTCTACACTTCATTTTAATCCTTATACGACTCACTTTGATTAATTTTTTACCTCTTCCATTCTGCTTTATTTTTAAGTAAAAATTAATCAAAACTTAAAAAAAAGCATGAAAAAGTCACTGGCATTTATTTATGGCATCATATGTTATGGTGTTTTCTTAGAGACCTTTCTTTACGCGATTGGTTTTGTAGGTAATTTATTGGTACCTAAAACAATTGACAATGGTTTGCCTGGCAAAGGCATGAGTGGGGTGTTTATTGATGTATTGTTGCTTACCATTTTTGCTCTGCAGCATTCTATTATGGCCCGACCCGCTTTTAAGAAGTGGTGGACAAAAATTATTGTTCCCGAAATAGAACGCAGCACCTACGTATTGTTAGCTAGTCTGGCGCTTATTTTATTATTCTGGCAGTGGCGTTGCTTTAATGAAATAATATGGAAGGCAGATAATCCAGTAGTTCAAGGAACTTTAACAATTTTATATTTTACCGGTTGGATCATTGTTTTACTCTCCACCTTCATGATCAACCATTTTGATTTGTTCGGCTTGAAACAAGTTTTTTATTACTTCAAAAACAAACCACACGATGATCCCGAATTTAAAACAAATTGGCTTTATCGTATTGTTCGCCATCCGCTAATGTTGGGATTTTTGATCGCTTTCTGGGCTACTCCGTTAATGACTTTAGGCCATTTAATTTTTTCTACTGTTACTACTATTTATATTTTGGTGGCCATTAAATTTTTAGAAGAACGGGATTTGGAAAAAAGCATTGGCCAAAAATATACCGCCTACAAGAAAGAGGTGCCTATGCTTATCCCTTTCACCAAGTAAATTCAAACTTTTTGAATAAGAGTAGTTGTTTTGTAATCAACGATATTTTAATCTGATAGAATCCCATTTATCAAAACAAAATGGCCAGCGGCAAATGGTTAAACCATTTTGCCGTTCTGGCCATCTTTATTTTCAATAAAATGGTAGCAGTTTGTGCCCATTTTGACCCGTTAAATTCAACCAGTCAATAGAGTAACTGCTACGAGACAAATGAGAAAGATTTTATTCTTTGAAAATGAGGTTTACATCTTAATAGAGATACTTTAACTATAATAATAAGCGGGAAATAGCCTTTTCATAAGCCAAATTTATTTTACTCTCAATCTTAAGTAAGAAAAATCTTCTTCTTTGGGTTCGGCTTGCAATTGCTCGTATTTCTCCGTTGGCATCATTTTAATAATTATGGACTCCGGCGATTCCCATTGCAATTCAAAGGGTTCCCAATCTTGCGGTTCAATCTCCAGGTGCTGCGCTATGGCCGAAGAATTATTTGGTCCCGCTACTTTCCACACCTGAACGCCATTGGGTTCCCCTTCCATAACTGTTGCCCGCGACACATTGGCTAAATACTTGTGGTCCGGCGAAACGGATGGCTCCGCCCAGGTGGGCGTAATTTTGCCCGTTGTTTTGTCTACCAGGTAAGTCTCAAAACCTTCGTAGAAACTACCAGCCACTAAGTATTGATGAAGCGCTTGGTTTTGCCCCAGGTACCGGTATTCCCTAATTTCCGGGTCGTCGGTATTCAGCAGGGTATCCCGAAACGCTTCAAGAGGAGTCCATTTCTGGTTAATCTTAAGAACCAATACCCCGTTCTCTTTACGGGCTTCCTCGGGGCCCATTTTAAAACTTACCGGTTGCCGGGTAGCGGCCTGGTCAAACGCGGCTTTGGTAGCAGGCTCCAAGGTGTACCGCTCCGTTTTAACCGGTTTTTCGTTGGTTTTATCAGTAATACTGGTTTTTGCCGGATTTTCTTCTGTTTTTTTATTTGTTAATGTGTCTGTCCGGTTATGGCAGCTAATTACCAGTAGAAATAAGGGCAGCAGGGTAAGATTTCGCATGGGTAACTAATTTAATTTTGCTTATAACGATAACACGTATTCCACGGGCTTCGCCTTAAGGCAGTTTAAAATATCTAATAGTAAATGCCGAAACAACTTTAATGAAAATAACAGTAAATTTTCGACCAGTAATATTGACTTTGATCGAACACATTTTAAGAAAATACCAGTAACTGATGGCTTGCCTCTCTCTGCCAGAGGTGCTTTTTTCACCGGGTTATACGTCTTTCTTTAAACTTATTAATTCCTGTTACAAAAGCGAACAAAAAACTGTATCAAAACCGGACAAGTATTCTGGGCTGTAGTTCTTTTTAGTAATGTAAACTGTTAATTTACAATTATATAGGATTATGGCATCTTTCTTATTCTGGGTATAGGGGCCTCTTTACCAGCAATGGAGTAATCTGTTATATAATAGGTTGTTCCATACCTTTTAGTAAGTTATAAAAGTTTGCGACCATGCTCACCAATTACTTGAAAATTGCCCTTCGTAATTTACTCCGGCACAAAGCCTTTTCTTTTATTAATATTTCAGGGTTAGCTCTGGGGATGACCTGTAGCATTTTAATTATGCTCTGGGTGCAGGATGAGCTAAGTTTTAACCAGTTTCATAAAAATGGGCCGCAGCTCTACCGCATAATGGCTAATTTAAACTGGGGCGAAACCCAGACCGGCGAAAATACGCCGCAGCCTTTAGCCGAAGCCCTTCGCAAAGAAATTCCCGAAATTACGCATATTGTAAACATGACTAATTGGGATTTCGGTAGTTTGTTTAAAGCTAACGGTAAGACCAATAAAGAAACCAAAGGCCGTTACGCGAGCCCCGAATTATTGCAGTTGTTTTCCTTTCCCTTACTGCAGGGCAATCCTAAAACGGCTTTGGCTTCGCCGGATGCTATTGTGCTTTCCCAATCTTTAGCGCGCAAGTATTTTGGGACCGAGAACGCATTAGGCCAAACCATTAACCTTAAAGATGCCGGGGATTTTCGGATAATGGGCGTGATGCAGGATATTCCTAAGAATTCTTCTTTGCAGTTTGATTTTGTCTTACCCATGCAGGTATTCGTGAAGAAGAATGATTGGGTAAAAACCTGGGGCAACTTTAGTTTAACTACCTTTTTGCAACTGCGGCCCGATGCAGATTTTACCAAGGTAAATGCGCAAATCCGGAAGTATATGCCCAAAAATCACCCGGAACAGAACGCGGATTTTTTCTTACAACCGGTTTCCGAAATGCATTTGCACGCCTACAAAGCCGGTAAACCCGCTGGCGGCCGCATTGTGTACGTGCGCTTGTTTACCCTGGTAGCCGTATTTATTTTACTCATTGCCTGCATTAACTTCATGAACCTGGCTACCGCCCGCTCGGCAAAACGCTCGAAAGAAGTAGGAATCCGAAAAGTTATTGGGGCCGCCCGCTCGTTATTGTTCGGGCAATTTATGGGCGAAGCGCTGCTTACGGCTTTACTGGCCGTGTTCTTTTCCTTGGTATTAGTAACGCTGCTACTGCCTACTTTTAACCAGCTTACCGGCAAAGCCATTACCATCAATTACACGCATCCGGCATTTCTACTATCGTTAGCAGCTATTACCGTGCTTACCGGCTTTATTGCGGGTAGTTATCCGGCTTTGTTTTTATCGTCTTTGAAACCGGTAAAGGTATTAAAAGGCCATCCTAAATTCGGGTTTAAATCGCTGTTGTTCCGCAAAGGTCTGGTAGTTTTTCAATTTACCTTATCGCTTATTTTAATGGTGGGCACGGTAGTAATTTACCGGCAAATCAATTTTATTCAAAACCGTAACTTGGGCTTCGACCGGGAAAATGTTATTTCTATTGGTTTGGAAAGCGACCTGAGTAAAAATATAAAAGCCTTTAAAAATGAAGTACTGCAAACGCCCGGTATTAAATGGGTAACTACCACCAGCGATCATCCCATGTCTATTTACAATTCGTCGGCAGATTTACAATGGCCCGGCAAATCGGAGAAAGAGGCGTCTTCTATTTCCGGAGTTTTTGTCGATTACGATTACTTCGAAACCATGAACATCCGGATGAAAGAAGGCCGCTCTTTCTCCCGCGACTTTGCTACCGATAGCAGCGCCTACATTGTAAATGAGGCTGCCGTCGAGATGATGGGAATGAAAAACCCGGTGGGGCAAACAGTATCTTTCTGGAAAGGCAAAGGAAAAATCATTGGGGTAGCTAAAAATTTTCATTCTCAATCGCTGCACGAGCCTATTAAGCCGCTGATAGTATTGTTGGAACCGCGCAACGCCAGCGTTGTATTGGTACGCACCGAACCCGGTAAAACCAAAGAAGCCTTAGCCAGCCTGGAAAAAGCCACTCGTAAGTATAACCCGGGCTACCCTTTTGAATATCACTTCCTGGACGAGATTTTTGAAGAGCAATACAAAAGCGAAATGACCATTGGTAAGCTAATTAATTGTTTTGCCGGCCTGGCTATTTTTATTTCTTGTTTAGGTTTATTTGGCTTAGCCCTTTTCACCGCCGAGCAACGCACCAAAGAAATTGGGGTTCGCAAAGTGCTGGGCGCTTCGGTAGTCAATATTGTCGCTTTACTCTCCAAAGACTTTTTGAAACTGGTATTACTAGCCAATGTTATTGCCTGGCCGCTCGCCTGGTGGGCCATGCACCAATGGCTGCAAAACTTTGCTTTCCGGGCCGATTTAGGATTATGGATTTTCGCTTTAGCTGGAATAGCCACTCTGTTTATTGCGCTACTTACGGTAAGTTTCCAGGCGGTGCGCAGCGCCATAGCCAACCCGGTAAACTCCCTGCGCAGTGAGTGAGAGAATTTTGAATGCGTGAATTTTGAATGAGTGAATGAGTAAGAGGATGGCGGCATTTAATCAGGTTTAATTTTTCTACTAAATCCAACTGGATGTAAAATAAAGAAAATCGGAACAAGTACCGTTCTGGATAAAGCGAAACTAGTGCTGTCAGGCAAAAGCATAGTATAACAACAATCCCCCAGGAGAAAGGCATAGTGATCAGAGGAAGAATAATCGCTTTTGATTATTTTAATCAGATACTGTTAACCCTCCCCCTACCCCCTCCAAAGGGAGACTTTCTGTACCTGATTGGATTGACTAAATGAACTGCTCTCCAGAGCAACAGATTGTTGAAAGGTAACATTGGCGCTACGCTAAACACTGCCTTCAACTTTGAGAAACCTATTTAGAAAAAGAAGGAAACGAATAATTAGATAGTAGCAACTGACACCCGTTTGGCGGTGGAGGGCCTTCTAAGGTTCCGGTTCTGCGTAGAGAATTCCGCAGACGGAGTCGAGGAAAGGAAGCTTAGACCCGCCCGGAAGAGCCAAACGAGGCCCGCCGGCCACGAGGCAAACAGGGTACTGCTCAAACTAGATAGCACTAATGCCTGGAGACGGGAACCGGCTCCACGGATAAAGAAAGAATATTGTTACTAACCAAAAAATTACCGTCGTCCATCAACTATCGACTAAAAACTTAAAAAATATGCTTGCCAATTACCTCAAACTCGCCATTCGCAACCTATTGCGGCAGAAATTTTATACCGCTATCAACATAGTGGGGCTCACATTGGGTATTACCTGCTGTTTGCTCATCTTTTTATTTGTGCAGAATGAGCTAAGTTACGACCGTTTCCACGCGCAAGGAGACAGAATTTACCGGGTAATGCGGGTAGGTGGCGTTAATGGCGATAAGGCGAAGATACCGTATGTTTCGGGACCGTACGCGCCGGCGCTGCTCAACGATTTTCCCAGCGATATTAAAGCGGCCGTACGAATAATGTCCACGAATGCTTTGTTTTCTTACCAGGATAAAACTTTTAAAGAAGACCGGGTATTTATAACCGATCCTAACTTTCTCGAATTATTTACTTTTCCGCTGTTGCAGGGCGATCCGCGCCAGGTCCTGGCCGACCCGGATAATGTGGTGATAAGTGAAGCCATGGCCAAAAAATACTTCGGTTCCGAAAACCCGATGGGCAAGCTGCTGACCTTTGATAAAAACCAAACGTGTAAAGTTTCTGGTGTGATGGCCAACGTGCCGGACAATTCGCACCTGAAATTTGATTTTGTTTTTTCCATTAAAGATTTCGAAGAGCAGGAGTGGTTCCAGCGGTGGAATAATAACTCGATGTTTACCTACGTACTGCTGGAAGAGCAAACCAAACCCGAGACCCTCGCGGCGCAATTCCCCGCTTTTATGGAGAAACACCAGGGTGCGGAAGCTAAAAAAGAAGGGCAGAATATGACCCTGGATTTACAACCTCTCCGTGCCATTCACCTGGATACCAACACGCAATTTGATTTTGCGGAGCAGGGAAATAAAAGCAACGTGTACATTTTTTCGGCCATTGCCATTTTTATTCTGTTAATAGCCTGCATTAATTTTATGAACCTGGCCTCGGCGCGTTCGGCTGGTCGGGCCAAAGAAGTAGGCGTGCGCAAAGTACTGGGTGCTTATAAACAACATTTAATCAGCCAGTTCTTAAGCGAATCTACCTTGCTCACGTTCGTTGCGGTAGTTTTATCGCTGGGATTAATCATTTTAATTCTGCCTTATTTTAATGCTTTTGCCGAAAAGCATTTGGCCATACCTTTTGGTAATCCTTGGCTGTACGTGTTCTTAGCGGGGATTGGCTTAGTAGTCGGATTGCTCGCCGGTAGTTACCCGGCCTTTTTCTTATCGTCTTTTGAGCCGGTAAAAGTTTTAAAAGGCCGGCTCGCTTCCAACGCCGGTCATCCGTTGTTGCGGAAAGCCTTGGTGGTATCCCAATTCAGCCTTTCTATTTTTCTGATGATTGGCACCGTGGTTATTTTCCGGCAAATGGATTACGTACAACATAAAAATTTAGGCTTCCGTAAGGAGCACGTTATTAAAATTCCGCTGGATAACGAGAATATTTACAGCCGTAACCGGGCTTTTATGGGGCGGGTACAGCAACTGCCGGGCGTACAATCGGTTTCGGTCATGTCGGGGGAGCCGGGCGGCTTTCACGATAATTATGTATTTAAAGTAATCGATAAACCCAACGAAACCTGGAATTTCCGGACCGCCTTTTCCGATGCAAATTATTTACCCACGCTGGGAATTAAATTAGTAGCGGGCCGTAATTTCTCTAAGTCTTTTCCTACGGATTCGGTAGCGGCCATTTTGCTGAACGAAACCGCGGTAAAAAACTTAGGCTGGACTCCCCAGGAAGCTCTCGGGAAAGAATTTACAGACCCTACCATGTGGGCCGAACAACCGGTACCCCACCGGCGAAAAGTAATTGGCGTGGTGCAAGACTATCATTTCTCTTCGTTGAAAGAAGCCATTGAGCCTTTAATAATAACCATGCGCCGCGATCAGCGCTTAGTCGCTATCCGGCTGGCTTCGGGCAACCCCAAAGCTGCTTTGGCCGCCATCGAAGAGGTGTACAAGCAAACCGCTCCCAAATATCCGTTTCAGTATACTTTCCTCGATGAGTCTTTCGACCAATTGTATAAGAGCGAGCAAAAGCAAGCGCAAATATTGGCGGTATTTTCTGTGTTGGCTATTTTCATTGCCTGCCTGGGTTTGTTAGGATTAGCCTCTTACACCACCCAGCAGCGCCGCAAAGAAATTGGCATCCGCAAAGTATTAGGTGCTTCGGTCGGGAACGTGGTAGCCTTGCTCTCCCAAGATTTTCTGAAATTGGTATTGCTGGCGAATATCTTAGCCTGGCCGCTTGCCTGGTGGGCCATGCACAAATGGCTGCAAGATTTTACGTACCGCGTAGAACTTAATGCCCTTATTTTTGTAGTAGCCGGGATTATAGCCTTGCTCATTGCTATTGTAACGGTAAGCTTCCAGGCATTAAAAGTAGCGGTGGCTAACCCGGTAAATGCGCTGCGCGATGAGTGAGGTATAAGAATTAAGTAATAATCCTCTACCTGTCCGGATGAAAATTAAATAATAAACCAGCCCAGTAATAATCTTCTCTTCTATGCTAAAAAATTATATAAGACAATTCGGGAGAAGAATGGTAAGAGACAAAATGTACTCTTTCTTGAATATTGTTGGGCTATCCGCCGGACTAACTTGCTTTGCCTTTATTGCGCTTTGGATAAATAGCGAGTTAAACTACGACGCCTTTAATCAGAATTATGACCGGATTGTTCGGGTAAATAAATTAATAAAAACAGAAACCAACCTTTCCGAATCGGCCCGGTCCGGAGCTACAATAGCAGCAGTTCTTCAGCAGGATTATCCGGAAGTAGAAAATACCGTACGGATGGATATGCGGGAAGAAGTGGTGCAGTATAAAGATAAGCTCCTGCAAGAACGTATTATTCTGACGGATCCTTCCTTCTTTCACATTTTCAGTTACAATCTAATTAGAGGCAATGCGGCTACGGCCATTAGCGAGCCTTACTCGGTTATTCTTACCGAATCAACGGCCCGGAAATATTTTGGGGAAACAGATCCGATTGGGGAAACCCTCAAGATTTACCTATACGACGGCGTTGAGATGGGGAAAAGCTATAAAGTAACCGGCATCACCCCTGACCCTCCCCAGAATTCACATTTTACATTTAGCATGCTGGCTTCTTTTAGAACGGTGGAGGTGGCCAACCCGGAGGTACTAACGGGCAACGATCCCGATAATGATAAATTTTATACCTATCTTTTGTTAAAACCCGGTGCGGATTACAAAACTTTTTCCCAAAAAATCACTTCCCTTTACACCAAAAATTTAGCCCACCGGTTTAACGTTACCTATTCTTATAAACTGCAACCCTTGCGGGCCATTCACCTTTCAACGCACGTAGCCGATGAGGAAACTGCCGGCGGCAACCAAAGCCACGTTTATATTTTTTCTACTATCGGTGTTTTTATCTTACTGCTGGCCGGTATTAATTATACCAATTTGGCTACGGCCCGCACCGTAAATAGAGCCAAAGAAGTAAGTATTAAAAAAGTAATCGGCGCCGATAAAACGCAGCTTATATTCCAATATTTATTAGAATCGGTGTTGATGGCTCTTTTGGCCCTAGTGTTAGCCTTGTTGATTTCATTTTTTATTCAGCCTTTTTTCTACCAGATTACCGCTAAAGATATTTCTCTGTTTTCAACCCCTCAACTATTAATTTTTCTAACAGGAGTTACTATTTTTTTAGGTATTCTTTCGGGTATTTATCCTGCCTTTATTCTTTCGGCTTTTAAGCCGGCCAGCATTTTAAAAGGGGCTTTTAAATCCGGGCCCAAAGGGGTGTTGTTGCGGCAATCGCTGGTAATAGTTCAATTTGTTATAACCCTAATATTAATAACCAGCGTGGTGGTTATTTACTCGCAAATGACGTATATAAAACACAAGGATTTAGGGTACAATAAAGAGGCGCTGCTTTTCTTACGCGTAAGCGGAAACACCGATGTTATAAAGGGATATCCGGCCTTTAAAAATGAATTAACCGTTAGTCCGCTTGTTTCGGGGGTGGCCACTTCCAATTCCTTAATCATGGGGGGATTAGATAAAGCTGGTTCCCAAACCACGGACGCCCGGGGCAAGCCTTTCCGGGTAAATACGGCGCTACTTGGGGTAGACACCGACTACCTAAAAGTATACGGAATAGAATTAATTGCCGGAACTAATTTTACGCGCCAGGTAACGGGGGATAGTATCCGGCCAATTCTCGTGAACGAAAGCGCGGTGAAAAGATTTAACTGGCACACGCCGGAAAAGGCTATTGGTAAACCTTTTACCACCGATGGCCAGCCCGGAACTATTGTAGGGGTAGTTCATGATTTTCACTTCGACGTATTACAACGACCGATAGAACCATTAGCTATTCACCCGCAGGCGGAGCGGTTTTCGAGGATTACCATAAAGTTAGATCGCCGAAAAATAAGCCAAAGCAAAGCGTTCATCGAAAAAGTATGGGCCAAGCATTTCCCGAATGCTTTGTTTGATTATGGTTTTTTAGATAAGCAACTGGAAGCGCAATACCAGGCGGAAGAACGTTTCTCTAAAATAATTGTATACTTCTCGGTATTGTCGTTGGTAATTGCCTGCTTAGGGCTTTATGGCCTTATTTCCTATTCTATCTCTCAGAAAACCAAAGAAATTGGAATCCGGAAAGTATTGGGAGCTACCTTAAATGGCATTGCGGTGCTTTTATCGAAAGAATTTTTAAAACTGGTGGTGTTTGCCTGTTTCCTGGCCTTGCCCCTAGCGGGGTATATTCTGCATTACTGGCTGCAGGATTTTGCCTACCGCATAAACCTTGCGTGGTGGATGTTCGCCGCCGCCGTAGTACCGGTTTTACTCCTCGCCTTGCTTACGGTCGGCATCCAGGTTATGAAAGCCGCCCTGATTAATCCGGTAAACGCCTTGCGCCGCGAGTGACGGAATAAGTAATGGCAACCAGCATTTTACAGGTTTTTAGGCTTACCCGGATAGTTGATTGGGCAGATTTTCTCTTGAGTAAATGAAATAAAGTAAAGTCCTTTTCTGCTGGCAAGAAATCACAAATTTCTAGTATAGATCTTTTTATGTCGGCTAACCATAATGGAATATCACTTTCCTTAAACAAGTACTTTAGTCCGGTTAATTTCTTGTTTGAGAAAAGGATTCCGAATAGCTTTTTGCTCTAGTAAATCAATTTCTAATTGCAAGATTTGCTCTAATTGAAATTTCAATTCAAAGTAATAATCGGTATATTCTAAGGGGGTCAGGAGCATCAATATCTATCACTAAATCAATATCGCTGTCGACTTTAAACCTGTCGTTGGTAACGGAGCCAAATGCAAAAAGGCTTCTGACACAGTGCTGCTCACAAAGACTTTTTATTTGCTCCTTCTAGTTGCTAATCGCTTGTATCCTAATTAAGATTATAATTTTCTTATTAACCTGTTTTTATTCTATACATGGTATTACCATTCAATAGCTTGGCGAAATCGTGGCGATTTAAGAGATCCGTCTCTGCCAAATGGGCAATAAGTTAAAGAAAAGAGACTCAAATTACTAAAAAACAGCAGCTTCATTTTAACAACTGTTATAAGCTATTATAATTTATCGTAAGCTTTTAAAATTTTGTAAGTATCCCTTCCATCAATAAGACAATAGTGTCTTGGATTATGTGGAGAAACTGCAAAAGCTCTTAGAGTTGCTCCTACAGCTTCACCAATATTATGTGAGTGCTGAACAATCAACAATTTTGCTGGCGACTGAGCTAGCCGAAAAATCTGATCTGCATTTTTATCTAAATGAGTCAATTTCATTTCACCAAATTTAGATGGTCCTTTAAGCACAAAAGCTGCAGTTGTTCTTCTTCCTGATTGATGGATTTGTGTAGCAAATAAATCATTTGATTCTCCTCCCCAATCCTTGGAGGGAATTTCTTTCAAAATTTCACATAACTTACCTTTTACATCAGATTCGCTGATTTTCGACATATATTCTTGCCATTCTTCATCTTCGACTTCTATTGATTTAATGTTCGTAAACTCATCAATGTCAGAAGGCACTATTTCATAAAATCCCAACCTTCCCACATTAAAGTAGTGGAATCAATACCTTTACCTTGGTTAAATAGATGATCAAATGAAGGTGCACCAATAATAAATGGATAAATAATTATTTCGTTATCTTTAATTTCCCTAATTACGCCAATAACTGGCATATCGATTTTCTGGATTGTTCCAACCTTCCAGTGTCGGCAACAAAATGTAATGCAGAAAAGTCAGCATATACCTTTTTATTATATTTAAATGTTAATAAAATTTGATTGCGAATACGTATATTTTTGTCATAAGCTTTATTTCCTGCTCCTTTGAAGGTTTCTGTACTACAAAAAACTTGACCAACTATGAGATTATCTAATAAAGTTTCACCAAGTGTTTTAACACCACTATTTTTACATAGTGTTAAAACTATATCAACCAAATAATGATCATTTGTAAGTTTTGCTTAGTGATCATTTTCTTTTATACGAATTTCATTAAATCTCCCCAGATAGTCCGGTGGAAATGAACTATGACATAGCCTATGATTAATAAAACCTGGATCTATGTGATGAAATAGTTCTTGATTTCGTTGTTCTGATGTTAAGGTTTCTAATGGCATAGCTTTTAATAATGGCTTACACTTAGGGATATACGCAAATTAGTAGAAATTCAAGCTCCTTTACTTTCAATTAGGTGTTTCAAATCTTCTTTACTTGGTAAAATGGTTTGATATTTACTTGCAAAAATTTGTTCATTATTTTCTGGTAAGGTATATTCTACAACTGCCTGACTTTTATCCTGGCAAAGGATTATTCCAATTGTTTTGTTCTCATCCGGCAATCTCATTTCGCGGTCGTAGTAATTGACATACATCTGCATCTGACCTAAATCCTGATGGGTTAATTCTCCTATCTTCAGGTCAATTAACACAAAGCTTTTTAATATTCTATTATAAAATACTAAGTCAACGCGAAAGTGCTTTTCATCAAACGTGATTCTTTTCTGCCTTGCAACAAATGTAAAACCAGTCCCTAATTCCAGTAAAAAGTGCTCTAATTTATCAATTAGTTTCTGTTCTAATTGGCTTTCTGAATAAGTTGAGTGTTCCGGTAAGCCAATAAATTCTAAAACGTACGGATCTTTAACTACATCCTTGGAATTTTCAATAATTAATCCTTTTTGGGAGAGTTCTACTACTTTATCTTTATCCCTGCTTAATGCTAACCTTGCGTAAAGCGCACTGTCGTATTGACGCTGCAATTCTCTTAGACTCCAATTATTTTTAATTGATTCTATCTCATAAAACTTCCTTTCTTTTTCATCGTCAATTCTCATTAGTTTTAAATAATGAGACCAGCTAAGTTTAAATTCGTCAGACAGTGTCTGACCTTTTGAATATATGAGATAAAAAGAACGCATTTGTTTGAGGTTGGTAGGAGAAAATCCTTTACCAAACTCTTTTAAAAGCCTCGCGGATAAGTCTTTAATAAGTTGTTGTCCATATTCAGCTCTTTCCCTTCCGTATTGCTCTTCTTCCAGAATTTGTCTGCCGATTTCATAATAAGTATGAACCATTGTTCGGTTAATGGACTGTACCACTGAATTCCTGGCTTGCTTTAAGAGTTTAGCAATCCTGTAAAAAAAATCTGATTTCCTGTTAATCAACTCACTCATGTTGCAATATACTCAGTCAAGTCGGTTTGCAGAATTTATCCTGAAAAAGCAATCCGGAATAACTGCAACAGATGGCCGGAGCGCATCACGAAACAAAATAAGAAGAGCAAGGTGGCTTGCGCGGTGGTTTAATAGTAGTTTCTTCTCAACACCTAAAAAACACCCACTCAAATCAACTCCTCCCGCTGTTACAGAACCGGACAATTTATTGTATCAAAACCGGACATATTTGAACCTATCTCAAGGATTTACCCACTTAAACTACTGTATTTTAACCACTTAAAAACGTGGCATTTTTCTTACGCGGTAAATAGTACCGTAATTTAAATCCCCTCGGCTATGCTACTTAACTACTTTAAAATTGCGCTCCGGAATTTGTTGCGGCACAAGTTGTTTTCGTTCATTAACATTTTTGGGTTGGCCGTGGGGCTGGCGTGTTGCCTGCTGATTGCCTTGTTTATTTTTCAGGAGTTAAGCTACGATACGTACCATGCCAACGCCAACCGTATCTACCGGGTAGGCCGCTCCTTTAACGGCGACGATGTACCCAGTTTGCAATTAGCGAATATTGCCCCGCCCTTTGGTCCTTTGCTTAAAAACGATTTTCCGGCCGTAGAAGAAGCCACCCGTTTGTTACAGCATAAGGCCGTAATAGCCGTTAGTCCGCAGAAATTTTTTACCGAAGAGAATGTTTTTTTTGCGGAGCCTTCTTTTTTTAAAATTTTCACCGTGTTGCTCCGCAGTGGTACTCCTCAAACGGCCTTAAGCGAACCGAATACCATTTTACTCACCGAAAAATTAGTTGCCAAGTATTTTCCGAAACAAAACCCGATTGGCCAATTTGTACGCTTAGATAATAAAGTTACTTTAAAAGTTACCGGCGTATTTAAAGATTTTCCGGTAAACTCCCATTTTCACCCGAATTTTCTGGTTTCGTTTAGCACCTTGCAGGATAGCACGCTTTTTGGCCGGGAAAACTTGGCGAACTTTAGCATCAACCGGTTTACCACTTACTTGTTGGTTCCCCCCCAATACAACGTAGCTCCCATCAGCGCGCAACTACCGGCTTTCCTCGACCGGCACATTGAATACCAGAATACCCGGCCTTCGTCGTACAACAATTTGTTTCTGCAAAAGCTTACCGATATTCATTTACATTCCCACCTCGATACGGAACTAGAACCCAATGGCGACAGCCAGCAAGTGTATTTATTCGGGGTGATTGCTTTGTTTATTTTACTTATTGCCTGCATTAATTTCATGAATTTATCTACGGCCCGTTCGTCGTTGCGCGCCAAAGAAATAGGGGTACGTAAAGTAATGGGCGCTAGCCAGGGCAAACTTATGGTGCAGTTTTTAAGCGAATCGCTGCTGTTTGTATTTATTGCGGTGCTGCTGGCCGTAGTACTCACGAACGCAGCCCTGCCGCTCATGAATAAATTAACCGGCAAAGAACTATACTTTAACCCCGAAAATGGCTGGCTGGCCGCTGGGGTAGTACTAGGTTTAGCCCTGCTGGTTGGTTTGGTGGCGGGTTCGTATCCGGCCTTGTATTTATCGTCGTTTCAGCCGGTGAAAGTTTTAAAAGGGAAGATAGTTCCTCTAAACCGTTCCGTATCGTTGCGCAAAGCCTTGGTGGTGCTGCAATTCGCTATTTCGGTGGTATTAGTGGTGAGCACCGCGGTGGTGTACAAACAATTAAGCTATCTCCAGGATAAAACTTTAGGTTTAAATAAAGATTATATTGTTACGCTGCCTTACGTACCGTCGTTATCCGCGCGTTACCAGGCTTTCCGGAACGAATTATTAGCCAACAATACCGTTACGCAGGTGGCCCGTTCCATTGAAGCTCCTTCCGAGCGCTTACTAAATTCATGGGGCGAAATGGGCATTGCATCCGGGGGAACGTACAAGGAAGCCTCTGTATCGTTTGAATTTTTGGGCATCGACCCTTCTTTCGTACCAACTTATAAAATTAAAATTCTAGCCGGCCGCAACTTTTCCGAAGCTTATCCCACGGATAGTACCAAAGCTTTTCTGCTGAACGAATCCGGGGTAAAAGCATTGGGTTTTAAATCGCCCCAACAAGCCCTGGGCAGTACCATTGATTACGGCGACCGGCAGGCTAAAGTAGTAGGCGTATTGTCAGACTTCCACTTCGAATCGATGCACCAGAAAATCAAGCCTTTGTTGTTTATGATTCCGGCATCATCCGATTTCCGCTACTTATCGGTGAAGCTGGCGGGGGCAGACTTAAAATCCGGAATGGCGCAACTGGAAAAAACTTGGAAACAGTTTCTACCGGATTACCCCTTTGAGTACGCTTTCCTGGACCAGAAATTTGGCCGGCTCTATGCAGCGGAACAGCGCCAGGGATTATTATTTACGCTGTTTGCCGGCATGGCTATTTTAATTGCTTGTTTAGGTTTGTTTGGGTTAGCCACGTTTGCCACCGAACAACGCACGAAAGAAATTGGCATCCGCAAAGTTCTGGGCGCTTCCATTGGCAGCATTGTAGCTTTGCTCTCGAAAGATTTTTTAAAACTAGTGTTGTTGGCCAACCTGCTGGCTTGGCCTATTGCCTGGTACGGCATGCACCGCTGGCTGCAGGATTTTGCTTATCGCACGCCATTATCGTGGTCTACGTTTGGGTTGGCAACGCTGCTGGCGGTAGTTATTGCTGTGCTCACGGTAAGTTTTCAGGCCATAAAAGCCGCCATTGCCAACCCAGTCGAGGCCTTGCGAAATGAGTAGTAGTTTATAGGTATGTATAGTAAATCCATTGCCCGTAGCGGAGCAAGGGTTTTGTATATACTACCCGTTAGCGAATATTTTTATATTTTTCCTTCATGCAAGTCCCATATAGGAAAGCACATCTCATAATCATTCCAGACAATATCCCCGTATTCAATGCGGAAGCCTTGGAATATATTTTTGTCTAAGTACATCTTTGTCATTGAATTTTTGGCTGATTTTAAGAAGTTTTCAGCCTCAATAGTTTGGCTAACCCTCTCCGAAAAATCGAATTTTATTCTATAACCGCCCAAATAAACCGCTTTGTCAATGGCAACTACCATAACTAATCCATCTTTTTAGTAATTACTTATGCTCTGATTCGGAAAGGTAAAAGAAGCTATTAAAAAAGGACTTGGGCAAGTTCGAGATTTTGAAGGCTACTATTAAAAATCAATGATCTATGCCCTAAAAATAGCTTTGTAGGTTTTATTCTGCCTATTAAAATTCCCGTTTTCTTCGCCGGCTATGTGCGATCGGTACTGAACCGGCGTAAGCCCCGTTTTTTCTTTAAAAATTTTGGAAAAATAAAAACGCGATTCAAAATTTAACTCGTAGGTAATTTCCTTAATACTTTTGGTAGGATTTTGCAACAGTTCTTTTGCTTTCTGAATTTTTAATTGAATTAAATATTGGCCCGGAGCTAAGCCGGTATAGGCTTTAAAAGCTTTCCGGAACCACGAGTAACCTACCTGTAATTCGTCGGCTACTTCTTGCGGCGAAATGTTTTTTTCAATATTCGACCGGAAAATACAACGAGCTTTATTTACCAATTGGTCAACCGCTTGTCCTGCAAATTGGCTTTGCTTTAAAATCGTGTACAAATGCCCGATGATATGCAGGGCGGCGCCGGAAGTAAGCGATTGATACCCGGCTTTTTCTTCTTTGGTTATGGCTATAATTTCCTGAAACAAGTTTAATAAATTTTCCTGAAAGCCGGCTTTTATAACCGGAAATTTAGGGTCGAAAAAGCCTTTTTCTAATTGGTTGGTAAAAATGCTGCTTCTAAAACCAATCCAGTATTCGTCCCATCCGGTTTCTTCTTTTGGTTTATACCGGTGTCTTTCTTCCGGGTACAACAATATCACCGAACCGGCTTCAATCAGGTGTTCACCCGCCCGCTCCGATTCAAAAATTCCTTCGCCTTTGGTAATGTATATAATTTGGTATTCGTGCAATACCCGGCCATTCGCCCAATTAAAATAGTGGTGCGAAGGATGTTCTTGATATGGGTACGGGGTGCCCGGTTCAATGTGGGTGCAACCGGCATTTAATACAACTAAGCCCCAGTTTTCGTCTTCGGCACTTACGGGTAAATATTTATAATAATTGATCATTTAAGAGAATAAACCAATTGCTCTTTCTTTATCAAAAAGTATATACTTTCTATCAGATCCTCTATTTATAAGGGCAAGGTACTAAAATACATTTGTCAAATAAGTATTTGTGTTTCCAATTTCTACGTCCTTTTATTTTTTCTTTTATTCTGATTTATAAATACATATTAACCACTCAGGCCAGAAAAATTAAATTTATCCCTACAAAATTTTATCTATTTGATATCCTTTTTTTAATCCGGAAAAGTTAAAAGACCTCACCCTAACCCTCTCCTCCAGGAAAGGGAATTTGCAGCATAATGTTTTCGGTACATTGTCTATGAAAACAAATTATTAATCCGGAACACATTTTTTTAGACATTTACAACTAGGTTAATTTTAAACAACACACAGCCAATTCATCCATTTAAACCGATTTAAAACCAACAGAACGAAAAGACTTAGTTATTTTTAAAAGGTTATAAACTGAAATGCTGAAGCTAGAAGAAAACAACATCAGTTTGGCTGTGAAGAGCCTTCGAAGGTTCCGGCCCCGACACCTGTCGGAATTCCGACGATAGGAAGAAAGGAAGCTTAGACAGACCGGAAGAGCCAAACGGGGCCCGCCGGTGCCAGCAAACAGGTTACGGTTCTTTCGCGTTAGCACCGCAGCCTGGAGACTTGAAAAGGCTCCAAAAACAAGCAGGTGATACCAGTATTATTGCGTCTTTTCACGTTCATTTAAAATTAAACATCAGCAGAAATTTAAAAATTAATGATAAAATTCCTTCTTCCCATTTTACTGCTCTTAGCTTTCTCGTGCCAAAGTTTGTCGCAAAAAGGGAGTAGCCTCCGATTAGTTAGTTTAAAATGCGAATACCAGGCTAATCCAATAGGCGTAGAAGCTACCGCGCCACGGTTTAGCTGGGAAATCCAATCCAATCAGCGCGGCGTTTTGCAAACAACTTACCACCTTTTAGTAGCCGATAACGCCGAAGCGCTGAATAAAAATACCGGTACTATCTGGGATAGCGGTAAAGTCAGTTCCGACAAATCTATCCAGGTAGAATATGCGGGTAAAGAATTACTACCCACCAAGCTTTATTTCTGGAAAATAAAAATACAGGATAACCAAGGAAATGAATCAAACTGGAGCGAACCGGCTACGTTTCAAATGGGACTGCTTTCGCAACAGGACTGGGCCGGAGCCCGCTGGATTGCCTACGAAGAATTACCGCCATCGGAGCGAATTGTGCCGGCCTTACCCGAAATGGGCGACCCGCAGCGACTTCCAAACAAGAACATTTTGCCATTATTGCGCAAAGAGTTTACTGTTAAAAATCCGGTAAAAAGAGCCACCATGTATATTTCCGGATTGGGGCATTTTGAGATGAGTCTAAACGGGAAAAAAGTAGGCGATCACTTTCTGGACCCCGGCTGGACGGATTACAGCGAACAAGCCTTGTATGTTACTTTCGATGTCGCCAACCAAATTAAACCGGGAGCCAACGCCGTAGGTGTTATGCTGGGAAATGGCTTTTATCACGTTCCGGGCGAGCGCTACCGCAAAATTACCGGCACCTTTGGTTACCCCAAAATGATTTGCCGGCTTCTCGTGGAATATACCGACGGCACTCAGGAAAATTTAGTGAGCGATGCTTCCTGGAAAACCGCCCCGGGGCCCGTTACCTTTACCGGTATCTACGGCGGCGAAGATTACGACGCCACCCGCGAACAACCCGGCTGGAACACGACTAATTTTAAAGAAAATAGCCCGTGGAAACCCGTAGTCCTGGTGGAGGGACCACCGCAGCTTAATTCGCAACAAGCCGACCCGCTCCGGATTTTTGAAAATTTTTCCCCGAAAAAAATTACGCAACCCCAACCGGGCGTCTGGATTTACGATTTAGGCCAGAATGCTTCCGGAATTCCGCAACTTTCAGTGAAAGGAAAAAAAGGTGCCACCGTAAAAATTACCCCCGGCGAACTCCTGGATAAAAATTTGGTAACGCAGCAAGCCTCCGGCGGCCCGCATTTTTACCAATATACCTTAAAAGGAAATGGCACCGAAACCTGGCACCCGCAGTTTACTTACTATGGTTTCCGCTACCTGCAAATAGAAGGCGGCGTGCCCGAAGGCGAACCTAATCCGCAGAACTTACCGGTTATAGTGGGCGCAATAGGATTACATACCCGCAACGCTGCCCCGCGGGTAGGGCAATTTACCAGTTCGAACGAGTTATTTAACCAAACCGAAAAGCTGATTGACTGGGCCATCCGGAGCAACATGGCGAGTGTCTTAACCGACTGTCCGCACCGCGAAAAGCTAGGCTGGCTCGAGGAAGCGCACCTGGTAGGTTCGTCCATTCGCTACCATTACGATATTGCCCGCTTAAGTAAAAAAGTTATCCGCGACATGCAGGTGGCCCAAACTGCCGAAGGACTGATTCCGGATATTGCGCCCGAGTTCGTCGAGTTTGCCGGTGGCTTTCGCGATTCGCCGGAGTGGGGCAGCAACGGCATTATCATGCCCTGGTACGTGTATCAATGGTACGGCGACCAACAAGTGCTGGCGGATAGTTACCCCATGATGCAGCGCTATGTGGCGTATTTAGAAAAAAAATCGAACAACCACCTACTCACCCACGGTCTCGGCGACTGGTACGATATCGGCCCGAAACATCCCGGCGAATCGCAGTTAACGCCCCGCGGCGTTTCGGCTACCGCTATTTATTATTACGACCTCACGTTAATGAGCAAAATAGCTGCTTTATTAAATAAACCCGATGACGTAACCCGGTATAACCAACTGGCTACCCAGGTAAAACAAGCTTTTAATAAAACATTTTTTAATAATCAAACTAAGCAATACGCCACCGGCAGCCAAACCGCCAATGCCATGGCCGTATTCATGAACCTGGTAGAGCCGCAAAACAAAGACGCTGTAGTCGCCAATATTGTGAAAGACATTCGCCACCGCAACAACAGCCTTACTGCCGGTGATATTGGTTTCCGGTATCTGCTCCGGGTACTCGATAATGAAAACCGGTCGGACGTTATTTTTGATATGAACAGCCGCTCCGATGTGCCGGGTTATGGCTACCAATTGGCTCACGGCGCTACCTCCCTCACCGAATCGTGGCAGGCTTACGGTTTTGTGTCGAACAATCATTTTATGTTAGGGCATATTCTGGAATGGTTTTACAGCGGTTTAGGCGGTATCCGGCCCAACGAAAAAGCAGTTGCCTTTAAAAATATTGATATCCGGCCGGAGTTGGTGGGCGATGTTACCTTTGTGAAGGCCAGTCACTACTCGCCCTACGGTTTAATTTCCAGCGATTGGCAGAAAAGTAACGGTAAGTTTAATTTAACGGTGCAAATTCCGGCCAACACCACTGCTACCATTTACCTGCCCGCGCCATCCGCTTCGACGGTGATTACGGAAAGCGGTAAACCGGTAAAAAATAATAAAGAAATTAAAAATATAAGATACCAAAACAGTAGAGCCGTTTTGGAAGTTGGTTCCGGAACGTATGCCTTTGCGGTGGAGATGTAGTGGAGAGGTAATAGATACCGTAAGTAGATTACAAGTAAGTTCCCTTTGGAAGATAAAGGTTGTTTTGTCCGAACAATAATGGTACTATCGCGAGCGTCCTCGCTCGTGAGGCGTATTGTCCGGCCTCTGGCCGGTTGGAATTTAACGAGATTGCTTTGAAAGATTGTCTATCCGTTCGCCCGGCCAGAGGCCTCCCGGATAGTAGCCACGGGCGTAGACGCTCGCGCCAGCTATATTTTTAGCGAACGTAATAGTCTTGGTCCGTTTCAATGCTGGTTGAGGATGCAAACCCGGCAGGTTTTGAAAACCTGCCGGGTTTCACCAGATAGAACGGTTGTAAACTGGCTTCAGACTCGACTGGCGCAAGTCTTAGCGCAGCGGGACTGGTGCCTAAGTAACAAGAGTCAGTCTCCGGACTGGCGGATTATTATCATTAGGAATACGTCAGTCCGGAGACTGCGTTTTTGTCCATGAAGCACCAGTAACGCTTTGCTTAACACTAGTGCTAGTTAATGCAAAAAACTAGCACTAGTTAATCGCCATTTAATTACATATAATTCCAGACCAGATTTACCTATTTTATCAGTAAAACGTTACAGTCCTTAAATTAAATAACACGCATTATGCTACCATCATCAGCTCCACCGAAGCTCACTGCTCTAGATATATACCAAGAACAAATGAAGGAGAGAAATATAAAAACGGAGGCTTATTCGTCGCTTAAAATAGGTTTGTTCGGGGTGGGCTTAGAAGCGTATTGGGAGCAGTTTGAAGGGTTAAAAGAACGGCTGGAAGGATACGTATCGGAAGTAGAAAATAAATTGCGGGCATTGCATCCGCAGGTAGTAAACCTGGGGTTGATTGATACGCCGGATAAAGCTTTTGCGGCCGGTCACACATTCCGGCAAGGAGATGTAGATTTAATTTTTTTGTACGTAACTACTTATGCGTTATCGTCTACCATTTTGCCGGTAGTGCAAAGAGCCAAAGTACCGGTCATTATTCTGAACCTGTCGCCGGAAGCGGCCATTGATTACGCAGCTTTTAATCAAATGAGCAACCGGGTTAAAATGACGGGGGAATGGCTAGCTTTTTGTTCGACTTGCCCGGTGCCCGAGATAGCCAATGTTTTTAGCCGGACCGGCATTCAATTTCACCAAATAACGGGCCTGCTGCACCAAGACGAGGAATGCTGGACCGAAGTAAGCGAGTGGGTGGAAGCGGCAAAAGTAGCTCATATTATGTTTCATAATCGTTTGGGCTGCATGGGGCATTATTACAGCGGCATGCTCGATATCTACACCGACCTGACTCAGCAATACGCGCACTTTGGCGGACATATGGAGATGATTGAAGTAGAGGAACTCGCCACTTTCCGGAAAAAAGTCACGGATACGGAAATTCAAACCCGGGTGGAACTTTTTTACGAAGCTTTTGCAGTACAACCGGATTGTTCGGTAGAGGAGCTGCAACGAGCCGCCCGCACTTCAATTGCCCTGGATAGATTAGTGGCCAAATACCAACTGGGTTCCCTGGCTTATTACTACAAGGGCACCGGAAATTTTGACAACGAAGACACCATCAGTTCCATTATTCTGGGTAATTCTTTACTGACGGCCCACGGCGTGCCGGTAGCCGGTGAATACGAAATTAAGAATGCCCAGGCCATGAAAATCATGGATAGTTTTAACGCCGGTGGGTCGTTCACGGAATATTACGCGATGGATTATAACGCTGATGTGGTGCTAATGGGGCACGATGGACCCGGACACATGGCTATTGCCGAAGGAAAGATTAAAGTGCGGCCCTTGCAAGTCTACCACGGTAAAGTAGGAAAAGGGTTATCCGTAGAAATGTCGGTAAAAAATGGCCCGGTTACGCTGTTGTCGGTAGTAGAAAAAATGGATGGCAAACTGCTCCTGCTGGTAGCCGAAGCCGAATCGGTACCCGGCCCCATCCTGGAAATAGGCAATACCAATAGCCGCTACCGCTTCTCTTTAGGAGCCCGAAAATTTGTGCAAACCTGGAATAGCTACGGTCCCGCGCATCATTGTGCTGTAGGCATTGGTCATATTGCGAGCAAAATTAAAAAACTGGGTGCCTTGTTAAATATGGAGGTGGTTCAGGTTTGAAAGTAAAAAGGACGGATAGTTGCCGGAAGTATCTCAACTCCTTTATCCAAATAATATGGCAATTAAACGTGATTCTATTAAAGTAGCCTTACTATTTAGCTCAGGTAGAAATTCTGCCGGTATCATAAGCAAAGCAGGGAAAACCATTCTAAAGTTAAGCAGGGTAAAATGCTGTAGCTTTCTGGCAATCTCTATTGTTATTGGAATAAACACTTAAAGATTAATTTTACTAGAAGCTTTCCAGACTGCTTAAAAAAATACGCGTGATTAATGGCTAATTTTCAGTCTACCTGACTGGCAGAGTAACGTACTTAGGGAATGTGTAGCATTTCTTAAGTATTTCTTAAGTATTTCTAATTCTAAACATTTTTGAATTATGCAAAATTTAGTTGCGCTCCATATGCCCGTAAGTGCTCTATGGCAATATGAATATATTCTTTTGTGACAATGGTTTTCTTCCTTTCATTCCAATCTTGAATTTTTTCAAAAAGCTCATCTTCTGTTATCTTAGGATTTTCACTGATTAAAAAATGAGTAGAAGAAAGAATTTCTAATGAAAGTGTTGTTTCAAATCCGTCAATGATTTTGAAAACACTTTCTAATCTTTGCTTCTGGTCAGAACTTAAACTTGTATTTACATATTTTTCTACCTCATCATACATTTCATAATTTAATTGTAAAGGTTCAAATGCTCTTGCTTGCATTTGCTCAATTCCTTTTAAATATTTTCCATTTAAGGCATATAAAACTTTTTCAATTGCTTGTGCATAGGGACCATATTTATATGGTACAAATTGTAATCGCATTGGTTCACCGCTTTTTTGAAGAAAGTAAGCAAGCTTATTTGCAGCAAAAATAGTGGCCATTTCTCCTAATCTTTCATATTTATAAAGAGCATAAAGCAACATTGCTCTTGCAGCTGTAAGACCAATTTCTTTTTTACTTCTTCCTTTTGTAGTATTTCTTTCACAGCATCATTTGGTTCGAAGATCTGAATATTTACGTTAGAGAGATGCCCTAGATATTTATCCATTAGTAATTTAACCTTTTCCCATTTTAACCCTCCATTACCACATCCTAAAGGAGGAATAGCAATGCTTTGAATTTTATATTCATTTATAACTTTTACTAAGTCTTTCAGACCATCTTCAATAAAACTATATTGAGACTTTTTAAACCATTCAATTTTAGTAGGAAAATTGATAATTATTTTTTCATCGTTAAATGTATTTTCTTTTACTACCAGCATTTTCCCGACCTGCATTTCACCTTTTTTGCATGCATCTGCGTATATTTTAAAGTTCATAGGGAAACGTTCCTTAAATTGCAATGCAATTCCTTTCCCCATTACACCAACTGTATTTACTGTATTAACTAAAGCTTTAGTTTCAGCTTCAAGCAGATTTCCCTTTATGTATTTCATAAGAAGTAATATTCTTTTTTTATTTTAACCTCAATTGTCAAATTAAATTCTGCCAATATTTCTTCCACATCTTCTTTAACCTCATTATTTATTACACCTATTCCTTTAATAAAGCTAACAGGAACATGGTCTTTTACTAAGAACTCAGCATGCTTCTTTCTAACCCTATCTTCATCTCCATCTGCATTTTCATCTCTAAAATCTGTTGTCCTGATTGAATGCCAGTCTAACCGCTCGATACTTTGAATCTTTTTAGAAAATTTTGATATACTTTTTGCAGCATTACCATCTGTAAAACACCATTGAAAAATATCGCAAGCTAATTCTTCTAATTTAAAACAAAGATAAATAATATCTTTTTGAGGACTAGCCGGTACACCATGCCCTGTTATAATGTTGTAAAGCATAGGTGTCCGAAACGAAAAATAAAATGGAACATAGTCATTTACTACTGTATCAGGATAACATTTAACAATTCTAGTATCTCGCTGAGAAATAATTTCTTTGCTGCCAATAGTCACAAATTCCATATCTTTCTTACCTGCATTTTTGCAATATAAGCCGTCGCGAAGAATATATTTTAAATTTTGTAATGGTATAATTCGGTATACCCAAATTTTATCTATTCCTATCCGCATTTCCAAATTTAACTTTTATTGTTAGGCTATTAAGTTTGTCCTATATGAGGGACTTTACTCTATACGGCGTCAAGCTTTCCAATATAATATGCTTTGCGCAACTTACAAGGAATTAAATCTACTACAAAAAAGCAATCCGAAATACTTATAATTCCAAAAGAACACCGGTCCAATCTGGTACTTTCGTTGTTCTGGAACCGGACAATTTATTGTATCAAAACCGGACATTTTTAGCTTTCGCATAATCTTTTTGCTTAATAAATAATTGGTTATTAACCGGTTATAAAGATGGCATTTTTCTTTCGAGCTAAAATAAAGAGGCTACAGTAATAGCTTACAATATGCTGCTCAATTACTTCAAAATTGCTTGCCGGAATTTGCTGCGGAACAAAGCTTTTTCGCTGTTGAACATTGCCGGCTTGTCGGTAGGCGTGGCCGTTGCGGTGCTTATATTTTTGATTGTTCGCTTTGAATTGAGCTTTGATACATTTCATAAAAAATATGACCGGATTTACCGGGTAGTAAACGAGTTTACCCACGAGGCGGGTAAAGATTACCAGGTAGGCGTACCTTTCCCGTTTGTCCCGGCCATAAAAACCGATTATCCGCAGCTAGAGAAAGTAACGACGGTTTTTGAGGGTTATAACTCCCAAATTACCGTTTTAGATGAGCAAGGCGCCATTGATAAAAAGTTTAAGGAAGAACTTGGAGTAATTTTTACCGAGCCCGAGTTCTTTCAAATTTTTGATTATAAATGGCTCGCCGGAGATCCCCGGAAAGTTTTAGCCGAACCGAATGTAGTTGCTTTAACCCGCTCCACCGCCGAAAAATATTTTGGTACGTGGCAAAAGGCTTTGGGTAAGTTTATTAAGCTCGATAACAAACAACTTCTGCAAGTAAATGGCATTCTGGAGGATTTACCGGATAATACCGACTTTCCCTTAAGAATAGCTGTTTCTTTCCCAACCATCCGCCGCATTTTGGATGCCGGCGAATTTACCAATTGGGGTAGTATTTGGAGCAGTACGCAATGTTATTTGGTGCTGCCCAAAAATCAATCCTCGTCGCAGTTTAATCGTTCGTTAGGCTCTTTCTTAAAGAAACATCATCCCGACGACCGGAACCACATTTACAAATTACAAGCCTTATCCGACTTACACTTCGATACCCGCTACCCACCCATGACGTATCGTAGCATCAGCAAAGGTACCATTCTGTCGCTGGTGCTTATTGGGGCTTTTATTCTGGTTATTGCCTGCATTAATTTCGTGAATCTGGCTACGGCTCAGGCCATAGGCCGGGCCAAAGAAACCGGCATCCGGAAAGTATTGGGCAGTAACCGGGGCCATTTAATCGTTCAATTTCTCGGGGAAACTTTCTTTATTGTGTTACTGGCGGTATTTGTAGCCGTTTTACTGGTAATAGCGGTGCTGCCGTTGGTACGGTCCATTTCTAATCTTCCCGAAGATTTTCAGCTTACTTTTTCTCTGGAAGTAGCAGGTTTTCTGATTTTATTAATTCTGTTGGTTACGGTATTAGCGGGCTTTTATCCGGCATTAGTTTTATCTGGGTTCCAGCCGGTGCAGGCATTAAAAAGCAAAATGACCTTGCAAACTGTGGGTGGTATTTCGTTGCGCAAGGCTTTGGTAGTAATGCAGTTTTCTATTTCGCAGGTCCTTATTATTGCCACGCTTATTGCTATTTCGCAGATGGATTTTGTGCGGAACAAAGATTTAGGTTTTAACCGGGATGCCATACTGATGGTGAGCGTACCCCAGGATAGTATAAGCCAGCAAAAACTACAAACCCTTAAAAACCGTTTCTTGGCCTTACCCGCCATTCGGAAAGTAAGTTTCCATTCGGCAGCACCTTCTTCGAGTAGTAATTCTCAAACCAATTTCCGGTTTGGGAAGGCCACCGAGGATGCTAAGTTCCCGGTGAGCCTGATAGCTGGGGATGCAGATTATTTTCCGGCTTTTCAATTGCAGTTGGTGGCCGGCCGGACTTATTTTCCGAGCGATACGGCCCGGGAAGCGGTAGTGAATGAAAAGTTACTCCGCCAGGTAGGAGTAAAGCACGCCCAGGATGCTATTGGCCAGACTATCCGGATTAATGGTAAAAATGTTCCGGTAGTAGGTGTGGTAAAAGACTTTCATAATGCATCGCTGCGCGACCCGATTGCGCCCATTACCATTCTCGCCAGCAAAAGCAGTTATCGTCAGGTAGCTTTAAAAATCAAACCCACAGATATTGCCCAAACGCAGCGTACCGTGGAGCAAATATGGAACGAAACCTTCCCGGAGTACGTGTACGAAGCCAATTTTCTGGATGAGCGCCTGGCCGAGTTTTACGAAGGCGAAACCAAACTAGCTGCTTTGTTTAAAATATTTGCCGGTATCGCCATTTTTATCGGCTGTTTGGGCTTATACGGGTTGGTGTCGTTCGTGGCAGTGCAAAAAACCAAAGAAATCGGTATCCGCAAAGTACTGGGCGCTTCACTGTCCAATATTGTTTCGCTACTTTCCAAAGATTTCCTGAAGCTGGTTTTATTGGCCAATGTATTCGCCTGGCCGCTCGCCTGGTGGGTAATGCAGCGCTGGTTACAGGATTTTGAATACCGTATTCCGATTGGCTGGTGGATGTTTGCCATAGCCGGTTTTGGGGCTCTGTTGATTGCTTTGGTAACCATTAGCTTCCAGGCGATTAAAGCCGCCGTAGCCAACCCGGTTGTAGCGTTGCGGAGTGAGTGAATTTTGAATGAGTGGATGATAGAATGAGTGAGTTTTGAATGAGTGAGTTTTGAATGAGTGAATGTTGGAATGAGTGAGTTTTGAATGAGTGAATGAGTGGATGCTTAAATGTAGAATAATGAAACAGGTAAGTTTTGATTTTCAAAGTTATAAATACCATTTACCCATAATTAAGCTAGTAGTCCGTTAAGTGTCTAATTATTCACTCATTCACTCATTCAAAACTCACTCATTCTATCTTCCACTCATTCAAAATTCATAGCAATCAAGGTTCTGATATTTTAAACCTACACGATTATGTTCCGGAACTATTTAAGAACAGCCTTTAGATTATTTATCCGCCATAAGGCTTTTACCGCTATTAATGTACTCGGCTTATCTATTGGTATTAGCGCCTCATTAATTATTTTCTTGATTGCGCATTACGAGTTTAGTTACGATAATTTCGTACCTAATTCCGACCGGGTTTACCGCGTAGTAATGGATGCTAAATTTAACGGCGACGAAGGCCATAGCGCCGCCGTTCCGGCACCTTTGAGCCAGGCGCTGCAACAGGAGGTTTCCGGTCTGGAATTAGTTGTACCCGTAATGCAATTTCAGGGCGATGCCACGGCTAAAGTAAGTATCCAAAGAGAAGGTGCCGCCGAACCTTTAATTTTAAAAAAACAAGCCGGTATCATATTTACCAACTCTCCGTATTTTTCCATGCTGCCCTTTCAGTGGCTAACTGGTTCGCCGGCTACGGCGCTCAAAAACCCATTTACCGTAGTACTCACCGAAAGCCGGGCCAGGCAATATTTCCCTACGGAAGACCTGCCGGATATTCTGGGAAAAGAAATAAAATATCAGGATGATTTTACCGCCACTGTTTCGGGCATTGTGCAGGATTTAAATAAAACTACTTCCTTCGAGGCCGTAGAATTTATCTCATTTGCCACCATTGCCCAAACCCACTTGCAGGATAATTTTATGATGCAGGTCTGGAACGATTGGATGGCTTATTCACAAGTGTACGTAAAACTGGCTCCAAACAACAAGGCTGTCAACGTAGAAAACCAATTAGTTGCTCTTTTAAAAAAATATAATAAAGACGCCAATAAAGATAAAGCGAACACCATGCGCTTTCAGTTACAGCCTTTAAGCGATCTTCATTTTAATAAAGATTATTCTGGTTTTAATCAAAGAGTAGTACCTAAATCTGTTTTGTACGGCTTGTTCGCGGTGGCGGGCTTTTTGTTGTTGCTGGCTTGCATTAACTTTATTAATCTTACTACTGCTAATGCGGCGCGGCGCGCCAAAGAAATCGGCATCCGGAAAGCCATGGGCAGTTCCCGAAAGCAACTAATAATGCAATTTCTGGGAGAAACCTTTGTCTTAACCTTGCTAGCCACAATTGTATCTTTTTGCTTAGCCCCTGCCCTGCTAAAATTATTTGCCGATTTCATTCCGGCCGGGTTACAGGCCCAGTCGCTCCGGCAACCAGCTATATTTTTGTTTTTATTCCTGCTCACGGTACTGGTAAGCTTTCTATCGGGCTTATACCCCGCCTTCGTTTTATCCGGTTATCAACCTATTAAAGTTTTAAAAGCGCAATCCTTTGTTAGTGGTAACGAAATTAAACAAGTATGGATCCGGAAAGCCTTAACCGTTTCGCAGTTCGCTATTGCGCAGATTTTTGTGGTGGCTACTTTAATCATGAGCAAACAAATTAATTATTCTTTGCACACCGAATTAGGTTTCAACAAAGAGGGCATTATTACTTTCTTCCTGCCCCGCGATACCGTTACTACCCACCGGCAACAATTATTAAACGAAATAAACGCTATCCCCGCCATAGAATTAGCCAGTACCGGCTTTCTGGCCCCAATTGAGGAAGGTCCCGCTTTTACCAATATCTCCTATGCTCCCAAGCCCGAAATAAAAGACCCGGTGCAAATACGCTGGGGCGACCCGAACTACATTCAGGTGTATAAAATAAAACTACTAGCCGGCCGAAACATTCAGGCCAGCGATAGTATCAAAGAATTTCTGATTAATGCTACTTATGCTAAATTATTAGGCTTTAAAAACCCGGAAGAGGCAATTGGCAAACAACTCAGCTACAACGATAAGAAGTTACCCATTGTGGGCGTCATGCAGGATTTTCATGAGCAATCCATGCGTACTTCCATCACGCCGCTGGTATTAGCCGGTAATAATGGCGATGTATTTCATGTCCGGTTAAAACCAAACCTTTCCGGAACCGCTAACTGGCAACAGGCTATCAGCGCCATCCAAAAAGCTTACCACCAGATTTACCCCGACGAAGATTTTGAATACCGGTTTGTAGACGAAATGGTCGCCCATTTTTACCAAACGGAACAGCGTACGGCGCGGCTTTTAAGCTGGGCTACCGGCTTATCGGTACTTATTAGTTGCCTGGGGTTATTAGGTTTAGTGATGTACACCATTAATACCCGCACCAAAGAAATTGGAATCCGCAAAATATTGGGCGCTTCGGTGAACAGCATTGCGGCCATGCTCTCCCAGGATTTTCTGAAACTGGTAATATTGGCGAATATTCTGGCCTGGCCCCTTGTCTGGTACGGCATGCACCGCTGGCTGCAAGACTTTGTTTACCGCATTGAAATAAGCTGGGGGGTATTTGTGCTGGCCGGAGTAGCGGCGTTACTCATTGCTTTACTAACAATTAGCTTCCAAGCCATAAAAGCTGCCGTAGCTAACCCAGTAGATGCTTTGCGCAACGAGTAAGTTTTACTTTAAAAATAAGCCATATGTTTTACAACTATATTGTTATTGCGTGGCGCAACTTAATCCGGCACAAATTATACAGCCTCATTAACCTGGGCGGTCTGGCAGTAGGGCTGGCAGTTTGCATGTTGATTATGGTTTACGTGGCTCACGAGCGAAGCTTCGACCGGTTTCACACTCAGGCGGAGCGCACATTTGCTGTGCACGAACAATTAACCATGGGTGGCAACAAGATTCAGTTTCCTACCATGAGTTTTAGTACCGGACCCGCAGTACTGCAAAGCGAACCAGCTGTTACGGGTTTCATGCGGACGCACCAACCGAGTAAAAGCGTGGTTATTCAAAAGCTGGCGGTAACCAACGCTACTTTCATAGAAAGCAATTTCTTGTTTGCCGATGCTGATTTTTTCCGCTTCTTCACTTTTGCTTTAAAGCAAGGTAATCCGGCTACCGTTTTGCAGGCACCTTTTTCGGTGGTTATTTCTCAGGATATGGCGACCAAGTACTTTGGCAACAGTAATCCGGTTGGCAAAACATTACGCATTAAAACCGATAGTACTTTTGTGTATCAAATAACCGGAGTAGCCGCCAATGCACCTTCCAACTCCAGCATCACTTTCGATTTTATAGCTTCTAATGCCAGCCTAAAAGCCCTACCTGAAGCAGCTGAATTATTAAAATCACCCTTGGTAAAAGGGGGCCTATTCCGAACGTATTTCCGGTTAAAGCAACCAGCCGATACCAGCCGGTTACAAAGCACTCTTCGCCAACTAGTACAGGAAGACAAGTTCGCAGAAGTTCAAAAATTTATTCTTACCTCTCTGCCGGATATCCACCTGAAATCAAATTTCGGTGATTTTGCTAATTCTAAATACATAAAAATTTTTCCTTTAGTGGCGGGCTTAATTTTATTGCTGGCACTAATTAATTACATGAGTTTAACAACGGCACGTTCTACTGTCCGGGCCAAAGAAATTGGCGTCCGGAAAGTGTTTGGAGCCGGCCGCAAAATTATAATGGCTCAGTTTTACGTGGAGTCTACTTTGTTTACCATTCTGGCTTTTGGCCTGGCGTATGGCGCTTGTTACCTGATTACTCCCTGGTTTTTAAATAAATTGCAGTTGCAAATCGATTCATCGTTTTTGTACAGTTCCACCATGCTGCTGCTTTTAGTGGCCCTGTTCGTATTCACTATTTTCTTGGCGGGCAGTTATCCTTCATTTATTCTTTCGGCTTATAACCCTGTGGCTACTTTAAAAGGAAAAATGAGCAAACAAACCAGCGCCATTCGGGTACGCCAGATTTTTACCACAGCGCAATTTAGTATTTCGGTAGGTTTAATGATTTGCGGTCTGGTTATCGATCGGCAGTTATATTATTTCCGGCACACCGATACGGGAATAAACCGGGAAAATGTAGTAATGATTTCGATTACCGAAACTTTCGGCAGCCATTACCAACGGTTTAAACAAGAGATTGCCGCTTTGCCCGGGGTGTCGCAAGTAGCTACTGCCCGTTATCCTCTGTATAAGGGTTACGACATGCTGGTGGCCAAAGGAAAAGACCAAAAAGAAGATATTCTCTTACCTGTTCTGTCGGTTGATAAAAACTTTGTTCCGACTCTAGGAGTCCAGTGGAAAATTCCACCTGTTTCTGCTACGGCATTAAATCAGCCACAAAAAATAATATTAAATGAGTTAGCGCTAAATAAATTAGGTTTACCGGCTAATCCGGTGGGTAGCTTCATTAACATGCCGGGAGGAGGAGACTATGAAGTAGCTGGGTTAGTTAAAAATTTTGTCTTTGGTTCGCTGGTGCACGAAAATCAGCCTTTAGGTTTGGTAATTGCCCCTGATACTTCTAATGTCTGGGGAGCCGTTGGCGGCTGTTTATTCGCGCGTATTAATTCCCGTACCAATCTGCCCTCAACCCTGGAAGCAATGGAAAAAATGTATCAGCAATTCGACCAAAAAACACCATTTACTTATACTTTTCTGGACGATGCCTTTAATGCCCAGTATAAAGCCGAAGACCGACTAGCTAATATTTTCAGTGTATTTACGGGCCTTACCGTGCTGCTGGCCTGCCTGGGATTATTTGGATTAACTACGTTCACGATTGCTCAACGTACCAAAGAAATTGGCATCCGTAAAGTTTTAGGAGCTACCACCCTCAGCATTGTTACTCTTATTTCTAAAAATTTCCTGCAACTCATACTGGTGGCTATTGCAGTTGCGGCACCTTTTGCCTGGTGGTTCATGCGAAAATGGCTGCAGGATTTTGCGCACCGCATAGATATAAGTTGGTGGATTTTTGGGCTGGCAGGCGGAGCCGCCTTACTTATAGCCTTACTAACCATTAGTTTTCAAGCCATTAAAGCCGCTTTAGACAACCCGGTAAAAGCCTTACGAAACGAGTGAAAAATTAATTATGAAAGGCTGTTACCTTTTCCGGAAGGGGCAGTTACCCTTTACAGCCAATCGCATCTCATCATCTATAAAAAATTAAAGCCATGAAAAAGTTAGTGTTTGTTCTCCTGATCATTATTATAGTTTCGGGCAGTGGCAGTGTAGTAGCCCAAACAAAAGTTGCCGCTGCCGACATTATCGCGCAGATAAACCGCGGTGAGACCGTAACGTACAAAAATGCCGAAATAACCGGCCATCTCGACCTAACTCAACTGGCGAATAAAAAGTTAAAAAAATTCACGAATGAGGACAATGACCCTACTACGAAGGAATACATCAGCACCGTTACCGCTCCGCTAACTTTCTCGAACTGTACCTTTAGCGGCAAAGTACTAGCCTACTTTAATCCGGACCAGGGCATTATGTACTTCAATAACAGCGACAAGAAAAACGAAACTTATAATACTAATTTCGATAAAGCAGTGCGTTTTGAGAACTGTACTTTTGAGCAGGAAACTACTTTTAAATACAGCCAGTTTAAAGAAGAAGTTTCTTTTGCCGGCAGCCAGTTTAAAGACGAAGCTTTCTTTAAATACACCAAATTTGAACAAGCCCCGGATTTTAGTAAAGTAAAGTTCACCGACGGCGCCGTTTTTAAATACGTTCATTTTCCGGCGGGCACCAATTTCAGCCAGGCTGTTTTTACCGAAGATGCCGATTTTAAATACGCAAAGTTCCCCAGCAAAACCAATTTTGAACGGGCACAATTTAACGGCTTGGCCAACTTTAAATACGCTGATTTTTCGGACGATGTAAAACTACAAGGAATCGCGTTTAACGGGGCCAAAGATTTTAAATACACCCAAATGGGTGACCAGAGATTCCGGGAAGTATTTCAGAGAAAATAAACCAGGAAAACTAAAAGTGCCGGTTAAAACAGCTGGTGCGGGCGTCCTCGCTCGTGCCTACTACCGGGAGGTCTCTGGCCGGGCCAACCGGTATACGCTGGCTACGTGCCAACAAGTTGATTTATCACCGGCCAGACGATACCCCTCACGAGCGGGACGCTCGCGATAGTAAGGAAAGTTATTAGGACAATAGCTACGAGCATCCCCAAATAAATGACCATCTAACCAAAATAATTATGCTCAAGAATTATTTGCTAATTGCCTGGCGT
Source organism: Adhaeribacter arboris (assembly GCF_003023845.1). Lineage (NCBI taxonomy): Bacteria > Pseudomonadati > Bacteroidota > Cytophagia > Cytophagales > Hymenobacteraceae > Adhaeribacter > Adhaeribacter arboris. The sequence continues at coordinate 4,515,886 of NZ_PYFT01000001.1, read as the reverse complement.
AACATGCGGCGGCACCGGGTATTTACTTTTATTAATTTATTTGGTCTGGCGGTAGGGCTTACCTGTTGCTTGCTCATTGCCTTGTATATCCGGCAGGAACTCAGCTACGATACCTATCATAAAAATGCCGACCGCATTTACCGGGTTACCCGTAATTTCTCCGACCCGGACGGAAACGTGAATTTACATTTAGCCAACGTAGCGCCGCCCTTCGGTCCTTTACTCAAAAACGATTTTCCGGATGTGGAGCAAGTAGCGCGTACCCTGCAAACCAACACTCTATTGGCCTTAGACAGAGAGCATTCGTTTAACGAAAGCGAAATTTTCTTTGCGGAGCCAGCATTTTTTAAAATATTTACCGTGCCGGTACGTCAGGGCAGCCCGGATAAAGCCTTGCAGGAGCCGTATTCCATAATGCTCACCGAAAAAATGGCCAAAAAGTACTTTCCGGATAAAAGCCCCATGGGCCAAGTGCTGCGCATGAACAACCAGTTTAACGTTAAGGTAACGGGCGTTTACGAATCTTTCCCGGCTAATTCCCACATGCATCCCGATTTTCTGGTATCGTTTAACACCCTGGAAGACAGTACCATTTACGGCAAACAAAACTTACTGACCAACTGGGGCAACAACTCTTTTAACACGTATTTACTTTTCCCGAAAGATTATCCGGTAGCGAATATAGAAGCGCAATTTCCGGCTTTCATCGACCGCCACATGACCGAAGAAAGCGATGGTCAGGTAAAGCCCTCGTCCTGGACCAAGCTGTTTCTTCAGAAACTTACCGACATTCACTTACGCTCGCACCTGGATTCAGAAATAGAGCCCAACGGCAATATTACCAACGTGTATTTATTTTCGGCGGTAGCGCTGTTTATCTTACTGATCGCCTGCATTAATTTCATGAATTTGTCTACGGCCCGCTCTTCGTTGCGCGCGAAAGAAATTGGTCTACGCAAAGTAATGGGAGCAACTCAGCCTAATTTAATCCGGCAGTTCTTGAGCGAATCTTTGCTGTTTGCTTTATTAGCCGTGATTATTGCCCTGGTTCTCACCCGGCTAACTTTACCCATTTTGAACAGATTTTTAGAGGAAGAGTTACGCTTTACCTTCGGGAATGGTGGCGTAATGATTTTAGTAATGGTTGGCTTGGCCTTGCTGGTGGGATTGATTGCGGGATCCTACCCCGCCCTGTTCTTATCTTCGTTTCAGCCGGTTAAAGTATTAAAAGGCAAACTTACCGTGGGGCGCAATTCGGTATCATTACGCAAAACGCTGGTGGTGCTGCAATTCGCTATTTCGGTGGTATTGTTAGTGTGTACTGCTATTGTGTATAAGCAATTAGGATTTTGCCGGAACATGGCTTTAGGGTTCGATAAAGAACACATTGTTACCATGGACTATACCAGCGAACTCAACGACAAGTTTAATGCTTTCCGGAACGAGGTGCTGGCCAGCGGCCCGGTTATGCAAGTGGGCCGGTCTATTGGTGTGCCATCCGATCGGTTATTAAATTCGATGGGTACCGTCCGGATTCAAAAAGAAGATTCGCTGGCTCCCTCGCCTATTTCTTTTCAGTATTTAGGTATAGATGAGCAGTTTATTGATACTTACAAAATAAAATTAGTAGCCGGCCGTAATTTTGCTCCCCGCGAATACCCTACCGACGATTCCATGGCCTTTATTCTGAACGAAGCCGGAGTAAAAATGCTGGGCTTTACGAATCCGCGGGAAGCGCTGGGTCGCAATGTAGAGTACGGTAACCGCAAAGGGAAACTGGTGGGCGTGCTGCAAGATTTTCATTTTGAGTCGATGCACGAGAAAATTAAACCGCTAATCTTTATTATGTCGCAAGGGGATGGCTACAACGATCTATCCTTTAAAATAAAAGGCAATCAATTGCAGGCAGGATTAGCCCATATCGAGAAAACCTGGAAGCAATTTTTACCGCACCGGCCATTTGAGTATACGTTTCTGGACGAAAAATTTGGCCGCTTGTACGAAACCGAACAACGACTGGGAACTTTGTTTACCTTTTTCTCCGCTATTGCTATCTTAATTGCCTGCTTGGGTTTGTTTGGCCTGGCCTCTTTCGCTATTGAGCAACGCACCAAAGAAATTGGTATTCGCAAAGTATTAGGCGCCTCCACTACCGGCATTGTCTCCCTGCTCTCGAAAGATTTTCTAAAACTGGTATTGCTCGCTAATATTCTGGCCTGGCCCATTGCTTGGTATGGGATGCACCAGTGGCTGCAGGATTTTGCTTACCGTACGCCTATTTCGTGGTGGACGTTTGGCTTAGCTACGGTGCTGGCGGTTATCATTGCTTTACTCACCGTTTCGTTCCACGCGATAAAGGCGGCGGGCAGTAATCCGGCAAACGCCTTACGCAGTGAATAGCGGTGGATGACAAATTTTGAATGAGCAAATCCTAATTAATATTAAAAGCCAGGCCTATTTTGCAGGTCTGGCTTTTTCACGTAAATAAAAAACACCTACTAAAGTTAGTTTTTCACTACTAAGCCTATTTTTTAAAAGCTCTATCGCAAGCCTATACTAAATTAAGGAAGACGTATTTACTAATTTTACTACTGCTATCAGGTAAAACTAGCCAAGAATAGATAATGCCCGTTTGGCTATGGAGGCAAACAAGTTATTTTTAAAACCGCATCCGCCTTAACAACTGGAGACTGGCCCAGGCTCAACGGACAAACTACCTTTATTACATCGTAGCAGATTCAATTTATTATAATTCCTTGCTCCCTCCTTTATTGGTATATAATGTCATTCATAAAAAAGCCCGGCTGATTTCAATTATTCAGCCGGGCTTGTCCTTAAAATATACTTTCCTTATTTAGCCGTAGATTCTTGTAAGTAAAAATCTAACAACCGTTGCCGGAATAAGTAATCGTACTTGGCTTGCACCTGGTTACTGAGGGCTTTGTCGTAATTGGTCTTGGCCAGGTTTAAATCTACGAAGTGCACGCTGCCGCTTTCGAAGCGCTTTTGGGCAGCATCGTAAGCTACTTTAGAAGCAGTTACTTGTCGGCTAGCCGTTTTAAAACGGATTTGCGCAGCTTCTAGGTTACTATGAGCCAGCTCTATATTCTGGCGAAGCTGTAGCCGGACATTTTCAGCGGCGTACTCGGCGGTTTTTTCGGCAATAATGGCGTTACTTAAGCGTGTCCGGTTTTGCCAGCTATTTAAAATCGGGAAACTCAAGTACAGACCAATGCTTTTGCGCATGTTAAATTTTAACTGATCAAAATAATGAAAACTTTCTACAGCGCCGTTAGTAGTAGTTTGGGTTTGAATAATCGGCATACGCGTACCGTTAATTAAAACAAAATCGGTTGGCGAAGGAACTTCCCGAGTGGTGGTACCGGTACCATCGGCCACAAACCGCGACGTAGGTACCGCGCTGGAATAATTACTGCCCATGTAACCGCTCACGCCTATAATAGGCAGTAAACTAGCCCGCGCCGCCCGAACCCCCTGGTGCGCACTTTTTACCCGGAAATCGGCGCCTATAATGCCGGGCTGTATTTTCTCCGCAACAGCTATTAACTCTTCGGTAGTTTTATTATACGGGTTGGTGGCAGGTACTTCCGTATTGAGAGGTTGAATAGTAAAATTGGTGGTAGCCGGTAAGTTTAATAACTGCAGTAAAGCTAATCGGTTGGTTTTTAAATTAGTAGCCGCGGTTACCTGCTGGAGTTCGTCTTGGGTTGCCTGTACCTCTAAATCGGCGAGGGTAGAAGTAGCTAAGGCGCCCGCATCCACCAAATGTTTAGACCGCTCTACCTGTAAATTGGTATTTTTTAGCTGGTTCTCGGCAATAATTAAAAGTTCCTGACTAAACAAAACCTGTAAATAGGCCAGCGTTACGTTTAACGCTACTGATTGGCGGGTTTGCTCCAGTTCGTACTGACTCGCTTTTAAACCTAATTTACTTTGCTGTAACCGGTGCTGCAATTGCCCGCCGTTAAACAAAGTAAGATCCGCGGATAAGCCAAAGTTATTCGATTGAATTTGGTCGGTAGTAGGTTGGTTGGTAAACGGGTCAATGGACCGGCCGGTGTTGTACGAGTGAGAGCCATTAAACTGGCTGGTTGGCAAAAAAGCCGCCTTGGTTTGGGCATTTACCACCCGGCTTGATTGTAAATTCAATTCGCTTTGCTTTACCAGAATATTTTGCGCAATGGCCTGATTAATACACGAATCCAGAGACCAAACGCGGGGACTTTGCTGAGCTGCCAGTTTTCCGGAGGAGAGGAGCAGCAAAAAAGCCAGGATAAAAGTTAAAGGTTTAAACATAAAAATCAGATTATGGCGGTTTACTTTCCAGTTTTATTCAGAATATATCTTCCGGCAAACCGGAATGAATAGAATTACTTCCCGCCTAAGGAGGTATACAATAAAATGCCACTTTGCTAAATTCCTGATTATTAATAATTTATTAAATTATAAGAAACTTTAGAAGTTAAGATTGTCCGGTTCTGATACAGGTACTTGTTCGCTTTTATAACACTCCGCCGAGGTACGGAATTCGGTTAAATAATGGCAATAAAAAAGCCAGACCTGTTGTAAAAGCTTAGCTCTTAGTATCTTAAATTTTGAATTTTGATTTTTATAACTGGTATTTAGTGGAGTATTCTTGGCAAAACCAACTTATTGAATTTCATTTAAAGACGGAGGATACACGTTCATTTTATCGGTTCGATGAAATATTGCTTATTTGGTAGCCGGAAGAAAATAGCCCTTGGTTTTTTATTAAGTAAATATGTAACCAAAAAAGACTGGTCTAAGCTTTCTTTCCTCCTGCATCCGGAATGTTCCTCCGACACCGGAATCTTAGCAGCCCGCCACAACCAAACTGCTGTCAATTATGCTTGGTTAGTTGTTATTCTTATTTAGCAGTTTAGAATATTGGGCGTAGCAGTAAACCACCATGGCACACGATGGCGCAGATTTACTCCCGTAACTTCCACGCTATAAGTGCAATTTTAAATGTCAGTCAAATTTGCCCTTCTAATTAAATTGTTTACTACCTTGTTCTGGGCATATCAGAAAAACAGGTCTCTGTTAAAGCCAAAATTTGCGAATAAATTGAAAAGCTGCCTTGTACTTCTAACCTTAAAATGTCTGAGCAATTAATTAAGCACTTTGCCCGGTTTGTAGAAATTAAGGAAGCGGATGTTCCCGCCATTTTATCTTATTTTCAACCAATCCGCTTAGCTAAAAAAGAAAGCTTACTATCGGAAGGCAGCATTTGTACCTCTAATTACTTTGTTGTAAAAGGGTGTTTACGCCTCTTTTTCGTAAATGAAAAAGGCGTAGAACAAACCATTCAGTTTGCAATAGAAAACTGGTGGTTAACCGATTATTTAGCTTTTCAAAATCAGCAACCTTCCAACTTTTACATCCAGGGCGTAGAAAAAACAGAAGTTCTCGCCATCAGCTTTTCGGCCCAGGAACAGCTTTTTCAACAATTCCCGCACCTGGAAAGGTATTTCCGGTTAATTTATCAAAAAGCGTATGGAGCAAGTCAGGTTAGAATTAAATTTCTTTACGACTATTCGCGGGAAGAACTGTACCAGAATTTTGCTGCTAGCTATCCTCAATTTATTCAACGCATTCCGCAATACTTATTAGCCTCTTTCCTGGGATTTACGCCCGAATATTTAAGTGAGCTTCGCAAGAAAAAGCGCGCTTAAACCAGTTTAAGTTTTTCAAGAGTAAGTTTCCGAGCTTTGCAATGGATAAAGTTGTCCTGCTAGGGAAAATTTGCTGCTCTCTTTGTTGCTCTTCTGAATCTTATTTGTTTTGCCGGCAAGGGCAGCCAGGTTAAAGAGTAAATAAAGCAATCCGTTAGTTATTATGGCGGTTTTCTTTTACGTGCAATGGCTTATTATCCAGCAACTTTTTGTATTCATTTTAAATAAACACATGGAAACCAGAATCAACATTCAGGCTTATTCACCGAAGAAGAAAAAGCTATTCTGGCCTTAACCGAAGAAATAACATTCATTCATCAGAAAGGTGTAAGCGCCGAAACGTACAAAATCGCTGAAAAATTATTTAACCCGGAATACTTAGCTCAGCTTATAATGGCTATTATAACCATAAATGCCGAGAACCGGATTGCCATTAGTACCAGATTAGCCATTCCTCAATAAATTCATTTTTTAAAAAAGCGTCGATTATTCCGTTATACCTAATGCTGCGTCAAATCAAACGAAAGGAATAATGAATTATGCGAGAGAAGTACTGGAGTACTACCTGGAATTAAGCAACCGACACTTTTTTACTTCTAAAATTTATGCTGCCCTTGCAACGGCTCACCAAGTACTATTTGAAAATGCAACGTTTTCTGTTTACTTTAAAAGCCGATGCGCTAGCTTGCCGGGTTAGTTAATCGCTGGTTTTAATGAAGTAATTCACCCTATAGCTACCCCCGTATGAGTTTACTAAAGGTTATTCCCAATATTTTTTACGAAGATATTCAGATAGGTCTCGACCTTTTTATTGATGGATTACGGTTTAAGCCGGTTTATGTAAGCTCCGAAGGCGATCCTTTTTATATTCTGGAACGTGATGGCGTGAGGCTGCATATTATTCAGAGTGCGCCATTTGCCCAGGAACACCGGCCAGAGATACGGATAGAAACCGACAACATTGAGCAACTGTACAAAGAAATAAGCGCCCTGCGTCCCGACCTCCTGCACCCAAACCTGAATAAAGTAACTTTACGCCCCTGGGGTTTAAAAGAATTTGCCCTCTTAGACAAAACAACGGTTTGCGTTATTATTCAACAGAAATCATAAGGCAAGGCAGTATTTTAAGGCAAGCAACCGGTTTTTAGATAATATTTTAAGTATAATTCCCGTCTCCCGGCAAGGGTTCTATATCTGCTAAAGCAAGGCTACGGATTCAGACCTAAGAATAAGTCTCCTTGGTACTCATGAATCAATGCGGCGAATTCCGGCGTGGCAGCACTTTGCAGACGGTTTTTTATCGATCTGAATACTTTAAAAGCAAATAAGTAGCCGAAGGAGAACGCCCGGAAGGATTAATCGAAGTAGGCTTCTTTTTCCGGATTATCTAAGTACTCGAAAAGAAGCTGAACCTGCGAGCCGGTGTTGCGTTCCAGGGAAAGGGGCGGCAAATTACTCCGGTCGAAAAAACCAACATCTTGGGTCTCCATGCCTTGTTGCAACGAACCGCCTGTTGATTCGCAGAGTATAAAAATTTTGTAGGTATGGTACGGCGAAGGCGGATGCGGATGGTGCTTTTTATCGAGCACGGCCAGTAACCGGATAGGCTTTACTTCTAACCCGGCTTCTTCCTGAGTTTCTTTTACGGCAACTTCGGCCGGAGAGTAACCTACATCGGCCCAGCCGCCCGGTAACGACCAGCAATTATCTATTTTCTCGTGCACCAGCAGTATTTTATTCTCGCTAAAAACAACCGCCCGTACATCTACTTTAGGCGTTTGGTAGCCGGTTTCGTTCGTAAATAAATATTTTATTTTTTGTGGTTCTTCGCCGGATAATTCCTGCATTATTTGCACACTAATGGCGCTTAATTCTTCGTACCGCTCCGTATCATAGCCATTCACGGCGTAAGTTAATCCGGCTTGGGCAATAGCCTGCACGCGCTTCGCGAAGGCGAGCCACTTTTCAGTTGCTTCCGATTCTAACATTGAGGCAAAAATAATAGATGAACGTTGCAGACTAGTGGCCGCTAATTAAAAGATTTTTTAATTCATTTATACTTAATTCCGCAAAATTATCAATAACCAAATCCGTGTGGCTTAATTCTTCCGGGCTGTGCGTGGTAGTAATACCCACTACTTTCATGCCTGCTTTCTGGCCGGCTTCAACCCCAACCGTAGAATCTTCCATTACAATACAATTGTGGGGTTCTACGTTCAGCAATTCTGCGGCCCGCAAATAGATTTGTGGGTCCGGTTTGCCTTTAGTTACCTGGGTAGCATCTACCACCGCCTCAAAATACGACCGGGTGCCGGTAGCATCCAAAATAAAATCGATATTACTGATGGGGGCATTAGAAGCTAAAGCCATAGGAACGGACGCTTGTTTCATTTCCTCTAAGAAGTTTTTTAGTCCGGCAGTTAATTCTACGTGGTCGCGGTAAATATCCCGGAACAAGGCTTCTTTTTCTTCGCTTAAATCCGTTAACTGGTCATCGCTGAAATGATTACCGTTAGCAAAAGCTTTATCTTTTATAAATAATTGTAAGGCATCGCGGTTGGTGCGGCCGTAAATGTAATAACCTAAATCTTTACCTTCCAGGTGAAGCTGATGTTTTTCCGCGAACTTTTCCCAGGCTTTTAAATGGTACGGGTTGGTATCGCAAATAACCCCATCCATGTCGAATAATACTGCTAAATCTTTTTTCATTATTTCATTAGTGGCTGCTACTCGCAGCAGGTTGGCTTAAAGTCGTGATAGTACGGATTCGCGCCAGAAATAGCCATCTTATTTTTAAACCAAACCAAATAATTACCGGTTGTTCAAAATTATTCGTCTTGTTTGAGTAAAAGAAATACAAATTTTTATGCAGTGATTAAGGCTTTAATGTACTGTTAACTAAATATATAGAAAAATAAATAGAAAAGCTGCCTCTATGCCAAAGAGACAGCTTTAAACAGTAGGAACCTGTTCTATCTTATTTACTCTTAACGGTTTTTATTAAATCTTTCGCATCCTGGCTTGCTTCGAGGGCCAGGTATTCGGCTTGTAAACTTTTTATTTTAAGTTTATCCGTCCTGGAAATAGCCGTACCAAACTCATCTTTCCGTTTATTTAATTGCCGGTAAACATAATCGACGTAATCCCAATCATTCTGATTCCAGTTTTGCTTTTTGGCCCGTACCATACCCATAAAAAGTAAGTACGCTTCGCGCACGTTAGCGGCCGTAATGGTATTTAAATCTTTGTATTCGCCGAGTAGTTGCGCCTGGCGTTTTTCAATTTCGGCAGCTTGCAAAGGCTGGCTGGTGCGTTGTTTATTTTGCGCTTCCCATATTTTGTATTTCGCCCGGGCAGCTTGGTACTCCGCTTTGGCTTCCCCGGACAAGCTGTCCAAACCTTTTTCCAGCCGGGCGCTCCGTTTTTTAAATTCGGCTTGTATGCCGGGTAAATTTTTATTGGTGGAAGAATCTACTTTGCCGGCTTGTTGGTTCACCCAATCCTTAAATTTCTTTAACTCTTGAACAGCATTCGTATTATGCTGCACCACCCGGATAGTATCTGTATCCGCGGAAGTGCTTCTACTTGATTGACTTGAGGAAGAAGTCTCGATGTTCCGTTTCGGTTCGCAGGCAAGAAGGCCGGCTGAAATAACTAAAACAGCTAAAGGTAAAGGCGCGAGGGTGCTCAATAATTTCATGGTCAGGTTCGTTCTTAATCTGTAAACTATTCTACGGTTTGTATTTAAGATTACGTAAGATTTTGGGGAAAGCTGCCTACAACCTAATCGGAAGAATAGAAGCACTTACTAGTTAAAATATCCGGAGTGAACTATAAAGAACAATTCGGCTTAGGCCTAAAAATAATTAGTTAGCCGCAGAGTAGCTAGATAAACATTTTGGCAGAAGATATGGAGTTGGCAAAAATATTGCCCTTATAAGTCATGCGTTTCATTAGCTAATTTACAGAACTAATTTTCGCATAACTAACTGATTAGTAATGCTTTTTATTTTGTCTTAAGTTGTTATTTTTAAACATATAATATGAAGAATATCCGGCATACAATTGTTATAGGCCTGCTATTAACCGTGCCATTTTTACCGATTCCAAATCAGGCAGAAGCAGCTCTCCGGTCAGTACCCAAGGCGGTAACAACTACTGCTCATCCGGAAGGAGCCCGGGATATTATTAAAGAAATTATTGATGTAGTAGGTTTAAAACCACGTTTTGAAGTGCGGGAATCTTCGGAAGTACCCAATGCGGCGGCGGTTATTTATAATGGCAAACGCTATATTTTATACAACCCAAAGTTTGTAGCTTCAGTAAACAACGCCGTAAAAACCGATTGGGCTGCCGTTAGTATTCTGGCGCACGAAATTGGGCATCATTTAAACGGTCACACTCTGGTTCGGGGAGGCAGTAACCCGGCTGATGAATTGGAAGCCGACGAGTTTTCGGGTTTTGTGTTACGCAAGATGGGCGCTACTTTACCGCAGGCCCAAGCGGCTATTGCGGCTTTAACCGACGATTCTTATTCGGCTACTCACCCGGGCCGCTCCATGCGATTATCCGCTATTAGTACGGGCTGGCAAAATGCCAACGGCCAAATTTTAGCTAGCGCCAAACCAGGTACCAAAACAGCGCCGCCGGTAATTGCCCAGGCAGAAGAGCCGGAAGAGGAAGAAGTAAACCGGCCAACCGTGCGAAGACAAGCTACTGCCGCCAAGTTAGACAGCCGTTCTGTTTTGGGTAAAGTTACCTTTGAAGCAGCTCCCCGGGAGCAATTTTACGTAACTACTGGTTATGATTTGGTGCGTGTTACGAATAGTGGCCTGGAAATTGTGGGTAAATTAACCAAAACGAATAACTCGGAAGTACCCTTTATTTTTGAAAGTGATTATTTTCAGTCGTTGTATTTAACTAACGAAGGTTTAATTGTAAATCGTCGCGGGCAGCGAATAGGGTACGTGAGTTAAGGTTTGATCCTAAAAATTTAATTTTCCTGTTTTCTTGTTTTTTTGTTTAGAAGCCCTTGTTGGTTAGCTCCGGCAAGGGCTTTTTACATAAAGCGAGCTGTTACTAACTCGGTAAACCTTTGAATAAAAATTGATAAAAAGAAGCTAGTAATTCTTCCTTTTCAATTTTGTCCATAAGTTGATAAAAATTAGTTTTTATATTTGATAAAGCTATATTTTCTGCTATTTGTCTCTTTCTTAAACTTATAACTTTTTTCTTATGTATCTATTATCTTATAAATAAAAGCTAATGCTAAAGTATTTGTAAGATCCCAACAAAAAAATATACGTCACCTTAATTAAATAATACATTAAAGCTTAATCGAAATTTACTGTTTAAGTGCGTTCTATGCACTACCATATTGCAAAAAAGCTGTTAACACTTTTGTTTTCTCTCATAAGTATTTTATTTATCAGAGTTCTTATTAAAATTATTTCCTTATTATAATGTCTTTAAGAGATAATGCAATTTGTCCATCACCAACTCTTAAAACGTCATAATATGGTTCAGGCTTATAATAGTCCCCTGGGTCAGGTTCAGAGTCTGCATAATAGCTTTCATCATATACTCTTTCAATTCTATCTCTAAAGTCCGTTGTAAGTGTTTTTACTTTTTCATCTTTAAAGAGAACATTAGCAAAAATTTCGTATTCTGTGGATTTATCGAGAGAAAGGAATTTTTGAAGATATCTAAATTCAATAAAAATGTGTTTAAAATTTTTAAACTCAAAAACTGGATGAACAACTTCAATCTTACTCACAATTGTTTTTCCAAATTCGAAGTTATAATTTACATAAATTGCTTTTGATACAGGCTGTGGTTGCCCGATGAATTTCACTTTCAATTTAATTTCCCGCCCAGAATAAGCAGCAGGAACGAGCAAAAATAGATCAAGGACTTTCTTTGTATTTTCGTATTCATCTTCAATAACCACATCTGCTTTTGGCGTTAATAGTTCAGTAAATTTCCTTTGGAGTTTAGAGACTAAATCTAGCGAGTTGGAAAAACTGTCAATGGTATGCTTCTCTTTAAGGATTTCTTTGAAGTTGTTTAACTTTTGAATTTTATCAAATTGAATAAACTTCGGAGTAACTGATGAACTATCTTCATCAATTAAGTAAATTAGAATCTCTATGTTTTTTTCAATTGCTTTTTCATACTCCAACTGAGAATATGACTTTCCAGTTTTAGGCTCCTCACTTCCGTATCTCATTCCAATAATACCTATATAAATATCAGATTGTTCTACTTCAGATAAGCAAGTTGTTAAAGGATCTGATTTTCTAGCTCCAAATTGTTCCATGCCTTTAACTGCTACATCAAATTTTTCAAGAGTATCCCAAACCTTTCTTCGTTCTTCCTTTAAGTCAACATAAGTTGAAGATATAAAAACAGTTTTTCGCATTTTGAAATTTTAAATATCTATAGGTCCATTTAATAATTAATAAATAAAACCTGCTGCAATATTATGCCCGCTAACTAGCTGCTTTATAATTTATGTGGGGCAAATATCTTTTATGTCCTTAATTTATTATCTATTAAGCCATATTATGGTAAACAGCTTGCACATCGTCGTCTTCCTCGATTTTCTCGATTAGATTTTCTATTTCTTCGGCTTGCTCTTCGTTCAGTTCGGTGCGGGTATTAGGGATGCGCTGCAGTTCGGCGGTAGTAACGGGTAAGCCTTTTTCTTCGAGCGCTTTTTGCATCGCGCCAAAATCGGTGAAAGCGGTTTCTATAATTATTTCGCCTTCGTGTTCGTAAATATCTTCGGCGCCGTAATCAATTAAGTCCAGTTCCAATTCTTCTAAGTCCAGGCCTTCGGCGGGTAACCGGAAAATACCTTTGCGGGTAAAAATAAAATCCAGCGAACCGGTTTTTCCTAAGGTACCGCCGGCGCGGGATAAATAAACCCGGATATTCGCTACCGTCCGGTTTATGTTATCGGTAGCTGTTTCAATTAAAATAGCAATCCCGTGCGGGCCATAGCCTTCGTACACAACTTCTTCGTAATCTTTTTCTTCTTTGCTGGAGGCACGTTTAATGGCCGCTTCTACCCTATCTTTGGGCATGTTCACCCCTTTCGCGTTCTGGATGGCCGTCCGTAAACGGGCGTTCGCATCCGGATTAGGACCGTTTTCTTTTACGGCCATCACTATCTCTTTGCCTAAGCGCGAGAACGCTTTCGACATTTTATCCCAGCGCTTAAATTTACGGGCTTTTCTAAATTCAAAGGCTCTTCCCATAGTATCTTAAATCTAAATATCTAACGTATTAATAGCAATTCTTAAAAAGAAGCAAGTTACACTTCTTTCGGGTATTGGAGCAAGTAAGTTGTAGGTTAAAAGGTTGCCAGGTTAAAAGGTTGCCAGGTTAAAAGGTTTAAGGTTGTAGATTTAACGTATTGCACGCGGCATATTACATCAGCCTATTTATGTAATCGTCGGTTTTATTGGTTGGGCAGACTCAATTCTTTGTTAGAGGCTGCTAACCGCTGTTTACCAGTAGCAGATGGCGGCCAGAGCAAGCCTATGCCCCAGCCCAGTATACTGGCCGCTAAACCAAATAAAAGCGGATTAATAGTAGTATGCAGCCATAAAGCCAGTAACCAGACGGCCATACCCGCTACCATAGAGCCAATAGCCGCAACGGAGGATAATCGTTTGCTATACAAACCCGCCACCAGAGGCACAAACAAGGAAACCAAACTTAAGGCAGACGAGGAACTTACTAATTCGTAAATATTACTTTTGAGTAAAGCCATTATTAACCCGATTACCGAAACCATTAGTACACAAACCCGCGACAGCAACAATAATTGTTTATCGGTAATAGAAGTAAAATACGGCTTAAATATATTTTCGCTTAAAATAGCGGCCGGAGCTAATATGGCGCCGCTGGCTGTACTGATAATGGCCGAAATTAAAGCGCCGAAAAATAATATTTTCACCCAAAAAGAACTGGAGTGTAAAATTAACCCCGGCAATAATAATTGGGTGTCGCCGCGCATTAACTCGGGATATAATACTTTCGCGTATAAGGCCAAAAGCAAGGGCAGAAAAGCAATGGTTACATACAAGGCACCGGCAGCCAAAGAAGAATAAACCGCGGTCTTCTCCGACTTAGCCGACATTACCCGTTGAAACACATCTTGCTGGGGAATAGAACCTAAGCCAATGGTTATCCAAAGAGCAAAGTAATTCAGCCAGGTAGTAACAGAGAAGGATTGCGCCGGCACAAAATCAAAGAAATTGGCCGGTACCGTGCGAAGCACTTCAACCAAAGGAACTTTCTGTACAATCACCACAGTCACGAAAATCAGGCCGCCTATAATCATGATGGTTTGCAGAAAATCCGTGATGGATACCGACCACATACCGCCCATAAATGTATAAATAATTACCGCGAAGGAGCCTACTAAAATACCAACCGTAACAGACAAACCGGAAATTAAATTAAGCATAATGCCCAAAGCTACCATTTGCGCCGCTACCCAACCAAAATAAGAAATTACCAGAAAAAAAGAAGCAATCAGCTCGGTAGTACGGTTAAAATACAGCCGGTAAAAATCGCCGAAGGTAAGCAGATTGAGCCGGTATAGTTTTTTAGCGAAGAATAAGCCAACCAGAATCAGGCAAAGCGCCGCCCCAAAGGGATCTTCAATTACGCCCAATAACCCGTGCTCGGCAAACTCCGCCGAAGCTCCCAAAACCGTTTCGGAACCAAACCAGGTAGCAAATACTACCGCCGTAGAAATATAAAAAGGCAACTGCCGCCCGGCGAGCAAAAAATCGCTGGTGTTTTTGACCCGGCGAGCGGCCCAAACGCCAAGGAATACGTTTAAAAGTAAATAAATGCCGATGGATAAAAGCAACATGTACGAGAATAGCGGGTGTTAATAGTTACTGGTTTTTGTTATCGGAAGTAAAAATATAAGCAGTATAATCTGTAAATGACAAGTTAAAAAATTTACCCGCATCTATTTTATCCCCAAACAGCTCTATTTACAAACCCATTAAAAAAGATAGCGGTAAGCTTATTGGCTGGTTGGAAAGATACTAATTTCTGGAAAAACACCAGAGTACATAAAATTCGCTTTATCGCAAATAATTTTAGGTTATTTAAAACCATAAACGTTAGCTAATTAAGTAAGATTTACCGTTTATTCAGGAAGTAAAAAGCTAAAAGCAGGACTAACACTTTTACGAGTAACCCGTATAGTTGAAGCAATACAAACCGATTCTAAACTTATTAAATAATAGAACTATGAGTAAATTAAAAAATCTGGACGAACTGTTTCAACACGAAATAAAAGATTTATACAGCGCCGAAAAACAATTAATTCAAGCGCTGCCTAAAATGGCGGAGTCGGCCACCGACGCCAAATTAAAGCAACAGTTTGAACAGCATTTAGAAGAAACCAAAGCCCAGAAAGAACGCCTAGAAAAAGTTTGCGAACTGCTCGGCATATCTCTCGGCCGGATAAAATGCAAAGCTATGGAAGGTTTAATTGAAGAAGGTCAGGAACTGATAGCCGAAGATGCCGAACCAGAAGTAAAAGATGCCGGTTTAATTGCCAGCGCGCAACGGATCGAACATTATGAAATTTCGGGGTATGGTACCGCTGCTCATTTTGCCGAACGCCTGGGCCACGCCGAAGCTTTTCAATTGTTAAGCGAAACGCTAAAAGAAGAGCAAACCGCCGATACCAAACTGAATAAACTGGCCAAAGGCTATATCAACCAGAAAGCCGAGTAAAATAAAACCTTACTAAAGAAAAGAACCTGTTTATGCAACAGGTTCTTTTCTTTTACCTCCATTTTAAATAAAACGCATTCTATTATTTATTGCGGTTAGTATTTACTATTCGTGCTAGTTGCTTATCTAATAAATAACCTTTGCCTCTTAACGGAGTAAAATAGTTTTTAAGCTGCTTACTCATTTAAATTTTTGAAATATGGAAAAGAAAAAACCGCAGGAAAATAAACTTACCGACGAGCAAACCCAAACCCGCGCGGGAGAGCTAACCGGTTCGGACGATGATAAAGTAAAACGTACCATGCTAGGCACCGGTGCCAGTAAATCAGATGAAAACTGGGACCAGGAGCAACGGCAAGAAGATGAACGTGACTTAGAAGACCGCGATACCAACGATGGCGATGCCAATACCGAAAATAACTTTTAAATAGAGCGTTTAGCAGTAAGTTTTTAAAGAAGCAAAAGAAAACTTACTGCTAAACATTTTGTATGTTTCAAAAAAAATAAAAAAATTTTACTGGAAATAGTACTATAACACTAGGAATACAATTTAAATAAAAAGCTCCCCATGAAACATACGACTTGCCTGATATTTTATTGAATTAACCTCATTTAGCCAAAAGCGCCGGTTTCACACTCTATTTATTCCTTCCTTTTTCAACTTGATATAATTAAAAAAAGAAATTTTAACAAAAAACTGGAATAAACTAATTTGTAAAAGCTACCGTTTAAGAGTAATTACCAATGAAATTAGTGTCCAACCAATTGTTCCAACATGTTAAGATACAAAATCGATGGTATTTTCTTCTTATTTATTTCTTTAGTCTCATTCCCGCATCTTGCGTCCTATTCAAAGGAAGAAAAACCACAGCACACCAATCACCTATTTGAGAGCCTTATTAATAGAGCTACCTCACTTAAATTAACGCGTAAGCATACTCCTAAAAAATTAGAAAAAACAAAAAGCTTTACCGAAGAAAAAACAATCACCCACGTTACTGCCTCTGTTTATTACCCGGAAGAAGCTCAAACCGATTCCACTCCGTTAATTACCGCCGATGGTTCCCAAATTAACGAAACCCATCCTAAAAAACACAAATGGATTGCCGTATCCCGTAACTTACTTACCCGCTGGGGCGGCCATATAGATTACGGCGATAAAGTACACGTAAGCGGCATTTCTAAACGCCTCGATGGAGTATACATTGTGCGGGATACCATGAAAAAGCGCTTGCGTAACCGCATTGATATTTTAGTAGGCCCTGATGATAAAGTAATGGGCCATTGGAGTGGCGTGAAGCTTACAAAATTATAATTATCTTTTATACCGCGGTTTGTGGTTAAAATTCCTGATTCCTTCTGATATACTCTTCTAAACCTTATTCGGAATTAATGTTCCGATAAATCCGATAAATAAAGAGAGCCGCCTCGCTATACACTAACAGGCGGCTCTTTTTATTTTAGTGATAAACAAGCTTAGCCTTTTATTTCTAAGCAGGTCATTTTTTAAAATTATATTGCCTTTATATCATTAACTAATGCTATGTTCACGATCGAACATCGTAGAAGGAATACTTTTAATTTTATTTTTTCAAAACCAACCATTTAAAGATTAGTCCCCACTTTGGTTAAGGACGGAAAAATTATTTATACGTGATATATAAGCTCCACTACTACCAGAAATAAATTTTCAAAATCAAGGAACGAAATACTATACGTTCAGGTGCTTCCTTGAAAAGTACTGAGTAGTAGCGATGTATCTATGCGACAAACAGATGAACAGTTAGATAGCAACTCATTTAGCTTGTTTCAATTACTCCAATTTTCTTATTATACCTCCAATAAAGCCACTGCATGTGAAAGGCATTTAAAAGGTAAAACCACCATTCGTCACGGATTTTTGGGTGTTTTAGCAATAAAATAACTTTTATAAGTTGCAAAAAGCCCTTTCGTGTTTTTGTTTTGCGCTTCCATTACAAACATAGCTCTACCATTTAAAACAATTAACCCATCCACTTTTACTTTAACAACTATGAAAACCTTTCTTTTCCGGGTACTTTTCACTGCGCTAGTGGTAAGTCTCGGAACCTTCTTGCCCGCTGCGGCGCAGGAAAAAGTAACCTTAAGCGGCTACCTTAAAAACAAAGCTTCCGGCGAAGGTTTAATTGGCGCCAGCATTGGCGTTAAAGAGCTGGCCGGAGTAGGCGCTACTACCAACGAGTACGGCTTTTACTCGCTTACTTTACCTAAAGGCAATTACACTGTTTTATTTTCTTATCTCGGTTATGCTCCGGTTAGCCAAGCTGTTACACTTACCGCCAATAAAAAGCTGGAGGTAGAATTAGCCGAGAATAATACGGCTCTGCGCGAAGTAGAAATTACCGCCCGCAAAGAAGATGAAAACGTGAAAACCATGGAAATGAGTACCCTAAAAATGCAGGTAACCGAACTCAAAAAAATGCCGGCTCTTATGGGCGAAGTAGATGTAATTAAAGCCATTCAGCTCATGCCTGGCGTACAAACGGCTGGCGAAGGAACATCGGGTTTTTACGTGCGCGGCGGGGGCGTAGACCAAAATCTGATTCAATTGGATGAAGCCCCGGTGTACAATGCCTCGCATTTACTGGGCTTTTTCTCGGTTTTTAACGCTGATGCCATTAAAGACGTGCAGTTGTATAAAGGCGGCATTCCGGCCGAATATGGCGGGCGATTGTCTTCTTTGCTCGATATCCGGATGAAGGAAGGGAACTCCAAGAAGCTGGGCGTTTCGGGCGGTATTAGTACGCTTTCGAGCCGGTTAACCGTGGAAGCTCCCATTGTGAAGGATAAAGGTTCGTTTATCGTGTCCGGGCGCCGCACTTACGCCGATTTATTTTTTAAATTAAGCTCCGACGAGGCTTTAAAAGAAAACAAACTTTACTTCTATGACCTTAACCTAAAAGCTAATTACACCCTAAACGACAACAACCGGTTGTTTGTATCGGGTTATTTTGGCCGCGATGTCGCTAAAAATTTAACGGCTTCTTTTAACTGGGGCAATGCTACCGGCACGCTGCGCTGGAACCATTTATTTAACGACCGGCTGTTCTCCAACACTACCTTAATTTTCAGCGATTTTGATTATTCTTTGGGTTCCACCGATAAATCATCGGAATTTACCTGGACCTCACATATTAAAGACTATAGCCTGAAAAACGATTACACGTTCTATATTAACCCGCGCAACCAGGTTAAATTTGGTTTCACCGGCACGTACCATCAATTTTTACCGGGTAAAGTAGTACCCGGTCCGGAATCGTATTTCAACGAAATTAAACTAAATTCTACGAGCGCTGTAGACGGTGCCCTTTACCTGAGTAACCAGCAAACGCTTTCGCCGCGCTTATCCGTTGAATACGGCTTACGTTTATCGGGCTTTGCCAACGTAGGTCCTGGTACGATTTACGAATACGGCTCGGATGGCCGCACCAAAGTAGACAGCACTGTGTATGGCTCCTTGGAAAAAATTAAATCTTACGGTGGCTTAGAACCCCGTTTTTCGGCCAAATTTGAGTTAAATGAGCTAAGTTCCATTAAAACCTCTTACAACCGCACCCGCCAGTACTTACATTTAATTTCTAATTCTACGTCTTCGTTGCCTTTTGATGTGTGGGTACCGAGCAACCAATATACCAAACCGCAGTACGCCGACCAGGTAGCGGCTGGTTATTTCCGCAACTTGCACGATAACATGTTCGAAACCTCGGTGGAAGTATATTATAAAAAAATGTACAACCAGATTGATTATAAAGATAACGCCGAGATTTTCTTGAATAACCGCATTGATACCGTATTGCTGCGCGGTGAAGGCAAATCGTACGGGGCTGAGTTTTTTGTACGCAAGCAAAAAGGTGCTTTAACGGGTTGGTTGAGTTACACTTTAGCCAAAACCGACCGCAAAGTACCGGGCATTAATAATGGCAATGCTTACCCGGTACGCTACGATAAACGCCATTCAATAAATCTGGTAACAACATACCAGTTAAGCCCTAAATGGAACATAGGCGCCAATTGGGTGTATTATACTGGCGGTGCCATTACCATGCCCGTGGGTAGGTTTGAGTACAACGGTAAAACTTTCCCGGTTTATTCATCCCGGAACGGGTATCGTTTACCGGCTTACCACCGTCTGGATTTATCGGCAACCCTGGAAAAACCGCAAACTGCTTACAAGCGCTACTTTAGTTCCTGGACCTTTTCGGTGTATAACGCGTACTCGCGCAAAAATGCGTTCTCTATTTCTTTCCGCGAAAACGAAGACAATCCGGGCCGCACCGAAGCCGTGAAAACCTATATGTTCGGCATTATTCCGGCGGTTACTTACAATTTCAACTTTTAATCTTTCCAAAAGTATTTCATCATGAAAAATATATTTGCATTCTTCAGCTTATTCATGCTTGCTCTTACCGGCTGCGAGCAGGTAATTGATTACGAACTCCAGGAAGGCACTCCGAAAATAGTGATTGAAGGCCTAGTTACGAATCAGCCTGGTCCATATACCGTGCGGGTATCTAAAACTTTGGGGTTTCTGCAAAATGGCCAAACGCCCGGCATTACCGATGCCGAAGTAACTATTTCCGATGATAAAGGCCACTCCGAAGTGCTGCAAGCCAAGGAAAACGGTATTTATCAAACCAAAGACTTGGTAGGCACTGTTGGCAATACCTACTTTTTGAAAGTAAAAGTTAACGGCCAGGAGTATACCAGCCAGTCGTACTTAAAGCCGGTTACTTCCCTGGATTCGGTTACTTATAAATTCAAAGAAAAGAACGCCGAAACGGACGAAGGTTATTACGCCACCATCTATTTTCAGGAGCCGAAAGGCAAAGGCGATTACTATCGCTTTAACATTTGGGTGAACGAAGAACAAGAAGACGATATAGTAGCCATTAACGACGAAGTATACGATGGCAACTACGGCGACCCGGAGATTGATATTGCGCTGAAAAAAGGTGATAAACTACGGGTAGAAATGCTTTCGCTGGACCGAGCCGGTTACGATTTCCTGCGGGTATTGGGAACCATGCAATATTACACCGGTGGCCCCTTTGATGCGCCACCGGCCAATGCTCCCAGCAATATTAGCAACGGAGCCGTTGGTTACTTTGGCGCCTCAGCCGCCACGGTAATAAACTCTACGGTGGAATAATAGTATTTAACTTACAACTTTATTATAAAAAGGCTCAACCAGTAATTTAGTTGGGCCTTTTTAGTAAACCTTAATTTTAAAGTTAACTACTCTAAATTTTTAGGCTGCAGAATATCGGCAATAGAATGAATAACGCCATTCTTGGCCATTTCATTCGTACGGTTAACCGGTACACTATCCACTAAAACTTCTCGCTTTTTTCTAAAAACCGTAAGGCTATCGCCCGCCAAAGTAGGTAAGGTAAGGCTGTCTTTTAAATCAGTTAACAGATACTTACCGGGAACAATGTGGTGCAGAAGTATGGCTCTAAGTTTTTGCGCGTTTTCGTACTGCAGTTCTTGTAAAGCTTCTTCGGAGGGAGCAAAAAAAGTATATACTTCCTTTTCGGATAAAGTAGTTAAAACATCCGCTTGAAATGTTAATTCCAGTAAAATAGGCCGCTCGCTGGATAGAGCAATTGCATCGGCTAAAGTAATGTTTGTTTGATTGTTAACGAATAAAGAACTACTTGTTGATAAGAGTTGAGCTAATACAATGCCTCCGCTAAAATTTAGCGTGAACAGATAGATGGTCAACAAGCCAACCCAACGTTTCATAGGGGCATATGACGTAAAAAAGGCGCAAATCTATAGTATAGTTTATACGGTTCTTTAGAAGAATCAGGCAGTAAGAAACTAACAATTTAGCAACTTATGGAAGATAAATTTTTACCATCCGGCTGAATGGCAATCCCACCTAGCTAAAGGTTTACATTTTAGTAAATAGTAAATGAGTAAGGTGGAGAAAGGAAAATTAGTTAATTTAGTATGCCTATATTACTGATACATTCGGCTTAAAAGATACGCCAACCTCTAATTTGCTCAATAAAGTTAAGGCCGGCGCCATCTACTAATAAAAAGCTAAGTACAAACCCAAAAATAGCTCCGTAAAAATGAGCACTATGGTTAATAGCTCCTCCCATGCGTTGGGCTTCGTAGTACGAATAGATAAGATAAAGCAAGCCAAAAATGAACCCTGGCATACAAATAAAAGCAAACAAACAAATGCTGTTTAAAGGGTTAAATAAAATACCCGAAAATATAACCGCCGAAACTGCTCCGGAAGCACCTAAAGCCCGGTAATCAACGTCTTTTTTGTGCTTCATGTAAGTAGGTACATCGGCAACAATCATCCCTCCCAGATAAATGAGCAAGTAGAGCGCAATACCCATTTCATAACCAAAATTAGACATAAACACCCGCTCTACTACTCCACCGAAAAAATACAGCGAAAGCATGTTAAAGAACAAATGCGTCCAGTCGGCGTGCAGAAAGCCAGAAGTAACAAACCGGTACCATTGATTCTTCTTGTTAACGCTAAACGGATGAAAAATCCATCTATCCAATAAATTCGGATGCGACCAGGCATAAATAGAAATTCCGGAAGTTAGAATAATAAGAATCAGAGTAATACTCATGATTTAATTGTTGAGTGGTTAATAATTGCTTTTGGTAACTGGTAACTAGTAATTGATAAATGGTACATGATTCAGCTTTCTCGCGCCATTAAATCTAAGGCTAGATTTTCTAATAATTCTTTGCGTTCGTTAGGCGCTTTTACGGCGTGTAAACTTTGCATCGCTTCTTCAAAGTAAAAGTTTATTTTCTCCTGCGTTTGCGCTTTTACCTGAAGTTGATCATAGATAGCCGTTACTTCAGCAATTTTCTGTTCGGGCAGGTAAACCGCTTGGTTTTTATATTTAGAAAGCACTTCTTTTTGCGCCGGAGTAGCTTGTTCCCAAGCTGTTAATAGCAAAAAGGTTTTTTTATCGGCTAAAATATCCCCTCCTACTTGCTTGCCAAATTTTTCCCGGTCGCCGTATACATCCAGCAAGTCATCGCGTAACTGAAAAGCAATGCCAATATTAATTCCAAAGTTTTTCAATAACAAAGCATCGTTATCTGAGGCATTATTTAAAATAGCCCCAGTTCCAGACTAAAACCCAGAAGAACGGCAGTTTTAAGGGTAATCATGTGCAGGTAATCGGGGATACTCACTTCCTGACTGCTCTCAAAATTCATGTCGAACTGTTGCCCTTCGCAAACCTGAGCGGCTGTATGGCTAAATAGAGTGAGTACTTTACGTAACTTACTCGTTTCAACTCCCAGGAAAAACTCGTAGGCCCGTACTAACATGACGTCGCCGCTTAAAATAGCAATGTTCTGGTTCCACTTTTCGTGTACGGTAGGTTTGCCCCGCCGGAGCGGAGCTTTATCCATAATGTCGTCGTGGAGAAGCGAAAAATTGTGGAAAACTTCGGTACCAATGGCTGGCAAAAGTACGTGTTCTAATGCATCACCAAATAATTGCGCGGCGAGCAAAGTAAGCAAAGGCCGGATGCGTTTCCCGCCCAGACGCATAATGTACCGGATAGGCTCGTATAATTCCGTTGGGTTATCCCCAAAAGAGAGGGTGGATATCGTTTGATTTATTTTTAGAGAAAAGTCGGCGATATCCGCCGGTAATGGGTGCTGCAATGGCTGGTTCAAAGTTCTTACGTTTTATTCGTCGAAACCGTAAAAATCTTTAATGTTACGGCCCTCTGTTTTTTCTTTTTTAGAAGTAGTTTCCGATTTCTTACTCCGGTTAGTCTTCTTTTCCTCTTTCTGTTCCTTAGCCAGGAGCAAATCGATGGTACGGTCGTTCAAATTTACACCTTTTACTTCTACCATTACTTCATCCCCAAAAGAAATTATCCGTTTACTGCGCCGGCCAATAATGCGGTAATTTTGCGCATCCAATTCATAATAATCATCGTCCATGTCGCTTAACCGTACCATGCCTTCGCATTTATTCTCCTGAATCTCCACGTATAAGCCCCACTCCGTTACTCCGGAAATAATTCCTTTAAACTGTTGACCAATGGTATCCTGCATAAATTCTACTTGCTTGTATTTAATGGAAGCCCGTTCCGCATCTGCCGCCCGTTTTTCCATTTCGGAAGAATATTTACATCTTTCTTCGTACTCTTCTTTATTTTGTGATTTGCCCCCGTTTAAGTAATGGAAGATTAACCGGTGCGCCATCATATCCGGGTACCGGCGAATAGGCGAAGTAAAATGTGAATAATGGCTAAAACCTAAACCAAAGTGACCTAAAGGCTCCGTAGTATATTTAGCCTTGGCCATGGTGCGAATAGCCAAATTTTGCAGGACGTTTTGTTCTGGTTTTCCTTCGGTTTGCTCAGCTAATTTATTTAACTCATTCGAAATTTTATCAATGTTATCCACCGTTAAATTATATCCGAAACGCTTGGCAAATATCGAAAAGTTGGTCAGCTTGTCCGGGTCAGGAGCATCGTGCGTGCGGTAAACCATAGTATTCCGGACTTTGGTTTTCTTCAGGTTAAACACAAACTCCGCCACTTTACGGTTAGCCAGCAACATAAACTCTTCAATGAGTTTATGGGCATCTTTCCGTTCTTTTATAAATACCGATACGGGCTTGCCTTGTTCGTCGAGCTTAAATTTTACTTCTACCGTCTCAAAACTAATAGCACCATTTTTAAAGCGCTTATCTTTTAACTCGTGCGCAATTTTGTTTAGCGTTAATATTTCCGAAGCAAAATCGCCTTCGCCGGTTTCTATGCGTTGCTGAGCTTCTTCGTAAGTAAACCGCCGGTCAGAGTAAATAATGGTTTTACCAATCCACTGGTCATATAATTTACCGGTTTCATCGAGCTCAAACACCGCCGAAAAAGTGAGTTTTTCTTCGTGCGGCCGTAGCGAACACAAACCATTCGATAATTTTTCGGGCAGCATCGGAATGGTCCGATCTACTAAATAAACGGAAGTAGCCCGGTGATATGCTTCGCGCTCTAATGCTGATTTTTCCTGAATGTAATGGGTTACATCGGCAATGTGCACGCCAATTTCCCAATGGCCATTTTCGAGTTGCTGAATAGATAAGGCATCGTCAAAATCCTTCGCGTCGAGCGGGTCAATGGTAAAGGTGGTAATACTCCGGAAATCACGCCGTTGGGCAATTTCTTCTTCCGGAATAACAACCGGAATAGCTTCCGCTTCTTTTTCTACATTTTCGGGAAACTCAAAGGGCAAACCGAACTCGGCCATTATAGAGTTAATTTCTGCCTCGTTCTCGCCGGCCGGGCCAAATACCCGCACTACTTTACCAATGGGGCTTTTATTGCTGGAAGTAGGCCATTCGGTTATTTTTACTAATACTTTGTCCCCATTATTTGCATTTAACAGGTCATTCTCGCCTACAAATACATCAAAGTAAAGCTTTTTAAAATCGGGGACTATAAAAGCAAAGTTTTTAGAAAGCTCTACTTTACCCACAATTTCATCTTTCGCCCGTTCTATAATTTCTACTACTTCGCCTTCCGGACGGTCGCCGCCCGAAGAATAAAGTCTTACTTTTACGCGATCGCCCCCCATAGCAAACATCAGTTTTTCACTGAATACCCGCACATCTTCTTCGGTTTCATCGGAAACGATGTACGCGTATTTTGGATTAGCTAAATCAACGATGCCCGTTATATAAGTAGAAGTACTGTTTAAAACGTAATTATTGCCTTCGAGTAACGTAAGCTTACCTTCTTTCCGGAGTTGCTTTAAATACTCGTTAATTAAATCGCGGCCGGCTTTGTCGTTTACGCCTAACCGTCGTGATAATTGTTTATAGCCAAATACTTTATCCGGATTACCCGCAAATATTTTAAATAATCTGGATTTAGTTACCGCTAGTTCTTGTCCCCGTGCTTTGCTGGTTCCTGCTTTTTCCGCACGATTGCTACCACGGGTGGATGTTGCTTTTTCTTTATTTCGCATGTATTTGTATTAATGAAGAAATCTAAGCCAAAATAGTAACACTTGCACATTTAATTACTTACTAATAAGTAACTAAGGAGTTTACTAAAATTCAGCTTGTTTTAAAATTTTTAAAATTTGTTACAGGTAATCCCGAAGATATACTACCAAAGTACCAGGTTTGTTTAATTATAAAGCTTTGGCCGCTATTTGGAGCGCCCGCTTTTGTTGGGCCGCCACAATATCTTGTATATCACCGGTTGGAATTGCCTGGATAAGCGTGCGGGTATAATCGTGCTGCGGATGGCTATAAATTTGCTCAGCAGGGCCGCTTTCTACTATTTTCCCTTCACTCATCACAAATATACGATCGGCCATAAAGCGAGCCACAGCTAAATCGTGGGTGATGAACAGGTAAGTAATCCCGAAGTCGTTCTTTAATTTATTTAACAGATTAAGTACCTGAGCTTGCACCGAAACATCTAAAGCCGAAACAGATTCATCACAAATGATGCATTGCGGTTGTAATGCTAACGCTCGGGCAATGGAAATTCGTTGTCGCTGCCCACCGGAAAATTCGTGTGGATAACGGGAGTAATGCTCCGCGCTTAAGTTCACAGTTTGAAGCAGTTCTACTACGCGTTCTTTTCTTTCTGCTTCTGTATTATAAACATTATGTACGCGCATAGGTTCCATTATGGCTTCTCCAATAGTGTGCATTGGATTTAAAGAAGCGTACGGGTCCTGAAAAATCATTTGTAATTTACGGCGTTCCTGGCGCAACTCTTTCCCAGATAAACTGGCGACATTTACGTTATTAAAAATAATCTGCCCACTCGTAGGCTTCACCATTTTCAAAATTGTCCGCCCCAAGGTAGTTTTTCCACAACCTGATTCTCCCACTAAAGCAATTGTTTCACCTGGGTAAATTTCAAAACTCACGCCATCCACCGCTTTAATTACCTCCTGTGAACGGGAAAACAAAGGTTTCCGGACCGGAAAGTGTACTTCTACGTTTTTGACAATTAACAAAGGGGTATTGTTTAGGACTTCATTTCTTCGTATTTGGTTAGTTGCTGCATTTACGTTAAAAGCAGCTTTATTCTCAGGAAGCAATTGCTTTTCGGTCATGGTTCCGTCTGGTTCTACCTGCATGAAATCTGCTACCGTTGGTAACCATTTTCTGCCAAAAGATAAGGCTGGCCGGCAGGCCAATAAGCCTTTGGTATAAGGATGCTGTGGATTACTGAATATTTGTAAAACCGAACCTTGTTCTACTATTTTCCCCTTGTACATTACCAGAACCCGATCGGCAATCTCGGCTACTACGCCTAAATCGTGCGTTATAAACAGAATAGATGTTCGGTGCTGCATCCGCAAATCATTTAATAAGTCTAGAACGCGGGCCTGCACTGTTACGTCTAAAGCGGTGGTGGGCTCATCGGCAATAAGAATAGCCGGATTACAAGCCATAGCCATGGCAATCATTACCCTTTGCTTCTGTCCCCCGGATATTTCGTGCGGATAGGCTTTTAAAATTTTAGCCGGACGAGGAAGTTTAACTAACTCGAAAAGTTCTAAGGTCTTTTCGGTTGCTTGTTTTTTAGACAAACCTTTATGCAATTCCAGAACTTCTCTCACCTGAAAGCCACAGGTATAAACTGGGTTTAAGGAAGTCATCGGTTCCTGAAAAATCATGGAAATTTCGTTACCCCTTATCTTTTGAATTTGCTTCTCGGGCAATTCCAGTAAATTTACCTGCCCAAACTGGCGTGACTGATAAATAATTTCGCCCCCACTAATTTTCCCGGGAGGACTGTTGATAAGTCGTAAAATAGATAAAGCCGTGACGGATTTACCCGAACCAGATTCACCCACAATGGCAATAGTTTCCCCGGAAAGTAAATCGAAGGAAATACCATCCACCGCTTTTGCGCTACCCCGGGGCGAGCTAAATTCAGTTTGCAGATGGTTAATTTTTAATAAGGAGGTTTCTGGCATTGAAGCAAGTTAAATTTTTGTATGGCAAGTAGCTAAATCTTGGTCTAAAAGTCTATTTAATTTACTCTTTCAAATGCTAATCGTTTGAAGAGCGTTCTGTTATAGATAATTTCTAACTCCCATTAAGCACTTTTCGGATATTGCTAATTCTGATGATGAAAATAGTAAATTCACTTAAGATAACGAATGAAATTCTACCGGGAAGATTTCGGAGTTTCATTTTGAAAGGAAAGACGAATTACTTTAAAACAAAGAAGCCCTACTAAATAGCAGGGCTTCTTTGTTTTAAAGTAATTTAAATTTTATGCTTCTAATTTAGCATTCGTGGTTTCTGGTTGGTTATCAGCTGGGGTTTCTTCCGGACTTCCTGATAATATCCTTCTATCCGGTAAACTGGAAAAGAAGCGTTTCTGATTAAACAAAATAATCAAGACGCCAATAAAAATAGCCGAATCAGCGACGTTAAAAATTGGCCACAACGACATAGCTTGACCGCCTAATACGGGAACCCAATACGGAATGATACCTTCCCAAATATCCAGATAAAACATATCTACTACCTGACCGTGAAACCAAGGGGTTGGCGAACCAAACGGAGCGTTATCAAACCAAATTCCGTAGAAGATACTATCAATCAGGTTACCAATGGCCCCGCCTAAAATTAAGGCTACGCACCAGATAAAACCCGAATGCGCCCGATGTTTCCACAGATAATATAGGCCGTAACCAATGAACACCATGGCTACCATCCGGAACAAACTTAAAATTAATTTACCGTAACTAGAACCTAACTCCACGCCAAAGGCCATTCCTGGGTTAAGAGTATAATGCAGCTTTGCCCACTCGCCAATTAAATGAATCTCGCCGGGTAATCCCATATCCATATTAAAATGGACCACAAATTTTACAATTTGATCAATAAGGATAACAACAAGGCTAAGCAGGTAATATTTATAATATTTCATCTACAAACTTTTACTATAAACGTTTGGGAGTTAGATAAACAAGTTCAATTATTAAACTTAAACAATTTTACTCTTACATAATTCCCAAAGCAATTAATTATCAAAAAATTACCTACTTTTAAACTACTTCCAGCTTGGCAGTAAGGGTAAATTCGTCAATTTCCAGAGCCGTACCATCGGCTATTATTTCGGTTAATTGCACATCCGTAGCCTGAGTTTCTTCGCTGATGTATTTCTCAAAAGCTTGTACAGCGGCATTCACTTCGGCATTATTATTTTGTAACGAAATCCGGATACGATCCTGTACATCTAACCCGCTATCTTTCCGCAGGTTTTGAATACGGTTTACCAGATCACGGGCAATACCTTCCTGCTTTAAAGCTTCGGTAAGTGTAATATCTAAAGCCACCGTTAATTTACCTTCGGATGCTACCAGCCAACCCGGAATGTCTTCGGAAGAAATTTCTACATCGTCCGAGGTAATTATTACCGTATCATTGCCCAACAGAATTTCAAAACCATTTTCTTTTTCCAGCTTGTTAATTTCATCCTGGTTCATCTTCTGAATAGCGGCCGCTACTTCTTTCAGGCGCGGACCGAAAATCTGACCTAGCTTTTTAAAATTAGGTTTAATTTTCTTTACCAATATACCGGATGTATCATCAATGTATTCAATAGCTTTCACGTTTACCTCCGATAAAATTAAATCGGCTACGGCTTCTATTTGCGTCTTTGTTTTCCCGTTAAGCACCGGTATTAAAATACGCGATAAAGGTTGCCGTACTTTCATGCTTTCTTTCTTCCGGAGCGAGTGCACCAGCGACGATATAGTTTGCGCTAAAGCCATTCTTTCTTCCAATTCGGCATCGATTGCTGATTCACTCACCTGGGGATAATCCGCTAAATGCACCGACTCTACTTGATTCTTACCAGATACCCGGTTCAAATCTAAGAAGAGCTGATCCATGTAGAAAGGGGCAACTGGGGCAGCTAATAAAGCTATTGTTTCCAGACACGTATAGAGCGTTTGGTAAGCCGCTACTTTATCTTGGTTGTACTCTCCTTTCCAGAACCGCTTACGGTTCAGGCGCACGTACCAGTTACTTAAATCATCGCTTACAAAATCCTGAATAGCACGGGTAGCTTTCGTTGGGTCATAATCGGCGTAAGCCGCATCTACCAATGTTAACAACGAATTTAATTTTGAGATTATCCACCGATCGCTTTCCGTCCGATTCTCTAAAGATACTTCTGCTTCGGCATACGTGAAATTGTCGAGGTTTGCGTAAAGCGCAAAGAACGAATAGGTATTCTGTAAAGTCCCGAAGAACCGGCGCTGTACCTCTACGATGCCGTCGGTATTAAATTTCAGGTTATCCCAAGGCGGCGCATTCGAAATCATGTACCAACGTGTCGCATCCGGTCCGTAGGTTTTAATGGTTTCGAACGGATCCACGGCATTGCCTAAGCGCTTGCTCATTTTATTGCCGTTTTTATCAAGAACTAACCCATTGGCCATTACATTTTTAAACGCCACGTTATCTTCCAACATAACCGCAATGGCGTGTAAAGTAAAGAACCAACCGCGCGTCTGGTCTACTCCTTCCGCAATAAAATCGGCGGGGAAGTTTTTCTGGAATATCTCTTTGTTCTCTAATGGGTAATGCCACTGGGCATAAGGCATAGCTCCCGAATCGAACCAAACGTCGATTAAGTCTGGTTCCCGGTACATTACTTTGCCCGATGGCGCTACCAAACGAATGTTATCCACATACGGCCGATGCAAATCCATTTCCGAAATTACAGTAGCTTCCATTATTCCAGCAGCAACAGCCTTATCTACTTCAGCTTGCAATTCAGCTACGGAGCCAATGCAAATTTCCTCAGTACCATCTTCGGTTCGCCAGATTGGTAAGGGCGTACCCCAATACCGGGAACGGGAAAGATTCCAGTCAACCAGGTTTTCGAGCCAATTACCGAAGCGGCCTGTACCCGTAGATTCCGGTTTCCAATTTATGGTTTTATTCAGTTCAACTAATCTACTTTTTACGGCTGTAGTTTTAATGAACCAAGCATCTAATGGATAATATAAAACCGGTTTATCTGTTCGCCACGAATGTGGATAGGTATGCTCGTATTTTTCAACCTTAAAGGCTTTATTTTCTTCTTTTAAAATGATTGAGATAATAATATCTGTTGTTTTATAATCCGGATTACTTTCATCTTCATTAGTATAATTCTTCACATAAAAGTCATCTGGGCCAAGGGCTTTATGCGTTTTGATTTTATATTTATCAACACCTTCCAGGAGCTTTACGCCAATTTCATTAATGAATTTTCCTCTTCTATCTACAGTAGGTAGCTCATTACCGGTTTCATCTTTTATAGTTAAGGCCGGAATACCGTGTTGTTTGGCTACGCGAAAGTCATCCGCTCCAAAAGTAGGTGACGTATGCACCACGCCGGTTCCGTCGGAGGTAGTAACAAAATCTCCCGCCACTACCTGGAATGCTTTATCGGCATCGTAGAATGGTTGCAGGTAAGGCATTAGTTGTTCGTACCGGATACCTACTAATTGCTTACCTGTAAATTCCTGAACAATCTCAAATGGAATGGCTTTATCTCCTGGTTTGTAATCTGCAAGTTTCAAGTTTTTACTTTTTTCGGAGAAATACTTACCTACCAGTTCTTTGGCAATTACCACACTTACCGGTTTATGCGTATAGGCATTAAATGTATTTACCTGCACATAAGCTATCTTTTCCCCTATGGCTAAAGCAGTATTTGACGGCAAGGTCCAGGGAGTAGTTGTCCAGGCAAGAATGAAGACATCACCAGTAGGCTTAGAGAAAAGAAATTCTGAATTAGAATCTTTAATAACTTTAAACTGGGCAACTATGGACGTATCTTTTACTTCTCTATAGCAGCCGGGCTGGTTTAGTTCGTGAGAGCTCAGTCCGGTACCATCAGAGGGCGAATACGGTTGAATGGTATAACCTTTATATAAAAATCCTTTTTCGTACAGCTTCTTTAAAAGCGCCCAAATAGATTCGATATAATCGTTTTCGAAGGTTATATACGGATTATCTAAGTCTACCCAATAACCCATTTTTTGAGTAAGATCATCCCACTGACTTTTATAACGCATCACGGTTTCGCGGCACCGAGCATTATAGTCCTCAATAGAAATTTTCTTACCTATATCTTCTTTAGTTATACCTAGTTCTTTTTCAACCTGAAGTTCAATCGGCAAGCCGTGCGTATCCCAGCCTCCTTTACGGTTTACCTGAAATCCTTTCAAAGTTTTGTAACGGCAAAAGATATCTTTTACGGCCCGGGCCATTACGTGGTGAATACCCGGTGTACCGTTTGCAGAAGGGGGACCTTCGTAAAAAACAAAAGAAGGATGTCCTTCCCGGGTTTCCACCGACTTTTCAAATATCTTGTTACTATTCCACCGTGCCAGCACTTCTTCGGCTAACTTAGCGTAGTTTAGGTTTTTGTACTCGTTATACTTCACTGTTATTATTTAACTTATTATCTTCTGGTATATCTTTTAATTTGCCTTATTAGCTTCACTATTAGTAATGTGGTGATTAGATCATTAATATTTAACCTATCTGCACACCTTGGTTCATAAGTATTAGTAAAAGCTTTAAGAACAAAATTAAGTTCGTAAAACTATTTAAGGTTAAATCCAAAAACTTAACACCTTGTGGTTTTGCTACTTTAAAGCTTTACTTGCGCAAAAATACTAAAGCAAATCAATAAAACCGAAGATGTATAAATTATACCTGCATTTGTAATAAAATAGTAGAGTTGATTTTAACTACTTCCTAGATAAAATGTAGTTCTTTCTTAAAAGTAGCTTGATAAACAGTATTCGATAATGCAGTTTTACTAAATGAATAATGGGGATAATTCTTGGACAACAATATTGTTACTTTATTCTAACCAAATATAATTAAGCTACTTACAATTCATTCCTCCGGATAAAATAAACACATTTTGAACAGAACCTTAAAGAAAGAAACAGGCAATTACAGAGTTTATACAGCTTTGCTATACCATACTTTTAAGAAAAACTGTGATTACCTGTAGTTCTTTTATGCATTTTACTTCTTAGGTGCATCCAGAAACTATTACTTTTGCTATAACCTAATTAAGTGCATGAACTATGAATCCACGAAAATCTTCCGGCTTATTACTTATTATATCTCTATTAGTTATTAGCCAATTTAGTAGCAGTTGCTCTACCTCACAAGCCTTCCGCTTTGCCAAAGGCACCGGCGCCTTTAAAGATCCCTACAAAACCAACTCGCCTAAAAATAAAGAATTAACTCAAGTAGCAAACCTTAATGACCCGGCTAATGAGTTAAACACAGTATTACAATCGCAGGTAACTGGTGCAACTGAAAAGAATACGCAAGATCCTTTAACAGAGAAACTGATTATTCAGAAGCCTTCTCGTAAACAGTTAAAGCAGTTAAAAAATCGCCTGGAAGCTATACTAGATACCACCAAAAAACGAGACCGGGTAACTATTAAAACCAATGAAAAGAAAGTAGATGAATTGCGCAATGAGGTACAAGGTTTAAAGAATTCGGTTAAAGCAGAAAAAGAGGGCGACAAAGTAGTGGTATCGTTTGATAAACCTCAGACCTCTTTATCGAAAGAAGCTAAAATCTTAATAATTGTGGGCGCAGCTTTATTATTAGTTGCCTTATTATCTCTGCCTGTTATAGGTCCGGTTTTAGGCGTCATTTTGGGCATTGCGGTGGTTGCAGCGGCCCTGGCATTAGTTTTAGGAGTAATTGAGATTAGTTGATAACTGAGCAACTCTCCAGCTTATAAAACTCAAATAAGAACCCCATTGGCTAGCATTAACGTTAAACAAAAGGGTTCTTACTTGTTCATAACTAAAGCATTTAGCTTTTCTTGTAATTCCTTATCCTCCGGATTATCTTTTAAGGCTTGTTGATAAGCATTAACTGCTTCGGCTGTTTTCCCTAGCATTACATACAAATCTCCCCAACGTGCCTGCAAAATTCCAGATTTAGGATATTGCTCATTTGCTAAGTGCAGAATACTTTCTGCTTCTTTTAATTTGGCTGGCTTCTGGTGCATAAACTCGTATGCCATATAAGTGAGTTGGTATTCGTTTAACTTTAGTTTCCGATAACCGGCAATTGCTTCCGCAATTTGGCCTCTATGCATCAGTTCATTTGGGAGTAGATTATTTTCTGATAAGCGCGGTAATACTTTTTGTTGTTCTAATATCACCACATCGGCTATATCACCTTGAGCATTGCGCCGGAAAACACCTTTATAAGGATAATCACTAAAAGCAATGGTATCCATAGCCACTGGAAAACAGTAAATAGGACTTCCTTGATTAATGGTTTCTATTAGATAATTGTTCTCTCTTCTGAAAGTTACCACTTCGTCGGGAGTACGTTGGTAGCGTCCTGCATATTCATCGAGCTTTTTATCTGGTAAGGTAACCGGCTTTATTTCATCAGGCAAAAAATTGGTCCATTGGTATGCTTTAGCTACGGCCCGTCTAATCTCTTTCCCTAATTCATCGGCTGCTCCGTCTTTATTCATCATTATCACTACCCCGTTTCCTTCCGTTAAATTACCAATCACGTAAG
Organism: Adhaeribacter arboris; assembly: GCF_003023845.1. Classification (NCBI taxonomy): domain Bacteria; kingdom Pseudomonadati; phylum Bacteroidota; class Cytophagia; order Cytophagales; family Hymenobacteraceae; genus Adhaeribacter; species Adhaeribacter arboris. The sequence continues at coordinate 4,481,776 of NZ_PYFT01000001.1, read as the reverse complement.
CTAAGAAACCGGCATTTACGCCGGTATGTTCAAAATAAACTCCGGCCAGCTTTTGGTTATCTTGGCGTTGTAAAAGAAATGCACCCAATCCCATCTCTTCTTTATAAAACCCGTTACTTACACCTACTTGTGGAGTAAACATTTCTTTAGCTAAGGTCTGGGAGAAAAATCTACTTTTTCCATGATAACTTTTTTGTAATTCAATAATTAATTTTGCTAGATCTGTTGGGGTAGAGTACAAGCCTGCTGCGGCTTGTTGTGGATAAACATAGGGTACTCCTTTAAACCAACTGTTGTCGGAGTAAGCCCAAGAAGCTAATTTCTGGAAGGAAACTGGTAATGGTTGCGTAAAAGTTGTATGGTGCATACCTAATCTCCGGAAAATACTTCTTTGCGTAAAATCAGCAAAATCTTGTTTTGTAACATCCATTATAGCTTGCTGAACAATCAAGTATCCGCCACCCGAATAACGAAATTCTTTACCAGGCCTAGAATTTACAATTACTGGTCTGCTTTCAGCTTCTGGAACACCATTTAAGATATCTTGTATTTTTAGAGAAGGTAATTTATATGGTACAAAGCCCCAATAGGATGATTGGCTAGTGCCTGCTTGATGACTTAACAAGAGGCGTAAAGTAATGGGTGTATTATGAGTAAAATCATTATCTGGTAATTGCCATGAAACTAGATAATTGTTTATTGGCCGATCCAGTTGTATTTGCTTTTTATCCACCAATCCTAGAGCAGCAACAGCAGTAACTAATTTTGAAATGGAACCTGCCGAAAACATTGTTTTAGTAGTTACTGGTATTTGCCGGGAAGTACCAGCTAGGCCATACGCTTTTGTCCAATCCAGTTTAAAGTTATGAATAACTGCAATGCTAAGCCCCGGAACCCGGTAAAACTGCATGCGCTCTTGCAGGTTCCAACCCGAAAAATCTTTTATTGGCACGTAGGGAGTTAAACTGTTTTCTACCTTTTTTATTCGATCTATTGTCGATGAAGCAGGCTGCGCCCAAGTATAATTAAAAACTAAAAGGAAAAGGATACTGTATAAGATACGATTCATCATGAGAAGCTTTTTTGTTAAAATTAGCTTCCAGAAATAGCTGTATCGTTCCGTTTTATAATTTGGGTACTCTTTTTATAAGCTTTAGGAGGCATACCCGTTTGTTCTTTAAATACCCGGTTAAAAGTAGTCTTAGAATTAAATCCTGCTTCCAATGCTATACCTAATAAGGTAAATTGCTGGTCTTCTCCTTTTAACAATCGATCTTTTACTTCATTTAGGCGAAATTCATTTACAAAATCGGCAAAGGTTTTATCTAAGCCTTCGTTTATAAGCTTTGATACCTCATTAGGGTGCCAACCTAGTTGTTGCGCTAACATCGGTAAGGATAAATCTGGATTTTTATACAATTTATTTTGCTCCATTTCCCAAACTATCAACCTGATCTTATCTTTATCCACAGCTTTAACCGAAGTTTTTTTCCGGATATTATCCCCTGATTTTTTAAACAAACTGATTAAGGCCAATCCGTATATAAATATGGGAAGTACTAAGGCAGTTAAGTAAAATTTGGGAGCTTGCGGTGCTAAGTAGTAATGATTAATTATTGGATCTATAATCGCAGTAACATAGAATAAAGCTAATCCATTAAAAAAGTAATATAAAGAACGAGGTTCCTTGTTCTTTTTTCGCATTAAGCTTAGGCTGTAGGTTAAATAAAAGAGAACGGATAAGCAAGCTCCATAATACTCCAAGTACCGGGTATAAGGTTTGTGGATAAGAATCCAAAAATCTGCTTTAACGGCCAAAGGTTGAAAAACTAAAACTAAATAGAAAAGTAACTGACAACCAAACGGTAAAAAGTGCCAAAGGGGTACCCGAAAACTTTTTTGGAATAAAGATTTTACATAGAAATAAAAGAAAGGACCAAAACTCCAGGAGAAAAAGAGGGGACTAAAATAAAGCCAGCGGTTTCGGTAGTAAACTCCTGTTCGACTGAAGAAATAATCTATCACCTGAAGGGTCATTCCTAAAAGCAGCAAACCAAGCCAAAAATGACTTGGTCGCTTATTTTTAGTAATTAAAAGATAGATACCCGTTGTTATTCCCTGTACAATACAGAATATCTGAAAGACGACTACCCAATCAAAGTAAACGTTCATAACGTAAGTTCACCGGTAAATTACCCAGCCTGAATAAATTGATTATTAAGCTGTTTTGTTAATTTATTATTGTTTCCGGATATAAACAAACGCTATCCTACTTATATATTTTGTAGGTGTTGATAAACAATCTACTTATAACTGTTCGAATATTCGTTTATAACTTACTGCTTCGTTAATGTAGTTTCTTAATTCGCTAATTGGCATCCGCTTTTGTTCGCGGGTATCCCGGTCACGAACAGTTACAGTATTATTCTCCAGTGTTTCGTAATCTACGGCAATGCAGAAGGGAGTACCAATCAAATCCTGACGGGTATACCGCTTACCAATTGCATCCCGTTCTTCGTAGATTATGTTAAAATCAAACTTTAAATCATCAAAAATTTGCTGCGCTTTTTCCGGTAATCCGTCTTTTCGCACTAAGGGGAAAATGGCCGCTTTAACCGGCGCTAATACTGGATGCAATTTTAAGTAAATCCGGGTTTTTACGCCATCGCCTTCCGTTACTTCTTCTTCGGTGTAAGCATTACACAAAGTCATTAAAAACAAGCGATCGGCACCCGCTGAAGTCTCAATAACGTAGGGCACGTAATTACCATAAGGTTTGCCTTCGGCATTTAAGTCGTTATCAAAATACTGTTGCTTTTTCTTCGACAAAGTCTGGTGTTGCGACAAATCAAAATCAGTACGGGAGTGAATGCCTTCTACTTCTTTAAAACCAAACGGAAACTCAAATTCAATATCAACGGCCGCATTGGCATAATGGGCTAATTTTTCGTGATCGTGGAAACGCAACTTTTTGGCTGGTATACCTAGGGCCTGGTGCCATTTAATCCGAACGGCTTTCCAATGTTCGTACCATTCCATTTCGGTACCGGGCCGAATAAAGAACTGCATTTCCATTTGCTCAAACTCCCGCATCCGAAAAGTAAACTGGCGAGCCACAATTTCGTTCCGGAAAGCTTTTCCAATCTGCGCAATCCCAAAAGGGATCTTCATTCTACCAGTTTTTTGTACGTTCAAGAAATTCACAAAAATACCTTGCGCTGTTTCCGGCCGCAGGTAAATGGTAGTAGATTCTTCGGCTACGGATCCGGTTTGAGTGGAAAACATTAAATTAAACTGGCGTACTTCGGTCCAATTAGCGGTTCCTGAAACCGGGCAAGTTATATTGAAATCAATTATTAATTGCCTTACACCATCTAAATCTTCATTGGTGAGGCGCTGAGCCATTTCATGAAGAAGATAAGTTGCTTGCTGTAACTCACCTTTAAGTTCTAATTCAACAGCTTTATCCTCGATTAAAACATCAGCGCGATAGCGTTTCTTCGAATCTTTGTTATCGATCATGGGATCGTTAAAAGAATCCACGTGACCCGATGCTTTCCAGGTATCCGGGTGCATGAAAATAGCCGCATCAATACCTACCACATTCTGGTTCAGCTGTGTCATGCATTTCCACCACACATTTTTAATATTATTTTTTAATTCTACTCCATTTTGCCCGTAATCGTAAACGGCTTGTAGACCATCGTAAATCTCGCTGCTGGGAAATACAAATCCGTATTCTTTGGCGTGCGAAATAATATCTTTTAATTGAGTACTTTCTAAAGAAGCTTTTTCTGATTGTGTTGCCATAGCCACAAATATATAGATTTAGAACGGAGCCAAAAGTAGCTAAACGGAAGAAAAATTTTTTGAAATTGAATAAATGTTATTTAATGACGTACTTTTAATTCAAATATTTTAAAATTTAGGCCTGATTAGTTGCAAAGTTAAAGTCGAACTCTCTTGATTTAACAATTCCTTAACATAAGCCGTGGCAAATTACTTTAATTTTGCGGACAATTTATCCAACCTCAACTAACCTGTATGTTCGGATTAGAAACTCACCTTCTGCTCCTACTTTTTCTTTGTTTATTAGCAGCCTGCGCCTTTGAATTTGTAAATGGTTTTCATGATACTGCCAACGCGGTTGCTACTGTTATTTATACCAACACTTTACGTCCTTGGGTAGCGGTAGTTTGGTCTGCTTTCTGGAATTTTATTGGGGTATTTGCCGGCGGTATTGGCGTAGCAATGGGAATTGTTTATTTACTTCCCGTAGAAGCCTTAATTGATCAGAATATTTACCATGGTATTGCCATGATTGGAGCCTTACTTTTGAGTGCTATTCTCTGGAATTTGGGTACCTGGTATTACGGCTTACCTTCCTCTAGTTCACATACTTTAATTGGTTCTATATTAGGCGTAGGCGTTGCTTTTTCTTTATTACCTGATAATACTTCCGGAGCCGCAGTAAACTGGGACGAAGCCATAAAAACGGGCTTATCCTTGATTGTTTCCCCTTTTCTAGGTTTTACTTTAACCGTTTTTTTAATGTTTATTTTAAAGCGGTTTGTTAAGAATAAGGCTATTTTCCGGCAGCCGCACAAACGAAAGCCCCCTCCCCTCTGGATACGATTAATTTTAATTTTAACTTGTACGCTGGTATCTTTTTTTCACGGCTCTAACGATGGTCAGAAAGGAGTTGGATTAGTGATGTTAATCTTAATCGGAATAGTACCTTCTTTTTTTGCTTTGGATAGTAACAAAAATCCAATTGTGATACAAGCATCGCTCACGCAGGTAGAACAGGTTATTAATCGGATAGATACGGCTTCTTTATCTAAAAATGATATGGAAATTGTAACTAAAATGAAGGATCGAGCCTCTGATTTAAATACGCTTTTTGCTCCGATAAATACGATAGAAGGATTACCTAAGAAAAGTCGTTTTTTAATCAGGCGGGATATTTTATTATTAGCGAAAGGTTCAGAAAACATTCTATCTAGCCCAGGAATTGCGCTTAGCCAATTGGACCGGAGTACTTTAAAAGAAAACATTAGCACCCTACGATCTTTTACTGATTATGCCCCGGATTGGGTAATTTTAATGATTGCTATGTCGTTGGGTTGCGGTACCATGATTGGCTGGAAGCGAATTGTAAAAACTATTGGGGAAAAAATTGGTAAGGAGCATTTAACGTATGCGCAAGGGGCTTCCGCTGAATTAATGGCCGCCGGCGTAATTGGCTTTTCTACCTTTATTTTTAAGTTACCCGTAAGTACCACTCATATTCTATCTTCGGGCATTGCCGGCAGCATGGTGGCCAATAAAGGCATTCGTAATCTTAATCCCGCTACTATCCGCAATATTGCTTTAGCTTGGGTATTAACCTTACCGGTGTCGATGTTCCTGGCAGGAACCTTGTTTTTAATATTTAGGTGGGCAATTTAAGCTAACTGTTATAAACATAAAAAAAGCCGTAATTCACATTACGGCTTTTTTTATGTTTATACTTTTTTAATATAATTGTTATACCAAACCTTCTTGTGGCCATTGCACTTCTAAATCATCATTAATATACACCCCAAAGTTTATGGCTATCAATTTATCGTTCTCAAAATACAAATCCAGCATTTCTTGTTCAAAAGACCATCTAATCTCTCCCGTTTCGAGCTTCTCGGTCTCGTAATCCGATAAGCCTTTTTGCTGCAATAACTCTTTTATATCCTTCGTAGATTTTTGAAATACATTCGTGTTAAATAATCTTACTTCGTCATTTTCTGTCTGAATACAACTCAAGCGATAATCATCTTCCCGGTCGAAAAAAAATGAATAACCTTTTTCCCAGTAGTTGAAGGCTTTGTGTTCAAACTCATCATCTTCGTCCGATTCTTCAATTTCTTCCGGCTCACCCATAATGTCTTTGACCTGGTCCATGGTAAAGCCAAAGTAGATATTACTTATTCCCTTACCCAATTCTATTTCGTACTCTTTCATCGTTTATATTTTAAGTATTAGAGATTATTTTAAATATTCGTGTTGTTATTGGGTAATTGTTTCACTTTTGTTTATATGCCATACTTACGTTTATGCTCTGCCATAAGCTCTTGATAATGTTGGTTCTGTTTAGCTTGCATCCATTTTTCTTTAAATATTTCTGCAGCAGCGGCTTTTACCTCATCTATTTCATTAGGTAATAAGTATTTATCACGGGCAATTTTCTCTGATTCTTTATCCGCTTCGTTTTGTGGATTGTACTTAAACTTTCTGCCGGATTTATGATTAGCGTAGCGCCTGGCTCTGGTAAATCCCATTTGTAAAAATTTTCTGGCCATATCGGCTCCTACAAAATCTTTTTTTTCTAAATACCCCAGAAAAAGTAAATAAATCTTTTCTGATGATTCGAGTGCTATTTCAGGGGTTTTAAACCGCCAAAATGGAAGGATTTCCGATTTATAAGGCTCCACTAATAATACTCCCTGTTCTCCTTTTCCAACCCGGTATAATTCGGGTTGTTTCCGAAAATTAGTTGAATCAAAAGCTAGGGTATAATCAAAAGGCATATAAAAATTTTGATTTTCTCTTACGAGATTTTTTTAAAAGAAGCTGAATTTTAAAAGTTTTCCTTCTTTCCACATTTTTAATTAACTATTTATTATAAAATAAAATTTTCTTAAATATTTAAATCTTCATCATTAGAACTGTTAACAAGTGGATAATTTTAAATAAATAATTCTTTACACAGGTTATTGGTGTATTCCACTGTATAGAGTAATTTATTAACGAATGAATGGAAAATAAGTAATTGATTATCAAGTGATATTTTTATATTTCCACATTTCCACCATTTCTTAGTTCAAGGAATCTTTTAGTTTTAAACAGGTGAATAAAGTAGAAAAAACTTTTGGATTGAACCTTACTTTCCCACTTTACTCTATGCAGGGTTCCGACAATTAATAAGTACTCCTTAAATGATACTAGTTGATCACAAGATACTCTCACTTTTCCACAAGTTATTAGTTAATAAAAAAGCCAACTAAGAAGTTGGCTTTTTTAGTTGTAGTTGTTTGTTTAAAATTCTATAGGCACATCTTGTACCCAATTTACCCGTACTTCAATAGGTTTTAAGTAATTAAACACCTTTTCTGGAATTGTTTTTAAATCTTTATTTCCAGTACGCCATTCTCCATTTTCGTCTTCATCTATTTTTACCCTTATCCGGTATGTATTAGGTTCTAATTCTTCTATGGACAAGTTTTTAGGAGAATTATAAGTTTTAACTATTTTATGATCTTTGTCTAGTAATTCAAGAAAATATTTTTTATTAGAAGTACTTATTTTTAAAGCAATGCTGCCTCCTTGTTCCTTATCGGTAATAGTAAATTTAACTTGTTGCTTTTTAAACTTATCGCCGGAAATTGGTACTATCGCTGACGTATCCACTTGTATTTCTACAGCATTCTTCGCTTTTGTTTTTAAGTTAAAACTTAAGGTATTACGGAAATTATTTATTTTGATATCTTGTGGATAATTTAATGGTTTTTTGGTTACGGAATCTTCCACTAAAGTGAGTAGAGGACCTTCTTTCAGGATTAAAGGAGCATCAAACTTAAACCGGATAGTATCATTTGCTCTAACCTTAGTGTTTTTGTTTAATACCTGAAAAGATAAATTTCGTTTGGCTTTTTTCCCGGTAAAGGCTAAATCCAAAGTATCTATCTTAACGTTCTGGGCTGAATCTAAAGCAGTAATAAAGTATTTACCTTTTATCTGATTAGAATAAGGGAACAAACGCACAGTTTTCGTATTCTCACCAATAAGGCTAGCTATATCATTAGGGTTACCACCTGAAACTTTTACTCCTGTTATTCCTTCATTGTATATTAGATGATATTCGTCTATATAAGGCTGTTTAGAAGTGATGTAAGGCGGCTTGGTATCTATCCGGATAGTTTGCAGATTTTGAGCAGGAGTTTGAGCTGTAATTTCTATAGGGTTAGCCAAATAACCTATTTTCTCATTCTCATCATTATAGATATTATCGTTGTTTTTATCTTGGTGGGCATACAATAAATAAGTACCGTATTTGATATTTTGCAATAAATAGCTCCCGTCTTCTCCCGTTTTAGTTAAGTAATAAGGCTTAGCGTTCCGGATGGTGGCGGTATCGTTTGCTGCGTATAAAACTACATTTATATCTTTGGCCGGAACACCGGTTAATAAATCTGTAACTACTCCCTGCACACGGCCTGAATCTAAAAATGTTCCTGTACTAAAAGTTAAAGTTAAATTTTTAGGTTTATTGCCTTCCGTTATATCTTCGATGCCTTCCCGGAAATTGAGAAAATAAGTTGTATTTGGCTCAAAGTTCTTTTCGAAAGTTAATTTAACTTCTTCGCGGTCTACTTCTGTTTTAATAGTGTTTTCCGCATTGGGCGAAATAATTAGCTGACGATTAAAATCTTCCGTCCGAACTTCTTCGTTAAATTTTAAGGTAATTATTTTACCCTTTACATTGAGCGATTGGTTTGTGGGCGAACTGCTGACTAATTCTGGACTTTTTACATCCTTTTCGCCACCTTCCGGCGGACTTATACTGGCACAACCCGGAATAAATAATATGAAAAAAGAAAAGCAGATTTTTTTAAATGGGTGCATTCTTAAGGTTTTTGCTAATCAGCAAACAGAAAATGTTAGGAAGAAATAGATACGTATACTTTAAATGAATTTTCACCAAGATGTATGTGGATAAATATGAAAATATACCGAACAATTATATTTGTAAGAACATGATATTTAATAAGTTGTAGTTAATGATAAATATATTTAATTTTTCTTACCCACATATATTAAACTCGAATAATCATTAGCGTTTTTACTTGCGTAACTATTTGACTTAAAACCGTTGAGTACTGATTTAATTAATTCATTATTTCCGGAGATGTATTTTTCGCTTAACATACTAACGTAGTAAGCATCAAATTTCATCGGGATAGTTTCTAATAATTCAATTTTGTGCTTTTTTAAAAAGCGCTTCATTGTAGCCTGATTAAAATGGTATAAATGTCTAGGTACATCGTAAGCTGCCCAATTTTCTTTATAAACCTGTGCGTCGTGAGAATCTGCATTAGGTACGGCTACTATAATATTGCCGCCTTTTTTTGTTAATTGAGTGAGTTTCTTAAATGTTTCGTTTAAGGCATGAATGTGCTCTAATACATGCCAGAGAGTTATTACTTGTAAACTTTCATTTTCTATTTGTTCTAGGGCACTTGCTTCACCAGCTATTTTTTGATTTAGTAATTCTTCAGCTTGGGTGCGAGCCAGATTATTAGGCTCGTAGCCTTGAACTAGCCAGCCATTTTTCTTACAAGCCTCTAAAAAATTACCGGTTCCGCAGCCATAATCTAGGATAGTATCTTTAGGAGAAAAACGGTTTATTAAATCTACTTTTTGTTTAATAGTATAGGTCCGGACAACTTTGTAGGCTTTATTCGTGAGTCCGGTAGCTTTATTCGTATGAGATATGTATTCTTCTGATTGATAGTAATTTCCAATGCTACTCTCGTCCGGTCGTGGATTAGTAAATTTAAAACCGCAGTTCTCGCATTGCACTATAACAAAACTTTCTTTTGAGACGGAATTATCTTTAACAATTAAAAAATTTTTAAATAATTCTTTGTTACAAATGGGACAGCGGTCTAGACGTTCGTAGTTCATTTATTTACCTAAATACACCATTAAAACGGAAATATCTGCCGGCGATACCCCGCTTATGCGAGAAGCCTGACCAATTGTTTCCGGATTTATTTTAAGCAGTTTTTCACGAGCCTCTTTTGATAAAGCGGGCATATTTTTGTAGTCAAGTCTTTCATTAATTACGTAATTTTCCAGTTCTTCCATTTTATTGGCCATTAAGTTTTCCTTATCGATGTAGCTAGCATATTTTACCGCAATGGAAGCTTGCTCTATGCTATCGGGTAAGTATTTGCTCAAATAAGTTTCTATTGCCGGCAATGCCGCTGCAATAGTAGCTATGTCAACATTAGGTCGTTTAATCAAGCTACCAGCTTTGGCTTTCTCTGTTATCGGAGCAGAATTCAGCTCCAGCAGGACAGCATTTATTTCGCTAGGCTCAATAGATTTATTATTTAGATAATCTATAATTTCTTTCGTTTCTTTGATTTTCCGGTTTACTTTATTTAATCGTTCCTCATCGGCTAAACCTAACTCGTAACCCTTTTTAGTTAAGCGAATATCGGCATTATCTTGGCGCAGCAAAATGCGATGTTCGGCGCGGGAAGTAAACATGCGGTAAGGCTCTTCCGTACCTTTGTTCACTAAATCATCTAGTAATACCCCAATGTAAGCTTCTGAGCGTTTAAGAATAAATGGTTCTTTCTCGTTAATTTTGTTATGCGCATTTATTCCCGCCATTAATCCCTGGCAGGCCGCTTCTTCGTAACCAGTTGTGCCATTTATTTGTCCCGCGAAATATAAGTTCTCAATCAGCTTTGTTTCTAAGGTTAAGTTTAGCTGAGTGGGCGGAAAGTAATCATATTCGATGGCATAACCTGGCCGAAACATTTTGGCGTTTTCGAAACCGGCAATGCTGCGCAATGCTTTAAATTGTACGTCCTCAGGTAAGGAGCTGGAAAATCCATTGACATAAATTTCTACCGTACTCCAACCTTCTGGTTCCACAAAAATTTGGTGACGATCTTTATCAGCAAAGCGATTAATTTTATCTTCGATGGATGGACAATAGCGCGGTCCTAAACCTTGGATGCGCCCTTGGAACATAGGTGATTTTTCGAAGCCTGTTTTTAAAATTTCGTGCGTTGTGGTACTGGTATACGTGATATAACAGCTCCGCTGATTTTGTAAAGCTTGTGTATTAGTGTAGGAAAATTTAGAAGGGTTTTCATCTCCTTTTTGTTCTTCCATTCGGGAGTAATCTAAGGACCTTCCGTCTACCCGTGGAGGAGTTCCGGTTTTCATTCGGCCTGCTGCAAAACCTAATTGAAGTAACTGTTCGGTAATTCCGGTAGCCGCTCTTTCGGCCGCCCGGCCGCCACCAAATTGTTTCTCCCCTATGTGGATGACTCCATTTAGAAATGTACCGTTAGTCAAGATAACAGCTTTCGATTTAAATTCTATGCCTAGTGCTGTCCGGATACCTGCCGCTCTACCTTTTTCTACTATAATGGTAGACGCCATTTCCTGCCAAAAATCAATATTAGCAGTTTGTTCCAGGTTTAAGCGCCACTCTTCGGCAAAACGCATGCGGTCGCTTTGCGCGCGTGGGCTCCACATGGCTGGTCCTTTTGATAGGTTGAGCATTCGGAATTGGATCATGGTTTTATCCGTTACAATACCACTTTGTCCGCCTAAAGCATCTATCTCGCGCACTATTTGGCCTTTAGCTACTCCCCCCATAGCTGGGTTGCAGGACATTTGGGCAATAGTGTTCATGTTCATGGTTACCAGTAATACTTTAGACCCCATGCGCGCAGCCGCCGCGGCGGCTTCACAACCCGCATGACCGGCTCCTACTACAATTACATCGTAATTTTCGGTGTACATTCTTAATTTACTTAAATGTGTTTCACGTGAAACACTCTTTTTACCTCTTAAAATTCCGCGTTAACTAAAATCACGTAAAGATAAGTACTTATCTTCTTTTTGGCGCATTATTGCTTTACTACTTTCCTCTTTATCATCGTACCCCATTAAATGCAAAACACCGTGTATGATTACACGGTGTAGTTCATCAGTAAACGAGATGTTAAGTTGAGAAGCGTTTTCTTTTACCCGATCAATACTTATAAAAATATCACTCTCTAGTGTTTCTTCCTCATCCGAATTGTCAAAGGTAATAATATCGGTTAAGGTATCATGATTTAAATAAGTTTGATTGATGTTGTATAAGTATTCGTCAGAACAAAATATATACGTTATGTTTTCGAGTCTAAATTGATGGTCAACAATAACTTGATCGATCCAACTTTTTACTTTATCCACATCCTTTAAAGTAAAATCAACTTCTTCGGATATAAACTCAATAAATATATCAGGCATTATTAATGTAAAATGTCAATTGAACATTGCGTCCATCATTAGTGAACTTAACCTCATCGCATAAATGCTTCATCAGAAATATTCCCCTACCGCCAGGATTTTCTAAATTTTCTGGAGCAGTTGGATCGGTCAAGGATTCAGAATCGAATCCGTTTCCTTCATCTTCTACTTCAAAGCGCAATACGTCTGGTTCTACAAAAAGTGATAAGTATACGTTTTTATCTTTATCAAACTTATTGCCATGGCGAATAGCATTGTTTACAGATTCCGTGACGGCAATCATTATATTGCCATATATGTCATCTTCAATATGGAATTTTTCTTTTGAATTGTCGATAAAACTTTCTACAACCCGAATGTTTTCAATGAGAGAAGGAATCTGAATTTTAATTTGATTCATAATAGTCTTTTAATTGCGCTAATATATGCAAAGTTATTTTCCTATTTTTTGAAAATACTCATTTACCTCTTTTTTGTAATAGGGAGTAAAAGCAGGTGAAATTGTTTTCAGCAACTCGGTTTGCTTTTCCTTATTTTTAATGTATTTCTCAAAAGAAGGCGGCACTGCTCTGGCTAACTCTTTACCAGATTGGGCTTCCCGCTTATTGTCTAATTCTCTTTCCCGAGCCGATTTTTCTGCTTCCAGCAAGCGCGTTAATATTTCGCGCTGCCGCATGATGGTTTGCTCTGTAAGTCGTTTATTAACGAGATCGGTTTCGGTTTGTTCCATCATCTTGTTTAATTTATCTAGTTTACCACCATTTCCTTCGCTACCTTCCTCTTTGGTGCCTTTACCTTCTTTCCCCCCTTGTTTCTCTAATTCTTTTAAGGCGTTGCGTAATCGTTGTTGTTCGGCAGCCAACTTGGCTAATTCCTCAGAAAGTGCTTTACCCGATAAATTACCTTTTTTCAGTTCTTCCATTTTCTGGTTCAGCATCTGCTGCATTTTACCCATTTCCCCTGATCCGGGTTTAGGTTTGCCGCCTGGCTTTGGTTTTCCTTTACCTTGCATTTGGGCGGCCATGGCCATTTGTTGTTGCATTTGTTTTAAGGCATCGTTTAACATTAATGCTAGATTGTTTACCGATGTCATGGTTAACTGCTGGTGCATGGTAGCTTTGCCCACATTGCGTTCTTTAATCTGGTTTAAGCTCTCAGTAATATTATTATTCATGGCTCCCACTTCCCGGGTAACAAAGGACTGAATCTGGAATACCTTTTTGGCGAGCGAATATAAGCTATCTTCAATAATTTTAGCATCGTCTTTTAACTTAAGTTGCTCCTGACCTAAGGAAATAAAACGAGGATCGCTTTGGCTAACGCTTCTAAACGATTTCATAAGCTCTTCCTGGTCGAAGGAGAGTTTAATTAAGTTGTTTAAAATATCGCGCAGGTGATCCAGGTTTTGTTGGGCTTCCTCCATGCTGTTGCTATCAGACTCCTGCTCCATTTGCTGAGCCATTTTCTGCATTTGTTCCGCCGCATTTTTTTGCGATTGAGCAGCTTTTTTGTTTTGTTTTTTATCCAGTGATTCCTGACTATTTTGCATCTCCTGGTCGATCTGATTTTGTTCCTTTTGGGTATCTTCCATTTGATTCTTGTCTTCCAGCTCCTGATTTAATTTTTCTAAATCATCCAGTTCTTCTTTTACATCCTCAAATTGTTGCTTTAAATCTTGCTGTTCTTGTTTTAATTCCTGATTAGGCGCTTGTTTTTCTTCTGTTTTATCCGCTAGCTTTTGCTGTTCTTCCGATAGTTCTTTTAATTTATCCGTAGCGCTTTCCAGTTTTTGCTCGAACTGTAATTGCTTAAATAATTCTAAGGCCCGTTCTAATTCTTTTTCCAGATTGTTTTCTTTTTGGTCCATTTTATCCAGCAACTTCTGCAACTCGCGCTCATTTGGCATTTGCTGCTGTAAAAGTTTCTCTAATTCCTCGTATAATTTCTTGGTTTCCTCATCCAGCAAGTCTTCCATTAATTTTTGCAGCTGCTTGGTTTTCTCCGCTAACTCTAAGCTTTTTTCATCGACTTTGTCTTGCTGTTGGTTAAGCTGTTCAAAGGAAGATTTCATGGCAGCAATATCCTTTTCGAGCTGTTTCTTTTTCTCCAGTAAATCTTCTATCTGCTTTTTATCCTGCCAGTTTAGTTCTTTTTTAGTTTTGAGTTTTTCTTCTGACTGTGAGATTTGTTCCTGTAATTTTTGTGCCTTTTGCACCGACTTGCTCATCTGGTTCTGCATGGATTTAGCATTTGAAGCTATTTCGGTGTTTAGCTCATTACGGGAAGGTATTTTAAGGGACAACACGCGGGTACGAGAGCTTTTAGGTCCTCGAATCCCATCGTTATCCCAAACCTGCACAAAGTATTCTAATTGTTGACCTGGACTAAGTTTTAAATTAGCTATATTCCATTGGTGGTAGTACGATTGACTATTTTGCTGCGGTTCTAAACGCAAAGGGATAGCTTTATAATTACCAGGCTGTGGATTAGTACTTGTAATTACGCGGTAATGGATATTTAAACGCGATAATCCGTAATCGTCAGAAACAGTTCCCCCCAGTACCAGGTTATCAAAGCCAATAGAATCCTGAAAACTTTCTACGGTAATTTCTGGTGCCCGATCCGGAATAGCAGTTACCAGAAAAGTCATTTTATCTTTGTTGTCGCTGTATTGGTTTTTCAAACGTACTTCGTACTCTTGAGTAGTACTAATTTTTTTACTTACCGAAAAAATGTCTTCTTCCGGCGTAGCCGCTAATACAGCAGTAGGATTCGTAAATGCCAGTTCTAATTGCTCAGTAGCAATGGTTGCAAAATTCCAGGTAACAACACTTCCTTCGGGTACAGTAATGTTTCCGGTATTATCAATGGTTTCTGGTTTCTTCTGAAGATATTTAGGATATTCAATATTGATATCGAAGTCTTTCAGGTTAGGACGGGCCAGAACATTAAGCGTGTAATTTTCGGAGTAGAAACCAGAACCAGCTAATTGAAAAGCTACTGGTTTCTGTAATTTCTGAAAGGTGAAGGTATACGTGTTGTTTTTAGTTGGTGTCAGGTTTTGCTCGTGTCCGTTGTACACTATTTTAAGCTCGCTTGGAATAGTTTTACCTTCTAGCTTCACCTCTAACTGAAAATCCTCGTTGCGAAATGCCTCCAGTTTTTTGTTTTGAACGATAAACTGAAAAGGTGCTTCCGGGGCGTAATACTTTTTATAATTAATAATGCGCTCCGTGCCTTTTACGAACAGGTTAGGGTAGATTAAAGTAATGAGTAGCATTAATCCCACCGGAATAAATACATATTTCAGTAAAGGACGGTTTTCCTGCAGTTTTACGCTTTCATCAAATTTAAAACCTGCTAGTTGATGACTCTTTTGCTCAATACTGGCCGCAATCAGGTCATTGGTTTTGCTTAAATCTCTTAATTGAATAGTGTTAAGAAGTTTATCTTTTATTTCGGGATAATAACTGCCTACTTTTTGCGCCGCTTGTTCGTCAGTTAATAGTTTTTTAAGGTTAGTAAAAGCGCTAAGCGGCGTAAAAATCCAGCGCAAAAAAGCGTATATAACTATCCCCAGGAAGGAAAAGAACAAAAATGCCCGGACGTAATACGGGAAATAAAAAAAGTATTCGAGCAGATTATAAATCAGGAAAAAAGTTAAAAGCAAGGCTGCGGAAAAAATGCTTCCTTTAATAAGTAAATTAAGGTAAAATTTCTTCTTGAAGGCCTGCAAATGTTGCAGAACTGCGTCCATGGTGACATACTGATTCATAATCTAAAACAAAACATTATACAAACCTATTTAAGCCATTGTTGGTCAGACTAATATAAAAATAAATTTAAAGTTTTAAGAGGAAGTTAACTTATAAATAAACGAAGTATATACTTGTACCTTAATTAAGCTAAATTTAAAACGATAAAGCCATTAAATACGATATAATCCAATTACGCTATTTCTGGGCTCAATTCAAGTAAAACCGGGCAATGGTCGGAATGTTTGGCTTCCGTTAGGATAGCAGCCCGCCGTAACCTATTGGTTAAAGAATCGGTTACAATAGTATAATCAATCCGCCAACCTAAATTTTTCCCTCTTGCTCCGGCCCGGTAACTCCACCAGGTATAATTATGCGGCTCTTGGTTAAAATAACGAAAAGAATCGATGTAGCCATGGCTAAGAAAATGCGAAAACCACTCTCGTTCTTCCGGTAAAAAGCCCGAACTGTTCGCATTAGATTTAGGATTATGGATATCTACCGGTTGATGACAGATATTATAATCGCCGCAGATAACCAGGTGAGGAATTTGCGTTCGCACTTGGTTAATGTACTGCAGAAAATAATCGAGCCATTGCATTTTAAAGTCTTGGCGGGTATCGCCACTTGAACCAGAAGGCATATACACGTTCACTACGGAGCAATCATTAAAATCGGCCCGCAATACCCGGCCTTCAGAATCGTATAGCGAGTTGTTGCACCCTACTGTTACACTAACCGGTTCTTTTTTTGAAAATATTCCTACCCCGCTATACCCTTTTTTTACCGCCGGATGAATGTACACGTGGTACCCCAACGATTCAAAAAGTTGCCGGTCAAACTTTTCTTCGTCGCATTTAATTTCCTGTAAACAGATAACATCTGGATCGGCCGCCTGTAACCAATCTATAAAACCTTTACTTACCGCGGAGCGGATTCCATTAACGTTGTAACTGATAATTTTCATTTAATCTTCTTGGTCAAAATATTCTAAAATATGCCACTTCAGCATACGTTCCTGTTCTTTTAAATTGGCCGAAGGTATGGTTTTTACGGTACGATAATGCGGCCAGCCTTCTTCGTCGCGGTGGGTAAATTCGTAATAACCCGATAAGCTAAATAACTTACAAGTGGCAATGTGCATGAGGTCTTGCTTCTGTTCCTTAGTAAACTCCCGAATTCCTTGGCCTAATTCCTGAATGCCGATCAAAAAAAGAATACCGTTTAGATGAAGGGTTTTACCGAACTTCTCTCGCAATTTCCGCAAGAGTTCCAACCACTGATTTTCAAAATCGGCATTGTAATCAATTCGCCTTGTTACCATCTAGCTAAGTTTTAACTCTTCCCAATACTCTACCGCCCGCCGGAAGTGCGGAATAACAATAGAACCGCCTATTAAATTAGCAATAGCAAAAACTTCGTATATTTCTTCGTCGGTTACACCGCACTCTTGGCATTTGCCTAAATGATATTTTACGCAATCGTCGCAGCGTAACACCATGGAACAAGCCAGTCCCAGCATTTCTTTGGTTTTTACATCTAAAGCACCTTCCTGGTAGGCGTTGGTGTCGAGGTTAAAAAAGCGTTTAATCACTTTGTTATCCGCCGCCATTATTTTTTCGTTCATCCGCGAACGGTAATCATTAAATTCTTGTACTTTATTCATTAGCTATTAAGTAAATTAATTTTTATTTCCTGAGAGGAACTCCGGCTATCCTACATTTAAGGTTTATAAAATTACAAAATTTAGTATTTATCTCTAAGGTATGTTTACCCCGCTTCACAATTTAGTTGCTGATTTTATTTCTTTGCTGTTTCCAGAAGATTGCTTGGCCTGCCACGAACTACTGGCGCGCGGCGAAACTATTATTTGCACGCAATGCCGGGTGAGTTTACCTTATACCAATAGTCATCTTTTAACTGGTTCCAAAAGCGAATTGTTGAATCGTTTTTACAACAAAGTGCCGGTAAAGCACGCTTTCGCTTTTTTAACTTTTACCCGTTCCGGCCGGGTGCAGCAATTGTTACACGCTTTAAAATACAAAGGTCACGAAGAGGTTGGGGAGATTCTGGGCAATTGGTATGGGGCTGAGCTAAAAGAACATTATTATCAAGAACAGTTTGATTTAATTATTCCGGTACCTCTTCACCGCTTAAAATTGCGCAAACGCGGTTATAACCAATCCGATTCATTTGCTAAAGGATTGAGTCAGGCTTTAAATATTCCCTGGCAACCAAATGTGTTGGAGCGTTTAGCCGATAGCAGTACCCAAACGAAAAAAACGCGATTGGAACGCTGGCAAAACGTAGGGCAATTATTTACCGTGCATCAACCAAATGTCATTTTTGATAAACGCATACTCCTCGTGGATGATGTAATGACCACAGGTGCTACCCTCGAAGCTTGTGCTTTAGTATTATTAGAGGCTGGAGCAGCCGGGGTAAGTGTAGCGGCTATTGCCGCTGCTTAAAGGAATAAAATGCAACAAAAAAGCCCACTAACCAGCGGGCTTTTCTATTTTTATTATTTCTTCTGATTATTTGTTGGATCCGGTATTAATCATGGCGCAACGGAAACCAATAGTAGAAGTGGCGGAATCTTGAGCCATAAACCGGCGAGTACCCGGCGATAACCAATAAGCTACATCTTTCCAGGAACCACCTTTAAAAACCCGAACTTCGTCGGTAATTAAAGATTGGAAACCGGCAGCATCGTAATTAGCAGCAGGGTCGCTGATACCACCTCCCCGACGTACCGGGTTCAGGTCTTCCACATCCTGGAACGAAAGCGGACGGTATACATCTTGCACCCACTCGTTCACGTTGCCGGCCATATTGTATAAACCAAAATCGTTAGCCGGATAAGCATACACCCATTCCGTAATCATCGCGCCATCGTTCAGTGAACCGGCAATACCGGCATAGTCACCGCGGCCCCGTTTGAAGTTAGCTAAGAACTCGCCCTGGTGTTTGCCATAAGGATTACGCATCTGGTGACCATCCCAAGGATAAATTCGTTTGTTCGTTTGATTTTCGTCTTGATCTAATTGGGTACCAATCATGGCTTGCGCCGCGTATTCCCATTCGGCCTCGGTGGGCAGGCGATAGTTCGGTAAAACTAAACCAGATTCAATAGATAAAGCACCGCCTTCAGCAGGAGCTTCGGCTGCTCCTCCTTTTTTCTTTTTACCAAAAAGCTTAAAGCCTCCGCCACCAGTGTTACCACCATTACGAGCCATGTTCTCGTTCACTTTAGCCGTCCGCCACAAGCAATAATCATTGGCTTGTTCCCAACTTACGCCAACTACCGGGTAAAAACGGAAACCAGGATAACGTAAATAATATTGTTCGTAAGGGTCATTAAAGGATAGTTCTTTGGCCCAGACGGTAGTATCGGGTAAAGCTTTAGTATAAACTTCTTCCGCTGAATCTTTTTTGATATGCGATAAATACTCTAACCAGTGAATGTTGGCTACTTCCGTTTCATCCATAAAGAACGACGCAACCGTTACGGTGCGCTCGATGTTATCGCGAGTCATGGCAACATCTTCTTCCATAGAACCTAAAGTAGTACGACCACCTTCGATAAACTTAAGTCCTGGACCTTCAGCCAGGGGTTCGTAGCTAGCTACCTGAAAGCCTTCCTCGGTGTTGTACTCAATTCCAGTTTTAGCACTGATATCGCCCGGATTGGTGCTCGTAGGCTTCGCATTTCTGTTACAAGAGGTAAGTATAACGGCACCAGCCGCTGCGTAACCTAAAAATTTAAACAAATTCATAAAAGTTGTTGGCTTCTAAAAAATATTAATTTTCCGAATTTATTGCAATAATAACACTATTTAAAATGCTGGGCAAGCGATATGTTTATAATTTTTCTTAGATGCCCGGCTTTTGAAAATTTTATCGTAATCGATCTTATCAAAAGATATTGCTATTTCGTGGGCTCCTCCGGATCGGCTGCCAGCCCCGTTAAAAACTACCTCATAACTGTACGCTAAACGAAAAGGTTCTAAAACAATGCCAGTTATTACGGCAACTGACGGATCATACGTAAAATTACTGCTCAGAGGCAATCCGCGGTATATTAGTCCTAACGTAACAGGCGTATACGTAAAGTATAAACCAAGGTCAGTTTTTTTGAAAAATTGCTGTTGGGTATACGTAATGGTAGGAGTTACACTAAACTCATATAAGTAAGCATCGCGGTAATAGTTTGACACGTAAAATTTATAACCCGTATTCATGGTAAATTTTACCGGTAATTTAGATTCTATCCCGAAACCTATATCGGGCTGGTTAGCATGATGCGCCGCCAGCGAAAACCAGAATTGATTATTATAAAGCACTCCTCCCGCTGCCACGCTCAGGTAAGAAACCGGATCGTAGATATAATTTTCTTGGGAACTAGGGTTAATGGTACCATTATCGTTTAACTGGTCGCCAAAAATTAAATTAGAAAAACTAAAACGTTGGGAACCGTAAGAAGCCTGCAAAGCCACGCTCACCGCAAAATTTTCGTTTAAAGCGGTTTGATAGCCGTAGATTCCTCCCACTTGTGTTCGGGTAAACCCGGCTTTTCCCGTTTTATCCAAGGAGGCGATTAAGCCAGCTACCGTTTTTTTATTTTTAAATTTATAATCAGCGGCGATTTGTTGGGTAACAAAGCCATTATCTAAGTTACGCCATTGGTTCCGGTAAGCAGCTGCTACACTATAATCGGAACGGAGGCCGGCAAAGGCCGGGTTTAGGTGCAGCCGATTAGTGTATTGCTGGCTAAACTGAAAATCCTGACCTAAGGTCTGGAAGCTGAAAATAAGGAACAAACACAAAAATAAATATTGTTTAGCCCGCATAAACTCTTTAAAAGAATAAGCCTCCCCGGACATTCTTTCTTAATTTTCGTAAATACCGAAGGCCTCCTGGAAAACGTTGCTATTAAACCAGCAGGTATGTTTACTTGTCTAATATTTTATTACTAAGCAAAAAACCTAAACATTTAGGTAATTTTAGCCTCTATTTAATATAAAAGTGCCTTATGAAAAAAGTATTTATAGGATTTGTGATTTTTATTGTGGTGCTACTGGCTGCCGCGGCTTTAGCGCCCTACTTATTTAAAGATAAAATAAAACAGGTACTGGATAAGCAAATTGCCAAAAATGTAAAAGCAAAAGTATTATACCAAACGGATAAAGTAAATATTAGCTTGTTCCGCGACTTCCCAAACCTGGCGTTAAGCATCGACGATTTAACTATAATCGGGCAAGATTCATTTCAGCGCGATACCTTGGCTATCCTACCTAACTTTAGTATGGGCCTGGATGTAATGAGCGTGATTGCCGGCGATAAATTAAAAGTTCGTTCGGTAAAATTGCAGGACCCGCGCCTTAAATTAAAAGTACTAAAAAGCGGCCGCGCCAACTGGGATATTTTTATCACCGACACAACGCAGGTGGAAGCGCCGGCGGATACGGTTAATCAATTTAAAATGGCCATTAAAGGTTGGGAAATAAACAACGGAACTTTAGTGTACGAAGATTTAAGCATTCCCTTTCGTACCGAAGCGTTCCACGTGAATCATACGGGCAGCGGCGATTTTGAGCAAAACGTGTTTGATATGAAATCGCGCACTACGGCCGACGGATTTACTTTTAATTATGCTGGCCTCGATTACCTGGATAGTACTCTCTTAGATGCCGATATCACCTTAGCCATGGACTTAAACCAGTCGAAATACACCTTTAAAGAAAATAGTATTAAAATAAACGAGTTTGGTTTAGGCTTTAATGGCTCCTTACAAATGCTTGGTGAGGACATTAACATGGATTTAACCTTTAAATCGGCGGATAACGATTTTAAGAGTATTCTGTCGGTAGTGCCGGGGATTTTTACGGAAAAATTTAAAAATATCAAAACCGAAGGGAAAGTAGCTTTTAACGGCTACGTAAAAGGTACGTTAAACGATACTTCCCTGCCGGGTTTTGGTACGGATCTGAAAGTTACTAATGCCCTGTTTAAGTATCCGGATTTGCCGCAGGCCGCCACCAATATCAACCTTGATATGAACGTGGATAACAAAGATGGCGTGATAAACAACACCAATGTGCTCATCCGAAAAATGCACCTGGATTTAGGTAAAAACCCGGTAGATGCGAAAGCATCCATTCAAGGTCTGGAGCCGATGAAAGTGGATGGTAACGTAAAAGCGAACATTGATTTGGCGGAAATGACCAAAGTATTCCCCATAGCAGATATGACCTTACGGGGTTTGTTATTTGTGGATGCGGTAGCGAAAGGTACTTACAGTAAAACCCAAATGCCGGTAGTAAATGCCAAAATGAACCTGACCAACGGCTTTGTAAAAGCAAAACAATTTCCGGCGCCTATTCAGAATCTGAACATGATTTCTACTATTACCAACACTACCGGTAATACCGATGATACTAAAATATTCATAGAGCGCTTTAATATGTTGCTGGATGGTGAACCGCTCGAAGGCCGGGTAGCGGTGCAAAACATAGCTAAACCTGCTTTCGATGCTCGGGTAAAAGGTATTTTGGATTTAACTAAAATGACGAAAATATTCCCGCTTGAAGGTACTACTCTATCCGGCCGCATTAATGCCGATGTTACCGCCAAAGGCAAAATGACCGATATTGACGCCGGTAAATACGACAACATCACCTCAAGCGGGAACATGCAGGTAACCAACCTAAACTATAAAAGTACCGACCTGCCGCAGGGTATGAAAATTACTACGGCAAACACAATTTTTAATAACGAGAAAATTCAGGTAAACAACCTAAAAGGCTTTGTCGGGAAAAGCGATGTGCAATTGGATGGATCCGTATCGAATTACATGGGTTATCTGTTCGGGAAGAACCAGCCTTTACGGGGTAATTTTACTATGTCTTCTTCCCGTTTTGATGTGAATGAGTGGATGGTAGACGAACTGAACGGCGAACCGGTACCACCGGAAGCACAAGGTGGTGTGATTCCGGTGCCCGAAAATATGGATGTAGTTTTAAACACTTCGGCCAACCAAGTAATTTACGATAATTTGAACCTGAGTAATTTAAAAGGAACCATTACGCTCCGCGACCAGGTAGCTAAATTGGACCGCGTAGCATTTAATGCTTTAGGCGGCTCTTTTGTTACTACGGGTTCGTACAATACCAAAAACTTGCAGCATCCAGCCTTTACTTTTGGCTTAAATATTCAAAATCTCGATTTTAAATCGGCTTATACTGCTTTTAACACCATAAAAGCACTGGCTCCTATTGCGCAGTTTCTGGACGGTAAGTTCTCTACTAAGTTTAATTTTAACGGCGAATTAGGTCCGGATATGATGCCGGTTTACAAAACTCTAACGGGTAAAGGCTTAATTGAAGTAGTAAAAGCCGTGGTTCAGAATAATGTTATCGTGAACCGGATTAGTGAAGTAACCAACTTTAAAGAACTGCAAAACTTCTCTATTGAGAATAAAGGTTTCTCAGCCGAAATTGTGGGGGGTAATTTAGTGGTAAAACCATTCGATTTTACCGTGCGAGATATTAAAACTACCGTATCGGGAACCAACGGTATGGATGGCAGTTTAACGTACGCCGTAGCCTTGGATGTGCCCACCGGCAAAGTAGGCAATGCTTTAAATGCCCGGCTTGCTTCGCTTACCGGTGTAAAAGACATAAAAGGTACCGAACGAGTTACCATGAATCTGAATGTGGGAGGTACGGTTACCAACCCCAAAGTAGCCTTATCAGCGGCTAGCGCCAAAAACCAGGCAAAACAGGTGGTACAAAGTATTGTGCAGAATAAAGTAGATGTGGCCAAACAACGCCTGGAGCAAGAAAAGCAAAAGGCCGAAGATAGTTTAAGAGCCGAAGTAAACCGGAAACGCCTGGAAGCCGAGGCTAAGGCCAAAGCCGAAATTGCCAAACGCACGCAGCAAGCCGAGCAAAAAATAAAGCAACAAGCTTCGGAAAAGCTGAATAATTTATTTAATAAACGAAAGGCATCGGCGGATACTACTAAAAGGAATAAGTAAAAAGTAGCTAACACTGATTAGAACCAGGCTATGAAATAGTCTGGTTTTATTTTTAATAGCTAATTTGTGAATAGTAATATCAATTTGGAAGAAATAAGACGTATTTGGCATACTCTTATTAGATGATAGGTAGTCAGTAGCTAAGAAAAGTTGACATCAGTTTGGCGGTGCAGGGCCTTCTAAGGTTCCGGTGCGCAAGACGTAAGGAGGAAAAGAAGCTTAGACCAGTCCGGAAGAGTCAAACGAGGCCGGCCGGCCACGAGGCAAACAGGGTACGGTACAAATAAGATAGCACCAGTGAATGGAGACTCGAAAAGGCTCCAAGTAATAACAGCTAGTATTATTTTTACAAATATGTCTTAGAAGTTTCGATCTAGTATAACTTATACAACAGATGGTTGCTGAAGCTTTTGAACCAGGCGACGCAGGCGGGGACGATTATAACGCTGTACCAGTATGGGATAAATATTGAGTAGTACGTTGAATAAAATTAACCAAAATGCCTCTTTAACGGAGTATTTGATGCAAACAAATACCGTAAGAGCAAAGATAATAATGGCTATTACCGAGTGCCCAAATTCAGAAACCCGGGTTGCTCTTTCAAATTGCTGCAAAGCGGGTAGCGTTTTTCTTACCGGATTATTTTTCTGGCTTAGTTTCTCCCAGCCGCTAATTACCAGAAGCCATCGAAACCAATGCACCCCTAAAGCGGCGTAAATTTTGCCGCTCTTCTCAAAAGCATGGTTATTAAAATAAGCAGAATGTAAAGAAGGATGAAGTTGAGATTCTGCCACGGTAATCCAGAACATCAGGGAAAAGTTTAAGGTCCAGCTAAACAGGCCAGAAGTTACCCCTGCAAAATGCGAAAAAGTTAGAAGGAAAAGGCCTATTCCAATAGTTGTTAGAAGTACTATACTCCATTTAAGGAATAAGTTTTTCCGGGCTATTACCATTTTTGCTCTAATTCTTTTTTTAACTGTTTCTTAAGAAGGATGCACCCGCCGAGTTCGATTATGTATTACTACCTTTTATCCTTCAGTTTCGCGGACAAACATAATGTAATCGGTATTAATCGGTTCTAGTCCGTTCTGGCGCAAGTCGCGGGCAATTTGGGCCCGATGGTAGGTGCCATGATTGAAAACCTGCATCAGAATATCTTCCAGCGAAGTGGTGAAAGTTTCGCCTTTGGTGTTTTTGTAGGTAATAAGATTTTCTAGTTCTTCGGGCGAAGAATCAGCTAAGCCTATAAAGCGTTCAAATGTACTCTCTTGCAACTTTCGGCATTCTATTATGGTATGTTCGTCGAATACGGTTACGGGGCTTTCCAGACGCTGAATCCGGGCTAACCAAATAATTTCGGCATTTAGTAAATGACTGAACAAATGCAGACTAGTAGCGGGTAATTTTTCCCCGAATTTCTCCAAAGTTTCTAATAACCGCTGGTTGGCCCAACTGGTATATGCCGCTAGTTTTTGTAAGGTAGTACCCGCCATTTTACAAAAATTTATGAAATCAAATTTAATGCAATACTATCGTTTCCGTTCCCCGTGAATTAATTTCTTAAATCCATCCAGCGAGTAATAGAGTTTCCCAAAAGGTTCTTGCTTTTATTATCCATTCTATAATTCATTCTGTCGGTTAAATCTACTATCAAATCCGGGCGAGCCACAATAAAGTAATGAACTTTGTTAGCCATTTTCATTTCTCCCGCAAAAACGATTCCTCCTATTTTCATTTGGTGGTGTTTACTTTTCTTAGCTGAATAGAGTATATCGTTCCAATCCTGAATAGGAATAAGGGAATTTAAATTAATGTTAGTGGTATCTACTATTCCTGCATGACTGGCCGGATATTTAAAAGCATTTACGAGCCTCATGGTTGAGCCGCCTTTAAAAAAATGTTTGTAAATTTTTAACTTCTCAACATTAGGTTGCGCGGAAAGCACCGGAATATCTAAAACAAAAATTACGTAAATAAACAATAATTTATCTTTCATATTCTGGTTGTTTCCTACTTTAACGCTTAAACGAAACAGCGGGTAAGTAATCTAAGAACCCATACGTATTCATAGGAATTTTATGAAATGAACAGATTATGATAAATATTTAATTTTCTACTCTGGTTTATGCATCGCTACGGCAATTTTTGAATCGGCGGTGCCGTAGTACAAAAACCACTTATCCTGCAAATAAACCAAGCCTTCCAGGAAGCAGACATTTCCTACCTGACCGGTAATTTCGTATTCTTTTTCCGGTTTCATGAAATAACTAGCGGTGCGCTGCAGTACTTTGGCTGGGTTTTTTGGGTCGAGCAGAATTTGGCCGGCAGTATAGGTGCCCGGCGGTAAAGCGGGCGTGCCCCCTTTATCCAGGTTCATACTGTTGTAAATAAGTAAAATACCGGCCTCGGTGAGCATGGCGGGTGGACCGGATTCCACCAACCGGCTATCGAACTGGCCCGGACGGGGGCCAAAAGCAACGGCTAATTTCTCTTTTTCCTCCACGGGTGTCCAGTTAAGCAAGTCGTCGGAGGTAGCCATAAACATATCGGTATCGCCCCAATACATCCAGTATTTACCGTTAATTTTAGTGGCCATTATTTGGCTACCCTTCTGGCGGCAAATAATGGCCCCCGATTTAGACCAGGTATCTTTATACTTCCCTTGATAAGCTTTTTCGAACGCTAAGCCGTGTTTTTTCCAGGTTTGTAAATCCGGGGAAGTAGCCACGCACAAACGAGCCGTTTTACCGTCGTAAGTAGTATAAGTCATTACGTAAGTACCTTCCGGTGTTTCTACTACCCGAGGATCTTCGCAGCCACCCTCCCACTCGTACTTTTTCATGAAATCGTTATCCGGATACAATACCGGTTTCGGCATTCTTTTAAAATTTAGTCCATCGTCGCTAATGGCCAAACCAATCCGGGAGGTGCCGGCAAATTTGCCTATTTTATCTTCGGCCCGGTACAGCAAATAAACTTTGCCATTGCGCACCACTGCGGCCGGGTTAAAAACATCTTTTTCTTCCCACTTAACCGTAGCGCGACGAACCGGACAGTAAAACTGCGTGGTACTATCCGGCCCTAAAATGGGGTTAATCGCATCTTGTTTTTGAAAAGGGCCTAAGGTCCAGTTTTCGGCGGCAGTTGCCGGGTGGTTGCTTTCCGTTACTGAGCCGGGCGGGGTGCTAGCTACCTTCGTATCCGAATCGGATTGTTTTGCCGATTTCTGGTTACAGCTAGTTGATAAAACAAAGAAAGTCAGACATAATAAGGCATTATTTAACCGGATAAAAGTACGTAAGGTGAGCATAGCTGGGCAGATTTTAGATAACCGCCTTAATTATAGTAAGATGCTGGCGGTTGTCCAAGGAACTTGCCTTATTTAACTTGTTTTAGAAGAAAAGACGAAAATTGCTTTATTCCCGTAACATACGAAGTAGGCTGCACCTGGAATGTTTTTTGGAATTTAGCGGAGTTAAATACATAGTCGTATTCGTATTGGTAATACATTTCTGCGGTTTCGCCAATCAGCTTATTAAATAAACCTATCGTCTGTAACATCAGCTTGTTTACCTTCGTGTAGTTTGGTTGGGTATGAAAAGTATTGGCCGCCAGTTGAATAAATTCCTTACCCGTTAGTTCCGGCGCGGTGGGTAAATGCCAGATCTGGTTATCCGATTCCGGATGCTGACCCAATAAACAAACCGCTTTACCGGCATCCGGAATATAGATAAAAGAATGTTTGGTGGCTGGGTCGCCCAGCCACAGGGCTTTGGCTTTTTGGGCATATTTGGCTAATACCATGGAGTCGTAAAAACTATTGAGGCTTTCAGCAGCGTAAAAATCGGGAGCCCGGGCGATAGAGGCTCGTATATTACCCGACTTTGCTTCTGCCATTAATTTTTCGGCTATCCGGGCCCGTATTTCTCCTTTTACGCTAGTGGGGTTATAAGGAGTTTCTTCAGTCATGGCACCCCGTACGTGGCCGTACATGTACACGTTATCGAAGAAAATAAGGCGGGCATTGGTAGCTTTGGTCGTCTCTATCAGGTTTTGCATGATTACCGGCCACTCCGCCGCCCAAACTTTTTTATCGTAGCGAAGCCCGGCGCACATGTATATTATGGAGGAACCTTGTACGGCTTGTAATACCTGCTGATAGTTTTTTAAATCGGCGGCTACCCAAGTGGCATTACCGGAGGTTTTTATTTCGCGGCGGCTCACTAAGCGTACCGCTTGGTTTTGTTTTAAGAGTTCCTGCGCGAGCGCATTGCTGACGGGTCCGCCAGCGCCTAGTATTGTATGCATTAGTATATGTTGTTTTTACTCCCGCAAGGTAGAAGCGGCTAAACACTTAAGTCGTTAACAAAAGATAATAAAGCAGTTCCTGGGAAAAATGAGAACGTAGCTTTAAATTCCGGCTAAATACAAGCTATATAAAAGAAGGTAGCCACGAATTATAAAATAAGGGTTTTACCAGGGGGCAAATAGTTTCCTCGACAGCCCGGAAGAACGGTATTACCAAGTATAAAAACAACTGTAATAACTTATTTAGGTGTTAAAAGCTATCTGCTAGCTTATTTGGGCTAAAGCAAGGTTTTGCTTACTTCTGGTAGTAGCCCGGGAAATTCTTTTCCGAATGCGGGAAAGGGATACCGGCGTTATTCCCAAAAAATTGGCGACATAATGCTGCGGAATGCGTTGCAGCAGATCGGGTTGCTGGTGGAGTAACTGGCGGTAACGTTCTTCGGGAGTTTGGGTTACAAAAGAAACAACGCGTTCTTCGTAACAGCAAATCAAATATTCGGCTACCATCCGACCAAAATGCTCCAGTTTAAAAGCAATTTTAGGATTAACGCTCAATTGCAACAAAGCTTGCTTGGAAAAGCAGATTACCTCCGAATCTTCCAAAGCTTCAATATTCGTTAAACTAGGTTCGTTTTTCAAGAAGCTTTTGTAAGAGCTAACCAATTCATTTTCGAAGCAAAAGTAATTACTAATCTCCCCGCCTCCTTCTTTCACAAAGAAAAACCGGAAAGACCCGGAAACTATAAATCCAACTTCCTGGCAAACTTTGCCACCTAAAACAAAAGCCTCGCGCTTTTTAATATTTCGGAGGTAAAGATGTTCGGTAAAAATTGCCCATTCTTCATCGGTGAAAGAAACAAAGTTTTCCAGGCTTTGCCGGTAAAGGCTTAACATATCAAAATTTAAGGTAGCCATAGTAAAAGAATTACAGGTAAAGTAGTACTCGAATTCTTAATCTTAAATAACCAATTTACAAGCTATTGGTTACCATTATTTTTTAATGGTAAGTTAAGGTATTCTGGCAAATAAGGAAGCAATAGTTCCATTAATAGATTTACATAATAAACGGGAAATACTTAATTCCCTGGCAAAAACTTATTTCAGGCTTAAGAATTAAAAGCCCGGCATTGTAACAAAAATACAATGCCGGGCTTTTTAGTTGATTTTTGGATTGATCAATTAATAGTTTTCTTAACTTTTTTGTAGCAAATTATCAGCAGCATATTTTCCGCCGCCGGTAATGAAAAGCGAGAGGGCCATGGCTATCCAGAAAATAAAAAATTCGTATCCTTCTCCGGCCTGGTTGTTGAACCAGTTCATGAAAAAGCCAAATTCAATACGGGTAGTTAACACAATACCAAGCGCTAAAAAGCCCAGCGAAGCCGCCAAAAACCGGGTAGCAAACCCGGCCACCAGCGCCAGCGCCCCGATTGATTCCAGGATTATAACCAGAAAGCCAAGTATCCAGGGAAGCCCTTCGGTTTCGGTAAAGAATTTCATGGTGCCGGTAAAGCCATAGCCATTAAACCAGCCGAACAGTTTTTGCGCGCCGTGGGCAAATACAACCAGTCCTAAGCCAATTCTTAAAAATAGTGGTGCCAAAGAATCATCCGCAGCAAAAATCTTTTTCATAATCTTATTTCGACTAATGGGTTTGAATAATGCGCTTGATTACAATTAATTGCCATAAAAGAATTGCTCTTTTATTATTTTGCCGTCCTGCCATTCCTGTACCGATACTTGGGTGTAGTTGCGCACGCCCCAATTTTTATGGGTATAATCGTAGTGCCATTGTACCATGGTAATGCCTTCGCCCACGGTAACTTTTAAGGGATGTGCTCCTCTGAACTCCGTAATGGCCGAGAAGAATTCTTGTTCGCGCTGGCGATTAGCCGCCTTGCCTTGGGTGGGTACGTTTTCGTTTTCCTGCATTACTACCTCGTCGTGGTAATACTTCTCGAAGGCTTCCAGGGCTTTTCCCTGTAAAACCAAATCGTTTAAATCGCTGATTTTTTCTAGTAATGTTAGCATGAGCTTTGGTGTTAAAGTTTAAGCAAAGCTCCGCAGAAACCCCGCGAATAAAGATGAAGTAGATTAAAAAAGAAGGTTAAACTAGTTTAATAAAATTATTGCTCCAGAATTAACTGATTCCGGATTTTACTCAAAAACTCTTTGGTAATACCCAGGTAAGAAGCAATCATGTACTGCGGTACGCGCTGGTCGATTTGCGGATATTGCTTTCGGAAAGCCAGATAACGCTCTTTGGCCGGCAAACTAAAACTATTTACCACCCTTTTTTGCGAAGCCACAAATGCTTTCTGAATAATAATCCGGAAGAAGCGTTCAAACTTAGGAATTTCCCGGTAAAGCTGTTCCAGGTCTTCGTAGGCAAATTGGGCCAGTTCCGTGTTTTCCAGGCATTGCACATTAAAATCAGCTGGGGTTTGCGTGATAAAACTGCCCAGGTCGGCGGTCCACCAGTTTTCCACGGCAAACATTACAATGTGCTCCTGTCCTTCCGGATCGATGTAAAAAGTTTTCAAGCAGCCTGCTAACACAAAGTTTTCGAACTTGCACACATCGCCGCTCTGCACCACAAACTGCCCTTTCAGGTATTTGCGGGATTTAATTTTTGCCAGCAAAACAGATTCTTCTTCCGGGGTAAGCAAAATATACTGTTTGATATAAGCAAGAAGTGGCTGCAAGTTCATGGCGGGTAAACTTATTTTTACTTTTAGATAAATTATCTTCTACTTTTAAACTAAAATATAGATTAAAATAACTCTGTACTACGGAAAGGGGGTAAAAAGTAAATTAGTGGTAAACCTTTATAAAGTTATTCAATTGTAGAAATGCATTCGTTGAGTTATACTTGCCTTTACTGGGGTTTAAGCAATTCTTATTACTTAAAATAATACTGCTTACTAATTATTTTGGTATACAGTATTTGGTCCACGGTATTTATAAAAGCAGCTATTTGAACGTAGAATTTGGGCTAATTACACTGAATATATGGAAGCGAAACGATTAAATAAATTTATCAGCGATACCGGTTTTTGTTCCCGGCGCGAAGCCGATAAATTATTGGAACAAGGCCGGGTAACGGTAAACGGTAAAGTTCCGGAACCAGGCACCAAAGTAACCGCCAAAGATAAAGTCCGGATTGATGATGAGATTTTGCACGTGCGCGAAGAAGAAACGGTTTTTCTTTTATTTAATAAACCCGCCGGTATTGCTACTACTACTGACCTTTCGGTAAAAAATAATATTATCCAGGCCTTAAATTATCCGGCTGCCCTCCAGCCCATTGGTTTCCTGGACCGCGAAGCCGAGGGATTATTATTCTTGAGTAACGAAACCGAAGCGGTTCGTAAAATGACGAAGAACGATGCCAAATACGAGAAAGAATACATAGTAACCGTTGACAGATTAATTAGCGGTGATTTCTTAACTAAAGTAAGTGAAGGCGGAATACCCGAACCTGGGGCCATTCGCAAGAAGAACTTTGTGACGAAATTAGGCACCAACCGGTTCCGGATTGTACTGGAGCCAAATACCAACCACCATGTAAAAAGAATAGTGGAAGCTTTGGGCTATAAAATCGTGCATTTGCAAAGAGTACGCATTAATAATTTTACGGCCGGTAAACTACAAGTAGGCATGTGGCGCACCTTAACGGAAACTGAAATGAATGAAGTTAAAAGCGTGGTAGCTGGTAAAGGCAAAACCAAGAGCTTTGGAACCGGCAAAGAAGATAATTTTTACGTAGAAGATTTTCTTGCTACTAAATCCCCGGCTAAACCCCAAAGCAGAAGCAAGCGGCCAGGTACAGCAACTCCGGTTAATAATGAAAAGAGCAGAAGTCGCCCCAAAAGCGCAGCCAAACCAGGTTCAGGTCCCCGCATTGGAAAAAGCAAACCTACTACCAGCCGGAATGCAGCCCCAAAAAGTACTGGCAGAAGAGGCGGAACATCCAAACGATAGCTTCAAGTTTAAATACTTTGTATTACTTAATTCGATAATAAATTTATTAAACAAAAACAATGGCGCGAGCGTCCACGCTCGTGTCTATAATTTGGTAGGCCTCTGGCCGGGTAAACAGATAAATTCTAAATAGAACGAATCTGTTTGTTTTACATTGGCCAGAGGCCAGACGATAGTAAGACACGAGCGTGGACGCTCGCGCCATGCTATATCTAAATGTTTTGATAAAATTTAGATTTCCCCACGAGAGATAGCGTACAACTCGTACCAATCCTGATGCTCCAAGTCAATATCAAACGCATTAACTGCATTGCGGAGTCGTTGTTCATCACGGGTGCCTAACAGCGGTAAAGCCCCTAATTTAATTACCCAGGCTACGGCAATAGATTCTAAGTCTACGTTATATTTCTGGCCAATTTCCTGTAATTTCTGGCGTACACGTACTGCTATTTCATCCGTGCCATTGGCAATTCTTCCATCGGCTAAAGGACCAGACGCCAATGGCCGCATGTAGCGCTGTTTAATGTAATCTATTTGGCCGTTGTCCAGGGCCTGCGTATTTAATATATTTAACTCGATGTGGTTGGTTACAATAGGTATATTCAGGTAAGCGGCCAGTAACTGGTGCTGAAAAACCGAAAAATTAGCTACCCCAATATTTTTTACCTTACCCGATTCTTTAAGTTGCCGCAAAGTAATGGCTGTTTCTTCGAGGTTGGAGATTGGATCGAGGTGGTAAAGCAGAAAAATATCCAGGTAATCCGTTTTTAATTTGCGAAGCGATTCTTCTACGTTGCGCAGAATATGCTGGCGGGAAGTATCGTAATGCTTTACCCGCACTTCTGGCTGACTAGGATGCGGCAAGCGCAGGCCGCATTTGGTAAATAAAACAATGTCTTCCCTTTTAAACGATTTCTGACTGATTAACTGACCAAATAATTCTTCGGCGTGATACGAGCCGTAAATATCGGCATGGTCGAAAGTATTAATACCCAGTTCGAGGCACAAATTTACCATTCTTTCCATGGAGGCAGAAGTAGTAGTGGCTTCTTCTTGCCAGCGGTGAAAGCTGTACACAGCGGGCGATACTTTGGGTCCGGCGTCGCTTAAATAAATTTTCTGCATTAGTTAGTCGTTTTACTTTCTGAAGTAGTTATATGGTTATTAAAAGGGAATGAACTTTAAACGGTGTTTTCACTTCTTGGTAAGGTAAATATTAAGTCAGTAACAGTTGATTAAATTTAAAAATAAAAAGTAAATGGTCGGAAGCAACTAAAGGTAATTGTCCTCCCGAATAAATCCATTTGATAATCTGGTTAAATAAACTCCTTATCGAAGGACAAAAATAGAAGTGTTTTGTCACCTTAAAATAAATTTTGCTATTTACTTAAGCATTAATTTAAATTTAAAGTAAATCGACCCTGCCATTTTCAGAATTCCCGAAAGTCTAAAACTAAATTCTAGACGAAAATATTTAAATGGAACGGCGAATTTATAGGCAAGTAGTGCAAGCCGCATAATTCTGTCTGTTGTTAAATAAAAGTATTCAATTCAGATAGAACTCACCGAATACTTAAAATTGGCGGAATCTGAGTAATCCGCTAAAATCTGCGCTTCCGAAATTTACCCTGGCCTTTTCTTAGTGCCGCGAGTTGGTAGCGCGGATAACGGGTCTTCGGGCCAATGGTGTTTGGGATAACGCCCGCGTAAATCTTTCCGAACTTCAAAATAACCGGTGTTCCAGAAACTACGTAAGTCGCGGGTTACCTGCACGGGCCGGGAGGCCGGCGAAAGCAAGTGAATGAGTAAGGGCACTTTTCCGCCGCCAATCTTTGGGGTATCCATTAGGCCGAAAACTTCCTGCAAACGCACCGCTAACACCGGTGCCGATATATCTGAATAATCCAGGGCAACGCACGAACCACTGGGTACAGTTAAATGGGTAGGTGCCAAACGGTCCATTTCCTGACGTTTTGCCCAGGAAAGATTACTAAGTAATAGTTCGTTAAAATCTAAGCGGGCAACCTGGTCCAGGGAACGCAAACCTGACAAATGCGGGCGCAGCCATTCGTTGGCAGTAGCAGTTAACGTTTCGTTTGAAACATCAGGCCAGCTTTCGGGCTCTAGTTGGTGCAGGAAAGCCAATCGTTGCCGGGTACGTTGCGCCTCATCAGACCAGGGGAGCCGGTCCACTCCTTTTTCCAGTAAGGCTTGGAGCAGTACATTTGCGACGAGTTCCGGGTCTGGTTTTGTTTGATTAGATTCTTCCAGGATAAGGGCTCCCAAGCGGGTAATTTGCCGGGCGATAACGCGGTTAGTAGAATCATCCCAACGCACTTCCTGGTTTTGTTCTAATTGATGGCTAAAATGCTGCAATATTTCCGTTTTAGAAATGGGGGCTGCCAACAATACGCGGGTTTGGTTAGTTGTTTCCAGATGCGCCACGCCGTAAAATTCGGCTTCGGAAAATAACTCGGTAGCCAAAGCCGCACGTTGCCCGGTAACCAGCCGTACCCGCCCGGAAGTTTCCCGTTGGGCCAGCCGGTCGGGGTAAGCCAGGGCAGTAAGTAAACCCACCGCATCGGACTGGAGCTGACTATCTGGTTCGTGCAGACGTTGGCGTAAATGGCGGGCTTGTTCGCGTACCCGGCGTAAATTATTTTCGTCGGCTACAAAACCGGGAGTAGGCGGTCGCTGGCCGGCCAGCAACTCCAGGCGCAGGTGCAAATCAGGTAACAAATTTATCCGGGTAGTTTCCACTGGTTTCAGGATATCGCGTTCGGCGAGTAGGGCCGCTAAAGCGCAAGCCGTAGCGCCAAAACCCAGTTCGTGCCCTTGCCTTACCAAATGACCTAGGCGGGGCGTTAAGCCTAATGCCGCCAAAGCTTTCCCGTGGCGCGTAGCGTTTCCGTTAGCATCAATGGCTTCGAGGCGCCGTAATAAATCGCGGGCCAAAGCTAAGGCCGCCGTTGGGGGAGTATCCAGCCATTTTAACGAGGTAATATCCTTTACGCCCCAAATAGCTAATTCCAAAGCTAAGCTACTTAAATCGGCTTCGCATATTTCCGGCGTTTGCCGTTCGGGTAATTGTAACTGATCGGCCTGCGACCATAAACGGTAACAGGTGCCCGGTCCTAAACGGCCTGCCCTACCCCGACGCTGATCCGCGGCGGCCCGCGAAACCGGAATAGTAGCTAAAGTAGTTAAGCCGGTACGGGCTACAAATTTAGGTACTCTTGCAAATCCCCCGTCTACTACTATTGTTACACCTTCTATGGTTAAGCTGGTTTCGGCAATACTGGTGGCAAGCACTACTTTCCGGTAACCTTTAGCTACCGGCTGAATAGCCGCCTGTTGTTGACTTAGACTCAATTCCCCGTGTAAAACATGCAACTGCGTGCCAGGAGGTAACTTGTTTTCCAGGTGCTGGGCAACTTGCCGCATTTCGCCTAACCCGGGTAAAAAAACTAAAATATCTCCCTCCGTAAACTGTGTCAGAGCTTGGCGAATAGCTTTAGGCACTAAATTCGACAGCCGTTCCGATAGGCGGTTTCCGGCTGCGGCTACTTCGGCGGGTGGCAAATAATGCGTAGCCACCGGATACATGCGGCCCTCGCTCCTTATAACGGGAGCAGCCAACCAATTGCCAATAGCAGTTGCATCAAGAGTAGCACTCATTACTAACAAGCGCAAATCGGGACGTAATACGGCTTGCGCATCCAATGCCAGGGCTAATCCTAAATCAGCTTGCAGACTGCGTTCGTGAAATTCGTCAAAAATAATAACGGATATTCCTTCCAAGGCTGGGTCGTCCTGGAGCAACCGGGTTAAAATACCTTCGGTTACTACTTCTATTTGAGTTTTATCAGAGGTAGCCCTTTCCATTCGGACCCGGTAACCTACGGTTTGGCCTACTGCTTCGCCAAGTAGATCGGCCATGCGCTGAGCCGCCGCTTTCGCCGCTAACCGGCGTGGTTCCAGCAGGATAATTTTACCGTTGTTGCGCCAGTCTGCCTTTAATAAAGCCAAAGGCACCAACGTGGTTTTACCCGCTCCGGGTGGCGCTTCCAGTACGGTACGAGTGTTTTCGTCTAAAGCCGTTAATAGACGGGGAAGCGCTTCTTTAACGGGTAAATCAGGTAAGTTGGGAAGTAAATCAGCGAATAACATCTAGTGGCAAAGGTCGGAATTCTTTCTGAAAGATTTGCGTCGGACTAACCAACGTTAAGCTTACGCCAATAGAGGTAAAAAATGTAACTACTAAAAAATTATTGGTTTTCAGCTGAACGATCTTCATTTTTTAACGGTGCCCAATCAATATTTTTTTCATCTCCAGTTTATAAACGTACCTCTAACAGCTACTACGGGCACATGAATAGGTTAAACCCGTTCTTTCCAGGGACCGGTAATGGCTATGGTTACGCCCGGCGATTGAATATTGATGAACATGGTACGACCAGAGGGCGAGAAAACCGGACCGGCAAATTCAGACTTCGGGAAACCTACATTTTTGGCTAAAACATAGGTTTCGCCTTTGGGGGTTATGCCAATAATCCGGGGGTTAGAAGTGTCTTCGCAAATAACGACGTCGCCCCAGGGCGAAATAGTCAGGTTATCGCATTTTTGAAAAATCTCCGTATTGTTGGGTTCCAGAAATAATTCCAGTTTGCCCGGAATTTCTTTTTCGCGGGCCGTTCCTTCGTAAGGACTGGTAACATACCGGAAAATTTGGCCTTTGGTAATAGCTCCGCCAGACGTACAAGCAAAAAAGAGTTCGTTTTTACCGTACCAAATACCTTCGGTGTTGGCAAAACGGGCCGCTCCTTGTTCAAAACCACGAATCCGAAGCGGACTTTCCTTTGCTTCTACATCGCTCAGATCCAGCCATTCTACGGTATATTGTTTTTTTGCCGGAAATTTATCCGTGGTAAGATCGGGCCAGTTGCGGGTATCTGCGCTTTTCCACTCTTTTAAGGACAGGCATTGCAGTTTACCTCCTTTTTGCAGCTCGCCGTAAACATTAGGCAAAAAGCGGTAAAAGATACTATCGGGGCTGTCTTCGGTTTGGTAAACAATACCCGTACCGGGTTGAACGGCTACTGCCTCGTGCACAAACCGGCCCATGGCTTTGAGCGGTATTGGGTCGTTTAATTTAATTTTATCCGTTGCCTTTACTTCGAAGTTGTAGCCGTGGTTCTTTTCCAGGGAGCCGTCTAATTCATTTTTCCGGAGCGGGGTTTCTTCGCAGGTGAGCCAGGATTGCCAAGGGGTAATGCCGCCGGCGCAATTCCGAATGGTTCCGGTTAAGCTTAGGTATTCCAGTTCTACTTGTTGCTTTTCCTCATTAAACCGCATGGTGGTAGTACCACCCAAACAGATTTGTTCCCCTTTCCCGAAGTCGTAAATTTTACTTTTATCAACCTTACTTAGCAGCGCTTTATTCACACCGTACGGTCCATCGCCGAAGGTACCCGGCGATAGCTCGTGGTTCCGGATAAGGAGTACCCGGTTATTTTTCCAAGTAAAGGCTCCCATGCCATCGTGGGCCCCCGGCGATAATAGCCCATCGGCCATAGAATTACCTTTTTGGGAAATAATTTTGCAGGAGAATCCTTTAGGCAAACTAAGCGGACTACCAGCATTTGTTACTAAAGGCCCATAACCCACGGAGAGAGTTTGTTCCGGCTGAAAGGCGGCCATTGCCATGCGGGCGGCCAGGTTATTTAAGCCCACAAAGCCCAAGCTAACCAAACCTGATGATTTAATAAAATTGCGGCGAGAGAGAAGCATGATAGTAAAGCAGATAAAATAGTTTTACGTGGTAGTTTAAGCGGTTTTATCTAATTTTAAAATTACCGACCCATAATTTAATCTTAATTCTTAGTTGTTACTCTATTAATTACTACAATCTCATGTAAGCGGCAACAGCGGCTCTCGGTCGAGGTTAAAGTTTACATAAGGCTGTAAGCTGGTTTTTCTTACTCCATTTCCCCAGCTTGCTCAGCTACCTGAATGGCTTTTAAAATTATACTCTCATCTGATTTGACCATGGAAATCAGTCTACCTACTTTATTTAGGCTTTCTCTATCAGAACTCCAAATAGCCAGACCTTCCGCTTCATCGTCGAATCGGATTTTAGCGGCAATAGTTGGGTCCGACATTTGGATAGCACCATATATAATTCCGAGCCAACTTGGTCCGCCTCCTTGATAACCTTTTTTATTTAGAAACGCAAAGTGGCTATCTTTCTCGTGGATATCATAATAGTCAACTCGGTATTCATTTGGGCCTATTTCAACCAGATTCCCTCTGATTGTTAAGTCGGGGTTATTTAGCGCTTGTACTAATTTATCGTTTTTAGATGTTTGATTGCCGCTGCTGCAGCTTACAATAAATAAGAATAGAAGTGTGTAAAGGAGCTTCATGTGATAATGAAATTTCTATATAAACTAGCGTACAACTTACAGCAGCAAGCTATCTACCCGGTGCGCGTGCACCATTCCTTCGCAAGGCGACCAGGAGAAAATAGTAAAACGGCCATCCTGCGAGGCTACCAAAGCATAAGCATCGCGCTGGTCGAAGACGAATTGCGCCGCCGATAAGTGCCGGGTACCCCCATTTTGGGCCGGATGAATAATCAGAGGTTCCTGGTCGATAATAGGTTCCGTTACAACAATTTGGTCTACCGAACTTTTACCGGGTGGCCGCCGGATTTTTGCCCCAAAGGCTAATAATTCGTACTTGTCGCTAATAATGGTGGCGCCATCTACGGCGGTAAGACCGGCAACTCCTTCTACGGCCAGCCGCAAGTTAGCCAGCCAGTTACGGGAACTTTTCTCTTCTGCTTCCTGCTGTAATACCGTAGCTAAACCCGTAAAGGCCGGTTGAACCGCGTAAGAAATAGGGTGAATGATGGATTCGCGCCACGCCTGCGTACCAGCCGGAACTACCAGCAAAATGCCCCCGCGGCCATGCGCCCGCATAGAAGCCGCTAATTGTACCAGCACATCTACGGAGCCGTTCCAGGAAGAAGGCGTGGTAAAACCCAGCAAAGAAGTTAATAGGACCGGACAATCGGGTAAACTGGCGCTTTGTTCATCAATAATTTTAATCTTGTCTCCTTTAAGTACCGCTACGTTCACGAATTTGCCAAAACCATCCAGGCCCCGGTGTTTTATTACCAGCAAGCCGGGCTCAATTACTTCCAGCACAAAACAGATACTAGGAATAATACGGGTAGTTCCCCAAACGTACAAATCTTCCCCGTTGCCCCATACC
The DNA here is from genome assembly GCF_003023845.1 of Adhaeribacter arboris. NCBI lineage: Bacteria > Pseudomonadati > Bacteroidota > Cytophagia > Cytophagales > Hymenobacteraceae > Adhaeribacter > Adhaeribacter arboris. The sequence goes on along the minus strand of NZ_PYFT01000001.1, from coordinate 4,442,329 downwards.
CCCAAATGAATACCGGGCCGCTCTACTGCTGGCCCCAGTTTGGTAAGACTGCTGGGGCTAAGTGCCAGGCGTTGTTCAAAGATAAGCGGCTGCCCGGCCTGTTCCGGAGAAAGAAAAGCAAGGGAGATTTTGGTAGAATGACCTTCTTCGCGCCGAAGGCTGGCCCAAAAGGCCACATCAACAATAGTTTCAATGGTTAATGCCTTTGGGGCAGTAGCCAGTTTGTGCTCGTCGTGCTGGTGCGCATTCGCCAAATGCTCCGCAAAGTGTTGTTCTACGGAGGCAGCTACTAACTGGGCAGCTTGGTATCGGGTTTCGTGATTCATGCTTATGGCTTCGGCAGTCTTCTGTATCAACGCAGTAGAAGGTAGGTGCAATATGTAAATAATTGAAATAAGAGAACTCCGAATTTACGCGGGATTCTGCTTGGATGCAAACAAATAGAATAGCATAATGTTGCCGAAGCCATTCATACAACAGCTCAATAAGCGGTTGCACGGGTAATATCCGGAAAGTATTTCGAATCTTATCGGGAGAAATTTAGCGGAAGGAAACGAAGATTAAAATATAATTTAGTTATACTATATAGAAATAAATGTTGTTAAATTTTTATTATTTATAATTATTTATTATAATTGGTTTATATAAGGTGCTTTTTATCTAAACAATACACAATGCTGTAGGGGCAAGTGACCATGCAGGTTAAAGCACAACCGACCGAAAATGAACCAATTAATCAACCAATTAAAATTACCGTTATGGAAAAGCTTCAGGCAATGCTTCGGCTCATGGAATCAGATGAATTTCTGTTAATCACTAAATCAAAAAATCAAGAAGGTATAACGTACAATCGCGATATGACGGATAGTCACGCCAAGCGGTTTTGCCTGCAAGTATACCGCCACATTAGAAACAGCCAGGAAACCCTGAATGCTTTTAAGCAATTGTTTTACTGAACGTATTTAGAAATTTTACGATATACTCCTCGCTACTATTTTTTATTGAATCGGATATTAATAAAAAGTAGTTTTAAGAGTTTAAATCTATTATATAAAGCAGAATAGCAACTAAAAGTAGTTTATACTTTTAGTTGCTATTCTGCTTTATAAGTTCACTCCCAAAAATTTACGAACTACTTTTTTAGGCGGGAAAGCAAAAGTTACTAGCAATTCAGATTGTAAAATACAAGTAAATAGCCTTAACTCAGGGTTTTCAGATAAAGATCTTCTACTTTTTTGCGAGCCCAAGGCGTTTTCCGGAGAAAAGTTAAACTCGATTTAATACTTGGATTACTGGTAAAGCTGTTGATGTTAATTCTGGCGCCCAATTCGTCCCAACCGTAATACTCTACTAAGTGCGTCAGGATCATCTCTAGGGTTTTGCCGTGCAAAGGATTATTCTTTTGTTCTTCCATCTCGGGGGCTTTTAACGTAAGGCCGTTTAAACGGCGCCAAAATAGTCTAATTCTTTTACAAATGCCGTTTCCAGCATTTTATTATTCGGGTCGGTAGCGGTTTAGTCTTTACTATAAAGGCAAATTAAATGTACATCCGTTTTCTCGCCTAACCCCTACACCGGCTTATCCATATTAATATTGTGTTAATTAGTGAATTACCGGCTATTATTCTTCCCGGCGGATATAGTTTATACCGTTGTTAAATAGTACATTCAGAGAGAAATAACCTTGTTTCTAAATTCTAAATGCTACTATTTATGAAAACTAATTTACGGTCACAGAAGGTTTTATGCGGGCAGCATCTAAGAAATCTTTTTTTTACTTTATTCTTGTGGCAAAGCTCCCTCTATTTGCTGGCTCAACCGGATAAGCTTATTTTTAAAGATGATTTTAGTAAGAATACCATAAAAAGTAAGTGGCAATTCACGCCGTTCTGGTCTATTGCCGGGGGCGTAGCCTACAATAGGGAAGATTACGGCTCGCTGCTTACCTCGCAAAGTTTCTCCGCGGAGTCGTACGTTATTGAAACTACGGTGCAAGGATTTTCTAATGCGTATTACCGTCAGTTTTTATTTACTTTTGGGCAAGCAGGTGCCGCCGGCCCGGAAAGCCCAACGTATGTTTTAAAGTACTCTCCTTTTGGCGGAGATTATCTGTCGTTATCGCGCGCGACGGATAATATTTATTACCCGGATACTTTACTGGATGGCGCTATCCTCTACCCGCCCTTAGCTACTTCCAGATGGTACAAATTTAAAATTGCCAAATATAAAAGTGGGCTGATTCAGGTATTTCTGGATAAAGGACCCGGCTACGGCTCCGTACCCATCCTGGAAACTATTGATACGACTTATCCCCCATTAGGACATTTAGGTTGGACAATAACCACGGAAACTGCTCCCGAAGGATTTTCTTTGGATTGGATAGAGGTCCGGACGCCTCTCACGGAGAAACCAGCCATCCGGGAAAAACCCGCCAACGATAATCTGATTGCTCTGGCGGTGAATAATAGCGGAAAATCTTACGAAATTACCAAGCTAAAGAAAGGGGTTCGAGCCTACACCGATCGGGATTATACCATTACAACTGTTCCTACCTATTTGCAGGATGCCTCTTTTGTCCGCACAAATATGGCGGACAAGTACAATGTAGGAGAATCTTACCTGAACTTGTTTTTTAATAAATACGCCATTATTTACGTAGCTTACGATCCGCGGGCCTCCAAGCGTCCGGTCTGGCTGCAAGATTGGCAAAAAACCAATGAGGTTATTCGTACGACCGACCCCGGAACAAATTACCTGGAAGTTTACAGTATATTACCGAATCCTTACCAAGGATTTTTCGGGCCTTTTCAATTAGGCGGAAACCTAGCGAGCCCGGCGGCGAATGCGCGCGCCCAATATCTAGTAATGGCCGTAGAAAAGCCTAATGGTCAAATTTTAGAAGCCGAGGAAGCAAAGGTAGCAGACGCCACTATTGATCACAACCACCCGGGTTACAGCGGTACCGGGTTTGTTGATTTTATTCATAAAAAAAATGATTACGTGGAATGGACAATACAAACCCAGGTGCCCGGCACGTATTTAGTAAGTTATACATTTGCTAACGGCGGCCCCACGGAGCGTTCGCTCGCTATTACCGCGGATGGAACGAGCGCGGATACCGTTTCTTTTAGCCCGCTAGGCAGTTGGGGTACTTGGGCGCAGTATTCCGGAACAAAGGTATACTTAACGAGAGGTACGCATAAAATTAGGGCAACCGCTATAGGCACGAGCGGACCTAATTTAGATCATATCAGCTTAGGCTATGACTCCCACTCCCGCGCAGAAGTTGTTCCCGGCCGGTATTCCAGAAATGCCCCGGTTACTCTTGAAAGTGCTTCGGCCCGCAATAAATTATCCGCAACGGTATATCCTAACCCTTTTGAAAAAAATACTACTATTGTTTACTCTTTACCCGAAAAAGCGGCCGTTACCTTAGTAGTATACAACCTGCAAGGACAAAAAGTAAAAACAATAGTCAATAAAATTGAAGCAGCCGGTACGTATACGGTTGCACTTAACGCGACCAATTTACCTAAAGGCGTATACCTGTACCGATTAAATGCCGGAACGCAAACAGTTACTGGTAAAATGATAAGGGAATAAGCAAGTTGTACCATTTGTAAAATATAGGCTGTTAACGAATCCAGTTAACATAACCTTCTATTTACTTTTAGGCGCAGGATGAAAGAATAAAGTAAATTTTAGAAAAACTTATTCTCTTTCTCGCGCTGTTTGATTCGGCTCGGGAGTGAAAAGCGTCATTTTTATTGATTAGAAATGTAATTCTGGAGACTATCAATAATAAATTTCTGCTCTTCCATCAGGTGTTTTACAATATCGCTCATCGAAATAATTCCTACTACTTTATCTTCTTCCAACACGGGTAAATACCGGATTACTTTATCGGTCATCAGGTTCATGCATTCTTTTATGGTGGTGGTGGGAGTTACCGTAACCGGATGGTCGTTCATGATTTCTTTGATGAGCGTTTTTTTCGAGGCTTTTCCTTCCAAAATAACTTTGCGCGCGTAATCCCTTTCGGTGAAAATGCCGATAAATTTTTCTCCGTCCATTACCAGCAGAGCCCCTACGTTTTTCTTCATCATCATTTCTAAGGCATTGTAAACCGTAGAGTAAGATTCTATGGTAATAGTAGCATACCCCTTCTTTAGTAAAATATTTTTTACGTGGCTCATAAGTGTCTCTTTTCGTTTAGCAGTTAGAAATTTGAAGCGTTTACTATTTAATAGGACAATATATTAAAAAAGCCGTTATAAAAAAGAAGGAATAGAAATAAGTAATTAAAATAAAGGATTTTACCCTAAAGAAATAATTATTTCAGTTGACGGTTAACTTCATCGAGTAAGTATTCCTTTGGGTCGGAGTTGTATTCCCAGAACATTACCCCGGCGAGCTTATTGGCGAGCACGAATTTACATTTATGCCGGACGGACCATTCGTCTTCGTAGGTGATAAACTTCTTTTCGGCGGCATTATATAAATAAGGCGCTTTTGCTTTTCGGTCGCGGAAAGCTTTATTGCCGTTTTTATTTATTTGATTGTCTTTTAGGTCAGAGTAACCTCCGCCCCGGGTGGTGCCCGTCGTTTTCTGACCGATGCCTTTCCCCTTGGCTTCGGCCAGGTTAAAACCTTTGCCGTAAAAAGCCAGCCCAATTATCATTTTAGAAGTGGGTACTCCCAAAGCAGCATAGTCTTTTACAGCTTTGGCGGCGTAGTCTTTGGTATCGTATTTTTTAGAAGCGTATAAATTACTATGGTGCCCGGCTACCGGTCCGCCGGAATAATCGTAGGTCATCAGGTTTACGTAGTCCAAGTATTGCTGCGCCTTGCCCATTTCGGTGTGGTTGATAAAATCCGTGAACGTGGGAATGGCCGTTGTAAGTAAATATTTTTTGCCGGTTTGGGCTTGTAGTTTATCCAGTTCCTGCCGAAGTGCGGCAAACATGAGCGTGAAGTTTTGCGTGTCTTCGGGCCGGAAAATATTGCCTTCTTCGCCTTTTATCGCTGGATATTCCCAATCTATGTCGACGCCATCTAACTGGTATTGCTGGACTATTTGAGCCGCACTGGCGGCAAATGCTTGCCGCGACGTATCGGAAAGTACCGCATCCGAGAAATTTTCGCTCCAGGACCAGCCGCCCAGAGAAATTAATATTTTAAGCTCGGGATTTTGCTTTTTTAGCAGGTTGAGTTTCCGGAAGTTGGTAGAATCGGTCGCCAGGTTCGTGAGAAAAGCCCGGTTTCCTTTTACATCTACGAAGGCATAATTAATGTGCGTTAACTTATTCGCGCTGATAGTTTCGGTATTAATCAGTCCCCGGAAACCACCTACGTACCCGATTATAACCGGCTTGTTGGTTACCGGTACAGTTTGGGCCAGCAAGGACAGGGTAGCAGAAAAAATTAACGAAAAACAAAGGAAGAAATAAGTGCCGTTTAATCTTTTAAAAGGAGTAGTAAGTTTTCGCATAATAAGGTGTTTAGTACTTGGTCTATTTGTTAGTTGTTAGATGTAAATATTAAGTAAACTTATAAATTCAAAATCTCTAACTTATAGCGGTTTGCATTTAGTTAGAGTAGTTTTCAAGTAATTAAAATAATTATCAAGAAGTTAGTCAGCAGGCCAATTACATGAATAGAAATTAGATTTTGGGGTTTATAATGTAAGTAATCGGCTATTAACCATATTGTACCCGGTATAATAAATAAAACGATAATAGGGAAACTTAAAGGAGCGGTGTGCGAATTACCTTTAGAAAATAAGTGGCCTATACTGGTTAAGATTAAGCCAACTAAATACAAGATAATCCTTTTGGTAAGACCTGAATTGTAATTGCTTTCCCCTTTCATTTTACCACCAACTACCGTACATCCTTCATCCACTTTCGAATAACGGGACTTAAGCAGGTTAACACTATTCCGGTACCAATCGACCACATGCCGATTTTACTTAAAATAACCGCATAATAGGGCAATGATAATATAGGGTTATTCACTACATCTACCGGCACGCTCATTAAAGCCCCTATTTTACCCGCCAGGAATTCCCCAATGGCAGAAGCAAAAAAGAAAATACCCATCATTAAGGCTACCATGCGCGTAGGAGCCAGTTTGGTAACCATGCTCAGGCCAATAGGGGAAAGACACAACTCGCCGCAAATAATAAGGCAGTATCCGAGAATAAAAGCGGGTAAAGAAATTAACCCCGTAGCAGCTCCCACCTGGCAGGCAACATAAAATACGTAAAACCCCGAACCCACAAAAATAAACGAAAGCCCAAATTTTACCGGCGTGGAGGGCTCCAGCTTTTTCCGGTTAAGCACAGGCCAAAGCCAGGCAAAAAAGAAACTGAGAATAATTACCCAGGCGGGCGGTAAAAAATTATTAACCGATAAGGCAGGTAACTCTATACCGGCCACGTGCATATCTACGTTGCGCATGGCAAATAAATTAAGCGAACCCGAATTTTGCTCGTAGAAAGCCCAAAACAAGCTAGAAAATACAATTAATACCAGCGCGGCGAGTAATTTACTTCGGGCGGCTCCATCTAACTGAAAGGCTGTGTATACTATGTAAACCAGCGATAAAATTCCTAACCCAAACATAATGTAATCCATTAGTTCGTACCGATTAAAGAGCGCTACAACCGCAGGCACAACTAAGAGCGAAGCAATATAAATTAGTAATTCGGTGGAAACACCGGCAAATACCGGTCTTTTTAATTCGGCGGAATCGGGAGGTAGACCCCGGTGCTGCAAGGATTTCTGCCCAAAGTAAAACACGACTAATCCTAAAATCATGAAGATACCCGCCAACCCGAAACCATAGTGCCAGTTGATGCGTTGCCCTACGTAGCCGCACAACAAACCGCCTAGTGCCGCCCCAATATTTATTCCCATGTAAAAAAGCGAGAAAGCACTATCTTTTCGAGGGTCGTTGTCGGCGTATAAAGTGCCTACTATGCTGGATATATTTGGTTTAAAAAAGCCATTGCCGCAAATAATAAAAGCCATTCCGTAAAAGAAACTCCAACCCTGCGGTACCGCCATTACTAAATGTCCGATGGACATTAAAACTCCTCCGAACAAGATGGCTTTGCGGTAACCTAAAAACCGGTCGGCCATCAGGCCGCCAAACAGCGGCATGGTATACACCAGAGCGGCATACGAACCCAGAATGGCGTAACCTTTCGGCTCCGGAAATTTTAGTTGGGTAACCATATACGCCAGCAGCAAAGCTTTCATGCCATAGAAAGAAAACCGCTCCCACATTTCAGTAAAAAATAATAAATACAGTTGCTTCGGGTGACGGGTAGTTGCAGGAGGGGCTTCGGCAATTTGGGTTTCCGTGAGGTCCATAAAAAAGAAGTATGACAAAAGTAAATCAGGATTTTCTGAATGTAAGCATTATTCGTAAATGGTCAAAATTTGCTTAGTTTCCTTATATCGTTATAAATAGCCAGGGAAAGCTTTAGCAAAATGTTGATTTTTCAGATAACGCAAAAAAGAGGGAGAACTTGTAATCCGAGTAGTTTGCTATTGTGGACTTTGAGCAAAATTGGTAGGGCGGTAAAAGGATTTTTACTTTAACGTTTTCTTCATCTCTTTTATCAGCGAGCGCGTTTCGGCAATGCGCCTTTCCAGACCCGCGCGGTAGTGCCAGGCTTGGTATTGCGGGTCAGCTCGTCGTTTTTTTAATTCTCTTCGGAGTTCCCCCAGGTATTTTTCGCTTAATTTTAAATAGTGAGGAGCAGTGGCAGGATTGTAAAAGTTTTTTCCGTCAACCTGCACGTATACCGGCGTAGTATGAGCCGCTTGGCTGGAATTGCCGTAAGCGCGGGCCGCTAACCAAATACCTTGTTCCGCCGGAACATCCAAAGTTAAAGAAAGATGCTCTGCCGATTGCCCCGATTCTTTAATTGTAATTCGGCCTAAAACCTGGCCATGTCCCACAATCTCTAGGGCTTGTAAAGGTACCTGACTGGAATGGCCGTATGCATGCGCTGTAATATGCAAAGTTGTTCCTTTACTTACTTCTAGCTTGCTGCCGGGTAGTTGTCCATTTACTTCAAAATTGAGCATGGGGCCGCTGGAAACAAAGGTATGTCCGGCTGCTAAACTGGCTTTCCAGGTATTATAATTAAATGGCTCGTCTACGTAGGTATAGAAACGAACATTACCCAAGCGAGCCGAACGTTCCGGTGGTCCTTTGTCGTGGTCTTTGCCGCACCACGGAAAATCGGAACCAGCTACTGCCGTAATAGGTATTCCTAAATCGAGCAAGTGGTAGTAATGTGCGGTAAGTAAAGGTTTATCCGAGGCGCAGAATTGCAGCAATTCCAATACGTCTATTTTCCCGCGTAAACCATCTAAAGTAAGGCCCCGGTACCCGTGAAATGTTTCAGCTTGGTGCGCGTAGCCGCTTACTCCACCTAATTCATGAAGCTTATCAAAAACCTTATCGTAGTAATAATATTCTTTGGAATACCGTACCTTATCGGAGGCACCTATTCCTAAAGCATGGCCTAGTTCAGGCGTGCGCGGGTCTTCCTGGCCGGAAGTAAGTAAATAATCTTTTTTCTGGTAAACTCCTTTTTCGCCCCAGGCATATTGCGGGTAATACGTTTCCCAAAAATCGCCCATGCGCAGCATTACGCCTACGTGCACATCTTCGGCCTGGGTCCAGGTGAGTAGCAAAGAATCTTCGCGCGGCGAGCGCCGGATATGGATATGGTCATCCGCAGAATACCAGCCTTTCTCAGGCATATTTATCCAGCGCTTTAATTGGTAATTCTGCTGGTTAACCTGCCCCGCCTTAATTTGTAAGTCGTATTGTTGTTCCAAGAATTCCGGCCCTTTAGCCAGCGAAAGGTGATACGTGCCTAGTGCCAAATTTAGGCTAAATTTACCGGCTACATAAAAAGAACTATCGGGTTGATACTCATAGCCATCGGCATGGTCCCATACGCCATACATAACCGGCACCGCTTCTTTTGGTAATTTTTTTATAACCCAGCCGTGTCGGCTCAATCGCACCCGAACTGGCGTTAATTGATTTGTAGCAGCATCGGTTACTTGTACTTCCAGGCGACCGGTTTCTGATTGTTGCGCGGATAGAATGCTGGGTTGTATCAGTAACACCAATAGGCTGAGGCTACAAAATAATAGCCCTGCTTTTGAGCCAAATAGGGGCATCCGAATTTATTTTTTGTCTGAATTAAAATATTTGTACCACGATTTACATGATTTAAGGATTACCTGGATTAGGCTTGAATCATAAAGAAAAGGATTGAGAAGTGTTAAGACGAACTTGAAATAGTTATCATGCTTTTATAAAATGCTACTTCCAAGAAATCAATCACCCCTGCCCCTCCTAAGCTTAGGAGGAGAGTTTTTTACCAATACTCTTCAAGCTTTATCTGAGAATTATAACAATTTATAATCTGCGTCATCCGTGTAATCCGCGGAAATCTGCGATTCAGACATAATCAAGGCTCCGACAGCTACACTAAAGCAGGTTTTTCTTCTACATGGCGTTCGCCAATTTGCTGACGCCACATGGCGTAATACAAACCCTTTTGCTCGAGTAACTCCAGGTGTTTACCCGATTCGGCAATTTTACCACGTTCCAGTACGTAAATGCAATCGGCGTGCAGTACCGTAGAAAGGCGGTGCGCAATTAAAATAGTCATGTGGTGGGCACTTAAAGAAACATCGCGCACGGTTTTACTTATTTCTTCTTCGGTTAAGGAATCCAGAGACGAAGTAGCTTCGTCGAAAACCAGCAAAGTAGGGTTCCGCAATAAAGCCCGGGCAATACTTAGGCGTTGCTTTTCCCCGCCCGAAACTTTTACTCCGCCTTCGCCGATTACAGTATCTAAGCCTTTATCGGCGCGGGCCAGTAAAGTATGGCAGGCGGCTTTCCGAAGCGCGTCCAGGCAATCGGCGTCGGTAGCCTGAGGAGCCACAAATAGTAAATTTTCTCGAATAGTACCGGCAAATAACTGGGTATCCTGAGTAACAAAGCCAATCTGTTCACGCAAATTATCTAAATCCAGTTCATTGCCCGGAGTACCATTGTACAAAATGCGGCCTTGCTCGGGTTTGTACAAGCCCACCAGCAATTTCACCAGGGTAGTTTTACCCGAACCCGATGGACCCACAAAAGCAATGGTTTCGCCTAACCGGGTTTTAAAAGAAATGCCATCTAAAGCCCGGTTAGTAGCCGTTTGGTGCTTAAAATTAACCTTTTCGAAAGCCAGGGTTTGAATAGTTTCAAGCGGAACCGGATGCGCAGGCTTAGCTTCTTTGGGAGTGTTTAATATTTTCTGGAAGTTGTCTAACGAGACTTCTGTTTCGCGGTAAATATTAATTATGTTACCCAACTCCTGCAGTGGCCCAAATATAAAGAACGAGTAAATAAACATCGAAATAAAATCGCCTACGGTAATCCGGTTGGTAAACACCAGGTAAAGCATCAACAGCAGAATAACGTTGCGCAGTAAGTTCACGCAGGTACCTTGCACAAAGCTCAAACTACGGATGTACTTTACTTTTTTTAGTTCTAATTTTAAAATTTTGTCGGTAGTGTTGTTTAACCGTACCGTTTCCTGCTGCGCTAAGCCCAAGCTTTTTACCAGCTCAATATTGCGTAATGATTCGGTAGTAGCCCCAGCCAATGCAGTTGTTTCGGCCACAATGGTTTTCTGAATTACTTTAATTTTTTTGCTTAGTACCGAGCTTAAAATCCCCAGGATAGGCACTGCCGAAAAATAAACCGGTGCAATCACCCAGTACACGTTAATGGCATACACCACCACGAAAATAATCCCGATTAAAGAAGTAAAAAGGACGTTGATAAAGTTGGAAATAAGCTTTTCCACATCAATCCGTACTTTTTGCAGCTTGCCTAAAGTTTCCCCGCTGCGCTGGTCTTCGAACACCGAATAAGGTAAATCCAGGGAATGGCGCAAACCGTCGGAGTAAATTTGGGCGCCGAGCCGCTGCGTGATGACGTTCACGTAATAATCCTGAAATGCTTTGGCAATACGCGACACCATGGCTACGCCCATAGCTAGTAAAATTAAGGTGCCCGCACCTTTAAAGAACTCAACGGTAGTTAATTGCAACTTTTTGGTAACCGCCGCGGTGGCATAATCGTCGATTATTTTCCGGAGAATGAGCGGGTCTAAGAGCGAAAAAGTTTGGTTGATGGCGGCTAGTAACAAGGCCAGGAAAACCAGCCATTTATATTGTTTTAAATATTCAAAGAGCAATTTCATACGGAAAGATTAAGGCAAAAGAAGCATTGATTAAAAGTAACCAGCACGAACTGTAAATTGTTATCGACCTCTGAAAAATACTTAATGGCGGAGTAATTAAAAATAACAGTTAATTAATTGGCTTTCAAAGGTAAAAATCAGATTTAAAATAAAGGGTAAGTTATTTTTTCTGTCGGTAATTTACTTAAATTGGGGGTTATAAAAAACGGAATTGTTGCGGCGAGTACTTTCTATTCTTCTGATTTTATCTTGAGTATACCCTATAACGCATTTAATTTTAAATTTAATGGTAAATAACCGTAGAAGTTTTCTGCAAAAGCTTGGTTTAGGTACTACTGCCTTTGGTCTGAGCACTGCTTTTTCGTTGCCCTCGCTAGCTGGTTCCACTAAAGTAAAAAAGGAAGAAGAGGATCAAATACTCTTTATTGGCGAGAAAATAGCAATAGCTAATACCGCTTATGGAAAAGTAAGAGGTTTTAAGTTAAGAGGCATTTATACGTACCTGGGCATTCCGTACGGCGCGGATACTTCCGGCGAAAACCGGTTTATGCCGCCGAAAAAACCAACTCCCTGGACCGATGTAAAACCTACTATCTGGTGGGGAAACACCGCCCCGCAAAACATGGAGAAAAGGTATGCCGACCCCATAAGCTCTTTTATCGACCACTGGAATTACGACGATGTGAGCGAAGATTGTTTGCGCCTGAACGTGTGGACACCTGCTATTGCGGACGGCAAAAAACGGCCGGTAATTGTGTGGTTGCACGGCGGTGGTTATACCAACGGCAATGCCATTGAGCAGGACGGTTACCACGGCGAAAATATCAGCCGGCGCGGCGATGTGGTGTATGTTTCGATTAATCACCGTTTAGGACCCATGGGATTCGCCAATTTTGCCGGTGCCAATGCCACCAAGTACGCGGCTTCGGGTAACGTTGGTATGTTGGATTGTGTAGCGGCTCTGGAATGGGTAAAAGCGAATATCACCAACTTCGGTGGCGACCCAGGTAGCGTAACTATTATTGGCCAATCCGGAGGTGGCGGTAAAGTTTGTACCTTAATGGCCATGCCTTCGGCAAAAGGCTTATTTCATAAAGGAGTAGCATTAAGTGGAGCTACTTTAAAAGTTACGGAAAAAGAAACTTCCGAAAAGCTAGGTTCTTATATTTTGCAGGAAGCCGGTTTAACTAAGGACCAGGTTGATAAACTGCAAACTTTACCCTGGAAAGAATACTACGAAATAGCTACCCGGGCGAGTAAAAAGTTAGCCGATGAGATGAAAGCTGCTGGTAAACGGGGCGGTAACTGGGCGCCAGTGGCCGATGGTAATTTTCTACCACAGCATCCTTTCGATCCGGTAGCCTCTCCCCTGTCAGCCGACGTTCCGTTAATTTTGTGCTCTACGCTGAATGAGTCCTCGCCAAGCCGCTCCGATGCTTCTCTGGAAAATATTACTCTGGATGCCGTAAAAGAAAAAGTGAAAGAACGCTTCGGCGATAATGCTGGCAAAGTAATCGACTCTTACGCCAAAGCTTTCCCCGAAAGAAAACCCATTGAAATCTGGTCGATGGCCGTGAGTAACCGACAGAATGTAGTGGCATTGGCCAATGCTAAGTCCAAGCAAAAAGCGCCGGTGTATGTGGCCTGGTTTGGCTGGCAGCCGCCATTATTCGATAACCGGATGCGCGCTTTCCATTGCAGCGATATCAGTTTCTGGTTTTATAATACCGATTTAATGTATACCCATACCGGTGGTGGTTCACGACCCCGGAAATTATCGGCAAAAATGGCGGATTCTTTCTTAAAATTTGCACGCACCGGTAACCCGAACGGCGGCGGTCTGCCCACCTGGCCTAAATACACCCCCGAAAACGGCGAAACCATGTTCCTGGACGATACGCCGGTGATTAAAAACGACCCGGACCGCGAAGCCCGTAAAGCTTTAGCGTAGTATATTTAGAATTAAGAAGTATTTATTTCTGGTTGAGGGTAGAGTCCGGTAACGCAAACTCTACCCTTTTTTGGACATTACATTTCCCAATTGTTAGATTTAGGCAGAATAGATAAAAAAACGCTAATCAGGATAGCTTTTTACTAATTCCACCAGATTACTGCCTTCACTTCCACTTACCAGAAAAACTATTGCTTCCTGTATTTCTGTAAAGCCGCTTTAAAGTAGCGGCCTTGGCGGGTAGGAGTAAATTTCCAATCGCTGAATAGCATGGGCGCCCACTGTGGATCGAACACCCAGACAGTGTAGGAAATACCATTGGCATCGGCGTATTTGGTTATGGCATCGCCGTACGATTCATCGCTAATAACGGGCACGTGGGCGCCTTTGTCATCGGGACCGCAGAAGCCAATTTCGGTTAAAATTACCGGGTATTTTTTAGCTACGTTGCCCCAATCCAAGGCCCATTGTGGTTCCCATGGCTTTTCACGCTTCATAGGATACGGATGGCTAACGTAGGCAATTCCTGGAGCATTAATGGGGTCTTGGTTTACCGGCGTAAGGTCGTAAGCCCAGTTAAAACCAGCTACCAGCGGTACGGCCTGCGAACCGTTCGCTCTTATTACCACAATCATTTCTTCTACGAGTTCTTTCCATTGCGGCCAGGTGCAGGTACCGGCTTGTCCGCCCATAACGGTAGGTTCGTTAAACAACTCAAACATAGCTACAGTGGTATTTCCTTTATAATGCTTGGCTAGGATGCGCCAGAATTCTAAAGTTTCTTTTTTGGTAGTTTCGTACATCTGGTTCTGGTACAACTCGGAGCGCAGATTGCCGATGCTGTGCCAGTCAATAATCACGTACAAACCTAATTCGGTGGCCCATTGTACGCCTTGGTCGAGTAGTTTAATATAATTCTCCGGACCTTGCTTGCGCCAGGCATTCGGGTGAACCGGGAACCGCACAACGTTAGCACCCCAGCTTTTCATCACTTCAAAATATTCTTTGTTCCAGTGACCATCGCGCTGCAGTTTATCCGGGTCGCTGGTATCCAAGCCTCTAAAAACAATAGTTTTACCTCCGGTAGTTACAAACTTATTTCCCTGCACGCTTATCAACGGTAAAGAAGAGGGTGTTTGAGCAAAAGAAATTCTAGCGGTTAAAAACAGTAGACAAAGCAGAGTAATCTGTAGAGTAGTTCTTATTCTCATCATTAAATTTAAACCGGTTAATTATTTAATCTGAAAGATAAGATGAATTATAGAGAGAAGATAGGCGGTACAAATAAATTTAAGGATTTTTGATAAGCTTCGTTAGTAGCTTTAATAAAGCTTATCATTAAAAATTCAGCTTTAACGCCTAGCCTGAGTAACGACGGTTATCTTTGTTTCTACTGTTGTTTAATTGCCGGTCCAGATTATAGGCGGCACTGATTAAGCCCATGTGGGTAAAAGCTTGCGGAAAGTTGCCCAAATGTTCGCCCTGAAAGCCTAATTGCTCAGAATATAGCCCCAGGTGATTGGCATAGCCCAGCATTTTTTCAAAGTAAAACCGGGCTTTTTCTAGTTCACCGGCCCGGGATAAGCACTCTACGTACCAAAAAGTACACATCGAAAATGTTCCCTCTCTGCTGATTAATCCATCGGGAGCGGCCGATTCCGGATTATACCGGTAAACCAGCGAATCCGAAACGAGTTCCTGTTCAATTCTTTTTAACGTGGATAACCATTTAGGGTCTTTGGGGCTGATAAACCGGATAAGAGGCATTAACAGCGAAGAGGCATCTACGGTAGCCGAGCCGGGATACTGCATAAATGCTGCTTTTTCCGGGTTCCAAAAATCAGTGAAAATGCTGTTGAAAATAGTATCTCTTTCTTTGCGCCAGTTTTCGTTTAAAGGGAAAGAGCGGGTTTCAGCAATTTTAATGGCGCGGTCCAGCGCTACCCAGCACAATAAACGGGAGTAAAGAAAACTTTTCTGCCCACCTCTTACTTCCCAAATACCTTCGTCGGGTTGGTTCCAGTTTTGGCTGAGCCAGTTAATATGTTCTTCCAGATTTCTCCAGAAATCGTACGAGATGGGGTCACCGTATTTATTATACAGGTAAACGGAGTCCATGAGCTCGCCGTAGATATCCAGTTGCAGTTGGCTGTAAGCATTATTGCCAATCCGGATCGGTGCCGATTGCTGATATCCTTCCAGATTTTCCAGGATGGTTTCTTTTAGCTGTCGCTTGCCGTCGATGGAGTACATAATGCCCAGCCGGTTTTTACCTTTCACATTCTGGCAGAGCTTTTCTATCCAGTTCATAAACGCCCCAGCTTCTTTCGTATAACCCAGCCGGATAAAAGCATATACCGTAAAAGAGGCATCACGAATCCAGGTGTAGCGGTAATCCCAGTTTCTTTTACCTCTAATACTTTCGGGTAAACTAAAAGTGGGAGCGGCAATGATGGAACCGTACTTATAAGACGTAAGCAGTTTTAAAACTAAGGCCGAGCGATTCACGGTATCCAGCCATCTGCCTTTATAATTAGATTGGGCAATCCAATCTTTCCAGTAATTAACCGTTCTGAAAAGGCTTTCCGTAATAAAATCTTCAAAATTCTTTTCCTGAACCTGATTTTATCGATATGCTCTAAAAGAAAATCGGCGGTTTGGCTGGGCGATAAAGTAAATTCGGCTACTACATCGCCTTTTTCAATTCTGAGCGGCACCGAACTCATTAATTTTAGAATGGTTTTATCGGGACCATTGCTGGTAAATATTACTTCCGTTTCGGATGTAGCTTCTACCGTATGGCTGCTGCGAGCATAATTAAATCGGGGCTGGCAGCGCATGGTGTACCTTACTTCTCCGCGCACGGTAGTTACTCGTCTGATTAATTCTTTTCCGTTGTAGAGTTCTTCGACTGGCATAAAGTCGGTTACTTCTCCTACTCCATCCGGCGATAAAAAACGGGTAAGCAATACGTTGGTATCGGGTAAGTAAATCTGTTTCGTTTTCATTTGGGCAAACTCCGGTTTTATCCAAAAGCTTCCCCCTTTTCCTTCATCCAACAAAGCGGCAAAGATGCTAGGCGAATCAAAATCAGGAAAACACATAAAATCGATGGAGCCATTTAAGCCCACCAGGGCAACCGTATTTAAATCTCCTATAATCCCGTAGTTTTCTATTGGTTGATAACTCATGCTTTACCGTACGTTTGCTCTAAGTAACGCAATTATCCGTGTGGTGTTCGGGAGCGCTGCCAGGAGTTACTTATAAAGAGAATAGTAAAGTAATTTTTTGTCTGGATGGAAGGGATTTGATTAAGCGCAACTTCCATTAGTGCCATTATAAACCGGTTTATAGAACAACTATTGCTGCCGCCAGTAAAGTAATATAGGTTTGCATAAGGTTTTAGATAGAAGAAGGATAAAGCTACAGATAGCAATGTAGCCTGATATAATAGCTTATAACGTTAAGAATATAAATCAACAGGTTAATAAAAGTTTTTCTGTGGAGCCTTTTCAAGTCTCCATTTAGCGGTGCTGATGCGGTTTTGTAAGTCCGTGTTTGCCTCGTGGCCGGCGGGCCTCGTTTGGCTCTTCCGGGCTGGTCTAAGCTTCCTTTCCTCGTGCCTCGGAATTCTGCTACGCAGAACCAGAACCTTAGAAGGCCCTCCACAGCCAAACTGGTGTCATTTCTTTTTAGCTACCTGGTTATGGCACATAACGAAAATGGAAGCCGTAAATACGTATCCTTATTTCATTTGGTAATAGAGGAAATAAGTTAACCTTTTAAAAGGGTGAGTTTTTAAATTTTGGCAAAGCAAAGGGCTGTTTCGTAGTAAGAAACAGCCCTTTGCTTTTACTTGATATTAATATTCGGCTAGAAATTCATTTCGTCGGCGCTAGGTCCGTAGCTGCCCGGAATAGGAATATTTAATAATCGTAGGTAAACGCCTAATTGCGCCCGGTGATGAATAAGCTGGCTTAGGGCATGGCGGATAACTTCGTATTTGGTATAAACCGCGTAAACCTGCTCCCCGTCGCGTAAAGTCCAGGTAGGTAATAAATCTTCTTCGGTAGCTTTGCTGAGAGATTCGGTGCCGGAGGCAATAGACTTTTCTAAAATTTGCAGCAATTCAGCCGTATTTTTTACCTCCGTAGGCGTATAAGGCTGCGCGCTGAAATCCAGTTCGTCGGTGTTCAGGGCCATAGTTATCCACGACGGTAAATCGGCGATATGCGTAGCCAACTGCTTTATGGTCATGCTTTTGGGGTGCGGTTGCCAGTCGTATTTATCATCCGGAATACGGGATAACATTTTGCGGGTAGTTTCCGCTTCCTGGGCCAATTCTTTCGGCAGCAAATCGAGGACAGACAAAGTTTGAATTTCAGGCATAGCTTTTAAGTTTTAGTGGTATGCTACAAAGTAAATAACCCCCACTGACAACCCTATGGCAGTGTGTTTTTAAATCAGAAAGAATATTTGAAATATGTTCAACTGGTACATCTATACTAAAGGAAAATAAAAGGAGAGATAATATTGAATTCTATTTTCATTCCTTCTATATGGTAAAAAAAGCAGCTAAGAAAAACTGACACCAGTTTGGCTGTCGAGGACCTTTTAGCGTTCCGGTGCCGAGGAACGAGGCATGGCGCAACGAAGTGAGCCAAGGTTCGCTAAACCGTCTGAGAGAGCCAAGCGAGGCCCGCCGGCTATGAGGCAGACTTAGGCTGTTCAAACCGCATTAGCACCGCTGTCTGGAGACTTGGAAAGTCTCCAAAGACAAACTCTTCTCTACTGTAATAATAAAAAAATACGCCTAACCACTTTTTAAGGTGATTAGGCGTTTGAGTCTGAAAGAAGAAAATATAGTATTAAAAAATTATTTAGCGCGATTAAACACAAACAAGTCCTTAAATACCCACTTACCATCTTGTTGGTTGCCGCGAGCAATTACAAACTGGTTAGGTGAGCGCTTTTCGTACAAAATTCGCAGATCTTCCCCTTCTTTCTGAAAAATAGCTTTGTCTTTACTCGCTTCCACAAAATTGTACCGGTCTTGTTTATCTTTTTCTTCGGTCCCAACTAAGCCCGGTTGAAAGTGTTTCACCAACGAAACCAGGCCCTGCGGTGATTGTTCGTAAGCGAGGATTTCGTACAAATCTGCTTTGCCGCCTTTCATCATGCGCATAAAACCTAGAATGTTACCGTTTTCCGGAGCCAGCCACACGCCATCAATTGTTCTGCCGTCGGCAGTAGTAGCTTTCCAGTTGCCCTGAATAAAGCTAACATCCGCAACGGAGCCTCCTTTTGGCTGGGTTTGACCATAAACGTGCGATAAAAATCCCGCAAAAACAGATACTAAAAGCAATGCATACATGCGTTTCATAGAAGCAGAAATTAGGTTAAATTTTAAAATTAAATAGACAAAACTGTTTTAATTGCTAGCTGAAATTAGAGTAATTCAGCATAAGAGTTTACTTGTTCCCATAGCTACGGCTATTGCCGTGTTTTCTAATAAAGTTGTTTCATCGCTCAGGTTCTATTCTTTTTATCTGAATACAAAGTAATAGGACTCCTGCTCTCATACTTAAAAACAAGACGATTTTCAACTCGCTGAACGCTCGAACAGGCTAGAGTTATAACTTGCATTGGGCTAAGGCTGTTTGTTGCAGAGCTGACTTTAAAATGGTAATTGGAAATTGATAAGTGGAGAGAGCTTTCCGTTTCGCCCGGCCGGAGGCCTCCCGGATAGTAGCCACGAGCGAAGACGCTCGCGCCAGTATCTTTTTTTATTTGTAGCAACTTTTCAACCTTTCCGCCTGTAACCACAAATTAAGCGGTTAAATTTACCTGCTTACCAGTAGCTGCCGACTTATAAATAGCTTCCACAATTCTTACATCGCGTAAACCTTCTTCCCCAGGCACCAGGAGGGGCTTGCGTTGCATAATAGATTGCGCATCGTCGTCCATTTGTTTGGCCTGCTGCCAAGGATTCTTATAAGGATGATTAATCTCTCCGAGCGGGCTGCTGCCCTTTACCCCATCGTAGGCCGAGTAAGGCGCCATTCTGATTTCTCCTTTTTCGCAGTTAATGTTCATAAAGTTTACGTTCTCTCCAAAGCTGCTTTTTATGTCGGCTAATACACCACCCGGAAATTCTAAAGTAGCTACTGCGGTTTCGGCCAAACCATTTTTATAGATTTCGGGGCGAGTGGTAGAGGTTTTTGCCATTACTACCGCCGTAGGCTCCATACCCGTACCCAGTCGGGCTCCTTGAATAGCATATACCCCCATATCGTGCATTACCCCGCCGCCCATTTCTTTTTGCTGTTTCCAGTGAGTGGTTCGGTCATCGCGATAACCGGCCGCGCATTTTAACGACTGCACTTTGCCTAATAATTGCTGCTTTACGATGCGGCGGTATTCTTGCGTGTTGGGTTCGTGCTGCAAACGGTACCCAATAGCCAATGGCTGCTTATTTTTCCGGCAAGCATCAATCATGGCCTGGCATTCTTCGGAGGTGACAGCCATGGGTTTTTCGCACCACACCGCTTTACCCGCATTGGCCGCCCGAACCACGTACTCCCGGTGCATAGAAGGGGGCAATACTACGTACACCACGTCAATAGCCGGATTATTGGCAATAGTGTCGAAATTTTGATAATTATAGATATTCTTATCCGGAATATTATACTTTTTCTTCCAGGTTTCGGCTTTATCCGGCGAGCCGGTTACAATACCCGCCAGGTAACAATGTTTCGTTTGCTGCAAAGCCGGAGCCAACAAATCGGTGCTGTAATAACCCAAACCAACCAAGGCTACTCCCAAACGGGTTTTCTGCGGATAGGTAGCGGCCAGCAAAGTATTTGGTGAAAACAAGGCGGTGGCGCTACTTAAAGCCAGAATTTTAAGGACGCCGCGGCGAGAAGTTAATGACATAGTTTTAAAAGTTTAAGTAGCTAGTAGCAAATGACCTAAATGAATACTTTTCTTCCTTAACCTAAAGCAGCCTTAAAAAAACATGTGTTTCTTTGGGCAAACTTAACAAAAGGGTTCTTTTTAAAAAAACAAGATAAGGATTTTACACTTTAAGCGCTACATTATATTTCTTTGATAGGCGCTTTTTTAGATTTAAGGAAGTGGTGAAAAACTGTTGCTAAGAAGCATCCGGAGTTAATTAGAACGCACTCAATTTACGGTAGGGGTTACATATCGAAAGCGCTGCGCAAGAATAATTGTACTCAGTTGAATAAAGGCAGATGAAAATTGGTTTTAATTAATTCTGTACCTTCGGCTTTTATCTGTTCGCGTATAATTCAGGTTATTTACATGAAAAAAAGAGTTATTTTATTTTATCTGCCTTTCCTTTTTTGGGGCAGCTTTGCGGTGGCACAAACCAAAGACCCCGTAGTAGAAGCTATCGTGAAAGAAGCAAACGAAAATTCACAATTAGAAAAGCTGGCGCACGAATTAGTAGATGTGATTGGTCCGAGGTTAGTGGGTACACCGCAAATGCAACAAGCCAACGATTGGGCAGTAGCCAAATACAAAGAGTGGAACATAAACGCGCATAACGAAAAATGGGGCGAATGGCGCGGCTGGCAACGGGGTATTTCGCACATCGACTTGGTATATCCGCGGACCGAATCGCTGGAAGGCATGCAACTAGCCTGGAGCCCCGGCATGAAAAAAGCGGTTACCGCCGAGCTGGTTATTATTCCGGACATCGCCGATTCTGTAGAATTTAAAAAATGGTTGCCGACCGTAAAAGGTAAATTCGTATTGATTTCGATGAACCAACCCACGGGCCGGCCGGATTACAACTGGCAGGAGTTTGCCAGAAAAGAATCTTTCGAGAAAATGAAAGCCGACCGTGCGGCCCAAACCGAGGCTTGGCGAAACCGCATTAATAAAACCGGTCGCACAGCACGTAGTTTATCCGTAGCTCTGGAAAAAGCCGGGGCAGCCGGCGTAGTTACCTGTAACTGGTCGAATGGCTTTGGCGTGAATAAAATATTTTCGGCTTACACCAAAAAAATACCCACCATCGATATTTCGCTGGAAGATTACGGCTTGCTTTACCGCCTCACCGAATCCGGCCACAAACCAAAAATCCGGGTACAAACCGAGGCGAAAGAAAAGGGCATAGTACCCACTTTTAACACCATTGCCGAAATAAAAGGCTCCGAAAAACCCAACGAATACGTTATTCTGTCGGCGCATTTTGATTCCTGGGACGGCGGCACCGGCGCCACCGATAATGGCACCGGCACCTTAACCATGATGGAAGCCATGCGCATTTTAAAGAAAGTGTACCCGAGCCCGAAACGCACCATTCTGGTAGGACACTGGGGCAGCGAAGAACAAGGCTTAAACGGTTCGCGCGCTTTCGTGGCCGATCACCCGGAAATTGTGCCGAACGTGCAAGCGGTGTTTAACCAGGACAATGGCACCGGCCGCGTGGTAAACTTAGCGGGACAAGGATTTCTACATTCGTATGAATATTTGGGTCGTTGGTTAACCCAAGTGCCCGAAGAAATCCGCTCGCCCATTCAAACCAGTTTTCCGGGTGCGCCGGGCACCGGCGGTTCGGATTTTGCTTCGTTTGTGGCGGCGGGAGTACCCGCGTTTTCTTTGAGTTCTTTAAACTGGTCGTACGGCACCTACACCTGGCACACCAACCGCGACACTTACGATAAAATTGTTTTTGACGATGTGCGCAGCAACGCCATTTTAACGGCTATTCTGGCGTATATGGCGAGCGAAGACCCGAATAAAACACCACGGGATAAAAGTGTTTTACCTATAAATCCGCAAACCGGGCAACCGGGTACCTGGCCGGAGCCACGGCAGCCTACCCGTAAAGGTGGTTTAGATTAGAGTTGTTGAATTGGTGGCTATTCCTAAGATTTTTACAGCGACAACTTAGCATTAAATATTAATAACTTACTAGAGTAGTATGATTACTTCTGAATTCCAAAATTACCTACTTGCTAATTTGCAGAAGTTACCTAGGGATCGAGTTATTGACTTTGCAAAAAATATTTGTGAACGTTTATTACCGTACTACAAAAACTTTAATGATAAATATGGTTGGGGAGATTTTGAACTGCTGAAAGAAGTTATTTCAACAGTTCAAAATCGAATACTAAAGCCTACCCAAATAAAGGAGTTAATTCACAAAGTTGATGCCGTTACTCCGGATACAGAAGACTTCGGAGATTATGATGGCAGTTACGCGTTAAATGCTAGTGTTGCTGTACTTGAGTTACTAGAATATTTAACTGATTATAAACTAGAACATATCCTCAACATTAGCACTTGTATTACTGATACAATTGACTTTGAATTAACTGAGCAAGATTTAACTTTAACAAATGAAGAGTTAATCAATCACCCAGTGCTAATAAACGAATTGACTCGGCAACTAGAAGTAACAAAAAGATAAAGAATCTTAACAAAGTTTATAGTAATCTATTCTAACGCTATTATAAAACTTTCAGTTATATAAAGGAGATAACCAGCTTAACAACAAAAAGCGGCCTTCTCGAAGGCCGCTTTTTTTAAATAATTCTATTCTGTGGGCTATCAACCATGGACTATCGACTAATAACTAACCCTGCAAACTTCCGGTCATATCTTCTCGACAACAAGCAATGCCATTAAAACCGAAGCATAGAAAGCATTTCTCCTTTTGGCAATTCCCGGGCGGTATAGACCAGACTAAGTTCCTGGTTGGCGTGTTTTTTTTCTAGTTGCAGTAGTTCTTTTACGGCGATGGTCATGGTTAAATTCGAGCCGGTAGCATCGGCAAATTCCCATTTTTTTACTACTTTCCCTTTCTTATCCTGCAGCGCTACGCTCCGGCTCGTGCCCGCGCCGTTTTTGATAGTACAATGGTTATAATGGATGCGGAGTTGATCGGTTTCCTGGGCCGACCGCAGCGCGAGCACCCTTAAGTCTAAAGGTTGGTTTACCCATTGTTTTAAAATGAGTTTATCATTCAAATAAATCGAGTAACTGTCCAGCCCAAACTTAGGAGTGAAACTAAAGGCCGTGAAGCCTAAAATTAGCAGCGTAAATAGCTTGATAAACGCCTGATTCATTTTAATCTTTTTCATAAGGTTAATTTTTAAGTAAATTTTTAAATTTCTTATCCTAAATTAACCTAAAGCGTTGGCAATCAAAAAAATAGTAGACCAACAACCAAAATAGTAGATATTGGCTGCTTCTATTTATATTCATCTACTTTTTAAGTAGTTGGTCGATCTAATTTCGCGGCCTGCCTGCTTTTCGTTTCTTTTACAATAAAGCAATACTGTACTTAGTACCCATACCGCTTCTTTACGCCATCCTGATGGATTTGCTGGATAGAACCTTTAAACTACCGTTTTCAAATCGCGGCGTTTCGCTGAAATACGCCTTGGTTCATGGCGCCTATTGGGTACTGATTACCGGATTCTTTATCTATGAGAAAAAGTACCTGATTCAGAAAGCTAATTTGCCTTATTTTATTATCTGCGTGGCCGGCCGGGTGGGCCTCCTGATCGGGATTGCTTACCTGAACCTCCAGTACTTTTTACCCCGGTTTCTTTTAAAAAAGCGTTATGGAGTCTATTTTGCAGCGGTTATTTTTTCCGTGCTCGGGTATTTAATCGTGCAAAGTTTGTTTGATTATTATTTGTACGGGTACGTAGTAGGCCCGCTACGCGATAGCCGTTTGCTGGGAACTTTATCCTACAATTTTTTTAGCACCTTATGGTATCTCGGTTTAATGCTCGCCCTTAAATTAAGCCTGGACTGGTACGGGCAGCAACTCCTCATTCAGAAAATTACGGTAGAAAAATTAAACGCGGAGGTTGATTTTCTGCGTGCCCAAATCAACCCGCATTTCTTGTTTAATATCCTGAATAACCTGTATGCGCTAACGCTTAAAAAATCCGAGATGGCTCCGGAGGTGGTGCTCAAGCTAGCCGACCTGATGGAATACATGTTGTATGATAGTACCGCTGAAAAGGTGCTGCTGGAGAAAGAAGTCGCTTATCTGCGCCACTACTTCGAACTGGAACAACTCCGGTTTAATGGCCACTCAGCCATGCATTTGAACATTAATGCAAACTGCAACGGGCAGGAAATTGCCCCCTTGCTATTGCTGCCTCTGGTAGAAAATGCGTCTAAACACGGGCTTAGCACCCAAAATGAAAATGGCTGGTTAAACGTGAATATCGACCTGCATCAATCAACCCTGACGGTGGTGGTCGAGAATGCAATAGCACCTGCAGTTAGCCGGAAAAGTAAAGGCGGAATAGGGCTCGGCAACTTACGAAAGCGTCTGGAACTGCTCTATCCGGCGCGGCATAGCCTAAACCTGGAAAATAAAACAGACAGCTTTCTGGCCAGGCTGGTAATCGAACTCGCATAAATAAGATTAAGAAATAAAAGCTATGTTACGTATGGTGGTGGTGGATGATGAACCGCTCGCTTTGGAAGTACTGGAGAACTACTTAAAAAAAATGAGTGGTATTCAGTCCATAACCTTATTTAGCAAAGCCCGTGAGGCTTTACATTATTTAGAAAATCAAAAAGCGGATGTATTATTACTGGATATAGAAATGCCGGAAATAACCGGAATTGAGTTCCTGGAGAAGCTGTCCGATCCGCCTCTCACGATTTTTACAACCGCCTACCGTAATTACGCTTTTGAAGGATTTGAGCTAGGAGTCATTGACTTTTTATTAAAGCCGATTTCCTTTCAGCGGTTTTCCATTGCAATGGATAAGGTGCAAGACTTTCTTTCCCTTAAAAACAAAGACACTCAATTGGATTCGGGGGACCCTGCTCCGGAATTTATTTTCGTAAAAAGCGGGGTAAACAAAATTAAACTTTACTTTAGTGAGGTAACCCATATTCAAGGACTAAAAGATTATGCGATTATTCATACCGCACAAGGAAAAATTGTTATTAAAGGGTCCATAAAAATGGTGCAGGAAATGTTTCCGTCAGCTCTTTTCATCCGGGTGCACAAATCCTTTCTCGTAGCAACTAAAACCATTAAGCGCATCGAACGGAATCGGATTGTCATAGGCACTTACCAGATTCCCATCGGCCGAAATTACCGGGAAGACGTGGAGAAAAGTATTGGGGTGTAAGTAGGTGTTGGTTATTGATTGTTAGTTGTTCGTTGTTCGTTGTTAGATAAATAAGCTTTTAGTAATTAAAAAAGCAGCCTCCATAAAGGCCGCTTTTTTATTGTTACTTCTATTTTTTCTATGGACTATCGCCCATCGTCTATCTGAATCCTTCTTCTGTGGACTATGGATTGTCGTCTATGGTCTAACCTTTCAAACTGCCCGTCATATCTTCCGGGCGCACCCACTCGGTAAACTGCTCATCGGTGACGTAGCCGGTTGAGATAGCGGCCTGACGCAAGGTAGTGCCTTCTTTGTGCGCTTTTTTGGCGATTTCGGCGGCTTTGTAGTAACCAATGTGCGGATTTAAGGCGGTTACCAGCATTAACGAATTTTCTAAGTGGCGCTGAATAATTTCGTGGTTGGCCTGGATGCCATCAGAACATTTTTGAGTAAACGATACGCAAGCATCGCCTAATAACCGGGCCGATTGCAGTACATTGGCTGCAATTAAAGGTTTAAACACGTTCAATTCAAAATGACCCATCGAGCCACCAATCGATACGGCTACATCGTTCCCCATTACCTGAGCACAAACCATGGTTAAAGCTTCCGGCTGGGTGGGATTCACTTTACCCGGCATAATGGAGGAACCCGGCTCGTTATCCGGAATAATAATTTCGCCGATGCCGCTACGCGGGCCCGAAGAAAGCATCCGGATATCGTTTCCTACTTTCATCAGGGAAACGGCAGTACGTTTTAAAGCGCCCGATAATTCTACCATAGCATCGTGGGCAGCTAAAGCTTCGAATTTGTTAGGTGCAGTTACAAACGGATAACCGGTAAAATCGGCAATTTTTTGCGCTACCAATACATCGTAACCTTGCGGCGTATTCAGGCCGGTACCTACAGCGGTTCCACCCAACGCTAACTCTTTTACTACTTCCAAGGCATTTTTAACCGCCCGCATACTGTTATCTATTTGCTGCACGTATCCCGAAAATTCCTGACCCAGGGTAAGCGGGGTAGCATCCATAAAGTGCGTGCGGCCGGTTTTTACGACGTCTTTAAATTCCGCTACTTTGCGTTGCAGCGAATCGCGCAGGGTTTGCAGACCGGGTAAAGTAATTTCGGCTACTTGCTTGTAAGCTGCAATGTGCATCGCAGTTGGGAAAGTATCGTTCGACGACTGCGATTTATTTACGTCGTCGTTGGGATTGATTTGCTTTTTTTCGTCGTTTAAAGAACCGCCCAGTAACACGTGCGCCCGGTTGGCAATTACCTCGTTTACGTTCATGTTGCTTTGCGTACCCGAGCCGGTTTGCCAGATTACCAGCGGAAATTCATGGTCGTGCTGACCGGTTAAAATTTCGTCGCACACCTGGCTGATGATATCGCATTTATCTTGCGGCAATACGCCCAGTTCCAGGTTAGCGTGCGCGGCGGCTTTTTTCAGGTAAGCAAACGCGTACACAATTTCTTTGGGCATGCTGCCTTCCGGACCAATTTTAAAATTATTGCGCGAACGCTCGGTTTGCGCGCCCCAATATTTATCGGCGGGCACGTTTACCGGCCCCATGGTATCTTTTTCTACGCGAAATTCCATATTTTTCTTTAAAGGTTAGTTTCTGCAAAACGGCTCGAAAGTAAAAAATAATTTTTGAAAGCCTTACGCCTCACTAGTAAAATAATACGATACGAAAAGATTCTGTTTACATCTTTTTGCCTGGTAAAGGTGGTGAATGTAAAAAATTATGTTTTAGCCTCTTAGTTAAATATACGCTGTATTCTTAAAGAAAGTAATCCGATAATACCAAGCAAAATATAAAAGCCCGATTCAGTTAAAGTTGAAACGGGCTCTTAAATTTAAATTTTGATTGTTTATAGTAACATAAGCCAATAGAAGTGTATTAAGTTCTTATCAACAAAGTTTTAAGGTTTTACTTTATAAGTAGTTCAGTAATAGTAAAACTAAACCAATTACTACTACTAAGCCGCCTAAACCATACAAGAACGGAACTACCAGGCCCAACAGAACCAGAATTAAACCAATTACTATTATTTTAATGGCGACATCATTGGTCACGGGTCCAGCGGCCTGTACTTTTTTAGTGTCCGCTTTCTTTAATTGTTTTATTTCTTTTTTTGCTTTTTTTACTTCTTTAAAAGCCGTTTTCAGAGCCGTTATTTTTTCTTTCCGGGTAATGGTTTTTGTTTCCGGAGCCGATACTGTGCGGGAAGATTTTGTTAATTCAGTTGCTAAGGTTTTTGCATTGATTTCGGCGGGTGCAGCAATGTTTTCCGCTGCAATGGCAGCAGCTTCGGAAGCTGCGCTGACCGTAATAGAATTAGCTGACGCATGGGTAGTACCAGCTACTTTAACGGGTTCTGCTGTTTTTTTATATTCCGTTGGATGATTAGAAAATAAAAGGCGCTGCGGCTCGCGGGTGCAGGAGCTAACCAGAAAGGCTAAAAGAACGGCGCCAAAAAAATTAACCGGACGGGCAAAAAGAAAGATAAAGTTTTTCATGAGAATAGCGGATTAAATAATTTAACCCTAATATACTGTTGCTTGAATAAAAAGGATTTATTTTTTGCCTTTCCAGAAAGTGTTTCCCGTGGAACAAAGTTAAATTCAAGCAACTAAATATGGAGCTAACCCATTCACCGGATTAAATTTTAGTAGCTGTTAAAGGAAAAGTATAGACTTGTAAAAATGGATCATGTACCGGAAACGTGCCTTTAATTAGCTAATTTTAACGATGCTTTTCTCGCTTAAAAAATCTGAATTAAAAAGCGGAATTATGGCGAAAAATGATTTCATTTGTTCAAACCCAAATACTTTATGACAAAAATAAGCCGTCGGGATTTTACTGCTTTGGCTGTAGCCGGAGTAACTGGATTATTAATTCCCCGTGGATTACGGGCCGCTAAACCGGGCGTAATTATTGGGGTGCAAAGTTATAGCTTCCGTGATCGTTCGCTGGACGAAGCTTTAACGGCCATGCAGGAAATTGGGCTGAAAAGCTGCGAACTCTGGAGCGGACACCTGGAACCTAAAGGTCTTTCGCGGGAGGAACTTGCCACGTGGCGAACCACAAAAGCCAATTCCTTTTGCCAGGAGGTAAAGCAGAAGTTTGCCCAATCCAAAATTAAAATTCAGGCGTTTAATTACTCGTTCCGGGAAGATTTTTCGGATGCCGAAATAGAACAAGGTTTTAAAATGGCCCAAGCTTTAGGTACCGATACCATTACCTGTTCCTCCACGGTAAAAGTTATGCCCCGGGTGGGTAAATACGCCAATCAGTATAAAATTAAAGTGGGCATGCACAACCACGACCACACCGAAGACCCGAATGAGTTCTCGACTCCCGAAAGTTTTGAGAAAGGTATGGAAGGTAGTAAATCTAATTATGTGCAGATGAATTTAGATATTGGTCACTTTACGGCCGCTAATTTTGACGCAGTAGAATACATTAAGCAGCATCACGCTAAAATTTTGTGCCTGCACATAAAAGACCGCAAGCGCGACCATGGCGCCAACTTGCCTTTCGGGGAGGGCGATACTCCTATTAAAGCGGTATTAACCTTACTGCGCGATAATAAATGGAATATTCCGGCTAATATTGAGTACGAATACAAAGGGGCTGATACGGTAACCGAAGTAAAAAAATGCTTTGATTATTGTCAGAAACAACTTGCTTAAAAGTTTTATAAATTAAAAAGGAGACCAGCCCGGCAGGACTGGTTTTCGCGTTTTTAGTGTATGATAACAACTTCCTCTCCTACTCAACCTTCTAAAATAAAACAATTGTTGCAGATACCGGTAATTGTAGCTGCCTTAGGTTATTTCGTGGATATTTACGATTTGCTGTTGTTTAGCATTGTGCGGGTACCCAGTTTAAAAGACATGGGACTAAGCGGCGATCAACTGCTCGAAGATGGTTTTTTTCTCATTAATACTCAAATGGCCGGCATGTTGGTAGGCGGGGTCTTGTGGGGCATTCTGGGGGATAAAAAGGGTAGATTATCGGTGTTGTTTGGCTCTATATTGCTGTACTCGCTGGCCAATATTGCCAACGGTTTTGCCACCAATGTTACCCAGTACGCTTTGCTGCGCTTTATTGCCGGTGTGGGCCTGGCCGGCGAATTAGGCGCCGGCATTACCTTAGTAGCTGAAATTCTGCCGAAAGAAATACGCGGCTACGGTACTTCGCTGGTAGCATCGGTCGGAATTTTAGGGGCGGTGCTGGCTTATTTTATGGCGGATTTGTTCGACTGGCGCGTTGCTTTTTTCATTGGCGGTGGTTTGGGCTTGTTGCTGCTGGTGCTGCGGTTCAGCGTTTTTGAATCCGGAATGTTTACGAACGTAAAGGAGCAAGAAGTAAAGCGGGGCAACTTTTTTCAATTATTTTCTTCGGGTAGTACTTTCATGAAATACCTGCGCTGCATTCTTATTGGTTTACCCATTTGGTTTGTAATTGGTGTGCTGGTTACGTTTTCGCCGGAATTTGCGGTAGCAATGGGCATTGCCGAGCCGGTACAAGCGGGTAAATCCGTCATGTTTGCGTACCTGGGGTTATCGGCAGGGGATTTAAGTTCCGGTTTAATTAGTCAGTATTTACGGAGCCGGAGAAAAGTTGTGTTGGGCTTTATTCTGCTAAGTATCGGGTGCGTGTTGGGATATTTGCTGGTTGATTTACCCAGCGCCGAAGTTGTTTATTTTGTTTGTATGGCTTTAGGCTTTTCAATTGGTTATTGGGCTTTATTCGTCACTATTGCGGCCGAGCAGTTTGGTACTAATATTAGAGCTACGGTAGCCACTACGGTTCCCAATTTTGTGCGGGGCAGTTTAATTCCGGTAATCTGGTTATTTGATTATTTTAAAACGCATGCCGGTCTGATGCAAAGCGGCTTAATTGTTGGGAGCCTCACCTTTATTATTGCCTTAGTTGCGCTTTGGGGTATGTCCGAAACTTTTGGTAAGGATCTGGATTTTATTGAAAAGCACTAAAGCCTCCTCCCTTTAATCAGGCAACATTTACGGTTATTCGGAGTACTTATTTAGAAATAGACGGTAATTTCGCCGAAAAGTACGCAGTTTAAGAAAAAGATTCGGCGAATTTTAAATTTTTTAATATCCGGTATATGGATGCATACTACGTCAATAAAATGGCGGCTAAAACGGAGGGGGAGTTACTGGAATATTTTTATAATCACGAGAAATATGTGCCGGCCGCTGTACTGGCTGCCGTTAACGAATTACAAAAACGGGGTCGCACCTTTACCGACACCGAATTAGCTACTTTAGAACCGGAGCGGCAAGCAGTTAGGAAAGCCGTCCTGGAAGAAATTGCCCAGAATGCCGGATCGGAGGAAGAAGCTGAAGAATTACCTCAGTTATACTCCCCTACCGCTATTTTAGGCTTTTCTATAATTTTCAATTTTTTATTCGGGGCTTTGTTGCTAGCTACTAACCTGCGGCAAATTGGCAACCGTAGAGGCAGCTGGGTAGTAATTGGTTTCAGCCTGTTTTTTATGTTTTTAGCGGTAACCTTGTACCAGGCAAAACACAGTTTAAGTTTATGGGCGGCGCTTAACATGGCCGGTGCCTTTATTTTAAACTATTACTTTTGGCCGAAATACGTGGGGGTTCAGCGAGCTTACGAAGCAAAACCTATTTGGCGGGCACTGATTATTTCCATCTTAATAGTATTGCCATTGATAGTTCTTTTAGCTTTATTTCCACCCCAGAAATAGTAGCTTTTATCCATTTACCTAAACATATAATTTAAACTTCTGTCCGTTTTGTGGAGCTACTGCTGTTTGAGTCACACCAAACTGAGTTAGTTCTGCCTGTTTTATCTCGGGCAATAATTGCCCGAAATCCTGCTATATTTATCGTAATCATTTGACGGAAAACCTCCAAAATTTTGTTCTATAAAGACGGATTTACTTGAATAGGAGCACTTAACTTTCCTGCATTCCCAGAGTTTTCCGCTACCTTTATTCACTCAGAAATTAGTAAATGGCAAAAATAAAAACCTCTTACTTCTGCCAAAACTGCGGGGCGCAATCAGCGAAATGGATTGGCCGGTGCCCGGCGTGCGGCGAATGGAATACCTACGTGGAAGAAGTAATACAGCGCGAAGAAGCGGCTGGTCCGGCCTCCTGGAAATCTTCCTCGTCGCTGCAAATTGCGAATAAACCCCGGCCCATTGCCGAAATCAGCTATTCCGAAGAATCACGGATTGATACCCACGACCAGGAATTAAACCGGGTGCTGGGTAGTGGCATTGTGCCCGGGTCCATGGTTTTAATTGGCGGTGAACCCGGCATTGGTAAATCCACGCTGATGCTGCAAATTGCCTTAAACCTGAAAAACCAACGGGTATTATATATATCCGGCGAGGAAAGCGAACAACAAATTAAAATGCGGGCGGAGCGCTTAGGCGTGCAGCATCCTAACTGTTTTATTTTAACCGAAACCGCTACCCAAAATATCTTTAAACAAATCGAGCAGTTACAACCCGAAGTATTAATTGTAGATTCTATTCAAACGCTGCATTCGGCTTTTATTGAAAGCGGCGCGGGTAGTATTTCGCAGGTACGGGAGTGTACCGCCGAATTGTTAAAATACGCCAAAGAAAGCGGCACCCCGGTATTTCTGATTGGGCATATTACCAAAGAAGGGAACCTGGCCGGACCAAAAATTCTGGAGCACATGGTAGATACCGTGCTGCAGTTTGAAGGCGACCGGCACATGACCTACCGCATTTTACGCACCACTAAAAACCGTTTCGGCTCTACTTCCGAGTTGGGTATTTACGAAATGCTGGGTACGGGTTTGCGCCAGGTAAGTAATCCTTCGGAAATATTAATCTCGCAGCGCGAAGAAAATTTTAGTGGTATTACTATTAGCGCTACGTTAGAAGGTAATCGGCCTTTACTCATTGAGGTACAGAGCCTCGTGAGCCCGGCTACGTATGGTACCCCGCAACGGTCTAGCACCGGCTACGATGCTAAACGATTAAATATGCTGCTGGCCGTTCTGGAAAAACGCGGCGGATTTAAATTAGGGGCGCAAGACGTGTTTTTAAATATTGCCGGGGGCATAAAAGTAGAAGATCCGGCCATTGATTTAGCCGTGTGCGCTTCTATATTATCGTCGTTCGAAGATTTGGCCATACCGCATACCACTTGTTTTGCCGCTGAAGTTGGTTTAAGTGGCGAAATACGGGCCGTAAACCGCATTGAAAACCGAATCACCGAAGCGGAAAAGTTAGGCTTCCAGGAAATTTATATTTCTAAGTTTAATTTAAAAGGGATTAATCTAAATCGTTTGGGTATTAAAGTAAACGCCGTTAGTAAACTCGAAGAAGTTTTAAGCTCTTTATTTGGATAATTACAGGATAAGCAGATAATTTTATCTCTAAATAAAAGCTTTATCTGTAAATATTTTGGATTATGGCGTAAATCTTCTATAGAGATTTCATATATTCGGGACAGATGGAGTTACTGTTCGTTCAAGTGGCTTGAACAGCAG
The DNA here is from genome assembly GCF_003023845.1 of Adhaeribacter arboris. Taxonomy (NCBI): domain Bacteria; kingdom Pseudomonadati; phylum Bacteroidota; class Cytophagia; order Cytophagales; family Hymenobacteraceae; genus Adhaeribacter; species Adhaeribacter arboris. Next base: position 4,409,405 of record NZ_PYFT01000001.1, on the reverse strand, counting down.
AATTGATTTAGCGTCCTATTTTAATTAGGAAATTTTTATACATAAATAATTAATCCAATCCGAACGAAGCCCTGGTTTCCAATACGTGAAATCAGGGCTATTTTATGTATTCAGGTTTCCGCCTTATTTAAATTTAGTACCTTCTCTTCCATTAAAGAATAGCCATTCACTCCCTCTAATTTATAAATAGGTCAATACGTTTCAATCTTATTCTTCTAAAGTCGTACAAAGCTATCGGCTTGCTTTTAAGCGCAACAAAACTTAATCTTAAATTAAGAAAGATTAATGGTGCTATTAGATAAATAAATAGACTATTTCTTCTAATAAAATACTTTAACACGCCAGGATTTTAATCGTAGTAAAATGTTTACAAACAATAAAATGTAACGTATTATGGAATGGTATGAATGGCTTGCTTACGCCGTTATTCTAGCGGGCATTTACTTTATTATAATGAGAAACATCAATAAAGGAGGAAGCCCGAGAAACAGAAGGCGGAATAAACCTTTTTAGTAGTATTTGTTCTGCTTCTTGGTTGGTTCCTTTACCTACTTAGATTCCGGCGACTTTTATTTTTGACATTTATTGTATAGCACTTAAGTATATAATAGAGTATATAGTGGTTCATTAGTAATGCAAGCCCACCTTCTATTTAGAGCTTAGGCATTTCATTTAAAGCATCTAATTTTTCCCTACTTTTTAATTCAGTGTATCGCCGCAATATCGGTAAATCAAATTTAGCCGTCGGCGTTATCCTAGCAATCCATTTACTTGATTCGTATAAGTCCGTTTACTTATTTTCTAGGGAGATTATAAGTTTGTAAGGTACATTTTGCCAAGTTGCCGCTTAAACTCGTTACTTTGTTTAGATTAAACTTGGCGGCTCAATTACCATGACCGGAAAATTAACGGACACTCTGAATTTACTATCTAAACTAACCTGGCGACGGTTAGGTAATATGGGGCGGGTAGCCGGTAGCTATGTACTTTCTAAATGGACAAAAAAAGCAAGGCACTGGGGTAGCCCGATAAGTATTTCGTTTGAGCCTACTACTTCCTGTAATTTACGCTGTCCGGAGTGCCCCAGTGGTTTGCGGTCTTTTACCCGCCCAACTGGTATGTTACCCGACGATTTATTTAAAAACACTCTTGATCAACTACACCAGAATTTACTTTATTTAATTTTTTATTTTCAGGGGGAGCCTTACCTGCATCCCCGGTTTTTAGAATTAGTGAAGTATGCTGCCCGAAAAAAAATATACACGGCTACTTCTACTAACGCACATTATTTAACCGATGAAAACGCCCGGAAAACGGTAGAATCCGGTCTGGACCGGCTTATTATCTCCATCGATGGCACTACCCAGGAAACGTACCAGGCTTACCGGGTAGGCGGCAGCTTAGAAAAAGTACTGGAAGGCACCCATAACCTGATGAAATGGAAGAAACAATTAAAATCGAAAACGCCTTTTGTGGTTTTCCAGTTTTTGGTAGTGCGGCCCAACGAACATCAAGTAAAAGACATTAAACAATTAGCAAAAGAATTAGAAGTAGATGGTGTCTGGTTCAAAACGGCTCAAATCTATAATTACACCCAAGGCTCTCCCCTTATTCCTACCATTGATTATTATTCGCGTTACCAGAACAACGGGGATGGTAGTTACCAGATAAAAAATAAATTATTAAATCATTGCTGGCGCATGTGGCATTCCTGCGTTATTACTTGGGACGGCTTAGTGGTTCCGTGTTGTTTTGATAAAGACGCGGATTACCGGATGGGCGATTTAAAAAAAGAAGCTTTCCATTCGTTATGGCGAGGGGCTCATTACACTACATTCCGGCAGGCGGTTTTACAATCCAGAAGCCAGGTAGAGATGTGCAAAAACTGTACGGAAGGCACTAAGGTATGGGGATAAAATATTTTTACCTTATATTCTGTAGTACAATTCTGATTATTAAATATTTACTTCCTTACTACTTGGTTAGCTGAAGAGGTTTATCCACGCGCTATATGGCAAATAAACTAATGACGATTGCCACTTTCCCGGATGCGGTAAAAGCGCAAATCATGCGAGGCCGCCTGGAAGCGGAAGGTATTCCGGCTTTTATTGCCGATGAACATACCCTTACTAATCAGCCTTATTTGTATATGGCTTACGGGGGCGTGCGCTTACAAGTAATGGAAACCGATCAGGAGCGGGCTTTAGCCATTATCCAAACCCGCGAGCCCTTTACCGACTTAGCAACATCGCCCGATTTACAAGCCGATCAATGTCCCAACTGTCATTCCCGTCAGGTAGAAGAAGTAAAAACCCCAAATCAATCGATTCTAACTTTTCTGCGTAATCTATTCACCTCGGGAACAACCGGCATAAAAGTACGGCGGTTTAACTGCCGGAATTGCGGCTATAACTGGATAATGGAATTATAAATATATGAGCGAATTAGAAGCGGCCTTAGGTTTACTAATTAAAAAACTAGAGATATGGATGCGGCAGTTTGTGCTGATGCTGCCCAATATGGTAATTGCCCTTATTTTATTGTTTATCACGTATTACGTAGCCAAACAGGTTCGTCGGTTCACCGAGAAGTTATTACCCCGTATATCGCATAGTGCCGCTCTTAATAATCTTTTTGCTACGCTCGTGCAAACGGGAACCTTGCTGTTAGGAATTTTCTTTGTCCTCACTATTCTTAAGCTGGATAAAACGGTAACTACCATGCTGGCGGGGGTAGGTATTATTGGCTTGGCTTTAGGTTTTGCTTTTCAGGATATTGCGGCCAACTTTATTTCGGGGGTAATCATTGCCGTGCGTAAACCCTTTGGGGTAGGCGATGTAATTGAAACAAATGATTTTTTTGGTACCATTGAGCGCATCAACATGCGCACCATTGATTTGCGGCGAGTAACCGGTGAATTGGTAAAAGTGCCCAACCGCAAAGTATTTGAAAGCCCCATGGTTAATTATTCCCACTACGGTATCCGGCGCATTGATTTACGTATGGGCGTATCGTACGCCGAAGATCTGGAGCGGGTGCAAAGCATTGTAAAAGATGCCGTAACCGGAATAAAAGGAATGGTGGAAAACCGCGAAGTAGAAGTAGTTTACGACGAGTTTGGGGATAGCTCGATTAACTTTCTGGTGCGGTTCTGGATTCAGTATAAACGCCAAACCGATTACGTATACGCGAAAAGCGCGGCAATTATTAAAATAAAAAAAGCTTTCGATAACGGCAATATTCAGATTCCGTTTCCCATTCGGACTTTGGACTTTGCTATTAAAGGGGGCGAATCGCTGAATCAGCAACTAAGGGAAACCTTAGAAAAAGCCAGAAAGAATTCCTCGCAAAATGGCAAAAAAGAAGCGGAAGAATAAAAATTCTGCCGCTCTTGCAATATTTTTTAACAACTAGCCTAGCACTCCGTCAACGGCAAATTGGCGGGTGGCTTTACCTCCAACAGGATGACCTGCCATAAATAAAAATTATAGACTATCGTTTGTCGACTATGGACTAAACACTAGCTTCGTTTTTCCAGGTTTTTTCCCAAGTTCTCTACTTCTACCAGAAATTGGTCTACTTCGGTATCGGCGGTAGGGCCATACGAATTACTGATGGTGCCTTTTGTGCCATCGGTGCATTCAATAGCGTACAGAATCGACATATCGTCCGGGTCGGTTTCGCCTTCGAAACGGTAAAAATTGACAATCCTTACGTCTTCTACGCCGTAGGTTTTATCACTGTTCAGGGAACAAAGGCGACCTTCTGATACCCGAAAGTCTTCGGTGAAACCATCATTCGTTAAGCGGTTTTCCACCTTAACCATGGTTGTTAATTCTTCTTTATCTTGCATAGCTTTATAGTTTTTCGATTTTATAGGACTAATAAAAAAATAGTATAGAGGCTATACGCAAAAACAATAATTTGTTCTAACGCGCCTTTCATTTTTTTGATATTAATGGTATAAGTTAATGAATACAGTCTTCTAATTAAACAACAAGAACCTACATTTGCTACTTACGTGCAATTAGCTTTTTGTTATACGTAATTCGTACCTAAAAAAGAGAAAATAATTAATTCTTATGAAAAATAAAATACTCTTCTTTTTACTTTTCTGGCTGCTTCTGGGTAATGCGTTCGCGCAAAAAGCAAAAACGGATACTGCTGGTACTGCGGCCATTCTACAGGTATTAAACAAACAAGTTCAGGCTTGGAACCAAGGGGATATTACCAGTTTTATGGCTGGTTACTGGAATTCGCCGGATTTAGTTTTTGTATCGGGCACTACTAGCACCAAAGGCTGGCAACCAACTCTGGAGCGGTACCAAAAAACATATAGTTCGCGGGCCAAAATGGGGACTTTAAAATTTTCAAATTTACAAGTTAGCGCTCTAGCAAAAGATTCTGCCATTGTTTTAGGAAACTGGGCGTTAACGCGAGCCAACGATCATCCGCACGGAGAATTTACTTTAAAGTTCCGTAAATTTAAGAACGGCTGGCAAATTGTGCGGGACCAAACTACCCAATATTAAAAGAATAAACGGAGGATTAAAAAGAAGCAGATTTTGCTTCTAAATCTTTCTTGATCTTATCAAAATCAATGGTGGAGCAGGCACCCCCGCAGCCTTTCGCGCAGCCAGCGCCATTTTTGGGCCGAAAGTTGGCAATCAGCAAACGAATAACGTACGCGGCGGCTAAGGCAAAAATGATGAAAATAATAATTTCCTGTACCATAAGGGGAGAGGCTTTGGTTATTTTATAACTCTTACCTAATCAAAAAAGTTTAGCGAATCACTAAGTAGTTATTTTATTACAACGAAGTTTTACCCTTGCCAGTATTCGCCGATAACTTGCAGCATTTCGGCGTGCACCTGCCCATTGCTGGCTACAATTTCGCGGTCAAATACCGGGTTGCCGTTATTATCCGTGAACATGCTTACGTAGCCACCCGCTTCTTTTACCAGAATAACCCCGGCAGCAACGTCGTACGAATTCAAGTTAAACTCAAAAAAGCCTTCGAAAATACCATTCGCCACGTAAGCCAGATCCACGGCGGCCGAACCTAAGCGCCGTACGCCGTGCGATTTCTGCATATAACTTTTTAAAATTTGCAGGTAAATATCGGTTTTTCCAAAATCAGTGTACGGGTAACCGGTTACAATTAAAGCATCAGCCAGCTTCTCAGTACCTGACACCCGGATGGGCCGATCATTACAAAATGCCCCGTTGCCTTTAGTCGCGTAAAAACATTCGTCGCGGTTTATTTCGTACACTACTCCCAAAACAATTTCGGTGTGTTGCATTAAGGCGATACTAATAGAAAAAAGCGGCAGGCCATGAATAAAATTAGTAGTGCCGTCCAGCGGATCGATAATCCAGTTATACTCGGTGGCTTTTTCGGTAACGGTGCCTTCTTCGGTAATAAAACCGGCTTCCGGTAATAGTTGCTGCAACCCTTTTACCAGTTGTTCTTCGGCTTGTTTATCCACGTACGAAACCAAATCATTTAATCCTTTATGCTCAATCCGGTTACGGTCGAACGATTGGGCTTCGGTGCGAATAAAAGCGCCGGTACTTTTAGTGATGGCAATTACTTTTTGACAAAGTTCAGAAAGCAGCATAACGTAATTATTTAAACGGAAAACAAATTATGGCGGCAACTTAAGCTAAATGCCGCAAAGATGACAAATACTAACGGAAAAACAGGTATCGATTTTTAAATTTAATACTAATAGCTTACTCGTTGTGGAGCGCGCTTATGAATGGAAAACTTTTGCGTGAAATAAATATAACCCGCCCGTAAGCCTAACAGCAATACAACCGGGAAGAAGGCCGGATGATACTCCTGCGGTAACAACCGCCAAAAAATAAGTATTGCCGCCATTAAAATGGCGGTAATCAAAAAGTAGATTTTTATAAATCTCCACGGCTTTTGGCGCAGCAATAAAAAGGCTACCGGCAAATGCAGCGGAATGGCCCAGAGTAAATTTAAGTTTTTGGCAAAAGCTTTATACTCGCTGCTCGTAGTTAGAAATAATAAAACAAAGCCTAATACACCAATTACACCGAAAAATACCGCATCAAAGCTATAATCTGCGTATTTCTGCCGCCATTGCCACCAAGTAAGAAACGCGCCTAAACTAAATAAAGCCCAGCAAACAATACCCGGCCGGAGAGGCCCAAGTACAGAAACCGGCGAATTAGCCTTGAAAAGAGTAGTAACAGGTTGGGCGAACGGAGCTTTATCATTCTTATTTTGTACCGTAGCTTTCGCGAATCCTTCTTGCAGGTAATCCGGGATAAACATATATTCCGATGCCGTTGCTTGCCGGTCACTGGCTTCCCCCATCGCTAGGTCTACGCCAAAATCAGCCCACGGAAAAGGGTTTTGGTAAATACCCACAATCTGCCGGAAACTTTGCTTTTTCTGATTTAATGCAGGATTAAATTTTAAGGTATCACCCAATGTTTTTTGAAATACATCCCGGATGCGGGTAGCACAGTTATCAAAGAAGAAATCATAATAATATTCGCGGTTTTCGGGCAAATAGTTGGTTTGTAAAAACCGGAATACATTGTTTTTTTGAGGAGCGGTTAAGTTTAGTACTTGCTCGTAAACCAACCGGTTATAATATTGGTAAGCCGCCAGAAAATCTGAAAAATTAGATACTGCTAGTTTGTACTTAAGTTTACCCATTACAAATTTGGGGTAAAAGTTAGGGGTGCTAAAGTCAAAAGTGCCGTAGTTAAAAACGTAATCGATGCCGTAAGCGGGATCGGCTACCCGGATAGCGCTGTGTCCGTACATCGAATACAATTCGTCGCCGGGTGAACAGGTAATTAAGCTAATACGGGCCTGCGGAGATAAATTTTGCGCTACCGTCGGCTGGTTACCCAAGCCCCAAAGAAGTAAAACTAAAAGCAACCACTTAAACAACAGAAAGCGGAATGAGACCATGTAGTTAGTAATCAAAAGTAAACGAAAAAGATAACGCAAATAGGAGTAATTAAATTTTCGGATTTATCTTATCAATTAAGTATTTAGCTTATGGTAGCTTTAGTATAGAATAGCCTGAATAGTAATAATTAATAAACTGAGATTCTGAATGTTGCTAAACTAAGCTAAATACAGTATTAGGGAGGTGCCATTTTTATCTTATTATCTAATTCTCAATCTTAATTCCTGCAATTCGCTCGAATTCCGGAACATTTTCTGTTACCATTATTAAATCTTTTTCAACGGCTGTGCTACCGATTAAGAGATCAAAATCGCTGATCATTTTACCCAAAGCTCTAAGTCGCGCCTTTTACTCTACCATAAATGTAGATGGCATTCAGGATAGGTAAAATCATTACCTGAGCTGAAAAACTTTCGATTAAGTCAAAATTTTTCTTAGGATTAGAGCTATTTTCGGCGCCAAAAACCAATTCAGCTAGTGTGATTTCAGAAATAGCACAATTATAAATGCCTACTTCTTTAAAATTTCGTAGAGATTAAATTTTCCGCGAAAAAAATGAATACAAATATTCGTATCAAGCAGGTATTTCATTCGAAGCTTTCGATTAATCCTTTATTTATTCTTGCTTCTTCAATTTCCTTAATTATTTTATCTGAATCCCGTGAATCTTCCCATGCACCAAACATTGTTTTCAAATCAGTAGCTTTCTCCTCAAAATCAAGTGATTTTGTAAGCTTAATTATTAGCTTTTTCTTTGCGTTATTATCAAGCCGATTCAAAATTCCAAAGTACTTATCCAAGGCTTTATTACTCATTGATAAACTCCCCATACGTTTCTATTTTCAGATCAGACAATTTTATTTAAATGAATATTTCTGGTATTTTCGCTAACGGCCGCCTTTATGCCAAGCCCGCAACGTAGCAAAGGGTTGATTTTATATTCTTTTTGTTTTTTCTACTTCTTCTTGATTCAAATCAAATTGAAATGCTATAGGATTATGGATAGGACTATCAATACCAGTAACTAAGTTTTTATCGAAAGTTTTTAAGTCAAGTACCCGAAATATTTTCTTATACAGTGTCAACTCATTTTTAATTATATCTACAATAGTAAGTTTCTGGATGGTGCCTTTCAGCAATGTACGCTTCCAAACTGGCAAGGCTACTTTATTTCCTTCAGTATTCCATATTGGAGGTCCAGCACACAGCTTATTAATCAAATACATTTTACTGTTCCTATCCACCCAGTAACACTCACCTGCCAGAGGGCTCCCCATTACAAATTCAATTAAATCAAAGTATTCGATTCTATTTTGTTTATCAGGAGAAAACATCTGTTTGTCATTATTCCCAAATCCCCATGGACTAATAAAGTGCTTTTCTATCATCTCTTCATTTGGGCCAACTACGTTATTTCAATCCTTCCAGCACAATTACAAATTCGCCCTTAATGGATTTTTGCTGAAAAATAGCTAATACCTCGGTTAAGGTGCCCGTTATTGTTTCTTCAAACAATTTGGTTAGCTCCCGCGATACCGACACCATCCGCCCCTCCCCGAAAGTTTCCTTAAATTGTTCCAGCGTTTTTAGTATACGGTGCGGCGACTCGTAAAAAATTAGGGTACGTTCTTCGGTGCTTAGGCTTTGCAGCCGGGTTTGCCGGCCTTTTTTTATAGGTAAAAATCCTTCGAAGGTAAAGCGGTCGGTGCTAAAACCCGATTTTACTAGGGCAGGCACAAAGGCGGTTGGACCAGGCAAACATTCTACGGCTACGCCGCTTTTCAGGCATTCGCGCACTAGTAAAAAACCCGGATCCGAAATAGCCGGAGTGCCCGCATCCGAAATCAAAGCCATTTTTTCGCCGTCGAGTAAGCGTTGTACCAAGTGACTGGCCGCTTTGTGCTCGTTATGCAAGTGATGGCTGTGCATCCGTTTTTCGATACCCAGGTGCTGGAGTAATTTGCCACTGGTGCGGGTATCTTCGGCCAGAATGGTATCTACTTCTTTCAATATCCGGATAGCCCGCAGGGTAATATCTTCGAGGTTCCCGATGGGCGTAGGCACCAGGTACAGCCTAGTTTCGTTGGTAGTAGCCATGCCGCAAAGGTAGGTAATTTGACTTAAGTAAGTAAAAGGTTTTAAGGGATTAAGTAAGGAGTGTCTTTAAAGCAAAATGTATAGCTGCTTACTCCTGATTAGCGCCAAAAGTAGCAGCTATTTCATCAATGCGCTGGGCTAATTTATGGTCGCGTTTGGTTACGGTGTTGCCGGCATCATACGTATAGAGCTCAAAATGCACCACATTGTACATATTACGCCACTCCGGGTGATGGTCCATTTCTTCGGCAACTGCGGCTACCTGGGTCATAAAAGCAAAAGCCGTTTTAAAATCCGGAAACCGGAGGGTCTTTTTTAAGCGATTATCTGATTCCTGCCACATAATAATTCTTGTTTTAAATATACAACTATTCAATTTTAAACTTTAACGGGTTAGGCCTAACTTAAAAAACTAAGCTTTTGGCAACTATTTACTTGTAATTTTGTAAGCCAGGTAAATAATTTCAATGGCATTTACGTACTAAGAATAGCCGCTTTTAAACCTAATTACCCGGTTAATTTTAAATAATTAAGCGGAAGTTAAAATTTTTAGAACTGCAATAAAAGGGTTTCGTATAGAATGGCTCTCGTTCAGATCTTTTTAACTAAAACTATGGAAAACAAACCCACCTCTCAGCCGGACCAGCACCAGGCGGACCAGCCCGGAGATGAGTATAAAATGACGCCGAAGCCAGAGATAATTCGGGATAACTACAAAGGAAGTGATAAACTAACCGGTAAAGTCGCTTTTATTACGGGCGGAGATAGCGGTATTGGTCGTGCGGTGGCCGTGCATTTTGCCCGCGAAGGCGCCGATGTAGCTATTGTTTACCTCGACGAAAACGAAGATGCCCGCGAAACCAAACGTTTAATTGAAGCCGAAGGCCGTAAATGCCTGTTGATTAAAGGCGACCTACGGGAAGAAAGTTTCTGTAAAAATGCGGTGCAGCAAGCCGTTGACGAATTTGGGGGTAAGCTGAATATTGTGGTAAATAATGCCGCAGAACAACACGAACAAAAAGAACTCGAAAGTATCAGCCAGGAGCAACTGGAAGCTACTTTCCGGACTAATATTTTTGCTTATTTCTATATTGCTCAAGCCGCTATCCCCCACTTGCAAAAAGGCGATAGCATTATTAACACCACATCGGTTACTTCTTTCCGGGGCAGCAGCCATTTAATTGATTATTCGGCTACTAAAGGCGCTATTACTACTTTCACGCGTTCGCTGTCGCAGAACTTGGCCGAGAAAGGAATACGCGTAAATGCTGTAGCTCCCGGCCCTATCTGGACCCCGCTTATTCCGGCAACGCTCGAAAAAGTTGCGGATTTTGGCTCCGATACTCCTCTGGGCCGGGCCGGCCAACCATCGGAAGTAGCGCCGGCTTACGTGTTCCTTGCTTCGGAAGATGGCTCGTACATTACCGGCCAGGTAATTCACGTAAACGGCGGCGAAGTTGTAGCCGGTTAATTTTTTATTAAACCCATAACCCTAAAAAACAGTAAAATACTCCATCCATACAGGAGTATTCCGTAATTATAAAACTTTAATCTATTTTAAAATGGCAACTGTAACAAACAAATCCTTGGGCGACCAAACGACTAACGGCTCCGGGAGAGTTCGGGTATTAGACTCCGATACTGATTTTGATGAAATGAATGCTGGGCATATTATTCCTGGGGCCGATCCACCAAAAAATGAGCATGCCCGCGGTGGCTTTGGCGACCGGGATGGTCGTAACGGCTACGGTACCGATTCGGCTAATGGAAGTACCGCTTTATCTTTAAACGAAGACACCGAAGATGTAAACACGCATACCGACGGTATCCAAACTAGCGAGCAATTAAATCGTGGTCAAACCATTTACGCCCTTGGCGATGACGATGATTTAGATGACGATGATGATTTAAGCGATGTAGATACCGATGACGATTTCGACGACGATGATTTAGACATCAGCGAAATACCGGATGATGATTTTGATTCGGATTTAGACGATGATTTCGATGACGACGTGGATGACCTGGATCTGGACGAGGATGATGACGACGACGATGATGATCGTTTATAAGAAAACAACCTGTAAGCACAAAAACTATCATCAGAATACTATTCAGTTTTGCTTGTTTTATTAGCTTGAGTTTACGGGAGCTGGCTATTTTTATAAGCTCAGCGGATGCTTAAGCAGCAATTAAAGGAAAGTAAATATATTTTATATTAAAGAAGGAGGTAGTTATGCCGTACAAAAGTAATAATACCAGTAAGCAATCTAAAAGACCAATGGGCGACCCGGCTGGCGAAGGTGTTGGAGGAATGAAAGATATTGATGCCGAAAGCTCGTTAAAGGCAATGGATGAGCTTGGCGAGAAGTATACCGACGAAAACGGGGAACCAGACCTTCCTCAAACACCAGGCAGTCATCCGAACCGGAATACCAATAAACCAAGTATTGACAAACCGGCTTACGGATAATAAACTACTATTTCCGCCTAACAAAAAAGCTCTTCGTTAACACGTAGAGCTTTTTACTTTTATAACTATTCAAAGCCGCAAATTTGTATTTAGCTAATAAAACTTTACAAAAACTAGGAATCAAAGAGGAGACTGTAAAGAACAACAAATCGTAGAAAGTTAAATTAGCGTATTCTTTATTCTTCTTAAAGAACAATAAGAAGAATAAAAAGGAAATTATTCTACCTAAATATTAAATTTTTACAATATTTGATAGCAAGAAACTAATCTATATCTACAAGTATCCTGTATCCTTTGTCTTATATACAGTTCGATTGTATAAAGCTAGACGAACAGTATGTAAAATTAGCAAGTACTTGTTAGATGAGAATAATCAAATACCATAATTATAGTATGCGCAATATTTACCAAAACTTTAATAATAAGAAGCTTTTCAAATTAAGGTGTTTATTTCTACTTGTTTTTACTTTGTTGGCAAAGTTTGCGAATGGGCAAACGACTACTATTACATCTATTACTCCTGCTGCTGGCGCGGCAGTAAACGGAACGGCAACTATTAATGGCACTAATTTAGGTAATACCACGGGGGTAGCGTTTAACGGAGTACCAGCTACTAATTTTACAGTGGTTAACAATACCCGGATTACCGCTACTGTACCCCCTGGTGCTACTTCTGGGGCTATAACTGTAACCACCAGTTTGGGTAGTGTTGTCAGCTCACAAATATTTAAAGTAATACCCGGAATTACTAGCTTAAGTCCAACAGCAGGCCCGATCGGTACCTTAGTTACCATAACTGGTACTAGTTTTACCGGTGCCTCCTCCGTTAGGTTTAACGGAACGGAAGCAGTTTCTTTTACTGTGAACAGTGATAATCAAATTACAGCCACTGTACCAGTTGGCACTACGGTAGGGAGAATTGCCGTAACTACCCCAAGTGGAACCGGAACTAGTTCTACAAGCGTTACTTTTACCCCGCCCCCCACTATTGCTTCTATAACTGGTCCGGGCGGGATATCTTCGGCTATAATAGGCAATACTATAACGATTAATGGTACTAATTTTACCAGCACCGCTACGGTTACATTTACTAATAAATCAGGTACGCCCGTTACTACTACTAAAACGTATGTCAGCAGTGCCCAACTAACCGCCATTGTTCCGGTTGGAGCAGTTACGGGTGTGGTAACGGTTACTAATGCGGCCGGTTCAGCTAGTGCTTCCTTTACCATAACCAATACCACTTATACCTGGAACAATACTTTAACTAGTTGGGCTAATCCCAATAGCTGGACACCCGCTCGAACTGCCCCATCGAGTAATGATCTATTAATTTTTGAAGGCGCCATTACGAATAATCCAATTTTAGATTTTGCTTCAACCTCTGAAACTATCGGCTATTTAAGTATAAGTAGCCCTACTATTACGTTTACAGTGGCTAGCGACAAATCATTAATTATCGATAACGATGTAGCGGCGGGTACTACTCCTGATTTTGTCGTTAGTAATGGGGCAAATCTTATTGTTACTAATTCTGCTAATGGCGCTGATCTGATAATTAATATTACCGCGGGTGAAACCGGAGCTATAACCGGAACAATTACATTTCAATCAGGGGCTTCCAACTTCATAGCAGAGCACCAATTACTAGCAACTGCCGGAAGTTTAAACTTTACAGGCTCTGGTAAGTTCGTTGCCGCTTCCACTCTCTCTGGTTCACCATTTGGTACTACTTCCTTGGGTTCAGTGGTTTTCGCCACTGGGACAACCTATTCCAATCAGTCCGGAGCATCACCTTTTGGCGCAGCTAGCCCGGATGCCGTCGTAATATTTAACTCAAATAGTACGTATAGCCATGAAGTAAATAGTGCTCCTGATCTGATTGGCAGAACGTTTGGTAATTTAATTATTAGTAACGCGCCAAATGCTTCTACAGCCTTTAATCAAACGGTGGCAGGAAGTGGAAATTTAGTAGTAAAGAATAATTTTACTTTTAACACACCTGTTGCAACCCTTATTCCTACCTTCAATTTAAATCTAGATGGTAACATAACTATCTCCGGCATTTTAAATGTAAGTCGAGGAACATTAAATTTTAATCCTGCAACAACCAGTACCGTAACTCTATCTAATAGTATAAGTTTTGCTTTTAACGGCATTTTAAATTTTAATAATGTTTCGGGTGTAACTAATGTAAAATTGAATGGTGTTAATAGAACAATTTCGGGCACAGCCGGAACATTTTCATTAGGAGCTAATACTATTTTAAGTATTGAAACTGGCGCAAGTATAACTTTATCGAGGAACATTACTGGAAACGGAAAGATAATTGTTAACGGTACGGTAAGAACCACTAATACCAATGGACTGTTAGGCGGAACGGCTACTTCCTTTGCTAATTCCTTGCAATCAGTAACTTTAAACCAAGGTTCAACTGTAGAATATACTGGTACGGGAGCTCAAACCATATCTTCTGCAAATTATGACAATCTTACCATTGCTGGTAATAGACCAGCAAGCGCGGTTATAGCCCTGCCAAATACATTAAAAGTGGCAGGAACATTTACTTTAGCTCCTGCTGGGAGTATTCCAGTATATAATACTACTAATAGCACCATTGAATTTAATGGTGGTGTCCAAATCATTCCTAATTTTAATTATAACAATGTAATAATTTCCGGTACGGACGATAAAGTGTTAGGAAGTGATATTATAATCAATGGGGATTTAAAAATGATAGCTAATAAAGTAGACGCTACTGATTTCAACTTGATTTTAGGAAATAATGCTACTATTATCGGAGAAGCTCCTGGAAGGTACGTAGTAGGTAAATTAAGTGCCACCCGAACAATTAACAATACTAGTTCTAATTTTGGCGGAATAGGTTTTATAATAGGCAACGGAGCAAATACAGGTAATACTACTGTATCTCGTATAGCAGGCCCTAATAGCAGCGTATTAGTGGAAGATAAAGAAGGTATTAACCGCCGATGGGAAGTAATACCAGGAAACCAGCCGACTTCTCCGGTAAGTGTTACTTTGTCCTGGGTAGCCGACGATGATAATGGAAAAGACTTAACCACTGCCCGGGTCTGGAAAACGCAGGGGGAAGATGGAACCACTTTTTATGATGTAAGTCAAGTAGATCAGGATGCCAGCGGTCGCAGCATTAGTGTAACAGTATCTTCGTTCTCTACTTTTACTGTATCCGACCGAAATAACCCCTTGCCGGTAGAATTAACGTATTTTAATGTGGTTAAAAAAGGCCAGAATGCGGTATTAACCTGGCAAACGGCCACCGAGAAAAACAATTATGGTTTTGGGGTAGAAATATCTTCCGATGCTATTCATTTTGAAGAAGTAGGTTTTGTAAAATCCCTTAATCCGAATGCCACTACCTTGCAGAACTACGAATTTACGCACCGGCCAGCGGGAACCGGAACCGTTTATTACCGCTTAAAGCAAACTGACTGGAGTGGAACCAGTAAGTACTACGGCCCTAAAGCTCTCCGCTTCGATCAGGCAAGTTCCACGCTGTTGGCGTATCCAAATCCGGTAACCGATAAAGAGGCCGAAGTAACTATACTCGCCGACGGCATGACCAAAGAAAAAGTAACTATTACAGTAACCGATGCTCTTGGAAGAGTTGTTTCTAATCAAATAATGGGGCCTAAACTAACACAAGGTGAAATAAAGGTAAATGTAAGTCGCTTACCGGTGGGCGTATACTTTATTAATGCTACTACTCCTACCCAGGCGGCCCAGACTAAAATAATTAAACACTAACCGCAATACTTGTTACCATTAGGAAAAGGAAAGCATTCGCTTTCCTTTTTTTATTCGGGCAATCTGAATTTAAAATTAAATCGTTTATAGGGTGCAGAACAATAAAATAAAGGCAAATAAAGGCATCTGGCCGCAATCTGGATTTACCTGAAAAATGGCATTGGTTTATTAAACTTCTTACTGTAATTTTGGACTCGCTTTATCATTCTATACTTATTTAAAATGCAGAGAGACACCGCCATTTTTGATTTAATCCGCCAGGAAAAAGAACGCCAGACACACGGTATTGAATTAATTGCTTCCGAAAATTTTGTGTCGGAGCAAGTAATGCAAGCCATGGGGAGTGAATTGACCAACAAATACGCCGAAGGCTTACCTGGCAAACGGTATTATGGCGGTTGCGAAATTGTCGATCAGGCGGAGCAATTGGCCATTGATCGAGCCAAAGAATTATTTAATGCGGCTTGGGTAAACGTGCAACCTCATTCCGGGGCGCAAGCCAACGCGGCGGTTATGCTGGGCGTTATTAACCCCGGTGATAAAATCTTAGGCTTTGATTTATCGCACGGCGGCCACTTAACCCACGGCTCGCCGGTAAATTTTTCGGGCAAGCTATACCAGCCGCTGTTCTACGGCGTGGAGCAGGAAACTGGCTTGATTGACTGGGACAAAGTACACGAGATTGCCGTAAAAGAAAAACCAAAGTTAATTATTTGCGGTGCTTCGGCTTATTCCCGCGATTGGAATTACGAACGTTTGCGCGAAGCCGCCGATGCGGTGGACGCTTTGCTAATGGCCGATATCTCGCACCCGGCCGGGTTAATTGCCCGTGGTTTATTAAACGACCCTTTTGAATATTGCCACATTGTTACTACTACTACTCACAAAACCCTACGTGGCCCGCGGGGTGGGATGATTATGATGCCGCAGGATTTTGAAAACCCCTGGGGATTAAAAACGCCGAAGGGCGATCTCCGGATGATGTCGTCGGTATTGGATGCCGCTGTTTTTCCCGGTACGCAAGGTGGTCCGTTGGAACACGTTATTGCTTCCAAAGCCGTTTCTTTTTACGAAGCCTTATCCGAAGATTATTTAAACTATATCATTCAGGTTCAGAAAAATGCGAAAGCATTGGCAAAAGCGTTAACAGAGCGGGGTTATCAAATAATTTCGGGTGGTACGGATAATCATTTAATGTTAATTGATTTGAGATCCAAAGGCCTTTCGGGTAAACTGGCGGAAAACACATTGATTAAAGCAGATATCACCATAAATAAAAATATGGTGCCTTTTGATGATAAATCGCCGTTTGTTACTTCAGGTATGCGTATTGGCTCAGCGGCCGTTACTACCCGTGGTTTAAAAGAAAACGATATGGAGCGCATTGTAGCCTTAATCGACGAAGTATTAACCAATCACGATAACGACGCCAAAATTGGAGCAGTGAAGCAGGA
Organism: Adhaeribacter arboris; assembly: GCF_003023845.1. NCBI lineage: Bacteria > Pseudomonadati > Bacteroidota > Cytophagia > Cytophagales > Hymenobacteraceae > Adhaeribacter > Adhaeribacter arboris. Next base: position 4,392,636 of record NZ_PYFT01000001.1, on the reverse strand, counting down.
AATAAATTCCTGGATGAAAGACGTTCCTTTATTTAATTTTTAAAATCAGTATTTATATCTAGCCCGGAGAAGCAACGGTGGAAGAAGAAGTTGTAGTAAGTGGTGAACACGAAATGTCGTTTATCGACCATCTGGAAGAGTTAAGATGGCATTTAATCCGTTCGGTAGCCTCTATTTTAGTTTTTGCCACGGCGGCATTCCTATCAAAAGAGTTTATTTTTCATGATTTAATTTTAGGGCCGTCGCGGGCGGATTTTTTTACCTATCGCAAGTTGTGTGAGTTAGGAGCCTATTTGGGCAGGCCGGAGTTATGCATTGATAAAATTTCGTTTACGTTGCAGAGCCGGGAAATGAGCAGTCAGTTTACTACGCACATGACGGTTTCCGCTATTATTGGGCTGGTGCTGGCTTTCCCGTATACGTTCTGGGAGATCTGGCGCTTTATAAAACCAGGTTTGTACCCGCGCGAACAAAAAAACTCGCGGGGAGCGGTGTTTTTTGTGTCCTTGCTGTTTTTCCTGGGTACTTTGTTCGGTTACTATATTGCGGCCCCGCTTTCCATTAACTTTTTGGCTTCGTACCAGGTAGATGCCAGCATTCTGAACGAGTTTGACCTGGCTTCTTATATTTCTACCCTCACTACCATGACGTTTTCCTGTGCCCTCATGTTTGAGTTGCCCATGATTGTGTTCTTCCTGGCCAAAGCGGGAATTTTATCGCCCGAGATTATGAAGTTATACCGCCGGCATGCTATTGTGGTAATTTTAATTGTCGCGGCTGTTATATCTCCGCCCGATGTAATGAGTATGATGCTGATTGCAATACCGTTACTGTTATTATACGAAGTAAGTATTACCATTGCCAAGGTGGTCCGGAAGAATGATATTAAACGCTTAAACGAAGAACTAAACGGATAATTAAGAGCAGTAAATCTTACCTAAGTTTAAGATTTACTGCTTTACTATTTACAGTTTTCTCTATGGTATATCCATTTTCACAAACTTTAATTTAAAACCTATATTTTACTTATTATGGCATTAGTTATTGCCATCGGGGGCGATCACGCAGGGTATCAATATAAAAAGAACTTGGTAGCTTTATTACAGGATCAAGGGCATAGCGTACGTGATTTTGGCCCGGATTCAGATGCTTCCGTGGATTATCCCGATTATGTACATCCCTTGGCCATTGCTGTGGAAAATAAAGAAGTGGATTTTGGTATTTTAATTTGCGGTAGCGGCAATGGGGTAGCCATTACCGCTAACAAGCACCCGCAGGTACGAGCCGCTTTGTGCTGGTTACCCGAATTAGCTCAATTAGCCCGTAGCCACAATAATGCGAATATACTTTGTATTCCAGCACGGTTTGTTTCAGAAGCAATTGCGTACGAAATGGTGCAGGAATTTTTAAGTACCTCTTTTGAAGGCGGCCGTCACCAAACGCGGGTGTCCAAAATTACTTGTTAGTCCTAAAAGCATTGCTGCTTCGTGCTTCCTACCACTGAAGAATAAATTATTTGTAAAATAAATTATTTGTAAATTAAAAGGCCGTAAGTTTTAAAAATTACGACCTTTTAATTTATGGCATTTTCTGAAAAAGCTGTTGGTTATTTTCTACGGGTTTATAGTTGCCAAAAGCCCTCGGGATTTTGTATTGTAACTCGCGCATAAGTTTCGGGTCGGCCACAATATAATCCGGAAAATGAGGGGCAATATTTCGGTAAATTTCATAAACGGCTTGGTAGGTATCCAATTTGGTAAAATCGCGCTGCGCAATTCCCCAATCCAGATACGGAGTAGTCAGGCTATTATGAATGTAATAATTTAAGTCAGGGTTAAGTACCAGAAAGCTTTTATTTTGAATGGCCTGATATTTAGGGTCCGGACTGATAAGCAAATTAGCAACATTAATTTGCAGTAGCGGCGCTAAGCCCAAAAAGGTGCTGTACCGCAATAACAAAATACACCCAAATAACACCAGAAAAACTACTTCCCGCACCAAAGCTTTCCGGATATGCAGAAAAAAGGCAGTGCCAAAGTACGCTAAAGCTGGTAAAAGCAACAGTAAGGCTCCCGTAGAAATTTTTTTGCCAATAATCGCAATTACAACTGCTACTGGTAACCAGATAAGCATAAGTTGCAGAATTTTAACCTGGTAGTTTAAGCCGGGAGCGTTGGCGATGCTGCTCATCACAGTAATTATTAAAAACAAAAGAGGCACCACCCAAATTTTTAAAACGGCTAAAGGCTCGAGTAAAAATCTACCTTGAAATTCCAGGAAGGAAACAAATGAAAATCGAGGAAATTAGTTAGGGTGTTGGTATACAAATAGTAGGTTAGTACCAAACTATACGGAAAGATAAACCCGCATAACAACAAGAGCGAGCTACGCACCGAGCCGGAAGCAAATAAGATTATCGCAAAAATAGCTACTATTAAAAACAGCACTAAAGGTAAATAGCATAGAGCTCCCAACCCTAATATAAAGCCGGCTTTAAATAATTGACGATTGTTTTCTCCTTCTTTCGAAAAAGAAATTAAGTAATTAAGCGAGAATACAATAAAAGTCATGCCCAGCAACAAGGGCGTAAGGGTATCGAGTTCGAAAAAAACACTGCCGGCTACCAGGTACAACAAAGCCGGTAAAAAGGTCCGGTCCGGAAGAACATTATGGCGATTAAAGATAGAGTTCAGGCGAAGGGCTTGGATAAAAAGCAAAATCATAGGTAATATCCGGTAAACTAGTACCGAACGGCCGGTAAGTAGATCAATCAACCAGAAAATACCGGCGGCCAAAGGTGCTTCGTTGTCAAAAATGTCGCGGTATAAGAGGTAGCCATTGGCCATGCGCTCGCCGAGTACCATGGATTTTAGCTCGGGTAAGGTTAACGGTACGCCCCAAAAGACCAAAGGTACCCGGATAGCCAGAAACAGCAGAACCAAAGCAAGAAGCCGCGATAAGAGCAGGCTGCGGAAATAACGAATCAAGTTTTAAAAATTAGAAATTAAAAATTAGGAATTAGAAATTGAAAATAATAACCTAATACGGATTCATGTTACTATTATTATTAGGTAGAGAACGCCAGGGGTACCTTTATTCATGATATGATTACTTTTCAAAAAAATAATTTTTAATTTCTAATTTTTAATTCTGTAAAGCTTAGTTCCTGATTTTTAATTACGCGTAAGCGCTAGTAAGCAGGTAAAAGTGCGAAATTAATATGATATTTGCAGGCAGATGGAAAGCAAAAGACAACAAAAGTTCGCTAAACTAATTCAGAAAGAATTAGCCGAAGTATTTCAGCGAGAATGTTCGCATTTGTTTCAAGGAACGTATGTGTCGGTGAGTGTAGTGCGGGTATCGCCTGATTTAGGCGTGGCCAAAGTATATCTGAGTCTGCTGGTAGGTACTAATGCGAAAGAATTGTTACAGGAAATAAAGTTAAATACCAAAACTATCCGGCATTTACTGGCCCAGCGCATTAAAAAGCAAGTACGGGTTATTCCGGAGTTAATCTTTTATCTGGATGATACGGCGGAATATGCGGCCCGGATGGATGAATTATTTTCTGGCTTAGATATACCACCAGCCGACAAAGACGATTCGGAAACCGACGAAGAAAAATAAAATTTCTTGTTAATATTTTATAAGCGCAGGCGGTAGCTGGCGCTCTTACTTTTTGCAAATCTGGCATGCAATACGACCCGATAAAACGCGTTCTCGGCGAAGCATTTAATAAAACTCCCTTACTCAGGCGCTTTTTTTACCACTTACTCGATTTACTTTTGCTCCGCACCTGGCACGTACACAAAGAACTTCGGGCCTGGGCGCAAGGCAAACAATCTAAAGCTATTTCTATTCTGGATGCTGGTTCTGGCTACGGACAGTATACTTATTACTTATCGGGTATGAGTGCTAATTGGCAGATTTTGGCCGTAGACGTAAAAGATGAGCAAATAGCAGATAGCAACCAATTTTTCCGGCAAATTGGCCGGTCCAAAGTGCGTTTCGCGGTGGCAGATCTGGTCACTTTTCAGCAACCGGAAACTTTCGATCTGGCTTTATCCGTGGATGTAATGGAGCATATTCTGGAAGATGTAGAAGTTTTTAAAAATATTTACGCTTCTCTTAAAAAAGGCGGGATGTTACTTATTTCTACGCCTTCCGACCAAGGTGGCTCCGATGTGCACGATAATGAGGAAAGTTCTTTTATTGAAGAACACGTGCGCGACGGATATAATATTCATGAAATAGCCGATAAACTTAAAATAGCCGGCTTTAATCAGGTACAAGCCCGGTATTCGTACGGTAAACCGGGCCAGATTTCGTGGCGGCTTTCCATGAAGTACCCTATCTTGTTATTGGGTAAATCAAAAGTTTTTTTCTTGATATTGCCGTTTTATTACCTGGTTACTTTTCCGTTTTGCCTAATTTTAAATTGGCTCGATACCAACGGCAGACATGCTTCTGGCACCGGCCTGATTGTAAAAGCGTGGAAGTTGTGAGTTGTAGGTTGGAAAGTTAAAAGGTTGGAAAGTTGAAAAGTTGATAGTCTAACATCTATATACTTGTGCCGCTTTACTTATACCTAATTATTTATTTAACCGTAAGGCCAAAGAGTTGTATACTTTACTAATTTATTTTTATTAACTCTTAATTTAATTACTACTTTATCAGCTCCTGCAATCTATGAACGTTCCTTTTCTCATTGCTAAACGCTACTTTATCTCCAAGAAGAAAAGAAACATTATCAATATAATTTCTATTATTTCTATGGTTGGCGTGGCCGTGGGTACGGCGGCTCTAATTATTGTGCTTTCGGTATTTAACGGCCTGGAAGATTTAATCCGGAGTATTTACGGGAGTTTTGACCCGGATCTTAAAGTTACTTCGGTAGAAGGGAAAGGATTTGAAATGAACGAAGATCTGTTAACCCGAATCCGGAAAACTCCGGGCGTTTTAATCGTGACGGAGGTAATAGAAGATAATGCTTTGTTGCGTTACGAAGACCGCCAGATGGTGATAAAAATGAAAGGGGTGAGTCCCAACTTTTTTGCGCAAAATAAAATAGATTCATCGGTCATTGAAGGCAATTACCAATTACAGCGGGGAGGTAACAATTATGCTTTAATTGGTCGGGGAGTACAGTACCAATTATCGATCCGGGCTACTAACGCCATTGTACCTATGTTTTTGCTTTACCCTAAAGCCAAAGCATCCCTTTCTCTGGACCCGGAAAATACGTTCCGGGAAAAACCCATTATGGTAGGGGGCGTATTTGTAATTGAACGCCAGTACGACGATAACTATATTTTTGTGCCGCTCGATTTTGCCCGCGATTTGCTGGCTTACGGTAACAAACGAACTTCCTTGGAAATACGGGTGGAGAGTAAACGGGAATTAAAAAATGTAGAAGAACGGCTAGGAAAAGTGTTAGGGCCCAAATTCGAGATTAAAAACAGTGACGAACAACACTTGAGTTTACTGCGGGCCGTGAAAGTAGAAAAAATGTTCGTGTTTATCACCTTTGCCTTTATTTTACTGATTGCGTCCCTGAATATTTTCTTTTCTCTTTCCATGCTGGTAATTGATAAGAAAAAAGATATTGCTATTCTGGCTTCTATGGGCGCCAGTCCGCAGGTAATCCGGAATATATTTTTGGCGGAAGGAGCGATTGTGGCATTTGTAGGGGCAATTATAGGATTAGCTTTAGGGCTGCTCGTTTGCTGGATACAGGAAACTTTTGGCTTAATTTCGATGAACATGGCTACAGCTTTAGTAGAAGCTTACCCGGTTAAAATGCAGCTGCAAGATTTTCTCCTTACCGGATTTGCTATATTTATAATTACTTTACTCGTTTCTATCCGGCCGGCTCGGGCTGCTGCTGCTACCGAAGTACGCAACAATATCTAATTTTGCTTTTCATTTTTTCTTAATCCGAACCTTGTAGTTCGAAATCTATTTCGCTTCTTAAAGTCTCACTACCGGCTTGCCAGATACTATCAAGCCTGTCCCTCAATTTACACCAGGGTACGAAATAATATGCCTTTAATTTTATCCGAATACCTCTAAATTTAAAAGCATTCTAAAGTAAAAAATCATTTTTTGAAATAAACTAGTTAAAAAAATAAGCAATAACTTTGAAATATTAATATTATTTTTGAGATTAGACTTAAAAATTTATAGTATTTAGTTATTTATCTAAATAAATCTTCAATTTCCAGGTTTTAAGAGTAAAGGTTAAGATAAACAGAAGACGTTTCATAAATGATGGCTTAATCTTTTCTGATCTAATCTTGGTTTAAGTTCCACTTAAATAAATAGCAATAGTCGTCCTAAACATTGTAAGAGATTTATTGTATTATAAAATGTTAATTCGATTTACCTTTTTGTAAAAAATACCATAAGCAATTAGGCTATTCTTTAAAAAATATTTAATCTAAATGTTGTTTTATTAGTAAAGAATCCTAATATTCACATTGCATCTTTGTTCCTGTGTATGAAAGTATTTACCACGCAACCTTTTCAGATAGTCTACTCATTGTTTGAGCATGAGTATCTGGGTTATTTATTTGAATCGTACGTTGTACAGGTTAATTCCAAAGGGCAATTAACGCTGCAACACCAAAACATAGCCGATAAAAATGCCGCCGAGTTTTCGGCCCGGCTCGATGCTACTGATTTTAAATTGATTCATTTAACCGACCAAATTCAGCAGGATGCTATTTTAAAAAAGTTTTCGACGAAGAAACTTTCGGTTGCTGATTTTTTCCTGAAAACCTACGATCCGGAGAAAGGTGATAAATTAACCCAGGAAGCCATTGATAGTTATGTGCAGCACCGCATGGCAAAGATTCTGGAATTACTGGCTGGTAAGCAGGTTTTTATCATGGGAAAAGATGGCGAACCTACCTGGAAACAGATTTCGATAGCGCCCCAAAAAGCCAGCATTTTGTTTCATTTCCGTCGCAACGAAGATAATACCCATTATTTCCCAACCATTAAATACCAGAACGAAAAGCTGGAATTCCAGAACCGCAACGCTACTTTAATTTGTAACGAACCCGCCTGGCTTTTGCTCGACGATGTTTTATATTCTTTTCAGAAAGAGGTGGACGGCAAGAAACTGCAGCCCTTTTTAAATAAAAAGTTTATTGTTATTCCGCGCAAAGTAGAAGAAACGTATTACCAGAAATTTGTAGCGCCGCTGGTGGAGTCGTTCGACGTTTATGCCAAAGGTTTTGATATTAAATCGGAGAAATATAGCCCTAATCCTTTTCTTACTTTTACCGAAATTACTGATGTAGATGCCGCCCCGCAGTTATTTGGTACGCCTGCCGCCCGTTTGGGAAGTAAACTAAACGGCAGCAATGGTAGTGCCAGCCGGTCAGATAAAATTTTATTTAATTTAAGTTTTAAGTACGGGGCGCACACCGTCCATAATAATCAGGAAGCTAAAAGAGTAAGCGTAAACGTAGAAAAAACCCAGGATTCGTATATTTTTCACCGCTTGATCCGCAACATTGACCACGAAAAAGAATTTATCCGGGAACTCACTAACCGGGCCCTGGAAGTAAAAAACGGGAAAGCTGTTCTGGAAAAAGCCAATGCTTTCTCCTGGTTAAACAACCACGTGCAGGATTTGGAGCGCATGGGTTTCACGATTAAACAAACCAATACTTCGGCCAAAAATTACTTTATCGGTGAGGTAAGTGTTAGCGTGGGCATCCGCGAAAATGCCGATTGGTTTGATATTTACGGCGTAGTAAAGTTTGGCGAGTTTGAGGTGCCGTTTATCAAATTAAAGAACCATATTCTAACGAAGAATAACGAGTACCAATTACCCAATGGTCAGATTGCTATTATTCCGGAAGAATGGTTTACTCAGTACATTGAATTGTTTGCTTTTTCGGAGGGCGAAGGGGAGTTAAAGTTGCGCAAGCACCATTTAACTTTAGTAAACGAGCTTCAGAACGGTAATCTGGCAGTAGTAACCATGACCCGTAAACTGGAAAGATTGCGGGAGTTTGAAACGATAGAAGATAAGCCTTTGCCGCTGGGTTTTAAAGGGGAGTTGCGGCCTTACCAGAAAGCAGGTTATAATTGGCTGCACTTTATTAAAGATTACAAATTTGGCGGCTGTCTAGCCGACGATATGGGCTTGGGTAAAACCATTCAGACCTTGGCCATGCTGCAGTATCAGAAAGAAGCCGGGGCGCAAAGTGCCACGCTGTTGGTAATGCCTACTTCGCTTATTTATAACTGGATGAACGAAGCGCAAAAGTTTACCCCGGGTTTGCGGGTTTTAAATTATACCGGCACGTACCGCGAAAAAACGGTTTCCCAGTTTAAGCATTACGATGTGATTTTAACGTCGTACGGTATTGTGCGTTTGGATGCCGAGTTGCTCCAAAACTATTACTTTGATTTTATTATCCTCGACGAATCGCAGGCTATTAAAAATCCTGGCTCCAATACTTCATTGGCTGTACGCAGCTTGAAATCGAAACACCGGTTAATTTTAACCGGTACACCCGTCGAAAACAGCACCATGGATTTATGGTCGCAGATGTCGTTCATTAATCCGGGTTTATTAGGAAACCAGACTTTTTTCAAGAACGAGTTTTTACGGCCGATTGAAAAAGAAAAGAACGAAGAAAAAACTAAAAAACTGCATGCGCTCATTAAACCGTTTATTTTGCGGCGCCACAAATCGCAGGTGGCAAAGGAACTGCCCGAGAAAATTGAGCAAATTACCTACTGCAAAATGACCGAGGAGCAGGAACACGCTTACGAAGAAACCAAATCGTTTTACCGCAATAAAATTTTAAAAAATATTGAAGAAAGCGGCAGCGTGAATACCCAGTTTATGCTCTTGCAAGGTTTAATGAAACTGCGTCAAATTGCCAATCACCCGCGCATGGCCGACGTAAATTACGAAGGTGATTCGGGGAAGATGAAAGAAGTTATCCGGATGACACGCAGTGTGGTAGCGGAAGGGCACAAAGTACTGATTTTTAGCCAATTTGTAAAGCATTTGGATATTGTTCGGACCGCCTTGAACGATAAACAAATTCCGTATACCTACCTCGATGGCAACACCAAAGATCGCCACAAACAAGTAGAACGCTTCCAGACCGACGAAAATATTCGGGTATTCTTAATTTCCCTGAAAGCCGGAGGAGTAGGTTTAAATTTAACGGCCGCCGATTACGTGTTTATCCTCGACCCTTGGTGGAACCCGGCCATTGAGGCCCAAGCCGTAGACCGGGCGCACCGTATTGGCCAGCAAAACAAAGTATTTACTTATAAATTTATCTCGAAAGATACCGTCGAAGAAAAAATACTGGCCTTGCAAAACAAGAAAATTCAACTGGTAACCGATTTAATTTCGACGGACGAAACCATTATTAAGAGCCTGACTAAAGACGATATTGAGAGTTTGTTGTCGTAGAGTTATTTAAAATAAAGTATTATTAAGCCCGATAGATTGTAGAATCTATCGGGTTTGTTTTTTAGAACTATGTATGTTTTATTAACTCTGCAAAAACTCATTCACGATACTTTCCCACTCCTGCTCCAGCGAAACTAAAGGCATTTTGCGGCCGGCGCGTTGGTACCAGTAATTAGCGTTCCATTGATCGCCTTCTTTGCGGTGCAGGTAGGCGTGAATAAGACAATAAGTGGGCGTATTCTTTTCTTGCGCAATTTCGTGCGATTGGTGCCAGTCGCCTTTGCCATCGTACCAGAGAGCTTGTAATTCCGGGCTTAAACCGGCAGGCGGAGTTGTATTAGCAAGAGTAGCTTTAAATTCGGGAAAGGTCATAAAATAAACAGCTGGATTTATGCGGGCTAATTTATTTGGAATATCCGGATGTAAAATAAAAATCAACGAAAACATTTCTTACCACAACGAGTTAAATGTGCGGAACTAAGCTAGTAGTAAGTTAAAAATGAGGAAAGCCGTGGTTATTGGAGCAGGAATAGGCGGGATAGCCGCCGCCATCCGGTTAGCGGTAAAAGGTTACGCGGTTACGGTACTGGAAGCCAATGCTGGTTTTGGCGGTAAAATGACGCAGTTTACTCTTAACGGGTACCGTTTCGATAAAGGCCCTTCGCTGTTCACGATGCCGCAGTTGGTAGATGAACTATTTACTTTGGCCGGGCGTAACCCCGCGGATTATTTTCGCTACCAACGGTTAGATATTATTACCCAATACTTCTTTGCCGATGGAACGCGCCTGACAGCTTACCGGGAACCAGAGAAATTTGCCGCCGAAGTAGAACAAAAGTTGGGCATTCCGCAGGAGAAAGTTAAAAGTTATTTGGCAAAAAGCCGTCGTGTTTACGAAGCAACGGCCCCTACTTTCCTGCATAAATCCCTGCACCAGGTACAAACTTACTTGAGCGCCGAGGTGCTTAAAACTATTCCGGCTTTACCCGAGCTAGGCTTAACTACCACCATGCACGCGGCGAATGTGAAACAGTTTAAAGATCCGCGCTTCGTGCAGCTGCTCGACCGCTTTGCCACTTACAACGGTTCCGACCCGTACCAGGCACCGGCTACGCTTAATTTAATCCCGCACCTGGAACATAATTTAGGAGCCTTTTATCCGGAAGGCGGTATTTACGCTATTGCCCAAAGCTTGGTGAAACTAGCCGAAGAACTTGGGGTACAATTCCGTTACCAGGAAAAAGCAGAAGAAATACTAACGGAAAATAACCGGGTAATAGGCGTACGTACTGCTAAACAAGCTTTGGTGCCAGCCGATATCGTAGTCAGTAACATGGATGTAGTGCCAACTTACCGTAAATTATTGCCGCAATTACCCGCTCCCGAAAAAACTTTGCAACAACCCCGCTCCAGTTCGGCGCTCATTTTTTACTGGGGAATTAACCGGGAGTTTCCGGAGCTGCATTTGCATAATATATTTTTCAGTAAAGAGTATAAAAAAGAATTCGAGCGTATTTTCCGGCAGAAAACCATCAGCCCCGACCCGACGGTTTATGTAAATATTACTTCTAAGTTTTCGCCGGCAGATGCCCCGGAAGCCAGCGAGAACTGGTTTGTAATGGTGAATGTGCCGCACAACAGCGGTCAGGATTGGTTGGATTTAGTAAAGGTTACACGTGAAACAGTTATCCGGAAATTAAGCAAAACTCTCGACACCGATTTAAACGCGTACATTACCGGCGAACAGGTTTGGGATCCTGTAGGAATAGAAACCGAGACTTCTTCGTTTGCCGGAGCTTTATACGGGAGCAGCTCTAATAACCGGCTGGCTGCTTTTCTGCGGCACCCTAATTTTACGAGTAAAGTAAAAGGCTTGTATTTTTGCGGAGGCAGCGTACACCCGGGCGGCGGTATTCCTTTGTGCTTACTTTCGGCCAAAATTGTCAGTAATCTGGTACCTTCGCCGGATAATAAATAATTATTTTTGAGCTAAGAATTAAAAAAACGGAAAACTTGAATACGCTTCTGCCAATTAGAAGAAAAGAATTGCTCGCCATTATTATATTAGTCATTTTCTATGCGGTAGGATTTTATGGATTAATCTTTAGTAGCTACCAGGCTTATTTTTTAAGTCTTGTTCCGTTTAATCTGTTGCTGACTAATTTTATCTTATTCTTTTTTCATCGGGCTTTTTCTCCCTCCTTTTGGGTATTTGCGCTAGTAGTTTTTAGTGCAGGTTTTCTGGCCGAAGTATTAGGTATTCATACGGCATTACTTTTCGGGCATTATACTTACGGGGCAGCCTTAGGTTGGCAGCTTTTTCAGGTACCGGTTATAATTGGGCTAAACTGGCTGATGTTGGTGTACACGGCTGGTCATACGGTAAATTATTTCCAACGCATTCCGTGGGTGATAAAAGCTGTGCTAGGGGCTGTTTTAATGGTAGCTTTAGACTATTTCATCGAACCGGTAGCGGTACATTTAGATTTCTGGTCGTGGCAGGGGAACAAAATACCTGTTTCTAATTTTGTTGGCTGGTTTGGTGTCGCGCTTTTATTGCAGTTTTATTTTCAAAAAGCAACGTTCTCAAAAAATAATCCTATAGCACCTTTCGTATTTTTTCTACAGTTTATGTTTTTTGGATTGCTTTCCTGGGCGATTCTTTGAACCTTAAACCATTAATTTAAATTAAATACACCTTCCTATCGCGAGCGTCCTCGCTCGTGATGTCCATCGTCCGGGCTCTGGCCGGTTGGAGTTTGACTCATTGCTTTTCCGAAAGTTTGTCGGTTCACCCGGCCGAAGACCTGCCAAATAGTAGACACGAGCGCAAATGTTCCCGGCCAATGTCATTCCATTCAGTTAAAGAAAGAAAAATAAGAAAGTAATCGTTACCTATCCTCCCCTGCTTTTAGCTTATCATACACAGAAGAGTATAACACTAGCAAACTCACTTTACCGAATCTGGCTTACCAAATAGCGGTTGTCCGCGCCGTGATTTTTTACGTTTCTGAGTGATGCTATCTAAAATACCTTTGGTTTTAAAGCGTACGTACCACATTCCGGCCCAGTCGCCCGTTTGATAACCCGCGTGCGGGGTGGCAAAATTTGCTGGCAAAGCTTTTTGATTTTCCAGTTGTAAGGTTTTTTCTGGTTGGCCGTGGCATTGTAAACAAAGCGAATTAGCCATTACAATTGGTTTAGTGTAGAGTAATTCGGTAGTACCTACCCGGGTTACTTGAGGCTCTAAAATCTGCTTTTGCTTACTTAGAGCCGCATATTGTTGTAATTGTTCCTGCAAAAGCAAACTAGCTGGGTCGGTAGCAGAGTTTGGCCAGGCTTTACTTGTGCGGCCTAAATTGGCCTGGTACTTCTTCGCCATTTCTTGTACGGCCGGATACCTTTCTAATTGGCGGTAATTTAAGGCGGCTTTAAAGTTGCCGGAATCTAAGGTGGCTTGTAAATAAGCAAGCATTTGTTGTTCTGTGGTTTGAATAAGGCTATCGCCTACCCGGCGGGTTTCCTGTAAAATCATGGGGCCAGTAATGCGTTTTACCAGGTGTCGTTCCATTTCTTCGGCTATTTCCTTCCCGTTAGGGAGTTTTTTAGGTTCACAGCTACCGTTAACCAATAAACTAATAATAGGTAAAAGCAAGCGAAGAGCAGACAGTTGCTTATTCAGAAAAGAACGAATCGGCATAAATAAAGGTTTAATACTAGTAAAACTTACCGGTCGGTTAAAGGGTTATAATACCTGCAAATATCAGCGTTAGGTAAAAAGAAACAAAAAGAAGTAGTAGGTTGCTCTAGCGGCAATTTACCAGTTTCCGCCACGACTAACCGGTAATTTTTTATTATCTTTGCGTTTTAAAACAGATACTTACCGTTATGTTAGATAAGTTAGAGGCTATTAAAGAGCGTTTCGACGAAGTAAATCAGCTTTTACAACAACCCGAAAGCATGAGCGACATGAAAAAATATAAGTCGCTTAATAAAGAATACAAAGACCTCGAAAAGATTGTAATCGAGTACAAAAAATACCAAAATCTACTCGGCAATATCGAGAATGCGAAGCAAGTAATTGCCACCGAAAAAGACGAAGAGTTTCGGGAAATGGCGAAAGAAGAACTTGACGAACTGTATCCGCAGTTAGAAGAAATGGAAGAAGGTATCAAAAACCTGCTCATTCCAAAAGACCCAGACGATAGTAAAAATATTATTATTGAAATCCGGGCCGGTGCCGGCGGTGACGAAGCTTCTATTTTTGCCGGCGATTTACACCGGATGTATTCTCGTTTGGCCGAGAAACAAGGCTGGCGCATGGAGCTGATTGACGCTCAGGAAGGTACTTCCGGAGGGTATAAAGAAATTATTAGCAGTATTTCCGGCGAAGATGTTTACGGCAAAATGAAGTTCGAGTCGGGAGTGCACCGAGTACAGCGCGTACCCGCCACTGAAACGCAAGGCCGGATTCATACTTCGGTAGCCAGCGTGGTAGTATTACCCGAAGTAGAAGAGTTCGATATTGAACTGGACATGAACGAGATTCGGAAAGATTTATTCTGTGCCTCCGGACCAGGCGGCCAGTCGGTAAATACGACGTATTCGGCGGTTCGTTTAACCCACTTGCCAACCGGTATTATGGCCCAATGTCAGGACCAGAAGTCACAGATTAAAAACTACGAGAAGGCCCTGAAAGTATTGCGTTCCCGGATTTACGAAGTAGAACTGGCTAAAAAGAACGAAGAAATGGGCGCCCAGCGGAAAAGCATGGTAGGCGGCGGCGACCGTTCCGATAAAATCCGGACCTATAATTATCCGCAAGGCCGCGTAACCGATCACCGCATTGGCTATACCGTTTATAACCTGCCAAACGTAATGGACGGCCAAATTGATGACTTTATTGAAGAATTACGTATTGCTGAAAATGCGGAGCGCCTGAAGGAAGGGGTTGCGTAAAAGAGTTACAAGTTGCAAGTTGATTTTTATAGAGCATAACAGAGTAGCGGGTGTAAAGAACTCGCTACATTTGTTTTAAGGTAACGGCAAATTAAAAATTAACTTCTACCCTACAATTATTATACTTAATAGATAAAGGTTATTCTAATTCAGTGCTATTGATTAAAAGGCTGCGACTTCATAAAGTTTGGGTTTTCTTTTTGCTTAAAGATGGAGGCAAATTATTTCCGCAACGGCTTTTGTTTGGCTTCCTGTTTTGGTTGTTTATTTACGCATTAGCTTCTTGCGAACCGAAAGAAGAAATTATTACTACGGATACTAGTGCCCAGCTGGAGTTTTCTACTGATTCGGTAAAGTTTGATACGGTTTTTGTCAATACCACAAGTGTAAGCCGGGCAGTTTGGGTGTATAATCGCCATTCAAAGGCAGTAAAAATAACCGAGATAAAGCTGGGACTGGCCAACCCGGCTTACAGATTAGTTGTGGATGGCCAGGAAACGAATCAGGTAAATAATATTTTATTGCGCGGCGAGGATAGTTTGCTCGTAGTAATAAAAGTTAAAATTCCTCCAACGCCAGATACAGCCGCTTTTATCCAAACGGATGTTCTTTCGTTTTTAACCAATACGAATCGCCAACGAGTAGCCTTAGTTAGTTATGGGCAAAATGCCTACTTCCATTCCAAAACCGAAATTACAGTAAATACTATCTGGAAAGCCGATAAACCGCATGTGGTGTATGGTTCGGTAAATGTAGCAGCCGGAGTAAAGCTGGAAATTGAAAAAGGAGCTAAAATTTACTTTCATAAAGATGCGGCTTTAGTAATAAACGGCCGCTTAGAAGTAAAAGGCGCAGCGAATAAACGCGTTTTATTTACCGGCGATCGGCGGGAACGATTATATGCGGCTGTTCCCGGGCAATGGCAAGGCATTAAGTTTGAAGCCACGAGTACTAATAATAGCATCCAATTTGCCGATATTAAAAATGCTACCTTCGGGCTTTGGGTAGCTAATCCAGATCAGGACGAAACCGATTATGATTTGAAAATCAGCCAATCGGTTATCCAGAATATGTATGAAACGGGTATTTTAAGCTACGGAGCCGATGTGCAGGCTACCAATATCTTAATTACTAATTGTGGGCAGAGTGCGGTAATGGGTTTAGGTGGCGGAAATTACGAATTTACGTATTGTACTTTAGCGAACTACACCGTCGGGTTTCGGCCCGGGAGCGTTACTTTACTGTTTTCAGATCGGTTAAAGGTAGCCAATGGACCTAATCAGGATTATCGCGTTAAATTATCCTTGCAGAATTCGATTGTATGGGCAGGTAAGCATGGCTCTGATACTGCTCAAGACCAAATACTTCTTAAAAATGAAGGTAAAACAACGCCGGTCTTACAGTTAAATCACTCCGTTTTACAAACCAAAAATTACCTGAACCACCCGGCCTTTGTTTGTTGTGATAATTTGTTGGATGTGGATCCTAAATTCAAAGCCCCCATTGGAGGTGAATCCATTAATCAACCCAATTTCCGCCTCGATACTCTATCGGAAGTGAGCAACACCGCTAGGGTTATTCCTGCCGTAATAAAAGATTTAGAAGATAAAAACCGTCATTTAACCACGCCCGATCCGGGCGCTTACGAACGCCTGAACCCATGAAATGGTACCAGAAAAGTATTCGCTTACCCGCGCTTAAACGCGGCTATCACTTAATTACCGATTTGCTGCTAGCTGAATTACCGGAACTCGAACAAATAAAAATCGGCCTGGCCCATATTTTTATTCAGCATACTTCGGCTAGTTTAACGATTAACGAGAACGCTGATTTTACGGTAAGACAAGATTTTGAAAGCCATTTTAATAAAATGGTACCCGAAAATGCTCCTTATTACCGGCACACGCTCGAGGGACCGGATGATATGCCGGCGCACATTAAAGCTTCTCTACTCGGAAACTCGGTAACCATACCTATTACCAACGGTACTCTTAATTTAGGTACCTGGCAAGGCATTTACCTGGGCGAGCACCGCAATCATGCCACTCGGCGCTGGCTGGTAATTACGCTTCAGGGAGAATAAAAAATTTTTACTTGTTTAAAAAATAAGTCCGGTTAATAAGCCAATTAAGATAATATAGGGGGGCGGAACCTTGGTCCAGAGCAAAATACAAAAAGTGGTTACCACAATGGCCACATTCGCCAGGTTCGATTCAATGGGGTGATAGAGTAGAATAGCGGCGGCGGCTACCATGCCGGAACTTACCGCGTTAATTCCTTCTAAAGAGGCTTTAATAACGCGGTATTTTCTCAATTCGCCCCAAAACCGGATAACAAAAAATATCAAAAAAGTGCCCGGCAGAAAGATGCCAACCGTCCCGATAAAGGCGCCCAACAGTTCTCCGCCAATACCGTAATCCCGCATGGCTAAGGCTCCCAGGTAAGAGCAAAAGGCAAAGACTGG
The DNA here is from genome assembly GCF_003023845.1 of Adhaeribacter arboris. NCBI lineage: Bacteria > Pseudomonadati > Bacteroidota > Cytophagia > Cytophagales > Hymenobacteraceae > Adhaeribacter > Adhaeribacter arboris. The sequence goes on along the minus strand of NZ_PYFT01000001.1, from coordinate 4,375,759 downwards.
CCCTGGTAAAGCCTGCACTATAGCAAAGCCTGATAGAAATTCTTCGGAAGTTAAATACTGCTTAAACTCTACAAACTGCGAATACATAAGCGGAATGAGTACCTGTCCCCCACCAAAAATTAAACTGCCATTGCGATAAAAATTTTCAAAAAGTTTAAACCCGCGTAATTGGGTAGTTCCGCCCAGTACCGCCGCGACAATAAACACGGCGGTGTATAAAATAAAATTGCTCCAGTTAATTTTTATGTTTTTGTCCGGTTCAATGGGCTGCGCTTTGTAGCGCAAGGCCGTAACCGCACCTCCTAAAACCAGCAGAATGGGATATACCCAAGGTATGTTAAAAAAGTAAGAAATGTTAGCTGAAATCACCATCATGCCAATGCCCGTTTTGGTATTAACTACTTTCGAGCTAATACGGTAAGCCGCAAATGACACGAAGCCAACCGCCATAGGCTGAATAAAACGCGTAAACCTAAGCGAAATATCGTTGGCCTGCAGGTACGACATGGCTAATCCGGCCAAAGTCATAATGATTGTAGCAGGCGCAATCCAGATGAGTAAAGTAAGATAAGCTAAATTGGGCCCGCCTAACCGGAATCCAATGGCCGTAATGGTTTGCGTAGAGGTAGGCCCGGGCAAAATCTGGCACAGCGCATTTAGCTCAATTAGTTCGCTTTCGGTAAGATACCGACGCTTTTCTACCAGCACCTTAAACATCATGGAAATATGCGCCTGCGGCCCGCCAAAAGCCGTTATAGCTAACCAAAGTACATCTTTCAGGAAAATGTAATTCCGGACATTTAAGAATTTCTGCCCTTTGGACCATGGCTTAGAGTCCACCGGTTTATGGTCCGTTAATAGTTCATGGTCCATAGGCTACAGATTTATAATTATTAGTCCATAGTCGATAGACCATGGTCGATAGTGCGCATAAAGTAATTTAGCCTACAGCTAACAGAAGTAATGTATTCTTCTACTTTTTTATTTAAGTACTTCGGTAAAATCAATTTAGACTACGATTTATACTGATTTGCTACATATCAAAATTTATTAGTTGAACAACTAATAACCAATAACTACTTAGTATCTGTGGACTATCGACCATGGACCATGGTCTATCGACTACTTTTTCAGTAAGCCCAACTCAATCAAGCGCTCCGTTAAAAATTCTCCGGCAGTAGTATCGGGATAAGCTTTCGGGTTTTCGGCATCAATGCAACCACTCAGGCAGGTAAGATCCATTTCGGTGCGGGGGTGCATAAAAAAGGGAATAGAATACCGGGAGGTGTGCATCAACTCGCGCGGCGGATTTACTACTCTATGAATGGTCGATTTTAATTTATTGTTGGTGTGCCGAGATAACATATCGCCTACGTTCACCACAATTTGCTCGGGCAAAGCAGTAATCGGAATCCATTTGCCGTCGCGGCGCAGTACCTGCAAACCATCGGCGCTGGCGCCCATCAATAAGGTAATTAAATTAATGTCGCCGTGTTCAGCGGCCCGTACCGCGTCTGCTGGTACACTATCCGGATCTTCAATCGGGAAATAATGAATGGCCCTCAAAATACTGTTGCCATGGTGTACTTTTGCATCAAAATAATCTTCGCTGAGACCTAGATAAAGAGCAATGGCCCGCAACATTTGCGTACCCGCTTGTTCTAAAGCCCGGTAGGCCATTAAGGTCATTTCTTTAAATTCGGGTACTTCGTTGGGCCAGATATTAGCTGGGTAATTTTCGGCTTGTAGTTCGGCGGCGGGTAAATCCTGACCTACGTGGTAAAATTCTTTTAAATCGCCGGTATTCCGTCCTTTTGCGTGTTCTTTTCCTTTGCCTACGTAGCCACGCTGGCCCGCTAAGGTTGAATTTTCGTATTTTTGCTTTATTTCGTCGGGTAGGCGGAAGAACTTTTTTACCGCACTATATAACTGGCCGGATAATTCGTCGCTTAAGCCGTGGTTGCGGATTGCCACAAAGCCAATACTCTGGAAAGCTTGTCCCAGGTCTTGCACAAACCGTTGCTTGCGTTCGGCATCGCCGGAAGTAAAATCGGCTAAATCCAAGGAAGGAATTTTATCAACTAATTGCTCGGTTATGGTTTCCATTTTAAATAACTGGGTTAAGTTATAACTGTTCGTTCGGCTTGGTTTAGGACGTTAAATAAAGTCGAACTGTTTCCGGCAAAATTAAGCATTTAAACGATGAACCGTAGAATGGTTTGGCAATATTATTCTGGCTAAAGTAGGTAACCGTACAAGAAATACTTTCACTCGGATGAAAGAACTAATCGCTTTTTACTTTAATAAAAACAGCTTCTGGTGAAGAGGTAAATACCGTCTTTACCAGAAGCTGTTTTACGTTGTTAAATTAATTATTTCTGCAAAGCGGCTAGGTAATTTTTTTCGGCTCCTGCCCAATTTAATACATTCCAGAAGGCAGCAATATATTCCGGCCGCCGGTTTTGATATTTTAAGTAGTAAGCGTGTTCCCACACATCCAAGCCAATAATAGGAGTGCCTTTTTTCTCGGCTACATCCATTAAAGGATTATCCTGATTGGGAGTAGAAGTAATTGCCAGTTTACCCGCCGGATCAACAATTAACCAGGCCCAGCCAGAACCAAACCGGGTAGTGGCCGCTTGGGCAAAATCGGTTTTAAATTTATCTAAGCCTCCTAATTCACTAGTAATAGCAGCGGCTAATTTACCGGTAGGTTTGCCTCCTTGGGCGGATAAAATATTCCAGAAAAAAGTATGGTTCCAATGACCTCCTCCATTATTCCGCACGGCTACCGGATGCTTGCTAATATCTTTCAGCATATCTTCCAGTTTCAGGGAGGCAAGTGCCGTACCAGTTACGGCTTTGTTTAAGTTGGTTACATAAGCTTGGTGGTGCTTGGTATAATGTATTTCCATGGTTTGCTTATCGATGTGTGGTTCCAGCGCCCCAAACTCGTAAGGCAATTTAGGTAAGGTGAAGGTATCGGCCACGGGTTTAGCCAGTATATTCAATGGTTTCACCAGCCCGGCTAACCCAAGCATAGCAGCCGATTTAAGAAAAGTTCTTTTATCCATAACAGGTTTAATTTTTTAAGATGACTAGTAGAAAAACGTTTTGCCACAGGCAAAAGTATAAATTTAAATGAGAGGGTATTCTTAACACCAGGTGTTTTTAGTAGCAATTAGGCAGTTTATAATTTTAAATCAACTATGCTTACGATCTTATCTGGTTTTAGTTAACACTCTGATTATAGCAGCAGTAGAAATAAAGAGGCCTTATAATTAACTATAAGGCCTCTTTATTTCTACTGTAACGTTTCTAAAGTTCCGGTAAAATAAAAATCCGGATTTTCTATGCTCTTCATTTGGCCTAAAGTACCTTCATTGGGATCTTGGAAATAATCCAAAACAAAACGATCGTTGTTTAAATGGGTTAAAATCGGACTCATCTCTTGAACAACCAACTGACCGTTCCCATTAGGCGTTTGCGCACTGAATTTATAGACTCCATCGGCAGTTTTAGTGTACGTATATGGGAAAATAGCATAGAACAAGTTATTGCCTTGGTACACCGCTGCGTACAATTGCATAGACCGGCTCTGCGGATTAAATAAAAACAACATATAATCTAATCGTAAATTATAATTGCTGTTTAGTAAAGCGGTAGCTATTTGTTGTTGCTTGCTCGTGAAATCCGGCGACCAGCCCGGAAGCGCTTGCGGTGGCACGGCTACTGTATTAAAAGTAACGCCTACAAAATTATGCAACGGAATAATAGCCGTGGGCGAAGACTGCACTACTACCCGGTTACCATTAATTTCGGCGTAATATACTTGCTGGGCGCTGTCCCATAAAAGTTCGGAAATGGTCGTGCCGTTTAGTACCAGCGGTGGATCAAACAATAATCCGCGGAGGGTATAGGTAAACGTAGTAGAAATTATTTGCACGTTGCCATTCTCCAGAGACACCAGCGAAAATGTTCGGTTGGTGGCATTAATATCCACTTGCAATTTGTTGCCGTTAGGTGCAGGCAGGAAGAGAAAAGGATTGGCTTTAGAGTAAGCAGAAGTTTCGTCGAGAATGGTTTTAAGTTTACCCGCGTTATAAGCGTTAAATTCCTCCTGCGTAGCTTGCACCAGTATCATTTGGCTTTGTTGCAAATTACCGGTTAACCGAATAGCAGAAGTATTTACGGAGTCAATCGTAAATTCAAAATCCGAAAACATGCCTTGCCCTTCGGTGCCTTCTTGCCCATTTAAATTAAATAGTACTTCCGGATCGGGGTCGGCCAGAAGATGCAACGGCGAGTAGGTATCGAAAATTAAAGCGGGTTGCTGCATCCCTTTTAAGCGGTAGGTGCTTTCGGTTGGTACACCCGCTGAACTGGAACTAACGTCCGCGGACATGCTTACCCGGTCGTTCTCGTTAAATTTTAGAAAAAAGCTGTATTTCCGGTCTTCGCCCGTGGTTAACATGGCTTTCCAGCCATAGGGCGCTCCGGTTAATTGGGCTTTATAATCGGCGAGGGCTTTCGCCAGGCGTTCGTCCGGGCGTTGGCCGGGAGCTGGGTCATTTTCGTCTTTCTGGCAGGCCGAGAGCAGCGTAAATAATACCAGGCTCAGGAAGTATATTTTTTTCATGTAGATGTTACGGTAGCAGCGGATAGCACGAGGCATTATAGCTGAATGATTACAAAGAGTTAATAGCCGTTTCGGCACTGGCTTGTAAAGTGTAAAAGTCAATATTCCAGGCTTCTTTAAAATAACGAACAATTACTTGTTCTTTTTGGCGTAAAGCGGCCTGAGCCGCAGCATTCGGGATGGATTTGGTAGGATCGTTAGGATCAGTTACTACAATACTGTTAACAATGGTATTAAAATTAGTTCGGCCTTCTATCAGCATCAAAGATAAAGTTTCTACAAAATCATCGTCGGGGTTGCTGCGGGCGTACTCAGTAATATACCCCCGGGAACGGGCATCCGCTAAACTAAAATCATTCCAGCTGGCCGTGTAACTGGTAGTGATACGTTTAAATTCTTCCGGGTACAAAATGTTCTGGTGCAGAATATGACCAAATTCGTGGTGAATAGTGTGCAGCATTTCTTTTACTACCGGTTTATTCGCTTTATCGAAATAATTAATCAGGTACAATACGATCTTCCGGCCGCCTTCAGCGGTACCCAAGGTTATCGTACCATTGGTATTATACTCGGGGCTACCTACTAGTACAAATTGTTTAGGAGATAGTCGTTTTATAAAGTTAGGGCCCGCTACTTGCTCGTAAGGCATGATCCAAGTTTTTTTAATCGTTTCCATCGTTGGAATAATTTTATCTTCCTGCGGTGGCGTTAGTGCTTTATTTAAGGCAAGTTCGTATCGGTCGAAGCGGTATTTTACTTCAATGTTGTAAGGAGTTACAAAATTTTCGAGGAGCCAATTATCCAATGGTCCTTTGGTCCAGGTTTCGCCACCTAATCCTGTTAGTACAGCATCCGGTTCATCTTCTTCGGAGCAGGCCGGTAAGAAGCTAATCGCAAAAAATAACAGGAATAATTTAACGTAATTTGTTTTCATGGTATAATAATCGGTATTCTTTCTTTATCGGGGATTGCGCTCTACGCCCGCCAGCGTTACTTCTTGGGGTAATTGGAGTAAACGATGCGGGTCATCCGCGCCTAGTTGAATTACCTGACCATCTACGGTATAATGGGTTACCGGAATTTTATGCCGTAATAAATCAAACCACCGCATTCCTTCCTGCACAAACTCGGCGGCTTTAAAATCTAAGATGGTAAAAAGCATGCCTAATCTTACGTTAGAACCGGTGCCATAGTAGTTTGCGATTTTGGCATTGCTGATATTATGCGTAGCGCGGTTATAATCTGCAATTCGGGCGCTGGCGTACAAATTTAAGTCCGTACGGGTTGCTTCAATGTTCCCCAGAGCCAGATTGGCTTCGGCCCGGTTAAATAACACTTCTTCGGCGGTAAACAGCGGAAAAATGGTATAAGGAACTCCGGTAGTAGCGTTTAAATCCGTGCGAACAAAATGCTCCCGGAATTTAAGAACTAGCCAATTGTCGGCACCCTGCGTGTATAACGGATAAACCCAAGTGTCGCCGGTTACATTCGCTTGCCGGAAAAGCTGGTTAACCAGGTTCGTAGATAATCCATAACGATAGCGGGCGTTATTACGAGCCCAGTTGGAAGGAGTTTCTACTAAAAGCAAGTTCGCATTTTCGGTGGCTTGCGTGTAAATTGCCAAACCTTCGTTCGCGGTTAAAGTGCTGTAAACATTTACCCAGGGTCGTAAATTGGCACCAAAATTTCCGCCTGGAAATACCTGGTTGGCATGCTCCACTACTTTTTGATAATCTTGCTTAAATAAGTAAAAACGGGCGGCAAACGCGTGCGCGGCAGCGGTATTAAAGTGGTATTTAGGAACCCGATAAGTCGTATTTACAATTAAAGGTATTCCCTCGGTTAAATCTTTTTCAATCTGCTCGTACACGTACGCTACGGTTTTACGCTCGTATTTACCTAATACTACTTTTTCCGGAGTAGTTACGTAGGGAATGCCCGGATCGGTGGCAGCAGTGGCCGGATCATACACTTTGGAGTAGAGGGTTACCAGCATAAAATGAGCGTAGGCCCGGGCTACCAAAGCTTCGCCTTTTTGGGCGCTGTAATCATTGGGGTTAGGAGCATTGGTAATAACTTCCAGGGCGTGATTAGCGGCGGCAATAGCAGCATAACTGGCATTCCAGTAATTGTCCGCCGAGCCCTGCGCTTTACTCTCTACATCGCGGAAGAAATACGGGTCGCGATTAACATCTTCAATGACAACCGAATTGGGACCTTTATCTTCCGCCAGATCGGACATTGCTTCGGTAAAAGTAGCATAATCGGCTTGGGGGTAGGCAGTAACCAATAACTCACTAACTTTTTCAACGGTATTTAACTGGGTACGCTGGTCCACGGCCTGTTCCAGATAATCATCCTGACACCCGGAAATCAGCCAGATGCTACCTAGTAAAATGTATTTTATTTTATTCTTCATGGTTTAAATTTTAATCAGAAGTAGTTAGCAGCATTAAAACCAACTACCCTTCATTCTCCTTAAACTTAGGAGGAAGTTTTCTATGATTATTGATTAACTTTTTAACTTTCCAATCTTTTAACTTTCTAACTCACTAAAAACCGGCTTTCAGCGATAAAGTAAACTGGCGGGGAATTGGAGTGGCTACCCCACCGGCGCCAAAAAATTCCGGATCCTGGCCATTCAACTTTTTATCGGCGTAAATCAGCCAGATATTATTAGCTACTAAACTCAGCGAAACGGTATTAAAGCCTATCCCACTCAAGCGAGCCGCCGGTAAATTATAAGTCAGGGTAGCTTGTTTCAGGCGGGCAAAATCACCATCGGCTACCCGGGCAGTAGAATAGTTGTAGTTGTTGTAGGGATAACCCGTTAACTGCGATTCTTCAATGCGATCTAAAATAGAAGGAATAGTAGTTGTGTTTTCGTCACCGGGTAAAGTCCAGCGGTTTAAAAACTCTTTAGGCATAGCATCCAAATCGGTGTAACTTGATTTAAAGGCCGGATTCAGCCGGATTACGTTACCGGCACTAAAAGTTACCAAAGCCGATAACGAGAAATTTTTATACCGGAACGAATTAAACCACCCACCCGTAACAATAGGATCGACGGAACCTTCGTATTTTAAGTGCTCAATCTTATCGCTTTGCAGGTACACGTCGCCGCTCTTTTCGCCATCTTCGTTAATAAAAATGGGCGAGCCATTGTTAGGATTGAGTCCCTGGAAATCGATGGAAAACAAGCCACGGTACGGATAGCCCTGTAGAGAGCCCCCATTCGGACCTACTAACGACCAAATATCCGGATCATTTTTAAGCTCGGTAATTTTGCCTTTGTTATAAGCCCCGGTAAGTTGCGTGCGGAAGCCATAATCTTGTTCGTTTACAATATTACTGCCCAGCGTTAATTCCAGACCTTTCGACTCCATATCGGCGTAGTTGGCTACTTTGTATTCTTCCCCGCCAATGCCCGAAGTCCGGATGCTACCGATCAGGTCGAAACCGTTACGTTTGTAAGCATCTATGGTTACCGATACCCGCTCGTTAAACAAGCCAATGTCCATGCCCACATTGGTTTCGTATTGCTTTTCCCAGGTTAGCTCAGAATTTTCTAAGTACTGAATGCCAATAGCCGATTCTACTTCCGATAAATAAGGCCGGCGGGTGCTGATGTTTTCTAAAACTAAGCTGGAGTTCGTCGCATTTCCCATGCTGGCGGTTAGACCATAGGTAGCGCGTAAAGTGAGCCGGTTTACTTTATTTAAAAAAGCCTGCATAAAGCCTTCCGTATCCACGTTCCAGGAGCCGCTTACATTCCAGGTGGGTAACCAGCGAGCCGTACGGGCCTGGCCGAGTAAATTGGAACCATCGTAACGAACGGTGCCGTTCAGATTATATTTACCTTTAAACGAGTACGCTCCGTTGGCCATAAACGCCAGAAAACGTTCGTAGCGCATGGTCATGCCGTAATAATTAAAATTACCTTCTACATTTTGCTTTATCAGGCGATAATCTACGTAGGGAACGCCGCCTTTATCGTACTGGTAGCCGTAACCATTAAATATTTTATTCTGCCGGTCGGTGTAGCGTAATTCCTGCGAAGTAAACAGGCGTATCGTATGTATTTCGTTAAAAGTTTTATCCCATTCTAACTGGTTTCGGAAGTTGTAATTAACCAGGTTATCGTCGTTGGTGTTATAAAATCCGCCGTAAGGCAACACTACCACCGGTTCTGCTTCGGGATTGTCCGGGTCGCGGTACAAAAATTTATTATTTTGGCGAATAGTCGCATCACCGGCGGCCCGGTAAGCATTCGCCATGTTCGAATTCTCCCGGACTTTATGCTCCTGACCCGTTCTGGCGTACCGCAGCGCGCCTAAAAAGCTATATTTTAGATTAGGCAGGATTTTATAAGAAAATTCGCCTTGCAGTTTTAAGTCCAGTAAAGAAATATCCAGGGTGTTGTTTTCGAGTTCGTCGAGAATATTAAACGGAGCAAAGTTGCGGCGGAAATACTCCCGGTTTCCGTTTGCATCGTAAGCCCGAAGTGTCCGGCTAGTGTTCAGGGCATAGCTGTAAGGATTGATATCAAAATCACGATCGTACTGTCCACTTACGGCGTTACTTACCCGACCAATGGTACCGGGTGCCTGTTGGTCGCGGATGGATCCTTGGGTGATCAACCCAAACGAAATCTTATCCGACACGTTGAAATTAGCACGTACGTTACCGGTAAAGCGTTTTACCTCGTCGGCTACGGTCCAGCCGTTGTCTTGTAAATAACTGGTAGAAATATAAAACTGGGATTTTTCGGTGCCGGATGATACGCTTAGAGAATGCTCCTGCATGAACGAATTGCGGAATAAAATATCAAACCAATCGGTATTCGCGCGGGCATAAGGTTCTAAAAACGCGGCACGGGCTTCCGGGGTATTTTGTAATCCAAACTGGCCAGTTGCCGGGTCGAAGCGGTTGATTTCGTCGTACATTTTGGTAAATACGCCCCCGTCTTGCCGCCGCGAGGCATCCGAATGGTTCAGCCAGCCTTTACGCTCTAACTCCGTGTACACCGACATCTGGTCGGCGGAGTTCATGATGTTAAAATTATTGTAAGTAGGCTTCAGATAAGTAGTAAAGTTGCCGGTGTACGAAATAATAGGTTTGCCGATTTTACCTTTTTTAGTTGTAATTACAATAACGCCGTTCATGGCGCGGGCGCCGTACAAGGCGGTAGCTGAGGCATCTTTCAGAATCTGAAAACTTTCAATGTCATTGGGGTTCAGGCCCGCCACCGAGGAACCAATCAAAGTAGAAGGATCGCCGGTAGATAATTGCTCATTCGATACGTTTACAATATCTTCCAACGGAATGCCGTCTACCACCCACAGCGGTTTGTTTTCGCCGGTAATGGAAGTAGCGCCCCGCACCCGGATTTTAGGCGCGGCCCCAAACGTACCCGATACGTTCTGCACCGATACTCCCGCTACTCTACCTTCCAGCATCCGGCTTACATCGTTCACTCCTTCCCGTTTCGAATCATCCGCTTTAAGCAGAGCAGCGGAACCGGTAAATAGCTTGCGGTCGATAGTTTGGTAACCCGTAACTACCACTTCGTTTAAAGTACTAACATCTTCGGATAAGGTAATGTTAAAAGAGGTGCGGCTAGCTACCAGAATTTCCTGACTTTTATAGCCAACCATCGAAAATACCAAAACCGAGGTATTGTCTTTCACGGTTAATTTAAAACTACCGTTGGCATCGGTGGTAGTACCGTTACTGGTGCCTCGTTCTACAACCGTTACCCCGGCCCCATTTTCGGTACCGTTGGTGCCCTGCACTTTTACCGTACCACTTACAGGAACTTCCCAAATGGTAAGGATGCGCTCGCGGGCAACTGTTGGAACCGATATGGAGGAGTAGCCTAATGTAGCACTTAGTAAAAATATAACTTTTAATCGTCGTACTTTTTTCGGGTAATTATTTTGATGCATAAAAATCCTGATTTGGTTAAAAGGGGTAATTATATTTTACCCCGTAAGCAGATTCTATTTAGTGAAGATAATTTACAGAAATAATGTGAATTAATATCAAGATAGCCGTCTAATATTTTGGGCGGCATAAAACAGCAGGAAAATATAGGAACGAAATAATGCAAAAAGAAATAAATTTTAAAGCTTGGATGAAACTAGATGAATACACAAAATAGTACGAAAACAAGCAAAGTTATATTGCGGGGAAATAAAGAGAAATTTAAATTTTTTACTAAATCCCTTCTTTTATTCTAAGGTAGAATCCGGGATAGTTTACTCGAACAGAAATTATACGGTTAGTTCAGCTAGCAGAACCTATTACTTGTAACTGATTGTAAATAATTCGGTAAGGATGAAAATTTGGCGGGAGGAAAGCTTAAAATGAACTGAAATTCAGCGGAATAAAATCAAGTATCTCTTGTAAGGCAATGAGAGATCAATCTCTGATAATAAGAACAAAGCGTGGAAATCAGAGAATAAACAAAAAAAGCAGTCGTACGACTGCCTTTTCTAATTTACGTAACTTTTTCTTATAAATAAAAATAGCCTTCTCCTACCAAAACACTTTTACCGCCTACTTTTACCCCGGTAATACTATTGTTCTCGTGCCCGATGGTAATATACAATAAACTCGGTCGCCCCATTTCAAAGCCTTGTTCACAGATAATTTTTGTTTCGGTAGTATCTGTTTCAACGGGAGTTAAGCCGTAATGCACCAGATAACAGCCTAAAGGACCACAAGCACTACCCGTAGCCGGATCTTCCGGAATACCAAAAGCAGGCGCAAACATGCGACCGTGTACAGAATGCTCGGCTTGCTCGGTTTCGCGGGAAAATAGAAAAACGCTTTCGGTACCAATATAGTTGAGTTGATGCTCCAATACTTCGGTGCGTAAACGGGCCTTTTTAACCGCTGCCAAATTCTTTAAGAATACATAAAAAAATGGTACTCCACACGAAACTACTTGGGCGGGCAATTCCGTTGCAATATCTTCCGCCTCAACCGAAAGTAAATCGGCTAAAACCTGCTTATCCGTAACTGTCTGGCCAAATTCCGGTAACGGCTGCGACATGGTAATAAGGCCTAAGTCCTGGCCATCTTGTTTAAATGTTACCGGAATATTCCCCACCCCTTCTTCAAAAATTACCTGATTACGACCTTCTGCCAATAATAATTTTTGTTGCAGTAATACGTAAGCTGTACCAATAGTCGGGTGACCAGCCATGGGTAGTTCTTTACCCGGCGTGAAAATACGTAATTTTATATCGTTCGCCGGATTCACCGGAGGCAGTACAAAAGTTGTTTCCGAAAGATTTAGTTCTTTCGCAATACGTTGCATTAAATGTTCCGGTACCTCCTCACCAACCGGGAAAACAGCCAGCTGGTTACCCCCGAATACCTCATCCGTGAAAACATCCGCTAAATAATAAAGCAATTTTTTCATGCCTGAGTAGCGGCTAAAGCCTGATCAATATCCGCAATCAAATCGTTCACGTTTTCTAATCCTACCGAAATCCGGATAAGTCCATCGGAAATACCTACGGCCGCGCGTTCCGCATCGGTTAGCTTAGAATGGGTAGTAGAAGCTGGGTGGGTAACGGTAGTGCGGGTATCGCCCAGATTTGCCGTTTTAGAAGCAATTTGCAAAGCATCCATAAATTGATGCGCCCGGGCATAACCGCCTTTTACCACGAAAGTAACGATGCCGCCCCCTTGCTTCATTTGTTTTTTTGCCAATTCGTACTGCGGGTGCGAGGGTAAAAACGGATACAGAACACTCTCCAATTCAGAATGATTATCTAAAAATTGCGCTAAAGTTAAAGCGCTTTGGCAGTGCCGATCCATCCGGACGGGTAAAGTTTCAAGGCTTTTGCTTAGAACCCAGGCGTTAAACGGCGATAAAGCTGGTCCCGTATGCCGGGCAAAAAACCGAATTTCGTCGATTAAATCTTGCCGTCCTACAATTACTCCTCCTAAAACTCTACCCTGGCCATCGATAAATTTAGTAGCCGAATGAATAATCAAATCGGCGCCGTATTCTATTGGCGTTTGCAGGTAAGGGGTGGCGAAACAATTATCGACGCTCAGAATTAAATTATGTTTCTTTTTTAAATTACCGAGCCATTCCAGATCAATAAGTTCTAACTGCGGATTAGAAGGCGTTTCGATAAAAATCAATTTAGTATTCGGCTGAATGAGAGCTTCCCATTCTTCTGGTCGGGCCGCATCGGCGTAGGTATGCGTAATCCCCCACTTAGACAAGATTTTGGTAAGCAATTGATGCGACGAACCAAATACCGACCGGGAGGCCAGAATATGATCGCCGGATTGCAGAATGGCACCAAACCCGGAGAACACCGCCGACATACCCGTAGCAAAGGCAAAACCATCTTCGGCGCCTTCTAACAAGCACATCTTATCAATAAATTCAGACGTATTCGGGTTCGAAAAGCGGGAATAAATATTGCCTTCCAGTTCATCCGCAAACAAAGCACGCCCTTGCTCGGCCGTCTCGAAAGTAAAGCTGGATGTCAGGTAAAGCGGCGTTGAATGTTCCCGAAATTCGCTGCGATTCGGATGGGTGCGTATTACTTTGGTTTCGTTATCTTTCACGGGTTTAATATCGGTTACAAGTTGCAGGTTGCAAGTTAGAGGTTGAAAAGTTAAAAGGTTAGCTACTTCAATTTATTTGGAAAATGCTTTCATCAGTTTAACTTTTATTCTCTGTTGTCATTCAGAAGGAAACTTTTAAGCTATACCGCTAAGTATTTTCTGAGTTAAAATTTAAAATAATTAATGGGGCTTGAGGCAGCAGTATTTAATTTTCCTTCCAGCAAGTCCAACATTCATTTAGCGGTATTTAGGTGCTTAAAAAAGCATTGTGATAATGTTGCGCAAACTTACGATGATCACAATTAATCCTACTAAGATCATCATGGTTTTTATCGGGAGTTTACGCGCTAGAACAGCCGCAATAGGAGCAGCTACTACGCCACCCAATACTAATCCGGCGACTACCTGCCAATGATTAAAGCCAAGGAGAGTGATAAAAGTAAGGGAACTGGCCAGAGAAACGAAAAATTCTGCTAGGTTTACGGAGCCAATGGTGTACAAAGGACTACGGCCACTGGCTATAAGCGAGGATGATACAATTGGTCCCCAACCGCCACCTCCCACTGAATCCAGGAAGCCACCGGCAGTGGCAAGTATTCCTAGTTTCCGGATGGGTTTTCGCCGGGTAGTTTTCTTTAGGGCTTTTTTAATGATCACACCTCCCAGGAATAAAGTGTATAAAGCCACCAAAGGTTTAATAATAAACACGTAATTCTCGGCCGAAGAAAGTACATAAGCGCCTAAAATAGCCCCAATTACTCCGGGGAGGAGCAGGTTTTTAAATAATTTACTATTTACGTTTCGGAACCGCAGGTGCATCAATCCGGATACACCGCTGGTAAATATTTCGGAAGCATGTACGCTGGCACTGGCAAAGGCTGGTGGCACACCTACCGTTAACAGAAAAGTTGAAGCACTTACGCCGTACGCCATCCCTAAAGCCCCATCAATCATCTGGGCCACAAAACCTGCCAACATAAACCACAGAATTTTGGAATCAACCTGTTGGGCCGCCTGACGAGCATACACACCAATGGTATCCATTGGTAAAAGGCTGAACAGCAAGTGACCGGAAATCATTAGACCTAAGCAAGCAAAGGCCACAATTAACCGGTAACGCCAAGAATGTTTAATGTGCGGGATTAAAGGAATTGGAGCATGTTTAGGCAGTTCAGCGGGAGTTACCCCCTCCGAAGTGTTCGGTTTTTCTACTAGAACCGACGTTATATTATTGAGTTGTTTTACTTTTTCGGCGAAATCACCTTTTAAGCTATTCCGGATCTGCTGCAAGTTGACCAGCACCGCTTCAAGTTCAACGGGGAAAGTTTCGTTTAGTACTTCTTTTACCCGTTTAGCTACCGTGGGCGATTTTCCGTTGGTAGAGATAGCAATTTTTAAATTACCTTTCTGCACAATGGAGCTCAGGTAAAAATCGCATTCATCGGGGGTATCCGCTACGTTGGCCAGTAACTTTCTAGCTTTTGCTTCTTGTTTAATCTGGCGGTTCAGTGCTTTATCGTCGGTAGCTACTATTACCAGGTCTTTTCCTTCTAAATCCGTCACCAAGTAAGGCCTTTCCAGTAAGATTACGTAGGGGTGCTGCTCGGCCAATTCCTTTATTTGCGGCAAAATTTGCGTTGCTACCAGCGTAACTTTAGCTTCCGGACTGTTACGGAGTACCGCCGATATTTTTTCTTCCCCCACCAAGCCGCCGCCTACAATTAAGGTATGCAGTTCGTGCAGTTTCAGAAAAACCGGAAACAGATAATTCTCCTGGTCGGTAGCAGTTAATGGTTTAGGTTCAGTCAACACGAATATTTTTATTATCAGAATCGCAGATTTACGCGAATTAAAGGATTACGCCGATTTTGTTGGCATCACAGATTTAATTTGTCAGGCTCGTAGATATCCACAGATTTTGCAAATTTTTCTAATAATTTGTTTTACACAAAAGGATTTTTTTATTCTCAATCGGAATCTTTTAGTAAATCCAGAGAATAAAGTTAATCAAGTAAATACAAAGTTCCGGTAAAAATCGGCGTAATCCTTTAATCTGTGGATACCTGCGATTCAGACAAAAATATCAAACATTCAGCAACTCAGTCAATACTTCCGGCCGGTTTACCTCTTCGCCGCGGTATTTTTTAGCCGCCGTTAAGAAGCCGTCGGCTTCGGTTAAAAATTGCAGGGCAAATTCCGGACTTGGTTCGTTCTGGTTGATTTGCAACACGTGCGTTTTAAAATCCGGCGCGAAGCTAAAAGTGCCGTTTGCTACAAAGTGCGTATCAAAATCGTTAATAATACCAATTTGGGTGTTGCAGGCAATTCCTTTGCTTAATAAAAGGGCTTTGGCCGTACCCACAAAAATGCTGTAGCTATGGTAAATAGAATCGGCGTACATACCATTCTTTAAGGCTTCCACGGACCATTCCAGTTTTTCTTCTACCTCATACAATAGAGTAGCTACTAAATCAATCATTACGCCGGCGCATTCTCCTACGCCAATAGCGGTGGCATATTCTTCTACGTGGCCCCAATCTTTATAATCGTCGGGCGCCATAGTGCTTAAATCGGCTAACGGTTTTAGTAGTTGGTAGAAATAATTTTTACCCTGACGGTCGTAATACGAATTAAAATATTCGCCGTCGTACGCGTTGGTTTCAAAATCGTTGAACAGGAAGCGCAAAACATGCGGACCACGTTTGGTAGGTACTTTTATTACCCGGTCGCCCACACGGCCTTCGCCGTTGCCTAACGTACCGCCGCCCAGCATTACCTGTAAAGCCGGAACTACGGCGTTGCCGTGCTTAATAGAACTACCGTGGAACCCAATATTAGCTAAACTGTGCTGTCCGCAGGAGTTCATGCAACCACTAATTTTAATTTTAATGTCGTGGTTGTAAACTAAATCCGGAAACTCTTCGGCAATCATATTTTCCAATACTTCGGCAATACCCATACTATTAGTGATACCTAGGTTACAGGTATCGGTACCGGGGCAAGTAGTAATATCGGCGGTACTGTCAAAACCAGGTTTGGCTAAACCTAATTTATTTAACTCCTGGAAGAAATAAGGTAAAGCTTCCGGACGAATGTATTTAAATAACAAACCTTGATTAGCCGTTACCCGGATATCATCCGCCGCAAAATCTTGGACTAAGGCCGCTATTTTACGGGCAATATCGGTTTTAATATCACCCATTAACACCCGGGTTCTCACCGAATAAAAACCTTTTTGCTTTTGCTCTACAACGTTGGTTTTCAGCCAGGCCTCGTAATGATTCTGATTTAAAATTTCTACGGCTGGAATTTCCCGGGCAGGAGCCGGTTCTGGTTGGGGAACGGAGCTGCGATCGATAACGTACGACTTGCTTTTAATAGCCGTACGTTCCTGCGCTACTAAGTCCATGAAAGCCTCAAAACCAATTTTAGCAATTAAGTATTTCAGCCGAGCTTTATTGCGGCTAGTGCGTTCGCCGTGGCGGTCAAATACCCGAACAACAGCTTCGATCAACGGAATAACCTGGTCTTCGGGTAAAAATTCGTAACCTAGTTTCGCTAACATAGGCTGCGCTCCTAAACCACCGCCCAATACTACCCGGAAACCGCGTACTTCTTCGCCGTCCTCCGTTTTAATTTTAGGCACGAATCCTACGTCGTGCATATAGGCCATGGCCGTATCCGCTTCCGAAGCGGAGAAGCCAATTTTAAATTTCCGGCCCATATCCTGGCAGATAGGATTTCGCACAAAATACCGGAATGTTTCGTAAGCATAAGGCGATACATCAAATGGTTCGTTCGGGTCGATACCAGCGTCAGGGGAAGCGGTTACGTTACGCACGGTATTACCGCAAGCTTCGCGTAAAGTAATATCATCTTCGGCTAGCTTAGACCAAAGTTCCGGAGTGCGGTCGAGGCTCACAAAGTGAATTTGAATATCCTGGCGGGTAGTTAAATGCAGGTTTTTGCTCGCGTACTCATCAGATACATCGGCAATTTTGAGTAACTGCTTCACGGTTAACCGGCCGAAAGGCAATTTAATGCGTACCATTTGTACACCAGGCTGACGCTGGCCATAAATACCGCGGGTTAAACGTAAACTCCGGAATTTCTCGTCAGGCAGCTGACCTCCCCGGAATTGGCGTATTTTTTTGTCGAGATCAATTATTTCTTTTGAAACCAACGGATTCTCGAATTCTGTCCGAAAACTTAACATGTTCTATTTCTTTAATTTCTTTTATACAACTTAAAACTAAAAAGGCCTTTTCTTACTTAGAGAAAGGCCCAGCGTAAAACTATTTACTTTACAAAATGCAATAGCTTATACTAGCCCATCTTTCGCGGCGCAACAACACATACAACAACAGGAAGTAAGAGTATTTATCATATTATCTATATCGTTTTAATAGAATTACCCCGGAATTAAAAAGGCCTTTCCTGGATGCAGAAAAGGCCTTTTTTAAAAATTTATATTTTACAATTAAGCCTTTCCTGCCACAGCCATACAACAGATACCACAGCATGCCATGGATTTGCAGAAGTTGGCAGAAGAAGAGGCGTTTTTGTTCATTGTCTTGTTTGGTGCCGTAAATATATAAGTATGTTACGAACTTTCAGCAGCTTAGATTTATTTTTTTAAGAAAGCCGCCAAAATATTGCGGCTTATGCAAGCAAATAACATTTTTATTAAGTAATTGTTCCGTTGAGCTTTGAAAATTACAGATTCCAAGGCTTTAGAAGGAGCAGAACCCGAGTAAATTTAAATTTTTAAAATAAATTATCGGGCTATTACTAATTTTTTAATATCAAAGGATCCGTCTTGGTACCACAACCGACAGTAGTAAATACCATTAGCAACGTTCGGTAAGGATAGTGTTACAAAATTCACCTGAACGGTTTGCGTTAGAATTACTTGCCCTACGCTATTAATTATTTGAATTTTCTGTAATTTTTTACTGGCCGGGGCTTCTATGGAAAGTTGCTGCTGAGCCGGATTAGGATAGATAATGGCCTCCGGGCCGGTTACCCGAATGTATTGGGTTTTAGTAACTGCATCGGTTACGGAATTAAAGCTGGCTGTAAGCGAAACTGTGTAAGTACCTGGCTGATCGTACCGGACGGTAGGGTTCTGCTCCGTAGAAGTAGTTACATTACCTCCTTCAAAAATCCAGGCCCATTCGTTCGCGCGTACGCCAATGCTGGCATCCTGAAATTGCACGGTAGTTCCGGCTACAATAATGGTATCGGATACTTCAAAATTGGCGGTTAGGGGGTTGCTACACACCACCGCAGTAGTTAATATATTTTGGCGCACGGTACTTAAAATGCTTTGCATGTACTCGGCCTGGTCTTGCGTAAATAAATTCATGCAGGCATCATCGGTATAATCCAGGTAATTTTGGTACATATTACCCGTCGGATTATTATTACAGGATGTTACCATTCCCGTTGGGCAGCCATTGGAAGCCTTATCCTGATTAGGAGTATCGGCAATATCATCGGAATCGTCGCAACCCGTATCGTTAGGTCCCCAGATATGCTGCAAGCCTAGCCAATGCCCAATTTCGTGCGTACCGGTACGGCCTAAGTTATAAAGCGAGGCAAATGGGTTTGCCGGTGCCCGGCCAATGGTAGTATAATCCAGCACCACTCCATCCGTTTCGGCGGGTCCGCCCGGGTACTGCGAGTAACCTAGAGATTGACCAGATAAATTACATACCCAAATATTTAAGTACCGTTCACTGTCCCAGGCATTCTGACCCGAGAAAGCCGAAAATTTAACGGCATCATCTATGTCAAATTCGGCGCTGGAAGTAAACTTCCGCGTAATACCCGTAGTAGCATTTCCATTCGGGTCGCGGGTTGCTAAACAAAACTGAATCCGGGTGTCGGCAGCCAATTTTTTAAATTGAGGTAAGGTTTGCGCCGAATCCGCGTTTTGGTGACGATAATCTTCGTTCAATACTTCTAGCTGCGAGAGCAACTGTTCGGTGGATACATTTTCCCGGCTATTATGGTATACCACGTGAAATACTACCGGCACTACCGTTACGGGTTGTTGCAAACGAGCCTTACTTTTTTGCTGTTGGTAGGTTTGGGCGTGCACCTTCACTTTTTGCATCTGGTTGAGTAAATTCGGATGAAGTTGCTGAAGCCGTTGCGTTACTTCGTTGGTGGCACAACGAGGACGCGGTTTTGCTGGTTGCGCCTTAACCGAGCCAACTACCAGGAGTAGCCAGATAATACAAACGTAGATATTTGCCCGCAATAGAATAAATTTCAAAACAGATGGTAATTTAAACATTCATACGCTAATTCAGGTAAAGCGTATGACCTGAATGAATATAACGATAAACTATTAGATTTTCGTTTGAAAATTGTAAAAGCCCAGCATTTTATTCCTTCAGCCAGTGTGGTAATTATACAAAAGCCCGGCTTTATACCAGGCTTTTAAAGTTTACTTGTTTTAAAACTAGCTTCGTATTTTGTGACCAGCAACCGCGTAGTACCAGATAAACAAGTAACACGGTACCATAATCCAGTAAGCTTGCTGTAAGTTGATAATATCGCCTAGTTTACCGTAAAGCAAAGGAATAATAGCTCCGCCGGAAATAGCCATTATAATATAAGAAGAGCCTATTTTCGTAAACCGACCTAAATCTGCTAAAGCCAAAGGCCAAAGAGCCGGCCACATAAGGGAGTTAGCTAAGCCCAGCAACGAAATAAAGAGTACGGACACAAACCCACTGGTAAAAATGGCCGCTAAAGAAAATATTACCCCAATTATAGCGCATACTTTAAGCGCTTTATCCTGCGTAAAATACTTCGGAATACAAATAATGCCTACAATGTAACCCACAATCATAGCGATAAGCGTATACGTGGTAAAGAATTTAGCTACGGTAAGGGGAATTTGCTGGTAATTATTCGCGTAGCTGATAACGGTATCACCGGCCATTACTTCTACCCCCACATACAAGAAAAAGGTAAGAACGCCTAACAATAAATGCGGAAATTGAAATACACTGGTTTTGCGCACATTCGCCGCGGCTACAGTTTCATCTTCCTGGTCAGTATCTACTTCGGGTAAGCCAGAAAAATAAATCATAACCGCCAAAACAATTAATACTCCTACCATAATAAGATAAGGAGTAATTACCCGGGCCGCTAATTCATTTAATTCGGCTGCTTTTTGCACGGCATCCATGCTCCGGACACGGGCACTAAGTGCATCCGCATCTTGCAACACAATGGCTCCTAAAATAATAGGAGCTAAAGCCCCCGCTACTTTATTGCAGATTCCCATTATACTAATCCGTTTAGCGGCGCTTTCTAACGGCCCCAGAATAGTTATGTAAGGGTTAGAAGCCGTTTGCAGAATAGCTAACCCTGTACCCTGAATAAATAAACCGAGTAAAAATAAAGCGTATTGCCTTGTCATAGCCGCCGGAATAAACGTAGCCGCTCCCACTGCCATAATTAATAAACCCACCGACATGCCTTTTTTAAACCCAGTTAATTTAAGTACCCACGCCGACGGAATAGCCATAACCAAATAGGAAATGTAAAAAGCAAAAGCTACCAGGTACGATTCGAAGTTATTGAGCTCGCAGGCAATTTTTAAATAAGGAATTAAAACGGAATTTAGCCAGGTAACAAAACCAAAAATAAAAAATAACGCTCCGATAATAACAATAGAACGCAGATAATTGGCATTTGCTTTGGCCGGGCTTTTAACGGGCTCCCGAGATACCGAACTGTTAGTCATGGCTTTTTAAAAGTTGGTGGTTATAATTGGCACAAACGTGTTAGCCGAAAGTAACAAATTATTTTGAAATTATAGCAAGCCCCATTACCGGATTAGATTAAAGTAGTTGTTAAAGGCAGCCAGAAGAAAAGTATAATTTAAAGATATTTAACCGCCAGCTATCGGATTTTAGCTTGAACCTGGTAATGGAGAGGGGCAAAGAAAATAGTTTTTTGCGTGCCGTTGATTTGGTAAGTCATTATTTGATTCTGGCCATTTACAGGAGCGCAAGTGAGGGAGAAATCTTTTGCCGACGATACCAGGTAATTGTCTTCGCGGTATTTACCGATAATTTGGGTTACTTGTTGTTCAGGTGAAACGCTCACTTCCAGGTATTCTACGGTAGCATCGCGGTAGCCGGGACGTTTGCGGTAAGTAGTTTTAATCTGGTTATCGGGAGTAGTTGATTTGGTTATTTCGTACGCGGCCCGCAGCGCAGGCTTGTTAATATCTGCTTGGTTAAAAGTTTCTAATTCTTGTGTCCAATCTACATCAGGTAGTACTTTGGTTTCCGGAGCTCCTGGCTTGGTGGTTACCGTTTTTTCTACTTTAGCATGGGTTGCCTGCAATTGCTTTATTTGGCCAGAAATAAATTCACTCAAATTAAAATACGGGGAGACAACCCTTGGCGAACGCGCGGGTGCAGAAGGATGGTTG
The DNA here is from genome assembly GCF_003023845.1 of Adhaeribacter arboris. NCBI lineage: Bacteria > Pseudomonadati > Bacteroidota > Cytophagia > Cytophagales > Hymenobacteraceae > Adhaeribacter > Adhaeribacter arboris. Next base: position 4,354,055 of record NZ_PYFT01000001.1, on the reverse strand, counting down.
TTGCAACTGCTCAACCATCCTAGTCCAACCAGCATACTATAAATTAAATAACGAGCCAAAATAAAAAATTAAGCGTGTTGTAATAACGAATGCCCAGTCATGTCAGGTGGCTGGGGTATACCCATTAATTCCAGAATAGTCGGGGCTAAATCGCCTAACCTGCCGTTTTGTAAGGAACCCTGGTAATCATTTGATGCTAGAATAAACGGTACCAGGTTAGTAGTATGTGCGGTATTAGGGGTGCCATCCGGGTTAATCATCATTTCGGCATTACCATGATCGGCAATAATAATACAGGCATAATCACTGGCTAAGGCAGTAGTTACCACAGTTTCGGCACATTGGTCTACGGTTTCTACGGCTTTAACGGCCGCTTCAAATACACCAGTGTGGCCAACCATGTCGGGATTGGCAAAGTTCAAACAGATAAAGTCAGCCGTTTTCTCGCGGAGTTCCGGCACAATTGTATCGCGGAGTTCATAGGCGCTCATTTCTGGTTTTAAGTCGTAGGTGGCAACTTTAGGCGAAGCGCACATTAAACGCTTTTCACCATTAAAAACTGCTTCCCGGCCACCCGAAAAGAAAAAGGTAACGTGCGGGTATTTTTCGGTTTCGGCAATCCGGATTTGCGTTTTACCGGCGTTAGCTACTACTTCGCCTAAGGTATTATTTAAATTGTCTTTATCAAAAATGGGTTTTACTCCTACAAAACTATCGTCGTAATTAGTAAGCGTCAGATAATACAGGTTGAGTTTGTGCATATTTTGCTCATGAAAATCGCGTTGGGTTAAAGCCTGCGTAATTTCGCGGCCACGGTCGGTCCGGAAATTAAAACACAATACTACGTCGCCTTCTTCGATAATTGCTACAGGTTTGCCGCCGGTATCTACTTTCACGATAGGTTTTACAAATTCGTCGGTAACCCCGGCTGCATAAGAATCTTGCAGGGCAGCAATAGGATTAGTCGTAATCTGACCAATACCATGCACCATTAAATCGTAGGCTTCTTTTACTCGTTCCCAACGGTTATCCCGATCCATGGCGTAGTAACGACCTATAATGGAAGCTAGTTCGCCGGTAGTTTGCGCCATGTGGGCCTCCAAATTTTGCAAATAGCCCACTCCACCTTTCGGGTCTGTATCGCGACCATCCGTAAAAGCATGCACGTAAACCTGCTTTAAACCTTTTTCGGCGGCAATGGAACATAAGGCTTTTAAATGATCTAGGTGCGAGTGGACGCCGCCATCGGAAACAAGGCCCATAAAATGCAATTTTTTATTCTGGGTTTGGGCGTATTCCAGAGCTTCGGCTAATACCGGCATTTTTTCTAATTCATGCTCCCGGATAGAAACATTTATTTTAACTAGATCCTGATAAATCACCCGGCCCGCTCCAATATTCATGTGGCCCACCTCAGAATTCCCCATCTGGCCTTCCGGCAAACCTACAGCTTCACCGGATGCTTCTAATTTAGCGTGCGGAAAGCGTTCGTATAGTGAGTTAACAAACGGGGTACGGGCCTGGTCTACGGCGGATACCCGTGGATCGGTAGCAATGCCCCAGCCATCCAGAATTATTAAAATAACCTTTTTGTTCATGTTGCAAAGATAATATTCTGTATTAAAATGTATAATTTTTGTTAACTTGCCGAACTAAAATCCGAATAATACAATTAGTTACCGAAAGCACCTTGGCACAATTTTCGCACTTAGGCCAGCAGATTACTTTACAATATTTATGAAGACGATTAAATTAGTTCTGACTATAATGACTTTTGTAGTTACCTCTTGGGTATTTACGGGTCAAGTATACGCACAGGACGATGTGCTGAGTGGCGTTCGAGCAGCACTCGGCAATGGAGATTCCAAAGAATTAGCGCAATATTTTAATACTTCTGTTGAGATAGGAATTGATGGTAATAAATCTACTTATAGTCAGACTCAGGCCGAATTTGTGCTCCGTGACTTCTTTAGTAAACAAGCCCCAACCGGCTTAGAACGCTTACACAATGGTTCCTCCGATCAAGGTTTGACCTACGAAATTATGAAGTATAAATATAACGGGGGCTCTTACCGGGTAATGGTGTATATAAAACAATTTAGAGGAGCTAATTTGATTGATACCATTGAGTTTACGAAGGAATAGTTAGATTACAGTTTAAGTTTATAGTCCACCGACTATGAGTGATTAGATAAATTAAAATGCTTATGAGTAAGCGCGGAACGAAAGTCCGCGCTTTTTTTGTGTCAAAAATATTTCATTGGCAGTAAATTTTGCGTTAAAGGGGAGCCAAATTAATCTTAAAAAGAAATTAGGGCGTAAGGACTATTAATTATAAAGTGCGAAATTATTTAGTCGAGTAACTTTCCGGAATTTGAACCAAATTAACCAGTAATTTGCAACCTTAACTTAATAACTGATTCGTGAGACCATCTTATATAACCGACGAAAACTTAGAACAATTTATTAAGCAAGCATTAGCCGAAGATGTCGGCGACGGTGACCATTCCTCGCTGGCGGCTATTCCGGCTAGTGCCCAAAATGAGGCACAATTATTAATAAAAGGTACGGGTGTACTGGCGGGAGTAGAACTGGCGCAGGAAATTATCCGCCAGGTAGATTCTTCTTTGCAAGTAGACGTGTTTTTAAGGGATGGCGTTGCGGTTAAGCCCGGCGATGTAGCGTTTATTGTTACAGGTAAAGCCCAGGCGATTTTAACCGCGGAACGCCTGGTTTTAAATTGCATGCAGCGTATGAGCGGTATTGCTACTTATACGCACCAGTTAAATCAGCTTATTGCCGGAACGAACGCCCGCTTGCTGGATACCCGCAAAACTACCCCTAACTTTAGAATGATGGAAAAGTGGGCGGTACTTATTGGTGGGGGAGTAAATCATCGGTATGGCCTTTTTGATATGATTATTTTAAAAGACAACCACGTAGATTACGCGGGCGGTATTAAGCAAGCAATTACCGCTACCCAGGAATACTTGCAACGAACGAACCGGCAGTTAAAAATAGAAGTGGAAACGCGTAGTTTGCAAGAAGTACAACAGGTATTAGAAACGGGCGGGATAGACCGCATTATGCTGGATAACATGACCCCAGATCAATTGCGGGAAGCGGTGCAACTTATTAACGGACGCTTTATTACCGAGGCATCCGGAGGTATCACCAAGGAGACAATTGCGGCGGTTGCCGCTACCGGGGTAGATTTTATCTCGGTAGGGGCGCTTACTCATTCTGTCCGGAGCATGGATATAAGCCTGAAAGCAAGGAAATAATTTATTTCAAAAGAAAACAAAAAGCCGCTAAGTATTTGGTAAAAATAGAATATGGTTTTTTTAACAAGGTAAATTTTGTCTACTTTTGTGCCGTTTTATAAAATTTAATTTTTAATTACCCAACGCGTGATTATTAAAACTAAAAAGTACAAGTTAGAAACAAGTACGTACATTAAAATGGCTATGTTAGACTTATTGCGCAAGCAATGGTGGTACATTATTGGGCCAATTGCGGTTGCTTGCCTGGCTTTTATCTGGCCTTCGTGGTGGTTTATTTCCGGGGCTATTTTAATTGTAGTCCTTTATTTGCTGTTTTGGGCCGTACAGTTTACCGGTGTTACTCAATTAGAACAAAATAAGATAATCTTCGAGAAGATGGCCTATGAGATTGATGGGCGCCAGATTTTGATGAAGATAAACGAAAAGCAAGGAATGCCAGTAGCGTGGGAAATGATTAAAAGCGCTAAAAAGACCAACGATGCTTACTTTCTTTCGTTATCAAAAGCTCAATTTATTCACCTGCCTTTTCGGATATTTTCAGGTCCTAACGACTTGAAAATGATGGATGCTTACTTAAAGCGCAAAAACCTGATTGCCTAGTGAGGCTGTTTAAGTTTTACTGCCAGAGAGATAATAACCGGGCGACTTTCGTAAATATTCCTCATTATAAGTATCTATTCTTTTAAAGTATCGTTTTAGCAAATAATAGAATTGACATTATACTCAACAGATTAAGAAATAAATGACAACAAAAGCTCTTACTTTAGCCCTTGCTTTGGGTACTTCGTGGTTAGTGGCCTGCAGCAGCGAACCTTCGGATTTACGGCCAGAAAATAAAGTTTCCGTGGACCAAGTTCCGCCAGGAAGCCGTACTTCCGGTAATTTAGATAATGCTGCGGATAATAGTGAGCACGATAATCCTCGTGAGGACGTTATGCTAAACCATGACGAGCACTCCAACCAATCGCTGGATAACTCCAAGGAACAAGCAGTGGATTCAACTAAAACTACTCAAAAAGACGCAGTAGAAAACCATGAATAGTTAGACGTATCTTAAAACATGAAATTAAAAAATATTGCTTTGGCTGTATTTTTAGTGGGCAGCAGTTTTTTAGGGGCTTGTAATAATACAGGTTCCGAAAAGAGTTCTGCCACCGAGGCTGCTGAAACTAGTACCGTTCCGGATTCGGCTAGCACCGCTCAATTCGCCTATATTTGTCCGATGAAGTGCGAAGGCAGCGCCAGTAATACGCCGGGTAAATGCCCGGTTTGTACCATGGATTTAGTGAAGAATCCGGATTTTAAAGGTACTACACTTGCCGATTCAACGGCTTTATAGGTTTGGGAAATAATTAAACGGTAAAAAGACAGGTATTTCTACCTGTCTTTTTTATTTTTTACTTACCGCTGTGTGAATGTTTTCTATTTAATTTTTCATAGAAGTACTACATTGTAATCATGCCTAATGAATTTATAGACGGGAAAATAGGCTCTCTCTTGACTATAGGTGATTGTCCTTAATATGGAATCAGAATTACTAAAAAATATTTAATTACAGTAGTGTCCCTTAATAACTGCTATAACTGTAGAAGGAGCATTAGGGGTAATTTTAATTTTTCATGAGCTTGATTTGTAAAATAACCCTTACCTTTGCGGCCATTTACATAAATTAAACCCATGCATCAGCAAGAGGAAGAATGGTTCAGCACCTGGTTTGATTCCCCGTATTACGATATTCTGTATAAAAACTACGATGTAAAGGAAGCCCAAACTTTTATTAATAACTTAATCGGACATTTACAAACAAAACGTACTTATAGGCTTTTGGATATGGGGTGCGGCAAAGGCCAGCACGCCTTGTTCCTGAATCAGAAAGGATTTAACGTTACCGGGCTCGATTATTCGGCAAAGAATATCTCTTTTGCGAAGCAGTTTGAGAAGGAAACGCTGCACTTTTACCAGCACGACATGCGCGATATTTTCCGGACGGCTTACTACGATCTCATTTTAAATCTTTTTACCCGGTTTGGCTATTTTAATTCTGAAACGGAAAACGTGGTAGCTTTACGTTCTACGGTATCGGCCATAAAACCCGGAGGGAAACTGGTGATAGATTTTATGAATACCAACCGTACTATCCAGCACTTAGTACACAACGAAGAAAAAATAATAGAAGGAGTACAGTTTAAAATCAGCCGTAAGGTAGAAAAAGGTTATATCGTAAAAACCATTAATGTAACCGATGCGGGGCAGTCGCACACGTTTTACGAAAAAGTACGGGCACTTACCTACGACCATTTTATGGAGTATTTCCGGATGACCAGTTTGCGGATGGTAAATGTATTTGGGTCATATAATCTGGAACCTTATCATCCGGAAACCAGTGAACGGATGATCTTTATTCTTAAAAAATAACGCAACGCAGCGGCATGCTTCTGGCCAGTATTATTTTATTCCTTACCGTATTATTTTCGGGTGGCTTGGTGCAGTTTTTTCCGCAGCATAACCAGAAATGGCTTAAGTTAATTTTAGCCTTTAGTGGCGCGTATTTATTTACTCTAACGGTAATTCACGTATTGCCCGATGTACTGCTAACAGCTCCTGATCCGCACGCAGTGGGGTACTATATTTTAGCTGGTTTTTTTCTGCAACTCGTTTTAGAAATATTTTCGCAAGGTATTGAGCATGGCCACATGCACCACCACGAAAAGCAAACCGATACTATTCCCTATTTACTTCTGTTTTCGCTGATGATTCACTCGTTTCTGGAGGGTAGTATTCTTGTTCAGGGTGGGGAACACCTGGGTCATAAGCACCACGATGAGGTTTTCGGAAATTTTTACCGCATTTTAGCGGGCATTGCCATTCACCATATACCGGCGGCTTTTGCGCTAATGTCCATTTTAGTTTCGCGGCTGCATAACTATAAGAAAGCTTTCTTTTATTTAAGTTTTTTTGCTATTGCCTCGCCCTTAGGTTTGTGGTTTAGTAATTATGTACTCCACGACCAGGTACAAACCAGTACGGTGTATACTATATTAACTGGTTTAGTAGCCGGAAACTTCCTGCATATCTCTACCACTATTCTGTTCGAAACTAGTCCCGAACACCATTTTAACCGCCGCAAATTACTGGCTACTCTAGCCGGCGTACTGCTCTCTTTGGTTAGCGATTGGATGTAGAAAACCTTTTTGTTATAAGTTCCGGATAACTTGTACTAGTTCACCTGAAACTTTTGCGTACTCTTTAGAAAGGTAAGGACAATCATTTTTATCAACTTACTGTATACTTTCTGAATTAAAATGCTTTAACTTAAACCTTAGCGCACAATTTCTACCCAACCCTTCCAGTTATTGCCTTTGTTATTGGTTAAATGATAATAATAAATGCCTTCGGGTAAGCCATTGCCATCCCAGGTGTTCTGGTAATTTTTTTGATTGTACACTACCTGGCCCCAACGGTTAAATACTTTTAAGTCGGCGGGCAAACAGGTAACACGGGGCACAAAGGTGTCATTTTTACCATCGCCGTTCGGTGTAAAGATATTGGGGATGAGTTGTTTTTTATCGGTAAGCACCGAAACTACTTCGCGGGTAATCTGGCAGCTACTACTAAAGAATACGGTGAGGATTACCCGATAATTGCCATCTTGGGTATACACGTGGCTGGGAGTTGCTTCCGTAGAGGTAGTGCCATCCCCAAAGTCCCAGAGATAACCGGTAGCGCCGGTAGTAGAATTGGTAAATTTAGCGGTAAAAGGGGCGTAGCCTTGAATAGACGTCGGCGTGCCGCATTCCGTGGGCTCGGCGCCAGCCTTTATTTCGGGGGCTGGAGCAACCGTAATAATTTTAGTGCTGATACCGCTGCAAGCTCCAACTGTTACCGAATACGTAAGTACGTTGGTGCCCACTACTTGTGGACCCGGAGTGAATAAACCATTCGAACTAACTCCCGGCCCCGACCAGGTACCCCCGGGAGGCGTGGCATCGGTAATCATAAAAGGAGCGCTATCGGCGCAAACAACTTGATCAGGACCTTGGGTAAACGGACTGGTAGAATCAATAACAATGGTTCTGGTGGCCGAAGCGGTACAATTATTGGCGGTAACGGTGTAAGTAAGAATGTAAGTGCCCGTCATGGATTGCGTGGGAGTGAAAAGGCCCGTTGGATTTACGCCCGTTCCGGACCAGGTGCCACCAACTGGGGAAAAACCAGTTAATTGAATAGGAGAGGAGCCGGAACAAATCCGGGCATCCGGACCGGCTACTACTATTGGTGTCTCGCCTACCACAATTTGTTGCGTACTAATCGAGGCACAACCGGTTGCATTACCTAAAGTGTACGTAATAGTATGGGTGCCAATGCCCGCCAAAGCCGGATTGAATGTATCTCCGGTAACGCCGGAGCCGCTAAAAGTACCGCCGGCAGGAGTGGGTAGTAAAGTAACCGGACCACCAGGAAGGCAGATTTTAGGCGGCAAACCAACAAAAGTAGCTTCCGGCACCGCAACTACGGTAATAATTTTAGTGCCGGTGCTAACGCAACTGCCATTTGCTACGGTATAATTTATAGTCTGTGCTCCTATTAACTCATTACTTGGCGTAAATACTCCATCGGGGGTTACGCCTGGTCCGGACCAAATGCCACCGGCCGGAGAAAACCCGGTTAATTGAATAGGTGCCGCATTAGAGCAAACGGATTCACTATCGCCGGCCCTGGCTTGTACTATATTAAAATCAAACTTAAAAGCTGCATTGTTGCAGTTGTTAGATTGGTTGGTATTAGACCATACATTTGGCGTAGTAGGAAACAAAGAAATAGCCCCGCAACCGCCGCAAACCGCCTGGTACACAAAACCACGTTTATCAAACCGGCTGGTACCACCATCTACATGTTCGCCGGATTGAGCCGAACCCTGTGAGCCGCCTATAAACGTTGCATATTCTAAAGAAGCAGCATCGCGCGACAGTAACATTAAATAAAAATCCTGACCATCAGTAGTACGCTGATAAGCATTAGCCGTTACTGCTAAGCCATCGGTAGTGCCATTGTCGTAAGGTTCGTTGGCTCCTCCGCCCCATCCGCAGGCATAAATCCGGTTGCAGTCATCTACCAGAAAAGCCGTTGGCGAGATATTGGGCACAGCAGGATTGTCGTTGCTGCCAAAAACGGTTGAGAAAACAGAAGCCGTTAAGTTGTTGTTTAGTTTATGAATAAACTGGCGACCGTTGCGTACGGTATAAACTCCCCGCGTAACCGGGTAATTACCTAAAGTTTGACCTAATAAATATACGTCGCCGGCCCCGTCTAACTGCACAAAATAAGCCTGGTCGAAATCGTTAGTGCCCAGGTAGGATACCCGTTGTAATTGCTGGCCATCGTTACTGATTTTAGCTACAAACCCATCGGCGAGGCCTCCCAGGAAAACCGGGCGGTAGGCGCCCGCAACGCTGGGTAAAGTAGGGCTACTGGTACCACCGCAGATAAATATATTGTTAGTAGTTGGTTCGAGTTGAATAGAATAAGCGGCATCGGCTCGGGAACCACCCAAATACGTACTCCACACAACGTTGCTTAAATTGGCATCTAATTTAAATAAAACCGCGTCCGTCTGGCCACCAGTATTAGGCTGAAAAGCATTTTTGACCGGAAAGTCGGCGGAGGCGGTGGAAGAAACGACGTAAACATTATCAGCCGCATCGGTAATAATATCGCTCCGGAACTGATCACCGTAATTGCGGGTAAGCTCAGCCGTACGTTCCAGTAAGCCATCGTTTTGCGAGCCGCCCATAAACGTAGAAGCAATTAAGGCGGTACCATCGGCACTCAAGCGACTAATTATTAAATCGGAACCCTGGCTATAGGTAATGCCACCTCTGTCTCCTAAAGGACTAATGCTAGTGCCTCCTTTAAAAGAAGAACCTACAGTTCCGGTTGTTACAGGAAAATCTGCGGAACTGGTAGTGCCTAAAATCATTAATTCATTCTGGCTGTTTACTATTAAGCTGCTAGGAATATCGGCCCGGCTGCCTCCCAAATACGTGGCATATACCAGCGAAGCTGCGCCGCTGGCAGCCGGATTAAATTTAAGTACGGCGATATCCCAGCCACCGTCCGGCGTATCGCTCCCATCGGCGTTGCCGTTCCACGTGGAATCGTATGCTCCCATTGTAGTAGGAAACCCGACCTCGTTGGTAATACCGCCAGAATACATATTACCTGCTTGATCGTAAGTAGCCGTGAAACCCCAATTATCAGCCGTGGAGCCACTGTACGACGAAAAAATTAATTCCGGGTCGATAAGTAATGGAACATCTTGGTTATAACCGGCCGGAAATTCAAACGAAAGTACCTTGCCATTTAATTTAAACCGGCATTCTATTTCGCGCCGTTGCCCGTTTATAGTTTGGAAAGCTATTGGTTTACGCTCCAGAATAGTAGTAACCGATGTTTTAATTTGCAAGTCGCCACTGGCGTGTAGTCTTACTTCGGCGCCATCGTATTGTAGTTGGATTTGATTTGGATTAGCACGGGGCTGCAGCAGGAATTCATATTTTAAATGGTTGCCTTTCTGGTAAAGGTGCATATTCACTCCCGGATATAAATCCTGGTAGGTTACTTCGCCAAAGCTTTTAACCCCGGAAGCCCATTTTTTCGGATCTTTACCAATATAGTAGTTCCGGAGGCCGGGCCGCTCGTCCGCACCATTTATTTGCACGTTTGTTTTAATTGCATTTAAAAAAGTAACCTGGTACGCGTGTCCTTTGGCTTTACCTGGGGTTGGATTACTTTTTAACGCCACTTGTTCGCCGTGGTGTTGCGGAAGTTGGGAGCCATCTACAAAATTATACACCAAGCCATTTTCTTTCAGGAAAATCCGGCCATCGGGCAAGTTGGCGGCAAAACGTACGGCCGCCGGCCATTGATTTTTATTTTGAACAAACTGCAGGCTTTTATCGGTAACGGGCTGACTGCTCATCCGGGCCGGCAAGGCGATGGGGTTATTTATTCGCGTTTGTGCAACCGATAAAAAAGAAAAGCAACTTAGCGCCAAGCCGCTGAAAAGAGTAAAAATTCGCTTCATACCCGCTTAATCTGAACACTAAATATATTAAGAAGTTTCGAGACCTTGTTGCTTTCGTTATATTTTCAACATTTGTGCAAGGCATTATTGTTAAACTAATATATTATTAAGAGTCCGTTCAATCTACTTTTCGTTGCAGGGCTTCCAAAATAATTCAATCTAAAAATCTATTAAGGCCAGACTTACGGTAAAATTTAGAATTTTATTCAAGTACAGGCAATGTTTGGTAAAGGACGCTCATTCTTACAAATAGAATTATCAACTATTTTGGAGCAATTACTTAGCTATCGAACAAATTATGAAAAATGCCAGCAAGGCAAAGCACACGAATGGGTGTATATGGTTTACGCCAATGCTATAGGCAGAATATCAACGATATATCCTATATAAGTTAAAAGGAAAAATTTTAGATAAATCCTAAGATTTATCCTTTTTGGGTTTAAGAACTTTAATTTTTACCGGAACTACTCCGGCTTCTATCATGCCAACTTTTCGGGCCGCAGCCCGTGATAAATCAATCATGCGGTTACGACCATGAGGACCCCGATCGGTAATTTTTACTTTTACCGACCGGTGGGTTTTTAAATTGGTAACTTTTACCCGGGAACCTAAGGGTATTTTCTTGTGAGCGGCCGTTAACTTTCCTTTGCGGTAAGGCTGGCCATTGGCCATTTTCCTGCCCTGAAATTTATCGGCGTAATATGAGGCATTCCCTTGTTCGGTGTACCCATTCCAGTTGGTACGGGCACAACTGCTTACCAGTCCAGCTAAGATGAAAGCACAAATTACAAACCGGAAGCAAGCAGACAAAAGGCTAACCCTTAAAGCTCCATAATGTCTTCGAACCATAACTGAGGTTTTTCCTGAATAAATTGCTGCATCATTTCTACACATTCCGGCAGGTTTAAATCAATTACTTCCACTCCGTGGGCTTCCATAAAGGCGCGGGCGCCGCTAAACGTTTGCGACTCTCCCACTATTACTTTCGGAATTTTAAACTGTACAATAGTGCCGGCACACATAAAACAAGGCATTAAGGTAGAATAAATAACGGTACGGCGGTAGCTATCCATGCGGCCGGCATTGTTCAAGCAATCCATTTCGCCGTGCAGAATAGGATTATTTTCCTGAACGCGTTTATTGTGGCCGCGGGCTGCCACCTGGCCGTCTTTCACCAACACCGAACCAATCGGAATACCTCCTTCGGCTAAGCCTTGTTTGGCTTCCGCAATCGCCATTTTCATAAATTCATCCATGCTGCTTTTTCAAAATATAATAAAGAGTGAGCTAAGTTAACCGGTGTAAAATCTTGATTTTTTAAGAATTTAAACTACCTGTCGGGCAAAGTGGCTTCGCCGTATTTATTAGTAGGAATTACTTAAAGGTATAAGCTGTTAGCGTGATGCAGGTGGTTGCTGAGCTAAATCGTAATTGTAAAGTTCGATGGCCTCGTTTAAGTGATCTTTACGGAAAAAATGCATTGCCCACGGAATAGCGGCTAACCCTAAACCTAAATACAAAGTAGGATCTGCCCGTTGCACGACGCCGGTAGCCGGCGCTTTTAAAGAATTTATTAACCCATAAATAAAAATTCCGGAGCCAGCCACCGTTAAACCGGTTTCTACCCGTTTGCTACGGCGGTATTTTTCCAGAACTTCCAAGCTGCCGGGATTATCGTTGAGCGCCTGCCGCAAATTCTGGTAATTCATATCCGCCAGCGGACCACCATCTTTCGAGAAATAATAAACCTGGCGGGTAGAAGGCATGCCGTACCCGTAACCACCGTAGCCATAACCATACATGCCGGGGTAATAATTATCGTAGCTGGTTTTAGAAGTATAGAATTTAGAAATTTTACCTACTGAAACTCTTTTGGCAAAATCAGAGCGTTTGTTGTTGCTTATGCGGGTATAAAATCCTTCTTCATCCTGAAAATATTGCACATTGGACATGTCGTACTGCGCGGAATCGTTTATTAGCACAAAAGTTTTCTTAAAAAGAGGCGATTTAATTTGCAGCTTGCGGGCATATACTCGTTGACCATTGTTTAAACCAATAAACAAACCGGGTTCCTGAATATCCGTTGGAGCAATTTGCCCCCACGAAAATGGTGAAAACAGGCCGAGTAAAAGTAGTAAAAGGTATTTTTTCATGTAAAATAAATGAATTTAACGCCGATTAGCGTATGGAGCAAAGTAAGCGTTTTTCATAGATTTATGTGAATAACCAACTAAAACTTTCTGTTGAATACCAACTTTAAAAAGTCTATAGTTATAATAAGATTTATTTTACCAAATAGCTATTGTTCAAGCGGAGCTTGTTTAAATTATCTAAAAATAAAAAAGGATACCTTTTAAGTATCCTTCGTGTTTCTTTTATTTAGCTGGATTAATATTTAATTTCAATGTTCCGGGTTTTGTAAACCGAGGTGTGATACGGTAAACGAACCTGTAGCTCTTGGTCAGTAAACACAGCATCGATCCGCGATAAATCTACTTGTGGGGGCAGCATAAAATGCTGGCTGAACAAAGGAAAAACTGCCTCAGAATCGTTATCTAAACGATGCGTGGCCATAACGGTTAATTGGTTTTGGTCTAACGCAATCTGGTAAGCTTCCGGGCTTACCGAGGGAATAGCCACCCGAATAATAGCCCCTTTTTCGTGTTTATCTACCTCTACCTGGGGCAGGCTAATTCCGCCGCCCAGCGTATTTAACACGTCAATCTGATGGGCAATTTGCTGTAAGAATTCTTTATTTTTAATTAACTTCATCTCTATCTCCAAGTAATATTGTACTGGGATTTATGCAAATGGTATACCAGCCGACCAAGGGCCACAAATAGGCGGAAGGAAAGACTGTAAAAAGCCAATATGTCTTTAATTAACCGAATAAAGCGCCAATATGACGGATTTTGAAGAAAGGAATATTCGTGTTCTCGGTAATTATTTCCGATTGTAGAAATATAAGAATTATTAAACTTATTTACGGGTAAACGGTTAACTTCTTGCTGAATACTTGTGTTGCTTTTATTTTGGTAAAGCTAATAACCCGTTTATTTCGTACATTCTTTGTTGGTTTAGCGGTTCTATAAAACCATATAGCTGAATCAAATAAATTTAGCAATAATTAAATTAAGATACGTTCTTAAGTGTTGTAATAGGAGTGCTAAGCATTTGACTTATCACACATTATATAATTAAAAGCATGAATCGTATATTTTTAAATGTAATGGCTTTCTTGTTGCTGGTGTTGCAGTCCTGCACAGAAGGTAAAACGAAACCGGTAGCCACTCCGGCTCTCCCACCCCTTTCAGCAGCCGAGATAAAAGCAAAAGGATTAGAAATAGCCACTTTTGCGGGTGGTTGTTTTTGGTGTACCGAAGCAGTATTTGAGCGTTTAAGAGGTGTGGATCGGGTAATTTCTGGTTATACTGGTGGTCCGGAAAAAAATCCTACCTATGAGCAAGTGGGTTCGGGTGAGACGGGACATGCCGAATCGGTGCAAATTTATTTTGATCCGAAGCAGGTTACTTATCCAGAATTACTCGAAGTATTTTTTGCTACCCATGATCCTACTACGTTAAACCGCCAGGGACCTGATGTAGGCAAGCAATACCGGTCGGCTATATTTTACCACAACGACCAGCAAAAGCAGCAAGCTGTTGCTTATATGAAAGAACTGGAGGCAAAAAAAGCTTTTCCTAATCGCATAGTTACCCAGCTGCAGCCTTATAAAATATTTTACCCCGCCGAAGATTATCACCAGGATTATTACGAGCACAATCCGAATAATCCGTATGTTCAATCGGTTACAGCTCCTAAAGTGCACAAATTTGAGAAACAGTTTAAGGCGAAACTAAAAACTAGGACCAGCTAAATAGCTGAGGAAAAAGTATTTTTGGAAGGCTACCTAAAAAAGGTAGCCTTTTTTATTAACCTCCAGATAAAATTTCCGTAAAGTACCTTGTAATACATAATACTATGTTTATCTTTGTACTGTTGAATGTGATATTTTAAATTTTAATGCCATGAAGCCAACAAAACCACTCCTTTTTTCTTCCGGATGGAAGAAATGGATAACACTTAATATACTTGTTGCGGCTATCCTATTGCCAGTATTTACCAGCATGGCTCAAAATACTACGATGCGAGCAACTAATTACCCGAATGCGCCGGTGAAGCAAAACTCATTTAAAGGCATCATCCTGGTAGCCGACAACATGACCAACTGGTTACATAAGGCCAGCGCCAATCCGGTAGCTTTTAAAAGAGCTAATGTTGGTGCATCTGTTCAGCCGGTTCAGAACCCTTATATAATGCTATGTAAAGCGAAAGCACAACCATTAGCCAAAGTAATTAAGCGCTCTTGAGTTAGTAAGTTTATCTTTTTAGGCAAAGGAATTTAGTCCAATTCCTAAATTTTTTTCGTTGAAGCCAAATTACTTACATACGTAACAAAACGTCTCCTTTTACCGGATAACCCACGCAGGTAAGCGTTAATCCATTGGCTAATTCCTTATCTGTAAGTACTTCGTTGTACGCCAGCCAAACTTTCCCCTGAATACACTGCGCTACACAGTTGCCGCACCGGCCGGCCTCGCAACTATAGGGTAATATAATGCCGGCCTCTTTTGCCGTTTGTAAAATAGTTTTCGGGTATTGTACTACTAAGGAGAATTGCTGGTGCCGATAGTTTATAGTTACTAAATGCGGTTCCGTATCGGGCGGCTCATTGTGGAGAACAGGTTTATCGGTGTTAAAATTTTCTTTACGGATATTGTTAGCCGGTACACCCATTTCGCGTAAAGCGTAGGTACACATGCGCATGTAATTTAAAGGGCCACAAATATAGCTTAGCACTTGTTCCGGAGGAATTGCCACGTATTGTTGCCAGAAAGTATGCAATAAAGATTTGTGTAGCCGGGCCCGGTTCAAGTTAGGGTTGTTACTAAATAGAAATTCTAGCTGTAACTCTTCCGGAAAACGCTGCGCCAATTGTTGAAGTTCGTCCCAAAAAATAGTATCCTCAACCGAATGGTTACTGTAAATTAAAGTTACATTTAAAGCTGGGTGCGCGTGTAAAATTGTTTTTAGTAAAGAGTAAATGGGCGTAATTCCGCTCCCGGCGGCGCAAAAGAAAACGTGTTTATACGTACTAATATCCGGAGGCAAGGTAAAAAAACCGCCCGCGCCGGTGGTATATACTACCTCGCCGGGTTTAGCATGATCGATTAAATACCGGGAAAAAAGGCCATTATCAATTCGCTTTACGCCAATAGCTAGAGGTTCGGATAACATCGGTGAGGAAGTTATAGAATAAGAGCGTCGGATTTCGCCGGTAGGGGTTTGCCGGACTAAGGTTAAGTATTGCCCGGACTCATAAACAATTTTACTAGCTGGGTTTTCTTCAAAATAAAATGTTTTTACTTCTTTTGCTTCTTCCCTGATTTCGCGAATGATAAGAGTTTGATACAAAGAATCCATAACGTAGTTGCGTGGATTAGGCCATAAAGTATCTACGTACGCAATCCCGGATAATAAAGCTTAAGCTGCTATAAGCCAACACAATTTTATATTTGGGCCGCTAAAACTGTTTAAACGCAAGATTAATCAAAATTATCTGGCGAAAGAGAGGAAGTAATTAAGCATTACAACGAGAAAAAAGTAAGGTTAAAATTATTTAGGAGGCACTATTTATTAGTTAAAAGTTTAAATTACAATTAGATAAGTAAAGCAAAAAAGTAAAATAAATAAAATTTCCTCAATAAATAACAATTAATTATTAATATGTAAATATATTTAGTGAAGCTAATCCTTGGAATTATCGTATAAGTATTTTCCGTTAAACTCACTTATTTGGTTGTTCTAATTACCATTAGTCATGGCACTTTCTAATTCTATTACTACTGTTTGCGGACAAATTTTTAAGATTGATATGTTTGAACAGCTGGCAGTAGGCGTTATCCGTTCCGAGGAATTTTTACAAGATCAAACATATATACCAGATACTTTTGCCGTTTACCGCACCGGTTCCGGAGTTTACCTTCTCGAAATAACTACTTTCCGGTTAGTGGATATGTCGTTACAAACTACCTACGAGATATTATCGGAAAAAGAAGCAGTTAAATACCTGGATAACTGCATGCTCGATATAAGCTAAGATCAAATAATCTGGTATTTGCCTCAAATACTTTTCTTTAAAGAAAACTACTATTTTATTTCGTGTTGCGCTGTCATTTATTGTAGTTAATTTCGTTTAAAGATTGTTTATACCACCAGAGGTTATGAGGTTTATTTATAAATTTTGCTTATTTAGTTTAATTGTTACAACTATTCCCCTTCTAGCCACAGAAGCAAAAGCAAAAAAGATTCGGCCCGAGTCGCCGCTGCGGGTATTTATTTTAAAAGCTGAATTACTGGCTAAAACCAAACAGGAAATTTCTGAAAATAAGGCAGCCGTACTGCCGGCCGCTAAAAGTTTGCGGGGAGCCGCCGATAAAGTAGTAGCCGGGCCACTTTATTCGGTGGTGAATAAGGAGTTTTTGCCGCCTAGCGGCGATAAGCACGATTATATGAGTATGGGTACGTACTGGTGGCCCAACCCAAACACCGCCAACGGATTGCCGTATGTGCGCCGCGACGGGCAAGCAAATCCGGAGATTAAGCTCCTGAAAAACGATAAAGATTTAGATAATATGATAAAGGGAGTAGAAAATACGGCTTTAGCTTATTATTTTTTCGAGGACGAAAAGTACGCCGAAAAAGCGGGCCAACTACTACGGACCTGGTTCCTGGAAGAAGATACCCGTATGAATCCGAATTTAAATTTTGGCCAAGCTATACCGGGAGTAAGCAGTGGCCGGGGAATCGGAATTATAGATGCCCATAAGTTCCCTGTTTTAATAGACGCCATTGGTTTATTACAAACTTCTCCAAACTGGACGGAGGAAGATCAGCGGGGAATAGAAAATTGGTTTACTCAATATTTAAAGTGGCTGCAAGAAAATTCGAACGGCCGCGATGCCGCGAGAGAAAAAAACAACCACGGAACCTGGTACGATGTGCAGACTGCTTCCATTGCGTTATTCGTGAATAAAACTTCACTAGCTGAAAATATTCTGGAATCAGCTTTTAAGAAGCGGTTGGCCATGCAAATTAAGCCCGATGGCAGCCAGCCTTACGAACTTTCGCGTACTCTTTCCTGGACGTACAGTATAATGAACCTGAATGCTTTTTTTGCCTTGGCTTCTTTAGCCGAAAACGTAAACTTGGACTGGTGGAATTATAAAACTCCCAATGGGCGCAGCATTCGGCAAGCTTTGGATTATTTACTGCCTTACGCCCTCGGGGAAAAGGTATGGGAGAAAGAACAAATAAAAAACCTTGATTCTTCGGCTCTCTACCCGCTATTACGGCAAGCAGCCTGCGAATTTCCGGATGCCAATTACGCGCAATTAGCTGACCAAGTAGTCGACAAAAAATGCTGAATCATAAAAGCAATTTATACTGGCCGAAACGGCAATAAAGCGTTAACACGTAATATCTTTTAAAATATTTAATAACCGTTGAAAAATAAATTTTTGATTAAAGATAGATTTTAGAAGCCAGAACCGGTTTTACTGGTAAACTTCTGCTTTAATTATCTAATTTTGGATGAATGATACTAAGAGCTGAGCACCTGATTAAAAAATATAAATCCCGTACGGTAGTAAACGATGTATCGGTAGAAGTTAAACAAGGCGAAATTGTGGGTTTACTCGGGCCGAATGGAGCCGGTAAAACTACCTCTTTCTATATGATTGTGGGCTTGGTAAAACCTAATTCCGGTAAAATTTATTTAGAAAACGAAGAAATTACCTTATTGCCAATGTACCGGCGCGCTAAAAAAGGAGTAGGCTACTTAGCGCAGGAAGCTTCGGTATTTCGGGATCTTACCGTAGAAGAAAACATTTTGGCAGTACTGGAAATGACGAATAAACCCAAGCAAGAACAAAAAGAAAAGGTAGAAGCCCTGCTCGAAGAGTTCTCGCTTACGCACGTGCGCCGTAATAAAGGTATTGTATTATCCGGGGGCGAGCGCCGCCGTACCGAAATAGCCCGGGCCCTAGCCGTAGACCCAAAATTTGTTTTACTCGATGAGCCTTTTGCCGGCGTAGACCCCATTGCCGTAGAAGAAATTCAAACCATCGTCGCTAAATTAAAAACCAAAAATATCGGCATCCTCATTACCGACCATAACGTAAACGAAACGCTTTCTATCGTAGACCGGGCTTATTTACTTTTTGAAGGAAAAATTTTAAAGGCAGGTACCGCCGAAGATTTAGCCGCCGATGAACAAGTACGCCGGGTGTATTTGGGTAAGCATTTCGAGCTGAAAAGAAAAATATAACTTAGCTTTTAGTCCATAGTCGATAGATGATAGTCCACGGGTATAATAGCTAGAATATTCGGTTGTTTAATCTAGAACAACCTGTCGTTTTAAAGCTGACTAAACACTAGTTTTATGTTATGGGTTGTTACAATCCAAAACATAAAATTACTTTAGCTCACAACTAATAACAAAAAACTAATAAATGGAAATAATAAATTCGATCATGACCTGGGTCATGAAAAAGCGTATTCACCAAATTGACCTTTTTCGTAAATACCCACACGATGTTCAGAATGAATTATTTTCTAGCTTATTAGATACCGCCAAAAATACCGACTGGGGAAAAAAATACGGATACGCCGAAATTACTTCCGTAGAAGAATATAAAAAGCGCGTTCCGATATCCACTTACGAAGATTTATTCCCGCATATTGAACGGGTAATGAAAGGTGAGCAAAATGTATTGTGGCCTTCTACTATTTCCTGGTTTGCCAAATCGTCGGGTACCACCAATGCCCGCAGTAAATACATTCCCGTTTCGCCGGAGTCGCTGGAAGATTGCCATTATAAAGGCGGGAAAGATATGCTTTCTATCTACACCATCCTGTACCCGGATACCCGCGTGTTTAACGGTAAAAGTTTATCTATCGGGGGTAGCTTGCGCGAAAACGAGTATAATCCGAAAAGCTATTGCGGCGATGTATCAGCGGTTATTATGCGCAACTTACCTATCTGGGCCGAAGCAAAACGTACTCCTCCCCTTAAAGTAGCCTTAATGGACAAATGGGAAGAGAAAATTGAAGCCATGGCCGATATTACGGTAAAAGAAAATGTAACGAGTTTAACGGGCGTCCCCACCTGGACGTATGTGTTACTCAACCGAATACTAGAGCTTACCGGTAAAAATAATATTCTGGAAGTTTGGCCGAACCTGGAATTGTTCGCCCACGGAGCGGTAGCTTTTGGACCTTACCGCGAGTTATTTAAACAACTCATCCCATCGGATCAAATGCATTACCTCGAAATTTACAATGCCTCCGAAGGCTTTTTTGGCATCCAGGACCAAGCCGGTACGCACGACGAAATGCTGCTCATGCTGGATTACGGCGTTTACTACGAGTTTATTCCGATGGATGAAATTGATTTGGATGACCCCAAAGCGCTCACTTTAGACCAGGTTGAACTAGATAAGAACTACGCCCTTGTGATTTCTACCAATGCGGGTTTGTGGCGGTATAAAATTGGCGATACCATTAAGTTTACCAGTCTGGAGCCTTACCGCATTAAAATTTCAGGTCGCACCAAACACTTTATTAATGCTTTTGGAGAAGAACTGATTATTGAGAATGCCGAAACGGCTATTATAGAAGCTTGCCAAAAAACCAACGCCATTATGGCTAATTTTACGGCAGCACCCGTGTATTTTGAAGGTAAAAACCGGGGCGGTCACGAGTGGGTAATTGAATTTTCCCGGGAACCTGATAATTTAGAAACGTTTCGCCAGGTTTTAGACGAGACGTTGCGGACCATAAATTCGGATTACGATGCCAAACGCCAAAACGATTTAGCCTTACGAGCTCCTATTATTCAATTAGCTCCTCCGGGTACTTTCCACCAATGGCTCCGGAATAAAGGTAAATTGGGCGGTCAGAATAAAGTGCCGCGGTTAAGTAATTCCCGCGAGTACCTAGAGGAAATTTTAGAATTACTTGCCTCATAGTTGATTCCTCTGCCTATAAAAGTTTTATGGCTTACAAATTTATTTGATAATAAGGTGTACGCGGCTGAGTTCAAATAACTAGCAATTCTTAGTTGCTATCAAGAAAATCCTGAGTCTGGCAAACGGTAACTATTTCTGAAAGATATTTTTAAGCTTGAGGCCTCGCAACTTTATTAATAGATCAGGGGTCATAACTAAAACTACCTTAAGTTAAGCCCATGAAAAGATTACTTGTTTTAGTTGCGGCCATAAGTTTAATGGCTTTTTCCTGCGAAAAGGAAGAACCGGAATGCGGTCGTCCGAGTGCTTGCGCGGTTGCCAATCCTTTACAGGATTTACCGTGGCTAAAAATACAGGTTGAAAACTTGGAGAAAAATTCATTCGATATTTCCCAATACTTCTATATCGTTCAGGCAGATTATAAGGGCGAAACTGTATTCTTTACCGGAAACTGCTGCCCAATGTGTAATACCGCGCCACCAACCGTTTTTAATTGTAAAGGCGATAAACTATTTACCATGGGTAAAGATGCGAATCAAGATAAGAGCATTAGAAATAAAAAGGTTATCTGGAAAGGGCCGAACTATGCTTGTACTTTATAAGGGTTGAAATCTTTTAGATGTTAAATAAATAATAAAGCCGCCAAGTTGCTACGCTTGGCGGCTTTATTATACACAAATAGTTTTTCTTATTCCAGGAAGCTACTCAATATGCTTCCTTCTTTATTAGTGTTCTGGCCTCTAGGCATTAAAGCTTCGATCAGCTTTTTAATCGGCATAGATTGTAGCCAAACCCGGCCGGTACCCCGCAAAGTAGCCAGAAAAATACCTTCACCCCCGAAAATCATTGATTTTAAACCTCCGGAGCGCTCAATGCTAAAATCTATTCCGTTTTCGAAAGCGACTACGCAGCCAGTATCTACCCGTAAAGTTTCGTTATTGAGTTGTCTTTCTATAACGGTACCGCCCGCGTGAATAAAAGCCAAGCCATCGCCAGTTAGGCGCTGCAGAATAAAACCTTCACCGCCAAAAAAGCCGGAGCCTAATTTTTGGTTAAAGTGAACCTGAATTTTTGTTCCTAAAGCTGCCGCCAGAAAACCATCTTTTTGCACAATAATACCGTTATACGAACGGCTTAAATCAATTGGAATAATGGTGCCCGGGTAAGGCGCCGAAAAACCAACCCGCGTTTTTTGATTACGGCCCCGGTGCGTAAAATGCGTCATAAACAACGATTCGCCGGTAATCAGGCGCGAACCTGCCGACAAGAGCTTCCCAAAAAAGCCTTGCTCCGGTTCGGAACCGTCGCCCATCTTCGTTTCGAAGGTAATGCCGTCTTCCATAAATACCATGGCGCCGGCCTCGGCAATAACCGTTTCATTCTGGTCGAGCTCTACTTCCAGAACCTGAATATCAGTACCATAAATGCGATAATCTATTTCGTGCGATCTCATAATTACTTTGTTTAAAGTAGTTTAGATCGTTAAATAAGTATTTTAATTTTGATTTCGCAAAGGTACCGCCCTTCTAAATTTATCTTTTGCGTTTCGGCTTTTGCGGTTTATCTTCTTCGTCTAGTTCATCTGAATCAGCGGAGGCATTTGGCAAAAAATCAGCCTCATCTTCTTCTGATTCATCGTCAGAGTGCTCAATAGGATATAAATCGTCTTCATCTTTTCCTTGTGTATGCACCAATTTTTTATCACGCACATTTTTGTCGAGAAAATCATTAATCCGATCGATATCGTAGTTGGAGCTAATCTCGCCGAGCGGATTTATTTTTATTTCGAAACCTTCGAGATCTTTGTGCACCCGCGCTTTTTTTTCCGATGTTTTTTTCTTTTTTGCCATGGAGGTAAATAATTTATTCTGGCTGATGAAATCAGTTATCTCCTAAAACGGAAAAACAGGAAGAAGGGATATTTTTTTAAAGTCGTTTGTGGACTTAAGGTTAAAACAGAAGAAATTTTAAAAAAATATTAAGGAAGAAGATGCGTGAATCAAGTTTAAATTTTTACACTAAAGAAGTAGCCTAAAAACTAACCATCACCTTAGGGTAATGAAAAAGATTCCAAGTATTAATCCTTCTAAATTGAATTAAAAAATTATGTTGTTAATAAAAACGCCTGGAAGTTGCTATAACTTGCCAGGCGTTAAAATAAAATTTTATAAAAAAGGTTGAATAATATAATTAAAGCTTAAACCGCATATGGTTGTAGTTTAGCAATGGCAGCTTCGATACGAGTGGTGGTCTCATCTGGGCCAATAACTTCAATTATAGCCATTAAATCCGGACCAGCTTCTAAGCCGGTAATTGCTAAACGAAGCGCTTGCATTACTTGCCCAATTTTTTTGCCGTGTTGCTCTAAAACTTGCGTTAATAAGGCTTTTACATTATCGGCGGTAAAATCAGTTACGGAAGGCAATTGATTTTTAAAATATTCAAAAACAGTAGCTACCCCACTGTTCCATTTTTTGCTGGCAACCTGCTCGTTATATTGTTCCGGAGCTACAAAAAAGTAGGAAGCTTCGCGCCAAAAATCCTGCGGGAAGGTTACCCGTTCTTTCATTACGCTGGAAATCTTAATTGCCTTGTCCAGAGAGCACTCAATATTGTGCTCCGTTAAAGCCATGATTAAATATTGCGCTAATTCATCGTCGGGTTTGGCGCGTAAGTATTGCTCGTTAAACCAACGGGCTTTATTAATATCAAAACGGGTACCGGATTTCCCAATCCGATCGATGGTAAAAGCTTCGGCGAGCTCGTCCATGGTAAATAATTCTTGTTGCGTGCCCGGATTCCAGCCTAAAAAAGCCAAGAAATTAATAAAAGCTTCCGGTAAATAACCACTTTCGCGGTACCCGCTTGATTTCTCGCCCGTAAAAGGATCTACCCACTGCAGCGGAAATACCGGAAAGCCTAATTTATCGCCATCGCGTTTACTTAATTTGCCATTGCCATCCGGTTTAAGCAATAAAGGTAAGTGCGCAAATTCCGGCATGGTGCTTTCCCAACCCAAATACCGGTATAACAATACGTGTAATGGTGCGGATGGCAACCATTCTTCGCCCCGAATAACGTGGGTGATTTCCATTAAATGGTCATCCACAATATTGGCCAAGTGGTAAGTAGGCATTCCATCCGATTTCATCAACACTTTATCGTCTATTGCCGAGGAGTGAACCACTACCCACCCCCGAATTAAATCTTTCAACCGAACTTCTTCTTTCCGGGGCACCTTTAACCGGATTACATAAGGCTCTCCACTTTCTAACCGGCGCTTTACCTCGTCTTCGGATAAGGTAAGCGAGTTTTTCATGGTATTGCGGGTAATAGCATTATATTGGGGAGTAGTTACTTTAGCGGCTTTTAAACGCTCCCGCATGGCGTCTAATTCTTCGGCCGTATCAAAAGCATAATAGGCATGACCGGCTTCTACCAACTGCAACGCGTACTGCATATACATCGGTTTTCGTTCCGATTGCCGGTACGGCGCGTGCGGACCGCCCGTTAATGGACTTTCATCTAATTGAATGCCGCACCAGGCCAGAGATTCGAAAATATAATTTTCAGCACCAGGTACAAAGCGATTCTGGTCGGTATCTTCTATGCGCAACAGCATCTTGCCGCCCATTTTTTTGGCAAATAAATAATTGTATAATGCCGTCCGGACACCACCAATGTGCAGTGGCCCCGTTGGGCTAGGTGCAAATCGTACTCTTACTTCTCTTTCCATAATTAACTTCTGCGCTGTTTCACAAGCGCTTAAAAACTGCCGCAATTTACTAAACAGATTGCGTATTTACGCGCATTTTTCAGTTTGTCCATTTTAATTGTTAAAGCGGTTACTTGTTAGAGCTTGCGATTCGTTTTTAATTCCGGCAAATAGATTGAAATGACATCTTTTTAATCTATAGGAACTTAGCATGAAAATGAGTATAATTATAACTATAACCCTATAATATGAGTGTAAAGCGGCTTTATCATAACATATTTAAGAGCATTTGGCATTTGCTGCGTGAAACTTTTTTAGAGTTCTTGGATAATAATTCTTTTGATCGGGGCGCGGCTTTGGCTTATTATACTGTTTTTGCCTTACCTCCTATTCTCATCATCATGATTAATTCGGTAGGCGCCTTATTTGGGAAAGATGCCGTAAGCGGGGAGATTTACTACGAAATAAAAGAATTAATTGGTTCACAAGGCGCTTACGAAGTACAAAAAATGGTAGAAAATATCAGCCGATCCGGAGAGATTACCTTTACTACCCTTATTGGAATTATAACCTTACTACTGGCAGCTACCGGTTTGTTTATTTCGATGCAAGACGCTTTAAACGTAATTTGGGGCGTAAAGGCCAAACCCAGAAACCATTATTTTAAAATGGTACTCGACCGGATTATGTCGTTTGCCATGATTTTAAGTTTTACTTTTATTTTGTTGGTATCCTTAGTAGCACAGGCCATTTTAGCTAAACTAGGTAATTACCTCATGAAGCTCTTAGATCAAACGGCCATTATTCTGCTGCAAATGTTCAACGAAATGATTTCGCTGGCAGTAGTAGCTTTTATATTTGCCATGATATTTAAATTTTTACCCGATGTCAAAATTCAGTGGCGCGATGTGTGGGTAGGAGCTATTGTGACCGCTCTTTTATTTACTTTAGGCAGATTCCTGATTGGGTTTTATCTGGGCAACAGCAATTACTCTAATGTGTATGGCGCGGCAGGTACAGTAGTCATTATTTTAGTATGGGTATTTTACTCTTCTCAAATTTTGTTTTTTGGGGCTGTTTTTACCCTGGTCTTTTCCCGGAAATATGGTTCTAATATCTATCCTTCACCGTACGCCGTACGCGTGATTCGCCAAGAAGTCGAGGTAGGAAAAACGGCTGTAAACGCCGAACCAGGTAAATTTGAAAACTCAGACAATTAATTTCTAATCAGCCGCTTCTTATATGGCAAGCTTTTCGTTCGTTAAGAATCCTGAGTTTAGCTAAACTTTAAGCAGGTTTTACGGCAATACACGAAATCTCAACATTTACATCTTTTGGAAGTCGACTTACTTCTACGGTTTCGCGGGCGGGTGGCATTTGATTAAAATAACTACCGTATATAGTATTAATGCGCGCAAAATTATTCAGGTCCTTCACAAATATGCTGCACTTTACTACATTAGTAAAATCTAAACCTGCTTCGGATAGAATAGCTTGTAAGTTTTGCATTACCTGATGGGTTTCTGTTTCTATATCATCAAGTACCATACTGTCAGTAGCTGGGTTAATAGCTATTTGACCGGAAACATATAAAACATTATTGGCCAGTACCGCCTGACTATACGGACCAATTGGAGCCGGAGCGTTAGTTGAATTTATAATAGTATTCGCCATAAACAAAGTTTAATTTCTGTATTTTGGCCCAAATGTACGCAAATATGGAAATAGTTGTGTTAGCTGCTCCTGAAACGGCACCCGAGTTTCGGCAAAAGTTTTCTAGTCCATCTCTGCTTTATAAAGTGGTGTCTTCTTACGAAGCTTTGCTTCCGCTTTTAGATAAAGCCGAAGTCGTATTTGATTATTTTTTGGCGGATGAACCAGAACAATTAAACTTATATGCGCACCGATCGTCGTTAGTTGTATTTTGCCAAGCAGCTAAGATCCAGTTAGCCGAGTTGGCTATTAAATTTCCGGTACTACATTGTGCTTTATTTGGTTTTAACGGCTTACCCGGTTTCTTAAACCGATCGGTTCTAGAGGTTTCTGTTTTATGTTCGGAAGATATTGCCAAATTACAAGCAGTTTGCACTTATTTGAATAGCGATTATTTAGTTATTGCAGATCGGGTAGGTATGGTAACGCCGCGCATTATCGCTATGATTATTAATGAAGCTTGTTATACGCTACAGGAAAATACGGCTCAGATAACAGATATTGAAAAATGCATGAAATTAGGTGCAAATTATCCTTACGGACCATTTGAATGGGCAAACCGGATTGGTATCCGGCATGTTTACGAACTACTAACTGCCCTTTATGAGAATACTAAAGACGAACGTTATAAAATTTGCCCGCTTTTAAAAACGAAGTATTTGCGAGGAGAAATTTTTAAAATTTGAATACCATAAACAAAAAGAGCCACTTAAGGCTCTTTTTGTTTATGAGTACTTGAATAACCGAAAGTTATTCAACTGTAACAGATTTAGCTAAATTACGTGGTTGGTCTACGTTGCAACCCCGCATAACCGCAATATGGTAAGAAAGTAATTGTAATGGAATTACAGAAAGCAAGGGCGTTAATGCTTCATGCGTATCCGGAACCTCAATAACGAACTCAGCCATATCCGGAATAACGGCATCGCCTTCCGTTACAATAGCGATAATCCGACCTTTACGAGCTTTTACTTCCTGAATATTAGAAACAATTTTCTCGTAAGATGAATCTTTTGTAGCAATTACTACTACTGGCATATTAGCGTCAATAAGAGCAATAGGGCCGTGTTTCATTTCCGCGGCTGGGTATCCTTCCGCATGGATGTAGGAAATTTCTTTTAATTTTAATGCTCCTTCCAGGGCTACCGGGAAGTTAAATCCACGACCTAGATACAGGAAGTTAGCAGCATCTTTAAATATTTCCGAAATAACCTTTATTTCAGTGTCTAACTGTAAAGCTTTTTCTACTTTAGTCGGAATTTGCTCCATTTCCAACATAAGTTGCCGTAAGGTAGATGTTTCAATTGTACCGCGTTTTTCCGCGATCATCATGGCAAGCAGTGTTAAAACTGTTACCTGCGCGGTAAAGGCTTTTGTACTGGCTACTCCAATCTCCGGCCCGGCATGGGTATAGGCGCCTGCATCTGTAGCACGCGCAATAGAAGAACCAACTACGTTGCAAACCCCAAAAATCATGGCGCCCTTCGATTTCGCCAATTCAATTGCAGCCAAGGTATCGGCTGTTTCGCCAGATTGGGAAATAGCTATTACTATATCACCTTCTTTAATAATCGGGTTCCGGTACCGAAACTCCGAAGCATATTCTACTTCAACGGGAACACGGGCAAATTCTTCAATTAAATACTCAGCTACTAAACCAGCATGCCACGAAGTACCACAAGCTACAATAAGTATCCGATCCGCATTCTTAAATTTGTTTTCAAATTCAATAACACTAGCCATCACTAAATGACTGTTTTCGGCTACTAATCTACCGCGCATGCTATCTAAAATAGAGCGTGGTTGCTCAAAAATTTCTTTCAGCATAAAATGCGGATAACCCCCCTTTTCAATAGATTCGAGTTCGAGCTCCAGTTTTTGAATGTAAGGAGTTTGCGACACATCTTCGCGCGTACGAATATCCAGCTTGCCATCCCGGATAACAGCTAATTCATAATCGTTCAAGTATACTACTTCATTGGTGTACTCAATAATAGGAGTAGCATCTGAGGCCAGAAAGAATTCATCTTTACCTACGCCAATTACCAGTGGACTACCTTTGCGAGCTGCAATTAATTGATTAGGAGAATCATGAGATATAACAACAATAGCGTAAGCGCCTACTACTTCGTGCAGAGCTAACCTAACTGCTTCTGCTAGCGAAATATTACTGTTTTCGCGAATATCTTCAATTAAGTTAATAAATACTTCAGAATCAGTATCGCTGTGGAACTCATATCCTTTATTTATTAAATGTTGTTTTAATGATCCATAATTCTCAATAATGCCATTATGGATGATAGCAATTTTTTTAGAACTAGAATAATGGGGGTGCGCATTAACATCATTAGGTTCTCCGTGAGTAGCCCAACGGGTATGGCCCATCCCAATATGGCTATGGGTATTTTTATCAGAGATGAAGTTTTCGAGTTCGCTAACTTTCCCTTTTTTCTTATAAACGTTTAAGTTACCGTTCAGTAAAGCAATACCGGCACTATCATAACCTCGATATTCTAAACGCTTTAAACCTTTGATTATAATAGGACAAGCCTCACGGTACCCTACATATGCTACAATGCCGCACATAAAATTAAAATATTAAATGAGTTAAAAATTATTTCATTAGTTGAGTTGATTAAACAGATTAGTTTGTTTTAGAGAAATAAAGACGAAGCTTTATTTTATTTGGTCCACTTATTTGCAGAATCGATGAATAAAGACCAGTAGCTTCCAATACAGTTTTACCAGTAGCATCTAGAATCCCAGTTCGGGAAGTGGGTACTAGTAGTAAATTCTTGCTCGTTAATTTATGGTAAACAGATTGTTTACCATAAATTAAATCCTGCACATATCTGGTAACATTAACAATATAAGCTTTTTTATCTTTATTATAGCGGATAGCTGCCGCTTGCGGCGTGTTATCGCCACGGGAAAGCGTTTCTAATGGATCTTCTGTAACTACCCGAGGCAAACCAGCAGTTTTAAGAATTCTATTAGATTTATTAGTTTCTACTAAATAGGCTGCCGGCGATGGTAAATAAAAAGCGTTGTCTTTTACGGGAATAATTAATTCAGCCCGGTTAACCGCTACATCAATTAAATTAAGCTTCTCCCGGAAACGGTTAAGATAAGGGAAAGAAATCTTTGTAAGAATACCCGTGCTTTCCTGCAGATACGTCTCGCTGTTTGTGGCACCTGAATTAAGGGAATCTCCGGAATTATGGAGAGCAGCCAGTGCGCTACCAGTTAAATTACTTGTAACTTGATTTAGTCGGTCGTTGCTACCACTAATAGCTAAATCATATTTTTGCTTTTTATTATCCGACGAAGTATAGTAAATCCGTAAATAAGTACTATCGGCATCCGGCGCAAACCCAATTGCGGCATTCGTGTTTGAGCCAGCACTAATAACAATACCTTTAAACGTTTTAGCAAACTCGACAGGATTACTTAAAGTAGCAGCAGGTAAGCTCATTATCCGCTGGCCCAACTCATTATTAAGTTTAATCCGAACAGGTATGGAATACTTTGTTTCTACTCCTGATTTAGCATCTTTAACTGTACGTGTTTTCTTAGGAGTAGGCAGAAAAGTGGCAGACCCTATTAAATTAGGTAGTGCTTCTAAATTGTTATTATTGTTGGTGTAATAAGTAGCTTCCGCTTTAAAAAGAGTACCTAATTCCCGCACTTCAACTGTATAGTTCTTCGTGGTATCTCCGTAATATTCACCGTAATCTAATGATAATATTACCGAATCAGGCGTTCCGGCATTAGCAGCAATGGTTCCGCCTGTAGGACCTACGGCTAAATACGATTTAGCCGTAGTGGTACCTGTTTGAACTGTTGTAAAGGTTCCAACCAATAAATTGCCTATCCGGTAGCCTATAATAGAATCATTTGCTAAAACGGTAGAAGCTTTAATACTTATGGTATCGGTAAAAACGGCATCTACAAGGCTTCCCTCATAAGCGGTACCTAAATCATTTGAGTCATTGCAGGAAAAAAGAGAAACAAGAGCTAAAACAAAAATGTAAGGTCGCTTAATTAGCCAATTCATTATAAAGATTATAGTAAGAATCTAAAAAGTTTTCGTCCGAAGAATCAATCTGGTTAATAGGTTTAGTAGAGCAAAATTCTTTGAATAAAGCATTAATGTTCTCACTAAAATTCTCTTCGTGCGATTTAGAAACCAAATCAGCATATTCCATACCAACTTTCACAAAACCACCAAAATCAGCCGTCTTTAAATGAGTCAACATATCATCGTCAATGTCCAACATTTTTACTTTTTCAAGCAAATCACCTTCAAATTTGTAATCGAACTCATTATTGTAAACGGTAAAGATGGATTTCGCATCTTTAAAAATCGGATCTTTTTTATAAGTAGTTTTTAAATACATCGGAATTAAACCAGTCATCCAGTCATTACAATGCACAATATCCGGCGACCAGCCTAATTTTTTAACGGTTTCCAGCACGCCTTTACAGAAAAAGATAGCCCGTTCATCGTTATCTGTATAAAATTTGTTGTCTTTGTCTACTAAAACTGATTTCCGATGGAAATAGTCTTCGTTATCTATAAAATATACCTGTAGCTTTGCATTTGGAATAGAGGCAACTTTAATAATAAGCGGTTTTTCTTCTTCACCTACGGCAATGTTAATACCAGACAATCTTACTACTTCGTGTAAACGATTTTTACGCTCGTTGATCAATCCGAATCTCGGGACAAAAATCCGGATTTCCATTCCGCGTTCCTGCATGCCTTGGGGCAGCATCCTTAAAAACTCGGATACCTGGGTGGTTTGCAAAAACGGATTAATTTCTGTTGCAGCGTATAAAATGCGAAGTTTTGACATAGGTTTTTGACTATTTTAATGATGAGAAATAATGGGCAACACTATTCGGCAGCACAAAATTACAAAAATTTTATCATATTTTCAATTTATTTATCTAAAACTTAAGCTTACTACTTTTTAGGCTAAACATTCTCAAAAATTAATGCAAGTAATTACGCATCTGTCAGATATTAAACTACTCACCGAGCAAATACGGGCTACCGGAAAAACGATTGGATTTGTGCCCACTATGGGAGCTTTGCATGCAGGGCATTTACAGTTATTACGTACCGCCACCCGCGATACCGCCGTAACAGTTTGTAGCATTTTTGTTAACCCCATACAATTTAATAATGCCGAAGATTATCGGTTATATCCTAAAACAACTGAGAAAGATGTAGCCTTATTGCAAGAGAATAGCTGCGATATCTTGTTTATGCCGGAAGCAACGGCAATGTACGAACAACCAGCTTTACTTAAGTTTAACTTTGGAGCGTTGGAACAAGTAATGGAAGGTTTTTACCGGCCGAGCCATTTTAACGGAGTAGCTACGGTAGTGAGTAAATTATTTCATTTGGTAAAACCCCACAAAGCTTATTTCGGACAGAAAGACTTACAGCAATTTGCTATTATACGGCAATTAGTGCAAGATCTTAACTTTGACTTAGAACTGGTTTGTCATGCGGTGGTGCGAGAAGCAGATGGATTAGCCTTATCATCCAGAAACCAGCGGTTAACACCAACCGGGCGCCAAATAGCTCCCCAGCTTTATAAAGCGCTGCAGCTAGGAAAACAACTCGCCGAACGCAGGAGTGCTACCATTCAGGAAATTAAAAATACAGTAAAAACGTTCTTACAACAGTACCCGGAAATTACTCCCGAGTATTTTGAAATAGTGGACGCAGAAACGTTACAACCTGCTTCGGGTTTTACCCGGCCAGCAGCTCTATGTTTGGCAGCTTACCTGGATAATGTGCGCCTGATAGATAATGTGATAGTAGACGCTTTATAAAGGAGGTAGTGAGCAGCTTTTGTAAAGGTAAAAGTTCAAGGGTTATGGTTGACTATCGGGTAAAACAAAAATATGTACCTTTGCGGCCAATTTAAGCGAAAGAGAAAAATATATGCAAATAGAAGTTTTAAAATCAAAGATTCATCGGGTAAAAGTTACTCAGGCCGAACTGCATTATGTGGGCAGTATTACCATTGATGAAGATTTGATTGATGCTGCTAATCTGGTAGAAAACGAGAAAGTACAGATTGTAAATATCAATAACGGCGAACGTTTTGAAACGTACGTGATTAAAGGGGAACGAGGAACCGGTGTCGTATGCCTGAACGGTCCGGCGGCCCGTAAAGTACAGGTAGGTGATATTGTAATTGTTATTTCGTACTGCTTAATTGATTTTAGCGAAGCCAAAACGCACGTACCAACTCTTATATTTCCTGACCAAAATAACCGGCTGATTTAGGCAGCAAGAATAGCGTTTATGAAAAAGCTTCTTACTATCGGTAAATATCTTCTATTAGCAGGTTTGTCGGTTTTCCTGATGTGGTACGCACTAAAGGGAATTGATTTTGCTTTGGTGTGGAAGCAATTACAGCACGTTAATTATTTCTGGATTGGAGTTTCGCTTTTGCTGGGTATAACTGGTTATTTTAGTCGGGCTTACCGGTGGAAGATGCAGTTAGAGCCCTTGGGATATCGCCTTACTATTTTCGAAACGTACCATGCCATGATGGTAGGTTATCTGGCTAATTTAGTTTTACCCCGAGCCGGAGAAGTAATACGCTGCAGTATTTTAAGTAAAACGAGTAACGTAGCGGTAAAAGCGTCCTTCGGAACAGTTATTACCGAAAGGTTGCTTGATATGTTAATGCTGCTGCTACTAACTGGAGCCGCTTTCTTAATAGAATTTGATCGAATTCACGCTTTCTTCTGGAATTTGTTTTCGACAAAGGTCGCCGATTACGAAGCTAAAAGTGATCTACTGTATCGGTTAGGGGGGGCTGCTGTTTTGGTTTTTATTTTAGGACTTGCGCTGCTATATACCTTCCGGGAAAAGTTAAAAAATAATCCCTTATACTGGAAAATACGCGATTTCTTAATTGGTGTAGCCGAAGGGGTGCTTAGTATTGCCAAACTGAAAAATAAGTTCGTTTTTGTAGCGCACACACTTTTTGTATGGCTTACGTATTATTTTACCGGCTACGTGGGTTTTCTAGCCTTGCCTGGTACCGGAAATTTAAGTTTAGGCGCGGCTTTATCGGTCTTGGTGGTAGGGAGTTTAGGAATGAGTGCTCCCGTGCAAGGCGGTATTGGGGTATTTCATATAATGGTCCGTTCTACCCTGTTGCTTTATGGCTTATCCAAAGAAACCGGCATGGCCTATGCCTTACTAACGCATACTTCGCAAACCTTGTTAGTAGTTATACTAGGCGGTATCAGCTTCATTTATAGCATGCTGAATCGGGCGCCCGTAAAACCAACACCAGTGCTCCAGTCCGAATTAAATTCAGTTGTTTATGATAAACGCTCAAAGTAAAATTTTTAAAGATGTATCAACGGCTTTAGCTACTATTCGGCGGTGGCAAGAGGAAGGAGATACTATTGTATTTACCAACGGGTGTTTTGATATTTTACACTTGGGCCACGTAGATTACCTGGAAAAAGCCCGCCATTTAGGCAATAAATTGGTTCTCGGTTTAAACACAGATGCCTCAATAAGCCGCTTAAAAGGTTCGGAAAGGCCCCTTCAGGACGAAATGTCACGAGCCAGGGTAATGGCATCCTTGTTGTTTGTGGATATGGTAATATTGTTTGCGGAAGATACTCCGTACGAGTTAATTGCCGTGGTTAAGCCGGATATTCTGGTAAAAGGCGATGATTATGCCATTGAAAATATTGTGGGGCACGATATCGTTCAGAAAAATGGGGGAACCGTACAAACGATTGCACTCGTAAAAGGGTATTCAACTACAAATATTGTCGAGAAAATAAAACAACAAATTTAAACAAGGAAAAGAAAATGGGTGGAGTATATTTAATAGCCATACTGGTAATGCTGGTTAGCTTATTTGTAAGCTGGCGGCTAAAAAGCAAATTTGCGCAGTATTCGCAAGTAGGCTTACATTCAGGTTTAAGTGGCCGCGAAATAGCTGAAATGATGCTGGCCGATCATAATATTCGGGATGTACGGGTTATTTCTACCGAAGGTCAGTTAACGGACCATTATAACCCGGCAGATAAAACAGTTAACTTAAGCGAAGGAGTTTATGCTTCCCGGAGTGCGGCGGCGGCGGCAGTAGCTGCGCACGAGTGCGGACATGCGGTGCAACACGCTACCGCCTATAGTATGCTTAAATTCCGTTCGGCCATGGTGCCGGCTTTGAGTGTGGCATCGCGGTATATGCAATGGATTATATTAATCGGTATTTTTATGATTAATACCAGTGTTATTCCTTTAACTATTGGCGTAGCTTTATTTGCTTTAACTACCTTATTTAGCTTTATTACTTTACCGGTAGAATTTGATGCCAGTCGCCGGGCCTTGGCTTGGATGGATCGCCGGGGAGTAGTAACTACTCAGGAACATGCTATGGCGAAAGATTCTCTTAAATGGGCGGCTTTAACTTACGTAGTGGCTGCTATTGGTTCGCTGGCTACTTTGTTATACTACGTATCTATTTTGATGGGGCGCCGGGATTAAGTAAATTCAGCTTAAATATAGATTTTATTGCGCCGCTCCTTATAAGGAGCGGCGTTTTTATTTATTGTCTTGTCAGAAGCTTTATTAAGTAGAAATCTAAGTAAGTGGTAGCTACAGCCAGCGGGCTATGGCGTAAATCTTCCGAATGAATAGGGAACGGGACAACACCATAATAGATAGAAGAACCAAAAATATGAATAAATAGGTATGCATGCATACTTATTTAAAAGTATGCGTATATTTACTGTATCTGGTATTCGACTTACCTGAAGGGAACAGGCTAAAATTTTACTTCAACTAACTCGGGTACTTAAGAACAAAGTATGTGTTCCTTATCAAAATAAACCAGCAGCATGGATTTCAGACTAACCGAAGAACATCTAGCCGTACAAGAAGCGGCCCGCGATTTTGCCCAAACCGAGTTATTACCCGGCGTTATTGAACGGGATGAACAGCAGAGGTTTCCGGCCGAGCAGATAAAAAAAATGGGCGAGCTTGGTTTTTTAGGCATGATGGTCGACCCAAAGTACGGGGGAAGCGGCATGGATACTATTTCGTACGTGCTGGCTATGGAAGAAATTTCGAAGGTAGATGCTTCGGCTTCGGTGGTAATGTCGGTAAATAATTCGCTGGTGTGCTGGGGACTCGAAAAATACGGTACCGAAGAACAAAAGCAAAAATACTTGACTAGGCTGGCGACTGGCGAAATTATTGGAGCTTTTTGTTTATCTGAACCCGAAGCGGGCTCCGACGCTACTATGCAGCGTACCACCGCTGTAGAACAGGACGATTATTATTTAATCAACGGCACCAAAAACTGGATTACGAACGGCAGCACGGCTAGTGTTTATTTGGTTATTGCGCAAACCTATCCCGAAAAGCGCCATAGAGGCATAAATGCGTTTATTGTAGAACGGGATACTCCTGGTTTTGTAGTGGGTAAAAAAGAAAACAAATTAGGTATTAGAGGTTCCGATACGCACTCGCTTATGTTTACCGATGTAAAAGTGCCCAAAGAGAACCGCATTGGGGAAGATGGCTTCGGATTTAAGTTTGCCATGAGTGTGCTGAACGGCGGACGTATTGGTATTGCGGCGCAGGCTTTAGGTATTGCGTCCGGCGCTTACGAGTTGTCCGTTAAATACGCGAAAGAACGTAAGTCGTTTGGCGTTGAAATAGCCAAGCACCAAGCCATTCAATTTAAACTGGCCGATATGGCTACGTATATAGATGCCGCCCGCCTATTGTGCTTACAAGCGGCCGCTGATAAAGACGCCGGTCGCGATTATGCTAAGTCGGGAGCTATGGCGAAATTGTTTTCTTCTAAAGTAGCCATGGATACCACTATTGAGGCCGTGCAAGTACACGGCGGCTACGGATTTGTGAAAGAATACCACGTAGAAAGACTGATGCGCGACGCAAAAATTACGCAAATTTATGAAGGCACCTCCGAGATTCAGAAAATAGTAATATCAAGAGAGTTACTAAAATAATAGAATAGTGCTATGTTGAAATAATGCTGTTCAAAAATAATATATTTGTTAAATGGTGTATAATTATTTTTCAATTATTTTTGACTTATTGAAAGATTAATAGTAATTTTAAACCTTATAATCTAAATATCAAAAAAATAAAGATAAAATACCAATCATGGAAGATTACAATAAGGTTATTGAGTCCTTGGGGGTGCGATATATTAAATCTAAGAATTATGTATTGCAGCAACCATTTGGTGTGCGGAACTTTTATGATGTGGGCAATAACCTGATTTTGCTCCATAGAGGGGTTATTGCTTTCGGTGATGAGAAACAAGTAGTAGAAGAAGGGGAGATGTTGTTTGTGCCGGGTGGGCGGAGTACCAAAATCTACTACGGCGATCCGGATAGCCGGATGATTTCGAATGATGATTTAATAAGTAATAAAGAAAAGTTCTTCCGGAGCAACAACGATCTGGACTTAATTGGCGATGCGGAAGAAAGCCATAGCTTTGTGAGTTTTGAGGCTAAAGTTTTTGATTCGGTTAACTTTTTCGCTTCGCTGGATGTACCGGCTTTCTTAATTTCTAGTAATTCCAAGCTGGCTAACTTAATTATAAAAGTAATTGAGGAAAGCATGCAGGATTTACCGGGTAAAGAACGGTTAATAAACATCTATACCGAAAATATTATAGTAGAGATTATTCGGTATATTCTTAAAAATAAGATGTTTGTGGAGCAATTGGCTACCAACAGCACTTACTTTAAAGATCCCCGTTTGATCGATCTCTTCAACTATATTAAAGAAAATATCGGCGGCGATTTATCCAATAAAGTGCTTTCTAATGTGGCTAATGTATCCGAAGATTACGTGGGGCAGTACTTTAAAATGCTGACCGGTATTAATCCGCAGGATTATATTGAGTACCAGCGCATGGAACGGGCCGTGTTCTTGTTACGTACCACTAAGAAAAGCATCCGCGAAATTGGTAAAGAAGTAGGCTACAAAGATACGGCTTATTTCTGCCGTCGCTTTAAAATGATGTTCGGTATTCCGGCTGGTAAGATGCGCCGCCGCGAATCTGCGATGAATATTTAAATCAAAGATTTCTTATAAAACAAGCGCGCCTACGTCTGAAAACGTAGGCGCGCTTGTTTTATAAGAAATTAGGTAATGGAACAAAAGCCAATTTTAAAGAGAATTTAATAAAGCAGCAGAATTTAATTCATTAATAACCGTTGCAGCGGAACAGATAAAGTCCGGATTCTTCTCTATCTCATTACCTACTACAATCATATCTGCGCCGGCTCCTAAAGCAGCCATTATTTTTGCTGGGGTATTTAGTCCACCACCCGCAATTATAGGAACCTCTACTACCTGACGCACCGCCTGAATCATAGCCGCAGGAACGGGGTTCTGCGCCCCACTGCCCGCGTCTAAAAATATCAGGTGTAAACCTAATTGTTCGCCGGCTAAGGCGGTGCTGGCCGCAATACTGGGTTTATCGTGCGGTAAAGGCATGCTGCCACTCATGTACGAAGCAGTCGTTGGCCGACCAGAATCAACGAGAATATAACCGGTAGGTAAAATTTGAAGCTGGCTGGATTTTAGAATAGGAGCGGAAATAACGTGTTGCCCAATTAAAAATTCAGGATTTCGGCCCGAAATAAGCGACAGCAATAAAATGCCATCGGCTTGCGCATCTATATGCAAACTGCTGCTGGGAAATAGAATTACCGGAATGCTGCTTTTCTGTTTGAGCAAAGAAATAAGCGGCGCTTGGTTAGAGGTAGTAACCAGGCTGCCGCCTACAAAAAAATAATCGATAGAATACGTGTGGCTTAGTAAAATAAGTCTTTCGCAGGCCGCTACGGTTAAATTATCCGGGTCGAGCAGTACGGCAAATAATTTTTGTCTCTGTTGTTTTTTCTGGAGTATTTGTTCGTATATCCGGCTAAACGGCATCCTCTTCGTGATATGAGAAATCGATATCTCTGGTTACGGGTTCTTTCGTGACCACAATATCGGGATTTTTAGGCACATGCAGGTACTCTTCTAATTTTTTGGTTACATACACCAGCAAAAAAGCCGTTATTTGAGTAGATAAAGCTTTTGCCATTTCCGATTCCATAAAGGTTTTCGCCAACTCGGTTACAAACGACGGCTGAGCAGGTTGTGGCGGTTGGTAATACGCGGAAATAGGAGGTACCTGACCGGAGCCAGATTGAAAAGTTGAATCGTAGGGAGTAGAATTATCTTCCCTTGCAGAACTCGCACCCGTTGGAGCCGCATACGTACTCGTTGTCGCCAGTTGTTTTTGAAGCCCCGTTTTTAGGGCTTTACTTTTTTTTTAGTTTTGCTTCCTCCTCCCAGCAGCTTGCTTACTAACCAAATCCCGACTAAGGCACCACCGCCAATAAGCACCTTTTTGCCTATTTCCTGCGATTGAGTCTTTAATTCGGCAACATCGCCCAGCAGGGCGTTTTTATACTCTTGTTTTTGTCTTTCTAAGAATTCTTTTCTGTCTTCGAAAAGCGGATTATTTAGTTCGTTCATAACGGTTGATTTCTTTTATCGTCTTTATATACAGTATTATCGAATGTTTTATCGGCCAGGTTACTAAATAATTTCTTATCTACACCCATTATTACAATAACTAATAAAATAACGTAAAATAAAGTAACAATACCGAAGCCCCAGAAATGGCTGTCGAGAAGATCATTCAGGAGAAGACCTATAAAAATATTAAAAAAGATTAAAGCCATAAAGCCAGCAAAACCTAATACAATCGCGCGTAGTAAGCCTACAAAGCCTTCTTTTAGCTTGGTTTGTATTTCTAATTTTAATAGATCGATGCGGGTATCAATATAACCCATTAAGTTGCTGATCAGGCTTTCCGTCTTAGAGCCTTTGTCGTCGTTATTCATAGTATTAGTTTAGTTAGATCCAATTACGTGTACAATAAAAAAGTAAAAAATATTAAGGAACCTCTATTATTCGAAAATTGTATTACGGATTTTAGAATAATATTGTCTAAAAAAAGCGTTATTTTTAAAAATAGCTTCTTTACCTAACGGGCAGGCATCTTTGAATCAGAATTATTATACCATTTTAGAAATAAATCCTTCGGCTACGAACGCCGAAATAAAAGCAGCTTACAAACGACTGGCCCGGCTATACCATCCGGACAAGCACCAGGGAAACCGGTTGTTCGAAGAAAAGTTTAAAGTCGTAAACGAAGCATACCAGATTTTATCCGACGAAAGAAAACGGGCCATATACGATTTAAAATTGCAGTACCTGGTACTGCAATACCAAGCCATGCAACAGGCGCCGTATCAAACGCCGATTGTTACCCGCGAACCAGCTTCGTACTCCGAGCGCCATTACCGTACTATTCCTAAACGGGAATTTCAGCGCAAAGACTTAAAAATAATTATCGGTATTTTCATCGGAATAATTATCGCCAGTTTACTGGTAAAGTTGTTAATGGACCATATAACCGGTATGAGCAATTACCGCGCGGCTTTGCAATATACTAAAATGGAGCAATGGAGTTTAGCGCATAGCCTGCTCACCAAAACTATTTACTTTAAACCTAATTTTGCCGATGCTTATTCCCGGAGGGCACGCATTGAAATGAATATTTACCAGAATTACCCGGCGGCCATTGCCGACTTAGATGAAGCTATAAAACGAACAGAGCAACCAAGAGCCGATTTGTTTTATGATAAAGGCCGGTGTTACGAAAAGTTACAGCGCGATACCTTAGCCGAAGCCCAAATGACTAAAGCTTTGCAGGCCAACCAGGTGTATACCCCGGCCTATTTTGAGCGCGGAATGATTCGGGCTACTTTGCTGAATACCTATCCTCAGGCCATTCAGGATTTTAATTCTTTTTTAAAATTTTCGGGTGCCAACGCTAAAATGCGCAACGAGGCCTTGTTGTACCGGGGATATTGTTATTATTTGCTAGGACAAGCCGATAAGTCTATTCCTGATTATGAACAAGCACTAGCTGCCGACACCCAAAGTGGCCGCTTGCTCTACTTGTTAGGCAAAGCCTACTACGATTTGGATAGGAAAGACGAAGCGTGCCGTAATTTTTTACAAGCGTATAAACGTGGCTATGCCTCCGCCGCTTACGATTTGTATCAATATTGTAGAATAAAGGTAGATTAGTTTGGTCGGTGTGCGTTTTAATTATTCGACTTAAGTACCTATGTTAATTATCTATGAATATATAGCAATATAACGAATAAGCTGGGTTTAGAGTAAAGTACTCACAATTAATTTAAAAATTTCTAAACTTCCGGTTAATTATGATTTGTTTCGATGCCCCCATCTTTTAATGTATTACTTCGCTGATAAGGATTCATTAGTAATGCATTGGCTGCAAGCCCCTGATGATGGTGAATACCGCGATGCATGAAAGTTAATGTTACAGTTAGGTCGGGAAAAAGAAGTTAAAAATTGGGTGATTAATTCGCAAAATCTTGGAAAGCTAAGTGGGGATAATGCTAACTGGATGTACGAGAATTGGTATCCGCATTTTTTACAGCTACCCACCGAGAAATATGCTTGTATTGCAGCCGATGATGTGTATTACTTACTAGTAATGGAAGATATGTTTAATTACCAGAAAAAAATTATTCGGTTTGATTTTCAGTTCTTCTCAGAAATGGATAGCGCGTTGGAATGGGTGCTTGAAGAAATTCCTATAAAAATCGATTTAGTTATGCCACTAAGAGCATTTGCCTTAGTTGGAACGCGATAGTTCAGAGAGCCCGCTTCATCGCGGGCTTTCTGCCTAACGAGAAGCAAGTTTCGTTAGGAAAAGCCCGATGCGGTTGTTAATATTGCGGGGAAACGGAAAAGATAAGTTTCTAAAACGAAACTTGACTATTTATTTACAGGTAAAGTAAAGTTATACCTAAAATTTATTTTTAATGATGCAACAAGAAAACGGAACTCACAAACCCGCCGGGGAGAACGGATCGACCGGCAATGGTCGTATGGGCGCAGAAAACGAACCACGCATTCTTACTACTCGTCAAGGGCATCCCGTAACTGATAACCAGAATATCCGCACCGTTGGTAACCGGGGGCCTGCTACCATGGAGAACTATCACTTCATCGAGAAAGTCTCGCACTTCGACCGGGAACGGATTCCGGAGCGGGTCGTACATGCCCGGGGAGCGGGTGCGCATGGTGTTTTTGAAGCTTACGGAACCGTAGGAGATCAGCCAATAGCAAAATATACCAGAGCTAAATTATTTCAGGAAAAAGGAAAACAAACGCCGGTGTTTGTGCGGTTTTCTACCGTAGGGCATGGTGGCCATTCGCCGGAAACCTTACGCGACCCCCGCGGTTTTGCCGTTAAATTTTATACCGAAGACGGTAACTGGGATTTAGTAGGAAATAACCTGAAGATTTTCTTTATCCGAGATGCCATGAAGTTTCCGGATTTGATTCACTCGCAAAAGCCAGATCCGGTAACCAATATCCAGAGCGGCGAACGGATTTTCGACTTTATTGCTAATACTCCCGAGGCTACCCACATGGCCACTTTCCTGTTTTCGCCGTACGGTATCCCGGCCAATTACCGGCAAATGCAAGGCTCGGGCGTTAATACGTATAAATGGGTAAATGCCGACGGCGAAGCCGTATTGGTAAAATACCACTGGGAACCATTGCAGGGGATCCGCAACCTGACTCAAGCCGAAGCCGAATCTATCCAGGCCAAGAACTTTAACCACGCTACCCAGGATTTATTCGAAGCCATTAAAGCCGGTAATTTCCCGCAGTGGGAATTGTTCGTGCAAATTATGAGCGACGACGAGCATCCGGAACTGGATTTCGATCCGTTGGATGATACTAAAATCTGGCCGAAAGATCAGTTTCCTTGGTTGCCCGTTGGTAAAATGACTCTAAACCGGAACCCGGTAGATTACTTCAACGAAGTAGAACTGTCGGCTTTTGGTACCGGAGTATTGGTAGACGGATTGGATTTCTCGGATGACAAAATGTTACAAGGCCGTACCTTTTCTTATTCGGATACCCAACGTTACCGGGTAGGAGCTAATTATTTGCAGTTGCCCATTAATGCTCCGCGGGTAAAAGTAGCTACCAACCAGCGCGGTGGACAAATGTCGTACAAAACCGATTTTGCCGAAGGTCAGAACCCACACATTAATTACGAACCTTCTTTCTTAGGTGGTTTACAGGAAGCTGCTAAAGCGGGTAAAGATTATACTCCGCGTTACGAAGCCAACCTGGTACGCCAAAAAATCGACCGGACCAACAACTTTAAGCAAGCCGGCGAAACGTACCATAATTTTGAAGATTGGGAACGCGATGATTTGATTTTTAATTTGGTAAATACGCTTAGCACCTGCGATAAGCGCATCCAGGACAAAATGGTGGAGCACTTTACTTTAGCCGACGAAGAGTATGGCCGCCGGGTAGCCGAAGGTCTGCAACTTAAATTAAAAGATCAAAGCGATAAAGGACCAATCGGCGCTACTTCCCCGAAAGAAGGAGTAGAAGAAGCCCAACGCGTTTCGCACGAAGCAAAGTCTTACTAAGTTTATAAATAATTTTAAATTTAAAAAGAAAGCCATCTTCGTTTGAAGATGGCTTTCTGCTTTTACGGAGATAAATAGTACGCTATCCTTTTGAAGTATAGATTTATCCTTGAATTGGATGGGTTATTAACTTGTCTTTAAATAGCGTAGAGTAATTACATAGATCAGATTACAGAGTATTTTTAACTTCAAAGGTAAAACTAGCGCTTCCGGCCAAGCCATCCTTGGTGATACCTTGCAGTACTATTACATATTTTCCTGGCTGATCGGACGTGTAGAAACTTGTTTTATGTTTCCCGGAAATGGAGGTGTTACTATCAGGTGACCAGTAAAGCAAATTTCTTAAATCGGGCAGCCGGCTTTTTAAGCTTTCCGGATTATTATACTGCGGCGAGTAAAATTCCTGGGGTATTTGTAGCCCTTGGTAGGCGGTTAAAAGTGCCCGGGGATCTAAGGTAAAACCTCCTAAGTTGCCTTTGTAGGTTATATAGCTCACCAAACCCTCGTAAGTAACCCGTCCGTGAAAATACCGGCTGGTAAGCACCTCTAGTTTTTGGATTTGGCGCGGATCGAAGGCCATGATTTTGTTTATATTAAAAATAGGTACCCCATCCAGCAACACCATAGGGTTATTCTGAAAAATACCGCCATTAACTTTATCCAGAACCATGAAATGGAAGCCGTTGCGCCGTTTTCGTACCTGCACCCCAATCACGTACTCCCGCATAACCTCCTCCATGGTTTTAAACCGGGTATAATCATCTAGTTTGTATTTCTCGTTGGCATTACCGTAAAAAGGAATACTATCTGTTACGGGTAACTTTACCAGCGGCTGAAAATCTTTAAAATAGCTATTTTGTGCTTGCATTTGCAGGTGGCGGGTAGCAATATTGGTTTGCCAGCGTTTAAGTAAATGTAAATCTGGGAGGAGATGAGGGGGATACTTTTGTGAAAAAGGAGATAATAATTCTAAGTGGTAGGTGCTATCGCGTTGCGGATTGGTTTGCAGGACTAAATCTTGCGAATTATAAAAATTTTCTACCTCAAATAACAACGAGCCATTGGTATTACTGGTAGCGGTATACAGCTCAACTTGCCGGCCAGGAGAGGCCAAATAGGTGCTGATGTTGGAGGCAGATTTTCCCGTACGGGTATCCGTTACCTTACCCATAATAAAATGACCATTTAATTCGGGAGGGTAGTCCGTTAAAATTGGTTGATTTGTCAGGATAGCTTCCCACTTAAAGCGGCGCCAGCCTTGGGTCAGCATTAAATTATCGGCCGCATCATCGGCTAGCGAATCGGTATTTTCAAAATAGTAATCCGGG
Organism: Adhaeribacter arboris; assembly: GCF_003023845.1. NCBI lineage: Bacteria > Pseudomonadati > Bacteroidota > Cytophagia > Cytophagales > Hymenobacteraceae > Adhaeribacter > Adhaeribacter arboris. The sequence goes on along the minus strand of NZ_PYFT01000001.1, from coordinate 4,310,229 downwards.
TTTTCTATTTCGCCCCTTAAATCAGAACGTAGCCACAAATAGCTTTGAATACCAGGAAGCAAATGGGTGCTTAAAGAATCTAGCTGGTAAACGGCTACCGACACATTAGCGGAGGTAGCCTGGCTAGCTTCATCTTGCGTGAGAATATCTAAGATTACCGGTTCGCGGGTTAAGTATTGGGTTTTATTTGTGTGGGCAACAATGTTTAATTTATTTGTCGGGCGTTTAAAGTACAAGCGTTCGCATACCGGTTCTTTTTTACGGTTAAAAATAGTAAAGTGCGAAATACCTGCGGCTAAATCTTTTTTGTTTACCAGGAAAGTGGCCTGCCCTTGTTGTAACATTTTACTTTCAGCCGCAGCTATTTGGTTACGGGTATGCGCCAATAAATAAATAGATTCCGGGGCATCCGAAGAAGTTTTAGAAGAAGCTTGTACAGTTATTTTTAAATTTCCTGAATCATTTTCGTTTGCCTGAAGGTGCATCACATAGCCTTGCTCAAGGGCAGTTGGTAAGGAATGGCGAATAACTTTACTATTTGGTACTATTATGACGGCGGTTAATTTCTGGCTGCGCGTAGGGGTAACGTAAAAGTGACCCATCCCGAATTTAAGAGATTGAAAACTAGTTAGAACTTTTTCGTTCTGGTCGCGCAATTCACCTCTGAAACTTACTCCTTTGCCGTTTGAGTCCATTACTTTACAAGCTACTTTACTTGGTAAGTTCTGAACCAGGTTGCCGCCTTCCGGAAAGAATTGTATATCATAAGAAGGCGTACTTACCTTGGGCTTTATTCCGGATTTTTTGAAAGTATTAATAATGCTAATTGCGGCGGAGAAATAATAATCCGGGCCAGCATTTTTCATCCAGTTGGTATAAGCCCGCACCGTATAGTTACCCGAGTTTAAGGAAAACGGTAAACTAAAACTGCCATTCCCAAAACCATTTTGCAAAGCGGTTTTGGCTTGCAGTACCGGTTTTTGATTTTTGTCTACTACTTCCACGTAAGCTATTTTGCTTAGAGCCAAAGGTTTGTTGTAAATACCATCCGTGCTGTAAACTTTGTACCACATGGTCTCGCCGCTCACGTACGCGGGCCGGTCGAGATGCAGAAATAACTTTTCCGTCAGAACTTGGCGGCGATAATGATCAAAATGAGAGGTAATACTTTTTAACGAATCCGGTTGAGCAAAAACCAATCGGGGAAGGAGTAATGCTACCCCTAAAAATAAACCCAGCAGCGTATTTTGTCGAACGTAAAAAAATGGGATTGGCGGATTAACGGATAAGAACAAAGTATTCATTTTAATGAGCTAAATCGGAAGTAGTTTCTTAGTCTGCTAATAATTTTATAATTGTATGGTAGTTAATTGTTTGAATACGAATTATTTGAAATTTTTTAAGGCCAAAAATCAGGCTTCATATTGGTGCCTTTCAAGCGGCAATCGGTACATTCTTGAGAGGCAATATAGTACCCGATTAAACCGGGACGGGCGATCGGATACAAAGGAATATACTTTCCTGCTTTCAGGTAAGCCGCTATATTATCACCAAGATAAATAGGAAAAGGCTCTTCGCAATCGGAGTATCCTGATTCATAAACCCATTCTTGGGGTAATTCCTCGTTGGTAATAAATATTCTTTTTTCGCGAAGGCTGTAGGCTCCAATATAACCAATCACGGGTTCATCGGGGTTAGTGAGGTTTTGAATATTGCCGGTTAACCGCGAAGGCAGCGGATCGGTAAGTCCCCCAATTTGTTCGGTATTTTTCTGCAGCATTTCCCAATATTGGTATTCTTCCGCAGTTTGGGCGTATTGTTTAACCAAAATACTGTACCGGTAACGCAACTTTTCTGAACCAGCCGGCAGAAAAAGCAAAGGGTACTGGGCTATTACATCCTGGCTTAACTTAATAGAATTACTAATACTTATTCTGGGCGATATTTCTGTTTTCCAGCAATGGTAAATATCATCCCGCCGAATTAAAACAGTATCTATTACATAGCTCAAAACGGAATTATAAGGCGGGGTAAATTCCCAGGTATTTTCGTATTCCCAGCGGTAATAATGGGTATTGTTTTGCGGATCGTGGGTATCTACATAAATCTGTAGCCCATTACTTTCCACTCGCCAGCTAACACTGTCTATCTCGGGGGTGGGCCGGACCGAAACAAAAGCGGAAGCATATTTTGTGCCTGCGGCAGTTTGGATAAGTAAACGGTATCGGCGGCTGGCGTGAAGGGTTTGTTTGCCGGAAACATAAGTGCCCGGATTTTTTTCCGTTAAAAGGTATGGCGCTCCGTTTTCTTCTTCTACTTGTACTTGGGCCTTCGTTTCCGGCTCGGGTAAATTTAATGTATCCGTCAGATTTAAAGTGCGGGCTAGTTTAATGGTAGTTATTCCCTGGCTGTTAATAAAACCATCTACCACCAAAAACTTACTAACTGACCGGAGTACTTTAGGTTCGTACGGTTCTACGCAACTACTCAATAATAGCCACAAAAGCCAGATAAAACAATTGATGAAATTACCCTTCTTCAACCGCATCAGAATCTGAAATTATAAGTAACAGTGGGAATGGGCTGCCCGAAAATAGCTAGTTGGTAGCCTTTAATCTGGTTACTTTCCGATTTAAAGTAAATAGAAAAAGGATTTTTGCGCCCCGTCAGGTTATATACAGCAAAGGTCCAGGAACTATGGGCTAGTTTCTTTATTTTATGATTTCCTTCCAGGTTTACTGCAAAATCGGCCCGGTAATAATCCGGCACCCGGTACTCATTGCGGTTCGAGTAAAAAATGCGGGGAGTGTCGCGCAGGTAATATTTAGCCAACGGTAAAGTTATGGGCCGGCCCGTGTTGTAGGTGAAATTCAAAGAAGTACTCACGCGTTGGTTAAACCGGTAATTGCTAATTAAGGTAAAATCGTGGGGTTTATCGAAATTACTGGGATAATACTTGCCATTGTTAATCTGGTCGGCGGGCGTGCCTACATTTACCCGTACCAGGGAACGGGCGTAGGTGTAACTAAACCAGCCGTTTAGTTTACCCGTTAATTTCTTTACCATTAGTTCAATCCCGTAGGCTTTGCCTTCGGCGTTTACCACATCCGTTTCCAGGTGGTGATTCAGGATGATGGTGGCGCCGCTTTTATAATCCACGAAATCGTGCATGTTTTTAAAGTAGGCTTCCACGGAGGTTTCAATGCTATTGGATTTTAAATTATGGTAGTAGCCAATGGCTAGTTGATCGCCTATCTGCGGCCGGATATACGCATCACTTAATTTCCATACATCGGCCGGCGACATAGACGCCGTGTTGGAAAGCATGTGAATGTACTGCCGCATGCGGTTATAACTTACCTTCAGGGAAGAGTAATCCGTTAGAGAATACTTCGCTGAAATTCGATACTCCGGACCTTGGTAGTGGGCAATACTTTGGCCCGCTTGGTAGAAAATGGTATCCGTTATTGTTTTTTCGGTGCGCGGCACACCCGGTACGTATTGGTTCACCTGTCGGGGACCTAATGCCTGGTACAACGAGTACCGTAAACCTAAATAAACCGATAAGCGCGGACTAATGGTTATTTGATCGGAAGCGTAAACGGCACTTTCTATTGCTTTTTCTTCTTGCAGGGCATCCAGGGTAATTAACGATTCAAAACCTAAGGGCTGTAGTTTGCCGGGAGTAACCGTATAAAAAATAGAGCTAAGGCCGTAATTAAAAGTATGCGTCTCGTTCCGGAAGTAATTTAAATCAACTTGCAGGTTCGCCTGGTTAACGCCGTACGTAAGCCGGGAGGAGTTTACCGGGTTGCGTTGACTTTCGATATTATAAGAATAACGACTAAGGCTACCCGTTACTACGCCGTATAATTGGTTAGTAAAAATGTGCTTCCATTTGGTGCTAATACTTTGGTTGGTGTATTGGTATAAGGTATCGGCGCCCAGTTTAAATTTATCGCGGCTGGTGTAGGCCGTTACATAAAAGGTATTGTTCTCGTTTGCTTCGTGGCTCAGGTGAACGTTTACGTCGTAAAAAGCCGCCGCACTCTCCCGTAACGTTTTATTGGGTAATTGCTGCAATAACCAATCGGAATAAGTACTACGGCCACTGATAAGAAAAGCACTTTTATCTTTTATTATGGGGCCTTCTAAGGTAAGCCGGCTGGTTAGTAACCCAATGCCGCCGGAGCCTGAGAATTGTTTTTTATTGCCGTCGCGGGTAGCTATTTCTAATACCGAAGACAACCTTCCTCCGTAAGCCGCCGGTATCGCGCTTTTGTATAACTCCACCGATTTTAAAATATCGGGATTAAAGGCCGAAAAGAAACCAAACAAATGCGCCGGGTTGTAGATAGTAGCGCCATTAAATAAAATCAAATTTTGGTCGGTGGCTCCGCCGCGCACGTTAAAACCGGTGCTGCCCTCGCCTACCGATTTCACTCCGGGTAAGGTGAGGACCACCCGTAAAATATCCGTTTCCCCGAAAGCCGTTGGTATTTGCCGGATGGTTTTAATATCCAGTTGTTCCCGGCCCATTTGTAAACCCGTTACATTTTTATCTTTTTGGGCTTCTACAACCACTTCTTTTAAAGTAGTTACCTCTTCTTCTAAGTCGATGTTTAATTTGCCGTCGGCAGTAATTTGAATTTGGCGGCGGGTGCTTTTCTGCCCCACGGATTTAATCAGGAGTTCGTGGCGCCCAACCGGCAAGGTTAAAGAGTAATACCCAAATTGGTCGGATTTTACCCCAATGAGGGGCGGTTGTATGTAAACTGAAGCCCCCGTAATGGGTTCACCGGTTTTTAGGTTGCGCACGTAGCCGGCCAAGTTTGCTTTACTGTTAACGGAAGTGGCCCGCCCCGAGCCAATTTCAAATAATTTTGTTTCCAGCGTGTTCCGCGACCGAATGGAACGAGGATTCGAGGCGGTAATTGCAAGGATTGGCGATACCGTGGAAATGGTGCTATCGGTAGCTGGTTCAAAAAAATCAGATCGTAAAGTTGTTTGAATGGCCGTGTCTTTCGTAATAAATACCCGGTACTGATTATCTATCGCGAATTGAACGGGCGTATTCCGGAATATTTGCGGCAAAAGCTCGGGCAAGTATTGCTCTTGAACTTGGAGGGTGACAAAAAGGCTATCAACAGTAGCCGGAGAAAAGAAAAAATGGTAACTGGTTTTCGCCTCTACTTGTTGTACAAACTCAGCAAAAGGTGTTTTAGTAAAACTTCCGGTAAAGAGAGTATCGGCTTGCTGCTGACCTAAAACACCATTGCTGTAACCTAGCAGGCAAATTAGTAGGAATAGTAACCAGGAGCATCTAATCATATGTTAGTTAGGCAGGCAACTAAGTAAAAGACACAAGTATTTAGATATAATATGTTAGACTTTTTGTATTTAAGTAATTTAATAGCAATGATTTTAGTAGCTATTCCTACTTTAATTATATTAAATTAATTTTATCCGGTTACTTATTTTTAAAGCGCTTACATTTAAATTCTAAAATAAAGTTATTACTGGCAGGCCCCGTTGGGTTTAACCGCTTAATTGAACGTAATACTGAACCAACTTCATAATATCTGTTTCCCGGTTTTGCCGGAAGGTTAATTTATTACTCCGGATAAAAGCCTGCACTTCCTTTTTCCGGTCGGCCAATATTTTTACAACAGATTTCTTTTTATCTACCGGATAGTAAATATTTTTTTTATAAATAAAGTAAGAGTCGGTTTCGACGTACTTGCCCTCCAAGCCAATATCAGTAGTTTGTTGCACCAGCCTTTTAGACCGGTGCGCTAAAACTTGTAGCTTATTATCGTAAAGTAAATCGTAAAATCCAGCTTTCAAAGTGGTTGTTTTTAAACTATCCGGGGTTAAGCGAATAAAAGTATGGCCCGCCACAATAAAGAATTTTACTTTTTCGGCTACCAGCTTTATTTTAAATTCAGAAGTAGGGTGTTCAACAATAATTTGGTCTAAAACCAGGTCGTACTGTAGCGGTACATTCGGGAACCAAGTGTTATGGTAGTAAATTTTACCTTCTAGTTCGTGGGCGGTTTTATAATAAGAGTGCCCTTTCAGGTAGGCTTTCTTTTCCGGCGCATATTCCGTTCCGTTGTATAAAATAGACTCGGAACTAGCCATTTGGGTATACCCTTGATCCAAATTCTCGCGGGCATTCGCTACAAAGCTGGTATCAAGACTGGCTTGGGCATAAGCTCCCCACCAGCCTATCAGCCAGAGAAAAACAATAAAAAGGATTCGCTGGAAACGTAGCGCCATAGTTGGGGATAGTAAGCAGGCAACTTTGTTCTAATTTAAATTTTATTCTTGTTTTATGTGCTATTCGTTGGTGTAAAGTTCTTTTTAAAAGTACTAATAGGCTGTTGTAAGCTATATTTCGAGTTTGATTCTTAGAGAGCAGAAGTTCCTTGCTTGCTTCAATCCTTCTTTCAAAACCCAGCTTTTACCTTCGCTCGGGTTAGCATAAATCTTTTCGGCACTTTCCGGTAATTCTAGTTATCTTTTACGCGAAAACAGCTACTCGTATATGCGTCGACTCTCCCGGAACCTTACTTTTCAGGTTTTACTAGCTATTTTTTAGGCATTCTGACCGGCATATTTTTCCCGGAGACCGCCGCCCAACTCCGGCCCATCAGCGAGGTATTTATTAACCTGATTAAAATGGTAATTGCGCCCATTATCTTTTTAACCATTGTGCTGGGCATCGGCAACATGGGGAACCTGAAAAAAGTGGGCCGGGTAGGGGGTAAAGCATTATTGTACTTTGAAGTAGTAACGACGTTTGCTTTAATAATTGGAGTAGTAGCCTCTAACATTTTGCAACCGGGGGCGGGCATTAACATTTCGGCGCTGGCGAAAGGCGATATCAGTACCTATACCCAACAAGCCGCCGAAATTAATTGGGTAGAATATTTCACGCATATTGTTCCCTCCACGGTAATCGGGGCTTTTGCCCAGGGCGATATTTTGCAGGTGCTCTTTTTCTCGGTATTGTTTGGGGTGGCGCTCACCCGGGTAGGCGAAGCTGCACCCGCTATTATTGCCGTTTTTGAAAAATTATCCGCCGTTTTCTTCCGGATTCTGGCCATGATCATGAAACTGGCCCCGTTAGGTGCCTTTGGTGGTATGGCTTTTACCATTGGTAAATACGGCATTAATACTTTGCTGCCTTTGGGCAAACTCATGCTTACCGTTTACCTGACCATGTTTTTGTTCATTTTCGTGGTGCTTAACCTCATTCTGGCCTACTACAAAGTAAGCTTGTGGCAGTATTTAAAATACATAAAAGAAGAATTATTGCTGGTGCTGGGTACTTCGTCGTCGGAGTCAGCGCTGCCGCAGCTCATGCGCAAACTGGAACGGTTAGGCTGCTCCCGATCGGTAGTGGGTTTGGTAGTACCTACGGGCTATTCTTTTAACCTCGACGGTACGAGTATTTACCTGAGCATTGCCGTTATTTTTCTGGCGCAGGTGTTTAGCATTAATCTTACTTTAGCTCAGGAAGCTACCGTTATTGCTATTCTCATGCTTACGTCTAAAGGAGCAGCGGGCATTACCGGCAGCGGATTTATCGTGCTCGCTTCCACCATTACCGCTACCAAAATTATTCCCGTAGAAGGGCTAGCCTTGCTGCTCGGTGTAGACCGCTTCATGTCCGAAGCCCGGGCCATTACCAATATCATCGGCAACGGCGTAGCCACCATTGTCATCGCCAAAAGCGAAAACGAGTTCGACGCAGGAAAGCAGCAATTGGCTTTTTCCGGTGTGGTTTCGGAGGAAGAAGTATTGGCCTAAAACCCGCGTGAAAGCAGCCTGGTTGCTATATTTAAATGCGTCTAGATTATCGTAATTATTTATTCTTTTCTACTTCTTTGGCGTGCTAGCGTAGAGCAAAAGGCTTTGAGTAAGAATGTTCCCTTAAAGCAGAGAAAATCTACAATTTGAAATGAACTTACTCTAAAAGATTGGGTTACAACTTGTTTTTTGTTCTCCCGTTTTTAAATCTCTTTTATGTATTTCCCGAGTGGTTGGTAAACCAAGCTAGCTTAAGACACATTTATACTTTCGATAAATCTCCTACCTAATTAATAAAGAATATATTTTATAAAATATTCTTCCATACCAGGTAACAATCTTCCCATTAACCGAATGTATAAGTGTAAATCCTAAACTAAGCTATCATTACTAACTTTACCAGACTCCATATGAGAATGATTTCTCAAGTAGTAAAACATGCAATTATAGTATGGGGAAATCAATAATTATTAATAGTATATTTATTGTAAAGCAATATATTACTGTATTTATCATCCATATTTATTAATCTTTTTTTCACCTAAAAAACATTTGCAACAAAGCGTATGAGAATACTTTTATCTCTTCTAAAACGGAATTTAAATTATTTTTTTATAAAATTTGCCAAACTTAACATCTTGCTACTCTTATTCTTTGCTGTTAGCCCAATTCCTAGAACATCGGCTCAAACCAAAGAATGGGATAAAACCCTTGGAGGTAGTATGTCCGAGGAATTTACTTCTATAGTTGCTACGGCAGATGGGGGTTATTTACTTGGTGGAAGTTCTCCTTCAGGAGTTGGAGGCGATAAGTCTCAACCTAGTTTAGGCAATCAGGACTATTGGGTAGTAAAAGTTAATGCAAATGGAAATAAGATTTGGGACAAAACTTTTAGCAGTAATGGCAATGATTACCTTAAAGCATTAACTATTACCAAGGATGGTGGCTATTTATTAGGTGGTTATTCAGATTCTTCTACAAAAAGTGGAGATAAGAGTGAAGATGGTAAAGGAGGGCAGGACTATTGGATAGTAAAATTAGATGCCAACGGGAATAAGGTTTGGGACAAAACAATTGGCGGTGAAGAAAATGATAGATTAGAATCCGTTCAACAAATAAGTGATGGAGGGTATATTCTTGGCGGTTCTTCTTATTCGGGCGTCAGTGGAGATAAATCTGAGGATAATAAAGGCAAGCCGTGGTATACTGACTACTGGTTGGTGAAGCTAAGTGTTGACGGAACTATAGTTTGGGAAAGAACAATTGGTGGTTGGGGAAGTGATATATTATCGTTAGTGCAACAGACCAGTGACAAGGGGTATATTTTAGGTGGCTATTCAAATACTTTCAGTTGGGAAGAAACAGATTATAATTTTTGGGTAGTAAAACTGGATGACAAAGGCACCAAGATTTGGGATCAAAAATATGGCGGTACTGGACAAGATTATCTTTGCGACATAGAAACCACGCCTGATGGAGGCTATTTACTGGGAGGCCAATCCGATTCAGGTATTGAAGAAGGGAAAAGCGAAGCAAGTAAGGGAGACTATGATTACTGGGTAATCAAGATAAATAGGGATGGCACTAAGCTTTGGGATAAAACAATAGGTGGTGATGGTCCGGATTATTTTCAAGATTTCATAACCACTGCAGATGGAGGTTTCTTATTAGGAGGGCAATCCTCGTCAAATGAAGGTGGAGATAAGAGTGAGGCTTCAAATTCCAATTATGATTATTGGATTGTTAAGATAACCGGGGATGGTGTAAACATTTGGGATAAAACCTACGGTGGCAATGGAGAAGATTACTTGAGGGCGGTTATAGCTACTCCAGATCGAGGGTATTTACTTGGGGGATATTCAACTTCTGGTATAAGTGGGGACAAGAGCGAAGCTAAAAGGGGGGGGGCTGATTACTGGTTAGTGAAAGCTAAGAACTTAGATACGCCCTACAATCCGTACTGTGAGCCCGCTGTTGTTTACGGGTGTAGCGAATTTATTTATATTAATAATTTTAGTTTTAATAATTTAGTTAACAATAGTTCGGGTTGTAACGGAAAAACCAAAAGCTATATCAACTACAGTCCGATGGGTAGCTTTACTACTGTCCTTAATCGAGGTCAAACTTATAACATTAGCTTGGAGGGAGATGGAAGCAACGCGCAAAGCTATGGAGTATGGATAGATTATAACAATGACAACGATTTTGCTGATACAGGAGAATTTGTTTATAAATCTCCTTCAGCCGCATTGGGTACATTTTCCGGTACAATTACCATTCCGACAAATGTAACAGATGGATTACACCGGATGCGGGTAAGTACCAAATATTTTAATACCTTCTCCGGTTCCGAATGGTGTGGTAGTACCGATTACGGCGAAACGGAAGATTATACCATTACGGTTGCAGAACCTTTAGTGTCTAGTACTCAGTGGAATCTTCGTTACGGAGGCACAGGTAATGAAGGCTTTACCGCTATTATTAAAACTTCCGACGGTGGTTACTTATCTGGCGGTTACTCGCCTTCCAGCATCAGCGGCGACAAAACTCAAGGCAGCCAGGGCAAGAACGACTTCTGGATTGTAAAGACCGATGCCAACGGCAATAAACTTTGGGATAAAACTTACGGCGGCTCCGACCACGAATATTTAAATCGCATTATTCAAACGCAGGACGGCGGATACCTCTTAGCCGGAGTTTCCCAATCGGGCATTGGTGGCGACAAAACTCAATCTAATCGCGGCGATCGCGACTACTGGATAGTAAAAATTAGCAGTACCGGCGTAAAGCAATGGGATAAACGCTACGGCGGCAGCGGCTACGACGAACTCAAGAAAGTATTGCAACTCCCCACCGGCGAATACATTTTAGCGGGTTACAGCAACTCGCCGGCAGGGGGCGATAAAAGCCAGGGCAGCCAGGGAGGTACCGACTTCTGGTTGATAAAAGTAAGCCGTACAGGTACTAAAATCTGGGACAAACGTTACGGCGGTACGTTAAACGAAGAACTGGGCGGTATTGTGCAAACTTCCGGTGGGGGCTTCTTACTGGGCGGTACTTCGGCCTCTGGCATCAACGGCGAGAAAAGCGAAGTAAGCCGGGGCGGCAAGGACTTCTGGTTGATCAGTTTAGATAAGAACGGTACTAAACTCTGGGATAAAACCTACGGCGGCAGCGGCGAAGACGAAGCCTATTCTTTAGGTAAGAGTGGCAGTGAGTATTTTATCTCGGGCCAAAGCGACTCCCCCGCTGGCTTTGACAAAACCCGGGGCAGCCAGGGCGGCAAAGATTTCTGGTTCCTTAAATTCACCAGCACCGGCGAGAAAATCTGGGACAAGCGTTTCGGCGGTATCTTGGATGAAGAACTACGGGCTAGCGTCCAGACCAGCGATGGCGGGTATCTTTTAGCCGGTAAGTCTTTCTCGAACAAAAGCGGCAACAAAACCCAGAATAGCCAGGGATCGAGCGATTATTGGATCGTGAAAACGGATGCGGATGGTATGTACCAGTGGGATAAACGTTACGGTGGCAGCGAAGCCGAAGAACTCCGGGCTGTGATTAAAACCCCGGATGGAGGCTTGTTGCTGGCTGGTAAATCAATTTCAGGCGTGAGCGGCGATAGAACGCAGCCCAGCCAGGGCGGTGCGGATTTTTGGCTGGTGAAAGTAGCGCCGGAAACTACCGCCATAGTAGCTGCCCGAGAAGCAACAAGATTTACTAAGCCGGTAAATGAAACAAAATTAAGCGTGCTTCAAGCTTATCCGAATCCTTTTAAAGAACAGGTAACCGTTAATTTTACTTTACCGCAAACCCAAACTACCCAAGTAAAAGTATACGACAGCCAAGGCCGGGAAATTACTACTTTGTTCCAGGGCAAAGCACAGGCCAATCAAACCTATGAAATAAAATGGCTAGTCAATAAACAGGCTGCGGGCATGTACCTGCTGCAACTGCAAACTCCTACGCTGCGCCGGCAACAGAAACTGCTCTTAACTAAATAAAAGATGCGAGCCAAAAACAAGGCTGGCTAGCACTAGTCAGCTTTGTTTTTATAATTTTTAGCTAGGCTGGCCTCTAACTACTTTACTGTTAATGAATAAACTGGTGCTTCGCCAAATTAAAAACTTAGAAATTATGAATTAGAGATTTAAGTTAAAAAGGTAGTTAAGCTAGAATAAATAGTAGCTTTATTTCTGCCAATTAAATTGAAATAGCACGAGCATCACCTTCTTGCTCGGTATTGTGTTACGTTTTCAACTCCCCTTCTCGGCCAAATGAATCTTTTCCATTAGTAAAGCAAAATACCAGCTTTTATACCCAAAATACCTGTTTATACTTGTAGGAATTAGATAGGCAGTTATCTACTTTTGCTAACCCTCCAGCAGGTCGCCCGCATCAATCGCAAGGTTGGCAGGGCCTCTTTCCCGATTCTTCCTGGCGTTTTATTGTTAAATATTTAATCAGCAAACTTATGTAAATACGTCTATCTCCATTCTACCAGTTGTTTCTATTGGGGCGAGTATGGATGAGCCTGGTTAGCGCGTAATTGTTGCTCACCGGATGCTCCAGCTGAGCCTTTTATTCTACATTTCTCCCAGTTGTTTCTTTAACAATCAGCATGAGAGAAAGTGTAGGAAAAATATTCGTTGTCTACCATCCCGATTAACTTTTAACGAAAAGTTCTTCTCCGGCATACTTATTCTGTTGTCGTCAACTATTCTATTTAGGCTTTTACGACACGTTTTTACCTAAAAATTCTTGACAAAATAATTCAATACTGTTTCATTATGAAAAAACTTTACTTTGCGGTTGTCTTAATTCTCGTATTCTGGAGCACGATTAATTCTACTTACGCGCAAAAAAAAATCTACCTTGGAAAGATAAAGGATGTTGCGGCTACTTATAGAAACAGAGCTAAGTCAGCAATAAATAATAGTAAGGCCTCGGGCTCGCAAGTAAGCCATGCCCTGCCAGGTAAACAACCATTAAAACTGAAACTTAACTTTAATGAGCAGCAAGGCAACGCTGAATTTTTTTACGGCACTGTCTATAATACTCCGTCCAGTAGCTTTTACCTGCAAATTACCGATCAGGCAGTTTCGGGCGCTATTACTATGCTGGACCAGAAGGCGTTTTATCGCTATACTTCTACGCCCGATGGTTCCGTATACTTGCTGGAAGAAGATATTGACCAGGTACTATGCGTTGGGTTGCCGGAAGTGAAGCAACCTACCGCCCCAAAATCACCAGGAAGCAATTTGAGCCAAAGTAGCGCCAAAGCCTTGAGTCCGGCTGCTGTGCCCGTTCTAGAGAGTTTACCGGGCGCCGGCGCGGTGGTGTACCTCGACTTTGATGGCCAAACCATAACCAATACTAATTGGAATCAATCTTATACTAACGGAAAGCCTATTGTAGCGGCCCCCTCTACTCTAACGGAAACGGAAATAATCGAGGTGTGGAAATTAATGAGTGAGGATTTCCGGCCGTTTGCCCTTAACGTTACCACCAACGAAATTGTTTTTAACAATGCTCCTCCCAATCGGCGCATACGGGTTTTGTTTACCCCTACCGAAAGCTGGTATCCTAAATCCGTAGGAGGTACGGCTTATGTTGGTTCGTTTACCTGGGGAGGCATTACTTATAACGAAGCTCCTTGTTGGGTGTTTAATACCACTAGTAAGTACGCCGGCGAAGCGGGTTCGCACGAGGTAGGCCATACCTTAAATTTAAGGCACGATGGCCGGAATTCACCCCCGGAAGAATATTTTAAGGGCCAAAGCTTTTGGGCGCCCATAATGGGCGCCAGTTATTACGTGCCTTTAACTCAATGGAGCAAAGGAGAATATTCTAATGCAAATAACCTCGAAGACGACCTTACTAAAATAACCGCCAATGGCTTCGGCTACCGCCCCGACGACCATGGCAATGAGATAAACACGGCAACCCCACTGGTAAAAGATGTTAATGGTACTGTATTGGCGGCCGCTAATAAGGGCATTATCTCTACCCAGACGGACGTAGATGTTTTTACTTTTACCCACCATGGCGGCCCTATTGCTCTAACCGTAAATCCTGCCCCTGATTTTCCGGATTTAGACATCTATCTTTCTCTTCGTAATTCAGCGGGTATAGAAGTAGCTACGGTTAACCCCGGTACCTTATCGGCTACGCTGGATACCACCTTAGCCGCCGGTACGTATTACCTGGCTATTGATGGCACTACGGGAGCTTTGGGCGCTAATTCCGATTATGCTACTCTGGGTTCCTACTCCATTTCCAATAAAGATTATAATTTGCCTGTTTATACCGATGGGTGCGCCACCAACGCCATTTTTATTAATAATTTCAGCTTTCATACTTTAGTTAATAATAACTCCGCCTGCAGCAGCGGCACGGCTAAGGGATACACGAGTTATGATCCGGTGGGTACTTTAACTACTACCGTTAACAGAGGACAAAACTACAGTCTTACTATGCAGGCGGCAGCTGATTACGCCGAGTATTTTGGGGTTTGGATAGACTATAATAATGATAAGGATTTTGATGACGCCGGTGAATTTGTCTATGCTTCTCCTGCTGATGGCGCCAATCTGTTTTCCGCCACCATCACCATTCCGGCTACGGCCACTTTAGGCTCGACCCGGATGCGCGTACGATCTAAGTACTCCGGCCCCGTTTTTACCAACTATGAATCAAGTGCCTCCTTTGAGTACGGCGAAGCCGAAGATTATACTATTACGATTAAGGACCCGGAAGTAGTTCGGACGGAATGGAACTTACGCTACGGCGGCAAAAGTAACGAAGGCTTTACAACCGTAATTAAAACAGCGGACGGAGGTTACTTATCCGGCGGGTACTCTCCGTCCAGTATTGGCGGCGATAAAACGCAAAGCAGCCAGGGTAAAAACGATTTCTGGATTGTGAAAAGTGATAAACTTGGCAAAAAGCTCTGGGACAAACGCTATGGTGGTTCCGAGGATGATTTCCTGAACGCTTTAATTCAAACTCTGGATGGGGGCTATATCCTGGCCGGTTCCTCAATGTCCAGCCGCAGTGGGGATAAAACACAAACTAGCCGCGGCGGGCGCGATTACTGGGTCGTTAAAATATCTAATACGGGCGTAAAGCAATGGGATAAACGTTTTGGCGGCAGTGGCGCCGATGAACTTAAAAAAATCATTCCATTAGCTTCCGGCCACTTCATTCTAGCCGGTACGAGCAACTCGCCGGCCAATGGCGATAAAAGCCAGGCGGCTCGGGGTGGTCAGGATTACTGGCTAATAAAGATCAGCAGCACGGGTACCAAAGTGTGGGATAAACGCTACGGCGGATCCGCGGACGAAAACCTGGAAGGCTTGGCGCTTACCCTGGACGGCGGCTTTTTGTTGGGCGGGAGTTCTCCTTCGGGCGTGAGTGGCGATAAAACTCAAGCCAGCCGGGGCAACAGCGATTACTGGCTGGTACGGGTAAATAGTGCGGGCGCCAAGGTGTGGGACAAACGTTTTGGCGGCACCGGCGAGGATAACTTAATGGATGTAGGTAGTACGGGTACCTCTACGGGAAACTTCTTTCTGGCCGGCCACAGCACTTCGGGCGCCAACGGCGACCGGAGCCAAAGCAGCCAAGGCGGTAAAGATTTCTGGATGCTCAAGATAAATGGGAATGGGGAGAAGTTGTTTGACAAGCGTTTTGGGGGCACCGGTGACGAAGGCTTGCGTACCATTCTGTTAACGGCCGATGGGGGCTACTTACTGGCGGGGCGCTCGGAGTCCGGGGTAAGCGGCGACAAGAGCCAAGGCAACCAAGGCTCCAGTGATTATTGGATTGTGAAAACTTCCAGCACCGGCGTACAACAATGGGACAAACGTTTTGGCGGCAGTGGCTACGACGAAATCCGGACGGCTGCCCAAACTACGGATGGCGGGTTTATTTTAGGTGGCCGGTCGGAGTCCGGGGTAAGTGGCGATAGAACCCAGCCCAGCCAGGGTGGTTCCGATTACTGGCTGGTGAAAGTAGCTCCACAAACCATACTTCTGGCGGCCAGAAAAGAAGTATCAGAAGGAGAAGAAGCAACAATTAAATCAGAGCCATTACAGCTTTTAGCGTATCCTAATCCTTTTTCTAATAAAGTTACCATCAACTTTACTTTATCGCAAACTCAAAGCGCCCAGGTAAAAGTCTACGACAGTCAGGGTAGAGAAGTCGGTAATTTATTCTACGAAGAAGCTAAAGCCAAGCAAAGGTACCAGGTAGAATGGCAAGCGGGTACGAAAGCTGCCGGTGTATATCTGCTGCAATTGCAAACCCCAACTCTTCGCCGACAACAGAAACTACTGCTCACTAAGTAAATACCACTTTCCTTAAAAATTAAAGCCGGCTAGAAATTACTCTGACCGGCTTTGATTTTTTAAGGCAATGAATGGATAGGGAATAATAGCTCTATTTGGTCAATTTTGGCGGTTTATTCTTGCAGTGGGAAAAGTGTGTGTGTTTACTTCCGAATCAGCTACTAAACCGTTTTGTAAGCCAAGATTTTTTAAAGAGAATAGTAGAAGCTTTAAGTGAAAAAATAATATATTTAAAAGTATTTCTCTATTTTTCTCAATTGAGTATCTGTTTATTTATAAAAATAAAGCTTAACGTATTTGCTCTCCTGTCATTATCATAAATTTTTTCGGATAATGGATTTTTTGCATTTCTGAATTTTGCGCAAACGGTTTAGTAAGAGTAGTAGAGCATTGTACCAGCATACTCGTTACCTACTGCTTCTTACTAGTAATTCTGCCCAGGCAATTAGTTAAGGGTGAAAGGCCCTCGATTATTAATTTAATAAGTAATCCTTGCTACCCGCTAGTTTCCGGAACTTTAAATTTTATAACTCAAGTAGTTATTTACTCCTCTCGCTCTTTAAACTACAATAACATGAAAGCACTATTATTGCGGGGCAACGGGATTTGGGAAAATCATCCGTTTGCTTATTATTGGCGCCTCTTTTACTTGACTTGGCTTCTGGTCGGTAGTTCTACAATGGTTACCCGGGGCCAGGCATCTATCCTCTGGGACAAAACCATTGGCGGCGATAATTATGACTTTCTTCGAACAACTATCCGGACCAGCGATGGGGGCTATCTCTTGGGAGGCTATTCCGCTTCGGGAGTTAGCGGCGATAAATCGCAAGCATCCAGAGGGGGAAACGATTACTGGATTGTCAAACTAAACGCCGATGGCACCCAAGCCTGGAATAAAACCTTGGGCGGCAATGCGGGCGAAATTTTAAGTTCTATCCAACAAACCGGCGATGGGGGCTATATTGTAGGGGGGTATTCTGCTTCGGGTATCAGCGGCGATAAATCCGAAGGAAATAGAGGGAGTGTTGATTATTGGGTAGTAAAGTTAAAAGCAGATGGATCTAAAGTCTGGGATAAAACCTACGGCGGCAACCAAAACGACCACTTAGAAGCCTTGCAACAAACCAGCGATGGCGGGTATATACTGGGAGGGCGTTCTTCTTCCGGTGCCTCCGCCGATAAATCACAAGCAGCTAAAGGCGGTACGGATTTTTGGATTGTGAAGCTAAAAGCCGATGGCTCCAAAGAATGGGATGAAACGATAGGGAGTGCGGGAGATGATGAGTTCGCTTCTTTGCAACAAACCAGCGATGGCGGCTATATTCTGGGGGGCTATACCGATTGGATCGGCGGCGATAAGACCCAGGCTAGTAAAGGCGCTTTAGATTACTGGATTGTCAAGCTAAATGCCAGCGGTACCAAAGTTTGGGATAAAACCATTGGCGGAAGTTCTTACGACCGATTAGAGGTGGTGCAGCAAACTCCGGACGGCGGCTATATTCTAGGCGGTAATTCGGCTTCGGGCATTAGTGGTGATAAATCCGAGGGGCTTAGAGATATCGAAGAAATTCCCGACTTATTCCCCTCGGATTATTGGGTAGTGAAACTCAAGGCCGATGGTACCAAAGTCTGGGATAAAACGCTGGGCGGCACCAAACTGGATTTCATCTCTTCTATCCTTCAAACCAATGATGGCAGCTATATTCTGGGCGGTTCTTCCGAATCCGGAGTGAGTGGCGAGAAAACCGGGCCGAATAAAGGAGAAAGAGATTTTTGGGTAGTAAAAATAAATACCAACGGCCATAAACTTTGGGATAAAACGATTGGTGGTAACCGGAACGATATTTTAGTATCGGTGCAGGCCGCCGGCGATGGGGCTTACCTGCTAGGAGGATATTCTAATACCGGTATCAACGGCGATAAAACCGAAGCGAGCAAAGACTTTAATTTTAGTGATTATTGGGGGGTAAAACTGAAAGAAGATATTATGGTAAATACCGCCTGGAACCGGCGTTTTGGCGGAACAGAAGATGACAACTTCACCGGTGTTATTCCTACCTTGGATGGCGGTTACTTATACGGTGGCTTCACCAACTCGGGCCTAAGCGGCGATAAAAGCCAGAGTAGTTGGGGTAAAAATGATTTTTGGATTGTAAAAAGTGATAAAAACGGTAAAAAGCTCTGGGATAAACGCTACGGCGGCTCCGGCGATGATTTCTTAACCAACCTAATTCAAACCCAGGATGGTGGGTACTTACTCGGGGGTAGCTCCTTGTCGGGCGTAAGTGGCGACAAGAGCCAGGCTAGCCGCGGCGACCGGGATTACTGGGTCGTAAAAATAGATGCTCAGGGCAACAAAGAATGGGACAAACGTTTTGGCGGCAGCGGCTACGACGAACTCAAGAAAGTACTGCAACTGCCTTCGGGACGGTATATATTAGCGGGCACCAGCAGTTCGCCGGCCAGCGGGGATAAAAGTCAGGGTAGCCAGGGCGCGCAGGATTACTGGATTCTTAAAATATCCACTACCGGTACCAAGCAGTGGGACAAGCGGTTTGGCGGCTTGTTGAACGATGCCTTTGCGGATCTGGCCCTCACCCTAGACGGGGGCTTTTTACTGGGCGGTACGTCCGTGTCGGGGATCGGCGGCGATAAAACCCAATCGAGCCGGGGCAGTAACGATTACTGGCTGGTACGCATTACGGGAGAAGGCGTAAAAATCTGGGATCAGCGGTATGGCGGCACGAAAGAAGATGTTCTCCTGTCCTTAGGCAGTACGGGTACCAGCAGCGGCAACTTTTTCATAGCGGGTCATAGTAATTCGCCGGTGAGCGGCGAGAAAACCCAGGAAAGCCAAGGCGGTACCGAT
The DNA here is from genome assembly GCF_003023845.1 of Adhaeribacter arboris. Taxonomy (NCBI): domain Bacteria; kingdom Pseudomonadati; phylum Bacteroidota; class Cytophagia; order Cytophagales; family Hymenobacteraceae; genus Adhaeribacter; species Adhaeribacter arboris. The sequence continues at coordinate 4,291,194 of NZ_PYFT01000001.1, read as the reverse complement.
TACTGGATGCTCAAAATTAACCCGGAGGGCAATAAACTCTGGGACAAGCGTTTTGGGGGTAGTCAGCAGGAAAGTCTGCGCTCGATTAGTATCACCAAAGATGGGGGATATGTGCTGGGTGGTAGCTCTTACTCGGGCATTAGTGGCGACAAGACGCAGACTAGTTGGGGCAGCAGTGATTACTGGCTCGTGAAGACCAATGACAAGGGAGTAAAAGAATGGGACAAACGCTTCGGGGGGAATAGCTATGAGGAATTGCGTACCGTTCGGCAAACCGCTGATGGAGGTTATATTTTAGGCGGAAAGTCTACCTCCGGAATAAGCGGCAACAAAACGCAGCCAAGCCAGGGAGGCACGGATTACTGGCTCGTGAAAGTAGCACCATTAACTACCTCGATGGTAGCTGTTAGAGAAGAAACTGCAACAGAAGAAGCTGCCAAAACAGAAGTAAACCTATTTAAAGTTTACCCGAATCCGGCGAAAGAACAAGTTAGAGTAAGCTTCACTTTACCCCAAACCCAAGCAGCAGAAGTAAAGGTATACGACAGCCAAGGGCGGGAAATAGCAACTTTATTTCAGGGCGAAGCAAAAGCAGATCACAAATATGAATTAGAATGGCAAGCTGGTAATAAACCAGCCGGTATGTACTTATTGCAGCTGCGAACTTCTACTAAACGCTACCTGCAAAAACTGCTTTTAGCCAAATAAATGAAATTTACTCCTATAACACGCAAACTGGCTAACCGTAACGGCAGTGGGTTTGTGTGTTATAGGAGAAGCAAAAAAGTTCATATCTTTTTAGCTTTCCATATTTAATATGTATTCTGTTTTACTTCCTATCTCCGAAAAGAACAGAAAAACAGCACAGATAGTACTAACAGTAAAAATGAAAGTATGCTCCCTCTCAAATAATACCCCGGGTAAGAACATAAGTTGTTAATTCTGCGGTACTATTAAGACCGGCTTTCTTTAGTATATTTTTGCGATGGGTTCTTACCGTTTCCTGGCTGATGCATAAATGTTCGGCAATCAGGCGGCTGCTCTTGCCTTGTAACAAGAGCTTTATAATATCCCGCTCCCGAGCGCTGAATACTTCTTCCGATTTATTAAACCGTAAACTTTGTGGCCCGATATGAAAGATCTCTTGCGTGTAACGGTTAATTTGTAAAGCCTGCGGCACTTGGGTAACCCCCAGGTAAGTGATGTCGGTATAGATATTGGAGAAAACGAAAGGAACTTTATCTTCATCAAAGTACAGTGGAATGCATTGGTGCTGCACTGTAATAATTCTGCCATCTTTTCTTCTGGCCCGGTAAAAGTAAACGAAGAAAATCAGTTCTCTTTCCTCTACTGGCCGGCTTTTAAAATACTGCATGCCTAATTGGGTTACCATTATATTGAACCGGGTATCTTCCGGTAAACCGAATTGCATCGAAAACTCCGCATCTTGGGCTAATATTTCGGCTGCCGAGTAGCCGCTAACTTCTTCGCAATTTCCGCTCACCAATCCCATATGCCAGGTACTCAAATTAGACACAATCACGAAAAAATGGCCTATGGTCCACAGATTCTTTACTAAAGGATGATTGGCCAATTGTTGCTGGTATTGATTATCTGCAACCAGAAAAGGGTTCCGGTCAAGCTCCAGGGCTTCTTTAAGTTCTAGTACCAAGTTTTGCATACTCAAATTATAAATAGTAAAGCTAATACCGAAGAGGAGTTTACCTGAAAATACCCCAATTGGGGTATTGATTGCTCTGTCTTTAAATTCTAATTTAGACGAAACATTTAGGAACCCTCAAGCTATAGTAATATTTTTTCAAAATTTTGTTTAAAAATATTACTACTACTGTGGAATTGCATTTTCAAACGTTTGCCAATGCACCTTGTAATTCCCAATTGATTATAGATAAGGTAGTGGTTAGATGCAAAGTGGAGCAATTTACTCCGCTTTAAACGGGTGAAAAGAGCATAAGGTAATAGCAATAGCACCAAATTATTTTAAAACTTATGGGCAAAATTTTGCTTCTTATATTTTTTACAAAAGCATTAAGTAACAGAATACTATTATTTTAGGATGGGGTAGTACCTAAGCGAGTGGCAAACGAAGGAGCTACACTCCTAAACAAGTTTACAATACTAGTATCTCAAACTTCCGGGTGACCCCAGTTAAATATGAAATATGAAGAATAAGTAAATTAAAGAATTGTATTAATCGTCTATCCCTCAACTCATTCTCCGGCCGGAGAAGGGGTGCTCGTCCTCATGGGAACTTATCCTAAATCCCTCTTTGGCCGGAGAGGGATTTAGAGTAACATTTTAAAACAACTTATTTAAATAATGTACCAGGCATTAGGTAAGCTAGGAATAATCTATTCGCCTTTTTACTTACCTGATTTCTGCAAAGTAAATTAATATGGCGTAATTAATTATAGCTTTTAATTAAAATAAAATTAATAATTTTTAGAATATAATTGGGAAAATGCTTACTATTAATTAGAAGAAAAGAACTGCCACTGATATTTCTTTACCGGCTCTACTCTTATTGGGCAATTATATTTAGAAACACAAGTTTTACCGTCATCTTTTTACTAAAGCGCTTATTTACTTCTTCCTTAAACAAAACCAACTTCTAAATTTTATGCAAACACCTTTACCCCGTTTCTATCTGGTTCAACTAAATCGGTTTGTGGTGCCTGATTGGCGCTTACTCGTCCTATTTTTAATAACTTATGTGAGCCTACCTGTTACAATTTTAGCTCAAAATAAACTCTGGGATAAAACCTTTGGAGGAGATATGGAGGAACAGTTATCTACGGTGCAGCAGACCGGTGATGGAGGCTATATTCTGGGCGGTTCTTCTTATTCGGGCAAAAGTGGCGATAAAACCCAATCTAATAAAGGGTATAATGATTATTGGATAGTGAAGCTCAAAGCAAATGGCACGAAAGAATGGGATAAAACCTTTGGGGGAGAATATGATGACTTCTTAAGCTCCATTCAGCAAACGCGTGATGGCGGCTATATTCTGGCTGGCTTTTCCAATACCCCTATTATTGGCAGTAAAACCGAAGCCAAGCTAGGTTACTGGATAGTGAAACTTAAGGAGGATGGCAGTAAAGAATGGGATAAAGCTTTAGGCGGAGAGGGTTATGATAATCTAGCTTCCCTGCAGCAGACCAAAGATGGAGGTTATATCCTAGGTGGTTCATCTTATTCCGAGCCTAGTGGCCAAACACTCCAAACCAAAGGCGACTTTGATTATTGGTTAATAAAATTAAAGGCAGATGGTTCTAAAACTTGGGATAAAACCATAGGTGGTAGTGGAGCGGATATCTTTTCCTCGTTACAACAGACTAGTGATGGGGGGTATATTTTAGGAGGTAGCTCTAGTTCTCCCAAAAGTGGTGATAAATCCGAAAATGGACGTGGAGAACCGTACAATGGAGGCACTCTGTATGGTTCCGATTATTGGGTGGTAAAGGTAAACGCAGCTGGGAATAAAGAATGGGATAAAACTATTGGGAGCGATGGGGAGGACTATTTAGCTGCACTCCAGCAAACGAATGATGGCGGGTATATTCTAGGAGGTACTGGTCAAGGAAGTAGTAGTGATAAATCGGAATATAGAGGTTATGAAGACTATTGGATAGTGAAGTTAAAAGCCAATGGTACGAAAGCTTGGGAAAAAACCTTAGGAGGAGATTTTGTTGATAACTTATCTTCGGTGCAGCTGACCAGCGATGGCGGTTATATTCTGGGAGGCTATTCAAGTTCTGGGGTTAGTGGCGATAAATCGCAAGCTTCCAGAGGGGAAAGCGATTACTGGATTGTTAAGTTAAAAGCAGATGGATCTAAAGAATGGGATAAAACTTTTGGGGGAAGTGACAGGGATATGTTGACTTCATTGCAAGTAACTTCAGATAACGGGTATATTCTGGGTGGTTCTTCTCAATCCGGCATTAGCGACGAAAAATCGCAGGCTTCCAAAGGTGGTTATGATTACTGGATAGTAAAACTAGATAATAGGGGTAGTAAAAATCAGGTAATTAATTTCCCTCCTATTGCGAATAAATCTTTGAGCCAGTCCCCTTTTACACTTGTAGCTACTGCTAGTTCGGGTTTGCCAGTGAGCTTTAAGGTAGTATCGGGGCCAGCTACCATAAAAGGTAATAAGATAACGCTCACCGCCCTGGGTTCGGTAACGGTAAAAGCCTCAGTAGTAGGTAATGATACCTACCGACCCGCGGAGGCTATAAATTCTTTCTTCGTGGAATCACCGGTAGCGGTTAGAAAAGAATGGGATAAAACCATTGGCGGTAATAAAGATGATAATTTATCTTTTGTGCAACCAACTAAGGATGGGGGCTATATTTTAGGCGGCTCTTCCGTTTCTAACAAAGGCGGGGATAAATCGGAAGTAAACAAAGGAGAAAAAGATGGTTTTGGCAGATTTTTCAGTGATTATTGGATAGTAAAGCTAAATGCTGATAGGACTAAAGCTTGGGATAAAACTATAGGCGGAGATGGCCAAGATTATTTATCTTCAGTGCAACAGACCAAAGATGGCGGCTATATCCTGGGGGGATATTCTTCATCCGGTAAGAGTGGTGATAAATCACAAGCTAGTAAAGGTGATGAGGATTACTGGGTAGTAAAGTTGAACGCAGATGGCAGCAAAGTGTGGGATAAAACCATTGGAGGAAGTGGAGGTGAGCAATTAGCTAAGGTACAGCAGACGCGTGATGGCGGGTATATTGTAGGGGGAAGCTCTTGGTCTGGCATCAGCGGAGATAAAACTGAGGCCAATAAAGGTGGTGAGGATGGTTTTGATTATGCTGATTTTTGGATTATAAAGTTGAAGCCCAATGGCAGCAAAGAGTGGGATAAAACTCTTGGCGGGAATAATTGGGATTGGCTCGCTTCCCTGCAGCCGACGAGCGATGGGGGGTACATTCTGGGGGGCTCCTCTAATTCTGATAGTAGTGGTGATAAAAGCGAAGATTATAAAGGAGGAAGCTGGGATGGTGCTCTTTACGTTGATTACTGGGTTATAAAACTGAAAGCGGATGGGACGAAGGAATGGGACAAAACAATTGGAGGGAATGGGTGGGATCGCTTAACTTCCTTACTTCAGACCAATGATGGTGATTTTATTTTAGGAGGTTGGTCAGAAACCGGAATTGACGGTGATAGAACTAAAGGCTCTAAAGGTGGTGGGGATTACTGGATAGTAAAGTTGGATACAAATGGGAAAAAAACGTGGGATAGTGCCATAGGTGGAGATTATCAGGATGTACTAACCTCCCTGCAACTGACAGATGATGGTGGTTACATTCTCGGTGGATTTTCTCAGTCTAATATGAATGGCGATAAATCTGAGGCTAATAAAGGGGAGAGTGATCAATATGGTTCACTTACTAGTGATTACTGGATAGTAAAGCTCCAAGAAAAGCAACCGGTTACCGCGCAATGGAATATGCGTTACGGCGGTTCAGGTAAAGACAACTTTACTACCGCCATTGAAACCAAGGATGGTGGCTACTTATCAGGTGGCTTTGCTACTTCGGGCGTAAGTGGTGACAAGAGCCAGATTAGCCAGGGTAAAAACGACTATTGGGTGGTAAAAAGTGATAAAAACGGCAAGAAGTTGTGGGAGAAAAGCTACGGCGGCTCTTCAGATGATTACTTGAACAGTATGGTTCAGACTTCGGATGGCGGCTATTTACTGGCGGGTAGTTCTTTGTCGGGCATAGGCGGCGATAAAACCCAAGCCGGCCAAGGAGAGCGCGATTACTGGATCCTCAAAATAGACAAGCAAGGCACAAAACTTTGGGATAAAACTTACGGCGGTAGTGGTACGGAAGAGTTAAAGAAAGTTATCCTGTTGCCCTCGGGTTCTTTTATTTTGGCGGGCACCAGCAACTCTCCGGTAAGTGGAGCAATGAGCCAGGAAAGTAAGGGCGGGCAGGATTATTGGTTCGTCAAGGTCAATGCCACGGGTAAGAAGATGTGGAACAAACGGTATGGGGGCTCATAGGACGAAGTATTGGAAGATTTAGCCTTAACTTTAGACGGAGGCTTTCTGCTGGGTGGCACGTCTACTTCCGGCATCAGCGGGGATAAGAGTGAAGCGAGTAAAGGAGGCAAAGACTATTGGCTGGTACGAGTTACGGGAACGGGAGAGAAAGTGTGGGACAAAACCTTTGGGGGTAGTTCTGACGAGGAACTGCGGGCACTAGGGAGTACCAATACGAGTTCGGGTAATTTCTTTGTAGCCGGTACGAGCAGTTCGGGTAAGAGCGGGGATAAAAGTCAGGCGAGCCAGGGAGGAAAAGATTACTGGATGCTTAAGATTAATGATACCGGCAAGAAATTGTTTGATAAAAGCTTTGGGGGCAGCCAGGACGAAGAACTTCGGTCAGCCTTAATGACGAAAGAGGGCGGTTACATGCTGAGCGGGAGTTCTGCTTCCAGCATTAGTGGGGATAAGAGTCAAGGAAGTCAAGGGGGAAAGGATTACTGGTTAGTCAAGACTACTGACAAGGGAGAGAAAGAATGGGATCAACGCTGGGGTGGCAGTGGCACGGAAGAGCTGAGAACGGTACTCCAGACCAAGGATGGCGGATACGTCTTAGGTGGCAGGTCCGACTCCGGGGTAAGTGGCGACAGAACGCAACCGAGTCAAGGCAGCACCGATTACTGGCTGGTGAAAGTAATTCCTCTAACTACCTCGATGGTAGCAGCCAGAGAAGAAACGGTAACAGAAGAACCGGTAAAGGAAACAGCATCTACCTTGTTAAAAGCTTATCCTAATCCTTTTAAAGAGCAAGTAAAAGTAAGCTTTACTTTACCCCAAACCCAACCAGCCGAAGTGAAGGTGTACGATAACCAGGGCAGAGAAATAAGTACTTTATTTAAAGGTCAAGCTCAAGCGAACCAAACCTACCAGGTAGAATGGCAAGCAATTCAAAATGGAGCGGGTATGTACCTGCTGCAACTGCAAACCCCTACTAAACGCTACCAGCAAAAGCTATTCTTAGCTAAGTAAACAAGCTTATACCTAAGTAACGGAGCCAGACAGGGTAATTATTCTAACTTTATTTAATTTTTCGGGCTTTATTAATTTGTTTGCTGAGTCTTATTACTTCTATTCCAATCTATAACTTTCTTCAAATACATTTTTAAGATAACCATTTTCGAAACATAACATAGTCCAATATGAATTTAAATTAATTTATATTTTTTCTAAGTTAAATACCTATATTTAAATACAAAGCAAAGACTACCAACTCCTTGTTGCTTAATATTTTTTCAAAAAGTATATATAGGCTGAGCTTTGCTGGGATATTTAAAGTTTTATCTACCTCCTTTTATCCGATGCTTCCTTTATGAAAACACATTTACCTTGTTCTTTTCTACTTTTAGCAAATCAGGCAATAAGTGCTAGGTGGTGCTTTTTAAGCATCATCCTGTTATTTTATGTGAGTATACCTATCATCTCTTTTGCCCAAAATAAAATTTGGGACAAAACCATCGGCGGAAATAATTATGATAATTTATCTATTGTTCAGCAGACCAAAGATGGCGGTTATATTCTGGGAGGTACTTCCTTGTCCGGCAAAAGTGGCGATAAATCCGAAGATAATAAAGGAAGGAAAGATGAATTAGGTAATCCTATCAGTGATTATTGGATAGTAAAGTTAAGAGCTGATGGTACGAAGGAATGGGATAAAACTATAGGGGGTGATAGTAGGGATGAATTATCCTCACTACAACAGACTAGTGATGGGGGATATATTCTAGGAGGTACTTCTTTGTCCAGTAAAAGCGGGGATAAAACTGAAGCTTCTAAAGGAGGAAGTGATTACTGGATTGTGAAGCTGGATAGCAATGGTAAGAAGCAATGGGATAAAACCATTGGCGGGAGCAAAGCAGATAACCTAACTTCCCTGAAGCAAACCAACGACGGTGGCTATATCCTCGGTGGCTCTTCGTATTCTAAGATAAGTGGCGATAAAACTGAAGGACTAAAAGGTAACGCTAAAGTTAATGATTACTGGATAGTGAAGGTAGATGGCAGTGGAAATAAAGTATGGGATAAAACCATTGGTGGGAATAGGGAAGATTATCTGACCTCGGTACTACAGACGAGTGATGGCGGCTATATTCTGGGTGGTTGGTCCTTGTCGGATAAGAGTGGGGATAAATCCCAAGCCAATAAAAACAACTACGATTACTGGATTGTCAAACTGGATGGAAGTGGGAAAAAAGAATGGGATAAAACCATTGGCGGCACGGACGATGATTATTTAACATCGCTTCAACAAACCAGTGATGGCGGCTATATCCTGGGGGGATATTCTTACTCTAAAAAAAGTGGAGATAAATCGGAGGATAACAAAGGGCGCAAGGATGAAGTCGTTTATATTCTTCCACCCGATTACTGGATAGTTAAGCTAAAAGCTGATGGCAGCAAAGAATGGGATAAAACGATTGGTGGCGATAGTCGTGATGAGTTAAGCTCAGTGCAACAGGCTAAAGATAAAGGCTATATTTTGGGAGGAACTTCTTACTCCGGTAAGAGCGGGGATAAAACGCAAGAAAATAAAGGAGAGTGTAACGAGTATGGATGTAGTACCGGGGATTATTGGGTGGTAAAACTAAGTGCTAGTGGCAACAAAGTTTGGGATAAAACCTTTGGTGGAAAAGGTTTGGATAACCTACATTCGGTACAACTGACTAAAGATGGGGGCTATATTCTGGGGGGGTTATCTGTTTCCGGTAAAAAGGGCGATAAAACGGAAGCTTCTAAAGGAGGAAGTGATTACTGGATTGTGAAGCTGGATAACAGTGGAGATAACCTTTACTCTCAAACAGTTACTTTTGAGCCTATAATCAATAAAACTTTGGGTGAAGCACCTTTTGCTCTTTCGGCTACGGCTAGTTCGGGCTTGCCGATTACTTTTAAGGTAGTATCCGGTCCGGCAAAAGTACAGGGTAATGTAGTTACACTTACTGGAATAGGTACTGTTACGGTAAAAGCATCGGTGGCAGGTAATGGGACCTACCAACCCGCAGATACTACTCGGACCTTCGAGGTAGAAGCACCATCCATAGTGAAAAAAGAATGGGATAAAACCATAGGAGGGAGCTATGAGGACTTTCTAACCTCCGTGCAACAAACACGCGATGGCGGCTATATTATGGGAGGGTGGTCTCAGTCCGGCAAGAGCGGTGATAAATCAGAAAACTGTAAGGGGGAGTACGATTACTGGATAGTAAAGTTGAATGAAAATGGGGAGAAGCAATGGGACAAAACTTTGGGGGGTATGGGTAGCGAGCAATTAACATCAATTCAGCAGACGAGTGATGGGGGATATATTTTAGGAGGATATTCTAATTCAGGCATTAGCGGCGATAAATCGGAGGCCAATAGAGGAAACTATGATTATTGGGTAGTAAAGCTGAATGCCAGCGGGAATAAAGTGTGGGATAAAGCTTTTGGGGGTAATAGTGTAGATTATTTAACCTCTTTGCAGCAGACGAGTGATGGTAGTTATATTCTGGGAGGATATTCTTTCTCTGGCAAAAGCGGGGATAAGTCTGAGGCCAAGAAAGGCTCTGAAGATTACTGGGTAATAAAGCTGAATGCCAGCGGGAATAAGGTATGGGATAAAACCATAGGAGGGAACTATGATGATAAATTAACCTCTCTGCAGCAAACCAGTGATGGCGGGTTTATTCTAGGTGGTACTTCTGACTCCGGAATAAGCGGCGATAAGAGCCAGGACTCTTATATAAATTATGATGGTCAAAATTCATCCGACTACTGGATAGTGAAGCTAAAAGCCGATGGTACCAAAGAATGGGATAAAACCTTTGGCGGAGATAGCAACGACTTATTAGCCTCACTGCAACCAACCATTGATGGTGGGTATATCATGGGCGGTACTTCTAATTCTGGAATCAGCGGCGATAAAACCGATAAAGGTATAGAAGGTAGCTATGATTATTGGGTAGTGAGATTGAATGTAGATGGCACAAAGCTTTGGGATAAAACGATCGGCGGCACGAGCACGGATTATTTTGCTTCTCTGCAGCAGACGCACGATGGTGGCTATATTCTGGGCGGATCTTCTGATTCCGGCATTGGCGGTGATAAATCCGAAGCAAAGCGATGTGAATGCAGTAAGGATTATTTCACTACTGATTATTGGATAGTGAAGCTAAAAGCCGATGGTACGAAAGCTTGGGATAAAACCTTAGGAGGAAACAACGATGATTATCTCCGTTCTGTTCAGCATACGCGTGATGGTAATTATATTTTAGGGGGCAGTTCAAATTCAGGAAAATCATACGAAAAATCCCAAGCGAATAAAGGCGGTAATGATTATTGGATAGTAAAGCTTTCAGCAGAACAATCCTTAACAGCGCAATGGAACATGCGGTATGGTGGTATGGGGAAGGACAACTTTACAACAGTGATTAAAACTTCAGATGGCGGTTATTTATCGGGTGGTTACACGACCTCGGGAGTAAGTGGGGATAAGAGCCAAAGTAGCCAAGGTAAAAACGACTACTGGGTAGTGAAAAGTGATAAAAACGGCAAGAAGTTGTGGGAGAAAAGCTACGGCGGCTCTTCAGATGATTACTTGAACAGTATGGTTCAGACTTCGGATGGCGGCTATCTGCTGGGCGGTTCTTCAATTTCGGGAGTGAGTGGGGATAAGACCCAGGCCAGCCAAGGAGAGCGGGATTACTGGATCCTCAAAATAGATAAGCAAGGCACAAAACTTTGGGATAAAACTTACGGCGGTAGTGGTACGGAAGAGTTAAAGAAAGTTATCCTGTTGCCCTCGGGTTCTTTTATTTTGGCGGGCACCAGCAACTCTCCGGTAAGTGGAGCAATGAGCCAGGAAAGTAAGGGCGGGCAGGATTATTGGTTCGTCAAGGTCAATGCCACGGGTAAGAAGATGTGGAACAAACGGTATGGGGGTTCGCAGGACGAAGTACTGGAAGACTTAGCCTTAACTTTAGACGGAGGCTTTCTGTTAGGCGGCACGTCTACTTCCGGCATCAGCGGGGATAAGAGTGAAGCGAGTAAAGGAGGCAAGGATTTCTGGTTAGTCCGCATTAGTGGCACGGGAGAGAAAGTGTGGGACAAAACGTATGGCGGCAGCCAAGATGATGAACTACGAGCACTAGGGAGTACTAATACGAGTTCGGGTAATTTCTTTGTAGCCGGTACGAGCAGTTCGGGTAAGAGCGGGGATAAAAGTCAAGTGAGCCAGGGAGGAAAGGACTACTGGATGCTCAAGATTAATGGCAGTGGTAAGAAGTTGTGGGATAAACGCTTTGGGGGCAGCCAGGAGGAAGAGTTGCGCACTATTCAGCTGACGCAAGATGGCGGCTACTTGCTGGGAGGTTCCTCCCACTCCGGGGTAAGTGGAGATAAGAACCAAAGTAGCCAAGGTAGTAAGGATTACTGGTTAGTGAAGACCACTGACAAGGGCGAGAAAGAATGGGATCAACGTTTAGGCGGCAGTGGCACGGAAGAGCTGAGAACGGTATTCCAGACCAAGGATGGCGGATACGTCTTAGGTGGCAGGTCCGACTCCGGGGTAAGTGGCGACAGAACGCAACCGAGTCAAGGCAGCACCGATTACTGGCTGGTAAAACTCGCGCCACTCACTACCTCGATGGTAGCTGCCCGGGAAGAAACAGGAGCAGAACTGAAAGCTGAGACGGATATAAATCTACTTAAAGCCTATCCTAATCCATTCCGGGAAATAGTAAGTATTAGCTTCAATTTACCCACTACTCAAGTTGCTACAATTCAAATTTATGACATACAAGGTAGAGTAATTACTACTTTATTTCAGGAGCAAGCTCAAGCGAACCAAATCTACCAGGTAGAATGGCAGGCGGGTAATAAACCAGCCGGTTTATATCTGTTACAGCTGCAAACCCCTACTCAACAACATCAGCAGAAACTACTGCTTACTAAGTAAATAATCTTAATAAGTCAACAAAAGCCGGGTAGCTGCAAGGCTAGCTGGCTTTTAATTTTAAATTTTCTATGTATCTGCAGGATGGACTTCTTGCACCTTCATAATCGCTTATAGATAGTTATTGCTGCTGTTTTATGGTAAATAGGTGATAATAAGCTTGATAATTCTACTACTATCTAATTATTTATTCTAAATAGCTAATCTATTCTCAAAATAATACTTTATCTTTAAAATAAAAAGTAATACTGATTTTCATTTGTAAACGCCTTAATGTTTACTGCGCATTCTCTTGATGCTCCTTTTACTGCTTCCAGAACATGGGCTTACTCTTACCAATATGAAAATACATTTATCTTTTTCCTTCTGGGTTTTTTTATACCCCATGTTGAGGATGAATCGGCGCTTTATCAGCCTGTTTTTACTTCTATCCTTAAGTATGTCTACATGGACCTTCGCTCAAAATAAAATCTGGGATAAAACCTTTGGCGGAAATCAAAGTGATGAATTGTCCATAGTACAGCAGACTAATGACGGCGGTTATATTCTGGGAGGAAGTTCTAGTTCTTCTAAAAGCGGTGATAAAACCGCAGCCAATAAAGGGAAAGAGGATTACGCCACTGATTACTGGGTAGTAAAGTTAAAAGCGGATGGCACGAAAGAATGGGATAAAACTATTGGCGGAGATAATTATGATTATTTAACATCACTTCAGCAGACCCAAGATGGTGGGTATATCCTAGGTGGTAGTTCACGGTCGGGCAAAGGCGGTGATAAAACTGACCCTAATAAAGGCGGCGTAAATGAATATGGTATTCCTTTTAGTGATTACTGGATAGTAAAGCTAAAGGTCGATGGTACCAAAGTTTGGGACAAAACCATCGGGGGAGATAATGAGGACAACTTAACCTCCCTACAACTGACCAGCGATGGAGCCTATATTTTGGGGGGCTCTTCTTCTTCGGGCATTAGTGGCGATAAAACTCAAGGTTCTAAAGGAGCATCTGATTATTGGATCATAAAATTAACCTCTACTGGCGTCATACAATGGGATAAAACCTTTGGAGGGAATAATTCCGACTGGCTATCCTCCTTGCAACAAACCCGTGATGGTGGGTATATTTTGGGGGGCTCTTCTTCTTCCGATATCGGTGGCGATAAAACAGAATCTAATAAAGGGGGCACGTTCGAAGAAGGTGGGTCGCCTAGTGATTATTGGGTTATAAAGCTAAAGGCGGATGGCACAAAGGAATGGGATAAAACCTTTGGCGGCAGTTGGGTGGACCATCTATCCATGGTACAACAAGCCCTTAATGGAAACTATATTTTAGGGGGCTATTCTGGGTCGGGCATTAGCGGCGATAAAACCCAAGGATCTAAAGGAGACTCCGATTACTGGATAGTAATGCTTAAGGCAAATGGTACTAAACTCTGGGATAAAACATTTGGTGGTAAATCCGAGGAGCAGTTAACTGTTGTCCGGCAAACCAAAGATGGCGGCTATATTTTAGGGGGTACTTCCAAATCCGGTATTAACGGAGATAAAACTACTGCTTCTAAAGGGGGAAGTGATTATTGGATAGTGAAACTAAAAGCGGATGGTACTAAAGTTTGGGATAAAACTTTTGGAGGAAAGGAAGAAGATTATTTATGCGCAATCCAGCAAACAAGTGATGATGGTTTTATTATGGGTGGTTCCTCTGCATCTGGAAAAAGCAGCAATAAATCACAAACCTCCAAAGGAGACTCTGATTACTGGATATTGAAGTTGGATAATAGTGGCACCAACCTGAACCAGGATATCTCTTTTGTGCCAATTTTATATAAAAATTTGGGGGATGTGCCTTTCCCTCTTTTGGCTACTGCTACATCAGGTTTACCAGTTCATTTTAGTGTGGTATCTGGCCCGGCTATCATCAAAGGTAGTATTCTTACTTTAACCGGATTAGGTACGGTTACTATAAAAGCTTCGGTAGCAGGCAATACCTCCTACTTGCCAGCAGAAACAACCCGGACTTTCCTGGTAGAACCAGCTTCCATGGTGAAAAAACAATGGGATAAAACTTTCGGGGGGAGTGAAAGTGAAATTGAAACATTATCCGTAGTGCAGCAAACCAGTGATGGCGGCTATATTCTGGGAGGTAGTTCAGATTCTGAAAAAAACGGGGATAAAACCGAAGCATCTAAAGGAGGCTATGGGGATTATTGGATAGTGAAGCTAAAGGCGGATGGTAGCAAAGAATGGGATAAAACCATTGGAGGTAATAGTTTTGATTATTTAACATCACTTCAGCAGACCCAAGATGGCGGCTACATTCTGGGTGGTTCTTCTCATTCTGACATCAGCGGCGATAAATCCCAAGTTAGCAGAGGTGGTGGGGACTACTGGATAGTAAAGTTAAATGCAAATGGCACGAAAGAATGGGATAAAACTATTGGCGGAGATAATTATGATTATTTAACATCACTTCAGCAGACCCAAGATGGCGGCTACATTCTGGGAGGCTCTTCTATGTCCATTATAAGCGGAGACAAATCTCAGAAGAATAATGGCTCCTATGATTACTGGGTAGTAAAGTTAAAAGCGGATGGCAGTAAAGCGTGGGACAAAACTATTGGCGGAGATAATGATGACAAATTAGTTTCGTTGCAACAGACTAGTGATGGGAGTTATATTCTAGGTGGTAATTCTTATTCTGGTAGCGAAGCTTCGTCAGGTGTCTGGATAGTGAAACTAAAAGCAGATGGTGCCATAGAATGGGATAAAGTTGTTATTGGTGATGTATTTTCCTCCATCCAGCAGACGCAGGATGACGGTTACATTCTGGGAAGTGGTTACAATAACGGTAATTTCTTGATAGTAAAGTTAAAGGCCGATGGCAGTAAAGAATGGGGCAAAACTTTTAAGGGCATGGCTAATGGAGATGGATTATTGCCCGTGCAGCAAACGAGTGATGGGGAGTATATTTTAGGTGGAACTACTTGGAGAGGCAAAAATGACGATAAGACTCAGGTGAGTAGAGGTAGCTCCGATTACTGGGTAGTAAAGTTGAAGGCGGATGGTAGCAAAGCATGGGATAAAACTATAGGTGGAACTAGTGACGATGTATTAACCTGCTTACAGCAGACTAGTGACGGCGGTTACATTTTAGGTGGTAATTCCTATTCCCCTTACTCTGGTATTGATTATTCTGGCATTGGTGGTGATAAATCCGAGGCTGGCAGAGGCAAAAATGATTACTGGGTCGTCAAGCTTTCAGCAGAACAATCCTTAACAGCGCAATGGAACATGCGCTACGGCGGTATGGGGAAGGATAACTTTACTACGGTTATCCAAACCAAGGATGGTGGGTATTTATCGGGAGGTTACACTACTTCTAATGTAAGTGGGGATAAGAGCCAGAGCAGCCAAGGTAAAAACGACTACTGGATAGTGAAAAGTGATAAGAACGGGAAGAAGTTGTGGGAGAAAAGCTACGGCGGCTCTTCAGATGATTACTTGAACAGTATGGTTCAGACTTCGGATGGCGGCTATTTACTGGCGGGTAGTTCTTTGTCGGGCATAGGCGGCGATAAAACCCAAGCCGGCCAAGGAGAGCGCGATTACTGGATCCTCAAAATAGACAAGCAAGGCACAAAACTTTGGGATAAAACTTACGGCGGTAGTGGTACGGAAGAGTTAAAGAAAGTTATCCTGTTGCCCTCGGGTTCTTTTATTTTGGCGGGCACCAGCAACTCTCCGGTAAGTGGTCAGGTAAGCCAGGAAAGTAAAGGCGGTAGTGATTACTGGATACTTAAAATTAATAGTACCGGTAAGAAGATGTTTGACAAACGGTATGGGGGCAGCCAGGAGGAAGTACTGGAAGACTTAGCCTTAACTTTAGACGGAGGTTTTCTGTTAGGCGGCACGTCTACTTCCGGCATCAGCGGGGATAAGAGTGAAGCGAGTAGAGGCGGTAAGGATTTCTGGTTAGTGCGCATTAGTGGCACGGGAGAGAAAGTGTGGGACAAAACGTATGGCGGCAGCTCTGATGAGGAACTGCGAGCGTTGGGCAGCACCAATACGAGTTCGGGTAATTTCTTTGTAGCCGGTACGAGCAGTTCGGGTAAGAGCGGGGATAAAAGTCAGGCGAGCCAAGGAAGCAAAGATTACTGGATGCTCAAGATTAATGATACCGGCAAGAAATTGTTTGATAAAAGCTTTGGGGGCAGCCAGGACGAAGAACTACGCACGATTCAACTGACAGAAGAGGGCGGCTACTTGCTGGGCGGTTCCTCCCACTCCGGGGTAAGTGGAGATAAGAACCAAAGTAGCCAAGGTAGTAAGGATTACTGGTTAGTGAAGACCACTGACAAGGGCGAGAAAGAATGGGATCAACGTTTAGGCGGCAGTGGCACGGAAGAGCTGAGAACGGTACTCCAGACCAAGGATGGTGGATACGTCTTAGGTGGCAGGTCCGACTCGGGGGTAAGTGGCGACAGAACGCAACCGAGTCAAGGCAGCACCGATTACTGGCTGGTAAAGGTAGCTCCCGTGACTGGTTCAAATGTAGCTACCCGAGAAGAAACTGCAACTGAAGAACCGGTAAAGGAAACAGCATCTAGCTTGTTAAAAGCTTATCCTAATCCTTTTAAAGAGCAAGTAAAAATAAGCTTTACTTTACCCCAAACCCAACCAGCCGAAGTAAAGGTGTACGATAACCAGGGCAAAGAAATAAGCATTTTATTTAAAGGTCAAGCCCAAGCCCAGCAAACCTACCAGGTAGAATGGCAAGCCAGTAATAAGTCCGCCGGCATGTACCTGCTGCAACTGCAAACCCCCACTCAGCGTCAGCAGCAGAAAGTATTTCTATTTAGATAAATAATCCTAATTTTAAAACCAAAGCCAGATTGCCGCAACGCGATCTGGCTTTGGAATTTTATTGTTTTATAGTTAAACAAAAGGGACAGCCATTGCTAAAAGTATAAAAAATAAGCTGCTTTAAAATTCAAAAAAGCTAACTATACAGGCTAAAACCAATAGCTCCGCAACAGCTTAAAAGATAAAACTAATTATAAAGGCGTTGTTTTAGGATTTTCTTTTAGCAAAATTTTAAATTAAACCCAAATAATTTCTTCTTTACAAAGTTTTTATTAAATTTATTAGCAGTTAAGTCCAAAAAAGCTTTGCTTATAAGTAGCTGGCTAGCATTCCGTGCCTATTTCTATTCTTTACCAGAGTGAATACTTTTCTATTGGTTCTGGTTTTATTGCTATTATTTTCTACAACTGAATTTACTTTGTAATTAATAAATTCTATTCTTCTCCGGGTTTGGTGTCAGGCTCGTACGAGATTTTCTCTGGTAAAGAACTCGATTTATAAATCGCAATTAGAATCCGACGGAGCGGCAAAAATGCTTGTTATTTGCCCAAATATGTTAGTAATAGTAAGGCCTCTTTTCGCTTTTATTCTTATTATAGTAAAAATAAGTAGGGGTAAATCACCTTCTGCGTATTCAACTGCCACATTACTTCTTTCTATTGTCTCTGTTTAAAACAGTGTTGCGTGTGCCTTTATAGTCCAGTACCTTTTTAATAACCCTATTTAAACCAAAACAGCATGAAAACACTAGTACTTTGTTGCAACAGGATTTGGGAAAATCAATCGTTCGCTCGTTTTTGGCGCTTTTTATTCTTGGTTTTACTTAGTTCGTACTGTTCCGCTTCTGTCGCGTGGGCCCAAAGCAAGCAATGGGATAAAACCCTGGGCGGTAGTGCTGCCGAAGCTCTTACTACCATGATTGTAACGCCCGATGGCGGCTATTTACTGGGCGGCACCTCTACTTCGGGAGCGGGCAAAGATAAAACGCAGCCTAGCCGGGGCGAAGCCGATTATTGGATTGTAAAAGTGAATTCCAGCGGCAATATCGTCTGGAATAAAACAATTGGTACGAGCGGTTATGATTATTTCGAAGATTTAATTACCACCCCCGATGGCGGCTATTTGGTAGGTGGTTCTACTTTATCCGACATGAATGGCGATAAAACCGGCAAAAGTAAGGGTGGTTTTGATTATTGGATCGTGAAATTAGATGCCGCCGGCAATAAAGTCTGGGACAAAACCATTGGGGGCAATAGTTCGGATTATTTTCAAGCGATGGTTGCCACCCAGGATGGCGGCTTTTTACTGGGTGGTAGTTCTTTTTCCGGCAAAAGCGGCGATAAGAGCCAGGCGGGCCGGGGCGGTCTCGACCGGGATTACTGGGTAATAAAAATCGACGAAAACGGTAAAAAAGTTTGGGATAAAACCATAACCGGCGACAGCGATGACCGGCTGGCCGAAGTAATGGCTACCCCGGATGGCGGTTTTTTGCTGGGAGGAAATTCTTACTCCGACATTGGCTACAATAAAACCGGCGAATCCAGAGGGGTGGATGATTACTGGGTGGTAAAACTGGACAGCACGGGTACGCAGGTTTGGGATAATACTTTTGGCGGCGGGGCTACCGATAATCTTTATAATTTGGCGCTCACCCAAGATGGCGGCTATTTGTTAGGGGGGTATTCCGAATCCGGCTTACAAGGCGATAAAACCAGTTCCGGAAAAGGTGGGGCAGATCTCTGGATTATAAAAGTAGACAGTACCGGGAATAAAATCTGGGATAAAACCTTTGGTAGCCGCGACTATGATTATTTTGCTGACTTGGTTGCCCTGCCGGGCGGCGGGTATTTGCTGGGTGGTACAAGCCAGGGAGGAGTAGGCGGCGATAAAACGCAGATTAGCCGCGGCGGTCCGGATTATTGGGTAATAAAGATAAACGAAACCGGTAATAAAGCTTGGGACAGAACTTTCGGGGGCAAAAATTCCGATGAACTGCAGGCTTTATTATCTACTCCCGATGGGGGGTATTTACTGGGCGGTAGTTCTTTTTCCGGCACTAGTGGCGAAAAAAGTGAAGCAGGTAAAGGCGAAAGTGATTATTGGGTAGTAAAAGTGGAAGAAGATAACTTCCTGGATGCCCAGTGGAATTTTCGTTACGGAGGTTCAGGCAATGATGGTTTTGCTACGGTAATTAGAACTGCCGATAGTGGTTTCTTATTCGGCGGCTCTTCTACTTCCGACAACAGTGGCGATAGAACGCAGCCTTCCCGGGGCAAGAGCGATTATTGGATTGTTAAAACCGATGAAGCGGGAAAAAAACAATGGGACATCCGGTACGGCGGGCCTTCGGATGATTATTTAAATTCCGTTATTCAAACCATTGACGGCGGTTACTTGCTCGGCGGTACTTCCCTCTCCGGAGTAGGCGGCGATAAAACGCAGGCCAGCCGGGGTGAGCGCGACTATTGGGTAATAAAAATAAATGCGAAAGGAGTAAAAGTATGGGACAGACGCTTCGGGGGAAGTGGCTCCGACGACCTCAAACAAATTTTTCAATTACCTTCCGGCCGATATGTGCTGGCGGGTACCAGCAGTTCTACGGCGAGCGGCGATAAAACCCAGAACACCCGGGGAGGGCAAGACTATTGGGTAGTAAAATTAAACAATAACGGCTCCCTGGTTTGGAACCGGCGTTATGGCGGCTCCCTTAACGATGCGCTGGAAAGCATTGCTCCTACCCTGGACGACGGCTTTCTGCTGGGTGGTTCCTCTTTTTCGGGGGTAAGCGGCGACAAAACGCAAAGCACCCGGGGCAGCGCGGATTATTGGGTAGTAAGGATAAACGGCGATGGAGATGTTGTTTGGGATAAGCGTTACGGCGGTTCCGGAGTAGATAATTTAATGTCGTTGGGTAGCACGGGCACGGCCACCGGTAACTTCTTTATGGCCGGCCATAGTACTTCCGGCATTAGTGGCGATAAAACGCAAAGCAACCGGGGCGGTAAAGATTTCTGGATGATAAAAATTAGCGGCGACGGGGAAAAACTGTTTGATAGTCGGTTTGGGGGAGATAAAGACGAAGGACTGCGCTCGATTATTATCACCGCCGATGGGGGTTATTTATTAGCTGGTCGTTCCGAATCGGATATTAGCGGCGATAAAACCCAAAAAAGCCAGGGCAGCAGCGATTATTGGATCGTGAAAACAAACAGCGTGGGAGTGAAACAATGGGATAAACGTTTTGGAGGCAATGCCTACGACGAAATCCGGGCCATTCTGCAAACCGACGACGGGGGGTATTTATTGGGCGGACGCTCTGATTCCGGGGTGAGTGGCGATAGAACCCAAGCCAGCCAAGGCAAAACCGATTACTGGGTAGTAAAAGTAGCGCCCGAAGTGATTGAAGCTCCAGCAGAACTAGCGGCGCCTCCGGCTTTAGTGAGCGAAACCAACCGGGGCGAAAGAAAAGCCGGAGAGGCCAGCTCGTCCTTCCTTTTAAGTGCTTACCCCAATCCGGCTCCGGGAAAAGTAACGGTGCAGTTTACCTTGCCTCAAACCCAGGCGGCTCAGTTAAAAGTCTATAATCTTCAAGGTAAGGAAATAAGCACTCTGTTTCAGGGCGAAGCTAAGGCTAACCAAATGTACCAGGTAGAATGGCAGGCCGATAAACAAGCCACGGGCATGTATTTGATGCAACTGCAAACTCCGGCCAAACGCCGCCAATATAAATTGCTGCTCGCCCGCTAAGAATTAAAGAAGAAAGTATTTTGTTTCTCCTGCTTTTCTAGGCGAATTACTGGGGGCCGGCCTAAGGGTAGCTGGTCTTATTGAATGAGCAAAGATAAAATTAAAAATCACCTATTCGTTAACGTATACATTTATGAAAAGAGTAGTATCTGGTTTCAGCCTGGTTCAAAAGTATAGGGCTGAAACGTTTGGGTGGCGCGTTTTAGGAGCTATCCTGTTACTTAACTGGTGCTTTGTAACGGGCACTTCCGCCCAGAATAAACTCTGGGATAAAACCATTGGGGGCAATAGCGAAGATTACTTATATTCTTCCCAAAGTACCCGCGATGGGGGGATTATTGTGGGTGGTATGTCTTACTCGAGCAAAACTTTTGATAAATCAGAAAATAACAAAGGCGGCTGGGATTATTGGATTGTCAAGCTTAAGGCCGATGGCAGTAAAGAATGGGATAAAACCATTGGGGGCAATAGCGACGATTATTTCCGCTCGGTGCAGCAAACGCGCGATGGGGGCTATATTCTGGGTGGCTCTTCTTACTCAAATAAAAGTAGCGATAAATCCAGTCCTTCTAAAGGCGGTCAGGATTATTGGGTTGTAAAATTGAATGCGAAAGGAGATAAAGTCTGGGATAAAACCATTGGCGGGAGCAACTGGGAAGAATTTCAGTACGTGCAGCAAACGCAGGATGGGGGTTACATCTTGCTGGGCCATTCTTCCTCTGGTCTTAGCGCAGATAAATCGCAGGCTTCTAAAGGGGGATATGACTACTGGATTGTAAAATTAAAAGCGGATGGCAGTAGAGACTGGGATAAAACTTTGGGCAGTAGGGAGGATGATTGGGCAACTTCCATTCGGCAAACTAAAAACGGCGGTTATGTGGTGGCTGGCTATTCTGCTGCCAATATTAGCGGCGATAAATCGCAGGATAGTAAAGGCAACTATGACTACTGGGTGGTGGGTTTAAATGCCGATGGCAGTAAAGCTTGGGATCGAACCATTGGGGGGGATAATGGGGATATCCCCACCTCGGTGCGGCAAACCAGCGACGGCGGCTATATTATAGGCGGCTATTCTAATTCTGGCATAAGCGAGGATAAAACCCAGGCAAGTAAAGGTGGCAATGATTATTGGATTGTCAAGCTTAAGGCCGATGGCAGCAAAGAGTGGGATAAAACCATTGGCAGCAATAGTGACGATATTTTAACCTCCTTGCAGCAAAACAGCGACGATAGTTATATCCTGGGGGGCAACTCTACTTCGGGTATTAGCGGGAACAAAACGCAGGCAAATAAAGGCGGCAACGATTACTGGGTCGTGAAATTAAATACCGATGGTTCCATTGCCTGGGATAAAACCATTGGCGGCAATGGCGACGATAACTTCTCTTCTGTTTTGCAGCTCTCGGATGGTAATTTCCTGCTGGGTGGATTTTCGTATACAAATAAAAACGGCGATAAATCCGAAAAAAGTAAAGGAGGTTACGATTATTGGGTGGTAAAACTAGATAACAGCGGTACTAACCTGAACCAGCTAATTACCTTTGCTCCTCTTCTCTATAAAAACGTGGACGATCCACCCCTTATTCTGGAGGCTTCTACTAGCTCGGGCTTACCCATAACGTATACCGTGGAATCTGGCCCGGCAACCATTAGCGAAGGCAATAAGTTAATCTTAACGGGCTTGGGAACCGTTACCGTAAAAGCAGCGCAACTGGGCACTACTATTTTCCTGCCGGTTTCCATTACCCGTTCCTTTTTGGTAGAACCGGCTTCCCTGGTGA
The DNA here is from genome assembly GCF_003023845.1 of Adhaeribacter arboris. Taxonomy (NCBI): domain Bacteria; kingdom Pseudomonadati; phylum Bacteroidota; class Cytophagia; order Cytophagales; family Hymenobacteraceae; genus Adhaeribacter; species Adhaeribacter arboris. Next base: position 4,268,794 of record NZ_PYFT01000001.1, on the reverse strand, counting down.
GAAAACAGTGGAATAAAACCATTGGGGGTAACTCATCCGATCAGTTAACTTCTGTCCAGCAAACCAGCGATAAAGGGTATATTTTAGGAGGTAGCTCGTCCTCCGGCAAAAATGGCGAAAAATCAGCAACTAGTAAAGGCGGCCAGGATTACTGGATCGTGAAATTAAGAGCCGATGGCAGTAAAGAATGGGATAAAACCATTGGGGGAAATAGTCAGGATGTATTACAATCTGTCCAGCAAACGCAAGATGGGGGCTATATTCTGGGCGGATATTCTTTATCCGGCGTGAGCGGCGATAAAACGCAGGCCACTAAAGGTAGTTGGGATTACTGGGTCGTAAAACTAAAGGCAAATGGTACGAAAGAATGGGACCAGACCATTGGCGGCAGAAACCAAGATTATTTAACCTCCGTGCAGCCAACCAATGACGGCGGGTATATCCTGGGCGGTCATTCTACTTCCGGCATTGGAGCTAATAAAACCGAAGCTTCCCAGGGCCTGACGGATTACTGGGTCGTAAAATTAAAGGCAAATGGCAGTAAAGAATGGGATCAAACCATTGGCGGGCGGTACGAAGATGTCTTAACTTCTTTGCAGCAAACCAAAGATAGCGGGTATATTTTGGGCGGTTATTCTTTATCCGGTATCAGCGGTGATAAATCGCAGGCCCGGATTGGCAGCACCGATTACTGGATTGTAAAACTGGGGGCTAACGGCGACAAAGCCTGGGATAAAACTATTGGCGGCACGGACGAAGATTATTTAACCTCTTTGCAGCAAACCAGCGACGAAGGCTATATCCTGGGCGGTTATTCCTGGTCGGGTATTAGCGGCGACAAAAGTCAGGCTTCTAAAGGCCAACACGATTACTGGGTAGTAAAGCTAAAAGCCGATGGCACCAAAGATTGGGATAAAACCCTGGGTGGAAATGAAAGCGAAGTGTTAAGCTCGGTGCGGCAAACCAGCGATGGGGGCTATATTTTGGGAGGAAATTCTTTTTCTGCTATTTCCGGCGACAAAACTCAAATTCCGCGCGGCGCCCCCGACTTTGACTATTGGGTAATCAAGCTAAAAGCCGATGGCAGCAAAGTCTGGGACAAAACCTTGGGCGGTAACGATAATGATGTATTGGTGTCGGTGCAACCAACCGGCAACGGAGAATACATTTTAGGGGGAACTTCTTCTTCGGGAGTTTTTGGCGATAAAAGCGAGTCGAGTAGAGGTAGCAATGATTACTGGATCGTAAAGTTAAAAGAAGAAGTTACCCTGGAAACAGTTTGGGATATGCGCTTTGGGGGCAGTGGTCAGGATAACTTAACTTCGGTAATCAAGACCCGGGATGGCGGTTATTTAGCGGGTGGTTACACCACTTCCGGTAACAATGGCGATAAGAGCCAAAGTAGCCAGGGGGAGAACGACTACTGGATTGTAAAGAGTGACAAGAACGGGCAAAAAGAATGGGATAAACGTTACGGTGGCAGTGGCGATGATTTTCTGAACCGTCTTATTCAAACAGCCGATGGGGGGTACTTATTAGCCGGTTCCTCGCTTTCGGGCAAAAGTGGCGACAAGTCAGAGGCTGGCCAGGGCGAGCGGGATTATTGGATAGTAAAAGTAGATGGCCAAGGTAATACCGAATGGGACAAAACTCTGGGGGGCAGTGGTCAGGATGAACTAGTAAAAGTAGTGCAACTGGCCTCGGGAGAATACGTGCTGGGCGGTACGAGTAATTCGCCCAAGAGCGGCGATAAAAGCCAGGATGGGCAAGGAAATAAGGATTACTGGTTAGTCAAGATCAGCAGCACGGGCGAGAAACTTTGGGATAAAAACTATGGGGGCAGCAAAGAAGACAAGCTAGGCAGCTTCACCGACACCAGAGATGGGGGCTTTTTCCTGGGCGGTAGTTCCTGGTCAGGCAAAACGGGCGACAAAACTCAGGAAAACCAGGGCGGCAGTGATTATTGGGCGGTAAAAACGGATAAAGACGGCAACTTACTTTGGGAAAAAACCTTTGGCGGTAGCGGTAACGATGAAGTTTACTCGGTGCGGCGCAGCCACGGCGATAACCTCTACCTGGCCGGTACCAGTGACTCCGGTAAAAACGGTGACAAGAGCCAGGAAAGTAAAGGCGGCAAAGATTACTGGTTGGTAAAAGTAAATCAGCAAGGCGCAAAAGTATGGGACCGAACTTTCGGGGGCGCAAAGGATGATGAGCTACAGGCCAGTACGTACACCGACGAAGGGAACTATATTCTGGCGGGTACTTCTTATTCCGATGCCGGGGGCGATAAAAGCCAGGCCAGCCGGGGAGAAAGTGACTACTGGATGGTGCAGGTAGATGAGAAAGGCCAGAACCTGATTGATCAGCGGTTTGGCGGCAGCGGAGCCGAAGAACTACGCACCGTATTCCCGGCTAGCGATGGCGGCTGGCTCTTGGGCGGCCGCTCCGCTTCCGGCGTAAGTGGCGACCGATCCCAGTCTAGTCAGGGCGGTACGGATTACTGGTTGGTAAAAGTAGCGCCACTTAGTAATTCACTCGCCGCTTTCCGGCAGGCCGTACCCGCAACGGAACCAATAATTAAAGCAGCGTATAACCTGCTCACGGCTTCTCCGAATCCGGCCAAAGAACGGCTTACTGTTAGTTTTACTTTGCTGCAAAGCCAAACCGCTACCATAAAAGTATACGACATGCAAGGTAAGCAGGTCGCCACTTTGTTCCAGGGGCAGGTGCAAGCCAAGCAACCGTACCAAATTGAGTGGCAAGCTAATCAGCAGGCAGCGGGCATGTATTTACTACAACTGCAAACTCCTACTTTGCGCCAGCAACAGAAGCTGCTTGTAACGAAGTAAGCCAAACTACTTTCATAAGCAAGCCGGGTAGCAGAGCAAAAATGCTAGCCGGCTTTGTTTTTTATAAACATACCTGTAAAAAGTAAAACGAGTACTTACGTTTTCTTTATTATTTTTCGCTAGTATTTGTCCAATTTAATTGGTAGAAATAAAATTAGCATCTATTCTAGCTTGCAACTCTTTTAAGCTAGAATTTCTAATTCATAATTTCTGATTTTTAATTAAGCGAAGCGCTAGCTGCTTTATTCCTAAAATCTACCCGCAAACTATACAGGCTTTTTTATGCTAATCCATTTTAGATTCTTTAGTATATTATCAAGAATAACTTTAACTTAGGTACTAAAACCAGAAGGAACTACTTGTATTTGGGTGCTTTACCTTCTTACTAATTACCAGTATTATCTCCCTTCATTTATCTGCTTAACCCTTTGTATTTACTTCTCCGCCCTTACACTAAATCTTTCCTCATGAAAACACTTTTATCTGCTTTTAATCATAGCTATCCAAGCCGGAAAATAGTACCTGCGTGGTGCGCGCCAAGCCTTTGTTTTTTACTTTATTTCTCTTTCACCCTCACTACTTTGGCCCAAAATAAACTCTGGGATAAAACCATTGGGGGCGGTAATTTGGATGAATTAGCTTCTATCCAACCCACCCAGGAGGGCGGCTATATTCTGGGTGGATCTTCGTTATCAGGCATTGGCAGCGATAAAACCACAACTAATAAAGGTGAGTTTGATTATTGGATTGTTAAGTTAGATGCGAATGGTGAAAAAATTTGGGACAGAACCTTCGGGGGAAATGGTTATGAACACTTAGCCACCGTGCTGCCAACCCGTGATGGCGGTTATATTCTAGGCGGGTATTCTGAATCTGGCAAGAGTGGTGATAAATCCGAAGCAAATAAAGGTTTTCAAAATTACTGGATAGTGAAGATTGATAATAAGGGTAAAAAGGTTTGGGATAAAACTATTGGGGGAAATAATCAAGACATGTTGGCCGCATTGATGCAGACAAGTGATGGCGGTTACATCCTAGGCGGGACTTCTAATTCCGGCAAACGCGGAGATAAATCGGATGCTTACAGAGGAGAAGAAGAAAACTATGATTATTGGATAGTAAAGCTAAAAGCGGACGGCAGCAAAGAATGGGATAAGACTATTGGAGGTAGCGAATCTGATGAGTTAAGCTCGTTGCAACAGACGAGTGATGGCGGCTATATTCTGGGCGGCTCTTCTACTTCCGGTATAAGCGGTGATAAATCGGAAAACAAAAAAAGTGATTACACCGATGTTGATTATTGGGTAGTGAAGCTAAAAGCAGATGGTAGCAAAGAATGGGATAAAACGATTGGGGGAAATAGTGATGATAATTTAACTTCTGGGCAGCAGACGAATGATGGGGGATATATTCTCGGCGGCACTTCGCAATCCGAAATATCAGGCGATAAATCGCAAGCACCTAAAGGAGGCAACGGTGATTATTGGATAGTGAAACTAAAGGCCGATGGCAGCAAAGAATGGGACAAAACCATCGGGGGAAGTAATAGTGATAAGTTGGCTTCGGTGCAACAGACGAGTGATGGCGGCTATGTTGCAGGTGGATATTCTGGTTCGGACATTAGCGGTAATAAATCCCAAATTTCTAAAGGTTATGAAGATTACTGGGTGGTGAAGCTAAAAGCAGATGGGAGCCAAGAATGGGATAAAACCAGCGGTGGCAGTGATACGGATGTATTAACCTCTTTACAGCAGACCAGTGATGGAAACTATATTCTAGGCGGCTGGTCTAATTCGGGTAAAAGCGGCGATAAATCGCAAGCAGCTAAAGGAGGAAGCGATTACTGGATTATAAAATTGGATAACAAAGGTAGTAAAAATCAATTTGTAACTATTGCTTCTATTCCCGTTAAAACTTTAGGTGAGGGGCCTTTTGCTATTTCTGCCACAGCCACATCGGGTTTACCAGTTACCTTCCGGGTTGTTTCGGGGCCGGCTACTATTAAAGATAATATAGTAACGATTATCGGCTTAGGTACCGTATTAGTAAAAGCCTTTGTGGCAGGCACTGATGCTTACCAACCGGCCGAAGCAACCCTTTCCTTCTTCGTGGAAACACCGGCGCTGCTTAAAACAGAATGGGAGAAAATTATTGGTGGCGATAAGGAGGACGTTATTTCTTTTGTCCAACCAACCCCGGATGGCGGCTATATTCTGGGTGGTACTTCTGCTTCGGGCATCAGCGGGGATAAATCCGAAGCTAACAAAGGGGAAGTTAGTAACGGTGAGCCTACTACAGATTACTGGATAGTGAAGCTGAATGCCGATAGAACCATAGCTTGGGATAAAACGATTGGGGGTAATGCGAACGATGTGTTACATGTTGTCCGGCAGACGAGTGATGGGGGCTATATTCTAGGGGGGTATTCCGAATCGGGTAAAAGCGGCGATAAATCCGAAGCCAATAAAGGGGAAGCTGATTACTGGGTAGTGAAGCTGAATGCCAATGGTAGTAAGGCCTGGGACAAAACCATTGGCGGTAATAAGAAGGATGAATTAACCTACCTTCAACCAACCCGTGATGGGGGATATATTCTGGGTGGCACTTCTGTTTCCGGAATTAGTGGCGATAAATCCGAAGCTAGCCGGGATAGTGAGGAAGCTTTCTATCACGGCGATTATTGGGTAGTGAAGCTGAATTCGGCCGGTACTAAAGTCTGGGATAAAACCCTTGGCGGCGATGATGAAGAAATTTTTGTCTCCGTTCAGCAAACCAGCGATGGAGGGTATATCCTGGGTGGCACTTCTTTTTCCGGCAAAACCGGTGATAAATCCGAAGATAACAGAGGCGGGGCCTGGCTGGTGAAGTTACAAGCGGATGGTACCATAGTTTGGGATAAAGCATTTAATGTGGGGGAGGTATCTTCGGTACAGCCGACAAGTGATGGGGGCTATGTTTTAGGAGCTGGAGGTGACAGGACTAGCAGCAACAATGATTATTGGATAATAAAGCTAAAAGCGAATGGTATTAAAGAATGGGATAAAATTATTGGGGGAGATGGGGATGATGTGTTAGCCTCGGTGCAACAGACAAATGACGGCGGCTATATTTTGGGTGGTACTTCTACTTCCAGCATCAGTGGGGATAGAACAAAAGCATCTGGTAGACCTTGGATAGTAAAGTTACACGCAGATGGCACGAAAGTTTGGGACGAAACTATTATAAGTGGAGCATTAATTTCTTTACAGCAAGTAAGCGACGGCGGGTATTTATTTAGTGGAATTTCTGCTGGTAAGGGTAGCTTCGATTACTGGATAATTAAGCTAACTGAAGAACAACCCTACATCGCCCAATGGGATACGCGGTACGGTGGCACGGGCAAAGACAACTTCACTTCGGTAATTAAGACCAGTGATGGCGGCTACTTGTCGGGAGGCTATACCAACTCCGGGGTTAGTGGCGACAAGAGCCAGAACAGCCAAGGTAATAACGACTACTGGATTGTAAAATCAGATAAGAACGGCAAAAAGGTTTGGGAGAAAAGCTACGGCGGCACGCAGGAGGATTATCTGAACCGCGTTATTCAAACCGCTGATGGGGGCTATCTCTTAGGCGGTTCCTCTCGCTCGGGTAAGAGCGGAGACAAAACAGAAGCCGGCCAAGGTGAGCGCGATTACTGGGTCGTGAAAATAGATAAACAAGGCACGAAGCAGTGGGATAAAACCTTTGGCGGTTCGGGGAATGACGAGTTGAAGAAAGTAGTTCAGTTAACTTCCGGGGAATACGTGGTAGGTGGCACGAGCAATTCCCCCGTTAGCGGTGATAAAAGCCAAGCTTCTCAAGGCAACCATGATTACTGGCTGGTGAAGATAAGTGCCGATGGTAATAAGGTCTGGGATAAACGCTATGGTGGCCGTCTAGACGAAACATTAGGCAGCTTTACGGAAACGAGAGACGGCGGTTTTTTCCTGGGCGGCAGTTCCGCGTCCGGCAGCAGTGGCGATAAGAGCCAGGCGAGTCAAGGTAAGAGTGATTTCTGGGCCGTGAAGACCGATAAAGACGGTAATTTACTTTGGGAGAAAAGTTACGGCGGTAGCGACCAGGATGAGGCCTATTCAGTAGGGCGTAGCCAGGGCGATAACTTGTTTATTGCCGGCACCAGTAGTTCGGGCAAAGAAGGCGACAAGAGCCAGAAAAGTAAAGGAGAAAAAGATTACTGGTTAATTAGGTTAGATGAAAAAGGTACCAAGTTGTGGGATAAGACCTTTGGCGGCAATCAGGACGATGAACTGCGGGCCAGTACTTACACCGAAGAAGGGAATTACATTTTAGCGGGCACTTCTTCTTCGAGTAATAGCGGGGACAAGACGCAAGCCAACCAGGGAGCCAGCGATTACTGGGTAGTAGAAGTGGCTCCCGGAGGGGAGAAAATAGCCGACCAACGCTTCGGGGGCAATGGCTCCGAAGAACTGCACGCTGTGTTGCAAACTTACGATGGTGGTTTACTGCTCGGTGGGCGTTCGGATTCAGGAGTAAGCGGCGACAGAACCCAACCCAGCCAAGGCAGCACCGATTATTGGCTCGTGAAAGTAGCCCCCCAGACCAGTGCCGTAACTCCCGCCCGAGAAGCTACCTTAGTAGATGAACCAGCAGAAATAATAAATTTAAGCGCCTATCCTAATCCGTTCCGGGAGAAAATTACTGTAAGTTTTACTTTGCCTCAGTCGCAATCGGTACAGTTGAAAATATACGACAACCAAGGCAAAGAAATTACTACATTGTTTCAAGGTCAAACCCAAGTAAACCAAACTTACCAGGTACACTGGCAAGCCGGCCCTAACCCGGCCGGCCTGTATTTCCTGCAATTACAAACCCCTACGCAACGCCATCAGCAGAAAATGCTCTTAACCAAATAATACTAATACGGAAGCAGCTAAATAAAAAATGAAGCGCCTTTGGCTTTCATGCTGTAAATCCTTTTTGTATCAACTTATACCCAATAATATTAGTTACCTTCCATCAGGTTGATTTAAAAAATTGCGCTAACCCGCCAAGTTTTATTTCCTTCGGTATGGCAGCTACTTGAAGCGATTTGGTATTAGGCCAGGAAGTTTTAAGATTGAATAAGAATCCCCTAATTAGAGGCGGATGCTTTCTTTAAGGTAGTCAGGTATTCTACTAAGTTTACCAGTTCCTGCTCGCTCATGGTTTGCTGCAGGTTAGAGGGCATTAGTGAATTTTCCATTTGTTTTTTGGAAGCAATGTCAGCTAAGGCATAGCTCGTTACCGAACCACCGGGTTGGCGCAGATCTAATTTGTCTTCGGTTTGGCTGGCTATAATACCTACTACCTGGTTCCCGTCCTTCAATTTGACCTGATATCCTTCGTAGCCAAAACTAATACCGGCATCCGGGTGCAGGATGGATTTGTACAAGGCTACTTTGGGGAGTTTATTGCCAATCTCGGAAAGCTCCGGACCAAATGGAGTGCCTTCGCCATTAACCTTGTGACAGGCTACACACGATTGCGAGAACACCGCTTTGCCATTTACCGGATCACCGGTTAAGGTGGCTAACTGATCAATGGGAGGTAAAGGTTTGCCTTCCCGGGAAGGAGTTTTCAGGTATTGAGCCGCTTCTTCGCGAATGTTCTGGCGGTAAGAATTTAATAAAACACTACCGGCCACCTGCTGCATTTCCGGGTTTAATTTGTTGTTTTTAACAATGTTCAGCAAACGAGCTTCTCCCGAACCGCCCCGGCCAATTTTCTTTAAAGCTAGTTTACGAACTTCTATGCTACGATTGCCATTTAAGGCTACGTCTTCCAGCAATTCCTGCGCTTTTTTGTCTTCGTAACGGCCCATAGCGGTAATCATGGCGAGCGCCGTTTCTTCTTTGCCGTTTAAAACTTTCATAATCTGGTCCGGACCAGTCCGTAATAGGATTTTAGAAGCTTCCACCCCTATTTCCGATTCTGGTTGCGTGGTAGCCAATCGCACTAATTCGGCATTCTGATCTTTTGACTCGAAGCGTTTTACCAGTTGCACAAACTGGTTTTGGCCTTTTGCGTATTCCAGCCCCCGACGTAAAGCACTTTGCACCTTAGGATCGGAACCGTATTTTTTGGCGTCGATGTGATTCAATGCTAAAGATATTATCTGAGCTTGTTGCGGACTGTTGCCGTTTAATAAGCCAAGCAATATTTGTTGTTTGGCAGCATCTTCCGGGTAAAAATCAAAAGCCCGGAAATAACGAGGACGTTCTTTTTCGGTTACATTGGCTTGCGTAATAAGAGTAGGCAGCATTTTTAAAGCTTCCGGAGTGCGGGCCCGCCAGATAATATCGCGATTGGCTTTGTTGGCTACATCGCGGTTACTTTGTTTTTGCCAGGCCGCAAAGAAAGTATCCCACTGTAAATCTGCCCCAATACCTAATGCTTCCAGGTACCAGCGATCCTGGCCATCGTATTGGTTGGCTAAAGTGGTCCAGATTTGAGCGGCTTCCGGCGATTTATTAAAACGTAAATTGACGGCTACTTCCCGGCGTACCTGCGGCGATGAGTCCTTGGCTAGTTTTGCCAGGATCGGGTTTACATCTATTTTCTGTTCTAATGCCGCGCGTAAACCGGCCATCCGGATGTTGGCATCGGCATCGTTAACGGCCGCATCCATGTATTTTTTGCCTTTTTTATTCAGTTTACTCAACAGCCATAAAGCCCGGGCCCGGAAACGCGGATTGCTATCGGATTGAAACATTTTAGCCAGTACTTTCTCTGATTTCTTGCCCCAGCCCTGCAGCTTTTCGTAAGCTAAGTAACGGGTAGCCAAATTTGGGCTTTTTAAGGCTTCGGCGGCGCCGGCCGGAGTAGATAAGTCCAGTTTGGGAACGGTGTAGGCAGTGCCGGGAGGCGCTATCCGGAAAATGCGGCCTTTAACTAAATCACCCACCTGGTGACCTCCAACGCCCGGATCGTACCAGTCGGCGACGAAGAGTGAACCGTCCGGAGCAATGGTTACATCGGAAGGCCGGAACCATTTGTCTTCTTTGGTTTTTAAAATATTTACGATTTCGGCTTTGTAACCCGCCCCGTCGTTTTGTACCGGGTAAGCCCGTACTACATTAGGACCCGCATCGGAATGAATCATCTGGCCCTGGAAGGTAGCAGGCAGTAAATTTCCTTCGTATACTACCATACCCGTGGGAGAACCGGCACCCGTTTGCAGTAAATTAGGTACTACGCCGGGGTCGTTTAAATGCCAGTGGCGGAGCGGTATTTCTTCTTCCAGGTTCGTGCGCGGCGATTGCCAGCTGGCTCCCGTCATCTGGTCCCGGAAACCATAATTCCCGTAAGGCATCACGTAGTTAATCCGGACACCGCGGTTGCCATCGTCGTCGTTATCCGACTGCCACAAAGTGCCGTACGAATCGACGGCTACTTCGTAGTTGTTCCGGAAGTTATTGGCCAGTACTTCTATATTAGAACCGTCCATATCGCAGCGGAAAACCATGCCTTGGCGGTAAGGTTTGCCATTGTCGGCAATTTCGTTGCCTTCCCGGTCCACCAACGGTTTACCTTCTTTGTCCTTTATTTGCTTGCCTTCGTTCCCAAAGTTAAAATATAATTTTCCATCCGGGCCAAAAGTAAAAGCGTGAACAGCGTGGTCGTGCTGCTCGCCGCTTAAGCCAGTAAACAATAGTTCCTTTTTATCGGCCTTATCATCCCCATCGGTGTCGGTAAATATAAATACGTTCGGCGATACCGAAACAATGGCTTTATTACCCAGCACCGCAATGCCTAAGGCCGCGTTTACATCGTTGCCCTGATAAAAAACTTTTTCTTTATCCGCTTTTCCATCACCATCGGTATCTTCTAAAATTAAAATGCGGTCGCCCTCTTCCTGGCCTTTGTTAGTGGGGTTAAGCTTGGGCCGGTAATTTACGCCTTCGCACACCCAAACCCGGCCTTTGGCATCAATGTCCATATTAGTAGGATTGCGGACGGAAGGTTCCGTGGCGAATGCTTTTACCTCCAGGCCGTTGGCTACTTCAAAGCCCGTTGAAAGATCATCGTCGGCCGGTCGGATTTTATGAATATTGGTACTAAAGGCGGCACTCAGGCACAGGAGACCTCCTAAAAGTAAGCGTCCGTTGGTTTTACTTAAAAAAGGATTACTTTTCGTAATGGATTGCTTTTCCTGAAAGGTGGAAAAACCTGTTTTATTCTTCATGGGCAATGCGTAGGTAACAGAGGTTAACAGCTTACAGATTTACTAAAATTACCTTTCAGCTCTTCGGGCAGTTTTAATAAATTAGTTGGCTGTTGATTTAGTAAAATTTTAGTTAGAAAACAGATCAGGCAACGCTAAAATCGTCGGAGGTTACGTAAGCGTTAATTAACGCTTTTTCGCCTTCTTTCCCCGGCTGTGAATTGCCGTGCTCCATGCCTAATACGCCTTTATACCCTTTTTTATAGATGTGCTCGAAAATGCGGCGGTAATTCATTTCGCCGGTAGTAGGTTCTTTGCGACCGGGTTCGTCCCCAATTTGGATATAGGCTACTTCTTCCCAGGTTTGGTCGAGATTGTAGATGATACGGCCTTCGTTTTTCTGCATGTGGTACATATCGAACAAGATTTTACAGGCTGGACTGTTTACTCCTTTACAAATCATGTAGGTTTGGTCGGAGTTACGCAGGAAAAGGTTGGGCGAATCGCTGAGCGGCTCCAGTACCATTATTAAATTGTTGGGTTCCAGAATTTCGGCCCCTCGGCGCAAAGCTTCAATTACATTACCGGTTTGAATGCCGATGGGAATATCCCGGTGGAAATCGCCGGGTACTACCGTCATCCACTTAGCATTCACCCGTTTGGCCGTTTCCACGGCTTTTTTGCAGCCGTTCAGGAAAATATCCATGTGCTCTTTCTTGCCGGCCGCTAAGGTGTTTTGACCGTTCCCCCCTTTATCTACCACAAAAACACCCATGGTCATGCCTAATTTAGCTAGCGTTTCGCCAATTTTGGTTTGTTCGGCCGGCGGCCGGCCCATCATGCCGTTGTCTTCCAGAGCCATAAAGCCATTATCAGCCATAAATTTAAGCTGATCCACTACGTCGTCGCCCGCGCTGTTTTTAAACATCCCGAAATGCGGCGCATAATTCAATTTAAATTTACGTTTGGGAGCAACCAGAGGAGAAGCCAAGGTTTCCGGAGTAAGAGCAGCTGATCCTAGTGCTACCGCAGCACTGGCAGCCAAGCCTTTTTGAAAGAAATTTCTACGGTTCATGAGTTTAAGGTATAATATATTCGCTGATGAAGGATGCCAGATTCGATTTTACAGACGTAAAGTAGGGGGTTAATTTAAAATATTTCAAATGAAATAACCACTTGCGCGTTTTATTTACAATTTATTTAATAGAAGTAGTGCTTTGTTGTAACAAGTGTAGTTAATCTTCTTATTTATTGTTAATTGTACAATAACAAGTAAAATCTTACATCTGTAACTTTTATTATTCCTGATTTCTTTTCCGGTACAAAGTCTTCTATTAATAGAAAATATCCGTAGTAACTATTATTTTTGAAAGGCAGGGTAGGAATAAATATTAAATCTTTCTAGTAGTTTTAGAAACAAAGTATGACCTTCCGGGTAACAGAAAATATTTGCTCTTAACCCAGTTTAAATTAGATAAACGCTTACTGTAAACAATGAACAGAAAACTAAGAATGGGCATGATTGGCGGCGGAAAGGACGCCTTTATTGGTGCTGTCCACCGCATGGCAGCCGCTCTGGATGGGGAAATTGATTTAGTTTGCGGCGCTTTTAGTAGCAACGCAGAAAAATCGAAAGCTTCGGGCGAAGCGCTACGTTTACCACCGGATCGGGTATATGCTAATTTTGAGGAAATGATCCAAAAAGAAAAAGAACTGCCCGAAGGCGAACGCATGGACTTTGTGTCAATTGTAACGCCAAACCACATGCACTTTCCGCCCGCGAAAATGGCTTTAGAAAATGGTTTTCACGTGGTGTGCGATAAGCCGGTTACCTTAAATTTGCAGGAAGCTTTAGATTTAAGAGAAATTATTGACCAAACGGGTTTGCTGTTTTGCCTGACTCATAATTACACCGGTTACCCGATGGTGAAAGAAGCCCGGGCCATGGTCCAAAGCGGCAAACTGGGCAAAATCCGGAAGGTAATTGTGGAATATCCGCAGGGCTGGTTGGCGCAACTATTAGAAGCTACCGGCAACAAACAAGCCGATTGGCGCACCGACCCCGCCCGTTCCGGTGCGGCCGGTTGCATGGGCGACATAGGTACGCACGCCGAAAACTTAGCCGAATACATCACCGGGTTAAAAATTACCGAGCTTTGCGCCGACCTGACCACTTTTGTGGAAGGCCGCAAATTGGAAGACGACGGTAACGTGTTGTTGCGGTTCGACAACGGGGCCAAAGGCGTATTGCACGCCAGCCAGATTGCCAACGGTGAAGAAAACGATTTAAACATCCGGGTTTACGGAGAGTTTGGCGGTTTGCAATGGTGGCAAATGGATCCTAATACGCTTATCTACAAAACCAACGAAGAAGGCGCGCGCAGATTGCGGCCGGGCGTTGGGCAACAATCCGAAGCGACTAAAGCCCACATCCGGGTACCGGCCGGTCACCCCGAGGCGTTTCTGGAAGCCTTTGCCAATTTATACCGCAACTTTGCCATTACGTTACGTGCCCGCATGAACGGCGAAGAACCGAATCCTATTTACATGGACTTTCCGGGTATTGAAGAAGGAATTCGTGGCCTAGCTTTTATTGATACTTGTTTGGCTTCGGCCCACTCTGACCAGAAATGGACGAAGTTTGTTATTTAGTCGATAGTCGATGGTCCATAGACCATAGTCCATGAATCCTCGATTATCGGCTAAATAACTTAATAACATTTGTAAACTATGGTCTATGGACTATCGACTAAGTATATTGTTTAACCCCTCTGTGGACTGTCGTCCATGGACTATCAACCAAACATACATGAAAGGACCTGGAATATTTTTAGCGCAGTTTTTGGGCGATGAAGCCCCCTTTAATTCTTTTGCAAGCATCTGTAAATGGGCCGCTGGTTTAGGCTATAAAGGTGTACAAATTCCTACCTGGGCGGGCAGCATTGTAGATTTAAAACAACTGGCCGAAAGCAAAACGTACGCCGATGAATTTAAAGGCGTAGCCCAAGCCGCTGGGGTAGAAATAACGGAATTATCTACTCACTTACAAGGGCAATTAGTAGCGGTGCACCCGGCTTACGACGCCATGTTTGATGGCTTTGCCCCGGCCGAATACCGTAATAACCCGAAAGCCCGTACCGAATGGGCGGTACAACAATTAAAATACGCGGCTAAGGCTAGCCAGAACTTAGGTTTAAATGCGCACGCTACTTTCTCCGGAGCGTTGTTGTGGCATACTGTTTATCCCTGGCCGCAACGCCCGGCGGGTTTAGTAGAAACGGGTTTTAAAGAGTTAGCAGATCGTTGGCGGCCTATCTTAAATGCTTTTGACGAAGTAGGAGTAGATTTATGCTACGAAATTCACCCCGGTGAAGACTTGCACGATGGCGTTACGTTCGAACGGTTTTTAGCGGCTACGGGTAATCACAAACGGGTAAATTTATTGTACGATCCGAGCCACTTTGTGCTGCAGCAATTAGACTATCTGCAATACATTGATATTTACCACGAGCACATTAAAATGTTCCACGTAAAAGACGCGGAGTTTAACCCAACTGGCCGTTCCGGGGTGTACGGCGGCTACCAGGATTGGATTGATCGTCCGGGCCGTTTCCGTTCTTTAGGCGATGGCCAGGTAGATTTTATGGGCATCTTCAGCAAGCTGGCGCAGTATAATTACGAAGGCTGGGCTGTGTTGGAATGGGAGTGTGCCATTAAACACCCCGAAGATGGTGCCGCCGAAGGCGCACCGTTTATTCAGCAGCATATTATTCGCCGTACGGAACGGGCATTTGATGATTTTGCCGGCACTGGCTCCGACGAAGCTTATAACCGTAAGGTTCTGGGATTAGAATAATTGAGAGTGTTAACATTAAAAACAAAAAACCTGTTATTACAGAACAGGTTTTTTGTTTTTAATCAAAGCTGTAATTGCTCTTTAATCATTTGTTAGTTTTAAAACGAAGCATATTTTAAGCACTCTATTAAAGGTAGATTTTCAATTAGCTGGTAGGCAATAAAAAGGCATGTCTGTATAAATAGCTACTTACTATAGTTGCTGTATCTACTTTTTTAACGGACCACTTCAACCCATCCTTTTATTTGCTTTCCTGTTTTCCGAAGCAATAGGTTATAATAGTAAGTACCTACAGTTAGGTTTGCCGCTGACCAACTATTATCATACTTTTCTTTTTCCCATACGGGCTGTCCCCACCGGTTATAGATGGTTAATTGATTGTCCGGATAAAGCTCTATATATCGAATGGTAAAAAAATCATTCCGTCCATCGCCATTGGGAGTGATGATATTAGGAATTAAGGGTGCATGTGAAAAAGAAAGGTTTACCGCGTTCGACCAAGAACTAAAAGAACTGTTGCGGGCAATCGCTTTAATGCGGTACAGGTGCGTAAAACCAGCGGTAGCAGAAAGTTCAACAAAGGTAAGGTTCTCCGGAGTAACCTGGGCAACCAGTTTTAAATCTGATTCATCATCTAATTGGCGCCAAATTTCGTAACGTTCCACCCCGTCTGGCCAACCATCATAGGCATTCCAAGCTAGAGTAATTTTGGAGTTATTCTCTAGAGCTTCGGCCTTTAGCTGAATGGTATGGTGAGAGTCGCTCTTAATAGATTCATTACAACCATTAAAAGCGCCAATTTGATATTCATAGATACTCGCATCAGTTGTAATATCAGCATCAGTGAAAGGGGAGTTGCCAGGGTTACTAACCACAGTCCAGGTGGTGGTACCAAATGGCCGGCGCCACAAAGTAAGCGGACCTTGCAAACGATCATTATCTGAACTGGCCCAGGTTACTTCCACTTGCTTTTCATCGGTAAGACTTACGCTTACATTCTGCATCATTAAAGCAGTAGAATCTTTAAAAATTTTCACCCGAAGTGTATCAGAAACTCCGAAGCAAATCGTGTCTACGGTGGTACTTTTTTCTTGAATCCAAATTTTATGTTCTCCTAAACCCATCCAATCAACGCTTACTAAGCTGGTACCTTGCCCGGATGTTATCTTCCCGCCTTGTATACCCCAGGTATATACCGAGCCATTGGTATAGATAACCGAATACACGTTTTGGGCTGATTGATTCAGGCAGATTACATCAGCGCCTTGCGGTGTTTCTGGTTTTAATTCTACGTTAATGCGCACAGGTAATATAGTTGCTTCACTCGCGCAGTTAAATTGGTTTAGTACTATTACTTTCACCTGCGCATGGGCGTTTGTGGCTCCCCAATTTACTTTAACGGCATTACTACCTTGCCCGCTTACCAACTGCCCCCCCATTACCGACCATTGGTAACGGTATCCTGCGTGTGCCACAACGGTGTACTCTACTTGTTCCACTCCCGGACAAACGGATCGGCTGCCATTTATAGATGTTTTTTCCGGGATCGGGAATACCGAAACCACTACTTCGTCCACCCGTACGCAACTGCCATCGTTTACGTACAGGGTGTAATTTACTTCTATCTTTTTAGTAATAGTATCGGCATACTGGAAAGTTGGGTGATAAGAAGTCGGATCGCTGAGGTAATTAGCTGGTTCCCAGCGGTAAGTAAATTGA
The DNA here is from genome assembly GCF_003023845.1 of Adhaeribacter arboris. Lineage (NCBI taxonomy): Bacteria > Pseudomonadati > Bacteroidota > Cytophagia > Cytophagales > Hymenobacteraceae > Adhaeribacter > Adhaeribacter arboris. The sequence continues at coordinate 4,252,161 of NZ_PYFT01000001.1, read as the reverse complement.
TTGTTACTCGTGCCTCCCAGCGTCACTTGTTGGTTTTGACATACCTCTTTGTCCGGACCAGCATCGGGTTGAAAGGTATAGTCTGATAAAAAATTAGCGGCAAAAGTGGGCAATCGGCCTTCTATCTCTTTGGGCAGCGTAATGGCATCAGGAGTAACTGCACAGGCGGCTCCTAACCGTTCCGGGTAAGTTATCACCGCCAGCGCTTTTTTATTATCTGGTTGCGTTAAGTAAATTTTTCCATCGGGAGCCAACTGTAACGATTCAAAATGCCCTGGTCCCGCGTAAACCAGTGTCTTAGAAGCTATTATTTGTTGGGCATCATTCGTGCTAAGGTCAAACTGCCATACTTTCCCGGGGTTATTATATAAGCCACTAAGATAGATTCTGTTACCTGAGGCCGAGAATTCTGCGTTCCAGCCTCTTTGCTCCAACCGGATGGATTTGGTTATTTCTCCCGTTTCGGTATTAAAATTAGCCACATCCGTTCCTTCAAAACCATTACCATCATAGCCAAATACTATTTTATCGCCTTTAGGAGAAAACTTTAAACCACTGGAATTGCCAATGGATACGGGTACGGAGCGCACCGGATTAAGCGATACGCCGTCTACGGTTATGCGAAAAGCTAGTAACTGGTCGGAGCCAGTACTAACATTCCGGTCGGCTTCGCCTACCAGCCAGTACGTATTATTGGCGCAAAGCGCGGAAACGGTAAAGGAGCCGTGTAAAGTGGAGTAAATCGTTTTAGCTTCCTCTAAGGCGGCTCCCCATCCTCCATTTGCCGTGATGTCTACGGTTTTATACTTCACTGAGTTAATAAATGTGTTATTGGTACTGGTAGCACCCACGTAAAAAATGTAAAACAGCGATCGGGAACCCGGCTTCCGGATGATGTAAATTTCATTGATAATAGTTTCTTCCCAGGCTCCGTGCTGAATAAGATTCCCGTCTTTATTAAAGATACCTTGCTGGTTGGCCGATAAAAGTACCTGACCGGCTGTATTGGAATACGTATAAGTAGGGAATCCCTCATCAGATCCTGCCTTAATAACTTCCGGCGTACCTTGATTGAAATCTAAGCCATAACCATTCCCCAAATACCAAACGGAAGCTTCGTTCTGCCCATAACTAGGTGCAGATAAAATTACCAATGTGATACAGAGATATACTTTCCTGACGATAAGTTTTAGCTGAGGCATTACTTTCGGATATTTAGAAGTAATATAAGAAAGAACGGATAGTAGCACATCCTACTTAAATGTACTTTTTGAAAAAATTTAAAGGATAAACATCCAAAATAATAATTCAGAAACTGAAGGTAATGAAAATGGAAAGAGATAGGATGTTTTAGGTTAAAACAGAGTTACTAGAACGAGTTAAACCAATAAAAAAGCCCGCTCATCAGAACAGGCTCTAAAATTCTAATTTTTACATTACTTATTTGTTGTTTTTACCCGGTAAATATATCGGAAAGGCTAAGCCTAAAGATAAATTGGTGTATTCATCTCCAGACCCATCGCTCCTCGCATTGCGCGTTAAACTTAAGTTCCCTTCTAAGATTACGCTATTAATTTCAAAATTAGCTTAGTAGTAGAGGATATATGAATAGAAATACCGCTTTCCATCGGGCTTAAATCACCTTGCGGGAAAGCGGTATTTCTATTTATACCTGATTTAAAGTTAAAGTACTATGACTCCGGTATAAAGCTTATGGTTTTAAGGTAGGCCCGGCCACCTGGTTGAACCGGTTTCACTACCAAATACAAATCTTGTAACTGGCCGTTAGTGGCAGTTTTAGGCACTGGTACACTAGCGGTTACTTTTTGCCGGTTATCGGCAAAATCAACCGTTGTTTGCCCAATAACTGTACCGTTTGCTTTGCCACTGCGTAATTCCACCTGGTATTTGCCGGGGCGACCGCTACCAAAGCCGGCTAATTCAATGCGGCTGATACCCGTTAAATCTAACTGCTCGCCTTTAAGGTAGCCTTCCGTAACGGGTAAAGTTAAGTAACGGGCGCCCGCCGAATCTTTTGGCGCAAAGCCTTTTACTTCGCGGAAATCCGATACATCCATGGTGGTATTGCGCAAGTAAATAGCCTGAGAACCGGAAAGCGGTTGAATACCAGCGCCACCGGCATCGGTGTAGGTAGCCATTAACCGGAACACATTATTCTGCTTTTTCTCTTCGTTTATGCTAGGTACAATTTTACCAACTGCTGGTAAACTAGGTTTGTTACTATCCGCATTAGCCAGCGATAAAATAAAAGTAACAATTTGCCGTACGTCGCCTTCTTTCATGGTTAAGTGCGCCGGCATTACGTTTTCGCCCCAAACACCGCCGCCACCTTTAATAATTTTACCAATCAGGTAATCCTGGGCGCGCGTATCTTTCTGGTACCGCTTGGCTACATCGGCAAAGGCGGGCCCAATAGATTTTTCGGTGATACTGTGGCAAGCTTTACAATCAGAATTCATCATTAAGTTTTTACCCAAGATAGCTTCCGAAATTACCTGATGACCAGTAGAAGCCGCCGCCATGTCGCGGCCTTGGATGTAATCCGTAGAAACAAACAAGTTTTTCGGGTCTACTTTCGCGCCTTCGTCGATTACTTTTACCGAATAATTAACCGGTTTATTCGGGAAATAGAAAGACTTATTGCCCTGAATAACAATATTTACCATTGGCTGCTCATTACCCGCATATACCGTTACCACGTTGCTGCTGCTGAAAGCTTTTTTATCATCCTGTACTTGTACCTGCACTTTATAATCGCCGGCTTTATTCAGGGTATATTTCAGGCTAGGCTCTTTGGTTTCTTTTTTAAGATCGCCAATAGTCCACACGTACGTTAAGTTATCTTTTTCCGGATCGGTGGCTTTTACGCTGGCGGTAAACGTGAAAGGTAAGTTACCGTTCAGGTTATCAATATCTAAAGTAGATACTTTCGGCGGACGGTTACCCGGCAGGTAATCCACGCGGGAAATACCAGCATCGGGGTTTTTCGCGAACCAGCCTTTACCATATTCGAGTAAGTAAAGCCGGCCATCCGGGCCTACTTCCATGTCAATAAGAGCAGCTAATTTGGCGTTTTGCATGAAAGGCTCCATTTTATCGTAGTTATTTTCCTTATTTAAGGTTACTACTTTAATCCAATCGCGGATCCACTCGTAAATAAACAATTTGCCGTTATAATAGTCGGGGTAACGGGTTTCTTTCGGGTACATATCGGTGTAATAAACCGGGCCCGCCATTGCATTCCGGCCACCAATGCCTACCTGCGGAAAGTCCGGCGATTCAGCGTACGGATACCAGATAAAGGCCGGCGTAGCCGGCGGTAGTTCGGTTAAACCTGTATTGTTGCGGGAGTTATTAATCGGCTTAGCGGGGTCGAAAGGTTCCCCACTTTTACCAGTAGCATAATCGAAGGCCCGGTAAGGATAATTGTTACCAATAAACAACGGCCAGCCAAAGAATCCGGCTTTTTTGGCCTGGTTTACTTCATCGTAACCGCGCGGGCCGCGGGTTGCCATGCTGTCTTCGCGGGCATCGGGGCCTACTTCGCCCCAGTACAAAATGCTATTTTTCTGATCTACGGAAATACGATACGGGTTACGATGCCCCATGGTATAAATCTCCGGACGGGTTTTAGCCGTGCCTTTCGGAAATAAATTACCTTCCGGAATGTCGTAAGTACCATCCGGCTTTACGCGGATGCGCAGAATTTTACCGCGTAAATCGTTGGTATTGCCCGAAGACCGGCGAACATCGTATTGAATATGACCGGGAATATCGTTTAAAGGAGCATACCCAGAGCTTACGTAACGGGCATTGGGTTCGTTAAAAGGCGTAGAGTTATCACCGGTAGAAAGATACAACAACTTATCCGGGCCAAACGCAATAGAACCACCGGTATGGCAGCAAATTTCGCGCTGTGAATAAAGCTGCAGAATCATTTTTTCTGATTTCCGATCCAGCGAATCGCCGCGGAAAGTAAACCGGGATAAACGGTTTACCGAAGTATCGGCCGGGCTATAATAGAGGTAAACGTAATTATTGTTTTTATAATCCGGATCGGCGGCTAAACCTAAAATTCCTTCTTCGGCGTTAACGCCTTTGGTATGCGTCCGGAAGTACACGTTTAACGCGCCTACTTGTTTTACTTTTTGCTCTTTTTGGCTGTACAGCATAAGTTCGCCGCGGCGTTGCGCTACTAAAATATCTAAGTTAGGCAACACGGCCATTTCGGTAGGCTCATTAAAGTTGCCTTGATCGAGTAACGTTTTTACGAAACGATCGTCTTCGGGTACGTTTTGGGTTTTAGCTTTGGCGTAATCTAAAGGTTGGTTTTTGCCACTGGCGTAACGAAGTCCTCCTAAAACGTGCTTCAGGTATTGCGGGTCCGCGTACGATTCGTCGGTGTGGCCTAAACCGGTATAAAAAGCGCGTCCGCCATCGTACTCGTGGTACCAGGCAATCGGGTGGTTTTTGCCATTTTTGCCGCCTTCGTACGAACTTTCGTCCAGGTTCATTAACACCTTAATGTCCGGGCTGATTTTTTTGTAGCTATACCATTCGTCCCAGCGCTTCCATTTTTTAGGCAAGTGTTTGGTAGCTCCATTCTTGCGGTCAATTACCTGAATAACCGCATTCTGTTGCTTCGGATGGTTCAGAAAGTAAGCGCCTACCAGGCGGCCGTACCAGCCCCAGTCGTATTCGGTATCGGCGGCGGCGTGAATTCCCATAAAACCACCACCGGCCTGAATATAACGCTCAAAAGCGGCTTCCTGGTAATTGTTCAGCACATTGCCGGTAGTGCTTAAGAAAACCACAGCGGCGTATTGCTTTAAATTAGAGTCGTTAAAAGCGGTAGAATCGGTAGTGGTATCCGCGTCCATATCGTTTTCGCGGGCTAATTGAAGGAGGGCGAGCTGGCCTTTGGCAATGGAGGCATGGTGATAGCCAGCGGTTTTACTAAAAATCAAGATTTTCGGCTTTACTACTAATTTGCTGAAAGTAAATAATGCCAGAATTAAAACGGCAAAAGTACTTCCGGCCACAAGCCGCCAGGTATTTTTAATTTTCATTACTTTTTAATTAATCTATTTAGTACTTGTTTGTTTTTAGGTGTTCTTACGATTTGCTACAGGAGGCAGCAGGGTGTTACATCATACTACTATTTACGAAAATAAATTTTCGTCTAAGGTAAATCATTTCAGAATAATTATAAAAACTGATTTTAATTCGCTAAGGTTATCTCTTTCTTTTCCGGAATGTACTTTCTATAATGCGCAGACCTGTTCCAACGAGGTGTTTTACCCGAAATGTTGGTTTAAAGCAGATAGGTGGAATTTTTAAAGGTCTATTTATTTAAATAAAACTCAACATTTACCGGGTTTTAATTTAAATGATTTACCTAATCAGGAATAATATTGTATAATTTACAAAATAAATAAAATTCAATCTTTAATGCTGAAAATTATTGCGACGATTAGTTTTAAATTATTTATTTTTAGACAAATTTCAGTTTACCACATCATATTTTAAACCAAGCTTTAATGAAGATTAGTCTAAAAAAAGTAAAACTGTTGGCCTTATTTGCTTTAGCCGTTTCTGCCTCGTACGCGGGTACCCTAAAACTCCGGCAAACTACCGGGAAAAGCGATAATACGTTAACCGCCGCCGAAAAAAAAGCGGGCTATACCTTGCTTTTCGATGGAAAAACCATTAATCAGTTTCGCGGCTTTCGCAAAGAAAATGTGCCGGCCAGTTGGGGCGTAGAAGATGGCGCCATTACTTTGGTAGGAAAGGGAGCCGGTGATCTTATTACCAAAAATCAATACGAAAATTACGAACTACTCCTGGACTGGAAAATCTCGGAAGGCGGAAACAGTGGTATCATCTATAATGTGTCCGAAGATCCGCAGTACCAGGCTACTTACCACACCGGCCCGGAAATGCAGGTACTCGACAATGAAAAGCACCCGGATGCCAAACAAGGTAAAAACGGTAACCGCCAAGCCGGGGCCAATTACGACATGATTCCTTTATCGACACCAGCCGTGAAGCCGGTTGGCCAATGGAACCACGTTAAGTTAGTAGTAAATAAAGGCCACGTGGAGCATTGGTTAAACGGCAAAAAAGTAGTAGAATACCAATTAGGCAGCCCCGAGTGGCAAGCCTTGGTAAAAGAAAGTAAGTTTGCTTCTATGCCGGGTTACGGTAAAATCAAAAAAGGCCACATCGCTTTGCAGGATCACGGCGATAAAGTTTGGTTTAAAAATATCAAAATTCGCACCTTATAATTTGCTCAGGCTAAGCAAATAGCAATTACTACTTATACAACAGGACTCTTATTTTAATCAAACTTATAACTAACCTTATTTATTTGCTTACTTCTTATGGCACAGACACAAGAAATTAACCAAACCAGGCTTTTTTACGCCAGTTGCTTTGCCTTAATTACCACGGCCTTTTCCTTTAGTATCCGGGCCGGTATTTTGCCTCAGTTGGGCAAGGACTTTGGCTTATCGGCGGAGCAGTTAGGCTTCATTAACTCGATGTGGTTTTTTGGCTTCCCCATAGCTATGATTATTGGCGGCTTGGTTTACCACACCGTTGGCCCTAAAAGAATCATGATGTTTGCCTTTTTTGCGCATACATTGGGTATCCTCCTGACCATTTATGCAGGTGGGTACACCGGGCTGCTGATCTCTACCTTTTTTATCGGTTTAGGTAATGGCTGTACCGAGGCGGCGTGTAACCCAATGATAGCTGATATGTACTCCGGTAATCAAATGAACAAGATGCTGGCCCGGTTCCATATGTGGTTCCCCGGTGGTATCTTTATCGGTAGCTTGGTATCTAAATTTATGACCGATGCCGGATTGCCCTGGCAAGCTCAGATTTGGGTAATTATGATCCCTACTATCATCTATGCGTTCCTATATTTTGGTCAAAATTTTCCTCGGCCACATGTAGAAGGTGTAACTTCTTTAGCCAAAAATTTCCAGGCTATGCTCACTCCCCTGTACCTGTTTATTTTTGCTTGCATGGCTTTAACGGCTATCAGTGAATTTGGTCCGCAGCAATGGGTAGGTCTTATCATGGCTAAAAGCGGAGCCAGCCCAATGCTGATATTGGCGCTTACCACCGCCTTAATGGCAATTGGCCGCTATTTTGCCGGTCCGCTTGTTCATAAAATCGACCAGACAGGAGTATTATTAGGTTCGGCTATATTTGCTGCTATTGGTATTTATTTATTTAGCTCCCAAACCGGATCAATGGCCTACGTAGCAGCTATTTTCTTTGCGGTGGGGGTTTGCTATTTCTGGCCAACAATGATCGGGTTTGTAGCCCAGAACATTCCATTAAGTGGAGCGCTTGGCATGTCTATCGTGGGTGGGGTAGGTATGTTTTCCACCTCTATCTTCCAGCCTATTATTGGCCGTTGGATTGATGGTGAGCGGGCAACAAAATCAGCCGCTGGTCTTTCCGGGGATGCATTGGATTTAGCCGCCGGACAAGCAACTTTGCTCAAAATGACTACTTTCCCTCTTATTCTGATTGTAGCCTTTACAATATTGTGGTTTGTGATGCGTAATCGTAACCGTAGAGTAAGTGTTGCCACAGAAGGAAAGGTGCTTCAGCAACCAATCGTGTAATTTAGGTTACTATAATAATTTACATTCATCATAAAAAAAGCTGCTAGGTAAATAGCGGCTTTTTTATGATGAATGCAGTATTTATAAGTATAAGAGTTATTGAACTTATGCGTATTGGATTTGTCGGAGTGGTTGTCAGATTAAATTAAAAAATGAGAAAAAAATATAATTATCTGCTAGTTGCATTTTTCTTTTTGTTGTGGAGTTGCCAGTCAAAAGAACCAACCGCAACGGCTAAACCTAATCTTCCTGCAAATCCACCGACAGATGTGGTTACTGTTACCAACGCCGTAGCTCAGTTCGGACAGTTGCGGGTACAAGGCAACCGCATTGTCGATAAAAATGGCAGTCCGGTTCAGTTACGCGGAATGTCTTTTTTCTGGAGCCAGTGGATCGGGAAATACTACACTCCCGAAGCGGTAAAATGGTTGAAAGACGATTGGCGTTGCACCGTAGTTCGGGCGGCTATGGCCGTAGATTACGAAGGGTATTTACAAAATCCGGAGGCAGAAAAGCAAAAAGTTACTACCGTAGTAGATGCGGCTATTGAGCAAGGATTATACGTAATCATTGATTGGCACGACCACGAAGCCGAGAAGCACACCGAGCAGGCCAAAGCTTTTTTTACAGAAATGGCGCAACGATACGGCGATAAACCCAATGTTATTTACGAAATCTTTAACGAGCCGCTGGATGTGTCGTGGTCGGGGGTAATAAAACCTTACAGCGAAATTATTATTAATGCTATCCGGCAGCACGACCCGGATAACTTGGTAATTTGTGGTACGCGTAATTGGTCGCAGCAAGTAGAAGAAGCCGCCAATGATCCCATAAAGCAGCCTAATGTAGCCTATACTTTGCACTTTTACGCTGCCACGCACAAACAATGGCTGCGCGATGCCGCGGCTCGAGCCCTAAATAAAGGTATTGCCTTAATGGTAACCGAATATGGTACTTGCGAAGCTTCCGGCAACGGCGTACTCGACCAAACCGAAACCAAAGCCTGGTGGAAATTTATGGATGATAATAAGATTTCGTGGTGCAATTGGTCATTAGCCGATAAAGAAGAAACCTCGGCCGCTTTAAAACCCGGCGCCAAATCAACGGGCGGTTGGGCCGATGCCGAAATTAGTCCTTCGGGTTTATTCGTGCGGGAAGAATTACGAGCCAAAAATCCTAAGTAATACTTTAAGAATAGTTAGAAAATCTACTACTAGCTCGGTGGTTTATAAACTATTTAAGTACGCACTGGGCCAAGTGGCAAGAGTAAGAAAAGATTTAGTAGCTGGAGATTTATTTTACACGTAAACTTCGGTTTCGTAACCCACTATTTTTATAAAGCTTTGGCCGCCTGCTTGCTTATTTACCTGTATTTGGGTGCTGATCCGTTCTTTTAAGGCTTCTACGTGCGAAATAACGCCGATTAGCTTCCCGCCGACTTGTAAATTCTCCAGCGCACTTATGGCAATATCTAAAGTATCAGTATCCAGAGTGCCGAATCCTTCGTCGATGAATAGAGAATTTATTTGCGCTTTCCGGCCCGCTAAATCCGATAAACCTAATGCGAGCGCTAAACTTACCAGAAAACTTTCGCCGCCCGATAAAGTATTCATGGAGCGCACGGCATCCGCCTGGTACGTATCAATAATCTGTAATTCCAAATCCTGGTTAGGATTTTTAAAAATCCGGTACCGTTCGTTTAATTTAACTAAATGCCGGTTGGCAAGCTCCGTTAAGCGAGCCAGGGTAAGGCCTTGCGCAAACTTACTGAACTTTTTGCCGTCGGCGGAGCCAATAAGGGCGGCCATTTTATCCCAGCGCAAAAACTCTTTTTGTTGAATATCTACCTGCGCGGCCGTTTCGCGATATTTTGCTTTTATCTCGGCATCTTGTTCCAGTTGCCTTTGCAGCGATCCTATGTGCTGGTGCAAACGGGCCATTGTGGCATTTAAATCTTCCTTTTCCGTTTGCAAATCTGCCAAGGCGCAATCGGTGAGTTGGCGGGCTTGTTCCCGATAAAGTTCCTGTTCGGTATCGGTGTATAATTTCTGGTGTTCGGCTAAAGCCCGTTCGGCTTGTTTTTGCAATAACTCAATGCGGTGGGCTTCGTCGTCGGTTAAAAATAATTGCACCAAAGTATCTACCGAATCAATATTATGTGCCCTTACCGATTGGTGTAGCTCGGTGGTTAAGGTAGTTACTTGCGCCTGTACCCGCGTTAATTCGGTTTGCCATTGTTGTTGCCGGCTTTGCGCCAAGCGCATTTGCTCTTGCTTTTGCAGGAAGGAACCTTGTAAACTTTCGAGTAATTGATTTTGCTGTTGTAAAGCTTGTTTCAGTCGTTCCCGTTCGGTTTGCGGAATCTTCGTGCCAAATAATTGCTGCCGGGTATGGATGAGCTGTTGTAAATTAGCCTGGTCTTTTTGAAGTACTATTTTTTGCTGTTGAAGTAACTGTTCTCTCTCTCGAATATTTTCGGAAAGATGGATTTGCTCCGTTTCGGTTTGTTTTAAATTTAAATTTAATTTTTGTAATTGCTCGGAATGCTGCGCGAAAGTAGCGGAAAGTTGTTGTAATCGGGCTTCAATATCCCGGCTTTTGTCCAGGGTAAACGTCATTCCGAAGCGTAATAAAAACGATTGAATTTGTGCGGATACCACCAACTGCTGTTCTTTTAAATCAGCTACTTCTTCTTGCAGGTACTGCATTTGCCGCAGAGCCTGTTCTTCTTTTTCCTGGGCCCGGCTAATCTCGTGTTCGCGCTTCAGGATAATTTCTTTTTGCTCCTGCTGTATTTTTTCGAAGCGGCGGCATTCTTCTTCGTTTTGCCGGATCTTGTTCCATAATTCTTTTTTTGCCTGGTATTTTTGTTGGTAACCAAGTAGTATTTCTAGGATGGCGGCACCAGAATTAATAAAAAGTTCTTCGGGCAGGTTTCCCTGATTTACCCTGAACTTACTTATTAAGGCCGCCTGCTCGGCTTTTAGCTCCGCTATTTGTTTTTGTTCGTTCTCCAGCAGGGCCTTTAACGAACTTAAGTGCAAAGCCAGAATAGTTTGCTGGTCCGTTAACCCGGCCACTACCTGTTGTTGCGTATGGCATTTTTGTTCGGCTTCGGATACGTTGCTATGGTATTGGTTTAGTACGAACGGGTGCTGTTCCGAGCCGCAAAGCGGGCAAGGTTGGTGCGGTTGCAGTAATTCCCGGTCGGCTTCGTACTTCTGAATCTGACGCTGTAAGTCTACAATCTGCTGCAGGTATTGTAAAGTTTCGGTGGCTTGTTGTTTTTTTACAGTTAACTCGCTACTGGCCTGGCTAACTTGTTGCTGTTCGGCCTCATTTACCTGAATACTTTGGCTTAAGGTTTTAAGTTTGCCGGTAATTTGCTGATATTGGTAGGCTAGTTGGTTTTGCTGTTCTAGTAAATGAATTCGGGTTGGTAACTCGTTACAAATTTTTTCTAATTCAGCGAATGATTGGCCAGCCAGTAAATTTTGATTAATCTGCTGTAAAAAAGTTATTTGTGCCGAGGTGGCTAAGGCGTTATTCTGATCTTGTTCCAGCTGTTGTTTTTGGTGCTGAATGAACCGGTTAGCTGTTTTATGCGTATTTTCTTGCTCGGCATACTCCCGGTTAACTTCTTGTAATTTACGGTTACTATCGTGCAAATCTTTTACTCCTTGCTGGTAAGTAATAATTTCCCGATCCAGGTGCTGGGCTGGTTGATTTTGCTGCAGCCAATTTTGGGTTTGCTCTAAATAGAGCTGAATTTGCTGTAGTGCGGTTTGTTTAGTTGTTAAAAGTTGTCTAAGCTTTTCCAGTTCTTCACCCGCTTGAATGTAGTTCTGCCGGTTTTTCAGGAAATGTTCTTTGTCCCGCGAAATAATGGAATCTTGCTGGGTAACTTCGTGAAAGATGGGTTCTGCTGCTTCCAGTTCTTCCTGCGCTTGCCGTACTTGTTGCTTGGCTATAATTAATTGCTGTTCTGCTTCCTGGGTTTGTTGCTGGTAATCGGGCAACAAGCGGGCAATGTGCAATAAATTCTGATCTAATTGCTGCGCCTGGTTCTGCGAACTTTTTATTTGAATTAAAGCTGGTTTAAATTGTAGTGCCCGTTGGTGCTGCTGCAGTTTTTTAAATTCAGATTGCTGGGCTTCAAAATTGGCTACTAATACTTGCAGTTGAGCGGCCAATCCGGTTTTTTTCTGCTGCAATTGCTCCAGGCGCAATAGCCAGTTTACCTGTTGTTCCCGTTCTTGTTTAACTTTTTGTTGTTGCTGAATTTGGTCTTGTAAATCGGCAACCTGGGTTTGGAAATCAGAAACTTGTTCTTCGGTTAATAGTTCCGAATTATCCAGTTTGGCGCGCAAGAGTTCCAGCGTTTTTTTCTCTTTATCGGCCTGACGATACGCCCACATCGAAATACGGGAGTAGATTCCTGTGTCTGTTATTTTTTCGAGTAAATCGCTGCGTTCGCTTTCACTGGCTTTTAAAAAACGAGTAAAATCACCTTGCGAAAGAATTACCGAGCGTAAAAACTGATTGTAATCTAAGCCACTGATTTCGGCAACTTTACCCGGAACCTCGCTGGGTTTTAAATCCATTAATTTCTGGTCCGGGAGGGTAATTAACTCCATGTGCGTAGGCTGCAATTTGCCATCCGTTTTCTTACGGCTCCGGTAAACTGCCCATTTACACCGATACTTTTTATCTTTTACCTCAAATTCTACTTCCGAAAAAGATTCGCTGGTGTGCCGGGTCATTATTTCGAAAGCATCGCGGTCGTGCCGGTGAACCCGCCCGAAAAGTCCTACGGTAATCGCATCCAGTAAGGTAGTTTTGCCGGCCCCGGTAGGTCCGGTAATGGCAAACAAACCCGCTTCCGCGAGCGGACTTTGGTCAAATCTAATTTCGTGTAGTCCTTTGAGGGAGTTCAGGTTCAGGAATCGTACGCCCAGTATCTTCATAAATATACGTGCAGCTACCGGTCTTCCGGTTATTCTGGTTTCTTAAAGATAAAAACGAAAAGGGGAATTTAAAAGAATTAACTTAGGCCAAGCGCTTTCGAAGGTAACTTCTTTTATAGGTTCGGTTTTGGGAATGAAAAGATTAGGAAACCAGAGACTGGCTATAATACTAGATAGAAACTTAAAAGATGTGTTAATGGATTTATCCGTTGAGACTGTGCCAGTCTCAATGTGGCCGTGCTAATGCGGTGGAGCAGTAACCTGTTTGCCTCCTGGCCGGCGGGCCTCATTTGGCTCTTCCGGGCGGGCGGGAACGTGCGCAGCACGCCCCTACACGTCGGAATGCTCAAGCACCGGAACCTGAGAAGGCCCTCCCTAGCCAAACGGGTTCAGTTTCTTTTTGCTACAGGTTATTTTGCCTACGTTCTGATTATTTTTCCCTTGAGATAAAGTGATTTGCAGTACTGGATAAAAATGAGATGCTGAAAGGTAAAAAAATAATTTTTAGAACTTAGCGAGGACATTCAGCGAGTATTTTGTTAACAGCCGGGTTAAAAATCAGGGGAGCTGAGATTACTCTGGCTCCCCTAAATGGAATAAGCTAATATGTAATAAAATTTAATAAGTTATTGGGCCATTGTGGCAATTTTCTCTAACGGAATGGTATTGGCTAAACGGAGTACATCGGCTTCCTGGGCTTCGGTCATCTTGAAAGTAACGAGGGTGTTTTGCATGGGAATTTGTAAGTCGTAGTCTAGTTTTTTCGTTTCCGAATTCTCCGTTTTGGAAAGAACGGCTTTGTAGCCTTGTACTTTCACTACTTTTTGGTTGCCATCGCCACTCCGACCGATAAAAGGCAAAGCCAGCAACGTATTTAAGGAGGTAATCAGCGGCGAATTGTTAATAATATCAACGGTGGCCGTTTTAGCGCCGGTACCGTAAGAGCGCTGCACATAAAGGCCTAGGCCGCTGTTCGTACCCGTGCCGGTAGTATTATCGGTTTTTACATTGGCGGCTAAGGCATCCATTTTAGCGGGTAGCAGTTTTAAAATATCTTTGCCAATGGCCGCATCCAGCGTATGCAGCATTTGCTCCATGGCAAACCGGGAATTACTTAAGTTACCGGCCGCATACGCGGTGCGGGCATCCGCTAAATTTTTATTAAAGTCCTGGCCAAAAGCCACCAGGGTAAATCCACTTAAAAATAATAAGCTAAATATCTTTTTCATGAGGGTAAAATCAAGGAGAAATAGTTAAAGAGTGAATACCGGATTTTATTTTTCGCCTAACATTTTTTTAATCCCGGCAATATCTACGGCGTTGGCAGCCGTCATTAATTCGGATTCGTCTTTAAAGTTAACGCCTTCGTAAACCAAAACCGACGATTGCCCTACGGGCACGGTGAGCTTATATCCGGAATTTTCGTCGTACTCAATAACCGCCCGGTTGCCTTTTACTTTGGTTTGTTTCCAGTCTTGCTTACCGCCTGTCGTTTGGCTGTAGCCGCCGTTGCTTAAGTACAAATTTACCGCCGAGAGCAAGGCGGCATTATTTACGACGGTAACCGTTAGTTCTTTGTCGTTGCCATCCGCGTACTGGCGCTGGATAGTTAGACCGGCCCAACCCCAACCGGTGCTGGTAACTTGGTCCGATTCGGCGTTTTTCTTCAGTCCCGAAATAGATTCCGGTAATGATTTTAAAATTTTCTGCCCGATTTCCATTTCTACCCCCAGCATCGCTTGCTGTAAAGCCGCCCGGCTCTGGCCGTATTGACCGGCTTTGTATTTACTCTCGGCATCAGTGAGGTTTTCTTTTACATCGGGGGAGTAGTAACCAAACCGGCTCCCCCTTTATTGCGAGCCCGGCTGCCCGAAGAAGCAGTGGGAGAAGTAGGGGAAGAGGAGGCATTTTTGTCGGTTCCCAGGGCTTTATTCACGGATTGCTCCGCGGCATTTTCCAGCTTTTGGCGCACTTTATTGAGCAATTGGGCATTTGCCTGGTGCTGTGCCAAGCAAAGACCAGAAACAATACAGGTTAAGTAAAGGATTTTCATAAGGGCAAAAGGATGATTAATGTGTTTATAGCTATACAAAATAATAAAATTTATTTGAATAGCTATAATTTTAAAGAGTAAATTTCTATTTGCTTATTCTTAAAAGAACGAAAAGCAGTTTAAAAATAATCAGGAAGGAGTAATTTTTAGAATTTTAAGTATAGCAAACTAGAAGCAAACTTTTCATCGAGGATCGAAAAAAGTCTGTTCGGAAATTTAGGAAAGTAATGAAATAATGAGTTAGGAATTACAACATTAGTATCTCCTCGTTTGCGCGATTCCAACGCCAGTAAGGAATACCGGGTTGTAAATGAACCCCACCTAACCAGCGGTTTACCGGGTGAAGTTGCACGTAATCGCATTCCGACCGTAAAGTTTTATTTCCTAAATCGGTAATGGAAATTGTTTCCTGAATTTGAATTAACTCTGCTT
Source organism: Adhaeribacter arboris (assembly GCF_003023845.1). Classification (NCBI taxonomy): domain Bacteria; kingdom Pseudomonadati; phylum Bacteroidota; class Cytophagia; order Cytophagales; family Hymenobacteraceae; genus Adhaeribacter; species Adhaeribacter arboris. The sequence goes on along the minus strand of NZ_PYFT01000001.1, from coordinate 4,237,042 downwards.
GTTCCAACTCTACCAGGTAGTTCACAATCTGAGCATCGCCGAGACCAAATAAGCTGGTACGTTGCCAAAATTTCTCGAATAATTCAGTTGTGGTAAGTTGGTTTGTGGCGATAATTTCTAATAGTAGCTGTTCTATAGCATTTAAGCCATTTTGTACCGACGGAAACCGGGTTAAATGGGCATGTAAGGCAATAGGGAGTAAGGGTAAACGGGTGAAATCTTCTTTCTGTAAAAAGTAAATTAAAGGTTCGGGCGTGGGCGCTGCGTAAGCTTTCCAACCGCGATCGCCTAAAGCTAAGTCGGCGGGAGTAAGTACTTGCCGCTGCGGAAACAAAGCGGCTAATTGTTCGGGAGATAATTCACCTAAACCTTTAAAATCCGGCTTTTCCGGGTGCGAGCCGATGCAAACCAGGCTTAGAGAAGTTTTATTTAAATTATGCTGCGCAAACCAGTGCAGCAGATACAGTAAATTTATCTGGCAAAGCAAATCGTGTTCAAACCACAAAACTACTTCGTTGTGCTGGCTATACGTGTCGAGGTGTTTAACTTCGGTAGTTACTTTTAATACGTAAGTGGTAGGAGCTTCCTGGTACGTTTGGGTGATATAGTGCTGCCGGGCTTGCCAAAATTCAACGGTTGAGTCTTGGTCTACAATAGGACCTTCCGACAAAATTTCGCGCCAAACAATACAATCATCGGCGGGTATAGCGGCTTGTTTAAACGGTTCAGCCATTCCGTCGCCATTCAGAATATGCAGCATGAAAGATAGTTAATTCAGGTATGTAACATTAAACTTCAGAATACTGTTCTTATAAAAGTATTTACGTTTAAAATGAAATAAGGAAGAAAGAAAATTTACTGTACTATTAAAGAAGAAACCGCATTGGTTATTATTCCGTCTACGCCTCGGTCTACGAGTTTATTAATTTCGCTGGGATCATCGGCCGTCCAGACAAACGTTTTGAAGCCGGCATTATGCACCAGTTTCACAAAGCCGCGAGTAGCAAAATAGTGGTGCGCATTTATGGCCGAAGCCCGGTAATATTTATCGAAATAACCGAATCGTAGGCTTACATCAAAATAAACCGGCAACATAGGTAATTTACCTACTATTAGCTTGTGCGTAGGCACGTTGTATTCGTTTTGCCAGATTTCCTGAAGAATCTCGTCGTGGAAAGATTGTAGCACGCACCAACTACGGGCATGGTACTTCTGCAACAGAGCAATCGTTCGATGGGGCATTCCTGGATAAAAATCATCGCCTTTTTTTAATTCAATGAGTAACTTTTTGCGGCCTTTTACCAGTTGCAGAACTTCTTCCAGGGTTGGTACTTTTTCTTTTTTAAATTCTGGTTTAAACCAGCTACCGGCATCTAGTTTTTTTATTGCCGATAACGGTAAGTCCGATATAGCGCCTTCGCCGTTGGTTGTCCGGTCAAGAGTGGCATCGTGCATTACTACCAATTGCGAATCGAGGGTCTGGTGAATATCAATTTCGATAAAATCGGCGGGGGAATCTAAGGCTTTTTGAATGGCCGCTAAAGTGTTTTCCGGTGCTACTTCCGAAGCCCCCCGGTGAGCCGCCAGCATTACTTTTCGTTTCTGATTTATTAACCGGATTTTTTCCGGCGTGTTAGAACAACCCGTCCACAACAAACTCACTAAAAACAAGCCGCTCCACAAAACAGAGTAAGAATCTTTATAAAGCCGCATTCGGAAAAATAACTGTAGAACTTCCATCCTCGAAAAAGTTAAAAGTAGAAACTTTAGGCTTGCCTGGGCAGGTAAATTACCCGTTTTAAACGAGGTCAGGAAACTGGGGCATTTCATTTCGGCGATAGATTTAGGCTCTTAAGTTAACTACTTTCCGGGTCTGCGCAAGTACTCGATTTTATTTCTCTAAAGGCTTTTTCTATTCCGGGTGAAACATAAAAAAGCCTCTCGTGCGAGAGGCTTTTTTACCGAATTTATAGACGAAATAGGCTGACTTTATTTTTTCTTCTGGTATTCTTTGTAAAGTTTTCCAAAAGATTTGGGGGCAACTTGTAAGGGCTCGCGTTTGCGGCTCCAGGTATCTTTTAAAATCAGGCGCAAAGCCATGTTTTTTAAGGCCACCGGTACTAAATCCATCAAACGCCGGTTTTTCATGGCTTTGGTCCACAACTGAAAAGTTAATTTTTCCTGGTTATCCGCCAAGCCTTCGGCCACGCTTTGCTGGCGATTGAGCAGCAATAGTTCGTGAATGTTGATTTTAACCGGACATACCGAGGTGCAAGCACCGCACAACGAACTGGCATAACTCAAATGTTTATGCTCGGCCATGCCGTTATAATGCGGCGAAATGACGGAACCAATCGGGCCACTGTAAGTAGTTTCGTAGGCATGGCCGCCAATGTTGCGGTACACCGGGCAAACGTTTAAACACGCCCCGCAGCGAATACAATTAAGGGCTTCGCGTTTCTCGGGCAAAGCCAATAAATCGGTGCGGCCGTTATCGAGCAAAATAACGTACATTTCTTCCGGACCATCTTTTTCTTGCGGTTGCCGCGGGCCGGTAAAAATAGTATTGTAAACCGTAACGTTTTGGCCGGTGCCGCTGGTAGCCAGCAAAGGCCAGAACAGATCCAGATCCATAATGCTGGGAATCATTTTCTCAATACCCACTATAGCAATGTGCGTTTTCGGGAAAGTGGTGGATAAACGGCCGTTGCCTTCGTTTTCGGTTACGGCTACCCCGCCAATATCGGCAATTAGGTAATTGCCGCCGGTAATACCTACCTCGGCGGCCGTATATTTATCGCGCATCAACCGGCGGGCCGTTAAAACCAGTTGCTGGGCATCGTCGGTAGGGGCAATCTTAAGCTTTTTCACGAACAAGTCCGAAATATCTTTTTTAGACATGTGCATGGCTGGCGTTACAATATGGTAAGGCCGCTGTTCGGCGAGTTGCACAATGTATTCGCCTAAATCGGTTTCTACGGTTTCAATGCCGTTTTTCTCCAGGAATTCATTTAAATGAATTTCCTCGGTCGTCATGGATTTAGATTTTACCACCGATTTGGCCCGTTTGCGCTTCATAATCTGGCCGATTTCGCGCAAAGCTTCTTCCTTGTTTTGGGCCCAGATCACTTTACCCCCCCGCTGGGTGAAATTATTTTCGAACTCAACCAGGTATTTATCCAGGTTATTTATAACGTTGGTTTTAATAAACGAAGCCCGATCGCGCGCCAATTCGTGGTTGCGATATTGTTGTAAGCCTTGTTTTACGGCCAGGTTATACTTGCCAATATTATATTTTATAATTCGCCGGTGGTTCAGGTCAAACGACTTGGTTTCTGAGTCCTGCAAAAACTGTTTTATCTTTGTCAAAATAGGTATCCTTTTATAATTAAATGACTTCGCTTAAAAACGAATAAGCGGTAACTTCCTTAAACGATAGAATAGCTAAGGTAAGCACGCGGTTAAGGAATTGCAATATTTTTTATTGCCCGAATCTAAATATTAGTTTGTTAGATTGAAAGCAGGCGTATTACTCTATAAACGCCATTAAACTTTGAAACGGCGATAAATCTCTTTCCTCATGCCTGCTCCCCTAAGAGAAAAGCTTTTCTGAAGTGATGATAAAATTTTCTCTTTGCCCGGAGCGAGTAAGCGTTTTAACCTTTACTTACTTTGCAGAGATTGAATAATTGCTGAACTGGATCAGGCTACTGTATAACTTACTTTGGCGCAAATAGTTTAATCGTATAATCTAATAGTTCGGTGCCGCCTGATTTTCCGTGACCGGGAATAATGAAGGCTGTATTGGGGTACTTTTCTTTTAATTTTGTTACGGTTATAGGCCAAGCCATAGTATTAGCATCTTCTAAATTTCCTTTTCCGGCCCCTAGTTCTTTAATTAAACAACCCCCGAACATAATTTTTTCATCCGGAAAGTAACCCACTACATTATCTTGAGTATGGCCTGGACCAAAGTACTCGACCAGCACTTTTTTGTCCCCCACTTTTAATTCCAGCAAATCGTTGAATCCATTTTGCGGCACGATTATATTTTTAGATTTGGCAATAGCAATGGTTTCATTATTCGCGTAAGAAGGAATGCTATGTTTGTGAAACTCCTCTAAGCCACCTAAACAATCGGAATGGAAATGAGTGGGAATAATGGCTTTAATTTTACAATGCAGTTTATTTTTTACCCAAGTAATTAATTCTAAAGAGGTTTTATTATCGGGGGGAGTGTCAAAAATAATGGCTTCGGTTTTATCAAAAACAATCATGCCATTGCACGGAACTTTACCAAAGCTTTCGGTTTGCAGAAACGAAGTGTGCTGGTAAACGTGATTGCTAATTTTTTGAATGGTAAGCGATTCCGTTTTGCTGTTTGGGTTGTTTTGGCTTGTTTGGGCGGAGATGAATCCAAAGATTAAAAAACTAAAAAGGAAAAGCAGTTGGTATTTTTTCATAAAGGCTTAGCGTGCAGGAGAGAAAAATGGGAAAAGGTATTTTTAGCGTTTAATATTTCATATGGGTTGCTTTTCCGTCGAACCACGAGTTATATACCTATATAAATAAAGTGCTTTCCTTAGCAAGTTTAACATGAATCAGGGTGAATATCTTTATAATTTTGTCCGAAAACTTTTGATGAAACCAAGCTTAGAAAGATAAAGGAAAAACTATTTTTTTGTAAGCTGTAAGGGCTATTCTTTAGTTAAATGTCTGCCTAAATTCTAAAGGCGATAAGTTGGTTTTGCTTTTGAAAAGTTTACTAAACGATTGAGGATGTTCAAAACCCAAGTCGTAAGCAATTTCATTAATTGCCAGGTTGGTAGTGGATAATTTTTCTTTAGCTAAGTCCATTAACTTGTCTTGTGCAAATTGCTTCGTGCTTTGTCCGGTGAGCATTTTAAGTAAACGGCTTAAATAATTGGGAGAAATGTGTAACCTGTCCGAAATAAACTGAACCGATGGAATTCCTTTTTTTATTAAACTATCGTCTTTGAAATAACTGGTAAGCAGGTCTTCCAATTGATTAAGTATTTTGTGATTAACAATCTTCCGGGTAATAAATTGGCGCTGATAAAAACGTTCCGAATAAGTTAGTAGCAATTCTATTTGCGCAATAATAACATTCTGACTGTATTTGTCGATGCTGGTATGATACTCTAGGGCAATATTTTGCATGATTCCGGTTACCAACGTTTCTTCCTTCTCAGAAAGATGCAGGGCTTCATTTACGTTGTAGCTAAAATATTCGTACTGCTTTATATTTTTAGCCAATGCCGTATGCCAAAGGAAATCGGGATGAATAAGCAATAGCCAGCCTGAATGCGTAAATTCTGGTGCGTTTGGCTCTATTGTCAAAACTTGTTTTGGTGACATAAAGTGCATTACGCCTTCGTCAAAATCAAAATCTTGTTGCCCATATTTTAATTTTCCATTAAAGTTTTTTTTCAGGGCAATAGAATAGAAATTGTGAATAATACTGCCCGGACAATTCGAGGATTTTCGTTTAATGTCTTCAAATTTTACCACACTTACCAAAGGATGTTCGGGCTTGGGCAGTTCCATAAACCGATGATAGTCGGCAATGGTTTTTAAGTGATTTGCTGCTAAGGAAGCCATAATACAATCTCAATTACAAGCCAAATAAGGTTTTTAATCCGTCTTTTAGTGCTATTGGTTTTCGGCCTAAATGAATCGCCAGTTCATTGCCGATTTCTGCTTCCTGATTTTGTTTAATGTCCGTTAGAAAAGCAACAATTTTCTTGATTACGGGTTCGGGTAAACCTCTTTGTTTCATCATTCCTTCGAAGGCGGTGGTTTCCATGGCGGTGTATTTTACTTCTTTGCCCGAAAGCTCGGTAAGAGCAGCAGCAATATCGTAAAAGGAATACGCTTTGCCGCCGTTGAAATTATAAATTTTATTTTCCCATTCTTCCTGCAGTAAAACATGGGCCATTGCTTCGCCCATTTCGCTTCTTAAAGCATAAGCCACTTTTCCATCGCCGGCCGGTAAAGAAATACCTGTTTCGGTGGCTTGCTTGCCAATAAACAAAGGTATGGCGTCCAGGTACAATACATTTCTAAAAAAAGCGTATTTCAGTCCACTTGCTATAATATAATCTTCTGTTTCAAAATGGTCCACCATTAGTTTATTGGCTAAAGTAGCTCTGTTTTTTAAAGACCGGCTGGTATAAGCTATATTTTTTACCCCGGCTTTTTGGGCAGCGTTCACCACATTTTGGTGTTGTTGCCTGCGGTTACCTTCGTCACCGGCCGAAATAAGTAAAACGGTGTCCACTCCGGCCATGGCTTTTTCAAGAGCATCTACGTCGTCATAATCACCTAAATACGCAGGGAAGCCTTCCGCTTGAAATTTAACTCGTTTTTCTTCTTTACGGGTAAGGATTGAAATTTGACTGGCGGGAATTTTTTTTACCAAGGTTTCGATGACGGCACTGCCTAGTTGGCCCGTTGCACCGGTTACTAATATTCTATTCATTTTCTTATTTTTTGTTGCTGTAAAGTTCTGCAACAGCACATAAATAATTTTAGTCAGATCTATCTTTGTCGTAGTCAAATCTGACCTTATCGGTTATCGTGTCGTTTCTGGTCGTTCACTATGGTGCTAACGGACCGTGGCTAAAAAGCGTTTTAGTACTTTTTAGGTGTGGATTTTCGATGGTATTTTACCACTTTATAATAATTCAGAAGCTGTTGTAGTATTTTATCAAAGTTACTTTCCCCTTCAAACCTTGTAGAGATGTGAATCATTTCAGCTACGGAAGACCCAGCCTCATGTCGCCAAAGATCAAGACCATCTTTCGGATCTAGTTCTTTTCTATATATGGAGTCTATTGTCAATGGATTTCCAAAGTAGACCTTTAACTCTTGAACAAAGTCAGCAATTTTGGTCTGGTTGTAGGTAGGCCAGTCATTCATTGCATTAATGAATAACTCTGCTATTTCTTTAATCCTATGACTTTCGGTGTCGCATTCAATAGCTTCCTGTAGGTCAGCAACTTCTTCTATGTCCTCTTTTCCTTTTATACATTTTACTTACGCACAACCAGAAGTACCAACTGTTCCGGTTATCGGCATTATGTAAGGTGTATCCGCTTGCTATATCTAAAACAGTATTTAGTAAAGATAAAGAAACTATGTTTGGGTGAGTAACCAAGACTAAAAATTAGAATAATAACCGGATGCGCTGACTAGGAGATGGAAAACTAGTCTTCCTGGAAGACAAATATGGGAAAACAAGAAGTTGGCTTTCTAAGGCTAGAATTAGCTTTCAGTAATGGGAAATCAAGTAAAAACACAAAGGGATAAAAGTAGAGAACGCTTGTTGAGTTCTCTACTTTTATCCCTTTGTGGCTTCTTCTAAAACGGTTTAAACGTAAGTAATATAAAATCTTGCTATATACTGCTTAAGTTTTGAGTTTTATTGAACGAAGCAATAACTCGTTACCGGACCGACAACGATACATTCCCGCTACCGGCATCGGCGGTGATTCGGATGCCGCCGCCGTTTAATTTGCCTCTTACTTCGTCTTTTTCGATGGTGCCGTTAAAGGCGTCCAGTTTGCCTACGTTCACCTGATCCGCTTGTAAATCCAGGTCGGCCGCAATGTTTTTGGGTAGTTGCAGGGAAATATCACCCCCTGAATTGCTGAGTTTAATGTATTTGCCGGGCTTTTTAATCGCCACTTCTAAATTGCCGCCGCTCGTAGAAGTTTCGAGGGTGCAGGCCAGGTCGCGCAAATCAATATCGCCGCCCGACGTACGGGCACTTAATTCGCCGGTAATATTACGGCCATTCACGTCGCCGCCTGAGGTACTGGCTTCTACTATTCCGTTTAAATTAGTTAACTGCAAAGAGCCGCCCGAGGTAGCGAGCCGCATATCGCCGGTGCAATCCGTGGCCTCAATGTCGCCGCCGCTGGTGTTTAAATCTATATTATCTTTTGAATTTTTCAGGTGAATACTCCCGCCGGAAGTACTGCCTTTAGTTCGGCCGCTTACCCGGTCAATTTGTAAGTCGCCGCCGCTGGTGGTAAAATGCTGCTCCCCCGAAATATTGGCTAACTGTATACCACCCCCGCTGGTAGTTAACTCCGTAGAAACGTTTTGCGGTACAAATACCCGGAATGAAATATTCAGACCCCGTTTCCAGTCCATATCTTTTTCTTTTGGCCGGGCCCGGGCAATAAGCTTACCGTTGCTGGCACTTAGGGTAAGGTCATAATCGGCGGTTAGCCGTTGCTGAATTTCTTCTTTGCTTAGAGTTTGGCCGGAGCGTTCCCGGTTGCTGTTGACGAATACTTCCACGCGGGCATCGGCAGCGTTGCCACCCGTAACGGCAATGCTGCCGCCCGAGGTTTTTACTTCTACTTCTTTTATGGATTCCTTAGCCAGGGATTTAGTAAGGTAAGGTTCTTGACCGGTTTTAATCTGGGCATTTACCGTAAAACCAAGGCCAAATAATAAGAGCGCTAAATAAATTTTCATGGTTTTATTTTTTAGATTTTTTAAGAAATGAGTTGTTGCTTATTCTTTACTAGCAGATTCTAAAAACATGTGCGAGGTTGCCTGTAATCTTTTGCTGTACATTAATAATCTATACTTCTGGGTACGGGATCTGCCGAAAAACATGCTCCGGCCTGTAGGGGAGTCAATCACAAAGACGACTAGGTTAGTAGAATATTACAGGGAGAATGAAAAATTTAGAAACTAAGATTTGAAATAGTTATTGGCGGCGTTTAATGCTCTAAAATCTCTGGCCTTTTGGCTCTCCCAAATTCTTCTATTAACAAATTATGCATTTGCTCCACTTCTTTCATACGAATCATTGAGCAAGCTTCTGAAGAAGCTCGCTGTCTTCCGTTAATATTTTTTCAGATGCTGCGCATTATTAAAATCAGCAGCGGTTCTTTTCTGTACTTCTTGCCAATAAGAAAGAACCGCTGCTAAAAGATTCTCCGGAACGTTGTCCAGTACTTTCTGGATATCTGTTTTTAATTCTTGAGCCGTCATTTAATGCTATTTCTTATCCCCCATCTACGAACTCGTTTTTAAATTCGTTTATTATCAAATTATGCGCTCCTGATATGTATCTGATATTATTACGCGTATCTAACACCTGTTAGCTGAATACATGTTACGGATTAGGGCTTGACACAGGCGGGAAAACAGCATTCCGTCAGCTTGGCCCGTGTACTGCTGATGAATAGCGATAAGAAGTTCAGCCCTTGTTCTTCAGCCCCGCTTGCGCCAAACCCGTGTTGGCAGCTGGTGCTTAGAGTGATTATAAATAGAATTAATATATAATATTTATTAATCTATATATAATAGCTAGTCTTTTGTCGTACATGAAGCTAAATTGAAGGAACGGTTAACATTTAAACGGCCTGCTATCTTATTAGCAAACTGCTGTTAGCCGCTGGTTTCTTCGTTTCGGCCAATTAAGTGGAGTTACATCAGAATGCCGTTTTTTGCTTGTATTGGTTTTGGAATGTCTTTTTTGCCAAGCATTTGCAACAAGTCTATTTCTATTGTTCTGCAGATGGAGAGCATGGGCACATCAGTAGCAAGTCCTTCAAACGGATTTTCGGAGTAATCGCCTACTAATTCCATAACCACAAATATCCATCCTACTATTACCATGAACGGAACGGAAAGCCAAATTCCCCAGTTGCCCAGTTTCGAAAATTCCGACACCATACCAAATGGCAACATAAATATAAACAGGCATACAAAAATGAAACTGGCGTTTGCATATTGGCGTGGCAAGGGAAATTTTTTTATCCGCTCCGCCATGCCCTGGAAAGCGTAAAATTCGTTCAGTATTTTTTGCAACTCCATGTGCCTAAAATCGTCAATTAAATTGAGGCTTCTAAGTTTGGTTAATTCTTCGGCTTGTTTGTCTATAATGTGCGTAGCAGTGTTTTCAAAATTATCAAGTAGTGCCAGTTCCTCTTTGGGCAAGTAGTCAGAAAGGTTGGTTTCCATTATTCCATCTTCAAAGAGCCCAGTACCGAATTTTTTTTGCCGTTGCTGTCCCAATTTACCGTAACTACCTTTTAAGTTTACGTGTTCCCAGTCTGTATTAATAAGCAATTGGCTGCGTAAAGTATACACCCAGGCAATATGACGGTAAATAATTTTTTCTTTAAGTGCATTGATTTCGTCCTGGTATCTGGGTTGAGTAGTATGCTGATTATTTGCAAAATGCTTCACCATACTACCCCAGCTTCTGCTACTATTTACAATGCTACCCCAAATTTTACGACCTTCCCATACTCTGTCATAAGCCTGGTTGTTTTTAAAACCCACGTAAAAGGCTACCGCCGTACCTATCAAAGACAAGGGTAGCCAGGGAATTGAAAATTGCTTAAGGTCTGTAAAATAATACAAACAAGCAACACTTACGGACCAGGCAGTAAACCAAATAAAATGATGGCCGGCAAAGCTTAAAATGTCCTTAAGCGACACATTTTTTTTGACTACCATGTTTTTAATTTAAAGCTAAAATTTTAACGTTCGCTACTTTTATATTTTGTTTATGGCAACTTTCCAGTACGCTATTTATTAGCGTTTGGCTAATTTGCCTTATTGGTCTAATTGCATTTTGTCGACCGGCTTGCTAAGTTGTTGCAATAAAAAGCCGGGTGCAACCCTGCTGGCTATTTTTAGGAGTTTGGCAAGACCGGGATAAATGTCTAAAGTGTCATTTTCTATACCTTTTATAGCAATGGCAACTAATTTGCCGGGGTCCATCAATGTTTTAGGGTCAACGTCTTTTTCAAATTTATCATTCAAAGGGGTTTTTGCCCCTGGTGCCACTAACTCGAAAACCTTGACGCTAGTGTTTTTCATTTGAATACGCAAAGACTTTGTATAAGACCGAAGCCCGGACTTTGAAGCACCGTAAATGGGCGAGATGGGAAATGGGATGAGGGCAATCCCTGATGTTACGTTTAAAATGGCCGCGGCTTTTTGCGTTTTTAAATGGGGCAAAAACTGCTGTACCATACGAATGGGCCCCGATAAATTAATTTCAATTTCTCTGGTAATATTCTCCAAATCATACGAAACGTCGTGCAGGTTTATTTTTCGCATTTCGCCTGCATTATTTATTAATACATTAAGGTTTGGAAATTGCGTGATTACCCTCTCATAAAGTTCACGGATTGCTTTTGGGTCGCTTACGTCGCTTTGAAAAATATGCACTTGGGGAAAGATTTTTTTGGTCTTCCCCAGTTTGGAAAGGTCTCTGCCGGTTACGAGGACGGTATTTCCCCAATCAACTAATTGCCTGGTAAATTCAAGCCCTAAGCCACTGGTGCCACCGGTAATAAGGATGGTATTATTGCTGATATTCATTTTCTGCTTGTTTTTAATGGTGAGAGGCAAAATTCAGGAAATGTTATTCGTCGTATGTAATCTAACTGAGGAATTTTGTAGTCAAAATGAGAAAGCCAATAATAGATCAAAAGAATGGCCCAGCTGTGTCTTTGGTTGTTGCCTGTTTTTAGCAGGATTAGTTAAAGGATTGTCTGAATTCTAAAGGTGAAAACTTTGCCTTTGTCTTAAAGAATTTACTAAACGATTGCGGATATTCGAAACCAAGCTGATAGGCAACTTCTGCAACCGTTAAATTAGTGGCAGATAATAATTCTTTCGCTTTCTCCATAAGTCTGTTGTGAATGTGTTGTTGTGCATTTTGTCCGGTAAGGGAGCGCAACATATCGCTTAAATAGCTTGCTGAAATATTTAAGTTTTCCGCAAGAAATTGCACCGTTGGAATACCTTGCAGCAATGATTTCTCATTGTTGAAATAATCATCTAACAATTTCTCTAAATTTTGTAACACGTCGCTATTTACTGCTTTACGGGTGATGAATTGCCGCTTGTAAAAACGATTGCTATAATTCAACAGCAATTCAATTTGCGATATAATTACATCCTGGCTGAAATCATCTATCCTGCTTTTTAATTCATCATCAATTATTTTAAAAATAGTCAGGATGGTTTCCTTTTCACTGTCTGATAAATGCAAGGCTTCATTTGCTGCGTAGGAAAAGAAGCCATACTGTTTTATTTTCTTGGCTAAGGGATAAGTAAGCAAAAAATCAGGATGAATAAGCAATGCATTGCCCGATTTTCCAGTTTCAGGTCTTTCAAAAACTTGGTTTGGCGCGGAAAATATTAAGCCGCCTTCGCCAAAGTCATAATAGTTCTGGCCATATTTTGCTTTCCCATGAACGTTTGTCTTATAGGCAATTTTGTAGAAATCTAAAATAAACGAGCTAAATAACTCGTCTGGCAAAATGTTCGTGTTTTTAATATCTATCAAGCTTATCAACGGGTGCAAAGGTTTGGGTTGCCCGAATGCCCGATTAAATTCAGATATTGATTTAAATCTACGAGGGATGCTCTTGTCCATTTTGTGGGATTATTAATTATTGTTTTGTTCTGGTTCCCAATAATTTAGGTATAAAGGCATTAGACTAAATACCATTATGGAGAGTGTAATAATCGTCATGGCTAACGTTCGTAAGGTATAAATGCTAGCTGCGTTGAGTTTTTACCAAAGAGTAAAAAATAATTATGATAAATTCTACCACGGAATTACTCCGGTTTCAGGATTAATCTCTTCACTGAAAAACTTACCGGTTGGCCCACTGGCATCAACCGTAGCGTATTTTACTATCCGGGCTCCCGCCTCTTCAACAGTACCAGTTCCCCGGTGATTATTAAAATCTGTAGCAGTAAAGCCTGGGTCAACAGCGTTCACTTTGAAATTCGTATCACGTAATTCGTAAGCCAAATTGATGGTGTACATATTTAATGCGGATTTCGAAGGATGGTAAGTAGCTCCCTTATGGTTATAGTATTTCGATGTAGGATCGCTATGCAAAGTAAGAGAACCTTGGCTTGATGAAACATTTACAATACGGGGTTGATCAGATTTTCTTAGCAAATCAATAAAAGCCTGGGTAACTCTTACCACACCAAAAACGTTGGTATTATAAACTTCATTCATAATGTCAGCATCAGCAGTTAATGCTGTTTGCGGCATCCCACCATTAATACCGGCGTTGTTTATAAGCACATCAAGCACTTCTGTTTTTTTGCCTATTTCAGCACGAGCCGCTTTTACAGATGCAGTATTGCTTACATCAATTTGTACGGCTTTAACTGCTGCAAGACCTTCGGCTTTGAGCTTTTCTACTGCCTCTGCCCCGTTTTCTAATTTTCTGCTACCTAAATAAACGTGATAACCTTTTTGCAGTAGCTGTCTGGCAATTTCAAAACCAATGCTCTTATTGGCTCCTGTAATTAACGCTTTTTTCATTTTCTATTTATTTAATTGTGAGGTACAAAATTCAGCAGGGATTATTTGTTAAATGTAACCTAACCAGGGAATTTCGTAGCCAGAATGAGAAGGTTGATTGTACGTCAACGGATTGCCCATCCGGGTCTTCTCTGTCGCTTATTTTTGTCAAGGCTCGGTAAGGACGGCATCCGGTTTAAAGCAAAATAAAGATTCCAGTTTGTACGAAATATTTTTCTCTTTTTCCCTTTTGAAATTTTATTCTTCATGAAACCCGCTAACACCATACTACCACGGGATGGTGGTATTTTCCCACATCGTGTATGTGCCTGACGGACCGTCTGCGCCGAGTAGCGCCACCCGCACCACTTCGCGGGAACCCTCTTCGATAGATTCCATACCCTCAAATCCGTTGAGGTTCGTCTTGGTGAAGCCCGGTGAAACTAAATTGATTTTTATGTTGGTAGACTCTAACTCCACCATCATCGCCAGGGTTAC